>CBDICS010000054.1:0-628122 GCA_965277415.1 Saprospiraceae bacterium
CTATTCTCTCATATCAGGAACACGTCCTGGGGATGGTTATGATGCACCTGATGGAGCTTATACTGGATTGTATTATGAAGATTATGAATACACCACTACCACCTTAGACTCCTGCAATGGAAGGTGGGGAAAAACGCCTGATTACCCTGGGGGAACCTATTATTATGTATTGACAGATAACTACCCCTATATTCCGAGGTGCTTTAAAGGAACAGTCTTGGATAATACCTTCAGATCACTGTCTAACTGCCCTGAATCAACTGCATCTACCGATTGTTCAGATGGTCCGGTAGAAGGATGTACAGATCCTTTTTCCTGCAATTACAACGCTCTAGCAGAAGTAAATGATGGAAGTTGTGATTATGCTTATGCTTACGATACCCTTACAATTACTTCTAACGGAACATATACCTCACCAAGCGGCTCGCTTATTAACACTGACGGAACTTATCAGGATACGGTTACTACAATGACTTGCGATACGGCTTATACAATCAACCTAACTGTTTTAGGAGCCGTGTCTACCAGAATGGCCACAGGCCCTACCTCCAATGCTGCATCAGATGGTGAAATATTATTTGGGTCGCCAGCAGGAACTTCTCCTTTTGAATTCAGTATTGATAGTGGCTATACTTATTCTTCTCCTTTACCTCCTCGATTTATTGGTTTATCAGCAGGTACTTACTGGACTGTTATAAAAGATGGAAACGGTTATGAAATGTTTGAAGCAGTCACCTTAAGTGCCCCTTTACCTATTGAATTAATATCTTTTGAAGCTAGTTTGAATCAAAATAAAGTCCACTTACACTGGTCTACCGCTGTTGAGATCAATAGTTCTCATTTTGAAATCGAAAGAAGTGTTGATGGATCTACCTTTGAATCCATCGGTAGAATAACTAGCTATCATAATTCCCAACAAAGTCAATCTTATACTTTTCTCGATTCGGAACTAATAAGGGATCAATATTATTATCGCTTAAAAATGGTAGACTATGATGGGGCTTTTGAATATTCAGAAGTTAGAGCAATTGATATGCTTTCTTTAAAAAATGAAGAGAAGCTTTTTCTATTCCCTAACCCTGTCACGAGGAGTTTAACTATTCAAAATGGAAAAGGGAATACAGCTGTCTTTTATAATCAATATGGGCAAATTGTCATGAAAACAGTAATCACTACAGCTTCTTTCCAAGCTGATATTTCTAACTGGGCCGCTGGGAAATATTTCATTCAATTCTATAATGACCAAGGAATTAAAAAAGTAGAATCCTTTTTAAAAATTAAAGATTAGGTACAGCTTATATCTATCAAATGGTTGTTTAACATTTTACTCTTTTGACAACTTTTAAGAATTAGGTATCTTCACTTTCGAATTTTTATAAAAATCATTCAAATGAAGAAAATCACCCTACTCTTAATTGCAATACTATTCCTATGCTGTAATGTGCTTGAGGCACAAAAAAGGAAAAAAGGAAAAAAGGAAACAAAAGTGGAGCAACAGCCACTTGATTCTGTTTCAGTTAGCGGTTTAACATGGAGGTCTGTTGGGCCGGCATTAACTTCTGGGAGAATTGCAGATATTGCATTACATCCAGATAATCCCTTTATTTATTATGTTGCCACTGCCTCGGGAGGTGTTTGGAAAACCATTAATAATGGGGTAAGTTATCAAGCGATTTTTGATGGACAGGGTTCTTATTCTATAGGTTGTGTAACGATTGATCCTAATAATCCCAATGTGGTTTGGGTAGGAACGGGTGAGAATAATAATCAACGCTCCGTTGCTTACGGCGATGGTGTTTATAAGTCGATAGATGGTGGAAAATCCTGGGAGCATATGGGACTCAAGAACTCAGAGCATATCGGAAAAATCATCGTTCATCCCGAAAATTCTGATGTGATCTTTGTCGCTGCTATTGGCCCGCTTTGGAGTAAAGGAGGGGATCGTGGTCTTTATAAATCTACTGATGGTGGAAAAAATTGGGAAGCCGTACTGACCATAGATGAACATACGGGTGTAAATGATGTCGTCATGGATCCAAGAGACCCTGATGTACTTTATGCTTCAGCTCTTCAACGGAGAAGACATGTCTACACTTATGTTGGCGGCGGCCCTGGCTCAGGGATGCATAAAAGTACAGATGGTGGAAAATCGTGGACTAAAATCAATAAAGGCTTACCCAAAGTGGAGTTGGGCAGAATTGGGCTTTCTATCTCTCCGGCTGATCCGGAGATCATTTATGCTATTGTAGAAGCAGCAGAAGGAAAAGGTGGTTTTTATCGAACAAGCAATCGTGGTGCCAGTTGGGAAAAGCGGAGCGGTTACTCCAGTAGTGGAAATTATTATCAGGAAATTATCGCGGATCCACATGAACCCAATACTGTTTATTCTATGAACACTTGGTTACAAGTATCTTATGATGGTGGAAAATCTTTTAATAATGCGGGTGAAGATACCAAGCATGTCGACAACCATAGTATGTGGATTGACCCTAATAATAATAAACACTGGTTGGTGGGCTGTGATGGCGGGATTTATGAAACCTTTGATGCTGCCAAACACTGGGATTTCAAAGCTAATCTACCGGTTACTCAGTTTTATAAAGTAGCTGTCGACAATGATCTTCCTTTTTACAATATATATGGTGGTACACAAGATAACTTTAGTATCGGTGGACCGTCAAGGGTAAATACAGATCACGGGATCACCAATCAGGATTGGTTCATCACACATGGCGGTGATGGTTTTGAAACTCAAATTGACCCTGACAATCCAGATATCGTTTATGCTCAATCCCAATATGGGGTCTTGGTTCGCTATGATCGCAAAAGTGGCGAAGAATTAGGTATTCAACCTCAGCCCCGGAAAGGAGAAAACGCCTATCGCTGGAATTGGGATGCACCGCTTGCTGTCAGTAAGCATGCTAAGGGACGATTATACTTTGCAGCCAATAAAGTTTTTAAATCGGATGATTATGGTAATAGCTGGCAAGTGATTAGTGAGGATATCACTGGGCAGATCAATCGTAATGAGCTTAAAGTTTACGATCGTGTGGTTAGCATTGATGCGGTTATGAAAAATAGATCTACTTCTCCTTATGGGACGATTGTAGCTTTATCCGAATCACCTATTGATCCTAATCTAATCGCTATTGGTACGGATGACGGTTTGATCCAAATAACGGAGGATGCTGGGAAAACCTGGCGTAAAGTTGAGCATATATCTGGCGCACCTACTCAATCTTATGTAAATAATGTTTACTTGTCGCGTCATGATGCTAATGTAATCTATGCCGCTTTTAACCATCATAAGTATGGAGATTTTAAACCCTATATTTTCAAATCCTCTGATAAGGGAAAATCTTGGACAGCTATTGGTAATAACCTACCTGAAAGGGGTTCGGTCTATGCCATAGAAGAAGATCACATTGATGCTGGCTTAATCTTTTGTGGAACAGAGTTCGGGGTGTTTTTCTCACCAGATGCTGGTGGACGATGGAAAAAACTAGCTAATGGATTGCCAACAATTGCTGTCAGAGATATTGCTATACAAGAGCGAGAAAATGATCTTGTTCTGGGAACTTTTGGAAGGGGATTTTATGTAATGGACGATTACAGCGCCTTAAGGTCAATTGAAAATGAAGCTAAACCACTGACTGCTACCATTTACCCTATTCGAGATGCCCTCGTTTGGGAGAAAAGTATGCCGCTTGGCTTACCTGGTAAGTCCTTTCAGGGTGACAATTTTTATAGTGCAAAAAACCTTGGTCCCGAAGCGATTATTACTTTTTATTATAATGAAAAATATAAATCACTAGAAGATCAACGAAAGAAAAAGGAAAAGGCTTTAGCTAAAAAAGACAAGGACAGCCCTTATCCAAGTTACGATGATCTGAAAGCGGAAAAGGAAGAACAAGCATCGAAATTATTATTTACCATTAAAGATAAATCTGGTAGAGTCGTAAAAAAGATCACGAAAAAAGCATCTAAGGGATTACAACGCTTCCATTGGGATATGCGCTATAATAATAAAAATCCGATCAACCTAAGGCGACCTTCCTTTTATAATCCTTTTGCTGGAAAGCGGGAAGGTTCACTGGTCAATCCAGGATCTTATACTGTTGAGATGCACCTATTGAAAGACGGGGATTTACAATCATTAGTTGCTCCTGTAGCTTTCAATGTCATTCCATTAGATAATACTGTAATGCCGGCTAAGAACCGTGCAGAGAAAGTAGCGTTCCAAAAAGAAGTGGCCATGCTTGCAGCTGATATCAGGGCAAATCAGCAAATGATGTCCGAGATGAATAATAAGCTGAAGTACATCAAAGAAGCCATTAAATTGGCGGAGTCACCAATGCATGATTTGACCAAAGCAGTAATACAATTAGAGTCCGATATTAAAGACGTCAATATACAATTCAATGGTGATCCTATCAAACGACGTTTGGATATAGATCAGCCTCCAGGGCCTGCCTCCAGGATTGGAGGTATTGTTTATGAGCAAAAATATTCAACCTCAGCTCCTACAAAAACGCATAAAGATAGCTATGCAATTGCCAAGGAAGAGTTTGCCCCCATTAAAGAGAAAATCAGAAAACTCTACCAGGAGGATATGGTAAATTTGGAAAAAATGTTAGATCAGATTGGAGCACCTTATACGCCTGGTCGGGTATTAAATAATGGAGACGAATAGAACTATTTTATAGTTTTGTGGGTGGACTGTCATCGTAGAAAAAATATTATATGCTCAGGTTTTTATCATACCGTTTATGGATTAATAGAAGGAAATGTAAACTTTTAAAAAATATTAGCCAGACTGCAAGAATGTCTTCTCGACCTCTCTGCGGCTTTTTAAGGTATTTATCTTTATATAATTTTAAGAGCCTATCGATGAGTACACTCCGATTTCTTGTCTTGACTTTATTTATTTCTTCTCTTGCTTGTAACCAAGCATCTAATATTCAAAATCTGAAAGGTTTAAAAGAATCTAAGCCATCAACTAAAATAATAGAAGGCGAAAATATCTTAGAAAGATCAGAAACTTCTATTAATAGAAAAAAAAACGATAAATCCAGTAGATATCTGGCTGTAAAAGGAGCAATTCTAACAACAAGGTATGCCTCTTTGGAAGAATTGAAATCTGACATTAAAATAGAATATTTTAATGGAAATTTCAAAAAGAACAAAGTTCGTTTAACGCATAATAGCAATGGACAAAAAGTCATAAGTGAATTAAAAACAGGTGTTTGTGAAAAGGATTTCCAAAGTGCTCGTATAGGTAGTTTTGGTGATAAATTATGGCTGCTGTGGCGCTCTCCTTATGCTATTGCTAATCGAAAAACATTGACAAAGATATATCATTTAACAAGAAGGAAAAATGAAACATATGGATCAGGAGATGTCGCTTTTTTTGATCTGGCAGAAAAAACAGTACATCATATAATTTCAGATGATTTAGTTTTTATTCGTCCTCAAGATCTTACTGAAAAAGGATACCTTAATACATTCAATCATATAACTGCACAAGCAATTATGACTTCTATTTTTTCAGAAGAAATTGCAGATTTTATTGCAGACATACATGAGCGTAGTCATTTACCTGAGTTAATAACTGGAAAGTTTAGCGAAGCTCAACGCAGCGATCTTTTAAATGGTCCAGTAGATAATTATGTAGATATTATTAACAATGAATGGGGACAAGAGCTTGGAAAACTTCTCCGGGGAAAATATGAAATTAATCAGAATACATTTTGGACACCGGAATTATTAAGCGAATACCTTAATGATTTACAACAATATTACAGTTGGGTTTTCCAAATTGGCTTTCACCCATTTAGACCTACAGATGAAGTAGTTGTAAGGTTTTCAGATAAAATTAACACTGTTATGAAAACTCTTTGAAAAAGTGCTTAAGTATTTTCTAATTATTAGTCTTCAATATTTATTAGACGATATTTAGATGTCCCTGTTTCATCAACAACAATTTTAAATTTTTCTTGAATTTCTTTTGCTCCTATCACTTGCCAATCGTTTAATTTGACAAACCAATCCTTTTCTTTAAAACTGGCTTTTTTCATATCTACTCCATCCATATTTGCATTGGTCAAATTTACATCTTCTAGTTTTACTAAGATCAACTTGGCTTGACTTAAATTGGCATTGGTTAAGTTTGCCCTTCTTAACTTAGTCCCTAACATTTCAGCGCCTGATAAATTCGCCTCATTTAAAAATGCGCTGCTCAAATCTGCCCATTCCATAATTACATCACTTAAGTCTGCTTTTTTCAATTTTGCAGATGTCAAGTCTACTCCATCCAAATTAGCCGCATGTAAATCCGCATTTGTCAAATCACACCAGGCTAAATTTGCTCTTTTCATATCTGCTCTTTTCATAGTTATATTTCTCAGGTTAGCTCCCCATAAGTTGGCATCTTTTAAATTGGCATTTTTCAAATTGGCATCTCGTAAATCCGCACCATTTAAATTAGCATTATTTAAGTCTATATCACTTAAATCTGCCTGCCTTAAATTAGCTCCTCCCAAATCCGATCTAGAAAATGATGAACTAAACTTGATCTTTCCAAAAGTAGTAGAGTCAATATTCATTTTAGACAATGCTAATAATAATTGTCCTCTTTCAGGGCTCAATTTTTCATCTGATAAACTATCTCTTCCTAAGAGTCTATAAGGTTTAAATGAATAACTCAAAGCAGCTACTCTTGCAATAGTCTCATCACTCAGTATTCTATTAGGGTTATCCTTTAACTCATTATCAATTTTGTCTAGAATATTACTCATCAAGTGTATCAAACCACCATTTCTGATAGATTCAAGTAACTCAGCCTGATGTTTAAGTTCCTTATCATGAAACTGTACCTGAGTATTAAACAAGTCATTTTGTTTGAAAATGACAAACCCACTAACCAAACTCCCTAAAACAATAAAGATAAATACCAATATCCGAATCAAGCCGTATATTCTATTTACCTTATCAGCATCTTTCATAGGCGATTTTTTGCGATACAATCCAAACAATAAAGATTTCTTATCCCAAACAAGTAATAAAACCAGACTTATTGAAACTAAGATCAGGCATGCTATAAAGCCCAGCAAAAAAGAAAAGTTCTTAATGATAAACGGTAAGGAGAAAAAGACGATAGACCAGCTAACTAGTACACCTAGGATCAAACCAATTAGAAAATTCCTTTTTCCTTTCATAAAACAAATTTATGTTACTCGAATTTTATATTAGTTGAATTGTTTGAAAAAACAGGCTCTTTCTTTTTTCCTTGTTCCTGTACTTTCAAGCCAATGAAGTTTACATCATGAACATCATCTAATACGATTGCAGTTCTATAATCTTTTTTCCTACAGTGTAGATTTACGTTTTCAAATGTAATTCCCTTTGCATGGCGAATATAAAAGCCCCAAGCTGGTAGTTCCTTAAACATAGAGAACTCTGGATAATTAGCGGGAAGTTCTGGTACTTTTTCGATCTCATCCAAACCCACTTTCGCATAGTTTTGATTACCTCCGCCAGGATAATGTATTTCCACATTTTTCAATTTGACATTTGTTATTGCTACATCTGGCAGTCCAACAATGGAAGCAGGCGAAATATTTCTTGGCAAATGTTCTACGGGCCCTTCATAGGGGTATCCTTCATCGGCTTTTGTAGCAGCCACTTCCCCATAAACATTTGAAATACTAATATTATTCATACTTGCTTTTTCGCCAGGTCTTCGTTCACCAATTCTTAGAAATATAATATTTCCAGTATTAAATGCTTTTAAACTATCAACTATTATATTCTCCACAATTCCTCCATCAACAGCAGCAAATGTGATTGCAGATCGATAAGTATCAAAAACTGTATTTTTGATTATTTTTACATTCTTAAACCCACCACGACCATAGGTTCCAAACTTTATCCCGCTAGCACTTGAGCGAATCATGTTATTGTAAATTAAAACATTCTGGCATAAGAATTTGGGGCTATGTGACTTGAGGCATATTGCATCATCTGAGGCATCGAAATAATTATTTCTTACAATAACACTATCACAATCAACAATGTCTATTCCATCATTATTCCAATAATTTTTACTATCGACAGTTATGTTTTCCACTAATAGATTTTTACACTGATCATATTGTTGATTCCAGCTTGCTGGTTTTTTAATAATAACACCGCTAATGATTATATTTTTACAGCCTTTAAAATAAATGTTTTGTGGACGAAGACCTTCCTTAGGTCGATCATTATCCAATCCATATCCTTTTATAATTCCTTTATGGATCATGGCAAGTACATTCTGGGCCACTCGGTATCCACGGCCATCGATTACTCCTTTTCCTGTTATCCCAATGTTCTCCGCATCAAATGCAAATATCATTGAGGTCCAATAACCATGACGATCATAGTCAAATGGATTGAGTGCTCCTATCAGAATCGCTCCTTCGCCTAAATGTAGGGTGACATTTGATTTCAAATAGATAGAGCCAGTGACATATCTACCGACAGAAAACACCAATCTACCACCGCCATTTTCATTTATATAGTCTATAGCCTTTTGAATTGAAGTAGTATTTAAGGTTATACCATTTGATTCTATACCAAAGAAGGAAGCATTGTAATCTTTTGAACTAGCCGTTAATGCAAATAATAATAAACTAATAAATATTATAAATTTTGCTTTCATGAAAGGAGTATTTCTTTGTCTTTTACCACTATAGGATACCAGGTTTTCAGTATTTTTCAAATATAAATAAACAATGTTTCAATATAAAATTTAATCTCCTTTTGTGATCAAAGATTGTGGCAGTCCTACAAATGCGTAACAATGAAATACCTCAAAGGAATAATGCTCTCTTAGTCGATCAGCCCAAGCCAAGGAAAATCCTAATAGCTGATTTCTATTTTACTCAAATTATTGTGCAATCTTGTAAATACCATGACTAATTTGAGTCTAAAAAATCACTTATCTTTGAAAGCAGAGGTGAGTCATTTAAATTTCATATAAAACCAATGCTTAAAACGGGATACATATTAACTGCTTTAGTTTTACTATATAGTATTCGTTTTACTGCAAATCCTACCACCATTACAGGCATTTCGACAGATTCTACTTTTACCATTGAGCAATTAGTCAGAGATCATTTTATCAAAGGTAGCTGCCCCAATGTTAGTGATATAGAATCTTTTGGTAATGAGCGTGGAATCGGTTTTTTTAATAATGGTAATGGTGTCATTGGTCTCTCTTCGGGGATTATCATTTCGACAGGTGATATTAAATCTGCTGAAGGTCCAAATAACAGTATTGAAACCACCACTTCTTTTAATGACAATGCTGGTGATCCAGATCTGGATATTTTTGCAACAAATGTTGTTTTTGATGCTACCGGAATTGAGTTTTCTTTTGCCCCTTTAGAAGAACAGGTTACTTTTAGATATGTTTTTGCTTCTGAGGAATATTGTGAATTTGTGGGAAGTATTTTCAATGATAATTTTGGTTTTTTCGTAAGCGGTCCGGGAATTAATGGATCATTTAATAATAATGCTATTAATGTAGCGACCTTGCCCGGCACAGGTGAATATGTTTCAATCAATACAATCAATCACGACAGTAATGCCGCTTCCTATGTGAGCAATGAATTGGAGCAGGATACAGATGAATGTAATATCCCTTTCAATGCTTCCTTTTTAGATCTGATTGAATACGATGGCTTTACAACGCCTCTTTCAGCAACAATTGATGTGATTCCTTGTGAGACTTATCATATTCGACTTGTCATTGGAGATATTGGAGATGACAAACTAGACTCTGCTATTTTTCTAGAGTCCAAGAGCTTCGATCTCGGTGGAAAGGTTACCGTAAGAGCAGAGGTAGAAGGGAACGATCAGGCTATTGCTTATGAAAATTGTAGAGATGGACAATTTATTTTTGAACGAACAGGGATGACTGATTTCAACCAAGCAATTCCTGTAAATTTTTCAATCCTTCCAGCATCAGAAGCAACTCCTGGGCTTGATTTTGAGAACATCCCTACTACAATAACGATCCCTGCTATGGAGCAGTCTGCTACGCTCCCCATAAATATCATTGCCGATCAGATTGATGAGTTGCCGGAGCGATTAATTTTAAATATTGAACACGAATGTGAATGCCTAGATACTTCCAAAGCCGTTTTGATTATTTCTGATCTTGACTCACTCGAAACGAATTATAATGAGGTTTTTGTTTGTCCCGGGCAGGAGTTTTCAGTTGGACCTGACGTTTCCGGTGGCGCTCAGCCTTATGATTACCTTTGGAACAATAATAATACAGAACAGTACTTAACTTCTATGGTTATTGAGCCAACCCATTTTACAGTCACCATAACAGATGCATGCGGTTCAACCGCACTTGCTATTGTTGGAACAGAATTTCAATCTATTCCGATAGCTACCATTAGCGGAGACATTGAGTTTTGTGAAGGAGATGATGCTTTTCTTAATGTAGATTTCGGTGGATTTTCACCCTGGTCAATTACTTATTCGATTGATGATATTGAACAAACTCAAATCACAGGAATATCAAATAACCCTTTTAGTTTACCAGTAACAGAAACGGGGATTTATAAATTAATTCATTTTGAGGATGCCCAATGTAGAGGAGCGGTAGAAGGTATTGGAATAGCCGTATCATCCGGCCCAAACCTACAATATGACTTGGATTCTCCCAATTGTTTTAATTCATCTGATGGGAGTATTCAGGTTGTAATCACTGAAGGTATTCCTCCTTATGACCTTGAATGGAATATCCCAGTAGAGGATCCCTATTTTTTAGATAGCCTTTCTTTTGGTAATTATTCATTGACTCTTACAGATGGAAATGATTGTCAAACTATTTATGACATTGACATTCCAAATTCTGGAAATTTAGATCCAGCCTGTGAGGATTACATACTGTATATACCCAATGTATTTTCGCCGAATAGAGATGGGGATAATGATTACTTTGAAGTTTTCCCAGGCGAAAACAGTTTTATTAAATCTTTTCAAAACATTCAGGTTTTTAACAGATGGGGGGCACTTGTATTTGAGAAGAAAAATTTTCCACCTGATAATAATCGATTTCTTTGGGATGGTCGTTTTAAAGGAAAACCTCTAAACCCGGGAGTATTTATATGGAAAATCATATTGGAATTAGAGGATGGAAGTACTCGTTTGATTTCAGGTAGTCTGACCTTATTGCACTAAATCCAAAAGATAGCGTATCATTAAGAATCAATCTCCCTTCTTATCCAAAGTGTATTTCAACACCTGTACTTTATCATCATTACAAGCGAAGAGTAAGAAAAAATTATCTCCAGCTTTCAATTTTCGAATACGCTTGATATCATAAGGAAGGTTAATTCCGCTTTTGTCTGACTTAATAACGGACCATTTACCTTGTCCATTCCCCTTAAGTAGCAAACCGATGCCTGCATCATTTCTTGGTGTTTCTATTTCAGAAGTAAAAAGGTTTCCAGCCAACACAACATCTTTATAACCATCTTGGTCAAAATCCTCGATTATGAAATCATTAATCGAAGATACTTGCGCTTCCTTCGGTAAAGCAGTAATTTCAAATTGTTCGTTTCCTTTGTTTTCAATAAAAACGCTAGCAAAATTATCCGCAGAGTAATGTAAAGCTGCGGCTAAATTATCCGTTCCGTATACTTTCTCTAATTCTGAATCGGCGAAAATATTATAGCTAGGAAATTCATTTTCCAAAGTAGGAATCTGTTCACTCGAACAGGAGCGTCCACGTAAAGGATACCGTTCTCCAAAATTATAATAACTTAAAACGATGTCTTTTGAACCATTGTTATCGAAATCATGATAATGTACTTCAAAAGGTTCTTCAACAGTGGCTTTATATTTATAATTTAAACCTAGGTTGCCAGCAAAATAATCCATATCTCCATCGTCATCTATATCCGCTCCTTCTATACTGTACCACCAGCCTGTGGAATTAGGTAATGTTTTGTGTTTTTGAAATAGTCCATCCTTGTTTTCAAAAAATGTGATTGGCATCCATTCTCCAACTAAAATAAAATCCATATCGGTATCTCCATCAAAATCTGTCCAAAGTGCATCCGTCACCATCCCAGAAAAAATGAGATCTGATGCTGATTTTTTAGTTACATCTTTTAATACGCCATTCTCATTATTTAATAAGCGACTAATCGAAGGCGATGGATAATCCCAAGGTTGATGTCTGCCACAAACTAACAGATCCAGATCGCCATCTGCATCGTAATCACAAGCTTTGACTGTTCCACCGCTTTCTCTAAACACTGGTATTCGGCTAACATCTTTTTCAAAATGACCGCCCTCATTAATGTATAAACGATCCTGATACAATCGAGATTGAGGTACATGAGCATTGCCACCACTGACGACATACAAATCCAAATCTCCGTCATTTTCGATATCAAAAAACAAGGCATCCAAATCTTCAAAACCTGCATCTTCTTCAAACGCAGCCATCCTCTGGTGTTCAAATTTTCCTTTTGGATATTGAATGAATATTTGTCCTGGCTGATCTTTAGCGCCGCCTATATATACATCTTCCAATCCATCTCCATTAATATCACCTATTGACATTGCTGGGCCAAGTTTTGACATTTTATGTGGCAATAAAACTTGTTTTTCATAGTCATCAAAATTATTCTCCTGATGCTTAAAAGAAAAGGATTCATCAGATCTTATGGATTCAA
The DNA here is from genome assembly GCA_965277415.1 of Saprospiraceae bacterium. GTDB lineage: Bacteria > Bacteroidota > Bacteroidia > Chitinophagales > Saprospiraceae > JAHDHW01. The sequence continues at coordinate 12,747 of CBDICS010000054.1, forward strand.
AAAGAGGTGGTCTTGTATCTTCTTGCAGTTTTGTGGACGCTTTGAATTGGCTTACATCTAAGTCCAATAATTGATTAACAGCAATTCCGTTTTGTTCAAATATTGCTCCATTGGGTAGCGTCACTTTTAAATAATCTATTGTATTAACCGTTCCCAAGCCAAAGTGAGCAATGTTTTCACAAGTAGAATACATGCCTCTGACATTGGTCAATTCCAGATATTGTTTCAATCCATTTTCGTATTCGATTAAAATTTTTGAACCAAAAACTGGTTTGTTCGACTTCTGATCACTTATCCGGAGACGTAACCAATTGGTTCCTTCGAATTGTTCATTATTATTGCGATAAAGGAAAGCCTCCTCATTTATATTGTTGACCACCAAATCCAGATCTCCATCATTATCCAGGTCGGCATAGGCTGCTCCATTAGAAAAACTTTCTTGAGCCAGTCCCCAGTCTTCTGTTTTTATTGCAAAGGACAAATCTCCTTTATTTTTAAAAGCATAATTTTTTAAGGGTACACTCGGCAATAAGTCTAAGGCTTCTTCGAGGTCAAGAATATCAAAAATCGAAACTTCTCCGGCATTTGGGTTTTTCTGAATAAAATCATTGATTACTTTCTTGACATATTCAGGAAAAGTTTTCGCGGCATCACTATTCCTGATATCCCTCAACAGACCATTTGTAACATAGACATCCTTCCAACCATCATTGTCAAAATCAGCAATCAAATTTGCCCAACTCCAATCAGTATTGGACATACCCGAGAGGTGCGCAATATCACTCATATTCTTACCCTGATTATTTAAGTGCATTGCATTGAACATATATTGAAAATGCCCTCCTTCCTGAACTAATTTCCAGAAGGCTTCCGGGTTCATTCCACTCATATTTGATTTGATCCTGAAATTATCTTCAGCGACCATATCCAATGTCATAATATCCAGCCAAGTATCATTATTAATATCTGCTGCATCGACTCCCATTGAATAGTAACTGATATGATTGCTCATGTTTTTTAAAACCTCTGTAAAAGTACCATCTCCATTATTGATATATAAAAGATCAGGCGCTTCATAGTCATTGGAAATATAAATATCCTGCCAGCCGTCTTTATTAAAATCTAAAGCAAGCATGCTATTGGGATACCCAGGATTTAAGACACCTGCCGCTTCAGTAACATCCTCAAAAGCCACTTGACCAGAGTTACTCGAAGCACCATTATTACGATAAAGTCTTGGAGCCCATTCCTCCCGCATTAGGTTTGTTCCCATAAAGGCGGAATAGTTTCCGGGATTGGGTGGTTGATTTAGTAAAAACAAATCCAGCCAGCCATCATTATTGTAGTCGATAAATCCAGCGTGACGTGTTCTTTCAGAATCATTGAGACCATATTCAGCGGCTTTATCCTCAAAGCGCACTATTTTTAATCCATTTTCGAGTTCAATAGTCTCTCCCATATTAATATATAAGATGTTCTGTCGAAGCGCTGGCTTATCATCATATAGCTCACGGGTAATATAAATATCTTCCCAACCGTCATTATTTACATCTGCTACTAAAACACCTGAAGACCAACCTCCATTATCAGAAATTCCGGATACCTCATTAGCAGGAAAAAACTTCATATTGCCCTGATTGAAATAGAGTTGATCTTCTACAAGGTTACCTGCAAAAAAGAGATCCTGAAGGCCATCTTTATTAAAGTCACCAATACCAACACCTGCTCCACCATAATAATTGCTGTACAAAAGTATGTTGTGATCTTTTTCGTCAGTGATTGTATTTTGAAACTTTATATTGCTGTGAGCAGCATTGATTAATGAAAAACGCTGTGCAGTCTGCCCAAGCGACCAAAGGGGAATTAAAGCTAAACCAAAGCATATCAGTAAGCTAATAATTTTTGTTTTTTTCTCGCTTTTCATCAAATCTAATTGTTAAATGGGTTCTCTGACAAAACCCGTGTTTGAGACAAAACCATAAGCAAAGCCAAGAGAGCAGGCATCTAATCTTTAAAAATAGGACACAGAGCGCACAAAGAAAACGCAGTGCGCACAAAGTATAAAATCAATTATTCCCTAGGTTACGATTTAGAGCCTGTTAAAAATTAAGTATTGTGCTTATCCGTTTTTGGAAAAATGGCTTTCTTTAAAAGTTAGTTAAAAATAAGTAAAAAATTTAACCAAATAAAAAATTAACTTAAAAGGAAAGGACGATTACATTAAAACATTAAGCCCTTAAAATCAGGTAATTACAAAAATCATTTTCATGAATTGCAATTTATAAAATTCATAAACCTTTGACTTACAGCTCTATTTTTTCTTAAATGCTGTTTTAATACAAGCACTCTATTTAAAAGGGAAACTGCACTAAAATACTCCTATGTTTGCTCATCCCTTTATAATATTTTTTATACATTTACTAGTAATATTTGCCGTACTTCAAGTCCCATAAACATTTCAGTCCTAATTGAAATCTAATTTTCTCACAAGTTTATCAAAAAATTATTTTATGAAAAATCATTTACTGTGTTTATTGATTCTCTTAATGGGGTCAATGACGGCCTTAGCTCAAAAAAAAGTGAGCGGCAATGTCTCCGGTTCTGATGGTGTCCCATTGATCGGAGTCTCTATACTAGAGAAAGGAACAAGTAATGGAACGAGTACAGATCTAGATGGAAATTTTTCTATAGAGGTATCTGACGCCGCTACTTTGACGTTTTCTTATACTGGCTATGCTTCTCAAAATGTTGTTTTGGGAGACGAATCATCTATCAACATTGTTTTAGAAGAAGGCGTTGCGCTAGATGAAGTCGTAGTTACCGCTTTAGGTATTGAAAGAGAAAAAAAGGCATTGGCCTATTCTGTTACTGAAATAGGAGCAGATAATTTTTCAAAAGCCAGAGAAACAAATGCCATTAATTCTCTCTCAGGTAAAGTAGCTGGGGTAAATGTAAGTAGTCCAGCTACAGGAGCAGGTGGGTCAACTCGAGTCACTATTCGTGGGAACAGTTCTATTTCCGGTCAAAACCAACCCCTTTATGTGGTAGATGGAATACCAATTGACAATTCCAACCTTGGTTCTGCAGGTATGTGGGGTGGACAGGATTGGGGAGATGGTGTTTCCAGTTTAAACCCTGATGATATTGAGTCTATTACAGTGTTAAAAGGAACAACTGCTGCTGCCCTTTATGGATATCGTTCCAGTAATGGTGTGATTGAGATCACGACCAAGAGCGGAAACAAAAGACAAGGTATCGGTGTAGAATTTAATACTTCATTTAGAGGGGAATCTCTTATTGACAATTATGATTTGCAACAAGAGTATGGTCATGGAAGAAATGGTGCTAAACCTACCACCCAAGAAGAGGCATTTGCTCAAGGCTTGTATGCCTGGGGAGACCAATTGGATGGAAGTAGTGTTATGCAGTTTGATGGTCAATCTCGTCCTTACTCAGCGGTTGGAAATAACCTTGATCGCTTTTACCGAACCGGATCTACTTATGTGAATACATTGACACTTACAGGTGGTGATGATAAATATAATTTTCGGTTTTCTGCTTCAAACCTGAACAATAATGATATTGTTCCGAATTCTGGTTTGGAACGAAATAATTTCACACTAAAAGTCAATGCTAAATTCAGTGATAAGTTTTCAGCTACTGCAAGTACATCTTATATCATTGAAGAAGCTCAAAATCGTCCGCGACTGTCTGATTCTCCAGGAAATGCCAACTATACGGTTTGGTCATTACCAGGATCAATTAATGTGGATGATTTGAGAGGATCGGAGACTAAATTAGGCGCTAATGAAGCAGGGGAAGAATTACAATTTAATGATAACGTTTTCGTTACGAATCCTTGGTGGGCGGCTCATCAATTTGAAGCCAATAATAAAAAGAACAGGATTTTAGGAAAGATAGAATTGCGTTATGAAATTATGGATGGCTTATTTGCGAGGGGTAAAATTTCTTTAGATCGTTATAATAATCGTACACGAAATTTAACGCCATATGGTACCGCATTTAGTACTTTAGGAGGAGTTAGTGAAGGTACTCGCGAAATACAAGAGCTTAATAATGAATTAATTCTTGGTTATAATAAGAACATAACAGATAAAGTTAGTATCAATTTAATAGCTGGTGGAAATCAACAGCGAAACTTTGATGAATCTATCGGTGGAAGTGGAAGCAATTTTAACGTACCCTTTCTCCATGCAATAGGTAATACTGCGAACAGAAGTGTAAATTATGGATTTGGCGAATCACAGGTGAATTCACTTTTTGGCTCTGCTGAACTGGGATTGATCAATGCAATTTATCTTACAGGTACCGTTAGAAACGATTGGTTCTCTACATTGACTGTAGCGGGAGGAGATGGAGACAATGATCAACTTTACTGGTCTGCTGGTCTTAGTGCAGTACTTTCTGATTTGGTAGATTTACCTAAAGAAGTAGACTTTGCAAAAGTAAGAGCCAGTTATGCAACAGGTTCTGGCCCAGGTGCTGCTGCCAACCCTTACCAGTTGAATTTAAATTATGGTATTTTCGGACAAGGACATTTAGGTAATGCATTAGGTGGAATTTCAAATGGTTCTATTCCTAATAATAGTTTGGTTCCTTTATTAAATAAAGAGTTTGAAGTAGGTCTAGACTTGCGTATGTTCGGCAATCGACTGGGACTTGATTTTTCTTATTATAATAAACAAACTACTTCTGATATCATTAACGCTTCTGTTTCTCCAACTTCAGCTTATAATTCAAAGATTGTCAATGTTGGTAAAATGGAAAACAAAGGGGTTGAGATTTTATTAAGAGGAACGCCAGTAAAAACGGCTGACTTTAGTTGGGATGTCACCTTAAATTATGCCCGTAATAATAATAAAGTAATTAGCCTTCTTACTGAAACAACTGATGATGAAGAAAGTATTCGTTTTGAGGAAAGCCGTACTCGAAATGCTTATATCCATGCACTTGAAGGAGAAGCATACAGCCAGATTATGGGATTCGGATATGCCAGAGATGGTAGTGGAAATATCATGCTAGATGATGAAGGTCTACCTTTACAAGGTGAGTTCATGGCTTTTGGATCAGGTGTTCATCCAACTACTATGGGTATAGGTAATACTATTAATTATAAAGACTTCTCTTTAAGCTTTTTGATTGATGTAAGAACTGGTGGCAAAATTTACGCTGCAACTAATGCTTATGCTTACTTCCGTGGATTACACAAAAACACACTTGAAGGAAGAGAGACAGGGATTGGTGCTGTGCCTGCTGAAAATGTAGAAAATTACTACCAAAGAATTGCCTTTAATATCACAGAAGAGTTTGTGGAAGATGCAGATTTTGCTAAATTAAGAGAAGTAGTATTGGCTTATCGCCTTCCAAAGTCTTTTGTTGAAAAGACACCTTTTCAAGGTGTAAATATCTCTTTAGCGGCTAGAAATCTTGCTTTATTATGGAGCAAAGTCGATAATATTGACCCTGAATCTACTTATACAGTAGGCAATGGACAAGGTTTGGAAATGTTTGGTGTACCAGTTACAAGGTCTTATCAAATTAATATTGGAGTTAAGTTTTAAAAAATACGATTATTTAAAATTAGCTCTTTATTAAAATCAAAATTTAAAAAAATGAAATCATTTATAAAATTCTCAATATTCGCTTTGGCAATTTTAATGTTGCCGACTTCTTGCGATAATGGGTTCGAAGAATTAAACCAAAACCCCAATGCAGCGAGTGAAATTAATCCAAAATTTCAGTTCACTTGGGTTCAATTGCGTACTTCCGGAGGCCGGTATGAAAACTGGAGAGCTGGGCTGATTTATTCATCCATGATGACTCAACATATGTCTGCACTTTGTGGATACTGGACGGGAGATAAATATACTTATAATGCAGGTTATGCATCCTCTTTATTTGATCGAGCGTACACGGAACAAGTAAAAGATATGCAAGATTTAATCAATACACTCGAAACAGGAGCAGCAGGGGATAATGGTATGCTGGCTATGGCTCGTATTTGGAGAGTAGTGATTTTTCACCGTTTGACGGATCTTTATGGAGACATTCCTTACTCTGAAGCGGGTAAAGGATTTTTGGAAGAGATAGACTTTCCTAAATATGATGCTCAATCGGATATCTACACAGATATGCTCAATGAGTTGGAAGCTGCTGTTGGTTCATTAAGCGCCGGTGGATTTGAAGGTGCTGATTTGATTTATGGAGGCGATCTTGACAAATGGAAACGTTTTGGAAATTCACTCATGCTTCGATTGGCTATGCGTATGTCAGAAGTAGATCCTACTAATGCTCAGGCCTGGGCCTCAAAAGCCATCAGCAATGGCGTGATGACAAGCAATGATGATATTGCTTTTATTGAACATACCAATGGACCAGAAGGTATCAATAGAAATGGAATTGGTGAGGTATTGGATAAGTCCAATGGCTTTGGAGATGACTGTCCACGCTTGAGTGCCACTATGGTAGATTGGATGCTAGGAACAGGCGACCCTCGTTTAGATATCTTTGGTGAATTACCTGCAAGTGGCAGTGGTGTTCATAATGGACTTCCTCCAGGTTTAGATGAAACGACTATTCAGACAAATCCTACAGGAACAGTTATTGATGACTTCTCAAGAATTAATCCTCTCTTAGCTCTAGTCGAATCTCCTATGGTCTTTATGACTTATGCGGAGACTGAACTATTGTTAGCAGAAGCGGCATTGAGAGGTTGGAATCCTGGGGATGCGAGGACTCACTATGAAAGCGGTGTTAGAGCGGCTATGCAACAATACACTATTTATAATAGTTCTATGGCTGTTGATGATGCGACTGTTGACGCTTATCTTACCAATAATCCTTTTGACAATTCTATGGAACAAATTGGCTGGCAATATTGGGCGGCAACTTTCCTTAATGAATATGAAACCTATGCCAATTGGAGAAGAACCGGATACCCTAGTTTAACACCGACCAATCACTCGACAAGTGTTACGGGAGGAGTAATTCCTGTTCGTTTGGTTTATCCTCAAGGAGAAGTAGGTAGTAATCCTAATTTCCAAGAAGCATTGGATCGTCAGAATTTAGGAAGTGATTTCACTAGCCATTTGACGGTACCTGTTTGGTGGGATAAATAGCAATGATATACGCCTTTTAAAGAAGGTATTTTATACTGCTGATTATTAGTACGGCTGTCTGAAAAGTTTTGCATCAATTAAAACGATGTCGGAAGCTTTTTAGACAGCCTTTTTTATTTCCTCCTTTGCAAGGATGGCTAATCTTCATAGCGATTGCAAGAACAATATTTTAGACTTATGGTGATTAGTCTTATGGACTGTGTGATTTGGTGATCGCTTCGCTTGTGAGCGGCTACTTTTGGCAGACTTCCAAAATTTTGATCATTTATTTTTACTTAGAACCTGTTTATTTTTTTGTAATAAAAGTTTGACTATTAACAGCCTGTCTGAAGAAACAAAGATGGGAAAAGGGGTGATTTAACCTAGAATACTTACCTAGTAGTGATTTTAAACCAATACTATTTAATAATCAATTCTCCGTAATTAGCGCGAACCGATAATATGTTACCACTATTTTGTTTTTGATTATAAGCTTTGACAACTCGGTTTATTCCTTCTTTAGTGTCACTAATCAATTTACATTTCTTGGGAAGAGAAAAGACGCTTTGTTGGTTTCCTGTATACTTCAAATCCAATGCATTAGTTGGTAGGTTTAATATAGCTGATCCAAAATCCAAGTCCAAAGTCAAATTTTCTAGACTAGCGCCTAAGCTTTGTATTTCCAGATCTCCATATGCACTATGGATTATACCAGAATTCAAAAGGGTACCGATAACAATATCGGTACCTTGTGCATCTAGGTTAATTTTGGTCACTTTTTTTATCATCATATCATGACAATGATTCAAACTCAAATGTCCCTCTTTCCAATGGTTTACAAATACGGGGGCATACGCAGACGAAATATCTGTGTCTTTACCATTAATAATATTGGCAGATAAAGCAGCATAATTCAAATCAGCATTAATGTTTCGCAAATTCTCTGCTAGCGTCACTTCTCCATAACGTACATTCAAATGGAGTTTAGCTTTTTTGGGTAATTTTATGTGGATCGTTTTTTTGATGTTTGATCGTTCTTGGTCGAAATGATTGAAATTTTTAAGTTCCTCGAAGTTCATTCCTTCCATCTGCTTCTCAATCTTTTCTGTCATCTTTTCAATTTGAGTTTCATTTTCTTCCTGCCATTTTTCAACAGATTCCTGAAGCGCTTTAGTTTGCTCTTCAATCCTTTCTTCAAGGTCTCCTAAATCTACATCGCTGAGTTTATCCACCCTTACCTCTATCTCCTCTGCCCATTCCTCTAAGTCTTCAATCCATTGATCTGCTTCCTTTCGGGTAACCTTAGTACCATGTTTATCATTCATCTTTTTCAAATAAGCATCTGGATTTTTTTCATAATCATCCGTATCAAAACTCACATCCTTTCCAAATGGAGAAGGGGGAATATCTTCTAAATTCAAACCAAGCATAATATCTGATACCATATCATCAACATTAATATCTAGATTGAAATCAGACATTTCAAAGTTGAAATTATCCATTTGAATATTAAAGTCTTCCATATCAAAGTCGAAATCGAAATCGAAGTCAAAATAATGGCTGGATTCAGATTCGATTTCCACTTTGTTTTTATCTCCTGTCACTTTAAAATCCCATTTCTCAAACAATTCTTCTAGCTTTTCTTCTGCTTCAAGTGTAAAGGTGACTTCTACTTCGTTTTTATCCCAGGTTTCAATTTTCACATTAGCATGAGTTGTATTAATATGAATGTTTACTTCTTCATTAACGGGAATTCTTTCCGTATGCTTTTTAGTTGTTTGAGCATTCACTCCTGTTAGAAAAAAACAAGTAATGAACAAAAGGTTATATACTGCCAGATGATTCTTTTGCATGATGTTCTTTTTTTGTATGATTTAAATTTCTTTTAAGTCGTTGCAATAATTGCAAGCGTATTTTTAGATTTTCAATTAGTGCGGTAATGGTCATATCATTCACACCAATCGTATTTAGTTCTTCATTTAATTTGTCATACTCTCTCCCCAATTCCTTTACTTTTGTCAAATAAGCATCAACCATTTCTTGTTCTTCTCCAGTTACCTTTAAATTGGCTAATTCAACTTTAATAGAGGCAATAAAAAAGGTTTCTACTTTTTTTAGGTCAGGAGAAATATCCGATAAGGTTAGGCGTGGTTTTTCATTTAACTTATCTGTACTTATATTAATCGTTGATTCATTTTTAGTTTCTCGTGCCCCTTCTCTTTCTAAAGCGTCATCAAGAACCACAGGGCCATCTATTATCGTATCTTCTGAATAATTCCAATAATAAGCCCCCCAGACAATACTGATACACAGCAATGCGGCTGCAGTTGCCCGAAACCAAACAGGTAGCAATCGCTCTTTCTTTTTTTGAGGAAGTTCTTTCTCCAGTTTTCCCAAAAAACGAGCTTCATGACCTTCAGCAAGATCTGGCGGTGTTCGCTTTCGTTCTTGCTCAAACATTTTTCTAATATCCTGAGCCATGGTAATAATGTTTTAAAAGTATTTTCAATTTTTGTTTTCCTCGCAATAATCTCGATCTTGAAGCGACTATTGTTATATCTAATATTTGGGCTATCTCATCATGACTATATCCTTCGATCAAATACAATATAACAACAGGTCTATATTTATCAGATAAAGCAAGGATTGCCTTTTTTATTTCTTCTATAGAAACGGTATCCTCAATTTCCCATTCCGTCTCTTCCACATGCTTGTCTATTAAAGATTCTTTCTCTATTAAAATTCTTCTTTGCTTTATCTTCAAGATATCCAAACATTTGTTTATCACAATTTTTTTCAACCATGCGCCAAATGTTACTGCTCCTCTATATTGTTCTATCTTTTGAAATGCATTAATAAAAGCTTCTTGCATGGCATCCTCTGCATCTTCTACATTATTCAATAAGCGATGGGCAACACAAAACATAGCTTCACAATATTGCTGATACAATTGAAGCTGTGCTTTTCGGTTATTTTGCCGACATTGATCAATCAGTTGCTGCTGACTCGTTTTATTCATTTTTCTAATTCCAAAGCTTATTTACTCTAAAGACGCCATAAAAATGGGAGCGTTGCAAAAAAGATTTTTTTTTCAAAATTGGCCTTTAAAAGATCAACTGTAATTTGGCCTGAACGGCCGGAAAGGATTCGATTTTTTCCTATACGGACTTTGAATTTTAGATCAGAAAGGATGAGCAATTGATAATGACAATTCTTATCTAGGTATAGCTAATGAAGCAGGTTTTAGTTCGAAAACTACCTTTAATGCCACGTTTAAGGGGCAATGTAAAATAAGAGGTGTCTACTTTTTTATTTAGAAATCAGCTTTTCTGTGCTAAATGAGAAAGAAATTTTTACTGATTCAACCATTTTTTAAACTTTCTCATATTAGCGGCACTGACAATAATCTCTCGTTTTGCCTTCGGGTTTAATTCTACCTTTAAGCGACTTTTTGAAAGGTTGATAATTTTATCAATAGATTTAAAATGCGTGATAAAACTTCTATTTAATCGAAAGAAATTTTTTGGATGCAATTGTGATTCCAGTTCACTCAATTTATAATCGACAATATACCGGCTACCATCCTTTTTTGTCAAATATACATAACGGTCTTCCCCTTCGAAATAAGCAATTTCATCAATAGTCACACTCATTATTTTATCCCCTCTGCTTACGATGAATCGCTCTTGGTAATTATTTTTTTCAATTTTTTCTATCAACTTTTGATAATCGGGGGGAAGGATCGGCCTTTTCGTTTTTTTATATTTTAATAAACTATTGGACAGTTGATGCTTATTGATGGGCTTTAGCAAATAGTCTACGCTATTGACTTTAAATGCATTCAAAGTATACTGGTCATAGGCTGTGGTAAAAATTATGGGAATATTTACTTCTACATGGTCAAAGATTCTAAAACTTAGATCATCAGCTAAGTGAATATCCAAAAAAATCAAATCAGGTTTATGTTCTTTTAAATATACAACCGTTTCTTTTACCGTATCGAATTGGGCTAAGACTTCTATCTTTGAGTCAATTTCTTGAAGTAATTGGATAAGGTTTTGCCGAGCAAGTTTTTCATCTTCGACGATTATTGTTTTCATTATTTCTAGTTTTGGTAGCGTCATTTTTTTTTGAAAAAATCCTTATTGATTAGATATTAAAGGAATCTTTACTTCAAACCGATCAGCTATCTTTATAAATTCAGGGGCAATATCGTTGACCATTTTATACCGCGCTTTTAAATTGGCTAACCCAATTTGTGTAGAGAGAGGTTTATTCCCTCTTGGCTGAATGTTATTAGTAATTTTAATAAATTCGGCCTCTTTTCTTAAACTAATGACAAGCGGCAGATTCGCAGATACGATGTTATGCTTGATTGCATTTTCAATCAACAATTGCAAGGTAAAAGGTGGAATTAAATATTTTGAAGTCGTCTCCCCTAAGTCCATTTCGATTTTCAAACTATCATCAAAGCGCATTTTTTGTAGAAATATATAAGCATTTGTAAACTCCAACTCTTGCTCAAAAGATACAACTGGATATTCCCTCAACTCCAATAACTTCCGGTATACATGTGAGAAATTATTGACAAACGCCACCGCCTTCTCTTGATTTTGAGGAATAAGTGAAGACAAAATGTTCATACTATTAAACAAAAAATGAGGATTGATTTGATTTTTTAAAATTTCAAACTGAGATAAAATATTTTCTTTTTCTTGTTGTGTTTTCTCCAAGACTAAGCGATTGCGTTCTCCAATCAATGCTTTGTTTTCTTTTCTTAACCGGGACGCTTCCAGAGCATTGTCCATCACAATCTTCAACTCAGCAACATTCCACGGTTTTGAAATATAATGATAAATCTTTCCTTTATTAATTGCATCTATGATTGTTTGCATTTCGCTATAACCAGTGATGACAATCCGAATAATATCAGGATATTGTTCTTTGATTTTTTCGAACAATTCTACTCCTGTCATTAGAGGCATTCGTTGATCACTTAATACCATATCGAAAGCATAGTGTTCCAACTGATTCAATGCATCTTTTGCACTCCCCGCTAATTTTATATTATAGAATCGGCGATAGGTCGAATGAAATGAAAAGAGGTTGTCTTCTTCATCATCTACATATAAAAGATGATATTTTTTTTCCATTAGAATTTAAATTAATTGCTGCATTGGGATTTTGATATTAAATTGTGTTCCACTTCCTCTTGCTGAATCTACCGTAATTTTTCCTTGATGGTCATTTATAATTCCGTAGCTAATAGATAATCCTAATCCAGTTCCTTTACCAATTGGTTTGGTCGTAAAAAAAGGTTCGAAAATTCTTTGCTGAGTAGTGGCATCTATTCCTTCTCCAGTATCTTTTATGATAATGGATATATGGTTATTTACTTTTTTGGTTTCAATATATAATTCACCTTCACCATTCATAGCGTCAATACTATTTTCGATCACATTCAAAAACACTTGACTCAGTCTTCCAATCTGACAGTCTATTTTAGGAAGCGCTGCATAAGCTTTTTTGACATGAATGTTTTTTCCTAATTTGTTTTTAAGGATCACCAAACTAGAATCAAGTCCTTCATGGATATCTGCTTTCGCAAAAACTTCATCTCCTTTTCTAGAAAAAACCCGAAGACTGCTTACTATATTTTTAGTTCGCTGAACACCTCGTTCGATACTATCCGTCAGTTGAATCATTTCTTGTTTTAGATAATTGGTTTCTAGGTTTTTTCCCATCAAAATCAAATCCTTCAAGCCCTTTTCTTTATCTTTTACATTTTCTATTTGATTTAATTTATCAAGTACTTTATTGATATCTTGAATGTCCATTTTTAATGCATATACATTTGAGGAAATAAAATTAATTGGGTTATTTATTTCATGTGCGATCCCTGCCGTCAATTGTCCAATGGAAGCCATTTTTTCAGCATGGATTAATTGCAACTGAGTTTCTTTTAAATCTTCCAATAATTTCTCTTTTTCTTGTAGTAATGCTTCTACTTTATTTTTTTCCAATAATAAATCTACATACGCTTTTCTCCTCGAACGATACGCCCAAATCAAAAAGAACAATAAAGACAATAAGATCAGGCTGCCTAACATCAAACCATATCGTTCGTAGCGGAGTTGTATATTTTCTTTCTCTTTTTGTTCGGTTTTAAATTGAGTTGTTGCAATAGCTAATCGCCGATCTGATTCTGAAGTAAAAATCCTGTCCTTTAATTGTGCCTGGAGTTCGAAATATTGTAAAGATGATTGATAATCCCCAATGACTTTATAACTCCTAGCCAGACCTCTATACGCACCTTCTAATTCTAAGGTGGAATTAGTCTGAATTAAATATTTAATACTTTCCTTAAAATATTCAATTGCGCGATCATATTTTTTTTGTTTAAAATACAATTCACCCATATTATTATAAATAAACCCTAGTCTTCCAAAGTTATTTCTTTCGACCGCAATTTGGGCTGCTTCTTCGAAACTTGAATTCGCTTTTTCATAAGCTCCTTTTTTAGTGTACACACTTCCAATCAAGCGGTAGGTATTACTGATAAAACTATGAAATTCAATATGCTTATAAAGATTCAAAGCAGCTTCATAACTATTTAGTGCTTTATCCAAATCATTCGTTTTTTCATATACTCGACCAATTCCTACATTAGAATGAGCCATACCCAAAGTATCTTGATTTTCCGTCCTGATTTTAAAGGCGTTTTGAAAATAGTCCATTGCCGTTTCATAGTCTTCTATCATTCTATAAATACCTCCGACGCTTGCAAAGGAATATGCAATATTTAAAGGACTATCATCAAATTTTTGTCGAAGTTCTAAGCCTTTCAGATGAGCATCCAGTGCTTGAGGTAATTCACCTAATTCTCGATGAGCATATCCAATCTTATCCATTGCAAAAGCTACAAATAAGGAATCGCCATAGACTCGAAATGCTTTTATAGCTTTTTGAAAATGATGCTTGCTGATTGCCCATTCTCCTCTGTTCCCATTTCCCCTTCCTAAAAAATATTCTGCGAAACCTTCTTGCCTTGGTAATTGATGATCTAAGGCAATCTTTAAAGTTTGTTTTGCTAAGAGCATTGAGGTATCAAGGGCACTCCTAGAATATTTTTCTGAAAGTCGCAACAAACTATCCGTAATTCTTTCTTCCTCATTATTAAATTCAGTAATGGCTTTATATAGTTTGACTTGTGCAGGAAGTGTTCCTCCAAATAGGAAAAAAAGAAATACTATGACTAATATTTTTTTCACCAAAATCAAAACTCCGTTTAGATAGGTTTTTAGAACACTTATTAATACTCTATCCCTTAATATTAGCAAAAAAAAATGAGTTGCTTAGTCATAAAATCTATTTCACTCCCAAATTTTCGCACTTCATTTTTAAAAAACCTATTTCACTACTGAATTTTCGCACTTCACTTCATTTTTAGGATTGAGGCGAAATTCGTAATATTGCGTACCAACATTTTTAGTTCACTTTTATTATTTTTGTTGGTTCTTTGACAAATAAACATTTGGCCTTATATATGACAGAGAGAGAAATAGAAATCGTCCAACAATCAATGAATAGAATCATTCCTTTAGCCAAGGAGACAGGAGAATTGTTTTATAATCGCTTATTTGAAATCGCGCCGCATATTCGCCCTTTGTTTAGAGATGACATCCCGAATCAATCAAGGAAATTGATGTCTATTCTTATCCACATTGTAGCAAATCTTGACCGAATAGAGGAGATTAAAATTGAATTAAAAGAACTGGCCCAAAGACACATTGCTTATGATGTAAAGATCGAACATTACCAATTACTTGAAAAGGTTTTATTGTTTTCCTTAGAAAATAAATTAGCAAATAATTGGAATGAGGAATTGAAAGCTGCTTGGAAAACTGCTTATGGCGAAATATCCAATGCTATGATTGATGTTCACTTGAATGTGTAGCGCCAACCTAAAGTTGGCACTACCTGATTCAATTCAAGGGGAAAACTAAAGTTTTAGACTCAAACCTATATTTAGTAATGAGACTCCATAACCTACTTCCGCATATGCACCCAAGTTTTCTGAAAATGGATACCGAGCTCCAAAATGTACTGCCCCTCCAAAGCCACTTGCACTAGGGCTGAAATCTTGCAAAAATGGGTTGTCTGTTTTATAATCTGCACTTACTTCAATATAGCCCAGCATTAGACCTGCGTAAGTATCTAATTTCTTGAGGAAGGAAAAATGATAAGAACCTCGCAAGCCCATAATTCTATACTTATAATCAATGTCAATATCTAATAAGTTTTCATCAGCACTTGAATAGCCAAAGTATCCACCAAGGCTAATCTTGTTGGAAATGCCTCGCTCATAGACAAAATTGACAGGAGGTATTTTAGTATTTAATCCGCTGGTAAAAGTACTCCCCAATCCTAAGCCAGCTTGAATAATATGAACGCCTTTGGAGAAAGGGGCATTATTTGATTTTGCTTGTGCGCTTGCTTCACTGGTAAGCAATACAATGAGTGATACGATTAGAGAAAAGGTCATTAAATTTTTCATTTTCATTTTGGTATTGATGCCTGTTTTTTGTTTGGTTTAAAATCAGACGAGGGTTAAAAAAATATTTATTGTTTTTCTAAATGATGATCCAAAAGTAGATGAGAAATTCATGTACAAAAACTGAATTGCGGTGAATTGAGAAAAAACAGGAGTGAGTAAGGATAGAGGATATTCAATGCTTTGAGTAAAGCATAAAGTGAATAGAATTATTTTTTATAGAAAAGAATATTGAATATTAAGCTTCAATATTACCCTTTTGGTATTGTCCGTTCATATAATTCCCGCAATGATTTCCTTTCTATTCTAGCGTCAAGCCAAATAAGTATTTCATCAATACTAATTGGTTCAGGTTCTAACTCTTTAAAAGGTATCAAATCATTTTTAAATCGAATATAAGCTTGCATTTTTTCTTTCTCATTAATAGCATTTATTAAGCTTTTAAAATGAGTAAGAATGGTTTTTTTGTAAGTATCTTTTTGGTTGTTATTGACCAGTTGCCTTTTAATAGAGGTATATAAATAATCTAGCAATTGGTGATGGTTCAATTCAAAATGAATGATCAATTTCATGATCCGCGCAAAAAATTTGACATCTCTTCGGATGCCTTTATCTTCTTCATCTAATATTAAGTTTGCCCAATGTTGTGCTTTTTCAAAATGCTCTGCCAAAAAATACAAGACCAATATATTATAGTAGATAGCTACGGCTCTAGCATGATTTAATTTCTTGGCCCAAAGCATGATTTTTTTTTCTACAGATTCTATATATTTTTTCCCTTCTTCTAATTGGTTTTGATTTAAAAAGAAAAGCAATCGGAAGTATACAATATTCTGAAAGGTTTCAATCTTATCATTTAAATTTTTCGTTTCCAAGCCTTCCATTATTTCCACATAGGTTTCAAATTCCTTTACCTTATTTAAGAGAATTGCATTACCAAGAAAATTTGAAATGTGAATTTTGTAAAATCGTGGATTCGCTTTCGCGATCTCTGGGTTCGCTCCCCATACTTCAAGTATTTTCAAATGATTGTTATAAGCAATCATACGATCACCATAAATCTTAGCTTCAATACACCGAATATGATATTTTAAATATTGTGAAAAGAAAGAATGAGGATAAACATTATCGTTCATTAATGGATGATCACTAATAGATTTCAGTAATCCTGAAAATTGATCCGGTGTTGTACTTGCTCCATGTCTAAAACAAAGCAGTATACTGTGGCTAAGCTTACGGTAAGTAAATTCCTCCTCTAAAATATTTAACACTTCAAAAATTTCTTTGTAGACATCTTGAGTTTCTTCTAAAAGATTATGGTTTTGGGTAGCTACTAATTGGCTTGCTTGTTTTTTTAATATTTCTAATAAAATATGGTATTGATGATGTGTTAGTGCTTTTTTCTTTGTGCTTTTTAAAAGAGCAGCGCTTTGTTTCTTCAAGTTTTTTATTTCTAATATACTGATTTCCGATAGAGCCGCATATAACTGAATTTCAATTCGCTGTTTTTCATAATAAAGACGCAGACTCTTGAGAATCATTCGATATAGGTAATTTTGAGAATAGGCTATATTTTTTAAAAATCCTGCTCCTTTAAACTCTTTTTTAAGTGCTTCCTGATTATATATAGGCAGTTGATACAAAGCATGAAAGAGTTGTAAATAATCACTTTTATCTCCTTGTGACTGTGCAAACTTGACGAAATATCCTTTCTCGCTTTTATTCAAAGAATGAATTAAATCATAAAGGTTATTAGCTAATTTCATTTTTCGGAATCTAAATTTTATATCGCAAAGTACTTAATTAATTGCATTTACTAGCTTTAGAGCAAGTCAAATCAATATTTTCGAAATCTAAAAAAATGGAAATTTTGTTTTGTTATACTAGTTAATGAATCCGATTTTTGAGTACACAAGATGGGAACAACATATTTCAAAAAGGCGTCAAATTCAAAAAATAAATAAAAATGATTACGACAAATAAATTATTAAATACAATCTCAAATACTGAGAAGCGATATGAAATAAGAAAAGGACATAGAGACAAGCTTAAAACTGAGAAAAAATACGTCAATACTAAGCAAGTATTAGATAGATTGGATTATAAAGGTATTGATGAAAGCAGTATTCTTTTCACAGATAATATTACAAGAGAAAGAACAATAGGTTCAGATGACCTTCTGAATGTAAATTATTTGCTAAAAGGATTGAATGCTTCTAAAGCTGTAGGTCGGATCACTATAAATTCTAATCAGGGAAGGGGTCATGGCACTGGATTCTTAATCAGCAAAAATTTAATCTTAACGAATAATCACGTACTATCTTCTCGGCAGAATGCGGAAAACAGTTATATCGAGTTTAACTATCAAGAAGATGAGCATAATAGACCAACTACTCCACAGACATTTATTTTCGAACCGGATAAGTTTTTCATTACTTCTCAAAACCTTGATTTCACTATTGTCTTTGTAAATAATACGTCTTATGACGGTGGAAGTAATCTTGCAGATTTTGGACATTTAGAACTGATAGAAAAAGTAGGTAAACTTCAGGAAGGAGAAAAAGTATCCATTATTCAACACCCTAAAGGTGAAAGAAAACAAGTGGCTCTTAGAAATAATCAGGTTGTCGATATATTCGATCATTTCGTACACTATAAAACAGACACTGAACCCGGGTCTTCAGGGTCGCCTGTATTTAATGAAGACTGGGAAGTAGTTGCGCTGCATCATTCAGGTGTGCCTAAAAGAAATCCAAAAGGTGACATTTTAACAAAAGATGGAAGAATATGGAATAGAGCAGAAGCAGTAGAATTGATTGATTGGATTGCAAATGAAGGAATTCGGATTAGTTCTATTATTAAGCACCTAAAATTAAATACAACAACTCAGCAAAAAATGTTTTTGCGAGAAATATTAGCTGGAGAAAATTTCACTACTAATCCCATAGGGTTCCCAATACTAGGAACAGATACCAGCTACTATAATGGATCAGAGGATAAGGTAATAAAGAACGCTTATTATAGAGATGTCAATTTTTCAAAAACCAAAGAAGAAGTTTTTGATGCTTTAAATAATTTATTGAATGCCTCGCATCAAAACATTTTACCTTATAAACCATCAAAATACTTATACCCTGAAGTGGATATTTATGAAGATGGAAAATTGAGAAGTATCTACTCCGGTAAAGAATTCCACATTGAGGAAATGATTTTGGCTGATGAAAAAATTGATTTAGAAAGAAAAACTCGCTTGTTAGAACTTAACCTAAATAATGAATTAGTATTGCTTGAAGATTATTCAACGATGATAGATGAGATTGAAGCTACATTACCATATAATTGCGAACATGTAGTACCTCAGTCTTGGTTCAACAAAAGGAATCCAATGAAAGGTGACCTACATCATCTTTTTGCCTGTGAATCCAAATGTAATAGTTTCCGAAGTAATATCCCTTATTTTGATTTTGTCGACTATGAGCCAGAAGAGCTCGAAGAAGTAATCAGAGATGCTTGTGGAAAACGAGAAGAAAGAAAATTTGAACCAGAATTCAACAAAGGAGCAGTTGCAAGAGCTACTTTATACTATCTAATAAGATATCCTAAAATGCTTGAGGAAAATTATGGAGGAGAAGGCTTAAAAACTATATTGAGGTGGCATATAGACTATCCTGTTTCCATCTATGAGAAACATCGAAATTACAAAATCTTTCAGATGCAAGGCAATAGAAATCCGCTAATCGATTTTCCTGAATATTTTGATAAAATCGCATTCAAAAAAGGCTTATAAAAGAGCAAACCTCTAGGATAAACGCTCTATAGCAATCAATAGCTTTACCTTATAGATTATTCTTTAACAGTAATTGTTATGAAAGAACAATTGGTTATAAATGAACTACTTTATAAATATAATTTAACGGAGCAGTCGGATAGAACTGATATTCTTAAGGTTTATGGCCAATTGATTGGTAATGCAAATATGAAACGAATAAAAGAGCTTGCTAAAAGCAAGAAAGAGAAAAACAATTCAAGGTTAAACATTTTTACATTATTAGTTTACGCTTTAGCTTTTCCTTCATTAAAAATTTCAAATAATTATTTTGAAAATGCTGATAGTTTTTATTGGAAAAACAGAATCGGGTTCTATGTCGAAAAAATAAAAAAATGTTCTTTTTCAACAGCCAGAATAATAAAAAAAAATAAAAATGGACGGTTAATTTCATTTTGTAGTGGATTTCTAATTAGTAAAAATTTGCTATTATCAACAGCAAAGCCTTTTATTGGAAACCTAAGTAAATCAAAAAGAAATGAAAGATATTGGGTTGATTTCTCCGAGCATAAAAAAATACCAGACTTGGAACAATTATTTGAAGTTCAAGATTTATTGCATATAAATAATAATTTAAAGGAGCTCTTTTTTTTATCGCTGAGGGAAAACATGAATAATGGTAAAACATTACCTCCGCCATTAAAAGTGAGTAAAGAAAATAAAAACATTGACTTTATATTGATGATTGGATATCCGATGAAAATGCATAAAGGTTTTGATATATTTAAACAATATGCGGTCTTTGGCTCACCTTGGCAAATGGGTAATAAAAGGGTAGCTCCCGGACATATCTTTCAAAATGATAGTAATCAATTTTATCATGACTGTAGTGCAAGTATTGGTAATGAGGGCTCACCGATTATTAGTCCAGAATCAGGAAAGATAATAGGGATACACTTGAAGCAAGATAAAGAAGATAGAAATATTGCTCGCCGATTAGATCTCATTCATATAAAAAATCAACTAAAATTAATATACAAAAATCCAAATCAATAAAATTTAATAATGAAACGTTTTTTACCCTCTCGACTAGAAATATCAGAAAACATTGGAAAAGAATATATTCCTCCAATAAATAAAAAAAGTGAGCTGGAACGTGTTTTTGAGCTACTGAAGGAAATCAAAAATACAAACCCTGAGCTTCAAGAATTGATAATAGAAGCCAAAGAAGGGGTGTCCAATTCGCTCCCTGACAAAAGGCTAATAGATGATTTTTTTCATAAATTAGAAGAGGTCTTTCAAGAAGAGGACTCAAACGCGACAAATTTGATTCAAGAAGATTCAAGGGAATCTCTTAAACCCAGAAATATTGAAGTTAGTGTTATCGTCCCTCAGCATTTAAAGACTAGACTATACGAAATCAATCGGGCAATTAAGACATTGGCAAGTTTCGTCTCTCACCTAGTCCCAAAAGCAAGTGATGAAATATTATTTAATTATGCTAATGCAGGCGATGATAAACCAGACTTTTGGATTCAAGACAAATTCCTTGTTTTAGAGAAAGATAATAAAGGAAATGTAAGACCAATTGATGATTCGCTTGGAAAAATAGAGCACATCGCTTTCACCTACTATAGTGATCCTGATTCCAAAACAGTAAATAGTTATAATAAAATTTATGTTGATCTTATTTTGAAGATCGCCAGGGTTTTTGAAAATATAAGCCATTCGCAAAAAAATGCGGAGCCCAAAAATCAACGATCGATTACATTCTTGGAAAACAAAGAAAAATCTGGCTTCCTTGACCAGGTCGATGGGTTCGTAAACAGTTTAGGTCTCAATAATAGACGAAAAGTGAATATCCAACCTTCAACACTTTTATTTAAAGGAGGCAATATTCTTTTCATAGGAGGTTTTGCTTTAATTGGATATGACACTGTCATCGAGTCATTTTTTGATGATACTGAATCTATCACGGATAAGTATGGGAAGATGCATGAAGATAAGAGGATGCATAAAGATTTCATGTCCCTAATGAAGGACAAAGAAGATTTGTTCAAAGCAACCTTTTCAAATGAAACAGGTGTTGATGAAAATAAAATCATTTTTATCGGGTCTAAAGAAATTATCGCTCAGTCAATGCATCCGAAAATTTCTATACTAAGAGAAACTTCTAACGACACAGAATATAGATGGTTGAGAAAATGGACCTGTTTTGCTCAATGGATTTATCATATTGATTTATTTATAACAGCTGCGGGGAAAGATGAAACGAAAATGGCTGATACGAATTGTGTCTTTGTAGGAACCCCAGTCAATACTGCCGATCATTATTTTCCGATATATGAAGTCACGAAAAAATTTACAGATGATGTGGCAAAAAAATTAGAAGATAATGGGTTAAAAGTTTATCGAAACCCTTTACCGCTTACTTATATCGACAGTTCTGTAGAAGGTGGAAATTCTATTCGAAAATGGTTCTTTGCCTCTTACAATAATTGTATAGTTCAATATACCTCAAACCCTAAGGATCGCTATGTATGGATGCCCGTTTATGGTAGTAGTTTTTCAAATGAGTATGTTCAAGTAAATGGTACAGAAAAGGCTTGTGGTGATTGGACTTACTTAAAAGAGTACGATGATAAAAACAGAGAGATGTGGGAGTCAATTGGATTTAAGGTTGAAAGATTAACAAACTATTTACCTTTTGCAGTACTAAGAGGAGCTACTAGATGTTTATCAAAAGTACTCCTAAGAAGTTCTTATTAAAATAATTATTTAATTTTTTCACTAAAACATTTCAAATATGCCAACTCTTTTAAAAAATGTAACAAAAATAACTTGTCGGATTACTTCAGAAGAATTAATCGTTGAGCACGATGGAACCAGCACATCTCACGACCTCAGTAAAGGGGTCTATTTTAATCTTGACAGAAAAAGTAATGCCTGGGAATTAACGATTGAAGAGAATAAAGAAGTTGATGTAAGTGATCCGAGTAAATGTACTGAATTAAATACACGAATGACAGATAGTAATATCCAATTCTCTCATCTAGATGGCGCCTATAATCCTGACCCCTTATTAAAGTTTATAGGTATCGAAGATATTCGAGATGGTGCAAAGAGTAATCAATGGCACTATTCTTTTAGAAAATCAAAGGTGAGTCTCAAGACAAATAAAAGTCAAGATGTTCTTGTGATCAGAAAGGCACATCTATAGTTAAGAACTGTAATGATTAAGGATTGATGATTTACCAATAAGTCATCAATCCATTTTCAAACTATCTACTTCGGGCTAAGGAATAAATATTTAGCAATTATTATTCGTATTAAAGAATGATTCTCTGTGCGCTAAAAGCACTTTAGGGATAGGGCATTCTATATTTTAAAACGAAACAATTTTATCATAATACAAAATGAAAGACATAAATGTAATTTCTTCTTGGTACGATTTAATATCAAATACTCCTATTCAAAGCATAATGCTTATCGTAAAATAAAAAACAATTATTAAATCATAAACAATAAAAAAATGAAAGTAAATAAAAAATATACAAAGGACTTAAAAAAACAATTCGGTTATCTCGCAACCTGGCTTCCTGGCACACCAATTTCGCTTGGAGATATTGGTGTTTTTAAGAGAAATAAATTTACTAAGATATCTAACCTTTCAGACATCGGAATTACTTTTGAGATAGAAAAAGACATCACGAAATCAGATATTGAATATAGTTCAAAAGGTGGGGTCTCCGTGACTACAAAAGCTTCAGGAGTCGCAGCGTCTCAAGGTAGCATTTTAGGAGAAGTCGATGCTGGAATAACTGTTGAGTTTTCTAAAGAAAATGCCATTCTTTTCAAAGCAAATGGTACAACTTCTCCAAGTATTAAAGATCAAATTAAACTGGGGGATGAAATTATAAAATTATTTAAATCAGGGCAATGGAATAAAAACTGGGTGGTTGTTACTGAATTAGTAAATGCAGAAAGTGCAACAATTTTAATTTCAAATTCTTCAAGTGGAAAAATTGAATTAAAAGCTAAAAGTGGAATTAAAACAGCTAATCTAGATATCGCAGATGCTGACTTAGCATTTGAACTTAAGTTCTTCAAAGATTTATCTACCAGAATAATAGCACAAGAATCATTGACTCCATTGTTTAAAATATCAAAGCTAAAAGGTAGGTTGTTCAAGTCTCCTATATTTAGATCAAGCAATATTCATGAAATTGATTTGATTACACCTGAAAAAGCTATGAGCGGTGACGTATCAATTTACTTTGGAGAAGCAGACCTTGTAGAGGATTCAGAAGATTTTTAGCTAAATGCTCACTACAGCAAAAAGGCATTTTACTTCACATTTTTCCTATTTCACTTCTTTTACTTTTGGAATAGGAAATGTATGCTGCATCTTTAAATCATCTTATTTTAAATAATTAAAAAAAATCTGATGAAAAAATTAATTGATGAAAAAAGCATCAGCGTAAAAGAAGCGCTCCAAAAAATCGAATTAAATGATGATGAAAAACGTCTACTCAAAGGTGGCGGAATTTTTTCAGGTACACTAGGGATAATGGGTCCATAAGACGCTTAGTCCAAGACTAAGTAAGCCCAAATTTTCAAAATGAAAATTTGGGCTTTTTTATTGATAAGAATTATAAGTCATGACTAAGTTTCTAAGGTCTTAACCATCTCTTCAGAGAGAATGCTATAAGTTGTTGCCCAAGCAAATTCTAAATCCACATTCCAACTACTCCCTAGCCCTTCTCTCAAAGTCCACAATAATGCTTCTCCTACGGGTTGAAAATGCGCAGCCTCTACTCCGTACGCTTTATGCTGCTTTGTAAGTTTTTTAATATCATCTAAGATGGATTCTAAATCATGGAGTTTCCCAACTATAAAACCTAACATTACTATCAACTTTTTTGCTTGTGGCTTGATATCATGAGGAAACATCAGACGTACCTGTGGAGCAATTTCAAATAAGCGCGTATAAAATAATTCTCCTGCTATAGGTGCAATTGGTAACACTTGCTTCCAAGAGTCTTGTACTAATTGAATTTGATGTGTGGTCATACTTTTTGGTTTTTTATGATTATAATATGACTCAAAAATATAGCTCTAATTTGTGCTTAATAACTGAATTGCAGTGAGCAGAGAAAATTTTGAAGTGAAATTCATCCTTACCATTTCAAATAAAAAAAGAATTAATACAGCTATATTAGAGTTCACTGATCAAAAAAGAAATGACACACATTGGTTTAGGAACTGCTGCAATAGGACGACCGCAATACATTAATATCAGAAAAGACAATACGAGTCCTTTGTCTAAAGAAGTCTTGAAACAAAGCGGATGGGATATGCTTAACAAAGCGTATGACCAAGGTATTCGCTATTTCGATACAGCGCCTGGATATGGAATGGCAGAAGAATTGCTGATAGAATGGGTCAAGCAAAAAGGAGACAAGCACATTGAAGTTGCTACCAAATGGGGATATACTTACGTTGCTGACTTTGATCCAAAAGCTGAGCAACATGAAATCAAGGAACACAGTCTGAAAAAATTAAACGAACAATGGGCGCAATCAAAAGTTTTGCTTCCAAATCTCAGTACCTATCAAATACATTCTGCTACCTTTGATACTCATGTACTCGAAAATGAAGCTATACTAAATCAACTAGCCAAACTGAAACATGAACATGGTCTTAAAATAGGCATTACGACAAGTGGTGATAATCAGGTTCAAGTTTTAAAAAAAGCCTTGACTGTGCAGGTGAACGGTTTGGAATTATTCGATGCTTTTCAAGTTACTTATAATATTCTTGATCAGAGTTTGACAGAAATAATGCCTTTACTCCATTCTTTAAGCAAAAGGATAATCATTAAAGAAGCGCTGGCAAATGGAAGATTATTTCCAAATAAAAATTACCCAAACTATACCCCATTATATTCATTGCTAAGAAAGCTTGCTGAAAAATACGCAGTAGGAATTGATGCTATTGCATTGCGGTTTTGTATGGATAGCATTCACCCTTTTATGGTCTTGAGTGGTGCCTCGATTTTCCAGCATTTAGCAGATAATCTGAAGGCATCTACTTTTCAGTTGGAAGAAGATGATCTTTCATTATTAAAAGGCTTCGCTGTAGAACCGAATGAGTATTGGGAGGAACGGAAGCAATTATTTTGGAATTAGAGAGGCTTCTACTTTATAATGCCTCATTCAAAACTTTGTATGTTTCCTTAAAACTTTGTATCCTTACTTTTTTAATAAAAATGAATCTGTTTAGAAATAAATTCATTGAACTTCAACATACTTAGATGCAAAACTTAAGTTTTTTCATTATCTTAGGATGCTTTCCTTTTTTGTGTTTTGGTTCTATTAATACAGACAGCCTGATCCAAGTACTTCCTCAATTAGAAGGGATTGAAAAGGTAGATGCCTTAAATGAATTGTCTAGGGAGTTAAGGTATTCAAGGTCAGAAGAAGCGATGAATTATGCTAATCAAAGCTTAGTATTAGCACAAAAAATCAACTACGTTTTAGGGGAAGGAGAAGCAAATCTTAGACTAGGAATTCTCCATACCTTAAAAGCAGATTATGTTAACTCCGATGAATATGCAAATAAAGCCATCAAGAATTTTCAAACTGTAAAAAATGCCTCTGGCATTGCTAAATCATGGAATACTTTAGGTATGAATGAAAGAGAACGAGGCAACTATAACTCGGCTCTTTCTTTTTTTAATAAAGCAAAAGAACTTTCCGAAACCCTTTCAGATACTGTTGGGGTATCTAAATTAGAAGCTAATATTGGCGCTGTTTTTTTTTATAAAGGGGACTATAAAAATGCACTCTCCTCCTATCTAAAATTAATAAACCTAGCAAAACAAAGCAATGACAAAGCACTTTGGGCAAATGCTCTTAGCAATGCCGCTATGGTCTATTCTTTCCAGGATGAGTTCCAAAAAGCCCTAGAGCTATATTTCGAAGCTTATAACCTGAATGATGAAATCGACAATCTTTATTTGAAAGGGAATAATCTATCTGGAATGGGGACGATATTCAAGAGGTTAGAAATGCATGATGAAGCTATTGAACATATTAATAAAGCTATTGAAATCTATGAGATAGCTGGTCATAAAAAACAATTGTCCAGTGCTATTAATAATTTAGGTTGGGTTTATTTTGACTTAGAAGACTATTCTAAAGCTATGGAATATTATACGAAAGCCTACGAACTAAAAAAAGAAGCGGGGATTGTAAATACCGGAATGGTTAAGAATAATATTGCGTCCGTCTATTTAAAAGAAGGCAAATATAATGAAGCATTACAACTATTAAAGAGTGCTTTGGAGAACGACTCTATCCAGAATAGATCATATAATCTTGGAATGCATTACACGCGCCTGGGAGAACTCTTCTTTGAACAGCAAGCATTGAAAAAAGCAAAAGGTTATTTTCTAAAAGCCTTTGATACTTGGAAGGATGGGAGGCAATTAACAGAATTAGCGACTACTTCAAAAGCTTTGTCTGCAATTTATGAAAAGGAAGAAAACTTCAAAGAAGCCTTAAAATATCAAACCATATATAAAAATTCGCAAGATTCAATATTTAATCAAAAACAACAAAATGAACTAACCAGGCTTTTAATTGAACAACAACGAAAACAAAAAGATATTGAACTAAAACAAGCTGGGAAAGATATCTTACAAGCAAAAGAAAAATTGCGGACTCAAAATATCTTATGGACTCTTATAGTCTTTTCTACCTTATTAGTAAGCAGTTGGTGGTGGTTTAAAAAATTTCGATTGAGATCTGAAAAATCCAAATTACAATCTGATATACTTGAAAAACAGTCTACAATCAATGAAATCACGCAAGTGCAAAAAGATATGGAATCAACTATTGAAAAGAAAAATTTAGAAATAGCTTTCCTTTCTTTAAATTCAATTCAAAAAGATGATTTCATCCGCCAATTCACTAAAAATATTCAGCTCTTTACAGAGAAGTACCCTGATAATACTGAGGCTCAAAAAATGCTAAGGGTTTTGCATATTCAAAATGTAAACAATCAAGGTTGGGAACATTTCAAAAATGCTTTTGAACAGTTGTATCCAAGTTTTTTTGAAAATCTCTTTAAAAGATTTCCAACCTTGACCAATAAAGAAATTAGATATTGTGCCCTTACTAAAATGCATATTCCTCTTGAAGATATAGCCTTGATCTTAGGGGTATCTTCAAGTGCTGTTCATAAAGCTCGTTATCGACTTCGTAAAAAATTCACTTTACAAAGAACTCAAACACTTGAACACTTTTTATCATCTATTCAATGACTTGTCCAATTCAAATCCAATCTAGTCGACTGACTATCAGACACTTTTAAAATATCATTTATTTTTTGTCCTATCACTCACTTTAGGATATAAGGGATTAAAAAGACTGTCCAAAATTAGTCCAATCCACTAATTAGCTTTACACATTTCAATAATATACATTTGACGCACTCCATAGTTAGCTCTTTAATAACTCTTATTATTTTACTAAAACCCTTATTCAAATGTATTCTTTTTCACCTACACTTCTATTGCTTTTTTTCTTCATGTCTTTTTCTTCTTACAGTCAAACATTTACAGAATCATTTGAAACAGATGGTGAAGGAACAAGGTACGAGTCCAATAATTTTACCGTTGGCTGTGGTACAGATTGGTTTAGGCGAACGCAAGATGCCCATTGTGGAACAGCATCTCATAACTTCAGGGACCTCGCAAATAATAATGCAAGCAATGAAGATGGTATCTGGTATTTTGGTGGTAGTGATGTAGAAGAAGCTGGGGGTGGAGAGAATCCTTTGGGAGATGGAGAAGCTGCTTACTTAGTAATGGCAACCGAAGATGTAACAGGTTTTAATAGTTTCACCCTAAGTATTAAACTGGCAGGAATAGACACTGATGCTGGTGCATTTGAAGGAGAAGAAACCATCTTGATTGAATATGCTTTCGATAGCAATATCGCTACAGGTGCCAACTGTAATGGTTGCCTCCCCATAGAGTCGAATGTCAATTCTGGAACATATTCTATTGCTGGAAGATTTTTAGGTAATACAGCTATGGAGCGTTATCAAGAAGATACGAATTTGGATAATAGTCCAGATGGAGCTATTTTAACAGGTACTTTTGCAGATTTTAGCTATACTTTTACGAGTCCTGGATCACCTAGTAATCTATCTATTCGTATTCGATTACAACATACTGCATCAGTTGAAGATGCAGCTTTTGATCATCTACGCTTGACAAGTACTACCCTTCCTGTAGAGATGGTAGACTTTAGCGCCAGCCCCAAAGAAGATAAAGTTCTCTTAGAATGGACTACCGCGTCAGAGGTCAATAATGACTATTTTGAAATATATCATAGTTCAGATGGTTTAAACTTTGATCCAATTAGCAAAATAGATGGTCAAGGTACTTCTCAAAGTTTCGAAAATTATGAGTACACCCATGAATCTGCTGTGGCTGGTATAAATTATTATAAAATTAAACAAGTAGACTTTGATGGGTCTTTCGATTTCTCTAAGGTTGTTGTTGCTAAACTAAGGTCTTTAGACTTTGCAACTAATTGGACACCAAATCCATTCGAAACAAGTATACATTTAAATTTGGATGAAGCTTTTGATCAAAACACTCCAATTGAAATATTCGATCTGAGAGGAGCACTCGTATATAGCGGACTATTAGAGCGAGGTCAGACTCAAAAAACATTAAACCTTAATACTTTACCATCCGGTGTATTTATTATTGTTTTGAAGAATAAACATGTTTCCACTTCTCATAAAATTGTGAAACTTGATTAAGAATCTATTTACGAGCTTGTCTAAGTTTTATTCACCAGACTGCAAAACCAGCTATTTAAGCCTTTGAAGTTGTTTAAAAAAGGAAGGAGCGCGAGCCTTGCCGGCATGTTTAGTTTTTTTTGAACTAGAATTTTAGTTTCTTTTCTTCAATAGAAAAAGAACACAGACAAAGAGTAAAACTTAAAAGAATGGTTAAAGTCGAGCTAAGTCAGCATCAAATTCAAAGAAAAATCAATTATTTGTACTTATTTATACATCAACTTAAATTATCATTCAATCTATAATTTTGGAATTATTAGATAAGACATCGTTATTTTGATTTCAATTTGGTGGTGTCTTATTTCAACTCTTCTTTCAGCTTTATAAGCACATTTTTTTGATCTTCATTTAGATTATCTGCTGTAAAAATTGAGATTCCTTTAGCTCCATTTTTCTTTGCTAATCGAATTGCTTTTTCGAGGTCTTCTGGATTTTTCAAAGCAGGACTATACAAACCTGCAAATATAGGAAAACTCACATCCCGAACGCCTTGTTCGGTTGCGAATCCAATCCAATTAATATTCTCGCGATAAAAATTTTGATAGAGCATGGGATAAGCGGCATCCAGATTCCAATCATCCCATGCTTGTCTTACCATTTGGCGTGACATTTCTGGAAAAGGAAAAACTGCAGCGGTCATTTTATGATTCGATTCATGTGCAATATCAACCAATTCGTTTACCAAACTTGTTACTGCATTCAATCGATATTGTCGCCATTCTGTACTTAATTCTGGATGTTCAAAATCTATTGGATCTTTTCCAAAAATAGTTTTGAATCCTTCTCGTGCGATAGGGTGGTATCCATAATCATATTCTGGCATTTCATGATCTTGCACTAATCCATATTTGGGTTGTAAATCTGCTCCAAGGATAACATCCACATACCTTACATAGTCTAAATGAATAGAAGCAAGCCCTTCGACTTTTGTTAGTTTTTTTACATTACTTTTTATATAGGCCCGAGCTTCGGGATGGAATGGACTCAACCATTGATAATAGTCTACATAAGCTCTGTATTCCAATGAATTCTTACCCAACCTGTTGACCGCATACCATTCTGGATGTTCAATACATATGGAATCATTGGGCCGATTCAAGGTCCACATCCAAGCGTGGATTTTAATATTATTTTCATTGGCCAGCGGTATTATTTGCTTTAAAATTTCAACATTGCCTCCAATTAAAGCTTCTGTTATACCCAACATTTTATATTGTTCAAATCGCTGAAGCCAATCTTCTTTTTTAAATACTTTACCAGCATGAGCCCATGTGGCAAAAGAAAACGTTTCTGTCGATTCGCTTTCATTTTTTACTGTCACTTCTGAAGCTTGCTGCTTGCAAGTCAAGAGGATTAATATGCTAAAAACGCTTAGTAGGTATTTCATCTTATTTTCTTAATTCACCTGTTTCATTAATAAAAAAAGCTTGATTAGAATCCGGAATATTTATTTTGTATTCAAAGCCAAAATTCGTTTTATAAAAGATAGCCTGAAGATAATCTTTATCCGAATATTTGACATTTAAGATACGCGTGTTTCCAACATCTTCTTTTAGTAATTGCTTCAAACTACCTCGACGCGTTTGCCGATACAATGCATAGACCACTTGCTTAATCTGCATATATTCATCTTCAACAAAAGCAATGTTTTTAGCAGACCCTTCATTTGTAAATTGGATGGTCCCCCATTTTTCGGGCTCATGCATGTTAATCACTTTTTGATTACTCCAAACCCAATTATACTCCCTTTGAAGTTTGCCTTCTTCTTTTTTCTTTTGGTACGTTCCATTTATTATTTCAAAATCCCATTCAACGCGTGAAAAATTAACCCGCCATTGCTCGCCTTCTTTTGGAACGGATCGGGGTTTATGCTTTAACTCCCTTAAGGCATTCATTGGAATGGCCATCTCTACTGTCCAAAACGAATCTATATCACTAGCATCATTTAAGGAACCCTCAATATAAATAGCCGATTTCAGTTTATCCAAATTCCACTGATTATTTGCTTTTCCTCCATCCCGATAAGGTTTGTCTAATACTAAATCCCAAACAGTCCCCAAGGCATTAATTTCTATTTCACCATAGTTTCTGGTCGTACCTGAAGGTGCTATAAAAACTTCAAAATCATTATTATAATAAATGACAGTATCTCTTTGTTTCAAATCACCCCAAATATGAGGTTCTTCCATCTTAGCATAAACATAGAGATATTGTTCATCCCAAAGCATTTTTATTTTTGTATCGTACTTAGGTGTTTTGACTCCTTCTATATCAATAAACGAATCAGAAAACAAGGCGTTTTCCCAACTGGATTCATTCGCTATTCCATCAATAAGCAGTTTTTCCTTAGACTTTGTAATGATATAATGTTTGGGACTAACAAGGTCTGAAGTCAAATCAACCGATAGGCTTGGCTCTTGAAGCTTCTTATTAGTACAAGCATAAAGGAGGATGAATATTAATAAGGAAAAGGCTTGTTTCATTTCACCTTCTATTTTTTGTGATGACTCATATAAAATATCGGTTCTAAATGAAATTACTTGGTAGTGGTTTACTAAACTTGGTTAGTTTAGTAAATCTTTTCTTTCTTAATTTTTCGACCAAAAAAAATCATCTAGCCCCAAAATATCAATCAAAGATAACAAATGTATAATCTATCCGCTTCTCTTATTCAATAATGAATTATCATAATTTTGTACACCTATTAAAAACATTGCTTCATAATCGAAGTGATCACTTTACATCCAGGAGTTGTTCAAAAGTGGAAATCAGTTACATTAATTATTTTAACTATATTTTTGTATTTTAGACTCTAAATTCTTTTAACCCCATATTCAAACAAAATGAAACGATTAATTGTATGTTGTGATGGCACAGCCAATGATCCAGACCAAATGGATCGCGATCGCATTGCTCCTACTAATGTTGTTAAACTAACTCGAGCTTTAAAAGCGAATAATAATCAACTCATCTATTACGATCAAGGAGTCGGAACCGGCTGGTGGGCCAAAAAATTTGTCGAAGGACTGAGTGGTGCAGGAATTTCTCAAAACATTAAAGATGCTTATCGATTCCTAGCCCAAAATTACGACGAGGGTGATGAGATTTATTGCTTTGGTTTTAGTCGAGGGGCTTTTACTGTAAGGAGTTTATGTGGCTTTATTCATACTTGTGGTTTACTAAAAAAAGAACATAGCAATGACAAGAATGTTCGTGAAATCTATGCAGCTTATCGGGCGACCCGTCCTAATGCAGAACCAGATAAATACTGTAGAGCAAACTTTAAAGCTTTCATCAATCAGCCTCATGTAAATATCAAGTTTATTGGTGTGTGGGATACCGTAGGCTCACTGGGTTTCCCTTTATTTGGAAGCAATACTTTCGAATGGAACAAACATCATAATGTTAGCCAGTTTAGAGGAACGGTTCAAAATGCATATCATGCGGTCGCTATTGATGAATTTAGAAATCAATTTAGACCTAGTCTTTTTGATAAATCTAATGTATCCCAAACACTTGTGCAGAAATGGTTTGCAGGTTCTCACTCTAATATTGGTGGTGGTTATGCAGATACAGGACTATCAGATATTACACTCCAAAGAATGATTGACCATTTGAAAGGTGATGATTTTGGATTAGAGTTTAATGAAGATTATATTAATAACAATAATAATATTAATCCAAGTTACTTTAGAGAACTGAGAAACTCAAGAACCGGTTTCTATAAAGTCATTCCTGTTCATCTTAGAAAAAATAATGGGAAAATTATTGCTGCCGAAGATTTGGATGAATCTGTAGTCCATAGAATGCTTGACCCTACTACAGGGTATGCGCCAGTGAATGTAGTTAAGATGAATGAAGAAGCGGAAGAACCGACAAAAAAAGATTACATAAAAAAAGAATATGCGGTGACTAAAGAGATCAATGATCTGGATCAAAAATTCTGGAAAAAATCTAAGGTAAGACAAGATTCATTTCCACTTATCTTAGCAAATAGCGCTGCTGCGGTGCTGCTTTTATGGCTGATCGGTTCTTTATTTTTTATTTCCTCGGACAATGCATTTGACATTTCTTGGACCTCATGGAAATCTTTTTTCCTTTCGGCTTGGCATTTCATTCTCTATAGTATTATTATTCCTATTGGTTTTTTATTGGGCTTGTTGGGTCTTACGGTTCTCGGCTTTACAATAGGTTCTTATTTCTTTAAAAAGCGGCTTGAAAAACAAATAAAAAACAAAGTTGGTCATGAAAAATATTAAATCGTGGAGAAAGTCTTCTTGGATATTAAGTCTTGTATTTGCGACAACCTGTTTGTTTACAAATATCAACTGTAGCTCTAAAGAAGAGATGCCCCGACCGAATATATTGTTTATCATGAGTGATGATCATGCCGCACATGCAATCACTGCTTATGGTGGAATTTATGACGACTATTTCCAAACACCAAATATTGATCGAATTGCAAATGAAGGTATACAATTCAATAATGTCTTTTGCACCAATGCTATATGCGGACCAAGCAGGGCTTCAATATTAACTGGCAAGTACAGTCATCTAAATGGTTATTATAAAAATGAAAGCGGAGGTAAATTTGATTCTATTCAATGGACTTTTCCTCAGGCTTTAAAAGATAATGGATATCATACTGCAATAGTTGGTAAATGGCATCTCGGAACAGAACCTGTCGGTTTTGATTATTTTAAATATCATAATAATCGAGGGCAACAAGGTTTTTATTATAATCCGGTCTATAATGAAAATGGAACGCAAATCGTAGAGGAGGGCTATGCCACTAATCTTACTACTGATTTTGCATTGGAATGGCTGGACAAAGAGCAAGATTCAGAAGCACCTTTTATGTTGATGTTGCAATACAAAGCGCCACATAGAAATTGGTTTCCTGATAAAAAATATATTGACCTCTTTAAAGGTAAGGAATTGCCTTATCCAGATACTTTTGATGATGACTATAAAGGTCGTGAAAAAACTGCTGGCGATACAGATATGACCATGGACTTCTTTAATCGAAGAGATATGAAGATGACTCCTCCCGATGGACTTTCTGAAAAAGAAGTGAATGAATGGTTTAGACATGGGAATAAACGAGGATTTGGAGAAGCTTGGTTACCTCATGATTCTATGTCTGTCACCGAAGCACGTAAATGGAAATACCAGCGATATATCAAAGACTATCTTGCTTGTGTAAAATCAGTCGATGATAATATTGGTCGGGTTTTACAATATTTAGATGAGCAGGGATTAGCTGAAAACACCCTTGTCATTTATACTTCCGATCAAGGTTTTTATTTGGGAGATCATGGATGGTTTGATAAGCGATTCATGTATGAACCTTCTTTGAAAATGCCTTTTGTTTTACGCTATCCAGCCTTAGTCAAACAAGCTTTTATCAATGAAGATATCATTACCAATGTCGATTTTGCTCCGACACTATTAGACTTAGCGAAGGTGAAAATTCCCAAAGAAGTACAAGGCAAAAGTTTTGCATCTAATATTAAAGGGGCAACGTCGCCCGACTGGCAACAATCTATGTATTATCACTATTATGAATTTCCTTTTTGGCATCATGTTCAACCTCATTATGGCATCAGAGGAAAGCAATACAAGCTCATTCATTTCTATTATAATATAAACCAATGGGAATTTTACGATTTGGAAAAAGATCCAAATGAAATGAATAATATCATCGATGATCCTGAATATGCTGAGATTATTTCGAATATGAAAACCGAACTTCAACAAAGGCAAATTGACTATGATGATAATAAATCATTAGATGAGTTTAGAAAAATAACGGACACTGACTTTGGTGATATATCTGCTGCAAATAAATAAGACCCTTTTCTTAAAATTATAGAATGATGGTTTGTAAGAAAACCATCATTCTATAAAATCGTATTAATCGACAAGGGATCGCTAATTTAAAAACGGACGAGAAGATCCAAAACCTTTAAAGAAATGTATTGTTGCTAAGACCGGCTCTGCGCCTGTAAGTTCTCCTTTAAACCCTCTGCCAAATGTAAAACTCAAAACCGTCCCTGGTACATTGAGTGACGTCTGTGGCAATTTATAATTTATACTCGTTGTAAAACCCCAACTCGAACTTATTCCATCAATATCATCAAAGACATTTCGGTAGACTGCTTCTATACTAAAACTAAAATTTCCTTTGCTATTGGGAAAATTCAATTTTGCTCCGACATCAAAAGACGAATAATCTATGCCCGTCAAAGTATCAACATCCATAGGATTATGATATAAATAT
The DNA here is from genome assembly GCA_965277415.1 of Saprospiraceae bacterium. Taxonomy (GTDB): domain Bacteria; phylum Bacteroidota; class Bacteroidia; order Chitinophagales; family Saprospiraceae; genus JAHDHW01. The sequence goes on from CBDICS010000054.1 coordinate 48,350, forward strand.
TTGCCTTGTCCCATTAAAGAAAAACCAGATTTAGTTTCATAGCCTGCCGTTAGCCAAGCACCAATATTTCCTAATTCTCCGTTTTCATATAAGTTATCAGCATAATTTGAAGAAGTACCAGCAGCCAGATCACATTTAAAACCATATCTGGTAAAGTTGACTTGACTAGCAATACTACTTAAAGAATCAATATCTTGATTTAAAGAACTCGTGTTTGTTTGTGTATTCAGATCGAGCCAATTTGATGCTTCCTTTTGTAATTTTTTATACGCTTTAGATTTTTGCTCTCCTTTCTCTGCTAAAGCTTTCATTTGTTTTAGGTAAGACTGATAAGTTGAATCTTTAAGCGTCACAAGGTTTAGTGAATCTACATTACTCACATGACTCGATAGAATTTTGGAAGACGCATTGTATAAATCTGTAACTTCATCAGGCATCTTCCCTCGAAGCAGAGAGAATTTAATTCCTAGTGCAAATTGGGTAAGTGTATCAGGGTAGGTACTTGTATTCACGGCTGTGGAAATAGTCATACTTTGCCATATATTTTTAAATACTTTATTGGATGCAAAATCTTCATATTTAATACGCCTCCCTCCATATATCCATACAGGGGAAAAATCCATACCAAAAGCAGGTAGTAAGGTAAAATTAGAAGTTGTATTCGCTAGCCTCACCAAAAAATTTGTCGGATCGGAAGGGCTTTGAATTAGTCCGGCACTCAAGCCTACCAAATCTCCCGCAGGTGATCCAGATATTTGTAATAAATTGTACTGAGTATCTACTGTCATTGTCGTTGCTGTTGTTGGATAGGTTGAATAGCCAGATTCATCCGGATAGTCAGAATAATCGGAATCTTCTGACTCATCAGGATATTCGGAATCCTCTGAGTCATCAGGGTATTCGGAATCCTCAGTATCGATTGGTTCAACAGGGTCAGCAGGGTATGTTGGCGTAACAGGAGGCGGAATCGTATCCTGAGCTTGAAGCATTGATGAACATCCAATTAATATAAAAAAGAAGAGAACGTATCTTGTGAGAAACATTTTTAATAGTTTTTAATACACTTCGATAGTCATAGGCATTGTGTATAAGCCCAGACAGTACGAGGTATAGATGAAGAATACTTGATTTAATATTTATTGAGATTATAGTACTGTCTTGGAGTACTATAAAATAGGCTCAAATTTCTTTTTAGGATGGAATAAAGAAACCTATTTGAGCAAAGTAATTCACTACTTGACCTTTAGCAGCAACTGTCGTACGCATCACAGATTCGAACTTTTTCTTTCCTCCTGACAGCTTGATCGTTACACTCGTTCTCGTAGTAGATGGAGAGATTTCATGAACGATAGTAGTAAGATTTAGTGTCTGATTATTTAAGTCACTATTTTTTCCTAATTCAACTTTAAAAGATCGGGTGAAATCTCCTCCCGAGTCTTTACTTGAAATTTTTGTAGCACCAAGCCTTAAGGTAGACACTGCGTTTTGAGCATCACCAATAATCACTTCTAAAGTAACTGGATCATCTGATTTTGTTATTTGATAGAAATCTACAAGTGTTCTTTTTGTCGTTAACATGGATTTTTGATTTTAAGGGGTTAATAATTTTTAATCAATAAGGTTTTTGGAGGCATATCGTTTTACAAAGGAGGATTGTCTAATTCTAAAAACTTGAAATAGCTTGCTTAAAACTCTATTTAAATAAATGAATAAACTGATTGAGGTTCAGTATCTATTCTCTGAGCGGTTTCTGTAAAATTTTGAATAGACGGAACCAGCTTAGTTTTCACGAACCAAGGACTCTGTACTTCCGGTACTTTTTTATCTCGATAAGCTAATACATCATAAATATCTTCTACTATAGTATTGTATACTATTTTAGCCACGAGTTTACCGCTTGGCAAATGAAGGACTGAAATACCTGCCTTGTCTTCCAAATAAGGTATTTCTAATTGCTTAAATGAACGTGAAGCTTTTCTTGGTCGGGAAAGGCCAACGAATAGATATTCTCCAAGCCTAGTCATTCCTCTTACAAAACCAGGAAGTCGAGCTATGGTCTCATAGGTACCTGACTGAACATCCACAGAGACAATTGCCCCTGTACCAGAGAGTAACATCAAGACTTGATCTTCATAGATCCTGGGAGTATGCGGAATAGGCAATTGACTTAAGATAATTTCATTGGATTCAATGTCCATTAATATGCCTTTCTTCATGATGTTCTGACGCCACTGATCGGCTTCATTGTCTTGACTTAGCGCACTGATGAAAACTGGTTTTTTGTTTTTCATAGCCAGTCCATTGAGGTGACAACGATCGCCCCTCCTTAATTCATCTATAAAATGCGGCTTCCAATGAGCTTTAAAATGTCCAGAAGGATTAAGGGTACATAAACAGGAATATTGAGAATTTACTGCCCAGAGTAAATCATCTGTTCCAAAATGTAAATCATGGATTTTCATTTGGTCAAGTAAATGCCTTCGAGTCGGCTTATACCTCTCTTTTTTGATTTGGTTTAAATTAATAGGCGATTTACTTTTTTCTAGAAAAACCGTTTGCGAGAAAGCCGCAATTGCAAATCGATTAGCATCTTGAGCTATGCCATAAGGTTCAATAAAAGGTGTTGAAAAATGATTGATTCCTTTTTCTTTATCAAATCCTATTGCCAATAAATGATTGGCTCTCAAAGTAGAAATGAATAATGATACATTCAGTGTTTCGAGCAATTCTGGAAGCATCGCAGAATATTCATATTCTATATGTTCCTCACCTATCTTATCTTTTCCAGTTTTCATGTTCATGATTCAATGATTTTGAGACGGTGATGAATAAAGTAAAACAAGGGGCTTCTCATATTTGGTCATTCAGGAGGAATCGTCATTCGTCATAAGCGATTAGGAAAAATACTCCTAATAAAAAATGACAAATGACATTTTCCTGAAGCTTTATAAGACTTACTTAAGTAATTGTATTTGCACCAATTCCTATTAGTGTAACAATGGAGTCATTATAATCTTGATCTACATTATTATCATTCGATCCTATAGAGACGATTGTCAGATTACCTGCTCCCTGGTCTGTAAAAATAGCGGCTTCGGCTACAGATGAAACACCACTATCAGTCGTATCGCCAGCAGGCATATAGTTAAAATCAAGATCAATTGTGATGTCGCCTACCCAAGAACCAGAAGGAGGAGAAACGTTAAACAATGCAATCGGGCCCCAAGAATCACCAGTAGACATACTCTGCGGTGTATTATTTCCACCTCCGGTGAAAGTAAACTTAGTACCATTACCACTTGCTTTAACTTGTTGCTTATTACTTGCATTTGCTTGTACTACCATATAGACACCTTTCACATTAGTAAAAGAATAGCTAGCCTTGTTAGTAGAAGGCGAAACAGGCGTTGTATTAAGCCCCGTTAAGCTGGTCAAAGCTACATTAGACTGAGGCCCTACCACTGATACAACAGAATCATCATAGTCTGTATCTGAGGTATCATCATTAGCCCCGTAAGTCCATTGAGTTACATTACCTAGTCCTAAACCAGAATAGGTATTTAATAATTTTGCGCCACTACTAGCTTGCCATTGTGGTGCACCACTACTACTTGAATAATTAAATGAAAATATTGCATTCAGCTTACCGTTTATTTCAATATCTGTTCCATTACCGGGTTCTGTAGTAACACAAGGATTGCCTCCGTTGACCAATACACCTGGGCTACCATTACCTTCCATAGTATAAGTATTATTATACTCCGAATTACTAGTAGCGATGTTTACTTGTTGTTGATATGAAGCATTGGTTTGACCAGTGATTCCGATACCAGCATAGCCGGTGATTGCTAATTCTGTTTGATTTGCGCTTAAAGCCATAATTTTATTTTTTGGAGTTAATTGAACCGTTATTACGCAAACAGCCATAGCGCCTTACTTCTTTTTTAGGTGGTTTTAGGTTAGCCCACACATGGATTGATCTTATCCTCACATTATTAAAAGGATTTGAATGCTTAAAAATATATTTTTAAAAAGAAGACTAGTCTTTTAGAAATCCTTCAATAATTGATTTCTAAGAACAGGTGCAAATTAGCCCTAAGCTTCTTTTTTTTTGCGGACAAATTTCAAACTTTGTATGTACTGGAATAGATGATCACGAAGTCATTAAACACCTTACATTCTGATTATCAATAACTTAATTTTTTTAAAAAAATAAACCTGTGTGTAGTAAAACGTTTGTTTTTCCATTAAAAAAATTTAATATTTGTTCTTTTTTTCTATTATTGATAATTTGTATTTGTTTTTTATCTAGAAGTTATTCAAAAATGGCTGTTAATGAACCAAAGTAAACTCATTCAAATACTGAGCACCTTATCAAAGGACGAGTTTATACAATTCCGAAAAGTCTTGCAGTCTCCTTTTTTTGTATCTAATGATATACCCTTAAAATTATATGATAGCATCCGCCGGTATTATCCAGTTTTTGATTCGGCTAAGCTTCTTAAAACTCAGGTCTTTAAAAAAATATATCCGGATCGACCTTATGATGATAACCGAATGCGTGATATGATGCGCAAACTGACACAATTATTAAATGACTTTTTAGTTTGGTTAGAATTAAAAAAGAACAAACAAGATTATCAAAAACGATTGGTGAATGCTTATTCAAAACGACCTCTTTTTGATTGGTATCAAAAGAGCCGAACAGACGTTTTAAATAAAATGGAATCAATGCCTTATCGTGGATTGGACTATTACCAGGACTTGTTTGAATTGCATCATGATTTTCTATATCACCCAGAAAGGCAGAAATTTGATCAAAAAGATGAGACGCTAGAACAGTTAGCAGATTGTCTTGATAAACGATTTGTATTATCAAAATTACAGATTGGAATTGAAATTCGCAATCAAGAAAGAATAACAAAAAAAAAATTCGACTTTCGGTTTTCAGAACTTATATTATCAGAACTAACTGTAGATAATAATAATATTGCCCTTCAGTTGTTTGGTCAATTGTTTAAAATATTTGACACTGATAATCATTCGGACTTTAAATTGTTAGAAAATCTTTTTTTCCCAAATATAAATATGCTCCGTTTACAGGATATTCAATTAATTTATTTTTATGGCCTTAATTATATCAATAGAAAAGTAAACGAAAGCAATCCAGAATTTAGCTCTAAAGCATTTGAATGGTATAAATTTGGATTAAAGGATGGTTTATTAATTCAAAATAAAAAAATCAGTGAGATCTCTTTTAGTAATATAATCATCTATGGCTGCAGGAAGCAGGATTTTAATTGGACTAAATTATTTATTGAAGAATATTGTAATAAAGTTCATGCAGTTCAATTGGAAGACCTCATTCAATTTAATTGGGGATTATGGCATTTCTATAAAGGAGCATTAGAAGAAGCTTTTTCTTTACTAAATAAATATAATTTTCATCATTCTTTTCAATTAAAAGTACGACTGACGTCTATTCGAGTTCTCTTCGAACAATTTCTAAAAAATCACTCCTATTACGATGCGCTAATATCTTATGCCAAGGCTTTCCAAAAATTTATTCAAAGAGAAAGTTTATATTCTGAAACGGTATCTATCCCTTTAAAAAAAACCATTGAAATCATAAAAACACTTTCTACGAAAATAATGAATCGGGAAAAGAAATCAAACATTCAAAAATGGTTTGATAAAAAAATGGAGATTAATAAAAATATAGTCGCAAAAATGTGGCTAGAGGAAAAAGTAAACGCTTTAGGGACAAGAAATAAAAAATAGGCAAAAATGCCATCAGCCATTGTTTAATAGTGCTCCCTAAATGAACAATAACTAATGGCAAATTCAATCCCATTTATGCAAGTACAATCTCTTCCATTATAATATTTCCACCTTTTACAACCTTTGTTTTCTCCCTTGCGATTTCTAAATTTTGGAATTTAGTTAGTTTACTGTCTTTTACTAGTTTTTTAATTGAGGTTAACATAATACATAAAAATTATTGGTCTTGCCAGGGCAAGACAGGGGTTAAAAAATTACACTTAGCTTCTGTTTTCTATAAACTGACTCGTTTATTGAGCAGCATATTCTAAGTATTTGATTGAAGTCTAATGGATGCTTTCATTTGTTGATGCAAAGATGAATTCAATCAAAGTGACGAATGGAGCAAGCTGGTGTGTGAGATGGGAAAGCAGTGTGACAAATGGAGCGAACTGGTGTGATAAATGGGCGAAAGGCCAAAAAAAGGAGAATTTTAAATAGAAAAGTTGTTCAAAAATAGCTCATTAAACGACGGAACGATTTTATGATCAATCAAGGCTCTTTTCAATTGAAAAAGACGCAGAGTGAGCAAGAAGACGTTTTTTTTTGCAGTCCAGCTAATAATTTTCAACCAGGTTCTAGTGTGGATTGGATTGAATTCTCATCTACAAATATTCTGACGGAATCTTTCCAAATCGTTTTTTAAACTGTCGGGAGAAATGACGGACATCCTTAATTCCAATTTCATAGGTAAGTGCTTTTATAGTAGAGCATTCACCTTGTTCGAGTAAATTCCGAGCATGATTGAGTCGGATTTCCTGAAGATAATGTTTAGCGGTGAGGCCTGTAAATTGTTTGATACGGCGATTGAGTTGCCAACGACTGGCAGCCATATCATAGGCTAATTGTTCTATGGACAAATTAAATTGTCCAATTTTACGAAGGATTGTTTTTTCAAGATTTTCAAGCCATTCTGAATCTTCTTTTGATAGTGGCTTTGATGGATATGATGCCTCCTCTTGGCTGGAAGACATCCCCTCTGATGTTTGATTTATATCATTTTGATAAGCCTTTCTCCAATAATTATGCATAATCAAGTTCTCAACTCTAGCTAATAATTCTCTTTCTTCAAATGGCTTAGTCATATAATCATCTACTCCGATACGTAGGGCTTTGAGTTTGTCCCTAAGATCAGAAAGTGCAGTTAGCATAATAATGGGTATTCCTCGAAAGCGATCATCTCCTTTGATTTTTTCCAATAATTGGTATCCGTCCATTTCAGGCATCATAATATCGGAGATGATTAAGTCCGGTAAATCATGGATCAAAGACAAAGCCTCCGGATGTTCTTCTTGCTCATTTGTTAGATTAATATTTCTATTATTCTTTGTCAATAAATTCCATGCGACTTGTCCATTTTCAACAGCCAGAAGTTTGTATTTTTCGCCAATAATCAATTGAATATACTTCCTTAGGTTGTCATTGTCTTCTACAAGAAGAATTGTGCTTTTCTGTACATTCAAAATTGGCGTACTTATATTTTCTAAGTCTAGCTCCTTTATTTCTAAATCATTTGGTTGAGGAATAGAGGCAGTAGCAGAAACTGAGGATGGAAGCACAAGTGTTTCTTTTTTAGGAAATTCAAAATAAAAAGTACTCCCTTCATCTAAAACACTCTCTACCCATAGTTTTCCCTTCATCAATTTTGCAAATTCCATACAAAGAGATAAACCGATACCTGTACCTCCTTCTTTCGGTTGGTTGGCTTGAGCAGATTGATAAAAACGATCAAAAACATGAGGCAAATCATCTGGATGGATACCTCGACCAGAGTCTTTAACACTTAAAGTAATACAAGTACCATTGTCTTCAAGTCTAACCATAATCTGCCCCTGTCTTGGTGTAAACTTAAAAGCATTGGACAATAAATTATTAATCAATTTTCGGATTTTTTTTACATCTAGTTTAAGATATAACTGAGGAGAAGCTTGATACACGCATAGATAATCAATATTCTTTTGTTGAGCTATTCCTTCAAAGGCTCCTATTATGAGCTTGAGTAAAGGGTATAAAGCTTGTGTTTCCTCATGAAGTTCAATTTTACCAGATTCCATTTTGGTTAAGTCTAGAATTTCATTCACTAGATTTAGTAAGTTTCGGGCATTTTTTTTACTGATTTCTGCGAGGGAGGTATCCTTCGCTGTCAAGAATCCACTTCTTAACATCGTCGAGAGCGGCCCTAGAATTAAAGTAACTGGCGTTTTTAGTTCATGAGATACATTGGCAAAGAATCGAGATTTCACTTTATCTAATTCTTTGAGTTGTTCATTTTGTTGACGAATCATTTCTGTTGATTCGATTATTTTAGTTTCTAATTCTTTTTGACGTTGTTTTAGTCTTTTAGTACGCCAGTTATAAAAAAGAAATACAGCTAATAAGAAAGCCGAAATGACAATAGCAAAAAAACTGAACTTCAAATAAAAAGGCCTTAATACCTGAATGGGATATTGTATTTCATGTCTAGAAAATTCTCCATTTGCTCCTTGGCCTTTAATATGTAAAACATAATTCCCGTATGGTAAACCACTGATCATTAATCGATTTTCTTTTATCATCGTCCAACTGTCTATATGACCTTCAACCTTATAAGCGTATCGGATATGAGTGGCATCTTGATATTCCAGTAAAGCAAAATCTAGCTGAAAAAAACGGTCCCCTGCTTGCAATGTAATTACCGAATCCGTCAATAATTCCAATGTTTTATCTTCTAGCTGATTCTTCGTTCCATCATATAATTGATACTTCAAAACTTCAAGCGGCGAGTTAAATACTTGCTCTTGACTAAATATACTATCTGGGTGAAAAACAGTCAATCCATTTAAGCCTCCAAAATAAAGTATACCAGATGTATCCTGAAAATGCGAAATGCGATTGAACTCATTATAGCTGATCCCGTCTCGCTCTAAAAAAGCTTTAGCAACAGTAGTTGTTTTATCAAACCGAATCAAACCATACTCACTCGGAATCCAAAGATTGGAATGATCATCTTCGTAAACAGCATACAAGACATTACTAGAAAGGCCTTCTGCAATAGTAAATTGCTTAATCTGGCTTAGGATACTATCATTTGTTGATACGGCATCATAACCTATAGGGAAATGCCATCGCACCAATCCACCACCGTCTGTAGCAACCCAAATCACATTAGCTTCTTTCTTATCTTTATGCAAATGATAAACAACATCATTAGGAAAATGAAATTGTTCTTTTCCTTTTTCCCAAAACCGAGCTTTTACGCCTTCTTGCTGATGTACTAAATATATTCCTGAAGAGCTGCCTACTAAAAAATGATTTTTATCCCATTGTAAAAAAGTATACACTGTGCTTTTTGAAAGTAAATCAAAGCTATTATATTGATCATATAATTTTAAATTATCTTTCTCTGTATCCCATCCTCCCAAACCCCTTCGTTGCAAACCACACCATACATGACCTTGTTGATCTTGAAATAATGACCAAATCCGAGAGTGAAATTGTCTATTTTCCCAATAAATAATTCGATGATTCTGACCATTCCATTGATACCCCACTAAATACCCACCCCCTCCTAAAAGTAATTGTTGTTCCTTGGTTTTAAGAATAGAAGTTAAATTGGACGTTTTCGTTTTTTGTTTGTTTTCATTATAAAGAGAAATATTATCTACTACAGTAATTTGCTGTGTATTTAAATCAATTAATTGTTGTCGTCCTTTTTCATTATTGACCCATAAATGCCCTTTATGGACTAAAAGTCCTCGAGTACTGATTGCATTATTAATACTATATGTCTCTTTAGGGCTTGACAAATACTTTTTAAAAGGGCTTTCCCGCATTTGTATTTTATAAACACCATTAGCCGTTGCAACCCATATGTTGTTCTTATCATCAAAGTAAAGTTGATTGATAATACTTTCAATTATCGCAGAATACTTTTCCTTAAAGTTATAAAGCAAACCTCTCTTAGGATGAAAAACAAAAAAACGATACCCATCTTTAATCCAGAATGTTTCGTCAGTCTCTCGTAAATAAACCTCGTACTTACTATAGAATGATTTTTTTCTTTTAGATTCTACAAGATCAGAAATATCAATAACCTCTGACCGAACATCTTCTTTTAGATTATATAGGTATAAATTATTTTTATTGCTAACTTTTTTCTTTTGGGAATACCATTTCTTCCCTTCTTTATCCTGAGCAATATACTTTCTATTTCCATTGCCAATAAGCACATGCCCTAAAGTATCTATTTCTAAAAAATGACTTCGCCCATTGGCTTTTCGATTATTACCGACTAGTGTTTGTTCAGCAGAAAATTTTCGTAATACTATTTGATCCTGGCCTTCGACTTTATACACTTTAAATCCATCGTTAGGATGAAATTTAATCATACTCCCCATTTTTGTTCCTATATAAATTACTCTATCAGGGCTACTAATCGCACTATTTATTTTGTCTAATTCCGGAGGTGCATTGTCCCCAAATCGTTCCTTGATGTTTTTCACTTCTAGGGTATAGATATTGACAAAAGAAAGGGAGAGAATATTTCCTAATACTGTTTTGTTTTTTTTACTAAACACCCATAACCAGCCTTCTGTATCTTCTATAATTTGATGTACTTCATTGGACACTAAACCTTGATTCTTTCTAGTGAAAGTTCTAAACTCATGTCCATTAAAGCGATTGAGTCCGTATTGAGTTCCTATCCAAATAAAGCTTCGACTATCCTGAAAAATACAAAGTGCTTCTCGATGAGAAAGACCTTCTGCTACTCCAAAATGTTGGACATTGAAATTATAATCTAATGCTTGTTTTGGATTATGGTTATTATCCTCTTCATGCTTTATTTTAGAAATAGCTTGAGTGTATGCTGGATAGCTATACCAGCACAATAAAAGGAGTGACAATATTTTATACAACTTCATTTTGAGTTTAAAAACAGGGATTGTTTTCTCGTATAAATATTGCTTTAGTTACGAACGATTTTTTAACGCGGAAATTAAATAAAACTAAGAGCCTGTCCAAGTTTTCTTGTCGAAGTCGAAAAGCTCAATTTGTGATTATAAACAAGCATTTTCGCAGCCCGATGAAGGGAATACCCCGACTGGTTTTATTCCATTAAACAGGTTCTAAAGTAAAGCTATTGAATAATTTTTAAATATTTCAATTATTTAACTAATATCCAGCAGTGTTTTTTCGCCGGTATTTCTATATCTAAATCCACCTGAAAAAAACGATCTAAGTCATGTGTTGAATACATGCCACCATTAATACTAATGCTTGCCTTATCTTTTAGTCCTGTATAATATAAAGGTAACTGAATGGTTCGAGTCATAATTTTATCAGTTGGATTATAAATCATTGCGTAGCCTTTGATGTCTAGTTCTGGATCAGCATGTAAAATCCCATCCCAATCTCTACCATCTGGGCGTCGCAAATGAATGATATCTGCATTGAGGATATCTCTATATTTTTTGTAATGATCTATTTTCGCCTTCACCAATTCTTTTGTCTCTTTTGTATCATACAATCGCGGACCACGATAGCATGCTTGAACTCCTGAACCATAGTTTTGTGTCATATGTGCATCATAACTATTCAGGTGCTCTGAAAGTGGTTCAAGCGTAGCTTCTGAACCGCCTCCATGGTATTGAGTCAAAGGCACAAAAGTCCAACCCATACTTGGTGTTCTCAACCAAGTCCCATCATAAATGTTTTGCCGGCCTAGAATAATCTGTTGAGCCCGAGGCAAGGACCAGTTGACTTCTCTATAACCGATTCCAGATTTAGATGTACCAGATAACAAATAAAAATCAGGCATATTTGCATAAATCCCCTTAGCACGCAACCATTTGTAGAACGCTACTGTTTGGCTCCATTGACTCCATTGAGAATCATCATAATCTCGATGACCAGGATGAGTCCTTGATGCACAAAAGTCTCCTGGGTATGGACCATCATGTTCTAAGATATCAAAACCTGTTTGCTCAAAAAAATACTTTAGCTTTTCTATATAGTCTATTCCCCAATGACTCCCCGCGCAAGGAGCATGACCACCAAACTTTGCTCCGCCAGGCTTGTTCGTATGAATATCAACGACGTCATGCTCATCACTAATCTTACGACTTGAGAAAAGCGAATAGCCTCCCAATTGGATGCCCTTATTATGTGCATAATCAGCTAGATTTTTAAATTTTCGGATGTTATCTGGGTGATTATCTTCTATACTCAGGCCACTTCCAAAACTCAATATCACCATTTCATAACCAACTTCCGCACATTGATCAATGGCTGTTTTGACAATATCAGGATCGGTAGAAGTCAAGTGCAAAAAAATCGGATTTTCTGTTAACCAAGGTGCTAGTGTTCGGTACATCTTTCGCTTGCTGAGGCTATTTCGCTCTCGATCAGTACCATCAAGTGGTAATATGTAAGTGCGAAAGCTCTCAAATACTTTTCCTGTGGGGAGGTCTATCTGAGGGCCATGTTTGGGTTCACTTTTGATCACACATGGTGTTTTGCGTTCCCAGTTGACTTGTGAGCTATAATCTAAATCCACCTCCCAGCTAAGGGCTTGATCGCTTTCTTCATAAGTCATACCACCAAATGCATAATCATTTTCCAGATAAATATTCGGGTAGCGCCAACGATTAGGAATATCTACAAAGTTACTTTTTTCAGGGTGTGCAATTATTTCACTTGTAAAGTGGTTGACTCTAATGCTTTTATCGCTTTTGTTTTCAAGGCTTATCCATTTAGCGAGCAATGGAATGCCATCGTATATTTCATAGTGGACTTTCGTAATAATGCCAGGGAGAATTGGATTTTCATAATAAAAAATAATTTCTTTACCACTTGCCTCCCACTGTGTAGTAGATCTCCATCTTGTTTGCTTCCATTCCAGTCGTTTTTGTAAATCTTTAATATCAAAATCAACTAAGCTAAAACCATTTTCAAATGGTGTCATTTCCTCAAGGTATTCTTCTAATAAATAACCATGCTCTCGTTGTCCTTTCAGCCCTCCGACTTCATACTTTACGCTATCAATCATTACCAATGCTTCTGGCTTGACGGAACGGATGTATTCTTCAGAGCTTACCAAATTTTTCAAACTAACCGTCGCCAGATTAGGGGAGAGTCGAAAGGTACGACTGATTAAACCATTAGCAATGATGAGTTCTTTAGAGTCCTTTTGGTAAACTGCCGCTCCTTGTGTCGGTTTTTCCAATATCCAATCAAGGGATGCTATACTAGCTTTATATTCGGGTAATTTCTTTAGCTGTAGAAGTATATCATTTTGTACCTTTTTTGAAGAACTGACTTGGCCTAAAAGAAAAAATGGGATAAAGCAAAGTGCGAGTATTGACGGGCTTAATAGGCTTTTTTTTATCATTATTTTCATCATTAGTCTATCTTATTGATTGTGATTACCTTGATATCTGGAAATTGATTTTGTAGTGCTGCTCTAACACCAATTACATGCGATGCACCGATAATTAGCACACTAGTATCATAGCTATCCGATCAATACGTTTTGGGTATGCTAATCTAAGGAAATAAACTGAATTTTCCTTTCACCCGAAAGTGATAGAATATTAATAAGTACCCTATCCCTAAATACCAACCATCAAGCCTCTTTTTTCTATAGTAGCTGACAAATCTTTCCTTTTTTATCATTTGTATACCCTCCTGTACCCCCTTCTGTAACTAAATGTAACTTCCTACTATTCTTTTCAACCCTATTCTGGTATAGTTTTGTAACACATAGAATTAATATTTTTAATTTATTAATATATACAATATGAATAAAATATTTACATTGATTTTTTTCACTTTTTTTCTTTACTCAAAGGGATTTAATCAATGTCCTCCTTGGTGGTATGAGCACATAGAAATGGAGCGGAACAATTTACTTACTACCTATCCGGATTTATATCATGAGATGGTAGTTGGTACATCTGTACAGGACAGAGATATAATAGCCATTAAAGTTAGCGACAATCCTAATAGTGATGAACCTGAGCCTGAAATTCTATTAACAGGGGCAATGCATGGTGATGAAATTCATCCAGAAGCAGTAATGATCATGATCGCAAAAAAACTTTGTGAAGAGTATAACACTAATCCAGATATAAAAAACTTGGTAGACAATCATGAAATTTGGATTATCCCCATTTTTAATCCTGATGGGCTTATTGGACATGATTTTGGACATCGTCCTAATGCAAATGGTGTAGATCTAAATAGAAATTTTGGGTATATGTGGAATGCCGAAAGTTTTGATCCTTATCCATTTTCTGAACCGGAATCTATTGGCGTTCGAGATTTTATACTCTCTCGAAATTTCTCAATAGCTATAGATTATCATGCTGGTTTGCAAGGTATCATTTATCCTTGGTATTATAAATCAGAAAACTGCCCTGATTATGAAGAGGTATTATTCTTAGCAAATCAATACGATACACAAGCAACCTATCCGGCAGGGGCATTTGCTGTCACTAGTGGATATGATTTATACCCTACTAATGGGTCTTTCGCTGAGTTTCTGTATGGCTCCCTAGGTATACATGCTTATGCTGTAGAATTAGATGACTTTCCGCCTGCTTATACTTCTTGTGATGTGCTGGACATTAATTTTCCTGCGATCCAATCTATGATCGAAGCTCCAGCAAAAGGCGTCAGTGGCATCATTACAGATATCAATAATGATATGCCAATACATGCGAGGATTCAGGTGGATGACAAGGTTCCTTTTTACTCAAGCAATATTAATGGTGATTTCCATCACTTTCTCGTGCCAGGAACATATGATTTGACTATTTCGGCAAACGGCTATACCACAAAGGTCATAGAAAGTGTAGTTGTCACTAATGATGTTTCGTCACCTCTTGAAATTTCATTAGATCCATCTACAGACTATGGCGCTTCAAAAATAATAAGCTCAAGAAATTTTAACAATTTTAATGATCCTGCGGAAACGTGGAATGCTTTGGGAATAAATGATGGTGCTCATTATGCCCTTGGCGATATGGGTTATGTTGTACTTGATTTTGGTGGTATTATTGATAATCAAGCGGGAGAAGATCTTGTCGTTCATGGAGATGCTTCATCTACGGGTAATGGCTTTGAGGTTTTTATATCTCCTTCTATTGATGGCCCCTGGACAAGCCTTGGTCTAGGTACTTCGACATCGTCCTTTGACATAGGCTCTGTTAATGAGCCCAGATATATTCGAATTGAAGATAATGGTGTTGGTCCAGACAATGTAGCCGGTGCGGGATTTAATCTAGATGCCGTAACTATTCAAGGCCTTATGATCGCTACAGAAGATATTGATAATGAAGTGCCGTTTTCTATAAATCTATACCCTAACCCAGTTGTTGATAAGGTCAATATTGCATTTGACCCGAAAGATATAGAAGCTCCTTTTACGATTCTGGATCAAAACGGCATCCCTCAACTACGTGGGACATTAAAGAACGAATTAGACTTAACCCATTTAGCTTCTGGAGTATTTTTTATTCAAGTTCAATTTAGAAATAATCACTTCACTACTTTAAAATTTATTAAATTATGAAATATAGTTTTCGTTTATTCTTAATCCTTCCTTTTTGCTTTACTTTGTTAAACACAGTACATAGCCAATCCGAATTGGTGGTTAGACCAGATATAGCTGTCATGGATGATATTCAGTCTAGTATGAAGACCTCGAATATTGTTGGACAAGCTTTTGATTTACCAGCTTCTATTACCTCTACGAATGCTGGCCTCTGGCAACACGAAAGTCAATCAGAGATCTGGCGTTTACCCATTAAATTAGCAGGGAGATATGGTATGGTCATTTATTTTGAAAGATTAATAATGCCTAAAGGAAGTGAAATAAAAGCTTATACCCCTGACTTAGTTTTATCAACACCAGTATTTACAGAAAACCCGAATAAAAATGTACTATCATTTGCTTTACCTTTGATTGCTGCTAATGAGGTAATATTAGAAATAAAAATTCCTTTAGGGAAAAGAAATACACTTGATCTAAGTATTGAAAAACTAGGTTCTGTTATTGTAAAAAAATTACATGGTGATACCCAACAAAGAGGCTTTGGTGATGCACCTACTTGTTTTGCTAATGCTAATTGTCCGGAAGCAGCAGATTGGCAGGATCAAAAAAGATCAGTACTCAGATATATGACGATTACAAATGGTCTAATTGGATTTTGTAGTGGTGCATTAGTAAACAATACTGGACAAGATTGTAAAAATTATTTTTTATCTGCTGAACATTGTAGTATTGGCGCCAGCGAATCTGAATTTGGACAACATGTTTTTTACTTTAATTATGAATCACCAGATTGTGATAATCCTGCGAATGAAGATGGCCTTATAGATCAAACAGTTATTGGGTGTTCTAGAGTAGCAGCTAGTAGCTATGCAATAGAGTTCCCTCCCGGTGCTTCGGATTTTCAATTATTAGAGCTGAATGATATTCCAACAGAGTATAACGTATATTATGCGGGCTGGAATAGGAATGATGTCGATGCTATAGAAGGAAATGGAACCATTATACAGCATCCTCAAGCAGATATTAAAAAAATAGCTTTTTGGGATAACGCGATCCCTGGTGCTACAAGTCAATCTCATCTTCGCGCCATAATGATTCCTTCAGATAATGGAGAAGGAACGACAGAACCAGCTGGTTCGGGTTCCCCATTTTTTGATGTTAACAAATTGATTGTTGCAAATGTAACACACGGAATTTCTGGGTGTATTTCCGATGTTACTAATGGTCCTCCTGATGTCTCAGGGGGGAAAGTTTTTTCTCATTGGGGTGAAAATGGTACTGCTGTAGATTTACAATTAGCGGAATGGTTAGATCCTATGAACACGGGTGTTATGATGTTGGATGGAAAAAACCAATGTGGTGCTGCTGCAATTACTACGCCTAATAATATTGAGGAAATATTGATTTCTCCAAACCCTGTCATTGATGAATTTACCGTAAAATCAGAATACCCCATTCAATATATTCTAATCTATAACGCTTTGGGTAAGCAAGTCATGACTGCTAAAAATAAATCTACAGTGAATGTTGAAAGTATCGCTAAAGGCGCTTATTTCGGTTTAGTCTATACCAGTGAAGGAGAATACTTGATTCGCTTTATAAAAATGTAAGGTTCAAAACTATGTTACTCGGCTGCAAATCTCATTTTTTGTCTTAAATCAGAGTTTTCAACCTTACAACTTGCTAGGTCCAATCTAATTTCAGATACGATATTGTCTTCTCTTAGAGGGCAATGTCGTATTCTTTTTGTGGTTTCTAATATAGCATTTACTATTCATTCCTAATCGCATCTACTGGATTTGATAATGCTGCTTTTATAGATTGAGCGCTAATCGTAACAAAAGCGATAAGCATAACGACAAGTCCACTTGCAATTGAAGCCAACCAAGGGAATTCAATCCGGTAAGCAAAATCAGCTAACCAATCTTTTAGAAAATACCACGTGAACGGAATAGCTACGATCATTGCAATGCTTATTAGTTTGATAAAGCCTTGAGAGACCAATTGTAATATTTGAAAAACGGAAGCACCTAGTACTTTTCTAATTCCAATTTCTTTAAATCGCTGTTGCGTTAATAATGCTGCTAAACCAAAAAGACCAAAGCAAGAAATAAAAATAGTCAGAAAAGCAAAATAGCCAATAATCGTAGAAAGCCTTCTTTCTGCTTGATACGTGTCATTGATTGTATCATCTAAAAAAGAATATTCAAATCCTTTTTCAGGAAAAGCAACTTTCCATTTGCTTTCTAAAAAACGAAGCGTTTCTTGGATATTTTTATTTTCAATGCGGAGCGCAAAATAACCAAAAGCACCTGGCCGCACTTCCATTATTAATGGATTGATCGTTGAATGTAAACTTTCAAAGTGAAAATCCTTGAGTACTCCGATCACCATTCCTTCTTTGCCTTCTAGCTCCATTTCTTGTCCCACTGCAATCTCTGGACTTCCCCAGCCTAGCCGTTTCATTGTTTTTTCATTGATTAGGAAAGCACTAATATGATCTGTTCCAAAGGAAGCATCAAAATCCCGTCCGGCTAATATTTCTAAATCAAAAGCTTCTGAAAAATCGTAATCAACGGAAAGTACCCTTGGAAAGAAATTCTCTGATTCCGGAAAACTATCTGTCCATACTTTTCGACCTATTGCTCCTAAGCCAGGCAGTCTCGAACATTGCGTTACTGCTTTTATATTTGAATTGGTGAGCAAGGATTCATCGAATGTATTCATTCGTTTTCGTAGCCTTGCATCTCCTGGGCGTAATACCGCATTAAGATTATTAGCGCTATTGAGTGGCAAACTTAATACTAATTCTTTATTGAACCCTAAAGGTTGATTGCCTAAAAAATGACTTTGCATATAGACCGTTAAAGCTCCTGAAATAAATCCAATTGCCGCTAAAAATTGCAGCGTTATCAGTCCTTTCCTCAGCCATTGATTCCAAAGCGATTGCTTACTACTCTTTCCTCCTTTGAGTACAGCAACAGATTCAAAGCGGCTTACAAAAAATGCAGGATACCAACCTGCTAAAAAACCAGTCAAAAGAAAAACACCTACAAACAAACCGAGTATCCCTGGCTCAATCATCAAGGAAAAAGGAATATCTATCCCAGTCAAATCATTTAGATAAGGCAAGGCTAGAGACGTAAGTACTAATGATAATAAAAAGGATAAAAAACTTAAAGAGGTGGACTCCACTAAAAATTGAATAATCAATGAAAATCTTTGAGCACCAAGCACTTTTCGGACACCAACTTCCTTTGCACGCGCCATAGAACTTGCTGTAGAAAGATTAACAAAATTAATACACGCAATTAATAAAGTTAGTAAACCTACAAATAGAAACAGGTAAAGATAATTTAAATTACCTGACGGTTTGGGACCGCCACCTTCCGTATACAAATGTATATCCTTAACCGGTAATAAACTAAAGGACTGCGTATCTTTTATATGCTCGTGTCCCTTTTCCTGAATGAATGCCTCAAATCTAGAATTGACCTTTTCTGGGTTTTGATTTGGTTTTAGCTTTACATAAGTATAAGAGTGTGTAGCTGTCCAATTATTCTCAATAAAAGATTTAATGCTTTTTCTAGCATGATCCGGTTCTACCTTAATCATCGTCTCAAAAGGAAGCAATACATTAAATGCCAAATGCGAATTGTCCGGCCAAGCTTTTACTACACCGGATATCCGATAGCCTCCTGTCCCAGCTAAACGTAAAGACTCTCCTAAGATATCTGTCCTTCCAAATAATTGCATCGCTGCTTTATCACTAATTAGTACCGCATCTGGTTGATGCAAAGCACGCTTAGGGTTTCCATGTAAAAAATCAAATTGAAAAACATCTACTACAGAAGAATCTACGAAAAAGACATCTTCCATTTCGAATTGAGTTTGACTTTCAGGCAATTCAATACTCAAAGATCTAGGATAAAAGCGACTTGCACTTTCAATTTCAGGAAAGTATGCTTTTAAGGCTGGTCCAACAGTAGGAGGAACACGTCCCATCTTTAATACCGAGGCCCGTTCCATGCTGTATTCTATCCGATAAATCCGATCTCCATTTTTATGAAAAGTATCATAAGAAAACTCATGCCAACAATAAAGAATAATAAGAAAACAACAAGCCATCCCAAGTGATAGGCCAAAAATATTGATGATAGAAAAGCTTTTGTTTTTCCATAAGTTTCGGAAAGCAACCTTGAAGTAATTTCGAATCATATCAATTTAAGTAGTTGCTCTAATATATTTTCTATTAAACTTTTTAGAACCTGTTTATTTTTTTCGCTTCAGTGAAAAAACAGGCTCTTAATGTTTTTTCTAGAGAAAAGTAATAAGAGCAGGCCTAAAAAATAAGTCAAATAAGAGTAGTCGATCCTCGCTTGATTTAGAGTTGGTCTTTTTCTCTCAAGCAATACTTTTGTAGAAAAGTTGTTTTTCTTTTTTAAAAAGTATTTCCTTCTTTCTCCATTGATCAAAAGCCTCAGTATATTAGTTTGATTTTTATTTTCAGAAAAACTATTGATTGTAAAGTTTAGTTCTTTAGGTTTTTGCGGAAAATTTTCTACTATAAACTTCAAACTGGTTTGATGACCTCCTAATTTAATACCTCCTTCTCCAAGTCGAATTTTTTCTCCCAAATGGGACGTCATTAAGATGGTCTCTTTTAGATAGTTGACTAGTAACTCTTTATAAGACTTGGCCGAAATGTTTTCTAAATCCACTTCAGGATAGAACTTAAATAATGCAGCATCAAGTCCTGCGCGAGCAAGGTCAATTTCCAAAATACTTATTTGATCCGTTTTATGTTGTAATCTAAAAGTAGCAATTTCCGGATTGTGAGCCTGAGCAGTCGAAACGAATATCGTAAAACTCACAACAAGTATAATATATATATAACACTTCATATGAATGAATCTATTTTTTAACGTTTTTGAATAATCACTTTTTCAGTTTGAACCTTTATCCCATCAAATATTTTTAAAAAGTAGACGCCACTCTTTAATGTACTTGTCTTTATTTTTACGATATTTTCAATGGTTTCAAAATCTTGAGTATGGACAATCACTCCAGTATTATCATAAAGTTCAATTTCTTTAATCTGTGCTTTTATGGTAAAAAAATCTTCTATTACAGGATGTGGATAAATCAGTACCGACGTATTCTCTTCTTCAAGGCGAACAGATTGAATTTCAGAATAACTATACTTCCCTTCAAAGTCAGTTTGTTTTAACCGATAATAGGATAAGCCTTTTAATGGATATTCATCAAAGTCTATATACTCTAAAGTGCGTTCACTTTTTCCAGCTCCATCAATGATCACTTTTTCTTCCCAAAGCTCTCCATCTCTAGAGCATTCTACAGTGAAAAAATCATTATTGCTTTCACTTGCTGTTATCCAATGTAATTTTACTTTCTCATTATCAACATTTGATGCTTTAAATAAAATCAAGTCGATAGGTAAGACCAAAGGTTCTACTACAAATGGCGTTTGAGCTGAAACGCCCTTAATACAAGGAGGCATACTAGGTGCAAGTACATCCGATACGTGATAATGATAAGTATTTCCAAATTCTATTGTATTCGCAGTATGTCCAAAACATTCATCCAATCCTGTGGGTAATGATCCATTTGGTTCTCTAGAAGCATAAATCGGATAGCCATCTTTTGCAAACCCTGTCAATGCAGAAACATTTTGACTAATGTTAGTACAGGATACGTCCGAAATTCCATAAGCCGATAATACATTATTGATGGATTCTGGTGCAAAATGCCAGTGATAATAACCTGCTGGATCCATATGACCGCCACAAGGGTCTATTGCTGGAATATTTCCATTATTACTTGAAACGGATGGAGGATCACTATTCATCGGTACTCCATCAACAGAAACTGCTACTAATTCAACCTCTGTCATTTGATTCACGGTTGGTGGATTAAATGGTGTAGTAGGAATCAGAAAAGTCAATTGCAAATCATCATCTGGCGTATTATCCAGACAATAGGAATAACTAGGATTTCCACCACCTCCACCGCCGCTATTAAGGTCTTGAGTTCTAATCGTACCATTGTTTCTAACAATATCATACCCATCAGCTTCCATTGAAACGAAAAGTGTGCTTTTCATCACCTGAAAGCCTGGATTTGTGCTACCATCATATACACCAAAACCTCCTATACTATTGGTATCTGCTGGGCAATATGGTCCGTTCGATACAGGATTACTTGCAAAAACAATTTCGTAGCAAGTAGAGGAAACGCCTCCTTCAAGTGTACAAGCTACGATTCCGTACGAAATTTCATTATTAAAGTAACCGCTAATATCCGTTTGAGCAGATATACTAATAGTAGAAAGACTGATTAATATAAAAATGTAATTTATGCTGAAAGTTCTCATAATAAGTTTGTTTAAATGAAGTTGTTTAGAATACGACCTTACCTTTCATAAGTAGGGTAAAATAAACACTCTCCAGCTCCAGCAGTGCTTTACTCTCCAATATTAGTGAAAACACTAGCTGGTGCTGAAAGAAGTATTATAAATAATTGCTAAATCAAATCTTGTCGCTGGCAGTGCATTAGCTGAACGAATAAGGGTGTGTTTATTTATTTGGGCAAATATTACAATGTAAAATAATTAACTATCGCTTTGGGGAATTAATAAATCAAAATATTGAGCTTCAGGAATGTTATATTTTAAAATAGTGGCCTTATCATATAACACCCTGAACTCAATAAAATATAAACCATACATAATCATTAGGAAGGAGGCAAAATCTCTTTATTCATTGTCCGATAATTATATTTTGTAATAACCTGATTTAAAATATCTTCTAGCATTGTTTCTATATCTCTATGGGATACCTTTCATTAAACGGCGAAATGTTTGCCAAAGGAGGGTTTTTTGATGCATTCAATTGTCCAGATAAATGGCGAATTGTCCGAAAAAGTATCGAATTATCCAGAGATATAGTGAATTGTCCAGTGTAGGTACAGAGGATAGGATATGTGGCGGTGTAGCCATATATTTTACACCTTTTTAGAGCTTATTTAAGTTTTCATGATTGAGCGAAAGTGAGGAAGTTTTATTCTGAATGAGGCAAATTTTGCAATCGGATGCGAGCAATCTGACGAAAAATTTAACGAAATGCAGGAGAAAATTTGCCGCTTGTAGCCGATTAATGGAATTTTAAACAAGCTCTTAATTAGAATGATCTCTAAAATAAGCAGAAGGAAGAATTCCAAAACGTTCTTTAAAAAGCTTCGAAAAATAACTAGGGCGTTTCATACCTATAGCATAGGCGACTTCTTTTACAGTCTTTACATTCCCTTCATCGAGAATTGCCTTTGCTTTAGTAAGCCTAAGTTCTTGAATGTATTGATTTGGAGTCATTTTAGTCAAGGTTCTTACCTTTTCATAAAAGACGGATCGACTGATATCCATATCATCAATAATGGAGGGCAAATATAAATCAGGATCATCTAATCTATCTTTAATAATAGTTTGGAATTGCTCCAACCAGCGCTCATCTTTTCGATTGAGCTGGTCTTTCATTTCTTCAATCTGATGAGCTTGAGTCTTGATGGTTTTTTGATCTTTTAAAATCTGATTCGTTCTTTCTGTAACCATCGTTTCCAATTCTATCTGTCGTTTGCGTAAACGGGTTGTTCTAAGCTTGATATAAGCCCAAATACAAACAGCCATTGCAAGAATCACAAACACCCAAAATATGGGTTGATGGGTAATTGGCTTAGCTATCTTTAGTGCAAAAAAAGCCGTCTCTCCAATTTGTTTTCCATTTTTATGAATGGCTTTAACTTCGAGTTGATACGTGCCGGGATGAATCCCAAATAATTCTATATGATTATCTGCGCTTCTTTTATCTTTATAAGTGAGTATTTCTTTTCGATATTTACCTATCGGCTCCAAAGTATATTGCAAATCAACCTCACTTGTCCAAAACAAATCAGAACAGGCCATTTCAATATCAATTGCTTTAATTCCTGGTCCAAGTTTCATCAGGTCGATTTTCGAACCATCCATTAAAGTATCTTTGAATGTTTTTAAGCCAAAAGCTGAAATGTGTTTAATGCTTAATTTAAACGCCTCTTTATTCGGTTCTTTATCTACGAAATCTTTTGGGTGAAAAGCTGTTACTCCATTTTGACTTCCAAAATATATCGTACCATCTTCAGCCTGATAATGTGCTATTCTGTTAAACTCATTATCACTAATCCCTTCTTCTTTATTATAAACAGTAATTTGTTCTGACTCCATATGAAATTGAATCAGACCATTGAAACTACTCAACCAAAGACAGGAAAACTCATCTTCATAAACGCCATAAATATTATTCGAAAGCAAACCATGATCTGTATTGTATTGTTGAATATCTCCTGTCGCTTTATTCCATTTAATGAGCCCAGCATCTTCTGTAGCCAACCAAAAAATGCCTTGAGCATCCTGATACATATGTTGGAACTTACTACTTGGCATTTGAAATGCTCCCATCTTATTTTTACCATAGCTTGCAATAATTCCTTTTTTGAGATCCAATTGATATAGACCATTATTACTACCAATCCAAATCACTCCATTCTTATCTTTATAAAAGAAAAGAACGATTGCTTCTTCTAAGGCTTTAAATTCATTATACTGTTCAAAAGCTTTTATTTTTTCATCTTCTATATAGGATAATCCTCGTCCACCAACCCATATTCGACCTGTTCTATCCTCAAACATCGACCATATTCTTTTGCTATCTTCATCTCTATCATCTAAATAAATAATTTCATTATCATCATTCAGTTGAAATATTTTGTCTCCAGCAAACCAAATTTGATCGTTTTGATCTTTTAGGCTTACAAAACTACGTGACGCTTTTTTATCAAGAGATGCAATTATTTCATCCGTCTTTAGGTCAATTATCCTCAAACCTCGATAAGTATTGATATAGAGTTTTCCTTTTTCTTCAATAATACCTCGGCATCGATATCGCTCATTATTTGAAACTTCCTTACTTTTTTGAAATAGAAAACGATCAAACCTTTTCTTTTGAGGGCGAATAATTGTTACTTCAAATTTACCCATCCATATATTGTCATTGTAATCTACACATGCTACCCTAGGTGCAAGTTTTTGCTGATAAAGCAATTGGTCATCGCCGTCAAACATATATATGTAAGGTTCTTTTTTCACCCATATATGATTTTTTTTCTCATCATAATACATGAGTGCAAAGAGTTTTCCTTTTTCTTGTTGGATCGGGAATAATTTCCTTTTATAGGAACCATCTGCTTGTCTTTCAAACTTTTTGCAAGTCGCACGATCCTGCATTACCCAAAAGGTTTTACTATTCCCTACTACTTTATATACATTCTCACTTAGTTCATAGTCCGAAGTAAATAAGAGTCGTCCCTCTGCAGAAACTAATACTAATTTGTTTTCTAACTCACCAGCATAAGTGCCATCTGAGAATACAGTAATCGGTTCAAATCCCTCTGGAATTTTAATATTTTCAAAAGAACGATTCGCAGTATACCTCCAAAGTTGTTGATCAGCAAAGAAATACAAGCTTTGTTCTTGATCTTCAAAAAATTGTTGAATAGCCTCTCGCTTAAATGGCGCTTTCTCATCAAAATATTGTTCGAATGAAAAAGTGGTATTAAGATCTGTCCTTACAATATCTATTGAATGAACATTTCTCTTAAAATATCGCTCCTTTGTATTAAACAACCATAATAAACCATCTTGATCTTTATGGATATAATTTACCTTATTATCATCTCCTTGGCCTTGGCCTTTGTCTTTTGTCCAATATTTCCATTCATAACCATTAAAGAAATTAAGCCCATTTCCTGTTCCAATCCACATTCCATCTTGTTCCGGATAAAAAGCAAGCACTTTATAATGAGATAAGCCTTCATCTATTCCTATTTTCCGGGTATTTGCATAATATTCCTGACTGTATGACAGGAAGCAGACTTGGGTAAAAAGAAATAGTAAGCTATATCGCATTTTTTGATTGTCTATTTTTTATTTAGAGTATATTGTAGGTCATACAATCAACTGACGATCAGGTGGGTGCTGTATGATTTTTTGGAGTATTTTAGAAAAAATAACTTGGAGTCGTAATGACTAATACGTAAGAATAAAGAATCGGTTTCTTTTTAGACATAAGTTCTGTCTATTTACAGTACTTTTTTTCACTGAAGTTGTTCAAATTTCAAGAGTAATGGCAAAAAGATATAAAGAAGATGCTGGTCCTTGGGTAAAATATTTGAAAGTGTTAAATACACCGTAAAATAATTACTTTGGTATTCTCCTCATCAGCATGTTTTTGGAAGTAGTAACGAATTGTCAAGATCATTAGATATGCCAGAAGCAAGGCCTCACAAGCGGAGCAATCACTAAATCACATAGTTCATAGAACTGATCACTATCACACGACCTCTAAAATATCTTTCGTATAATCACTGTCCGCTTCCGAACACATTTTATCAAAATCTAACATTTTTTTAAAAATAAATTTTAAACTCTTTAATCTATACCTTTCTTTTCAATATTATTTCGTTCCTTTGGTACTGCGGAAACAAAAATATTACCGCTGGTTTATCTCGCTTTCATTTATGATTACAAAAGAACTAATAATAGAGACCGCTACAAACCTATTTATTCAGCATGGAGTAAAGTCAATTACAGTAGATCGAATCGTTAAAGAGTTACGTACATCTAAAAGGACAATTTACAACCACTTTAAAGATAAGATAGAACTACTAAGAGCTTGTTTAGATGTATACCATGTTAAAGTAAAAACAGAAAATGAAGCGATCATTGATTCCTCTAGAAATGCGATTGAAGCAATGGGGCACTTATATCAAAAGATTATTCGGCGCTCTCATCTTGTTAACCCAAATTTTTTTAGTGATATCATTTATTATTACCCTGGTTTATTACATGAATCATATAAAAATACTGGAAACTTTGCGCATCAGGAATTGACAGACTTAGCGGAATGGGGAATCAAAGATGGTATTTTTCAGGAAGACTTAGATGTAGAAGTAGCTGGAAAAACAGTTTTAGCAATGCTTAAGCTTTTAAAAGATAATAACCTATTTCCAGTTAGTGAGTTTAGCAAAGAAAGGCTAACATTTGGTATACTCGTTCCATATATGAAAGGATTATGTACACCAAAAGGACTTAAATTATTAAAAATACAAGAAGAACTATTTAGGGTTTCCATTTAGATTTTTCTTAATTCAAGAATTATTAAAAGGTTTTAATGAATATTAACAGCTCCTTACAAAAAACACCTATCGCTGTAATCGGCTTGTCTTCTATTTTTGCAGATGCCCGCAATGTAGAAGAATTCTGGACGAATATTATACAGGCTAAAGATAGTATAATGGATGTTCCGGATAGTCGTTGGTCAATCGATGACTATTATGATCCTGACATGATGGCACCAGATAAGACCTATTGTAAGAGAGGTGGTTTTATTCCAAAGATTGATTTTAATCCAATGGAGTTTGGCTTACCTCCGAATATTCTTGAAGTAACGGACGCCAGCCAGTTATTAGGATTGGTGGCTGCTAGAGATGCTTTGACTGATGCAGGATATGGTAAAAACGCTACAAAGTTTACTAAAGCCTTAAAAGAAAAAACAGGTGTACTTTTAGGTGTAGGCGGTGGTCAAAAACTAATTACGCCTTTGATTGCTAGACTTCAATACCCGATTTGGGAAAAAGCTTTACGAGCTAGTGGTATTTCAGAAGAAGACATTCCTCGCATTGTCGATAAAATGAAAAAAGCTTATGTAAGCTGGAATGAAAATGCTTTTCCTGGATTATTAGGAAATGTGATTTCAGGACGGATTACCAATCGCTTTGATTTGGGCGGTATCAATAGTGTTGTCGATGCAGCATGTGCAGCTTCACTAAGTGCAATCAAAATGTCAATCAGCGAATTGGTAGAAGGTCGATGCGATATGATGTTGACTGGTGGAGTAGATACAGACAATTCGCCTTTTATGTATATGTCTTTTAGTAAAACACCTGCTTTTTCCAAATCTGGAAATATCAGTCCATTTAGTGATAAAGCAGATGGGATGTTGATTGGAGAAGGTTTGGGCATGTTAGTCTTAAAGAGATTAGAAGATGCAGAACAAGCAGGAGATCAAATCTATGCGGTCATTAAAGGTGTTGGTACTTCCAGCGACGGCCGATTCAAATCGGTTTATGCCCCTCGCCCTTCTGGGCAAGCATTGGCTATGAATCGTGCTTATGAAGATGCTGGTTTTGCCCCTGCTAGTGTTGGACTCTTAGAAGCGCACGGAACAGGAACCGGTGCTGGAGATCCAACAGAGTTCACTTCTATGCAAATGGTTTTCGGGGCGAACAATCCCAAAAAACAACATATTGCATTGGGCTCTGTCAAATCACAAATTGGACATACTAAAGCGGCGGCTGGAGCAGCGGGCATTATAAAAGCAGTGTTGAGTTTACATCATAAGGTACTGCCTCCTACTATTAATGTGGAGCAAGCCAATACAAAATTTGACATTGAAAATTCTGCCATTTATATTAATACAGAGACCCGCCCCTGGTTGCAGAAAGAAACACCTCGTCGTGCTGGCGTAAGTGCTTTTGGCTTTGGTGGTATCAATGTTCACCTCGTACTGGAAGAATACCTTGGTAAAAAAGAAGCGGAATACAGACTGCATGAACCTTATAAAACAATATTAATCCAAGCCGATAATCCTACCAATTTACGGGAATTATGCCAAGCAAGATTAACAGAATTACAGGGTTCAGAAAGTGAAACAGCTTTCCAAAAACTATCCGTATCAAGTAAAGGTCTCAAACTAGTGTCCTCCAATGCTCGTATTGGTTTCATTGCTGATAGTGTAAAAGACTGTATTGATCTTTTACAAGTTGCTATTCAAAGTCTTCAAGCGAATACAGATGCATGGAGTCATCCCAAAGGGATTCATTATCGTCCCAATGGAATAGATACTACAACTCAAAAGGTAGTTGCCTTATTTGCAGGACAGGGGTCGCAATATGTTGGAATGGGTAAGGAACTAGCGAATGCATTCCCTGAAGTAAGCCAAGCTTTTGAAAAAACAGATACTTTATATCAACAAACCGGAGAAAGCCCTCTATCTGAAACGGTCTTTCCTATTCCTGTTTTTTCAAAAGAAGCAAAAACATTGCTGCAAAAAAAATTGACTCAAACACAAAATGCTCAACCTGCCATTGGTACGCTGAGTATGGGACAATATAAAGTCTTGAAACGATCTGGTTTTGAACCGCAATTTACAGCTGGTCATAGTTTCGGTGAACTTACTGCGCTCTGGGCGGCAGGTGTATATGATGAGGACACTTTTCTTGCTTTATCAAAAGCGAGAGGTGCCGCAATGGCTATTGAGCACACGAATACAGATCCAGGAACTATGCTTGCTGTAAAAGCGGGATTCGAACAAGTTCAAGAGGCAACTGCTCATATGCAAGATGTCTTTATCGCAAATGTCAATTCAAATAGTCAAGTGATTCTTGCAGGTAGTAGCCCAGCAATAAAAACCGCTGAATTACAATTACAGGCAAAAGGTTTTTCTGTTATTCCGCTTTCTGTCTCCGCTGCTTTTCATACTAGTTTTGTAAAACATGCGCAACAACCTTTTTCTACTTTTCTTGCGCAGCAAAAGTTTAGTCGCCCTCAAACCCCTGTATACTCCAATACAACAGGTGAAGCTTATCCTGATAATTTAAATAGCTTAAAAGCGCTTTTAAAAAAATCAAATTTTAAAACCTGTATTATTTAAAAATCAAATTGAAAACATCCATCAGGCTGGTGGCCGTATTTTTATAGAGTTTGGTCCAAAAGGTATATTGACTAATCTCGTAAAAGACATTTTAAAAGATAAGGATCACATTGCTATTGCAATTAACCCTAATGCTAAAAAAGATAGTGACTTGCAATTCAGGCAAGCGGCTATGCATATGCAGGTTTTAGGTCTTCCTCTATCTAATATTGATCCATATAAAAAAGACCTCGCGCCACTTCCTCCCAAATCAAAACTTACGGTGCAATTGAGTGGAAATAATTATGTATCTGCACCAACTCAAAAAGCATATCAAGATGTTTTAAATGATGGGTTTCAAGTGGCTGGAAACGCTTCAAAAATAGTAGAAAAAATAGTAACAATAGAAAAGATCGTAGAAGTACCTATAGTTGATCTTCCTAATAATAATATTGAAAACGAAGAAGAAATGATTAATAAAGAAATTCTCCAATTGCTACAAGCAACTTTGGAATCGTTTAAATCTAATCAAACGAAATCTCTAGAGATCTTTGAACGTTTCATGAACGATCAAAATCAACAATCTCAACAATTGATACAATTATTAACAAGCCAATTAGAGCTTAATAATAATTCATCAGTCAAAGAAGATAAGTCGGCTAACAATAATTTTAACAGTAGTATTCCACCAATCATTCCTGAAACGCCTTTGTCCAGCAATGGAAACGGCAGCAATGGGAATGGACATATACATAAAACAATTACTACTGCAGCCGTAGTCAAACAATCTATTCCTACTGTAATTGCGACGCCTACGCTAGTAAGTAATGAAGTTAATACAAGTCAATTAGAAAAAATGCTGCTCGATGTAGTTAGTGAAAAAACAGGTTACCCCGCTGAAATGTTAGAACTAAATATGGACATGGAAGCAGACCTCGGGATTGACTCGATCAAGCGCGTAGAAATATTCGGCGCTTTAACCCAGAAATATCCGGAACTCTCAGGAATCAACCCCAATGAATTGACGGAACTCCGCACACTAGGCGAAATCGTAAGCTACGTAAGCGGAAAAAGTAATGCTGATTCAGTTGTCGTAGAAACTGCTGCTGCTCCGCTTTCAACACCAAGTCCTATTGCTGTAAGTCCAGTTGAGCAAACACCTCCTGATAATAATGCCAATACAAGCCATCTAGAAAAAATGCTGCTCGATGTAGTCAGTGAAAAAACAGGTTACCCCGCTGAAATGTTAGAACTAAACATGGACATGGAAGCAGACCTCGGGATTGACTCGATCAAACGTGTAGAAATATTCGGCGCTTTAACTCAAAAATATCCGGAACTCTCAGGAATCAATCCTAATGAATTGACTGAACTCCGCACACTAGGCGAAATCGTAAGCTATGTAAGCGGAAAAAGTAATGCTGATTCAGGTGTTGTAGAAACGGCTCCTACTCCGCTTTCAACACCAAGTCCTGTTGCTGTAAGTCCAGTTGAGCAAACGCCTCCTAGTAATAATGTTAATACAAGTCAATTAGAAAAAATGCTGCTCGATGTAGTCAGTGAAAAAACAGGTTACCCCGCTGAAATGTTAGAACTAAATATGGACATGGAAGCAGACCTCGGGATTGACTCGATCAAGCGTGTAGAAATATTCGGCGCTTTAACTCAAAAATATCCGGAACTCTCAGGAATCAATCCTAATGAATTGACGGAACTCCGTACGCTAGGCGAAATCGTAAGCTATGTAAGTAATAATGGTAAAAAAAAAAATTACGGCATAGTTTCTCCAACGATTGACACCTTGGAAAAAGGGATGGTGACAACTGGTATTTTCAATGGTGTTGATCGCTTTGAAATTGGCCTTGAGTATTTACCTCAACCAGATTTCCTAGAATATTCTTTACCTGATTCACACCTTGTTTTAATAACGAACAATGGATCGGTACTGACTAAGCAGGTTCTTGCTCAATTAGAAGAAAAAGGAAATAGAGTTGTTGTTTTAAATTTCCCTAATGATAAAACAAACCTAAATCATAAAACCACGGTAAACCTCTCTGCCTATTCGGATGAAGCTGTTAAAAATGCAATACAAACGATCCATAAACAATATGGGAAGATCGGTACTTTTATTCACCTACATCCTCATTTCGAATTTCAAAACGGAAACTTCACTCAACACTTCAACAGTGAAAAAGAAATTGTAAAAGCTTTATTTTTTATTGCTAAACATTTACAAAAGGATTTGAACGAATTAGGAGTGCATCATAGAGCTAGCTTTTTGACGGTAAGTACTATTGATGGTAAACTTTGTCAGGGCAAACGAAATAATATTTCAGTCATTGGTGGCGGTATTCCTGGTTTAGTCAAATGCCTCAATCTGGAATGGTCTCCTGTATTTTGTAGAGCTTTAGACTTACAACCAGAACTTGACATCGAACAGCAAGCAAAACATATCATAGGAGAATTACATGATCCAAATGTTTCCATAGTAGAAGTAGCTATTTCGGATGAAGGGCGAAAAACTACATCTGTCAATCAAACCATAGTTCCAGAACAACAAGAGATTAAAACAACAGTATCTGAAGCATCTGTTTTTCTGGTTAGTGGTGGAGCAAGAGGTGTAACGGCAAGCTGTGTCATCGAGATGGCAAAAACTTTTCACTGCAAATTCATCTTATTAGGAAGATCCTCTTTTGAGTTTGAAGTGCCTCCTTTTGCGAAAAATGAAAATGATGAAGGTACTTTGAAACGCTTGATCATGAATGATATGAAAGCTAAAGGGGAGCAACCTAGTTTGCCAAAAGTCAAAAGCATTTTCAAAAACATTATAGCTAAAAAAGAAATTGAAGCTACGCTTACTCAGATCAAATCCTATGGCGGAGATGTTGTCTATGTACAAGGAGATGTTACTAATTTAGGCAGCTTTAAAAAAGGTATTGATCAGGCTACAGCTACCTTGGGTACAATCACTGGAATTATTCATGGTGCTGGTCGCTTGGCAGATAAATACATTCAAGACAAAACAGAAAATGATTTTGAAAATGTATTATCCGTAAAACTCAATGGCCTCTTAAGCCTCTTAGCTGCTGTAGATATCCAGCGACTGGATCACTTAGTTTTATTCTCTTCTGTAGCTGGTTTTTATGGTAATGTTGGGCAAACTGACTATGCCATTGCAAATGAAATATTGAGTAAAGCCGCACATCTTTTTAAGACCAATCATCCAAACACACAGGTATCCGCTATCAATTGGGGTGCTTGGGATAGTGGTATGGTGAGTGGTGAATTGAAAGCACAATTCGAAGCGGCTGGAATTACCTTAGTAGATAGTAATGGGGGAGCAGCTATGTTGGTCAATGAATTAAATACTGCTTATTCAAATCAAGCTCAAGTCATCATTGGAGGTACTTTACCTGCTGCGGTAAGCCACATTGGAGAACTCCAAAATCATCGAATCAGACGAAAAATAAAATTAGAAGAAAATCAATTTCTAAATCATCATGTGATCCAAGACCATGCTGTTTTGCCCTTCGTCAATGCTACATCGTGGATGGTACAAACTTGCGAAAATTTATATCCTGATTTCAAACTTTTTAGAATAGAAGATATAAAGCTATTCAAAGGCATCCTATTCGATGGTAATGAAAAAAATGATTACCTAGTAGAGTTAAAAGAACTGGAGAAGAACGCAGATCAAATTGTTTTCGAAGTTTTAATATCCAGTGAGGGCGAAAAACTACCGGTCTTTCATTATAAAGCCAGCGTAACTTTACACAATAAAAAATCAAAGCCTGAAACATCAAAATTTACTCATAAACTCAGCGGTGATTACCCTGTAACAGCAGGTGCTCCTTTATATAAAGAAGGGGCTCTTTTTCATGGTAAATATTTTCAGGGAATTAAAGAGGTTTTAGACTGCAGTCAAAATCAAATCGTATTATCCTGTAAAGCTCCTCAAGTCTCTTTATCTGAACAAGGGCAATTTCCAGTGCTTTCCATAAATACTTTCTTTACAGATTTACTGTATCAGGGCATGGTCATTTGGGTTCAAAAATATAATAATGGAGCAAAGAGTCTTCCACTACAAACAGATCATTTATCCCTATACAAACCGATCCCTTTTGAGGAAGAGCTATTCGTCAATATAACAATTGTAGAAGCAACGGAAGTAAAGCTAGTTGCCAATTGTACGGTCTATGATCAAGAAGGAAATGTGTATTTAAAAACAAGTGGAGCTGTTGTCACTATCTCAAAACAATTAGTATGGTAAAAATAGCCATCATCGGATCATCTTCTCTTTTTCCGGGCTCTTCTGATGCTGAAGCCTTTTGGAATAATCTGATGCTAGAAAAGGATTTGACGGGTACTTCTACCGATGAAGATTTTGGTGTTGATCCTCATTTATTTTTTGATCGGGATAAAGGTGTAGATGACAAATGTTATTCCTTGCGAGGAGGATATATTCGTGATTTCCAATTTGATCCAGAAGGCTATGAATTAGCTCCGGACTATTTAGCGAAACAAGATAAACTATATCAGTGGGCACTTTATGTTGCAAAAGAAGCATTAAAGGATGGAGGATATTTAAAAGACAAAAAACAACTGGCTGCCTGTGGATTAGTTTTAGGAAACCTGTCTTTCCCTACCAGTTCATCTCATAGATTATTATCAGAAGTTTATACAAAAACGACAGAAATTGCCTTACAGAAATTATTGGGTGATAAAGATTTTAATTTAAGACCACACAAAAAAACAAAGCCTGAAAATGACATCCTAAGTCATACACCTTCTCAATTAGTAAGTAAGGCACTAGGCTTGGGTGCTAGTCATTATGCTTTGGATGCTGCCTGTGCTACATCGCTATACGCAATCAAACTAGCCTGCGATGAATTAGTAACTGGAAAGTCAGACCTGATGCTCGCTGGAGCAGTCAGCGCCTCTGATCAATTATTTATCCATATGGGATTTTCAATATTCCATGCCTATGCCCCAAATGGCAAAAAGTTCGTTCCTTTTGACAAAGACTCTACTGGCTTAGTTTCTTCAGAAGGTGCAGGTATGGTTCTGCTTAAAAGATTATCAGATGCAGAACGAGATAAAGATAATATTTTAGCAGTCATCGGAGGCATTGGATTATCGAATGATGGACGGGGAAAATTTCTCCTAAGTCCAAATCCTAAAGGCCAACGACTAGCCTTCGAACGAGCATATCATGCAGAAGATATTAGTCCTAAAGATACATCTTATTTGGAATGCCATGCTACGGGCACGCCTTTGGGTGATGTCACTGAACTTAATTCTATTTCCGACTTTTTTGAACACTATCAAACCAAACCTCTCCTTGGCTCTGTGAAATCTAATATGGGGCATTTATTGACCGCCGCAGGTATGACGGGGCTACAAAAAGTGCTACTAGCTCTACAAAAAGAAGTAATCCCTGCTAGCATAAATTTAGAAAATTCACTAGAGGCTGAAAATAAGTGGATTGGTAAGGATCAGATGATTTCAAAATCAAGCTCCTGGACTGGAGCACAAAAACAAGCGGGGATCAATTCCTTTGGCTTTGGTGGTACAAATGCCCATATGGTCGTTCAACAGTATCGTAAAAATCAAGCTCCTGCTACAAATTCACTTCCGGTTTCCTTACAAGCAATGGCCGTCACTGGAATGGATGTTCACTTTGGTGATTGTACTAATCTTGAACAATTCTACTCTACGGTATATAATGGCGAACAGCATTTCAAAGCATTACCTAAAGAACGTTGGAAAGGCTTTGAACAAAACACCGATCTATTAAAACAATTTGGTTTTACAGATGGTAAAGCGCCCAAGGGTGCATATATTGACAACTTTGAAATAGATTTATTACGCTATAAAATCCAACCCAAGGAAGCAGAAAGATTACATCCACAGCAAGCGCTTTTATTGAAAGTCGCTGACCATGCAATAAAAGATGCCGGATTAAAAGAACATCAAAATGTTGCTGTCCTTGTAGCGATGGAAACAGAATTAGCCATCCATCATTCTCTGGCGCGTTGGGATTTGACTTGGCAATTGAAAGAGGCACTAGCTGCTAATGATATCATACTTGATGCCGAACAAGAAGCCGATTTATTGCGCCTCTGCAAGAATGGGGTTTATCACCGAGAAGGGACCATGGCACCGAGTGGGTTTACTAGTTTTATTGGTAACCTTATGGCTAGCCGAGTTGCAGCCTTATGGGATTTTTCAGGACCTGCTTTTACTGTTTCTTGTGGAGATAATTCCTTTTTTAAAGCCTTAGAAATTGCACAAAATATGTTGTCCCTTGGTGAAGTGGATGCAGTTGTGCTTGGTGCAGTTGACTTTTCTGGAGGGCTTGAAAATGTCCTTTTAAGAAACCAGACCGATAAAGTCAATCCTGCTTCAGCACCAAGTCTGTCCTTCAACAAATCCGATACGGGTTGGTTAATAGGAGAAGGCGCTGGTGCGATAGTATTGAAGAAAGCGGAAGCCCAAAAACAAGAACAGGTCTATACCATTATTGATGAAATCGGAAAAGTAAAACCCTTAGATTCTTGTGCCTATTTAGAGTTGGCTGCTACTGGGATCAAAGCTGAGGATGACGAGGAGATGAAAAGACTCTTTGAAAATAAATTGGATAAGCCAGTCGCTTTAGGCTCTGTAAAAACTAATGTTGGACATACCTTCGCTGCTTCAGGTATCGCTAGTTTAATCAAAACTGCTTTATGTATTCATCATCGGTTTATTCCAGGGATTCCCAATTGGAAATCACCAAAAGAACAGGAAGCTTTTCAAAATAGTCCTTATTATTTTCCAAAGCAATCTCGTCCTTGGATTTTACAGCATGAACAAACAAAAAGGGTAGCGGCAGTAAATGGCATAGGAAATGTTCAAGTTCATTTATCGGAAGCAGTGCAACAAACTGCTCGTGATAATAAATTCCTTCACCGTCATACCTCAAAGTTATTTGCCATAAAGGGAAATGATGCCCCTGATCTCTTACAGCAATTGTCGACACTAGAAGCGGACTTAATCAAGGGAGTAAATCTTGTTGATGTAGCACAACAATTTCATCAGACCTTTTTAAATAGAAAAGGAAACTATACGATTAGCTTAATAGCTTCCGGTTTGAATGGTTTGAAAAAAGAAATCCAGTTTTTCAAAGCGCAACTTCTTAATGCTTTTCAAAATAAAAATAGCTTAAAAACTCCAAGCGGAAGTTACTTTACTCCAAAGCCCTTGGCGATTACAGCTTTACCAAATGGAGAAGCTGGAAAGGTAGCTTTTGTATATCCTGGTTCTGCCACTGCCTATACTGGGCTTGGGCAAAATCTTTTCCAGTTATTCCCACAACTACTGACCCGATATCAAAAGGAAACAGGCAATGTAGACCAGTTTCTTCGATCTGATTATTTGTTCCCAAAACAAGTAAATCATGATGAGTCGATTCCGAATATTTATGATGACGCTATTTCTATGATGTCAACAGGTGTGTTTTATTCTGTAAACTATACGCACCTTCTACGTTCCGTTTTTAAGTTAGAGCCTGACATCGCTTTTGGTTACAGTATGGGTGAGTGTAGTAGTATGTGGTATGCATTAGAGGTTTGGAATTCAGACGGAGCTAGAAAATTTCAATCTTCTCCTATTTTTAAAAACCGCTTTGCTGGTAATTTAGAACTACTCGCAGAGCATTGGAAAATCAGTAGTGAAGAAGCCAAGGCTCGTTGGCTTAGTCTTGTCTTATTAGCACCAAGGGTTGATGTAGAAGCGATAGTAGAGGACTTCGAAAATGTATATTTAACCTTTATTAATACAGAACAGGAAGTCGTCATTTCAGGTGATAAAACTGCTTGTTTAGCTATAGCGAAAAAATTAAACTGTCCTGTCATTCCTATTCCTTTTCAAAATATTATTCACCAAAATTTCTGTAAAAAGGACAAGGTTGGTTTATTAGATATGCATAACTTTACTATTGCAAACCAGTCAAACATTGAATTTTATTCTAGTATTTCTCAATCAAAAATTCCTTTAAATTCTCAATCTATTGCACAAAACTCCGTTGATGTTTGTACTCAAAGCGTAGACTTCCCTAGAACAATAAGCACTGTGTATAATGCTGGTGCAAGAATTTTTATTGAATTGGGTGCCAATGCTACCTGTACCAATTGGATCGGAACAAACTTAAAAGGCAAGGAGCATCTAGCCGTTTCTATAAATCACAAAGGGAAATCAGATAATCAATCTATACTTACTTTGCTAGCTCAATTACTTAGTCATGGTTTAGATCTTGATTTGTCTATATTCTATCCATCTAATGAAAAAGCTACTGAGAAACGTCAATTCTTAAAGAAAATAAATACTGGAGCGACTCCAATTTTTGATCGATTTTCAGATGAAGCTATCCAGGCTCGTTTTGCTAAAATAAAAAAACGGAAATCAAGTCTTGCTTTAGTTACTGAAATTCAATCTCCCGTTTCTGAAAAACAGATACACGCTAATACTCAAGTTTCCGAATCGGCAACACTTGTATTAACTAAACAAAATATCATATCTTCTGAAAAACAAGAAACTGCACTTATAAAAACGAATACGATCATGAAAACAAATACTATCGAAAAGGAAAATCTAGCTATAAAAAATAAGCTCGGAGAGAATGGATTGCGTTTGCAAAACTTTGATGCTGGTGAACAATTAGAAGGCAAACAAATCGTCTTTTCTCAAGAAGATTTAGAAGAATTTGCTGAGGGTAAGATTGCTAATGTTTTTGGTTCTGACTATGCGATTATTGATACTTATAGCAGACGGGTCATGTTGCCGATGCATCCTTATTTACTAGTCAGTCGAGTAACGGGTATGAATGCAAAGCTAGGTGAATACAAACCTTCAACAATGCAGACGGAGTATGACATCCCTTATAATGCCTGGTACACGACGGATCGACAGATCCCATCTGCTGTCTCTGTTGAATCCGGACAATGTGATTTGCTCTTGATTTCTTATCTCGGTATCGACTTACAAAACAAAGGGAACTTAGTCTATCGACTTCTAGATTGTACCCTTACTTTTGTAGATGATTTGCCTTATGAAGGTCAAACTTTAAGATATGATATTTCAATTAATTCCTTTGTCAAGAATGGTGATAATCTATTATTCTTTTTTAGTTATCTCTGCTATGTTGAGGATCGATTAGTCTTAAAAATGGATGGTGGTTGTGCTGGCTTTTTTGAAGACGATCAATTAAGTGAAGGTAGTGGTGTTGTCTATACCAATAGTGAACTTGAAGCTAGAAATAATGCCGAGAAAAAATACTTCACGCCATTATTAAGTACTTCTAAAACTTCCTTCTCTAAAGCAGATCTCCAGCACTTAATTGATGGAAACATTGAACAGTGTTTTGAAAATGAATCTTATTATTCGAATGGTAGAAATCCATCATTGAGGATTCCACCTGCGAAGATTTTAATGTTGGATAGAATTACATCAGTTGACATCACTGGTGGTGCTTATGGCTTAGGTTATATCATTGCAGAAAAAGACTTACACCCTGACGATTGGTATTTCCCTTGTCATTTCAGAGATGATGAAGTACTGGCTGGTTCATTGCAAGCCGAAGGAGGTGGAAATTTATTACGGTTTTTTATGTTGATGCTGGGGCTACAACGCTTGACAAAGGATGCGCGATTCCAACCTATCTTTGGATTAGCACAAAAAGTACGCTGTCGTAAACAGGTAACACCAAAAGATACCAAACTGATTTATAAATTAGAAATCAAAGAAATCGGTTTAATTCCTGATCCATATGTTATTGGAGATTTAGAAATTATTTCAGATGGTATTGTCACTGTTCATTTTGAAAATCTCGGCCTACAAGTTCGAGAAAAATCCAATCCCAGGTATTTAGAATCTGCTTTAGAAGAAGCAATTCCGTCTAGATCTAAAAATGCTTTGTTGAATGAGAAAGACATTACAACATTTGCCTTAGGTGATATGGCAGAATGTTTTGGTGATGAATTTGCCATTTATAGAGGGCGTAATATGTCTCGTCAACCGAATACAGATTTGCAATTAATTTCCAGGGTCTTAAAAGTAGATGGAACAAGGGGTGATTTTTCTAAACCTTCAACAATTTATGCAGAATACGATGTTCCTAAAAACCCTTGGTATTATCAGCAAAATTCAAATACTACCATGCCTTATTCCATTCTTATGGAAATCGCTTTGCAACCATGTGGTTTATTGGGTGCTTATCTTGGTAGCACTTTACAGTTTCCAGATAAAGATTTATACTTACGAAACCTAGACGGAGAAGGAACGTCTTTTGATTTGCCCAATGGGACCGACTTCCGTGGTAAAACGATCCACAACAAATCAGTTTTGATTTCTTCAATTGCTCATGGGGGAACAATTTTGCAGCGCTATACTTTTGAACTTTCAGTTGATGGTCAGGTATTTTATAAAGGCAATTCTTCATTTGGCTTTTTTGCACCAGAAGCACTAGCTGCTCAGGTTGGTTTAGATAAAGGAGAAGAAATCGAGGCTTGGTATAAGACAGCACAATTGACATCCAAGGATTATATGCAGATCAAATTGGATTCTTTATATGGCAAGATGAAATTATTTAAAGCGCCAGAGTTAAAACCCCATTATCGTTTAGCTGAAGATCAATTAAATTTAATAGATCAACTAATTATTGCAAAGGATAAAGGTTTATATAATAAAGGGTATATCCATGCTACTAAATTTATAAAAACTTATGACTGGTTTTTCACTTGTCATTTTTATCAAGATTCCGTAATGCCTGGCTCACTTGGTGTAGAATCAATATTGCAAGCCATGCAAGTATTCGCTTTACAGCAAGATCTAGGTAAAACATTTCAATCTCCTAAATTTGTTCAGCTAGCAAATCATAAAACAGTTTGGAAATATCGTGGACAAATTTTACTCAATGTGAAAGAGATGCATTTAGAAGTACACATAAAGTCAATAGAAAAACAAGCGTCCCGATTATCTATTATTGCTGATGCTTATTTATGGAATGAAAAAATGCGGATTTATCAGGTAAGGGATTTAGCTTTGGGTATTGGGGAGGGGTGATTGGGGAGGGGTGATTGGGGAGGGGTGATTAAGGACACCGAGAACACTGAGAAGCACGGAGTTACACAGTGTTTTTTTAAGCTGTTATAAAATAAGGTGCTTTGATACCGTGTTTGAGATCGGCTTATCCACGGATTTTTTTTAAGAATGTAAAACAATAATGATGACAATAAATTATACAGGAACACCACAGGAACTCTATTGGAAAGGTTCTCCTAGGGATATCGTGTTCGATGCTCAAGCTATTCAAGAAAAACTACAAAGCACAGACAAGCCATGTTATGTGATGCAAGACTTTAGAGGAAGAATCGGAGTGAGTAATACCGGCACTTTGGTTTCAGAGGGAAGGGGTTTGCAAGTGCTTGCAATGGCTAACCCTATGACAGCAAGTCAATTGGGCGATCCAACATTCAGCGCTGACTATAAACTCAAATATGCTTATAAGACTGGTGCGATGGCGAATGGTATTGCCTCTGCCGATTTGGTGATTGCCATTGGGAAAGCCAAGCTTTTAGGTTCTTTCGGCGCTGCGGGTTTAGTACCCGACCGTATTGCTCAAGCTATTGAACAAATACAAACACAATTAGCCGATCAAACTTTTGCGGTTAATTTAATCCATAGCCCAGTCGAAGAAGCATTGGAAGCTGGCGCAGTACAGTTGTTTTTAGAAAAAGGGATTCATGTGGTAGAAGCCTCTGCCTTTTTAGCCTTGACCGAACATATTGTTCATTATAGAGTAGCAGGCTTAAGCCAAGATGAAGCGGGGAATATTAAAATTAAAAATAAGGTGATCGCCAAAGTATCTAGAAAAGAAGTTGCCGAGCAATTCATGCAGGCAGCGCCAGACTCTTTTTTGGAAAAATTATTAGCGCAGGGTAAAATCACTCCTTTACAAGCTCAATTAGCAAAGCAAGTCCCTATGGCAGACGACATTACTGTTGAAGCTGATTCTGGAGGACATACGGACAATCGCCCTTTGGTTGCACTCCTGCCAATTATTATACAATTGAGAGATACCCTTCAAAAAAAACATGGCTTTGTTCAAAGAATTCGCATAGGGGCCGCGGGTGGAATTTCTACTCCCGCATCTGCTTTAGCTGCGTTTATGATGGGGGCTGCTTATGTAGTAACTGGCTCTGTAAATCAAGCTTGTGTTGAAGCCGGCACATCCGAACATGTTCGAAAATTATTGCAATCCGTCGCGTCTACCGATGTGATGGGCGCACCAGCTTCTGATATGTTTGAGATGGGCGTAGATTTACAAGTTCTAAAGAAAGGAACGCTATTTGGTCCTCGTGCTAAAAAGCTGTACGAATATTATAAACGGTACCAATCCATTGATGAAATTCCAAAGGAAGAGCGATTAAAACTAGAGCAACAAGTCTTTAGAAAACCACTGGAAGAAATCTGGCAAGCTTGTATTCACTTTTTTGAAAAGAGGGATCCACAACAAATAGAACGAGCAAAAGGCAATTCAAAACGAAAAATGGCTTTGATCTTTAGATGGTATCTTGGCTTGTCTTCCAACTGGGCGAATGCAGGAACAAGTGATCGAGCTTTAGATTATCAGATTTGGTGTGGCCCATCTATGGGGGCATTCAATGACTGGGTAAAAGGTACTTATCTTGAGCAATACCAAAACAGATATGTCGCTGATGTCGCTGAACAAATCATGAATGGTGCTGCATATTTGTATAGAATTCAAACATTAAAAATGCAAGGCATTTTGCTTCCTTCGGAAATGGAACATTTCATTCCTTCACAGGAAGTAGTCGGAGAAGGCTTACCTACTTTAGGGTAATGCCCCGCTTAGATGAATGAATAAGGCTTTAAAAAATAGATCCGCCCGTCTTAGTTGTCAGCAATTCTAAAGCGGTCATACCAATGCTAGAATTTCCTTTGGCATTAAGCATTGGACTCCAAACAGCAACGCTATATTTGTTCGGGTGAACCGCTACAATGCCGCCGCCCACACCGCTTTTTCCAGGCAAGCCTACTCTAAAACTAAATTCTCCAGCTTCATCATAAAATCCACAGGTTTGCATAATCGCATTGATTCTTTTGGTATAACTTACAGACATTATCTGTTCTCCTGTTGATAGTATTTTTCCCTGATTGGCAAATATCATAAAGGTGGAAGCTAATTCTTTACAAGTCATCGTAAGTGAACATTGGTGAAAATAAAAATCTAAAACAGCTTCAGCACTATTGTTAATATTGCCAAATGATTTCATCAGATTGAGGAGCGATGAATTCCTAAAACCCCATTTTTTTTCTGATGCAGCAACCTGCTCATCATAATCGATATTTGGATTATTAGCAATCTTTCTTACCATTTCAAGAAATGCTTTTTTAGGGTCTTTAAAGTGACTGACTAAGATATCTCCAATCACCAGTGCCCCAGCATTAATCAAAGGATTGCGCGGAATTCCATTTTCATATTCTAACTGAAATAAGGAGTTAAATGCATTCCCTGATGGTTCTACATCTACACGTTTCCACAATTCTTCTCCCTCCAATTCAAGTGCCATGAATAAAGCCAGTACTTTAGAAATACTTTGGATAGAAAACTTTTCATTACTCTCTCCGAAATGATAATGCCCACCATTCGTACATTGTAAATGCATACCAAATTTCGACCGATCTACTTTTGCCAGTTCTGGAATATAAGACGCTACTTTCCCATCAAAGTGTTGAGACTTAATTTCTGTTTCTATTTCCTTAAGTACTTTTTGATAGTCCATCTTCTCTTTTTGAAACGTTCTCTTAGGGCTGGTTTAGGATTTAATGAACTTACTAGTGGTATCATTTAGATGTTTCATCTTCCTGAGTTTTGATAATGTAATATTAATAATTACATTCAAGATGTCAAAAGGCTATCTTAATTAAATTGGATTCGATGAATATACCTAAAACCTTAGCTGTACCTTCCTTTAATACCTGGAAAGCATCCGGAAAATATATCCAGATCAATCAACATCAAGTCTTTGTAATTGATCAAGGTCAACATAAAGAAACCATTGTGATCTTACATGGTTATCCAAGTTGTTCTTATGACTATTATGCTGTACTCCCCATTTTGACACAAAAATATCGGGTTATTATCCATGATCATCTAGGTTTAGGTTTATCGGACAAACCTGATGACTTTTCTTATTCTTTACTTGAGCAAGCAGATACGGCGCTCATTTTATGGAAACAGCTAAAGCTTAATCATGTACATCTGCTTGCACATGACTATGGAACCAGCATCGCAACAGAAATTATTGCACGGATTAATATGGGTTTAGAATCAATCCAATTAAAAAGTATTACCATTGGTAATGGAAGTATGCTCATTGAAATGGCTCAATTATTAATTACTCAAAGACTATTGAAACATGATACTTGGGGACCGCTTTTAGCAAACTTAAGTAACAAAGCAATTTTCATCAATAGCTTTAAAAAATTATGGGCTGATAAATCGAAGATTAATTATAAAGAATTTGATGTGCTTTGGGAAATGATGACCTATGGTGACGGCAGGAAAGTCTTACCTCGTATTACAAAGTACATTGATGAAAGAAAAAAATTCTGGCATCGCTGGATCGGTGGACTTTCAAGAACTGACATGCATATCAATTTAATTTGGGCTGATAAAGATCCGGTAGCCGTAATTGATATGGCTTATGAGTTAGAAAAGAAAATCAATTCGAATACGCTAAAGATTCTTCCCAATGTTGGGCACTATCCGATGTTGGAAGCTCCGGAAATGTACGCGGAGGCAGTAATGGAAGGTATCAATAAAACAGCGATTGTCTAAGAGTATCGTACATTAAAACAACTAGCTTGAAACCTCTTCAATCAATCCAATCAATTTCATACTTTCTAATGCTTGTAAAAGCGATTTAGATAATACGGATTCGTTTTTCCTTTTAAAATAATTTTGTAGCACAGTTTGAATTTGAATTTCCTCTTCGATTAATTTTAATAATAAAGAAAAATCTATTGTTGGGCTTTGTGCAATTAAATAATCTAATTT
The DNA here is from genome assembly GCA_965277415.1 of Saprospiraceae bacterium. Taxonomy (GTDB): domain Bacteria; phylum Bacteroidota; class Bacteroidia; order Chitinophagales; family Saprospiraceae; genus JAHDHW01. Next base: position 92,622 of record CBDICS010000054.1, read on the forward strand.
GCTAGCCCGCTCATCTGCCGTACCCAAAACAGAAAATGCAGCATCAGGTAAAATACTAAATTGCTCAATATCTGCAATTCGGATATTTCGTTTATACCAAAATGGATAGAAGTTCCATCTATACTCTTTTTGATAAAAATGTGTTTTTTGTTCTAAATATTCCTCGAACTGTGCCCTATGTTCTGCATCATAAACAGCCAGAGATTGTTCATCTCCAGAAAAGCGTTCTTTTATTCGATCAGCTGCTTCACAGCCCATCCTCATGCCCTTAATGATTCCAGCAGAAGACAAAGGATCATAAGCCATCGCTGCGTCTCCTACACAGAGCCAATTTTCTCCAGCGATTTGACTAAGCTTATGGGTTCTTGCTGATTGAGTAAAACAAGTTTCCGGAAAGTTTGTATTTCGAATTCGGTCTTTTGTGTATTGAGTTTTTGCTAATTGATTCTTCCAAAAAGCAGTCTGTTTATAAGAAGACAATTGAAGTATAGAAGCATCCGTCATAAACGTTGCAATATAAGTACCATTGCCTAATTGTACAGAATACCACCATCCCTCAGCAGTACTTTCTATAAGAAGAAAACTTGTTTTTACTTTAATATTCTGATTGGCTTCTGATTGTTTTGTTAAACCAATTAATCCATCATAGTCTTTTTTTTCTACACTAAAATTTTGATAAAACTTACTATTCCTACCACTTGCATCAATCATAAAATCTGCTCTGTGAATGGCCTCTTGCCCTTTGATTTGCAGTTCCCATTTTTCATCAATTAAAGAGACTTTTGAAACCCGACTATTTGTATTCAAGCTTACTCCAATACTTTCTGCATGAGTACTCAAGGATTTATCAAACGCAGGTCGAGACAATAAGATACTATCGCCGTATGGGTTAAAAATAGATTCGTTATAATGAAGATTTGACTGCCCCCATATACTCCGCACTTCTGTACAGGGAATTGCAAAATTTTGCCATATTTTTTGAGGAATGTTAAGTCTTTTAAAAAGTAACTTCGCATCAGCTCCCAGGTGTTCTCCAGCAATATTTTTATTATAATTTCCGGCTTCAAACACAGATACTTCCAATCCATTTTGCTTCAATTTAATTGCAGTTGAAAGCCCTGCAATACCGCCGCCAATAATAATGATCTTTTTATTCACATCTGAAATTCATATAATATTTATAAAAAAACTAAAATTTAAGCATTAAATTTTGTAATTATACTGCGAAATTTTAAAAAAGCATTTGACTTAGAGAAAGCGCTTTAAAAAAATTTCAATATTCATTAACCCTAAAAAAACAAAATCATGAAAGTACATCCTTTCTTAAAGGATAGAGTACGTTCTCTTCAGAGTCGTAAATTATTCTTTGTCGCCAGTTTCTTATTGGTTTTTATTTTAGTTTTACAAAATTGTACTGACCCTTCTTCCTCCAACTCTTCCACAACTGATACGACACCAACAATAGAAGGTTTTGTCAGCGGTACTGATCTCTCAGCCGTTTATACTGGGTCTGAAAAATTTCTTACTCCAACTGCTTTTCGCGTACCGCATGATGAAGCAGATTCTTCTCAAACCGCATTAGCAACATTTGCATGGAAGGAATTCATTGCGCTCAACTGGCCATCTAATTATAGCACCTCTACACCAACTAGAGGTGTACCGGACTCTAGCCAATCAGCCTTAAGTTTCCTCAAACCTGATCCAAACAAACCATTAGTCTGGCAAACCTATAAGCACCGAGTAGAAGTTTATCCTGTAAACACTGCTAGCTATAATAAAAATTTTGATACCCCTCCTCAATACTTCTATAAAGTAGAGGGACAAACTGATATTCCGAAATATAAAGATCCTGGTGGTAAGCCATTAAGTCAACTTACTACTTATTTTAACAATCTTGATGAATCCTCAGAAATCGGACTTGCTACTATTTTTTATGAAGGTGATCCAGATGCTCCAGGAGCAAATAGTAATCCAAAGCCTTCTATTACGAATGGTGGTCCAGGTGCACTCCGACGTGTCATTTATCAAGCGAAAGCAAGCAGGGTCATGTTTGATTATGTCGTTGAAAACAATCTTTATGATTCGCTCACTCGGGTTAATAAAATAGATACGACGCTAAATGCTATTAATAATAAAGGACAAGGTGGATTGCCTACATGTCCAGACCCTTCACTTATTTGTTTTCCTCATGGAGATGTGGCAGGTTCTGAAGGTTCTATAGAAATTAAAGCATCTTGGCGACAACTGACTTTAGAAGAATATAATACCGGACGTTTTCTTACCGCGCCTATCTTGCGATATATTAAGGATGTTGATCCTTCTAATCCTCAGGATTCTATGATTTTTTATGATATTGTACCTGCGGCGCCAACGGCTACCTCTTTACCCTATGGTTTGCTAGGACTTCATATTATTCATAAGACTGTACATTTTCCAACTTATGTATTTGCTACTTTTGAACAAGTAGACAATCTTGACCCTCAAAAAAAGTTGAACCAATTATCTTATTACAATAATCCAAGAGGAGGAATTGTCAATCCTGGAAAGCAATATGTTGTCAACCGCCCTCATCCGATTGTATCTGCTACACAAAATGTCAATAATGCGGTTCATGAGGAAATAATAAAAATGGACTCTACCTCTGTCTGGCAATATTATCAACTAATCGGTGTTCAGGGACCAGCTTCTAACAATCAGGATACAACAGATTTCTTTTTAGCTAATATTGTTACGGAAACGAACGAAATCCTTAGGAGTTTTTCAGGTACTTTATCCAATGAATATGGAACAATCAATCCGACTGCAGCCAATATCCATGTAGGAAGTAATTTAGTCATTGGTGGTGGTTGTAAAGGATGTCATGGGAATGCTCAACAATCTGATTTTAGTTTCATCACTCAAAATGCGCCCTTTGATGGCACACCGGATGTAATTAATGCACCATTATATATACCCTTGGATCAGTAGGTTTTGAATAGCCCTATTTTTTTATTTTATAACACCGAAAAACAAAAGTATCATGTCTATAGATAAAGTAACGAATATAAAAATATTTCCCGGGATAGGGATCGGCCGGGTTGGAAATAGTCTCGAATATTTTATTGGCCCGGAAGCACCGGGTATCATTCCTGATCCTGGAGGCGGAACATATAAGGATGCCGATGGTAAAATAAAACGTCAAGCCGCTCGCTACAGAGTGTATGGCTATGATGATGATGATAATGTCGTCATGGAAATTACAGGCAGTTCAAATATTCATATTGAATGGGAAGTACATATGGCCAATAAAAAGGCTGCAAATTATGCCTTTCAAGGGAAGTTTGGCTTTGATCCTAAAGCACTTAGAAACCCTGGCGTCCAAGCTAATTTAGCCATTGATCAACGGAGTCAACTGATTATTGACCCAGGACCAAAAAACATTCTGGGGGATGGCACTGTTCGTAATCATACTAATGGAAAAGCGGTACCACTTGATGGAGGAACTATCTTTGAAGGAATTGGAGAAGCCGAAGTACCCGCTAGCCTAGTTAATCCTGGAACTCCGGGAAACACGACAGTTACTTACCATTCCAAAGCGGTTTCTTTGGGTAGGTTAGAAACAGATAGTAGTGGTCGCCTGATTGTCGTTCCTGGAGAAGGTAAAGGGGAATCCCTTACAGATCCTCCTTTGCATATCGTTAAAGGAGCAGCACAAATAAATGGAGAACCTGGAGCTAACCCGAATCCTACTTCCAATGGAAACTCTTACTTCAATAATCCGGGCTGGTATGATGATACTGGTGGAGGTTCTATCAATGCTGTCGTAAAAGTCAATGGCGGTGCTACTTTTACGACCAATAACGATCCTAATAGAAGAGGCTGGATAGGTGTAGCACCACCTAAATATGGTCCTTCTTTATACAATGTAGTATCACTCCTTGATCTTCAACTTAATATCTTCCCAGAAAGTGATCCTAATAGTGGTGATTTATATTATGCCGTAACAGGCACTGATAATCGAAACTATTTGGCCTCTTCTGCAAATGGTAGTAGTGGTTATTCTTTTAGAGATGTATCTGGACTTACAGTAGCTGGTGCCAGACCAGCTATCCTTAGTTTCAAAGGAAGCCTTTATTACGCCGTTATTGGTAGTGATGGTAATAAAAATTTTATTGGTAAATATTCTGATGATCATTCTAGTGTCACAGATTATAAAGTCATTGGTACTATAGCATCTAATGTAGGTCCTTCCTTGACTGTTTATAATGGTCAGCTATATTATGCAGTAACCGGTAAGGATAATAACGTGTATATAGCTTCTTCTTCCGATGGAGAAACTTTTTCAGCATTCGCTAAAATTGGGAATCAAGCAACTAGTCAATCCCCATCTATTACAGCCTATAATGGCGACTTATACTTAGCGGTAACGGGTACAGAAAATAGGCTCTACCTTGGTGTAGCTTCCAATAATTATCAAATGGAACATATCGGTGGCTCTGGAATAAGTAAGCTTGCACCTAGTATCACCGCTTTTGATGGACAGTTATATTACGCCCTTACAGGTACAGATAATAATGCCTACATCGCTTCCTGGAATAATAATGGCCCTGACAAATCTTTCAACTTTTCGTTTAAGTTTATTACAGGTAGTCCAAACACAAAGCTTCCTCCCGCTATTGAAGCTTTTAATGGAAAGTTATATTATGCGGTGACCGGTTCTGATCAAAAAACTTATCTTGCAAGTGTTAAAGCTGGAAACTCTGACTTTACTTTCAAATACGTTGGTAAGACCAGTCTCTCTGAGGCTGGGCCATCATTAGCATGCAGAGAAGTTATTAGTTTTTATAGAGACATTTATCCAACACTCAAAACTGTAATAGATTATGCTTGGGTGAACAAACCAGCTTTTACTGGTCATGGGCCAGGAACAAATGGGGATTTTCTGAGGGAACCTTATTTGAGCTTCCTTGCTAATCCCGGACCAGATCCTGGACAAGCTTTGGTCTCTAGAACATTCGTTTACAAATTCATTCGTCCAGCAGAAACCATTACAGGCGCGCCACCTCCACCTCATGCATTGCCAATTGATCCTGATACTGGTAAAACTATTCAATATGATGGAGGGGTACAGCGTGGTAGCCTAATGCCGCACCTTTTCGGAGAAGGAGGCTCTCCAGCTGAAAACATCTTTAACAAAACAAATTATCCAAACCAATGGTTGAGTTTGACTAGACATCAGTTAGCCAAGTTTCAAAAATGGGTGAATGGTGATTTTGAAACAGGTACGAAAACCGTCCCAGTTCCTTTGGATAGTATACCTTTGGCCGATCAACCTGCCGCTATTGACTTTGCAGCACTTCAACCTACTGTTGGTGGTGGTTTTCACCCAGGGATTGAATTGACTTATAATATGAAATTTCCAGAGTATTTTGCTGGACCATTTCGTTTTACCTCTCAGATATTTTATAATGGCAGCCCACTTGCTCAAATTACTCCAGGCTCAGTAGCTGCTTATATGTCAATCCCCTGGCATGGAGATTTTTGGTCTTGTAATATCTCTTGGTGGGCAGCACAACGTCCAGATATTGTGGTTCAATCAAAACCACCAGCATCTTCGGATGATCCACCAATTCTTCTGCCTATTGACTGGTTTAGAAGTTCAGCGCTTTATATTCCAGAGGATGCTAGTAATGTAGATGCCTATCTGACTCTGCCAAACGACTTTGGCCCTCCTGGTTCTCAGGGTACAACGGGTTATGATATCATGGCTCAATATTGGTGTAAATTTGGTTTTGTTATACCAGCAGACGAAACAGTTGACGGAGAAGGTGGTTTCAAGGAAGTTGAACGTGATAAGAAAGAATTAGATGCTGCCCCCGGCACACCTGTTCCTAAATGTGACACCGAGACGACTTCCTGATCTTAGACTAATCAATAATAGTTTGATAATAGTAAAGAGCATTGCTTGTATAAGCAATGCTCTTATTTTTTTGAACTTGAAGTTATTTGAAGATTTTAAACAAATAATACAAAGATGGAAAAATGCTGATGATTCCAAAAACCAAGGCGCCCAACAAAACCTTCATCGTAATCTCTGGAGAAGCAGCCTCATAAATACTCAATGCTGTTCCATCTGAAAACTTTATCAAATCCGGCCATTGTAAAATAAACCAAGCTAGAAAAATGACTAAAATTTGTGCTCCTACTAAAATTCTAAGCATCCATATTCGTTTTTTTTCAATCATTTTAAAAATGAAAGGAATCATTGCAGAAGCAATAAATAAGCTGAATATAGAAACCGGATGGCTTAAAAAGTTTTTATGAAAAGATAGATTTTGACTATAAGAAACAATCAGAATAAATAAACTAGATATCATCGAAGCAAGAAAGAGTTTTTTTATAAAATCATGAAGTAGGTCATACCCTTCTTTGGTTTTGACTTCTCCCAATAAAAAAATAGCAGCAGTATACATAGAAAGACTAAGTACAAATACTCCAATAGACAAGCAAAACAGATTAGCCCATGGCGCGATGTAATAAGTATAGAAACTCGCTCCATCTAATGATGCAGGTATTGTTCCACCAAATAAAGCCCCGATAGTAATACCTAAAAATAATACCGTCAAAATACTGGAATACCGAAAAATCAAAGAGTACCATTTTTGTGACTCATCTTTATAAGCATCATAATGACGAAAAGTAAATGCTGTGCCACGAAAGATAATCCCAAGTAAAATAATCAAAATGGGAATATGTAGTGCTGTAGAAAAAATGGCATAGGCTTCTGGGAAACCATTAAATAAAATAACTAAAGCTATAATTAACCAAATATGATTAGCTTCCCAAACTGGCGCTATTGCCTTGGAAATCGTATCATTACTCCGGTCTCCAATAAACAACTCTATTATTCCTGCTCCAAAGTCAGCCCCTCCCAGCAAAGTATATAATACTAAGCTTATCCCCATGATTATTGTTACTAATTCCGTATAAATCATTCAGCATATTTTTGATGAATAGATTTGATTTGTCTTGTCATTAACCAGATCACTGCCAAAGTCAACAGGCTATAAACAGCAATAATCAAATATAAAGAATATTGAATTCCAGGCATTGGAGTCAAAGCATCCTCTGTCTTCATCACCCCATAAATAATCCAAGGCTGTCGGCCAACTTCTGTTACTGTCCACCCTGCTTCCAGTGCTATAAACCCTATTGGTGTTGCCAATGCTACTAATCGCAACCACCACCTTTTACTTAAATAATCCCATCGCCGCCATCGCATAAAGAAGTATAAACCTCCAATCCCCATCATCATAGTTCCTAAGCCAACCATAATTTGAAAAGCAAAATGCGTGACCAATACTGGTGGTTCTTCATCATCTGGAATTTGATCCAATCCAATAACTTCTGATTTAAAATCTCCATGCGCTAAAAAACTTAGCGCCCCAGGTATTTTGATCGCATAATGTACTTCTTTCTTTTCATGGTCCGGAATACCTCCAATAATCAAAGCTGCATTTTCTTCCGTGTGGTAATGTGCTTCCATTGCAGCCAACTTAGCGGGTTGACGTTTTGCTACATCTTTAGCAGCAAGATCACCAGTAATTGGCATAGCAAAAGCTGCGATAGATCCAAAAATCAAGGCGATCTTCAAGGCTTCTTTATGAAACCGTATCGAATGCCCTCGCAATAACATAATTGCATGAACTCCAGCTACAGCAAATCCAGTACTAGCAAACGCAGCGAAAGTCATATGCAGCGCTTGTGTAAACCATGCATCATTAAAAAGTGCAGCAATAGGGTCAATATTGGTATATACACCGTCTACAAAATCAAACCCAGAAGGACTATTCATCCACCCATTAGCTGCAACAACAAAAATTCCAGACATTACGCCAGAGACTCCAACGACTATTCCCGACCACCAGTGTGCTCTTGGAGATATCTTTTCCCAACCATATAAAAATACACCTAAGGCAATCGCTTCAATAAAAAAAGCCGTGCCTTCTAGTGAGAATGGCATACCAAAAATTGGCCCTGCATGTTTCATGAATTCTGGCCAAAGAAGTCCCAACTCAAATGAAAGTAAAGTCCCGGAGACCGCTCCAACTGCAAAAAAAATAGCCACTCCTTTTGACCATGATTTTGCGAGATCGAGGTAAATTTCTTCTTTTGTTTTAAGCCATTTCCATTCTGCATAAGCCATAAAAAAGGGCATCGCCATACCTATACAAGCAAAAATAATATGCCATCCGAGAGAAATTGCCATTTGTAATCTAGCAGCGAGCAAGTCTTCCATATCTTCTGACGTTTAGTTTAAACTAAAACAATTGAGCCTTTTAGAATGATCTAAAAAGGTATGAAAAATATGCGTTAATCCAATTATTTACTCCAAAAAGAATATCTCTTAGCCCAAGCTATTTCTTTCTAAGAACGGGTTTAAAAATTATTGTCGAAGACGAAAAGGTTTAATTTATGGTTCTGAAGAAGCATTTTTATCTTTTCATAGCCCAGCTATCTGAAGACAAAAAGGCGAAATCAGGTTCTTAAAGTGAGTTTTTGCAGCCCCGTAAATAAAATTTAAACAAGTGCTAAATCATTAATTGCTTGTCATAATTGTCTACACAAATGCCAAGATACTGTGATACTTCTGTTACACTTTGCGCCTATCTTTGAATTGTAAAATTATTATTAATCTCTAAACTACCGAATCATGACAGTTCAATCAATAAATAAGAATTTCGGAAACATTGATATTATATCAATCCTAAATCAAAGAGCAGACGGTGAAAACGGTTATTCCTATAACACAGTGTCCTTTCTCAAAAACGAATATATCTATTTACCACACAAAAAAGCTGACCAAATTTATATTGTTAAAGAGGGGCGTGTAAAGATTGGAGCTCATGGTAATGATGGTAAAGAGGTCATTAAAAAAGTCGCCGTAATGGGAGAGATTTTTGGAGAGTTTTCACTTATAGGACAAAGGCTTAGAAAAGATTATGCCATAGCAATGGAAAATACAGAAGTCTATACCTTGACCAGTGAAGAATTGCAATCCCTTCTTATTGGCCATAAAGCTTTCAGTCTTCATGTTATGCACATCCTTGGAGATCGTCTTATGGAAATGGAAGAACGGCTGGAATCTCTAGTTTTTAAAACTTCTCGTGGAAGGATTATCGACTTTTTAGAGAAATTAGTAAATCGACGTGGCCAAAGAGTAGGTTATGAAATGCTGGTAAGAAAGTTTTTTACTCATCAGGAGATTGCAAACCTTACCGCTACTTCAAGACAAACGGTAACAATGGTGCTAAACGAATTGCGGAATAAAAATATTCTGACATTTAATCGTCGTCGTTTATTGATAAGAGACATGGAATTACTAAAAGCAGAAGCTGCTTAATGATAATGTATTTATAGATGGTCCGGTTTATATCTACTGCTTACCGTCCTACTACATCCATGTGGTAGGACGAAAGTATGATAGGACATTTATTTTTTGACCTTAGCTTTCTGCTTAATTTGCCTTTTCCTCTCAAATGGACTCGTATTTTTAGGTGCTGGAGGTGCTGAAAAAATGATGTATCTATACAGAAAATTAATTATAGTCAAATCTGGCACAGTATAAAAAGGAAGCTATACACCAACCTCTCAAATAGCCTGCCTAATAAAGCCCACACCCAAAGCCGCATCGATCATAGAAAAGTTTTTGAACCGACCTTCATCTGTACTAATATCCACGATATAAGCTGAAGCTATCATAAAACTTACCCAAATAAATAATGCTCATAATAATGAGCGCTATTAAAAACTAAGTATAGTTTAAGGGCAGTGTTAATATGAAATAATAACCTAATCTTGATACAATGAAACCTTTTAGCACACAAAAATACCGCAAGTATAAATTATACTTGCGGTATCGTAATATCATTTAAGATCGTGTTAGTAGCATAAATCGGAAAATATTGAAAAATCTATCTTCACCTTTTTCCCTACAAACAATATTGTTCGACTAATAAGGACTTGGTATTACTCCTATCCTCATTGAAGGTATTTGATCCTTACTTTTCAACAACTAATTTTTTGATTTCTGAAGTGCCATCATCAAATTTCAAGCTTATGAAATAGATGCCATTTTTTTGATCTGAAATATCTATTTCATCATTAAAATTACTTTTGATCGTTTTTACAATCGCGCCTTGTGCATTAATTATTTTAATTTCTTCGATATCTACCCCTTCTTGGCCTTTAACATTAAATGTATTTTTTGCTGGATTTGGATATAATGATCCACTTCTTGATGGTCCTGGATTTCCTGGGCCAACTCCACAGTCTAATAAAAAGCTCTTACATTCAAAGTCGCAAACAGTTCCATCATTAAATACTACCTGAGCACAAATAGCTATATAATAATTAGTCCAGTTTCCTGATGGATAATAGATTGGTGTAGTCGTTCCTGCATTATTAATTGTACCTGAATATCCTGCTAAAGCCCAAGTCCAATTGACATAATTCACATTACTTAGTCCACTGATTGAAGCTAAGCCAGTTGTACATAGGCCACCGCCACCTTCATTAATATAAAAAATATCATTTGATGATGGACAGCTACTTCCACCGCCGCCACCTGAACAAGTACGGAATTCGCACGATTCGACACAGTTACCATTTACAAATCTAGTGACTTTAATCGTGTAACTTCCAATGCAATCAACAGATACAGTTTGCCCAGTATTTGAACCATCAATTGTTGCATTTCCATTACAGACCTCCCAATAATAAGCTTGAGCGTAAGATGCAGTAAAGTTTCCATTTCCAGTATAATTTATATTATTGTTAGGATCACTGCATAATCCACATCCTGATGAAGGTTGACCATAACTAGTCGTTCCTAAAACTAAAATAAATAACATTAATAAAATTTGATTCATTTTCATAATAAAGTATTTAAGTAATAATAAAAATAATTCTCCTTTCAAATATGCACAGTCTTAACCGCCCTTCAAATAGCAAATTCTTAAGCGCCAAAGGTTTATTCATATTTGTGAGTAATTAATTTAAATGCGGTTATTAAACAGTAACTATCCTATTGAAAAAACTCACTTTAAGTCTTTACTTTGAGAGATCAATACTTAATTACTTCGATAATGAATTGGTCTGAAAAAAGGATATAAAAGGTTGAGATATAACTATAATAAGTATTTAATGATAAGTTTAAAAAACGCACCACAGGTATACGTTACCTGTGGTGCGCTAATTATATTAAAAAGAGTAGTTTAGAAAACGTATTATACGTTAATACTAAAGTTCAAGAAACTTCTTAAAAGCTATCTCCGAATATTCTTCATACAAACAAGACTGATTTGTTTCTGGGAAACTGGAGTGTCTAAATGGTCTTGCGATAATGATGTTTTCGTTTTCAGCTGTATAAGTTGGACTGGCTATAACTTCTTCCGCTGAAGTCAGTACATTATTGTCCGTATATATAGGTTCATAATAACGAATGTAACCTTCATTCTTTTGATCATTATTTAAAGGGTGTGCTGTAGAAGTAATAGTAAATTCTTCTGAAAACTTTAATCCTTTGGGAAAAGAGAGTTCAATACAGTTTTCAACTATTAGATAATCCAGAAAATCGTCTACTAATGATGCTAAATAATCTTCCTCATAGCCTTGAGCAGGAGGAATATCAAAACTGGAAACAGGTTTTCCAAGTTGCTCAATTTGTATAACGTAAAGTGTCAAATAGTTTTTAAATTCGATGTCAAATTTTTGGGCAATGAAGGTTTGTCCATTTAAAAGAAATTCCAATGGAATAGCTATTGTTTCATCCTCTAATAACATTAATATTTCATCTTGAGCTTCAACATGATTACGAAGAACTTTCCCTGCAATAAATGATGCCCATTGCATATGATGCTCTAACTTTCCTGATTTGGTTTGTCCAGCCCTTTGACTTGCCGAGCCACTATAATTATTCTCTGAAACAGAGGTAGTTTCATCTTGAGGTATTAACATATCATCTTTTTCTTGATAACATGATGATATGAATAATAAAAAAACAACTGGTAAAAACATTTGTAATAATCTCATAATTTTTATTTTATTTTATTTTTTATTGATTCAAGCTACGTACTCTTTACTTCTGTTAAAATAGTGTTTGTATAAGCGTCTACCTTAATTTCATATTTGTAAATATATTTCTCATATTTGCATAAATACTTTTATTTTTAAATTAGACCTTATTGGGTCTAGCCAAATCCATTGGGTGATTATAAAACAAGCCTTTTGTCGTTTACTAAACGTGTTAAGTCTAGCAACCGGATAAGTTTAGTAAACAATAGCAGTGAAAGACCTTGGTCAAATAAAAAAATTTATGCCTGTTATTTACAGATTTCATTAAAGAATCAGCATATTAATCCATAACAAACACTTGCTCTTTCGCTTTAGCAAAAAACCAAAAAGACTAACTAATAGGAGGTCGTTTAAAATAAGGCAGGACAAACTAGTTTTCGATTAAATCCTAATCAAAAATCTTTTTAAGCACATAGTCTTTTCTTCTACTAGAAACAGGCACTTTAAAATCCAAATGGACAACTAGTACACCTTGTTTATTATACTTTAGAACATGTTTTTTATTGACAATATAAGATTGATGGCAACGAACAAAAACATTTTCCGACAGAATTTCTTCTACCCTTTTTATAGGTTTTGAAATTATTATTTTCTCTAACTGGCAAGTATAAAAGGTGGTATAATTGCCTTCTGATTTACAATAGAGAATATCATCTTCGTAGATAGCATAAACAGTATCTGATGTTTTGAGAATGACTCGCTTTTTTTCTACCCCTTTAAAATACTCCGCAGAAATTTCGATTATTTTTTCAAGGTGTTTTTCTTTTTTATTATTCTTCATTGCTTTATTGACCGCATCTTTAAATTCTTCATCATCCACTGGCTTTAGTATATAATCTAGTGCCCCAACTTTAATCGCTTTAATCGCATGATTGTCATAAGCTGTAATAAAGATAACTTCAAATTTTTTATACTTACTCTTCTCTATTAAATCAAATCCTGTACCATCCGCCATATGAATATCCAACAATAATAATTCTGGTTCAAACTGCTGGATTGAAGATAAGCCCGATGCCACACTATCTGCCTCTGCAACAATAATTATTTCTTTACTAAAATATTCCAAAATTTTTTCGCGAACGTCTTCTCTTACTGTGATTTCATCATCAACTAAAATTGCTTTAATCATTCTCTGTCAATTTATATGGGATTAATAACTCTATGCGTACACCAGTGTCTTCTATTGAATTATTTTTTTTATTAATTATTTTGATTCCTTCTTTTGTTGTTTTCTTTAAGAAGTCCGAAATCAGGCGCATTGATGCAGATTGTTTTGCTGAATGGTCCGATTTTTTTAAGCCTATCCCATTATCTTCAATAGTACAGGTCAGGTGTTTATCTTTTTTAAAAAAACTAAGCAATACTTTTCCTTTATAATCTATACCCGCAAAACCATGTTCAATACTATTTTCGATAAGCGGTTGAAGGAGCATAGGTGGTATAAAAATAAAAGCATCTTCTTCAAAATTTTCAAAAACAATATTATATTCAAATTTTGAAGGCATTTTTAATAATTGCAAATCTAGGTAGTTTTTTAAAGCATCTAACTCCTTTTCTAATTGCACATAATTATAGGTAGAGTTTTCTAAAATTAGTCGAAGTAAACGAGAAAACTTCAATAAATAATCCTTTGCAGTTTCCGGGTCTTTTTTTATATGACTTTGGATAAAATAGAGCGTATTAAAAGTAAAATGTGGATTCATCTGAGTACGCAATAATCGCTGCTGCATCTGTAGGCTTTCTTTTTCAAACTTAAATTTTCGCTGTCTGTAAAAAAGAATGCCTGTTAATAAAATTAATAGAGACGATAAAGAGACTAGCCATAGTCTATTTCTTTGTTTAAGATTTTCTATTTCTATTAACTGTTTTTCTTTTTGTAAGATTTCTTCCTTTTCAGAGGCTTTACCCAAGGCGACTAATTCTCTTTTATATTTAGCTAAATATTGTCTATTCTGATGCTCCTGTACCGTGTCCATATAGCTAAGCACAGCTTTAATATCACCATTCGTTTCATAAATCAATCGTAATTTATATTCCATAGCACTTCTCCTATATCTTTCTGAAATATTTTCAAAGCCAAGTATTCTTATTGAATCAAGATATGTAGTAGCACTAGCGTAATCTTTCAGCTCCATACAAACTTCTGCTAAATTAGAATAAGCAGTTGCTAAAAGGTCTCTTTTACCTATAATATCAGGCGTAAAGTTTCGACCTTTAATATAAGCTTCCTTTGCTTTCTCAAACTCTCCTATATAAAATAGGTAAACTCCATATTCTCCAAATAGTAACCGTTTATTATTTTGGGAAAGGGTATTTTCTTTAGTTATTAAATCTTCTAATATTTTAAATGTGCTCACTTTATCCCTAAAAAGAAAAAATTTAATATAGGCTTGCGATATTAAAGCCGGGACTAAAGCTTGTGTATCTTTTGCTAGTTTTAGCATTTTGATACGTAGGAGATTATTCTCTAAAGCTTGATTAGCTTGAGCAGTTTGTTTATACACGTTCTCATTAAAATAATACGCTAAAGCCTGTTTTTTAAAATCATTATTTCTTAATAAAGATTTAAATCGCTCATTATTTGCAATACAATCTCCTATTTTTTCCAGACGAAAATAAACTATACCCACTTGTCGAAAATAATTTACTTCTCGTTCTACAGTAATCGTATCCTTTACATAATCAGTAGCGTTATGCAAATAATGAGCTGCACTATCCAGATTTCCCAGATTATAAAAATACATGCCGATCAGGTAATCATTTTGTGCCTTAATGGAGTCTGGGACTATTTCTAAGGATTCAATTACACCTTTTGCTTTTTGTAAATGCAAATAAGACGTATCAGTATAATTATCTTTTACCTGCTTATGCAAAGATTGTATCTCCTCAATATTATTAAAGTCTAATTTTTTTGACTTTTGATTTTGGCAAGCGAAAAATGATAGAAAAACGATAAGGTATATGCTATATCTTATATAGATCATATGAGTCAATGTGAGCGGTTTATTCAAATATGTGCGTGTCTGTATTAAGAATCAATGATCCTTTTATAAAAAATTTAATTTTATTAATTTCTGATTATTAATTACGAGGGAATTAAAATAGGTTAAGCAATATAGTTTATTTCTTACTTAAATGTATCACAAAAGTATAATTTTTACTTTTATGCTTTTGATTTATATGCTATTGCTTTTATTTCAATTAATAAATTTGGATGTGGTAATTGATGCACAGCTACTGTCGTTCGAGTTGGGCCTGTATGGTCAAAGAAGGTACCATACACTTCATTATAACCTTTAAAATCTTTCATATCCACTAGAAAAGTTGTAATGTCTATTACATTGGATAGATCTGCATTCATGCTTTTTAAAAGTGCTTCAATATTTTTTATTACGGCCGCTGTTTGTTTTCGAATGTCCAACTGCCAATTGCCTGCCTCATCTTGCTCCGCTCCAACATGCGTATTGTTAGGTCTACGACTACTTGTACCTGATATATATATAAAGTCCCCTACTTGTTTGACGTGGGGATAATGCCCTAGAGGCTGTGCTTTATCTTTTAAAACCTTGCTTTTCATTTATTGATTATTCTCTAAGTTTTAAAATTGCTTTCATTACTTCGTCTAAATTTAAATCAGCCGGATCACTTTCAGCACAAAGTCCTAAAAGTAATTTATCTTGTTTTCTACCTAAATCCATTGCTGCTGTATATGGTAAGTCTGGTCGGAAGGTTACTAAAGAATATTTGGAATAATAATTTTCGTATTTTTGTTCAAGTAGCATTTCTAATTTTCGCTTTCGCATAAAATCTATATCATCCACTTTGTCTTGCATCTCATGAAAATTATCAATCGCTAAGTCCGCAATGGCATTAGCATTATCTACCCTGGCATCTTGAAATACTTCAAAGACCTTTTCCCAATTCCCTTCGTGTTGATCTAGTATTTCATCAAAAACAGTTACATCTTCAAATGCTGCATTCATCCCTTGTCCATAAAAGGGAACGATCGCATGAGATGCATCACCCATAATTAGAGTCTTCCCATAAGCTTGCCATGGATAGCATTTAATTGTGCCAAGCGTCCCTACTGGATTTTCAAAATATTCATCTAAATAATGCGGCATGTAGGGGATAAGCGTTGGAAATTCTTTTTCAAAAAAGGCACGTACTTTTTCTTTAGTATTTAGGTTGTCAAACCCATTCTCTCCACCATAAGGATGAAACATGGTCACTGTAAAACTACCGTCGAGGTTCGGTAATGCAATAATCATAAAGCTTCCCCTTGGCCATATATGTAATGCATTTTTTTCAATTCTCCAGGTACCATCTTCTTTGGGGAGTATACTCAATTCTTTATAGCCATGTCGCAAAAAGTTCTGCGAAAAATTAAAGAGCAAAGGAATTGTTTGTTTCATCATACTATTTCGGACAGCAGAACCTGCTCCATCTGTTCCTATGACAACGGCACCTTCTTCTTCTATCTTTTCTCCTGTTTCTATATTTTCAAATGTTGCTTTTGCCCTTTTTAAATCTACGCCTGTACATTTACTATTAAAGATTACTTGTACTTTTTCAAACTCGTCTGCTGCGTTTAGCAATGCTATATTTAATCCTTCTCGCGACACCGAATTGATATAGTCTTTCTCTCTTCCACTATATGGAGAAAAGAAAGATGCGCCTTCAACAGGGTGAATCATTCTCCCTCTCATTGGTATACATTCCTTTAGAATTGCTGTTTTGACACCTACTTTTTCTAAGGCACGTAAACCTCTTGCAGACAATGCTAAATTAATGGATCGCCCAGCATCTACATCTTCCAATCTCATATCACCTCTTCGTTCATGAAGGCTTACTTGATAGCCTCGTTGTGCTAAACGAAGTCCTAACAATGTTCCGCAGAGCCCTGCGCCTATTATTATAATTTTACCTTTTTCCATAATCATCTGTCCCTAAAAACCTCTACTTTCTATATCTACTTAAACTGACGCAGAAGTCGAAGCAAAGGTTGGTTAAAATATATTGAGATCTTATTGAGCTTGTTTAAACACCTCTACAAATTGGTATACATCTTCATAAGAATTATACAGTGGTACAGGCGCCACTCTAATCACATCTGGTTCTCGCCAATCAGCAATCACCCCTCTTTCTGTTATTTTATCATACAAGGCTTTATCAGCATTTTTCACTTGAATGGACAACTGACTTCCTCGCTGTGTCGGATCTTTTGGCGTTATAATTTTAATCTGTTCACTATTTATCTTATTGATAAGATATTCCAGATAACCCGTTAATAATTTTGATTTTCTAAAAATAGATTCCATTCCTGCCTCCATAAAAACTTCGAGAGATGCTTTGATTGCAGCCATAGAGAGAATTGGCGGATTACTCAGTTGCCAGGCTTCAACGCCAGGAATAGGATCAAAATCATCTCGCATTCCAAAACGCGTTTCTTTATTATGTCCCCACCATCCTGTAAACCTTGGAAGGTCTTTATCATGTGCATGACGTTCATGAACGAAGCAACCTCCGAGACTTCCCGGGCCAGAATTAATATATTTATATGAACACCATACCGCGAAGTCTGCACCGCTATTATGCAAATCCAAATTTACATTTCCAGCGCCATGTGCACAATCGAAACCAACTATGCATCCTTTAGCATGCCCTAGTTGTGTAATCTTTTTCATGTTAAAAAACTGGCCAGTATAATAGTTTGTATTACCAAGCATGATCAATGCAATCTCATCTCCTTGTTCTTCAATAATCCGCTCGATATCTTCTTCTCTAATCAATTCTTCTCCTTCTCTTGCTTTCAATTCTATTAAACAATCCTTTGGATCATAAGCATGAAATTTTATCTGAGAAGCAACTGCATATTTATCAGATGGAAAGGCATCGTATTCTATTAATATTTTATTTCTTTTAGCAGACGGCCTATAAAACGAGACCATCATGAGGTGCAAATTAACTGATAAGGTATTCATCACGACCACTTCTATTGGTTTTGCGCCAACAAGCTTTGCCATAGATTCAGTAAGAAATTCGTGATATGGCATCCAAGGATTTTTTGCATTAAAATGCCCTTCAACTCCATAGTTTTTCCAATCTACTAATTCTTGTTCGATCGCGGCTTTTGTAGATTTCGGTTGTAATCCCAAAGAATTTCCACATAAATAGATATAAGGCCTTCCATCTTTTTGCATTGGTAAATGAAAGCGATCACGGAAGGCTTTTAAAGGATCCGCAGCATCCATTTCTTTTGCAAATTGTAGCGTATTTTCGTAGTTCATTTTTATTAGACTTAATAGTTTTTTTTTGACACGAAGTTCCACAGAGTTTTATACATGAAGTCTCACAAAGTCTTAAAATCAAGATTCTTTGATAGAATCATTTTAATCTATTTTTAACCGTTTTCTAAGACTATCATCTACTTCTATTCCTAACCATCTTAGTACGTTGTCCTTCCAAATTTCTTCATATTGTTTTTCATTTATAATTTTTTCCTCTTTTGCAAGGTCTAATATTTTTCCGGGATAGGATGCTTGGGGCATACTTTCCATTTCTCCTAAAGGGTATGGGTCATCAAGTCCCATTATTATTTGGTCTGTTCCATTTAGTCTTTTCACCATAAGTTCTAATGAAAAAGTATCATGAACCAAGGTATCAAAGAAGATATTGGGATGTCCAACTGCTTTTCGAGGATGAGTCATCCCTTCAAATAAATCTGGACGGCCATCAAAACCTTGTATTCTTCGTCCTAGGTTAATTTGTGCTAGTTGTCCACCATGCGCAAAGCACACTCTAATATTTGGATATTTTTCTTGATATCCTTTTAACGTAAAAAAATGATACGCATCTGCACATTGTGCCAGCATCCAAACCAAGTGAAATCGCCAAGCAGTATTTTCTAATTGTATAAATTTTTCTCCATCATAAGGATGAATTTCTATCGCTAATTTATATTTATTGGCTAATTCTAGTATTGGTTCAATATCTTCATTGAAAATAGACCGCCATGTCCCAATAGAATCCATAAAATGTGTAGGAAGACATAAAACTTTTAAGCCTAACTGTTCCACGCAGCGCTCCATTTCCCAGAGTGCTCCACGGACATAGCCGGAGTGTACTACAAAGCCACAAGTGAATTTATCAGGATGGTCATGCTGTACTTTTGCATTAAAGTCATTTTGGAATCGGAGTACTTTTTTCATCTCTTCCAGACGCAATCCATTGCCATATAGTTGAGAAAGGTTGAGGACTACAGCATGGTCTATTTTATTGTATTCCATCCACTCTAATTTCTCATCCAAGAAGAAACTAGAATCTGTAACTGGGCGTTTCCAGTTTTTTTGCAACATAAACTTCCGATCTTCATCTACCCAGAAAATCTCTTTTTCCTTCATAAAACTAGGAATCTCATTAGGATATGGAAGTAAGTGGGAATGTCCATTGATTCTCATGGTTCACTGTTGGTTTATTGTTTTTAAAAAAATTAGTGCCGTTTAAAATCAACCATGTTTAAAATTAAAATCCAATTGATCTTTTAATGCTTGGGGTAATTCTGGCAATTCTGACCGAGGTATTAAAAGGGTCGAAATGCCATGTAAATCTTTAAAGATATGATGTTTCTCTGCCGTTTTATTTAAATATCCGTGACCTGATGAACCTCCCGTTCCTATTTTATTCCCAATCATCCGCATCACCATTTGAGCATGACGGTATCTCCATGTTGTCAAGGCTTCGTCGATTTCAATCAGTGTAGTTAACAATTTAAATGGTAAATGAAGAATAGGCTCATCGCGGTAGAGGTTGATAAACAAGGCTGCGATGGTCGCATCATAACTTAGACGAAGCTCTCCATCCTTTAATCGCTGTTCATGTGCTTCCCTATTTAAGACTGCATGAAAATACGTATCTGTACTACCCAACATCGCAAGTCGCATTTCTTTTTCTTTTTGTGTTAGGTAAGAAGTTTCATTAATGGCATCTTTCTCCTTTGTAAGCATTCGATCTACGGATTCTTTATATGCTTCCAAAAAGTTGAATGTCCCAAAATCAAGAAAAGGTGTTCGTTCTAACCAATCTTCAACAGCTTCAAATAGAGATGTAGCTTGTTCAATGTCTTTTAGGTTTTTCCTCTTAGTATGGTCAAAGACAACATCATAAGGCTCTCCATTATAAGTGATCCGATGTTCGTCTTCTAGTCCAAGTAAATTTTCAATCATTCTAAACTGATAACTCTGAAACCCTGAAGCTGGAAAAAGATAATTTCTAAAATCTAGAAAGTCCAGCGGTGTCATCGTCTCCATTATTCGAATTTGATTGATGAGCAATTTTTGTATCTCAACAACCCTTTCAAGGCGCGCGATAGCTACACCAATACTTCGTGGATGGACCCTTTTTTGACGAAATAAATCTACTACAGATTCCAGTTCATGAATAATTTGTTTGAACCACAATTCGTATGCTTGGTGTACAATAATAAATAGCATTTCATCATGTGCGGGGGAATCATCGAGTTCGGCGCTTTTAGGTTTTTGAGCACCTAAAAGTTGATCTAAACCTAAGTAGTTATTATAATGTACTGTTGCATATTTTTTTGAATCCTCTGACATTTCTTTATTTTATTTATTTGGTTCTTTGACAAATCCCGTGGACAAAGAACGATTTATTTTAAATCTGGTCTGTTGAATTTATTTGAAAATTACCAATTTTCTGTTTGATTGATAATGCACCTTTCTTTAAAGTCGCTACATAATCTTCTACTTTATCCTCTTGAAATCGAATGGCTGGTCCAGCAGCACTTAATGCTGCAACAATCTGATTTTTTTGATTATATACGGGCACTGCTACGCAAATAAGACCAAGCTCTAGTTCCTGTCGGTCAATAGCATAACCTTGTTTTCTGATTGCTTCCAATTCTTTTTTAAACCTTGCTTTTTTTGTAATCGTGAATGCGGTATTCGATTTAAGGTCGATACTTTCAACGGTTTGTTTTAATGTACTGGGGTTTAAGTGCGCTAATAATGTTTTGCCTAAGCCAGAACAATAAGCAGGACTAAAAGTACCAATGACAGAATTTAGTTTCAATCCTTTCGGGCTTTCAATTTTGTCTACCATAAAAACTTTCTGATCCTTTAAAATCCCTAAATGAACCGCCTCTTTAATTTCACTTGCGACTTGCTCCAGTACTGGATGGGTATGGCGAACTAATGCACTATGGATAGACACTCGATTGCCTAATTCAAAAAGCTTTAAGCCAAGGCTATATTTTTCTGATACTTTATTTTTCTGTAAAACATCAAGAGATTCCAAGGTAGCCAACATCCGGTATATTGTACTTTTATTAGCGCCAGTTTCTTTAGCTAATTCACGGACGCCCCATTCTGATTTAGACGCACTGAAATAATCTAAAAGATTGAAAGCTTTAGCTACAGAATTGTTTAGTGATTTGGAATCTGTAATTTTCATTTGTAATAATCCTTAATTCTTAAATGACTTCTAAACTTACTGTTCCTAAGCCTTCTGCTTTCGCTTCAACTTTTTGGCCTTTCTTCATATAGACAGCAGGAGTAGCTGCACCAGCTAATATAATAGATCCAGCTTTTAACACTTCTCCATTTTCTCGAGCCAATCGAGCTGCATTTACAAAAGATTCCCAAGGGTTACCTAGAATAGCATTAGAGTTTCCTTCCTGTACAATTTCGCCATCAAAGCTTAAAGACATCTTAACATCTTGAATATTTGACTCAACCGGCAACCATTGACCATAAGTAAAACCAGCAGATGAACAATTATCTGCTACAACATCTTCAAGAGAGAATTTAAAATTTTTATACCGAGAGTCTATAACTTCAATCGCTACAGCTAATCCATCAACATATTCTTTCGCATTTTCTAAAGTAATGACTTGATCAATAGTTTTGGAAACACGGAAAGCAAGTTCTGGTTCTGCCCTTGGATGTATGAAGTCATTGAGCGATAATGTACTTCCATCATTATAGTACATTTTATCGGTTAGCCTACCCCATATCATATCATGGACACCCATTTGTTCCATTTTAGCTTTACTGGTAAAGCCTAATTTTAATCCTAATAATTTTTCTCCTCTTATATATCGACGAGCAAGTGAGATACTTTGAATCGCATAGGCTTCTTCGAGATTAATGGATTTTTTTTTAGAGATTTGCTCTACTGCTTTAGCATTAAAAGATGCTAAATCTAAGGTTTCTGCTATTTGGTTGTAATTCATTTTGGAATTTATTTGTTTCATTATTTGAAACGCCGTTTTATTTATTCAGCAAAGAAAATAAAACATTCTCAGAAATCCAATTATGAACCATTCAAAAAAAGATCCTAATTCCAAAACTTCAAAGACGCTTATTTTTGGATGCTTACTATGAAGTTGTTTTAAACATGTGTTCTGAGATTACTTCAATAAAAAAGCATGGACATCTACAATTAGATGCCCATGCTCCAAAATAAAGCTATGAAAAATTTCTTTTTTATTCGCAACTATCAAATAAGGCTTCTAGTTCGCCATCATCGTTTATCGTCTGAGTCGTACCATCTTCTAATGTTACCTCTATTGGGTATTCAAATGTTGGGTCTTCATCTGAATCCTGATTGGCATCATACCAGTCTTCAACGGTTGTTTCTAGTTCATCATCATTTCCAACAGAAGCCGAAGAGCCATCTGGCAAAATTACAGTCACTGGATAGTTAAGCTCAAAACAATCATCAAACTCATCAGTACATTCATCATCCCAATCTTCCTCTCCATAACAAGCCTCAAACAAGATTTCGAGTTCGTCATCATTATTCACAGTTTGAGTTGTGCCATCTTCTAAGGCCACTTCTATTGGGTATTCAAATGTTGGGTCTTCATCTGAATCCTCATTAGCATCATACCAGCCTTCAATTGTCATTTCTAATTCGTCATCACTTCCAACAGAAGACGAAGAACCATCTGGTAAAATTACAGTCACTGGATAATTAAATTCAAAACATTCTTCATCATCTTCATCGTCTTCATCGTCTTCATCGTCTTCATCATCTTCATCATCTTCATCCCCATAGCAGTCATAAAAAAGATCACATAATGTTTCTTCATCATTAATCGTTTGGCTAGAGCCATCCGGTAAAGTTATGGTAATAGGAAAAGCCAAAGTCGGATCTTCATCTGAATCTTCATTGGCATCATACCAATCTTCAACTGTTGTCTCTAGTTCATCATCACTGTTTACTGTTTGTGTGCTGCCATCTGGGAAGATAATATCAATGGGATAATTAATTGTAAAACAATCATCATCATTACTACTGTTATTATTATTTCCACTATTACCAGAATTGTTTGTATTCATCGCATTTAAAAAAGACTGCGTGTTTTGAACATTCTGAGTCGTATCCTCTGGTATTATTTCTTCTTTATTACACGAGGTGAACATTACTAATGCTAAACAAAAAACAAGAAGGACTTGGAAGCTTTTTTTAATGGTATTCATTTTCAATTATTTTTTATCAATTAAAAGAAATCATATTTTTCGAGTTTAAGACAAAGCAACTTTTAATATCCCCTATGTTTTTTTAAAAAAATAATTTTATTTTATTATCAGTAGCGAAATTGTGGCGTTAGATGATTTCGTTTGGTCAAAAAGAATTGAAAAAGGAATGGTTTACTAAACGAACCAAGATAAAATGACTCAGTTCGTTTAGTAAACCTCTATCAAATGGATTCATTTAGAACCGAAATTGTTCAACTCTTAAAATTTCATGTGGTAACTAAAAGAAGGGAGAAAAGGAAGGCCATCAACAGACTCACTGACATCATTTAATCCATCAGAGTATCGGTTATAAAAAACAGCATTTTGGCGATTAGAGATATTATACACACCTAGTTTAAAGCGATGTGTCAATTTGGCCCCTTGATGTTGAAAAGAAACATTAAGGTCAATTTTCTGATAAGGAATTGAGCGTAATCTATTTTTCTGTCCCAGTGGATTGAAAGCTACATTTTCTTCTTCTTCTTCTGACAAATTAGTATTTGCCAAGCCCCACTGTGGATTAGGAGAGTTATAAACCCAACTTCCACCTAAGCCAAACCGCTTACCTAGTTTTCTATAAAAAAAGAATTTTATCTGATGACGTTGATCATACTCATGAGGATAATATAAGCCAAGGTTTTGGTCTTTATATTTCCGCTCTGATTTGGAAAGAACATAAGACAAACCTGCTTCATTTTTTTTTGAACTATATTTAAAAAATACTTCAACACCATATGTTCTACCTTCTCCACTTGTCAAAAAAGTACTTGGTGTTTCAAGATCAATATCTTCTAAAAAATCACGATCATCAGGATAAGCAAGTAAGTTTTCCATTTTTTTATAATAAGCATCTACATTTAGACTTAGCTTATTACTGGCTTGCCATGAAAGTCCTATTTCTCCTTGCAAGGCTGTCGATGGTAAAACATCTTTACCTGAGGGAATCCATAAATCATTAGGTAATCTCAATGCTGTATTCGTTACTAAATGTAAATATTGAACCATTCTACTTGCAGAAGAAAAAACACTTAGTTTGGGTGAGCAATAATACCTCAAGGTCAAGCGGGGTTCGAAGTTGAAGTATTTTTTTGATTCATTGAAAAAAGAACTGCCTCGCAGACCAATACTGGCATACCAATTAGTCCCTATATTGATTTGATCTTCTACATATACAGAAGCTTCAGTTGCAGTAAAAACTTGACCTGTTGTCAATTCCTGAATAGTCATTAAATCAATGTCCTCAATATCAATTAATTCTTCGTCCTCCTCATCAAAAAAAACAAAACTGGTAATAAATTCTTTATCAGACAGCGCTGCACCAAATCGAATCGTATGTTTTGGATTAGGGAGGTAATCAAAATCAAGCTTGACCCCAACATCTCTGTTATATGATTGGTTTTCTAGAAATTCTAAGTCCGAAGTATCATCATCTTCTTCATATTCCTCAAAAGAAACATTGTCAAAACTAAATTCGCTATATGTAATAGTTGTATTTAAAAAAAGCTTTTCATTAAAAAGATGATTCCACCGAAGTACTCCTATTTTATTATTCCATCCAAAATCAAGTTGAGAGTCCCTACTTGTTTTTTCTTCCTCATCTTCTTCAGAAACAGATCTATAGAATACATCTGTTCCAGAAAACACACTTAGATAAAGGTGATCCTTTGGCGTGATCGAATAATTCATTTTGATATTAAAATCACCAAACGAAGATGTTAATTCTCCTTCCTCTCCTCCTATCCGAAAATATATTCTTTTAAATTCTGGGTTTAATAAAAAACCATTTGGCGCATACCTCCCTGCAATCAAGATCGAGCCTTTTCCTTTTTGTATTGGACCTTCAAGTAATATATTGCCATTGATTAAATTAAGCCCTACTTCTCCTTTCCATTTTTTTTTATTCCCTTCTTTGATTCTAATATCATATACAGAAGAAAGGCGACCGCCATATCTTGCAGAAAAGCTTCCTTTTAAGAGTTGTGCAGAATTTACTGTACTTGAATTGTATACGGATAAGACACCTAATAAATGATAGGGTATAAAAACAGGAACGCCATCCATCAATGTCAGATTATGGCCACTTTCTCCTCCTCTTACTTGAATACCACCTAAGCCATCAATGCCTCCTTGGACACCTGGTAAGAGTTGTGATGTTCGCACAAAATCTTCTTCCCCTCCAAGTCCATTGCTACCTTCAACAAAATTTTTATTGATTTGTATTACATTATTGGCAGCCCGATGTATGGAAGAGGTTTCTTGATTTTCAGGATAAACAATAATTTCCGGCAAGGTCAAATTTGTCTCTAATGGAATATCATATCGAAGGTTTTTATCCAAGTCCACAAGCCTGAAATTTTCCTGATATCCTAAAAATTGGATATGTAGATTTGTCTCCCCCTCAGGTAAAGTCAAGCTATAAAAACCATATTCGTTCGTGATTGTTCCTTTATGATTTTTAGAATCATAAATCGTTGCTGCGATTAAATGTTCTCCTGACTTTTTATCTTTAACATAACCACTTAAAGTAAATAGCTGCGCTTCTTTTTTTAAAAACAAAAGCACTCGATCATCAAGTACTTTAAATCCTACATTGGTGTTTTTTAATATACTAGAAAGGGCTTTTTCAAAAGGTTCATTTTTGAAGTGGCGTGTTATCTTTTTTCTTTTTTTAAAAAAATTATTACTGTATGCAATGTCAATATTTGAGGCTTGTATCAATGCTTGAATTCCTTCACTTATAGACACATCATTTATGGCAAAACTCACCTGCTTTTTGAGCAGAGACTGACCAAAACTAGATGAAACAGAGAAACCTAAGAAAAAGAGAATAAAAATTATTCGCATTTACCGCCTTTCAAAATATAAGTGTTTTTTTCTTTTATAATTTCTAAACTGAGAACGCCTTCGATAGTTGATTTTATTGTTTCAAAAGTTGAATCATCAAAAGTTGAATTAAATGGGCAGTCATTTAAAACTGTATTTTTAAGTTCAAACTTTACTCCATAATTTTTACTAAGAGTTTCTAATACCTCCTCCAAAGGAGTTTCTACAAACTTAAGTTGTTTGGTATGCCAAAACAATTCATTAACTGCTCCCACTTCTACTTTTTGTACGGTTTGTTTCTCTTTATTCAAAACGCCTACATTACCCGCGGTTAAAATAACTTTCGCCTGTTTTTCCTTTGCCTTCAATTGAACCCGACCGCTTACTACCTGCACTTGTGTTTCTATATCTTCTTCATTCGCCCGAACGTTAAAAGAAGTTCCTAGTACTTTCACTTCTCCTTGCTTAGTTTCTACTATAAAAGGTGCTTCAGGATTATGTTTAACTTCAAAAAATGCTTCTCCTTTTAACATAACCTTCCGTTCTTTTCCAGAAAAAGACGTTTCATATTTAAGAGAACTATTTTGATTCAGGTTAACAGTTGTCCCATCCGAAAGTACAATTGTCTTCGATGTCGAATCCGAAGTCACTTCTACAAAAGTGGGTGTTGTAGGGCCATTTAAATAGTTTATAATAACAAAACCAGATAAAACCAGAAGTACTAGCCCAGCAGCGATTGACAACCATTTTCTATTTAGCGTTCTTGTCTTCGCTTCTTGTTGTCCTACAGAAGTTAGATTATTCTTTCGCTCTTCTTGATTAATTCTTTCCTCTAGAGCATTAAACGCATCATCTAAATTTACATCTAGATTTGGTTTAATCTCAGAAGATTGATTCCATGCTAAGACAACACTTTCAGCTGTTAACTGGTTTTCTTCAGATGCGCCTTTCCATGCTTCTAATTGCTTTAGCTCTTCGCCGCTGATAGAATCCGTTAGCTGTTTGTAAATTAATGATATGTATAAGTCTTCTGTCATAAAATGATCTTTTGATTAGAGTAATTTGTTTCATCCTTTTTTCCATTTCTTTATTTCTATTTCTAATAATTGCGCTTCTTTGGCAATTCTTTTTTAAAAGGACATTCGGATTCTTAAATTCCCCTATCGCTTATTCTATTTTTTTCTGAACATAAGGTTGGATGGCTGTTTTTAATACTTTTAAGGCCTTTGTCATTTGATTCTCTACTGTTTTAGTCGAAATATCCAATTTCTCGGCAATTTCCTTATGAGATAAATCTTCAAAACGGCGCATTATAAAGACTAATCGACATCGTTCAGGCAGTTCATTCAATGCATCTTGCAATACCTTATTCAGGTGTTTGGACTCTAATTCCTCTGTAACAGATGGCTGCGTACTTTCTAAATCATGAAAATCATGATCTGGGTTTACCTTCTTTCTGGATTTGATTTGATTCAAAGATCGGTTAATAATAGCACGTTTTAAATATCCTGCTACCGTAGAATGAACATTTAAACTTTCTCGTTTTTTCCATATTTCGAAAAAAACTTCTTGCACCACATCTTTAGCCAAATTAATATCTTTCAATAAATTAATCGCCGTAGATAGCAAAAACTGGTAATACAGATCAAATAATTTTCGAAATGCTGATCTATCTCCAAGTTTAACTTTATCGATAAGTATTTTGTCCCTGATATTTTCTTCCGACATTAAACAACAATTTTTAATTTAGAAGTTGAACAACTTCACTCAAAGGTAAGTAAGATATCTTTTTTTCCTATCTTCATTTGTTCAAAATATCACCTTCTTTGATGAATGTCGTAAACTTATAGCATTCGAGTTTATTTTGTCAAAGATTAAACCATAATATATGGGATTACCAACCAGAGCAGAAGCTAAGATACTTTTAGAAAAACATGTAACAAATGATTATCAACGATTTCATGCCTTAATGGTCGGAACGGCGATGGACGGTTATGCTGAAAAATATGGTGTAGATAAAGACCTTTGGTTTCTAACGGGTTATTTACATGACCTAGATTATGATAAGCACCCCGAAACACATCCGGCCGAATCACTTGTTTGGTTTAAAGACTGGGGCTATCCTGAGGATTTGATTCATGCTGTCGAAGCCCATGCATTTGGATACAATGGTTTTACAACAATGCCTAATTCACAATTGGCAGCTGCATTAATTGCTTGTGATGAAATCAGTGGAATTTTTTACGCCTATCAAAAAATAAACCCTGTCCCTTTTGGAAAGATGAAAGTGAGTTCGATCAAAAAACGTCTAAAATCAAAAGCTTTTGCAGCAAAAATTGATCGGGAGACGATCTATATGGGTTGTGAGAAATTAGGCGTTCCTCTAGATGAACACATTGGAAATTTGATTCAGTTTTTTGGAGATCTTAAGGAGTAGTAGTGTCATTGATCAATAGGCACCTGACTTAGAACCTGTTTAAAAGATTTCCTAATGCCTATTGATCCATCACGAATGACCTCTAAAACGTTACTTTTCGCTTAAGCTCTTTTTTTCCTCTCTTGACGATAACGGTAACCGTATCTCCTTTTTCGTATTTACCCAAACCTTTCATATAGTCGTAAATATCTTTGACCTCTATATCTCCAATTTTTATAACAACATCCCCTTTTTCAATCTTTGCTTTCTGCGCAGGTCGCCCATCAATCACGCCATCAATTCGCATACCATCACCATTATAAACATAATCAGGCATTACACCTAAGGTCACTTTGAATGCCGTCGTTTCCTTGTCTTGACTTTTTGCTTTTGTTTTGGTAAAAACTAATTTCCCTTCTCCGTCAAGGTTTTTAATAATCGCAAGGATGTATTCTGAAATTTCATAGATACCTTGATAGTTGACAAGATGACTATCATCTCCTGGTTTGTGATAGTCTGAATGCTGCCCAGAGAAAAAATGTAGTACAGGGACACCTTCATTATAAAAAGACGTATGATCTGATGGTCCGATGCCACTGTCATGTGTTTTGGGTTCGATTCCTGCTACTTTTATTTTTTCAAGCGTTGGCTTCCAACTCGGAGAAGTTCCTGTTCCATTAATTGCAATTACCTTCTCTTCATTAAGTCGCCCAACCATATCCATATTGATCAAATAATTCATTTTGTCTAATGCCAATGTTGGTTTCATTACAAAATTCTTGGAACCATAAAGCCCTAGCTCTTCTCCTGAAAAAGCAATAAAAAGATAATTATTGTTTTTTAATTCGCTGGCTTTCAATCTTTCTGCGATATACAGCATTGCCGCAATTCCACTTGCATTATCATCTGCACCATTGTGAATCTCTGGTTTACCAGCATGAAGAGAACCTCCGCTATGCCCCATCCCAAGATGATCATAATGTCCGCCTACTACTACTGTATGTGCAGCGCCATTATCGAGAAACGCAATCACATTTTTTCCTGTTCTTGCCTCTGCGTCTTTTGGATCTCCATGCGGGTTTGCTCTAAATTTAAAATCAAATGGATGATACCAGGTTCCATCTACCCCCATAGGTGTTAGCCCCAATTCTTCAAATCGACTGGCAATATATCGAGCAGCCAGTTCTTCTCCTTTTGTTCCCGTCTCTCTTCCCATCATCAGATCAGATGCTAAATAAACCACATCTACCTGAAGGTCTTGAATTATTTTTTCGGTTTGAGCCGTGACAAAATTAACGGAAAGTAGCGCAAGGGCAAATAGGCCGTTTTTTATAAATTTCATAAGTTTCTTTTTTTATCAAAGTTACGGAAGTATTTAGCTCTTTAGAGTCACTATTTTGTTAAAGTTAACCTAAAAACTATGCTTCTATTCATAGAATCATCACTCTTCCGACAATTTACCAAGCCTCCTCACACCAGCCCCAATCCGATCTGTAAGCTTATCTCCAAGTTCTGCTCTTGCCTTTTCAGCATGCTCCAATAGGCCTTCAACGATCTCTGGATGATCTGCTGCAATATCTTTTGTTTCACTAATATCATTTTGGAGATCATATAATTCTACATTCATTTGATTGTCCCAGGTATAGTCTATCGGTGTTCCATCATCTTTTCCTGTTCGTCCATTGAGTGATCGATAAGTGTGAGGCAAATAAAGTTTCCAGCGTCCATCACCACTTAAAACGGCATGGAGTTCATTCGTTTTATAATAAAAATAATATGCTTCATGATGTGGCGTATCCTGTTTGCCATTCTTTATCAAATCAGAAATTTCGATTCCATCAATTTTTTGCTTCGGTAATTTTGCACCAGTTAATTTTGCAATGGTAGGCAATAAGTCAATGGTCATCGCAGGTTTTTTAATATCCATTCCCTCTGGTATTTTACCGGGCCATCTCATAATACAAGGTACCCGAACGCCACCTTCCAATGCCGTACCTTTACCTTCTCTTAATGGTAGGGCTTCTCCAGAATGCGTGCCATAATTCAACCAAGGCCCATTGTCTGAAGAAAAGATCACTAATGTGTTTTCATCTAAATTCTGCGCTTTGAGGCTTTTTAAAATCTGCCCGACAGACCAATCAATTTCTGAAATCACATCTCCGTATAATCCTCGTTTTGATTTCCCTTTAAACTTTTCTGAAACAAAAAGCGGCACATGGGGCTGACTGTGTGGAACATATAAGAAAAAGGGATTGTCTTTATTTTTTTCTATAAATTGAACTGCTCTTTCGGTATACCAGGTTGTCGTCATACTCTGCTCATCAAGCGTATCTATAATTGTCTCATTTTCAAATAAGGGGAGGGCATCAAAATTAAAAATAGGCCCTTGTTGTGGATGATGCGGCCACATATCATTGGAGTATGGAATCCCAAAATATTCATCAAAGCCTTGTCGCGTCGGAAGAAACTTTTCTTCTGAACCTAAATGCCATTTCCCAAAAATTCCTGTAGCATAACCTAATGGTTTTAAAATCTCAGCAATCGTCTCTTCTTCAGGGTTTAATCCTTTTCCTACAAAAGGCATGAATGCACCGTGAATCCCCAAGCGATCGGCATAACAACCTGTCAATAAAGATGCCCTTGAAGCAGAACATACCGGTTGAGAAACATAGAAGTTCGTAAATCGCAGTCCTTCTTTTGCCATCTGATCAATATGTGGTGTTTCAATATCTGGTGAACCATAACAACCGAGATCCTGATAGCCTTGATCATCTGTAAAAATGATCACTATATTTGGAGGAGGCGTTTTTGTTTTTTCTGGTTCTTTTGTTTTTTCTGTACTACAGGAAAAGAGAGTGAGTAGTAATAGAAGCAGGAGGGGGGGTGTTTTTTTCATGGTGTTTTTTTTTAGGACACAGGGTTCACTGAGTAAATACTGAGTTCACAAAGTATAAATTATTTTGGCCAAGCAATAAGAGCCTCGTTTAAAAATGATGGTTGAGAATATGTGATTTTGAAGTTATGTCATTCCATAACTATATCTAGTTTTAGTGCTTACTCCGAGCCTCTTCTTCTTGAATCGTTTCTTTTGATAATTCACGCCAAGCATATCGATCAGACCATAAATGATCTCCACCTTCTGAGATTGTTGCAATCATTTTACCAACAACAGGTCCCATTTTGAACCCATGTCCACTTCCTCCCGAACCGATACTTAGGTTTTCAATTTCGGGATGTCTGTCTATCCAAAAGTGTCCATCCAAAGTATCTGTATAACAACATAGACGGGTATATACAATTGGGTCATTCGATAAGCTTGGTAAATGCTTTTCTAAAAATAGACGGAGTGCTTCTTTTTCTTTTTGATGTACGATTCGTTCATCCTCTCTTGGATCCAGAATTAAGCCTTTACTGTGTTTTGCAATTTTTACAACTCCTTCTTTTGGATGCAATGGAAACCCATACCAACCCGTATTAGAAATATCCGCAGCAAAAACCGTAAAGTTTGGAAAGGTAAACAAGTCTGCTTGACTTGGCCGGATATGAAAAACGGGATGTCCTGTCACTTGGAAATAAGGTTGAAGGTCGGGAACTAGATATGATGTAAAATTCCCTGCACAAACGATAATTTGTCCTGCTGAATAGTTTGCGCCTTCCTTGGTCATCACCTTTTCTATTCGCCCTTTTATGGCTTGAAGTTTATTCGCTGTCTGGCCTTCGTAGATGTCTACGCCGATACTTCTAGCGTATTTTGTTAATAATTCTACAGCTCTTCCAGATTCGACATACCCTCCTTGAGCATGATAAAATCCATCTTTATAATCCGCTGTTTGGAAAGCAGGATATCGTTTTCCTAATATTCCGCTTTTTAGTCGTTCTGGGGTAAATGCTTTTTTTAATAAATTGAAATAACTTGCGCCATCAAAACTAAGTGGATTATCTTCTATATCAGAAGTAGTCGCTAAAACAAATCCCGTTTCGTGAAATATAGTTTCCCCCAAGATTTCATTCCAAGATCGCCAAGCCTCCAGAGAGGCAATAGCCATATCCATATATTCTAAGTCCGTACCATATTCCATTCGGACAATCTTACTAATATCTGTTGAGGCCGCTAAAGGATGAGGAATCTGATCAGGATTTAAAACAGCAACAGTATGGTTTTTCTTACGTAGCTCAATAGCCGTGTAGACTCCAAAAACACCTGCACCAATGATTAGGAAGTCATAGTTTATCATTTAACCTAATCCATTTTTAATATCATCTAACAAACTTAAGAATGCATTATTAATTCTTGCTTGAGCTATTCCTGCATCGGCAGAATTAAGGAGGTTTCTTCGTATATCTTTTTCCAGTTTTGAACTCCGACCTTGCAACATAGTCAATTCCAAATCTATATCATCAGAATCTGATAAACTTAAAACTTCATCTCTATGCTTTTGTAAAATTTTAGAAACAGATTCTCCTTCTGCAATTTTTATTCTAATTAAATCTAAAACTTTTGCGCTTGGTATTACTGCTTCATTTTGTTTTTCTATCTCTTTTGAACCATTTAAAAATCCTTCTTGCTCCAGTTTTTCTAACTGTTCCATAAAATGTAACTGCAAGCCTTCAATATTTTTATAGACCGTAAAAAAATGCCCAAGCTTACTTAGACGTTCTTTAAATTTGTCTAAACTATCTTGTGGTTTTACACTACTTGGAGCATCCTTGAAATAGGTAAAAATGAGCGGGCTATCATTTTTTTGAAATTCATCATAGGCCGTATCAAACTCTTCCTCTGTATACTTTCCAACTTTTGTATAAAAAAGCATAATGAAAATATCGCATTTTTTGAGGGCCTCATTATACTTATCTTGTAGTCGGGTTTTAGACATCGCATCTAAAAAATCTTCCCAAATAACAAGTTCAAGGAAAATACCCTCTTTGACCAATGTTTTATTTCTTCGATTGAGAAATATCTCAAATGTTCGACGATCTTCAACTAATTCAGCAGAGGAGGCTAAAAAAATCTCTATAGTTTTCATTTTGACTTAGTTTATTAAAATTTGCTTTGAAGGAAATATTATAAAAGCGATAATACGAAAAATCAAGCTATTTTAAAACATCTTTTATAGGAGGTGTTCCGTATTTTTAGAAAAACAGCCTGTAAGATAGCGCTAAGATCATCAATTAATGCGCCTTGTAAAGTCATTTGCCCTTCATTCTTGGATGAAGAAGGTTCTATGTAAAAACACTATCCCCATCTCCATCCTGAATATATGGAGCGGCTTTAAAATAAGAATCTAAAGAAGTGCTCCACGCAAAAACCTTGTTTATTGCTTTATGAAAAATAAAAGGAGGATTACTTTGCACTAATGCATCTAGGATATTTTGTTGATAACAAATGAACGTATCCGCAGAAAATTGAATTAAGTGATGATGTAAAACCCTTACCGCTATTTCCTCTTTGCCCTTTTTGACATAACAATAAGGCAATTTAATGGTTTCATCGCGATAACTTAACCAAAGGAAAGCAATCATTTTATCGTTTTGATACACCTGTAATAATATATGCTCAAATCGTTTTGCATGTGCTGAGAAATAATATTTCTTTTTATATTTTTTATCAGAACTCAGCCATGGGTAATCAATAATCCAATTAAAAGTGTCTCCTGTCCTTTTGATCAAATCCTTGGCCGCTAAGTTTTCTATAAAAGCTTCCGTTTGTTTATCAATGTGATCTATTTGGTTAATTCGAACATCATGCGGAAGTTCCTTTCTTTTTTTCCAATAAGCAAGACGAATTCGAACAGGTATATTAAGGAGTTTATCGAGGAGATAGAAAATGTTTTTCCCCAGAGATAGCCTTGGAAATTTAGATGGAATGATCTTATGCAATTTAAATCGTAAAAAGGCATGACAGCCTTCTATATTCAAAAAAGAGAAATACCCCATTTGTTTCAATACCGCCTGTGACCTTTGTGGCAATCCGTCAAATAACATTTTACCGTCCCATAATTGTAAAGCTTTATAAAATACAGGCATTGCTACCGCTTTACCTTTTTGTGGGTGTACCCACCAACAACTACTCCAACAGATTTTATCTTGTGCGTCTTCCCTTAAAGAATCGGGTAAGCAACCAAAGTAAGCAAGTACTTCTTTATCAGAACCATAAGCAATGACAAGGGCAGGATCCGCCAATTCCGCATTAGGATTTAAAGATTGCGAAATAGCACGCATAGAGGTAATTGGTGCATCTGGTAAATCAAAGAAGGCATCCTCTTCTACAAATTCTTTTAGCGCCCCGACAGTCACAATGCGCAAATTCATGCTTGTCCTTCTTTTTTCGCTATGACCTTTTCACAAATTTCTTCTACTGTTTGCATGCTCAACATATCCATGAGATCAAATTTAATCTTGAATTGTTTTTCAACTTGATCTATAATCATAGCATGATTGAGTGAATCCCACTGTTCTATCTCTGCCTGTGTTGTCTTCAAATTAATATTCAATTTTTCATCATTAAAAATTGATCTGAAGATGTTTTGCAGTGCTGTTAAAATCGTTTCCTTATTCATATTACCTAATATTTTTTCTACCGAACCCCAAGTAACCAAAAAATATCAAGGTGGCAAAAAGTTTTAAACCCAATTTGTTTATACATAGTAGTGCCCATCGCACTTGCCTCCAAATAAGCTGCACGGCAACCTCGCTGTTTCGCATCTTCTAACATGTATAAAGTTAATGCTTTTGCATATCCTTTGCGTCGAGCTTCTTCTTTTGTTGCGACCATATAGATACCAAAGCCATTGTCTAATACATGTCCCATAGCAACCGTCATTAATTTTCCATCGACAGAAAGGCCATAAAATAAAAATTGTTCGGATTCCAAAAGTCGTTCTATTACGGCCCCTTTCAATGGTGTTTTTACAAACAAAACCTCATTGACCACTGAACACCATTCCAATATCTTTTCTCCAGTTTGTAATATTTTGATGTCTATTTCTATTTTTGGAAAGGTCTTATCTAATAAATTTATAGCCATCCCGGGCCAAGTCATCATTTGGCGAAAACCTGATTGGCTTATTTTATCATACAGGACTTCTGGAGAAAGAGGTCTTGGCATAATAAGTTGTGGCGGTAATGTTCCTTCTCGAATTGCTAGAGTGATTTTTTCAAGTTCTGTTTCCTTTGGTGTACCAAACAAGATACGAGGCCAATGATCAGATTGAGCATCTATAGCCGCCATGTTTCCGAATTCCAATATCGGTTTTCCAATATATTTTGCAGCTACCCGATAGGATGAATATAAATTATCAACAATTCGTCCGGTCATTTCCATATCATTTATCCACTCAAAATCATTCCCTTCAAAGATTTCAATTAAGCGACTTCTATCTAGTTTACCGCTTATTGTCAATGGAAACGTCTTTAGGACTCGAATAGTCCGAGGCCACATATACGAAGACAATTGATTTTTAAGGTATACTAAAAGCTCCTTTCTATCTACATCATCCTGATCAATAAATAGATGAATATCTAATAGCCCTTTCTCATTCTTAAGGACAATCGCTGCTGCATTTCCTTTGTTCATGAATGCCCGAGCATGTTGTTCAATATCGCCAAGTTCAACTTTATATCCTTGGATTTTATATTGAATATCTTTCCTACCACAAGCATAAAATGTCCCTTCCTTATCTTGAAACGCGATATCACCAGAACGATAAAATCGAATCATCTGTCCATTTATTGCTCTCTCAAAAAATATAGTCGCATTCTTTTCTGGCATTTTCCAATAAGCATTCATTACATGGTCTCCTCCAAAACAAAGCTCCCCTTCTTCTCCTTGCTCAACAAGGTTTCCTTCATCATTTAGCAAAATGACAGTCGTATTTTTCCAAGGGTAGCCAAAAGCCAGAACACCTTTATGTGATTTATTTTTTTTGAAATTTCTATCTAGGTTATAGCCCATACAAGCCATGGTGATTTCACAAGGACCAGAAATATTAACGACTTGCGCATTAGGAACACAATTCAACCATTTTTCTGCTAGAGCCGTATAAAAAGGTTCTCCACCAAGAAGACAATACCTTAAAGATTTAAGGTTAATCTGTGAAAAATAGGGTTCTAATAACTTTAAAGTAGAAGGCACCATTGCTGCAAAACTGATTGCTTGTTCTTTCAGCACTTTAAAAGCCTGGAGGTATTTAATCCCCTCAGAACCGAGCGTATGTACACTTGCTCCTATACACCAAGCCGGAAGATAAGACAACATCGACATATCAAAAGTGAGCTCGAACATTTGCAAAAAGCAATCTTTTTCATCAAGTTCATATCCTAATGAAAAAAAAGCATCCAAGGTAGAATTAATGTTTTTGAAGGTATAAGGAACACCTTTGGGCACACCTGTGCTTCCCGAAGTAAATAACATACACATGATCTGATCAGCATCAATGTCTATAAAGTCTATTGGTTTAGGAAGATCTACATGTCCTTTTGTTGAAACCCAATTGATATCTAAACCTCTTATTAACTTTGATGATGCAGCTTGACTACTTAGAATAGTATTTGCTTGAACTTGATCTAGGATAGTCTTGTTTCGATCTGCCGGATTTTGTAGACTTAGAGGTACAAAAGCATAGCCCTCTGCCCATATGGCCAGAATAGCCGCATAGGTTTCAATATCATCATAAGCTGCTAAGCCAATGAAATGCGAAGAAGGGTTTTCTTTTTGTAAAAGTACTCGTATTCCAGCAATATAGCTCTGAAAATCAGAATAGCTATAGTTTTGGTTTTTAATACAAAAAGCTAACTTTCCTGCATGCTGTTCAAATACCTTTTTGATATAATTCAACATGGCTCAAAGATATAAGTTATGTCGAAAATTAGTAAAATACCTTGAAGGCTATTTTTAAAGCAATTAGATGGGTTTTATTCAAAGCATTTTTTTAGTTTTATGGTTTAAAGTACGTTTATAAACTTCACTGAATGGTTATCCTTGGAATTTCTGCTTTCTATCATGATTCAGCAGCAGCAATCATAAAAAATGGTGAGATTATCGCGGCCGTTCAAGAAGAACGATTCACTCGAAAAAAACATGATCCATCTTTTCCTAAAAACGCAATTAGTTTTTGTCTAAAGTATGCAGGAGTAAGTCTAGAGGAATTAGATGCAATTGCATTTTATGACAAACCCTTTCTTAAGTTTGAACGTCTTTTAGAAACTTATTATGCCTATGCCCCCAAAGGCATCAAATCTTTTATAAAGGCAATGCCGATATGGATAAAAGAAAAATTGATGCTTAAAAGAATTATTATTGAAGGCCTTAAAGAAGTTGAACCTTTCGACAAAAGTAAGGTTCAACTATTATTTCCTGAACATCACCTTTCACATGCTGCCAGTGCTTTTTTCCCTGCTCCCTTCGAAGAAGCGGCAATTTTGACAATAGATGGTGTTGGAGAATGGGCTACGGCATCTATATCCCTTGGCAGAAAAAACAGTATAAAAATTCTAAAAGAACTTCAATTTCCACATTCATTAGGTTTACTGTATTCTGCCTTTACTTATTATTTAGGGTTTAAAGTAAATTCAGGAGAATACAAATTAATGGGACTTGCACCATATGGTAATCCAGAGTCTCCAGAAGTAAAAAGGTATATAGACTTAATTAAAAAAGAGTTAATCGACATAAAGCCAGATGGTTCAATTTGGCTCAATCAAAGTTATTTCAATTATGCAGTTGGCCTAAGAATGGCAAAAGATAAAAAATGGGCTCAACTTTTCGGGTTGCCACGTCGAGAGCCTGAGTCTTCATTAGAAG
The DNA here is from genome assembly GCA_965277415.1 of Saprospiraceae bacterium. Classification (GTDB taxonomy): domain Bacteria; phylum Bacteroidota; class Bacteroidia; order Chitinophagales; family Saprospiraceae; genus JAHDHW01. The sequence continues at coordinate 131,317 of CBDICS010000054.1, forward strand.
CTAAACATTGTAATTTAGGTCTGGCGATACAAAAAGTAACAGAAGAGGTCGTTTTGCTCATGGCTAAAGAAGCTAAAAGGCTAACGAATGTTGACACGCTGTGCCTAGCTGGTGGAGTTGCTTTAAATTGTGTGGCCAATGGTAAATTACAAAAAGAAAAGATTTTTAAAAATATATTTATCCAACCTGCTGCGGGGGATGCGGGGGGTGCTTTAGGGGCTGCTCAAGCTGCCTATTATATTTATTTTGGAAAAGAGCGAATAATACCTAATGCTCCTGATGCTATGCATGGCAGTTATCTGGGGCCTCAATTTTCCGGATTAGATATTGAACTAATGGCCAAAAAATACAATGCCATTTACAAAAACTATAAGAATTTTGACCTGCTCTGTGAGCATGTTGCGACATTCATTAGTCAAGGCAATGCCATCGGGTGGATGCAAGGTCGGATGGAGTTTGGTCCAAGGGCTTTAGGAGCTAGAAGTATTCTTGGCGATCCACGAAATCCAGAAATGCAAAAGAAATTGAATCTTAAAATTAAGTATAGAGAATCTTTCAGGCCTTTTGCTCCTTCCGTTTTAGAAGAACATGCCCATGAATACTTCGACATTGATGTCGAATCTCCTTACATGCTATTGGTTCAAGAGGTGCAAAAAGATATTCAAAAGCCTTTACCTAAAGGTTATCATGGTTTGCCTCTCATGGAGAAATTATACCATCAACGTTCTTCCTTGCCATCTATTACGCATATAGATATGTCTGCGCGTATTCAAACAGTTAGTAAATCTACTAATAAAGCTTATTGGACATTGATTTCAAAGTTTAATGAAAAAACGAACTGTCCAATCTTAATCAATACCAGTTTTAATGTCAGGGGTGAGCCTATTGTTTGTACTCCTGAAGATGCATATCGTTGCTTTATGCAAACCGAAATGGATTATTTAGTCATTGGACATTTTCTTTTTTCTAAAAAAGATCAACCTGAATGGAAAGAAAAAACAAATTTCAAACTAGATTAGAGCTTAAGAATTTGTCTAGGTCTTCCAGAACGATCATAATCAAATACTAGCTTAATTTATACTTTCTTATCTTTATGCTCAAATTTTAATCAAAATGGAATTATTAAAAGATCTTTGGGGCTTTTTAAAAGAACGTAAAAAATATTGGTTAATGCCTATTATTCTTGTTTTGGTTTTATTAGGCGTTTTAATTGTAGTAGGTGGAAGTTCTTCCGTTGCTCCATTTATTTATTCTTTATTTTAATAGCCAAGTAAAAATTATTAATAAGACTACAAAACGTCTTTTAGTTTAAAGAAATGAATATAAATCAAATAAAAAGCATTGAAGCCATGTTGGCTATTTCAACAGGACTCTCTGTAATTTATTTTATAACAGAAAATCAATACTTTTTAATTGCTTCTATTTCCATCGGGCTTATTGGCTTATTCTCTTCGTTTTTATCAAAAAAAATTGCCTGGCTCTGGTTTAAATTAGCAGAGACCCTAGGAAGGATAAATGGGTTTATTTTACTTTCTGTTCTGTTTTTTATTTTATTGACTCCTTTAGCTTGGTTAATGAGGGTTTTTAAAAAAGATTCTTTAAAAACTCGAAAAGAAACTTTTAAAAACCAATCCTATTATATAGAGCGAAACCATGAGTATTCAGCAAAAGATATTGAAAACCCTTGGTAATTAGATTAATACTATCAAGTTGTTAGATATGAAGAAAAAACTATTGACAATCTCTTGGTATCTTTTTTACACGCTTATTATTTTCGAAATTTTTGCTCGTATAGCTTATGCTATTCCTTCCATCGCTCCTAAACTATCTGGCTTAGATGAACTTTCCTGGCATCGAAAATGGGTTGATAAGCAAAAGAAGAAGAACCTTTATTATTTTGATGACTATTCTCCTTCAAAAGGATGGTTTTCAAAACCTAATCTCCGCAATAAGTCTCCTTGGAATGGAAAACACTTAAACACCAATGCTAAAGGTTTTCGAGGCCGTAAAGAATTTAATTATAACAATCCTTCTGACAAAAAAAGAATAATAATTCTTGGAGATTCATTCACTTTCGGAGAAGAGGTAAGTGATAATGAAACCTATTCCTATTTTTTACAGCAACGTTTCCCAAATACAGAAGTCATTAATATGGGCATACATGGGTATGGACATGATCAGATGTTAATTTTACTAAAAGAAGAAGGGATAAAATATAAGCCAGATATCGTTATCCTTGGTTTTTTGACGGAAGATATGTCTAGAAACATTCTCAATTTCAGAGATTTTGCAAAGCCCAAATATGTACTTAAAAATAATGAATTAAAACTTACAAATTCTCCGGTACCTTCTCCAGAAAAACTTTTACGATGGGATTGGTTGAGGCCTAGATTATTAGATATTTGGTCCTATACGACCTATACTTTGATGAAGAATAATGGAGATAAGTTAAAAAAAGAGAAACAAATCACTAAGTATATTCTAAAAGATTTTGCTGAAACTGTAACATCTATTGGAGCCACTCCTTTATTCGTTTATCTTCCCTACAGTAAAGAAACCATGCGCCTAGAAAAAGACCTCCCCGGTGAAGTCTTTTTAGCAGAAACTTGTGATACTCTTGGAATAGAACACTGTTTTACTAGTCGTACATTGTTTATTGAAAAAGTGAATCAAGGAAAGCAATTCAGAACAGCATTTCATTGGTTAGTACCTGGTCATCAAACGGTAGCAGAAGCCATAGGAAATTATTTAATCGAAGAAGATATTTTGCTATTACCGGAAAGTGAAGACCAAGCCAAGGAATAGAATGATGTCTGTTTAAAATATATTAGCATTTACCATTGGTCACTTGATAGTCATACAAATGACCAATGGCAAATCGTTTCTCTTCATATTGAAAATTAAATCTTAATCCTGCTTCGCGAAAACTTTTTTCAACAAATCAGAAGATCTCGAAGATTGATTTTCTCGAAGGTCTAGTTCTTTTTTCTCAACTAATCCAAACATTCCATACAAAGCTTTATCGGTCACGTACTCATCCAACTCCGGGTTTACTTTTTTGACAAAGGGAATTTTATTATGTGCTTTGACGACGCTTTTCCAATAGGTTCGTGCATTTACTTCATCCAAAGATTTTTGAATTACAGGCATGAATTCATTAAAAAGTGGTTCTGATGTTGTCTTTTCCAAATACCTTGTAGCCGCATCTTTTTCTCCCATAAGAAGATTCAAAGCGTCTTTAAAGGTCATTTGTTTGATTGCATTTACAAAGATTGGTTTAGCTTTTTTGGCTGCATCTTCAGCAGCTCTATTTAAAAGCGTTGTCATTTTCTCTTCTGCATTTTCAAAACCGGGTACAGCTTTCACTTTCTTAAAAACTTTTTGTGCTTCATCTGGAATTGGAATTTTATAAATACTTTTTAGATAACCATCTTCAGCAGATAGAAAATCTACGGCTTTACCAACGCCTACATTTAAAGCTTCTTTTAAGCCCTTTCCTATTTCCTCTTGCGACAGTCCTCCCGCATTACCTTTTAGCTTACTTTCTGCTTTTTTTGCAGCTTTACTTACTTTATCTAAAAATTGTGCTTGCATACAGTTAACTACAGCAACACACAATATTAAGGTTAACAACTTTTTCATATTAGATTTTTTTGATACAATGTCAAAAATAGTACCTAGATAGCACAATTACCTTTAAAGGTTTGTTAAAAACAAATGATTTAGGCTTTTTAGCAAGGAGACTACACAACATGGCGATTGCAAGAACGGTATTTTAAATTGGTGTTGTAGTGATCAGTCCTATGGACTGTGTGATTTGGTGATCGCTTCGCTTGTGAAAGCCTACTTTGGGCAACCTTCAAAAATTTTAATCATTTATTTTCACTCAATTCATATTTGATAGATAAACTTGCGATTGCCATGGGCTACACAATTAGATATTATTATTATTTAAATATATTTTCTATATTTGTATCCTAATCTCCAAAGACTTTCAAAAACCATGTTTGTAATTACACTTTTTCAGCATCTCTGATTTAGAGCGTATTGGAGCATTAGTAGTCGGCCAAATCAAAAACTCAAAAACACTTTTTATGAAGAGAATAATTTTAATATTCTCAATGCTTTTTTCTATAATCCAGATAAATGCCCAACACCTTGAGCTTGGAGCCTCTTTAGGTTTTTCCAATTATTTAGGAGACTTGGCTCCTTCTAGCTTTATAGGAAGCATAGGCGAGAGTCATATAGCGACCAGCATCTTCTCAAAATATAATTTCAATGATAGAATTGCTTTGCTTGGCTCTTTCTCTTATGGCAGAATAGGTTCTTCAGATGCTGCTAGTTACATCCGGTTTAATAATAACTTTAGAAAAGAGCGGAATTTAAGTTTTCGTAGTGATATTTTTGAATTAGCTATTATTGGTGAATTCAATATATTAGGTTTTCAACCTTATCTGAAAGAGCATCCTTTTGCACCTTATATATTTGGTGGAATTGCGGTTTATCGGTTTAATCCTCAGGCTTCATTCAATGGAGCATGGCATGACCTGCAACCTTTAGGAACAGAAGGTCAAGGCTTAGCTAATCAGCCTCAGAAATATAAATTAACTCAGTTTTCAATTCCCTTTGGTGCCGGAATTAAATTTACATTTCATCCGCGTATAAGCATTGGGATGGATATTGGATTACGTAAAACATTTACTGATTACCTCGATGATGTAAGCAATGCGTATCCGGATTTGTCATTACTTGAAGCAACTAATGGTACACTTGCTTCAGAATTATCTTGGCGAGGAGATGAAATAGACATGGAAGCAAGTCCTCCAGAAGCTGGTTCCGGAAGAGGAGATCCGACTGACCTTGACTGGTATGTCTTTTCTAAAGTAATGATTAGTTATAATTTTTTCAATTATAGTAACTCAAAAGGACGAGGAAAACCTACATCATTAAAGTGTCCTGTTTTTTAGACTCGCTGTTAATACTTCTTGTCTAAGCCCGGTTGTTTAATCTCAAAGTCATCTTTGGTTTTAGAAAGCCTAACCATTTTTTTCACATCTTCCAATAGTTTTTTAGCATCGTATATTACACCATCTTTGATGGTATATTTTACACCACCAACCCTTACAATTTCATTATCTTCTGTCAATTTTATTGCCCCCGTTCCATATAATACTTTTAAATTTTTTAAAGGATTCTCTTCAATGATAACAAAGTCTGCGAGTTTTCCTACTTCAACTGATCCTATGTGCTCATCCATACCCAAAGCTTCCGCACCATTGAGTGTAGCAGAACGAATTACTTCTAAAGGGTGAAAGCCTGCCTCTCTCAATAATTCCAATTCTCGTATATATGCAAAGCCGTAAAGTTGAAAAATGAACCCAGAGTCAGAACCGGCGGTTACTCGTCCGCCTCTGTTTTTATATTCATTGATGAAGGTCATCCAGAGTTCATAGTTTTTTCTCCAGTCAACTTCTTCCTCCGTTCCCCAGTAGTGCCAATAAGAACCATGCGAAATTTTACTTGGCATATAAAATTGCCAAAGCGATGGCAGGGTATATTCTTCATGCCATTCTGCTCTTCGAGCCCTCATCAAATCTCGATTGGCTTCGTAAATATTAAAAGTTGGATCAATCGTAAAGTTCAAATCCAGTAATTCATTCATCACATTATTCCAATGATCGGAGTGAGGTTTTGCCGCTTGAGTCCATAAACGGCCCGCTTCTTTGAAACGGTCTTGCTCATTTTGATAATTATAATCAAGTGGATAATGCTGGACTGTCCGGTCATTAAATAGGGCCTCTGGCAAGCCATACCAATGTTCCATCGTTGTCAAGCCTGCTCGTGCGGAGTTTAAAACATTCCACCTGGCAACGTCCATTTGAGCATGATGACAAGCAGATCGCAGCCCCAGTTTTTTATTTTCTTCTAATGCCACTGCCATTATTTCTGGTGGTGCTCCAAAAAACTTAATCCCGTCAGCGCCTTTATTTGCATTCTCCTGAACCCATTTGCGTGCTGCCTCTGCTGTACTGATTTGATCATAACTCCCTTGTCCAAAAACGGTATACGCTTTAATTCGGGGTGCTGTAATTTTATTCTCCTCGCTTTTTTTCTTATGCTCTAAGACCCAATCCAATCCATTCCCACATGCAGGGTCACGAACGGTAGTGATCCCATGTCCCATCCACAGTTTAAATACATACTCTGCATCAGCTCCTTGAGCCGTTCCTCCTATATGTCCGTGCATATCTACAAAGCCAGGCAGTAAATACATTCCATCGCAATCTAATTCTTTTCCTCCTTCTTTTAAAGTTGGTCTTTTATCCTCTTTTATGGCAACACCCGGATTCCCTACCACAGCTATTTTTACAATTTTATTATTTTCTACTACGATGTCAATAGGACCACGCGGAGGTGCTCCATTTCCATTGATTAAAGTGATGCCTCTAATAATTAATTGATTGAATGGCCCTTCTCCTTCTTGTCTTTCTGGTGCTTTTTGTACTTGTGCTAATGATAGTGAAAGGGATATGAAAATTAATCCTATGATTAATAATGATTTTGATAAGAATCGCATGGTTTCGTTTTATTAAGAAGGCTTTGTTTTAAAATAAATAGATTCATTCGAAAATACTAAACTTATCTGTATTTATAGAATGACTTGCTTAAATCTCCATCGCAAACGCAAGATTTCCCAGGAGTTTGAGTATAGAGATGATTAGTTATCAAAGACTTGTAAGTATGCAGGAAGCATCGCCGTTCATAAGCGAAGCGATCACTAAATCACATAGTCTACAGGACTGATCACTATTTCACAAGACCGAAGGTCAATCACAAGCGAAAACGATTATCCTTATAGAATTTGTAGTCAGTTATTCGAGCTTTACAGCGTCCAAAGTCTAGGTATCTGATAAAGTCAGAAATTCGAATGCACTAAAACAAATAAGCTCATTAAGATAAAGAGACTTGGCCAAGTTCAAAAAAGCAAACTTAGCGACAATTTATACTAGCCATTTTATACTACTTTTGGCATATAAGCAGTTTGATTAATAGGGTTTATTTGATTTTATTCAAAAACTCCTCTTCAAAGGAGATTCATTCATGGATCTTTTAGTCAACCTGTTATTTAAATTCTATTGATGATGCTTAAAAGTGTTTTTTACTTTCTTGCGTGTAGTTTTACATTCATTTTTAAACAAATCATCAAAAAGGTTAAAAAATTCCAACCTAATCTTGGAAAACCTCGTTATAGATGTAGCGTTTTTAATATTAAAACCGTCTTACGAAATACCATATTTCTTTTGCTTTTTATTCGTTCTTTGGCAAATCAAGTATTAATTAAGAACGATTTATATACTTTTGTCTTAAGACACTGACTCGGATAGAATAAATTCTATTTACTTTTTTAGTTTTAATTTTTAAAATCACAAAGCATATATTAAAATGTTTACTAAAACCCGAATTCTTTTAAGTTTAATATTTCTAATAATCGGCACATCGCTTAATGCACAGGAGCAGATTGAACGCTTATTTAGAAGCGATCGGCAAAATACAGGAATTGATGTCGCTCAGACCTCTGATGAAGGCTATCTTCTCTTTTCAGCAGGAAGACATTTAGATTCTATGCGTTTTGACTATTATACTGTTTCTAAATTTGATAATAAAGGAAACTTTGCCTGGAGTAAAGATTATTCTTTTGAGCATAAGGTCTTCCCCGATGGCTCAATCACATTGCTAGAAGCAGATAGTTTTGTCATCAGTGGTGTATTAGACACTACTTCTATCAATAAAGTCCTAATGAAAGGAGACCCAAATGGAAATGTTGTCTGGACAAGGGGATATGGTCGAGATGACATGAATATGCCCTTAGCTTTGGGCGATGCTAGTGTTGACACTTCTTATCGAAAAGGCTTTTACATTGCTGGAGATGTGTATGGCCTGGCAAATAGCACTGATATCTACCTTTCAGAGGCAGATACTTTAGGCAATCAACTATGGGGGAAATATTATAGCCAAACTGGCGGCTTTTTTAATACTACAAAAGTAAGAATGGCCCAGGATTCTGGCGCAATTATTTGCGGTACTTCTATTGATGGTATAAATCCAGATATGTTCTTAGTTAAAACAGATCGTTTTGGAAACATCGAGTGGAGTAGAGACTATGGTGAAAATACTTTAATAGAACTCGGAACGACCGTCGCTCCTACACCAGATGGAGGATACTTGCTTGGAGGTCAAAAGATAAACCCGTTATTGCCTTCCCATCCTGGGGTTTTGGTTAAGACAGATACCTTTGGAGTCACTCAATGGGTCCGCAATGTTGATTTTCAAACCTCTGATACTATTTTAATTAATGATATTATCATAGCTGACGATGGTGATGCAGTAGTAAGTGGTAGCTTATTAGGAATTACTCCTGGTGATGTTTTTGCCTTTATGATGAAAATTGATATGGACGGAGATATTGTTTGGAAACGACGTTATAAAGCTGCTACTCGTCAATTTACTTTTTCCAATGGCCTGATAGAGTCTCCTTTTGAAGGCTTTGTATACTTAACAACGAGTGATGAAGGTACCGACCAAGTAGGCCCATATCTTATCAAGACGGATGCAGATGGTCAAACTATTTGTGATTCCATCGTAGAGGGACAATTGATTTTTCCAGATATAATTACTGTCGATACATTGGAACTAACGGAGACAGACATAATGGACACAAAAGATATTATTGTTGTCGATACTCTTAATTACAATTTCAATCTAGTCACTTTAGAGTTAGAAACTTTTGGGCCCTATTGCCCTGACTCTCTTTTCAGCGACACCTTAGATGCCACAGTTGTTGGTGCAGTTGCTTATGAATGGAGTACTGGAGAAACGACACCAACGATTGTTGTGACAGAATTTGATGAATATATGGTGACAGTCACAATTGGGGAAGACTATTGCTACCTCCTTTGTGCTTCTAGCACTATTAGTCCTCTTCCTTTACCTATGGTAGAACTCGACCTGAATGATGCTAGTTTTTGTAGTACCGGAATTGTCGATATAAATGCCTCAACGTCTGCTACTGATGACATTGTTTGGTCAACGGGTGAAATGCAGACCAATACCATTATGGTGACGACAGAAGAAAGTTTCTCTGTTACGGTCTCTAATACCTGTGGAACAGAAACAGCTGATATTGATGTTGTTTTTGACACCTCGCCACCGACGGTAAATATTGATGGCTCAAATACTTTCTGTGCAGAAGGTATGGAGACCCTTACCGCAACGTATTCCTTTGGCGATGGCGTCAATTGGTCTACAGGTGAGGGGACTGATGTGATCACTGTTGATGCCCTGGGCAATTATAGTGTAACCGTGCTTTCAAATTTCTGTGATGATGGAACGGCTAATTATACTGTTGAAGCGGCTGATATTACAGGAGATATTACCTCTGACAATACGTTTTGTGCTACTGGCTCAGAGCAATTGACTGTTTCTACCTCCTCTCCTGCTACGGGGATCAGTTGGTCAACAGGAGAAACAACAGCGACGATCACAGTGACCAATAGTGCTGATATTTACTCTGTAACTGTTTCTGACTTTTGTGATAATGGAACAACTGAATATTCAGTCATTACGACACAAATAACTGCTGATGTATCAGGAGATGGGACTTTTTGTGCCACTGGAGATGAATTACTTACTGCAAGCCCTGATAATGGTACACCAAATAGTTTTAACTGGTCTACCGGGGAAACAACACCAACAATTACTGTGATCAATAGTGACGATACTTACTCCGTAACTGTTTCTGACTTTTGTGGGGATGCCATTGCCGAGTATATGGTAAGTACAAGTCAAATAGGGGTCGCAATTTCTGGAGATGAAAGCTTTTGTGTAGATGGAGATGAATTACTCAATGCTATACCTGAAAATGGTACTCCTAGTAGCTATACTTGGTCAACAGGAGATAATACACCTACGACTACAGCATTAGTACAAGGCACTTATACTTTAACCGTGACAGATTTCTGTGGAGAAGCTACGGATTCTATTTCAATATTATGTCCTATCGTATTTGATATTCCAAATGCTTTCACTCCAAATGGAGATAATATTTCTGAAGTTTTGATTCCTGTTTTTGATTTTGACCCATCTGAATTGGTGACTTATGAATTTGCCGTTTACTCCAGATGGGGAGAAAAAGTCTTTGAGACTACCGATCCTTTAGTCGGATGGGATGGTACTGTAAATGATGAAGCTGGACTTTCTGATGTTTATATCTATACCGTTAACGGTGTCAATAATTTAGGGGTAGCTTTAACTCATTTAGATACTGATAAAGATAATCATGGAGATGTGACGCTAATTCGATAGGCCATTATCTTCTAAAAATGAGCCCCTCTGGAAAGTTTCCAGAGGGGCTTTTTTTGTGATGTTTTTTTAAAATTAGACCCTGTCCAAAGTTTATTCATCGGTCTGCAAAATCACACAAGAACCTGATTTCGCCTTCGACAATAAACTTTGGGCAGGTTCTTAGTATGCTCGATTATGAAAAGCTCTCTTTTCCAATAAAGGATGCTTTCATACCAGTTTGCGTTCTACATATACCATTCATAGAATATCCTCATTTACACATTCTTTTTCCATGCATCTTTGCATTGTAATTATTGCGAAAGTAAGCTTCAGTAAAAAGATACTAGGTAAATTTTCTGATTTAGTTTTTTAAAAACGACTGATCAATCCTATGTAATAATTATAAGTTAATCGTTTTGTTGAGAGCGGATTTTGAGCCTGCAATTTTATAGAAGTTGCAGGCTTTTTTTATGACTTTTTTTAGAATTTCTTGAGGTCTGGGTTTTGAATAATACTTTGTAAAGTAAATCTTTTCCAGAAAAGGATTCCTTCCTACTGATTTCTGCCTTTATACTGCCGTTTATCGAAATTCAATAATTTAAAACACTATTCCCCTTAAATTTGTACTATACAATTGATCAAAACGATATAAATTAATAATAAAGTCTCAGCCCAATATTAAACACAAATTAAGGAGACCTAGAGTCTGGCTAAATTTCAGCCAGACTCTAAAATAAGACAGCTTTTTAAAATGATCAAATGAGAATGATTTATAATGATTGAATTGAGCAACTTCTTTAAGTTATTCCATGTTTTTTTTACAAATTTTCTTTATTAGTTTATGAAAAGAAAAGAGAGAGAGGTACACTTGTTCTTTGGTAGTGAATGATTTATTACTTTGTGGGGATCGTAATTAAATCTGAGCTACTGAGGTACGAGTGTTTTTTTGTACACACTCATCAGTATTTCATGGAGAATCTAATGAAGACCTGTATAGTCGTCATTCGTTTATTATTTCTTTGTGGCTGATTAATTTATAATAGATTTAATTTAGCCATCAGTACAGGTTTATTTGCACGACTAATAGGAATTACTTTTTTTTCTATAACAAGCGTATTTTCTTCTATATCTTTTATCTGCTTAAGATTAATAATATACGATCTATGGACTTTCAAAAACTCAAAGCTCCTCAATTTGGCATCTATTGCTTTTAGGGTACTGTGTATAATATAGCTAGCACTTTTAGTTTGAACTTTTACATAATCTCCTGCATTTTCAAAATAAAGAATTTCATCATATGGCAATCGGATATATCGACCGTCTGTTTTGATATATACTTCTCTTGACTTAGCCTTATATTCATTATTTTGTCTTTGTACCTCTTTCGCTTTTTCTATTGCGATAGCGAAGCGGGGAAGTGCCAAAGGTTTTTTTAGAAAATCTGTTACTTGATATTCAAAAGCATCAAAAGCATATTCTGTTTTTGAAGTCGTAAAAATAACCTGAGGAAGTACTGTTGCTTTTTCAAGAAATTCTAAGCCGGAGAGATCAGGCATTTCTATGTCCAGGAAAATTAAATCTACCGAAGTTGTTCCAATAAAGTCCAAACCTTCCTGTCCACTTTCAAAACTGCCTACAACATTTAATCCTTCTACTTTTTGACAAAGACGTTCCAAAGACTTTCGTGCCATTATATCATCATCAACAATAATGCATTTTAGTACCATATTAAATTAATATTTTCATTTTATTTAATTGCTCTTCAATAATTGGTTTTGCCTTTTTAACATCATTATCTATTGAAGAGAATAATTTTTCTATTGCTGATTGAGTTTTGTTTTCACTTGCTAATTTTTCAAGTTCAAGCATTTTTTTCTCGATTTCAATTAAGCCAACTAGAGAAAAATTAGGTTTCAATTTATGTGCTAAATACTGTACTTTTTGGGTTTCTTGATTTTGAATATACGTGCGTATTTTTTCATATTCTATCATTGTATAATTCATAAATATTTCAAACATTTCTACTGCATATTCTATATCTCCTTTATACAGATAGTCAAGATGCGCTGTATCAAGCATTCTATTATTAGCAAACAAAGAATCGTCCTGATCTGGCTCTTCTTCTTTTTGAGTATCAGATATGTTATACTTTTGAATCAACTTGCTTAGTTGAGTCGGGCGAAATGGTTTTGCTAAATAATCAGACATCCCCACTTCATAAGCCTTATCTTTTTTTGAGATCATAGCAGATGCCGTCAAAGCAATGATTGGAGTATTTTGATTAATATTTGAGGTGTTTCTTATTTTAATTGTAGCATCATAACCATTCATTTCTGGCATAGATATGTCCATTAAAATAATATCGAATTTCTCTTTAATCGCCGCATCAACTGCCTTTCTTCCATTTTCTGCAAACTTGTATTTTAAATTCCACTTCTTAAATAAAGCTGCTATATATTTCCTATTCATGAAATTATCTTCAGCAACAAGAATATTTAATTTTTCAACTTTGAATTCGTTTAGTTTAAATTCTTGTCCACTATTCTTTTGAATTATCTTCCCACTATCTTTATATGGAAGTCTAAATATAAATGCTGTGCCTTTACCAAGCTGACTTTGTACTTCTATTTCTCCTTTTTGCAATTCAACCAATTGCTTAGTGATTGGTAGCCCTAAACCCGTTCCTCCAAATTGAAACTTAATTTCATTATTTGCCTGTTTAAAATTCTCAAAAACGGCACCTATTCGATCAGCAGGAATACCTATACCTGTATCACTTACGACAAATTCTAAAAGACAATCGGTTTCCTTTTTTTCAATCAAATCCACTTTTATAAATATCTCTCCATTATTGGTAAACTTAACCGCATTACCTATTAAGTTCAACAGAATTTGAGTCAGTAGCAGATCGTCTCCAATCATCATCGTTTGAATACGGTCATCAACTTCTAGTTTAAGATTTACAGGACTTTCTTCAAGTCTTAGTTTGAATGTTTTTTGCAAAGACCTTACGGTGCCAACTAAATCGAATTCTTTTGGATTTACTTCGAAGCCTCCTGCTGTTATTTTTGAAAGGTCGAGAATATCTGAAATTAATTTTTGTAATATATCTGATGAACTTCTAAGACTGTCTACATAATCTTGTTGTTCTGTAGACAGTGAGGTATCTTCTAAAAGGTGAGCCATTCCAATGATAGCATTAAGTGGCGTACGGATCTCATGGCTCATCCTAGCAAGAAATTGTTTTTCTGCTTTTTCTGCCTCTTCAGCTTTAAGTTTAGCTTTTTCAAGATCGTGTTGTAAGTTTTTTCGATCTGTAATATCATAGTGAATTCCAATTGATCCCGTCACATTTCCATTAGCATCAATAATGGGTGCACCACTAATTAAAACCCAGATAAGACTATTATCTTTCTTTCGCATCTGTACTTCATAAACCCCAGTTTGGCCTTTCCCGCGCGCATCGGTTTGTTGCAGCATGTCGCTTTTAAATTCACTCGGCAGAAATACTTCTTCCGCGTTTTTACCGATCAATTCTTCCTCGGTATATCCTGTCATATCACAAAACCAATCATAGACTTTCAGGATTTTTTGATCATGGTCTACCTCCATCAAGCCGAGCTCCATATTCTCAATAATACCTCTATATTTTTCTTCACTTCGTTTAAGCTTTTCTTCTGCTTGGTATTTTTCCGTGATATCACGATACTGCCATAAGTGTCCCAAGTACTTTTTATTCCCCCATATTGGTATATAATCTCTTTCCAATATTTTGCCATCTGCCATATGCAACTCTTCTCCAATAACCGCTTTTTTATTTTTTAATAATTCATCTACTCTTTCGACAAATTTTTCAGACCTTTTAAAAAGATGTTTAGAACGAATTGCGGAAAGTTTACAATCCATTCCTATCATTTCATGAGGCATTGATGGAATCTTTAATAACCTACAAAAAAGTCGATTGGTCAAAACGATCTCTCTGTTTTCATTTTCAACCAATATACCAGAATGAAGATTTGTAATCAAAGAGGTCAGCCTTTGTTGAGTGGTTAGTAAGGCATCTTCAGCAATCTTTCGATCAGATATATCCCGTGCAACTCCAGAAACTTCTTTTATTTCTCCATTTTCTGTTACGAATTGTACATTTTGCCCAATCCAGATTACATCACCATTTTTAGAAACAATTGGCAATTCTTGATAGGTACTTAAGTGTTTATTTTCCCTATAATTAATATAAAGCTCCATCAACTCTTCTCTATAGCTAGGAGGTACATATTCTGTAAAATGACTACCAATCAATTCTTCTTCGGTATATCCCAACTTCTGATTTGCTACAGGATTAACATAAGTAAAATACCCTTGAGGATCAGCTCTATAAATAAAGTCTGTTGCAGATTCAATAATTTGACGATATCTTTTTTCACTCCATTCTAATTCCTTTGTTCGTTCAATTATCTTTTGTTCCAGATTTTCATTTAGGAGCGTAAGGTCTTCATTAGCTTGATGTAACTCTAAAGCTTTTTTTTCGAGAATGGATTCAGCTTGTTTTCTAGCTGCTACTTCTCTAGCGAGTTTTCGTTTGAGTAATTGAAGTTCATCCATTATACCCTCTTATTGATAAAAAACCTAACGACACTTCCATCTTCTTGGACATTCTCTCTCGCTAACCGAAATGGTTCTTTATAATATTCCATACTCTTTTCAATTAAGCCTTCCGCAAAATCAGCCATTTTACGCTCAGAGTAATAAATCATTTCCAATTTATTTTTTGATAATGCCTTCGTTTCAAATGTTGGTAATTCTGCATCAGGATATAGTTTCCGAACTTCGACATGAATATACGTTTCAATAGATTCTAAAAATTCAAAAGCCGTCTTTGCTGCATCTAAAAATTGTGGATATCCCCTTTTTAATACATCGAAAAAATAATGGCCAAATGTTTTTAGTAAACTGGAAACTTCTTCTTTAGAGTGCTGGCTCAAACTAATAATTAGCTTTACTATTTCTCCATGTTCATAGG
The DNA here is from genome assembly GCA_965277415.1 of Saprospiraceae bacterium. Classification (GTDB taxonomy): domain Bacteria; phylum Bacteroidota; class Bacteroidia; order Chitinophagales; family Saprospiraceae; genus JAHDHW01. Next base: position 146,678 of record CBDICS010000054.1, read on the forward strand.
TTCCGATAGAGGTATAAATGCCTTTGGAGATAAGTTTGTTTTCAGAGAGTATGGTGTCTACCATTTCATAGCCATATTCTTGTTCGACCATCTCCAGAAATTCTGTAAATACAACTCCTTTCATGTGTTAATCTATTTTGGGTTTACAGGAAAAATATTGCTAAACAATACCTAAAAATAAGCTTCTTTGTGATTTTGGATTAAATTGAACCTTCTATAAAATCATTTAATAAAAACCTAGTTCTGACTTAATGCAGTTTATCAAAGAGCCATGAGATAGGCCAATTACTAATACTCAATACCCTCCATCTCTTATACTTACGAGGTTTTAAAAAAATCGTTGCTTTCAAAAAAAAGATGCTAAAGAGAAATGCTCGATTCCTTTTTAGGGCTTAGGGACAGCGTATCAATAAGTGTCCGATATGGGCTTGTTCTCTTTGCACTATACTTCCTCAAAAAAATAAACCATAGAAGGACTATGCCTTATTTTTTTGACTCGTCTAGCACAACGATAACTTCGTCTAATCTGGACTCTTATTAATTCCCTGTTCCTTAGGCTTATTTATTAGAATGGTGTATAATATGAAGGGGGACTATTTGCATGAATTTATTGAATATTTTGGTACTTATAATTTTTTATCGCCTTTATCTAGGCTAATAATTGTAAAGCTTAAGCTATGCAAAAGTATGCTTTATTAAGGTTCTAGCTATTAATTATTCAGCAATTGGTAGCTTTTATCTTTTTTTTAGTCGATTTTTATCTTTTTTAGGGATTTGTTTGGCGTTCAACTTTTCCATAGTTCTAGAATTTGAACGCTTCAATTATATCTCTGATCATTAGCTTTCATTTGGTTATAAAAAGAACTTCGTGTAGTAAACTATCACTTTTTTGTTTCAAATCCCGAATGACTCGAGTATATTTAGTGAGCTAAATGATGTCATGAGATCCAAAACATTTATAAACCTTTTTGATCTTCTATTGGTTTTTATTACAATAAACTTTTTAAAGAAAGAGAAATGAACAAAAAATCAAGTCTTTTAGGAGCTAGTGACTTTGCAAATCAAGAGTATGTTTCTACTCAGGCATTTATGGAGTATTTAGCTAAAACCAATGACCTGCCTTATCAATCTATGCTAAGTTTAAAACCATTTATCGACAAACTTCAGCACTTAGAACAAGGGACTTGTGATTATACTAAAGCTGCTATCGGTCCAATAGTAAAAAACACCAAGCATCATTTCTCTAAAAAAGATGTTGATCTCGATTTTGAAGAAATGGATGATTTAGAGTTGCAAAAAATGTTGGGAATAATGTTCCCTGCAATGTTTTTAAATAATCAACAAACATTTATAGCTCCTCCTTTTAAAAAGCAGTTTCGTTTTCAATCTCCAGCTACCAAAGCATTATTTAGTTCTGGAGAGTGGGTAATGAAAGTTGATTTTGCTGCTCATAAAGAAAAGATGATTTCAACTCCTATTAAAGCTGGAGCTTTTTTGCTTAAAAAGTTCTATAACATTGATATCGATGATTTCCATTCTCAAATCATAACTTTAAAAAACATCAAAACTGGGCTTGAAAAACATTGTGAGGTAAAAATTAATACTGATTTTGTAGATGCCATAGCTATAAAACCCTTAAAGAAATTATCAAAAAAACAGATTAGTCAGTTATTAAATAATATTCACGAGGAAGCATTGTGGTTAGCTGCTTTTCCTGCTGAAAACTTTAAATTTGAAGGCTTTTCTATTGGGACCTTTTATGATGTGACGAGTACTGAAATAATGTCTATTTTAAAAAACAAAGTGACTTTGGAGGAAGAAGATATGAGTCCTGAAGTCTTTTTCCCTTTTCTTCAACAACAGTTAAAAAACCACTTGAAGCTTTCAAGTTTAGAAGTGGGGATGGTAATGGTCACTTTTGAAGAATTTTTCACTGGGCGGTCTTTTAGCCTTACTGGGATTAATGATAAAAATATAATAAAAGGAAATAAAGATAATCCTAGTATTTATAAACAAGCGTTTAGTAGTAATCGTCCAATTCTATTCGATGACCTTTCGAATACAGATAAAGGTGGCCGAATAAAAAATATACTTTTAAAAAAAGGTATAAAAGGACTTATTCTTTTACCCATATATGCTAGCTCAGGAAAATTAAGTTCTATTTTTGAAATTGGTACTTCTGAGGCTATGAAATTCAATGCTTTAACGATTCTAAAGCTTCGTGAGTTTTTTGATTTAATGACACTTGGCTCTGAGCGCTACCTTCGATCGATGGATAGTATGGTTAGCATGTTTATTCAACAACAATTTACTTCTATTCATCAAAGTGTAAAATGGAAGTTTGAAGAAGTGGCTACTAAATATGAGGTTCAACGTACAATTCCTGACTTTGATGGTGAGATTGATCCAATTGTTTTTAAAGATATTTATCCTTTATATGGTCAGGCGGATATTGTCAGTTCTTCTAAGTTGCGGAATAAATCTATACAAATAGATTTGACAGATAATTTGACTAGGGTTTTAAACTTGATGAATATTTGGAATGATCATCTCCAATTTCACCTTTTAGAATCTTATATTTTAAAAGTAGAAAGCATTCTTAACCGCATTGAAAAAGAATTTATTTCCAGTGACGAATCATTAATTGTTGAATTATTAACTCAGGAAATTCATCCTTTACTCCATCAACTAAATGAGCGGTATTCTGAAATGCCTTCTGAACCATATCTGGCATATTTAGACCACTTGGATTCGGATTTACACATCGTCTACAATCATCGTAAAGATTATGAGCATAGTGTCAGTCAGTTAAATGCCGCGATTAGTACTTTTCTTGAAAACGATGATCAGAAAATGCAAAAAATTCTTCCCCATTATTTTGAAAAATATAAAACGGATGGGATAGAATATAATATTTACATCGGTGAGTCCCTTTTGAAAGATGGTGGTTTTAGTCCCTTCTTTTTAAAAGATTTTCGAATTTGGCAATTGGTTAATGCCTGTGAAATCACTCGCTTAGTAGAGGAGTTGTCTCCTAAACTTCCTGTTCCTCTTAAGACCGCACAATTACTTTTCGTCTATAATAACTCTTTGAGCATTCGTTTTAGAATGGATGAAAAACAATTTGATGTAGATGGTTCTTATAATGTCCGGTATGAAATATTGAAAAAAAGAATTGATAAAGCGGTTGTCAAAAACACAGGCGAGCGCTTAACTGTCGCAGGTAAAGTGGCCATCGTGTATTTACAAGATAAAGATCGAATTGAATACTTAGAATACCTTGACTATCTAATACAAAAAGGATTTATTGATCCGGATATTGAAGACCTTGAATTGGATAAATTACAAGGTGCCGAAGGTTTGAAAGCTTTGAGAGTTCGAGTAATAAGCTAAGTACACTGCGTAATATATTTAGGACTTAAACCTCGATTGTACAACATACATACCTTGAATGCTTATGACTTCCAAGTCGGTGCATTTTTAGGGATTTGTTTTTTTAAGCGTCGAAGATATTGATGATAGTGAACTTCTATTGTATGTCTTTTCCTTTTTAAAAACTCTTTCTCTATTTGGTTCGCATCTTTTTCTGCTAAGTCTTTTATATTAGATGGGAACTTCCAACGATCCGCAATATAATTTCCTGCAACTTTCGACTGTGCATCACTCAATGGCCAGATAGCTCCTTGCGGTTGACATAGACCAATAAAAATAAGTGTCGGATGTTTTTCATGAAACATTCTTAGATAAAGAGGTACTCTATCTTTATCTGAGTAATCTAAAAATGTTTTTTCAAAAAAAGGTGTCGCAATCTGATAACCTGTTGCGGCAACTATTGAATCATACGTTTCTTTTTGCCCATCAGAAAAAGAAACCGTCTTATTTTCTATTCTTTCTATGCCCTTTTTAGGATGGACTTTCCCATGACGAATTTTATATAAGAGCTCTGAATTCATCGTAGGATGTGCCTCTAGGACATTATGTTTTGGTTGTTCCAAACCATAACTTTTATAATTACCCACTTGTATTTTCAAACTCAAACTCAATAATGGTTTTTGTATAAATCTCGGTAACCAAATCATCTTGTCATTAAATGTATCGGAAGGTTTCCCCAAGAAAAACTTAGGGATAATATGCTGAGGTGTTCGAATGCTCAAATCAACTTTTTCAGCAACTCGACTTATTTCCACTGCACAATCACACCCAGAGTTCCCTGCTCCAACTACTAGTACTCGTTCATTTTCAAACCCTTTATTATTTTTAAATTCATGTGAATGAATATATTTGCCTTTGAATGCATCTCTAAACCTTGGATGTCTTGGTACAGAGTGATGTCCATTCGCAATAATAAGGAAGTCAAAAGTTTCTTTTTCTTCATTCTCTAATTCCACTTCCCATTTTTCGACATCTATTTTATTTACTTTTTTGACTTTTGTATTAAATCGAATATATGGTAGTAAACCAAAATTTTCAGCATAAGATTGAAAGTACCTCAACACTTCTTGATGAGAAGGATAATCAGGATATTCTTCTGGCATTGGAAAGCCTTCATACGCTGACATTTCCTTAGAACTAATGATATGTGTTGTTTCGCAAACACTGGAATGAGATACTTTTTGTGTGAAAATCCAATTGCCTCCTACCTGATCATTCTGTTCAAAGCAAATTACATTTTTCACCCCTGCTTGCAATAGATTTTTTATAGCCGTTATTCCTGAACACCCTGCTCCAATAACGCAAACTTTAGGTTCTTTTTTTCTCATACCTTTAAAATACTATTTTTTGAAATAGAATCCTCATTATTTTTGTGATGCATTGACGATTGCTAGAATGATCTTTTAGACTTGTGTTGTTCTGATTAATCTTGCCAACGCTGGGGCTTAGTGATTACTTCACTTGTGAGTGGCTTTGCTTCTAGTATTCTTACAAACCTTATTTTTGATGCTCCTCCAAAGAAAAAAGCTCGATTGAATAATTCAACCGAGCTTTTTATATTTTAAATAATCATTTTGGATTCTTTGATAAACCACATAAGACAAGTCCTTTCTTGTTTATAAATGAGGTTCTATCAAAAGGTCCTATTTCTTTTTAGTCCCATTTTCAGAAGCTACTAATTCCGGTGCTGCTTCTGTAGTTTCTTCTACCTCGTCAGAGCCATTAATTTTAGCTTTGATTTTCTGTTCCACTTCGTGTGCAACTTCTGGATTATCTTCAAAAAACTGCTTCGCAGCTTCTCTTCCTTGTGCAATTTTTGCATCATCATAACTATACCAGGCTCCACTTTTTTTAATAATATCATTATCTACACCAAGGTCAACAATCTCTCCTGTTTTAGAAACACCACGACCATAAGTAATATCAAATTCAGCGATACGGAAAGGAGGTGCTAATTTATTTTTAACGACTTTCACTTTCACGTGATTCCCGACTACATTTCCTTCTTTATCTTTAATTGCTGATCCGCTTTTTCTAATATCTAATCTAACAGAAGCATAAAACTTCAGTGCATTTCCTCCTGTAGTCGTTTCTGGATTTCCGAACATCACACCAATTTTCTCTCGAAGCTGATTGATGAATATACAACAAGTTCCTGTATGACCAATCGTTCCAGTAAGCTTTCTCATTGCCTGAGACATCAATCTTGCTTGTAGCCCCATTTTAGAATCTCCCATCTCCCCTTCAATCTCGCTACGAGGTACTAAAGCTGCAACAGAATCAATAACAATAATATCAATTGCTCCAGAACGAATTAAATTTTCAGCTATTTCCAAAGCCTGCTCACCATTATCTGGTTGAGAAATCAATAGATTTTCTGTATCAACACCTAAAGCTTCCGCATAAAAACGATCAAACGCATGTTCTGCATCAATAAATGCAGCAATTCCACCATTCTTTTGACATTCTGCAATAGCGTGAATCGCTAAGGTTGTTTTTCCTGAAGATTCTGGGCCATAAATTTCAACGACACGACCTTTAGGAAGTCCATTGATACCTAGTGCTAAATCCAGGCTAAGTGATCCGGTAGGGATTGTTTCTATTTCTACGACTTGCTTATCTCCCATCTTCATTACGACGCCCTTACCATATTGTTTTTCTAAGCGATCAACAGTAAGTTGAAGTGCTTTCTTTTTTGCGTCTTGATCTTTAGTTGACATTATTCCAATAATTTATGTGATTTGATAGTATACTGATTTCTAATAATAACTCAGCTTTATTAAAACCTTCAATTCAAAACATCAATGTTTTAAATCAAAACAAAAATAAACTTTTTGTTTTTATAAAACAAGTTTGTTTGAATTTATTTACAAAAAGTTTTGAATTTGTTTCTTGAATTATTACTAAATAAAGGTAATCTTAATTATAATGACCACAAAACAAAAGCCCTTAATGGTATAAAATTAACCATTAAGGGCTCTTTGCTCAGGTATAAATTAAAGGCGACTAACTATGAGTTTCTAAAGCAGTACGTTGGCTATATCGAAGAATGTTTTGAATAGCAGATGTAGAAGGACTAAATTTTGCTTTCGGAAGCTGCTGATATCCTTGGACTAACTCCTGATACTTTACATGTATTTCCGGATTGCTTCTCAATGCTTCGTTAATAGCTAAGGTCTCTGCGACGGATGTCTCTTTGTAGATATACCTGATTAAATCATTTTTAGTAAATTTTCGCTCCATAAAGTGGATTTAAAAAGACCTGCGACTCTATTGCTAGAATTACAGACTATTGGGTTAATAAATACGTTTTCCGTTTCAAAAGTTCGATATATAAACTCCTCAGTTATTCTTTTTATTGTCTAATTTTTAGGTTTTTTTAACATAATTATTTTAACATAAGTGATAAACTAAAAATATTGTTAAGAATTCTCTCAAAATAGCCCCCTTGACTGTGGAATGATATACTGACTCAACACTTCTTTATAAAGCCTCTTTTGGAGACAAAATATTTGTTTCTTGAACAGGCAGTCGTATTTGAATAACCTCCATGTTAGTTTAATTTTAGGTATAAGTTATTAGACGGAATTAATAATAAGCTATTTTTTATAAGACATCCCAAAATATTCAACACAATCTCCTTTTAGTCACGCTTATGAAATTTCAGCATGTCAAAATAGTTTAGCATTAATTTTGTCCCGTCACTTACGTTATTTGCCGTCAATACAACATTTTCTAAATTCTAAATATAATTCTTCTTCTGTTGCTTTAAAAATGTAGATATTCATGTCAACAAGCAACACTCACAATGAAAAAAAATCTCTTCTTACTATTTCTGATCTCTTTTCTATTTATTACATGTACTGAGTATCCTAACTCTGAAACTAAGGTCAAGGATAAAATTTCACAAAAATATGAGCCCAGTGATATATTTTTTCTTCAAAGAGCAAATCCTGAAGGAAAATTTGCGATAAAAGCTTACACCAAAGGGCTTAAAGCTGCACAACTTGCAGCTCTATCCAGAGATGTTAATGATTTTGATGAAGAATGGACTACACAAGGTCCTGGAAATATTGGTGCGAGAATCAATACTGTTGCAGCAAACCCAGATGATGAAAATATCATTTATGCTGGATTTTCAGAAGGCGGGGTTTTTAAAACCACAAATGGCGGCAATACTTGGATTCCTATTTTTGATGATCAGACTTTGCTTTCAATAGGAGATATAGTTTTAGACCCTAATAATCCAGATATTGTCTATGTTGGCACAGGTGATGTCAATATTTCTGGATATCCTTTTATTGGAGATGGTCTATATAGAAGCAATGATGGTGGAGAGACCTGGACTAATTTGGGTCTTGAGGAGCAACGAATCATTTCAAAGATAGCTATTGACCCAAGTAATTCTAATCGACTATTTGCAGCTTGTATGGGACTACCATTTGAAAGAAATAATCAGCGAGGTTTGTATCGGTCTATTGACAGTGGTGCCAATTGGGAACAAGTTTTATTTCTCAGTGACTCCACTGGGGTAATTGATGTTCTTATGAATCCTGAAAACCCACAAATATTATATGCAGCAGGCTGGGATCGTATTCGAAATAATACAGAATCTATCATTAGTGGCGGAGGCGCTAAGATCTATAAATCTATTGACGGTGGAGACAATTGGAGTTTGCTTGAAGGTGGACTCCCTAATGCTCAACATTCCCGCATTGGTCTGGAAATGTCTGGGACCAATCCCGATATCATTTTTGCAGAATATGTTGGTACTGATTTTCAATTAGAAGCAATTTATAAAACTTCTGATGGTGGACTCTCTTGGATTTCAATTCCTATTGATGAAAATAGTGGCTTGAATCAGGGAGCACTGGGTGGCTTTGGTTGGTACTTTGGTAAAATCAGAGTAAACCCAAATGATGATAATGAAATTTTTCTATTAGGCGTTGATCTTTGGCGGACTCAAGATAGTGGCAATAATTGGGAAAGAGTTGGGCCACCATGGTGGGAATATGCTGTTCATGCTGATAAACATGATCTAACCTTCTTACCTTCTGGTAATATTTTACTAGCAACCGATGGTGGCTTATATCGATCAGATAGTAATGCCGAAAACTGGATAGATATTGAAAACATTCCAACTACTCAGTTTTATAGAGTTGCTTATAATCCTCATAGTCCAGATCTATACTATGGTGGGGCGCAGGATAATGGTTCTACAGGTGGAAACGCTGATGATATTAATAACTGGAGTCGGATATATGGCGGTGATGGATTTCAAATGGCTTTTGATCCTTTTAATCTAAATCGTTTTTTTGTGGAAACACAAAGAGGAAACATTGTGATAACCTTAAACGGCGGTCTTGATTTTTTTGGCGCTAATGATGGTATAGATAGCGGTGACCGACGCAATTGGGACATGCCATATTTTATTAGTCCACATGATAATCATATAATGTATACTGGAACCTACCGAGTATACCGAGGTGAGGGTGAGGTACCTGATTGGAATTCTATTAGTGATGACTTAACGGATGGGACATCAGAGCAACACCGCTACCATAACATTACGGCTATAGATGAATCAATATTAGAAGAAGGTCTTTTATATGTTGGTACAGGAGATGGAAATGTATGGAGAAGTGATGATGCGGGTACAAACTGGATATCGATTTCAGATGGATTACCAGACCTTTATGTCACGGATGTTGTTCCTTCTCCTGATGAGGAAGATGTAGTTTATGTCACTTTCTCTGGTTATAGAGACAATGATTTCTTACCGCGTATTTATCGCTCTGAAGATCGTGGCTCTACTTGGACAGATCTTTCAACAGGCTTACCCGATCTTGCGATAAATGAATTACTCATATTGCCTGATCATGCTGATTCTATTCTTTTTGTTGCAACTGATGGAGGTGTATATGGAACATTAGACTTAGGCCTTACCTGGGATCGACTTGGAGCAAACATGCCATTTATTACTGTTTATGATTTAGTATTGAATGAAGCTAACAATGAGTTGGTTGCAGGTACTTTTGCTCGATCAATTATGACTTATCCTTTAGATTCAATTAATACGGAAGGGCCTATCGTAAGCCAGACAGATCTGAATTTTGAGCTTAAAAATACATTACTTATCAAACCAACTTTGGCCAGTGACCAGGTGTCTATCACACTAGACAATACAGAACCTGGTCGGAAATTTGAAGTTGTCATTGTAAATAGTGCTGGACAATTATTGTTTCACCAAAACGGGGCAGGAGAACAAGGTTCTTTTAATATAAATATCTCGACATGGCCAAGTGGCACCTATTATGTGAAAGCAAAAAAAAGACATGGAGTAATAAGTGGAAAATTTGTGAAAATTTAGAGCTTATTTAAGTTTTCATGATTGAGCGAAAGTGAGCAAATTTTATTCTGAATGAGGCATGTTTTGCAACCGGATGCGGACAATCCGGCGAAAAATTTAACAAAATACAGGAGAAAATTTGCCGCTTGTAGCCGATTAATGGAATTTTAAACAAGCTCTTAGTTTGAGTTCCATATATCATTTGCCAATTAATATCTTATTGAGCCTTTCTGCAATGAGCCAAAATTCGAAATAACCTAATTAACTCTAAACCAGGTTTGCGTTCTATATAGCCCTGTCCAATGCTTTCCTCTGACTTTTAATTCATTGGGTTTACCTGATTCAAACCAGATAGAACAACCATACTCTTTACCGTTCTCAGGATCCATTATTATACCTTTGCCCCAATAATCTTTTACTTTTTGAAGCTTTTCAATAATAACCAAACCTAATAGAGGTTTATTTTTTTTACTCCCTGTACATTCTTTACAGACTGAGTCAGGCTCTGCAGTTAACAGTTTTACGACTTTCCCGTAGAGTTTTCCATTTTGTTCATATATCTCTACATGAGATTTAGTTTCATTTGTATTGTCATCCACTGTCTTCCAGACACCTACAAAAGATTGAGCTTGAAGGTTGCTTATAAAAAATAGAAGTGTTGTCAGTATAGTTAGGGCTGTTTTAAACTTCATCGAATTATGCCTTATGATTTTCTAATTGGGTTTTATACTCTTTAACAAATTAGGTTCTTTGACAAATTAAAATTCGCCTTTCGCGGCGCGCATTATCAAAGAAACGCTCGCTACTGAAAAATATTTTATATAGAATTACTTCTCTTAAGAGTCTGTTGCTTTCTTACTGACTTTTATATTCATCCAGTTCATTCAATTCCATTCGAACTTTTCTGATCCATTCTTCCTGTTCTTTATGTTTATTACTATACCCTGTTTCCCCGTCATAGTCTTCTTGCATTTTTTGCCAGCCTTTTAAAAAATCATTAACAAAAGCTTCAAACGCTACTTCTTGACCACAGACAAACATCTTTTCAGAGAGTGCCTTTCGAAGTTTCCGAGCGTATAATTCCGTTATATCAAAATGGATTTGTTCATGTTCTAATGTATGGTCGTTTTGACCAATAGATTTCACCCATGAGTTCTTCTTTTCGAAATAAGCTTTTATTTTATAAATAATCTTCCCATCCTCACAGCCTCTATAATCTACAATGCCTGAAAATGTAATTGCAGAAACATCCTTATAAGTATGTTTATAATTGGGTGCCCCTTCAAAGTCGGCCCAAGTCAATTTATAATCCGATGTCCAATATATTATGTCTGTCGAGGTAGCGTTTGTTCCCCATAGTATAGCACTTATAGCAACGACAATCAAAAAACTCAGTGAATTTTTCATAATATATTTTTTAGCTTTAGATTATTTAGAGTATGTTTAAATTTCATACTTTGACCTGCAAATGCCCATTACAAGAACCTGATGAAGCCTTTTCGGTTTCAAAAACGAATTTTAAACAGACTCTTATTATTCAAGTTCTTCTGCAGGATTCCAAAGAACCTCTTTGAAATTCTGTATTCTATTATTATCAACTATAACACCTTCATTTTCTAATAATGCCTGCATCATACCTGGTGCTGGGAAATGAATTCTTCCTGATAATTCTCCTTTCCTATTTACTACTCGATGTGCCGGTATCCCTTCAGAGGTAAAACTTTTATTTAAAGCCCAGCCAACCATTCTGGCAGAACCTAAAGCAAGATAATCTGCGATGGCGCCATAAGTACATACTCTGCCAAAAGGGATCAATTTAGTAACTTCAAATACGTCTTCGAAATATGTCTTTTCTTTCATTTTTAATCTTTTACACACAATATAGCATAGATGTCAAAAAAAGACTAAAAATAAAAAGATGCTTTCTTTTTATTTATCCCTAATACAAGACTACTTTTGCCTTTGTATTCTAATTTTAGATCAAATAGAAGGCTGGTATTAAAATACATAAAAACAAACATTATGCCTTTATATATTTTACAGGAGGGAACATCTACAGATTCAAACAATACAGATCGTTCTGTTAATAAAATAATATTCTAATTATTTTATTATTTACAAAACATACTTTAACACAACTTTGGGTAATGTAAATCCTTCTTTCAAGAGCGTTAAATAAAAACAATCGTTTAAATATGTTAAATATATCCGTAAAAGCGAGTCAAGTCACCAATTTAACCGATGCCCGATATTTTGCTGCACGAGAGGTAGAATGGTTAGGCTTTAATCTGGATACAGGGACTGAAAAAAGCATACACCCTCAGCAAATTAGTGCAATTAAAGAATGGATACAGGGACCTAAAATAGTAGGAGAGTTTGGATTACAAAGCCCCGATGAAATAAAAATGGCTGCAGAATACTTTGCATTGGATGCTGTCCAAATAGGGCTATTTGCTGATACAGAAGCTGTATATAAAACGATAGATACACCTATTCTGAAAGAAATTATAATCCAAAATGAAGATTTTGCCGGAGTAGAGACTTTAATGGATGCTCAGAGTTCTTTTGTTGCTGTTTTTATATTGGATTTAGTAAAGAATGATATTCTTTGGTCCGATTTGTCTGAATCAACTATACTTTTACTCCAAAGACTTTGCTCCAAATATAAAGTCTTGTTTAATATAAGTTTATCAATAGAAAAGCTTTCAACTTTCATCGAAGACCTTAAGCCTTATGGATTGGTTTTGTATGGCGATGAAGAAGAAAAGGTTGGTTATAAATCCTTTGATGAATTAGATAATATTCTTGATTTTCTGGAAATAGAAGAATAGTGCTAATAAATAGGAGAACAAGGCATAAATAAATGTTTCTATTATAATGGCAAATAGCAACTCCTCCTGGCTTTATTGAAAATAAAATACAATTCTCTAAATAATGTTCATAAAGTTTGACTTATCTCACTTTAAGCCGGATTTAGCCTCTATTAATCGATAAAAATCCTTTATTCGTAAAAGCAGAAACTATCTTTAGGGTTCATTCGTAAACTTAACTCAACTGTTATGAAACCAATTAATACAATATTTTTAATCTTGATGATTATGGCTAATACTATACTTGATGCACAAGTTCAATTCAGGCCCCCTTTAAGCAAATCAATCCCTGTTGTTGATGAGCTCCATGGTCTTCAACTAACAGACAATTATCAATGGCTAGAAGATAAAACCAACCAAGAGGTAATCGACTGGACTCGTGCTCAGCATGAGCATACTTTAAATTATCTAAATGCGACGTCCAGCAAAATTCCTGGATTAAATGAAGAGATTGCTGCTTATATTGATAGAGACATTACCGGGCCAATCTTTTTAAGAGGCGATCGTCAGTTTTTTTATGTAAAGAAAAAAGGCGAACAACAGTATAAACTATACACCCGCCTTGATGGAAAAGATGTTCTTATCTTTGATCCTACAGAAATTGATACTTCTGGCTTGTCTGCTATATCAGGTGTTAGCTTTACACAAAAAGGGGATTTAGTAGCCGTCGGTGTACAATATAAAGGTGCCGAAATTAGTGCTTATAGAATTGTAGATACCAAAACCGGAAAAGTCACCGGCTTGCCAATAGAAGGGCTTCGTGGTTATACATGGACTAAAGATGAAAAACACGCCTATATTACGGTAGGAACGAAGGAGATGTTAGAACAACAAATTCCTTTAAAGACCTTTCTTCATAAAATTGGAAGTGATCGAAAAGATGATGTTTTCCTTGGTGCACCTTCTGATGCTAAAAACTTTATGTCTATTTATGATGCCAGATATAGTGACTTGACATTTATATCTGAAGGTGATTTTTATTCTAATACATTGAAGATAAAAAATGTTGGTTCAGATGATGAGGCTAAAACGATCTATAGCAGTAAAAAATTTAGAGCATCACCAAGAGCGATTGACGATAAGATTTACTTTATGACCAATGATGAGGCACCAAACTTCAAACTCATGGTCGCTAACAAATCAAAGCCTGAATTTGAACACTGGAAGGAATTGATACCCGAAAAAGAGACCGTGCTAGAGGGCTATGTTATTACTAAAGACTATCTAATCATTCAAGATAAAAAAGACGTTGTAAGCCGATTATCTGCTTATGATCATGATGGTAATTTTATCAAAGAAATTGAATTACCTGAGATAGGTAATGTTGGTAGTATTTCTTATCACAAAGAATCTAATACCGCATATGTTAACCTAAGTACTTTCACAGCACCAAGTAAAATCTATACACTAGATGGAAGTACACTGGAATGGAAATTATATTTCGAAAGAACAGTTCCGATGGATACTAAAGACATTGAAGCATCTATCAAATTTTATACTTCTAAAGATGGGACTAAAGTTCCAATTTTTATTATGCATAAAAAAGGTGTGAAACTGGATGGTTCTAATCCTGCTTTACTTTATGGATATGGTGGGTTTAATATTGGGATGTCTCCTAGTTTTATTGGTCTTCCCGCCACTTTTGTAAATCGCGGCGGTATTTATGCAATTGCATGTATCAGAGGTGGTGATGAGTACGGTGAGCGTTGGCATGAGGATGGTATGTTAAAAAATAAGCAAAATACTTTTGATGATTTTATTGCTGCGGCAGAATACCTTATTGAAGCAGGGTATACCAATAACGAACGGCTTGCTTGTCGAGGAGGAAGTAATGGAGGGCTATTGATAGGAGCTGTTATCAATCAAAGACCAGACCTTTTTAAAGCGGCTATTTGTGCCGTTCCTTTATTGGATATGGTTCGGTTTCATAAATTCCTAATCGCTCGTTATTGGATTCCTGAATACGGAGATCCTGATGTAAAGGAAGACTTTCAAAATATTTTGACTTATTCTCCTTACCATAATATTCGTATGGGAATCAATGTTCCAACGACAATGGTTATAGCAGGAGAAAATGATACTCGTGTAGATCCATTACATGCGAAGAAGTTTGTAGCAGCACTGCAAAACAATCCTGGGCAGATCAATCCGATCATGCTGTATATGGACTATGATAGTGGACATGGAAGTGGAAAGTCTACGGAAAAGCAAATTGAAGATATTGAAGCTCAGTATGGCTTTTTAATGAATCAATTAGGTATGAAATAAAGTACAAGTAATTTGATGAGGAGTTATGTCGAATAAAAAATTATTCGACATAACTCCTATAAAGCTTATTTGCTAATCAGTATTTTTTCGGAATGTTGTATTGTTTTTCCTGAAAGCCTGAGGATGTAGAGCCCATTTGACAAATCAGAAACATCTATTTGTTTGTTTTCCTCATTTTGGATATATCCGCTTTGAATAAGTTTTCCAAAGACATCATAAACATTAAATATTAACTGGTCTTCACGCCCTCTATAATTTAATCTAAAGTCGGTTTTAGTTACCAGATTAGGAATTACTTTTATGACTGCATATTCTAATTCTATCTGTACGCTTCTGATTACGCTATGGTGTTCTGATCCATCATAATCTCCCCAAGTCCCAGAAGTCTCTCTTGATTCTCCGGTTATCCCCAGGCCAGCACTTAAAACGAAAGTTATATTTATAAAAAACAGTTTCGTTTTGCTTAAAACAACTAGAGACTTACCTGTTTGAAACAAATAAGTCTCTAGAAAGATACATTTTCTATCTTTTAGGACAATAATGATTTTACTACAGAAGAGATCGTTTTTCCATCTGCCTTACCCGATAATTGTTTTGAGGCCATCCCCATAACCTTACCCATGTCCTTCATTGACGTTGCTCCTGTCTGTTCAATGATTTGTTTAATAACCTGCTCTAGTTCCTCAGTACTCATTTGAGCAGGTAGATATTTTTCAATTACAGCGATTTCTTCTCTTTCTTTCACTGCTAAGTCTTCTCTGTTCTGTTTTTCATAAATCTCTAAAGAATCCTTTCTCTGTTTCACTAGTTTCTGGAGTAATTTGATTTCCAATTCCTCAGTTACTTCACTTCCACTACCGTCTGTTTTTAGTAAAAGGATAGCAGATTTTATTGCTCGAATACCGCGTAATGCTACTTGATTTTTAGCTCGCATAGCGTCTTTCAAGTCATTATTTATTTTTGCTTCTAAACTCATCGGTCCTAAATTTTATGTGTTTAATTAATATTTTTTGGTTCTTTATGTTTAACTCACCTCTCTCGTTTTAAGTTCTGTAGAAAAAGTAATCTGGTATTTTAAAATGCTATAGTATTTCTTCTACAGAGCTTAAGTCGATCGTTTTTCTATCCAGTTTGTCAATTCTATAAATTGAGCAACAGATAATTGTTCTGGTCGCTTCGTAAAAAATTCATTTTGCAAAAGATCATCTCCTTTTATAAAGGTTTTCATTGTATTCCTTAACATTTTTCGCCGCTGACTAAAGGCTTGTTTTACCACTCTTTTAAATAACTTTGGACTACAATCTATTTCTAAATGATCTTTTCTCTTCAGTCGTATGACGACCGATTGTACTTTAGGTGGTGGATCAAAAGATTGAGGTGCCACGGGTATTAGGAGTTCTCCTTCATAATATGCTTGTGCTAAAACACTAATAACACCATAAGTTTTTGATCCCTCAGGTGCAACAATTCTTTCGCCGACTTCTTTTTGAAACATCCCGACCATTTCTGGTATTAAATCCTTATAGTCGAGCATTTTAAAAATAATCTGAGATGAAATGTTATATGGGTAATTACCAATTAGCGCTAAAGGTTGATTTTCAAAAACCTCATCCAGTTTTATTTTCAAAAAATCCTCACTAATGATTTTTCCTTCTAGTTCTGGATAGTTTTGTTCCAAATAGGCCACCATATCTCTATCTGCTTCCACCGCTTTAAAATTAAACGGTTTTGTCATAAGGTTTTTTGTCAACATCCCTTTTCCTGGGCCTACTTCCAATACATTTTCCAAACCATTTACTAATTCCAAACTATTAGCAATTCGACTGGAAATATCTTCATCTACCAAAAAGTGTTGTCCATAGGATTTCTTAGCTTTCAAATTGTGTTTTTTTATTTGTCTTGACATTTTCTGACTTTTTTGTTCTTCCCGTTTAACCAACTTCTACCCATTCTTACACTACTAATAAAGAGAAGGTTCGTTAAAAGGCTTATTATTGTCACATCTTATGGCATCCAATGTATAAATACTTTTACCATTTATTTCTTTATCTTAGCGGGAATTTTACGGATAAGAATAAAAACTAATGAATACCAAAGTTACGGTAACCTCAGCATATAAGAATCACGATAATCTGATAATTCTTTCTAATTGCAAAAATATTTCAGGATTCTCCTCTTTTTTGGATAAAAACGAGATCGTGTTTTTAAAAGCAGCGGCAGAAAAAGAAGTTCCTTATGTAATATTTCCTAGATCTAACAGACTTATTATTGTCCACTTCCTAAAAGAGAATGGAACAGTTTCAACGAGTAGAGAAGATGCACGTTTAGCTGGTAACGAGATGCTTAGTCAATTATCACATTATAAAATAGAATCTGTTGTCCTGATCAATAACAGAACAATTAACCGTACTTTAGATTATCTTGAGGGTATGGTCCTTGGCAATTATCAGTTTTTAAAATATTTCAGTGATAAAAAAGATAAAAAAAATACGCTCTCCTCTGTTAAAGTACATTCAGAGGCCGCTTCACGAAAAGAAGTTAATGAACTGAAAGCAGTGATGGAAGCCACTTGCAAAGCTCGTGATTTGGTCAATGAACCACAATCTTATCTCACCGCTCCTCAATATAGTAAAGAGATTTCGGCGCTAGGAAAAGCATGTGGGTTTTCTGTAAAGGTTTTTGATAAGAAGAAAATAGAGTCTTTGAATATGGGAGGCATTCTCGCTGTCAATATGGGTAGTGAAACACCTCCAAGGTTTAACATACTAGAATGGAAACCTAAAAAAGCAAGAAATAAAAAACCTATTGTCTTAGTAGGAAAAGGTATTGTTTATGATACCGGAGGTCTAAGCCTTAAGCCAACTGCTGATTCAATGGATTTTATGAAATGTGATATGGGCGGCTCGGCTACTGTTGTTGGTGCGTTTATGGCGCTGAGTAAAGCCAAACTTCCTTTGCATGTAATTGGTTTGATTCCATCTACAGATAATCGCCCAGGGTTAAATGCTTACGCACCTGGTGACGTGATAAAAATGTATGATGGTTCTACGGTCGAAGTAATGAATACCGATGCTGAAGGAAGATTAGTTTTGGCAGATGCATTACATTATGCTAAACGTTATAATCCTGAGTTAGTGATGGACTTTGCGACCCTTACAGGTTCTGCATCCAGAGCAGTGGGAAAAGACGGCATTTGTTATATGGGTAATGTTGACCAAAAAATTAGATTTAAAATAGAAGAAAGTGGACATGCTGTTTATGAACGTACTATTCACTTTCCATTATGGAGGGAGTATGGTGACCAAATAAAATCAAATATTGCCGATATTAAAAACCTTGGCGGTTCGTCCGCAGGAATGATTACTGCCGGTAAATTCCTCGAACATTTTGTTGACTATCCTTGGCTTCATTTTGATGTTGCTGGATCAGCATATCTAAAACAAGCTGATGGATATCGAACTAAAGAAGGAACGGGCTCTGGTGTTCGTCTCGTATTTGATTTTCTGAAAAATTATCAGTAGTGTTTCGCAACTTTGATATTTGTAAAACGAATAAAGAGAAAAGATAGAATGGATAAAATAAGAATAGGAATCAGTATTGGTGATGTAAATGGAATAGGATTAGAGGTTATTTTAAAAGCCCTCTACCACGAAGGTATGCTCAACCTTTGTACGCCTGTAATTTATGGGTCTTCCAAAGTGCTTTCTTATCATAAGAATATAGTTGGTCTTGAAGATTTTCACTTTTCAACCACTAAAAGTGCCGATCGATTAAAAAAAGGCGCTATTAATCTGGTTAATTGTTGGCAAGATGATGTAAGTATTACCATTGGAAAACTATCTGAGTCTAGTGGAAAGTATGCAAAGATTTCTTTAGAACAAGCAGTTATTGACCTAAAGAATGGATATATTGATGCTTTAGTTACTGCTCCAATTAATAAGAAAGGAATGCAAAATGCTGATTTTGCATTCCCTGGACATACAGAGTTTTTGAGCGATGCTTTTGATATCAAGGACAGTTTGATGTTTATGGTCAATGATACACTTCGTGTTGGCTTAGTGACTAATCACTTACCGCTTAAGGATGTTCCTGCCGCTGTGACAAAAGAAGCGATCATTAAGAAATTAAAATTACTTCACAAAAGTCTACTTGTTGATTTTGGAATTAGTAAACCTAAAATTGCACTTTTAGCGCTTAACCCTCATGCTAGTGATGATGGTGTTATTGGTACAGAAGAAGAGAGTATAATTCGCCCTGTAGTTATTGAAGCTAAAAAGAAAGGTATACTTGCTATGGGCCCTTTTCCCGCAGACGGTTTCTTTGGATCTAGCCAGTACCAAAAATTTGACGGAATTCTCGCTATGTATCATGACCAAGGCCTTATTCCTTTCAAAGCACTTTCTTTTGGCGAAGGAGTTAATTTTACTGCAGGGCTACCCATTGTAAGGACTTCTCCTGATCATGGAACGGCCTATGAAATTGCAGGCCTTAATAAAGCTAATCCATCTTCATTCAGACGTGCAATTTTCTTAGCTATAGAAATTGTAAAAAATAGATGGACATACAAAGAAATGACTGCTAACCCGCTTCAAAAACGCGAAGTTCCTGCGGATGAAAAGGAGAAGGGTTAACAAAAATGTTATTTGTCACTAGTCATTGGAGGCAAAATACCTCGCGACTAGTGACAAATAACTTATCATTACATTATCTAGGTCCTGCATCACCCGTCATTCTAGGCTTTCTGGTTAAATTATGAATTTTCTTATCTTTTGATGTTTTATTTGGAATCACTTCTGTCAAATCATACTGTCGATTATCGTATGCTTCTATTCTAATTCTATCTATTGGCCTATAGGTTTGTTCCTCCGAAAGTATCTCATACGTATTTTCTTCTTCCTCTTTTTTTGGAAAGTCAGCCACCTGAACTTGATAATCAAAACTTTGAGCCTCCTCCACATCAACTCCTAAGCTTGGCTCTACCTGTACATCTTCGTAAGTATAAATAACGGGATCTACTTCATCTTCTTCCTTATTTAAAAAATGTTCAGGAATGTGAAATATTGGTGCTTCCATAATATTTTCAAAAAGTGTATCAAACTGATAGAGTTTATGTTCTTCAATAATTCGAATCAATTTTGAAGCATAGTTTTGATCTGTGGCATAGCCACATTTTTTAAGTCCCTTCGCCCAATTCTTATAGTCTGTTGTAGAATAAGAAAACAAGCTTTTATAGCGCTCATTATCAACTAAAAAATCGGTGTGATCAATATAGGATGCTTCTACGTTTTCATATGCTCTGAAGCAAGATTTGATCAATTTTCCATTCTTATAATCGTCATCTTCAATGTAATATGTTGGACCAGTCCAATAGTCTTTACACTTTATTCCAAAATGATTTTTAGATTCTCTTGCTAATTCACCCCTTCCCCAAGAAGATTCATGAATCCCTTGTGCAATAATAATACTTGCCGGTATTCGGCTTCTTTTCATTTCACGCTGAGCAATATCCTTATAGTTTTGAATATATTCATCTACATGATTTGCAGATAATGATAAAGTAAAAAATAATAAAAGTAAGGTAGAATAGCCTGCCTGTTGTCTCATAGTTGTGATTATTATGTGATTATAAAACCACCAAATAAACCACCATCAATCATCTGACGATTCTTCACCTGATTGATGAAAGTCGCATTGGCCTTTAGTACCAACACCTATAACCTTTCTCATAGAGTTTTCTCACAGCTCTCATAGTAAGGTTTTTGGTATCCTATATTCTTGTTTAATGCTTGTTATATCTATTTCAAAAAAGAATAAAAGAAAAACACATTAAACAAAAACACAATTTGAATACATCAAAACACATGCCTGTTTTTATTAATGCGTTTTTTATTATTGATTCTCTTCCTTACAGCCTTTGCTACAATTAAAGATTCTTAATTTTTTGAAACATTAATTTTATTACTATGTATTATCCATTGGTTGACGATGTGTTAAAGTTTTTATTTTTATAAAAACCTATAAGGCTGGCAGATTTTTTGCTGTGTATATATTAAAAATATATTTAATGTGTGTTTTTGTGTAAAAATCTGTTTTTTAACCATTCCAACTTCATCTTTTAAACTCATTATCATGAACAGCATTACTCGGATACTTTTAGTTTTTAGTTTAATTCTTCTCCCTTTTGTTTTTATTTTTTCACAACCTCACAATTCATCGAAACCAGAAATCAAAGCAGAACGGTTTTATCAATACGGCGTAGATTTTCATAAAGCAGGAGATTTAGAAAGAGCCATTGATTATTATTCCGAAACGATATATCAAAATCCATTTCATACTAATGCAATTTACAATCGTGGTTTGGCCTATTATGATCAAGGAAAATTTAATAAATCACTTCATGATTTTAATGCATTGATTGACCTCAACCCTGAGGATATACAAGCAATTGAACAAAGAGCCCGGGTCAAATTTATGTTGGAAGATCATGAAGGCTCTTACCTTGATTATTCTTTTGCAATCGAACACTCTCCCTCCAGTATTCTATATGTAAATCGAGGTATAACATCCAGTATGTTGGAAAATTATTCAAAAGCATTGAGTGATTACAATGAAGCATTAGAGAAAAATCCATCGGATGTTGAAGCTTATGTAAACAAAGGCGACGTTTATTTTGCTATGGAAGACTATATTAAAGCCATTCAATTTTATACTTTTGCGCTTCAACTAGTCCCTAGTGATGAACGTACTTATAATAATAGAGCAAACGCCTATATAAAGCTTAAACATCACGATTTAGCTTTACAAGACTATAATAAAGCAATACAAATAAATGACAACAGTTATACTCATGTCAACCGAGGTTTTTTTTGGATGGATCAACTAAACCACGCAGCGGCACTTGACGATTTTCTGATTGCTTCAAAAATGGATTATCGCAATGCAGGTGCATATTATGGTGTAGGAATGGTAAAACTAGAATCAGGAGATTTACTTATAGCTTTAGAGAACTTAAACAAAGCGATTGATCTTGATCCAAGGAATGAATTGTATTTCAACCTTAGAGGGGTCACTTATCATGAGTTAGCTTTATATGAAGAGGCGATCTATGATTTTAACCTTGCTTTAGAAAATAATCCCTTACATACGGAAGCCCTTTGTAATCGATCACTTTCCTATTATCTCACAGGGAATATTTCGGATGCTTTTTTAGACTTGGAAAAGGCACTTGAAATTAACCCTAATGACACCATCGCCAAGAATCGTTTAGAGTTATTAATGAATCAATCTAATAGCCTCTCTGCATACCCTGGTCAAAGCCCTGACCTTTCTTCCAACCTTTATGCAATGAGTGAAGAAGAATCATCTGGCTTTTCAGATCAACTATTTGAAGAGGAAGAATTCAGTAGTCAAGATGAGGAATTATTAGATTTTGTAAGCCCTGCATCTATTCAGTTTACCCCAAAGGGAGGAGATGTAAATGGAAATATAAAACCCGAGCAAATCACTGAAGCAGAAGAAGACACTTACTTAGTATTATCTTTAGATATAGAAACAACAAACTTTGGAAATGAAGAGAAAGAACAAAAAATTCTTGAACAAGCCATGTCTCACTTAGAGGCAAAGAGGTACCAACAAGCTATTGAGGGTTTTGAAGCAATTATTAAAATGAATAACCAAAATACACAAGCTTTCAATGGTCGAGGTATTGCACTTTATAAGATAAATGAATATAAAAAAGCAATTCAGGACTTTTCAAGAGCCATTGAATTAAAACCATCTTTTTCAGAAGCATATTATAATCGAGGAAATTTATACTTTGATACTAAAAATATAAACAATGCTGAAGCAGATTTTTCAAAAGTTATCAATTTAAGTCCCGATTTCTCTAATGCATTTTTTATGAGGGGTATTTGCTTTTCAAAAAAGAATATGCTTTCGAAAGCACTTTTAGACTTCAATAAAGCACTAGAACTCAACCCACATAACGTCAAAGCATTAAACAATAGAGGGACTCTACTATTTATAACTGGCAATGTTTTTGAGTCTATAAAGGATTATAATAGCGCCATTGAGCTATCCCCTCTAGAAAGTGCGCTTTATGCCAATCGTGCAAAGGCGCGAGAAAAAACCAAGCAATTTGAAGAAGCTTTAAGTGATTGTGAACTAGCTATTCGCTATAATCCACAAGATCCAGAGATGTATTTTCTAAAAGGTCTTATTATGTATAAAACCAGCCAGTTTTCTAAAGCCATACCATCTTTTGATGAAGCGATCAAATTGTCTAATTATCCTAATTCAAATTTCTTTTATCGACGTGCTTTATGTTATCATGTTTCTGATCAGTTAGAAAAGGCTTTACAAGATTATAATCTGGCCCTTGATATTGACTCAAGCAAAGCAGAAGCATATTATAATAGAGCTTTAGCACAAAAAGAATTAAATAAGGAGTCAAAAGCATGTGAAGATTATACCAAAGCAAAGCAACTTGGTTTAAAAATAACTAACAATACCCTTTGCAACAATTAGTATATTTTAACTTTATGCACCATTAAAAACCTTAAGTCAACATTTCTCAATACGAACTGTTCTTTTGTCAATATCTCTTTTTCAAAACAATCCATATTGAGAAATCCAAAAGAGTGCTTTATTTTTTTTAATAATACTTTACAGTTTTTTAATGTAAAATAATTATTTTTGTAGCTTATTAAAAGATATTGTAATATTGAGAAAACAATAATATTACAATGTTGCTTTTTCTCCTTTTAGGCAAACATAAATTATTTAATTATGAATGGGAAAGCGATTAAAACACGTTATACAGACGAAGAATTAAAAGAGTTTGAAACTCTTATTGACCAAAAATTAGAAAAAGCTAGAACAGAACTAGCCTTTTACTTAGGTCAATTGTCTGATAGAGCTGACAATCCAGATTCTAAGATCAAAGGTCTTGATGATGGTATTGGAACAGCCGAAAATGAAAGAACCACAACTTTAGCTGTGCGTTTAAAGAAACACATTCAGCATTTGGAAAACGCAAAGATTCGTATCCAAAATAAAGTTTACGGAATTTGTAGAATTTCTGGTAAATTGATTGCGAAACAACGCTTACTTGCTGTTCCTCATGCAACTTTAAGTATAGAGGCAAAACAAGCAAAGTCTAGTTAAGAACAATTTAAAAGAACAATAAAAAAATAAAATAGTGATTGTACTAGTATAAGTGCAATCACTATTTTATTTTGCGGTGTTGAAAACACTTTAATAGAATACTCGTTTCTATGGTAGTTTATCACTAATAGAAGTTGTTCAAAAATAGCTGCTATTTTTTGCATCAAGACGAGGCTTTAAAATCGCTGCATAGCAGGGTTACGTGAGATTTTTATAAGGAAGTATTGAGGTAAAAGATCGTTTCGTAGTTTAGTGAGCTATTTTTGAACAACTTCATAATTATATATTCATATTTTGAGTAAAGCAACAAAGGTTTTTTGGGTCGTACTTTTAGTTTTGATTCTTGATCAAAGCTTAAAAATTTGGGTGAAAACGAATATGTCTATTTACCAGGACTTTTCTTTATTTGGTTTGGAATGGGCCAAAATTCGTTTTGTTGAAAATTCCGGAATGGCTTTCGGGTGGGAACTACCTGAGCCCTATGGAAAGCTTATCCTGAGTTTGTTTAGGATTTTTGCAGTCTCTATGCTTATTTACTTTATCCGGCAATTAATTCGGAGTAATGCAAAGACTGGCCTTTTGATTAGTTTCGGATTGATCTTAGCAGGTGCCATTGGTAATATCATAGATAGTGCTTTCTATGGTCTTATCTTTTCAGAATCATATCATGGCATTTCAACGATGTTTCCAGAAGGAGGAGGCTATGCTGGTTTTCTACATGGAAAGGTTGTAGATATGCTTTACCTACCTATATTTAAAGGGACGTTTCCGGATTGGTTTCCTGTATGGTCTGGACAACCTTTTTTATTCTTCAGACCCATTTTTAATATTGCTGATGTCTCTATTACTATTGGGGTTATTAGCATTATTATCTTCCATAGAAGCTTTTTTGGACCTCTTGAAGAAAAGCTAGAACCTGAAGAGAATCTTGATGATCATACCACAAGCAATGACCTTCCTTCGGAGACCTTAACGACTGATGATGTACAAAAAAATAAAGGCGATACTCTTTAGAAATATCGCCTTTACTGGGAGGGTAAAATGTTTTGTCTAATGTTTTTCAACCTCTAGAAAAG
This sequence comes from Saprospiraceae bacterium, assembly GCA_965277415.1. Lineage (GTDB taxonomy): Bacteria > Bacteroidota > Bacteroidia > Chitinophagales > Saprospiraceae > JAHDHW01. The sequence continues at coordinate 171,838 of CBDICS010000054.1, forward strand.
CGTCTACAGCTTTAAGTACATTCTGGATTTTTGAGTAGTCAATACTGTAGTGAATAAACTTACCTTCTCTGGTTGTAATGACAATTCCGGCCAATCTTAGAATTCGTAAATGCTGTGAAGTAATAGATTGCTCTAGCTTTAAGGTGTTGTATATTTTGTTCACATTTATCGTCTCATGTTTGTCGATAAATTCAAGAATCTTCATCCTTAAAGGGTGAGCAAGAGCACGTAGTACCTCAGATGAGACTTGAAGCTTTTCATTATTAACAGTAACTCTAGCTTTTCTCATAGATACGGTTTTATTATATGAAATAATTAAAAATTACATAAATATGGGATTTTTTTTCATTTCTACAAAAGAAAAGCCAAAAAAAAAGCTGTAAAACCTAATGGCTTTACAGCTTTTCCTGTCATAGACAGTAAAACATTTGACGTATATATAGTATTTTAATTTAACCTAAAACACACAAAACCGTTATTTGAAAATAGGTTAATTATGCCGCCAGTTCTTCTACTAATCTGGAGATTTGAGATAAACGATCCTTATCTAAAGAGTAATAGATAAATTTACCTTGACGATCTGTTGCAACAACTCCAGCTCTTCTTAGAATTGCAAGATGTTGAGATGCTACAGACTGTTCCAATCTTAATTTGATGTAAATATCCGTCACTGTCATTTTTTGATTTTCCTCCAATAAATCAATAATGCTTTGACGAAGTTTGTGATTAACAGCTCTTAATACTAAAACCGCTTTTCGTAATTCTGAATAGTCTAATTGTATGTCGTTTTTTCCCTTTTTCAGAATAACGGTTTCGTTTTTTTGCTTTCTCATATTTATGTTTTTTTAATTAGTTAATACGACTCCAGAAGAGCCAAAAACTATACCAAATAAAACATTACAGTATGTTTTAAGGTGTAATTATACTGATTATTAGTGAAAAATAAAATTTTTATTTAAACAATCGTAAAAAGTTACAATGTGTTTTTTTTTATAATATCTTTTTAGAAACCGTGATGTTAGGAGCTTTATAATAAACGGGTGAGTAATACGCAATGTTCTGAAAGTTTTCTTCTCGAAAAGCACTAAGCGCGCGAGAGACCAGGTATTGGGAAGAGCAATTTATTATGCTGTACGTAGCATTTTTTTCAGCAAAGGTCGCTTTACTTTTTGGTGCCCCATTACCACAAAAAACGATTTGTCCTCTTTTAAAATATTCAGCAAAGGACGTTTCATCAAGTATTAGGTTATGTGTCTTTGCAACATTGTTTAACTCTTGATCAAATACTGATGTATAAACTTCCATTCTACGTGCATCTATCATTGGTATGTAGAACATTCCTTCTTTCTCCTTGCTCGCAGCATGTGCCAGAGCTTCTAAGGTATCGATTGCGATCATTGGCTTATCAAGAGCATAACAAATTCCTTTTGCCACTGATGCTCCAACACGTAGAGCTGTATAAGATCCTGGGCCAGCGCTAATCGCTATAGCATCCAGTTCTATCAGTTTTATGCCTGCTTCTTTAGCACAAGCTTCTATCAGCAATGTTATTGCCGCAGCATGGCTATATGCATCAGGAGATTCCTGAATAGATAAAATGGTTTCTCCCTTGGCAATACACACAGAACAAATGTCTGTTGACGTTTCAATATTTAATATTATTGGCATAGTGACTCAAAATTAAAAAAGTGGTTTAAATACCTATGTATTTAAACCACTTTTATTTTATAGGCTTCAGAAGATTCCCTCCTAAAGCTTTTTACTGGTTCTTAAGGAGACTTTTATATCTGTCTTGGTCTTTGATCACTGCCAAGGCTTCTTTGATCTCTTGATCGTTTCGTAAACCTATTTGAATGCGGCCTTTTTGGAAATAATATCGACTAGCGATTTCTTTTTCAATTAAACTTACTATTACTTCTTTATTTTCATAAAGTTCATTCTTCTTCTCTGTTTCTATTTTATTGTGAATAGCTTTCATATCAGACTTTAGCGCATCTTCTAAACCTTCTTTCTTTGCTATCTTTTCCAGACTTCTAAGCACTTCTTCACTTTTAGTTTCGTATTGAAAATTTTTCTTTTGCAAAAATGCTGCAAAGTCATCAAAAGCAGTAAACTTAAATGTTTCTACAGAAGCAATTTCCTCATGCTCTAAAGCATAAGCTGTTGCGTACTCAAAAATCATATACTTCCTTATTAGGTCTTTGATAATTGGAATATCTAAATCTTCTTTTACCAAAATATCTGGCTTTACTCCACCACCATCTAATACCATTCTTCCATTTTGTGTTTTAAAAGAAGTCCTCAAAGAATCAGGGATATCAATTGGTTCTCCATTCTTATAGCTTACCCCCTGAATACATCGCCCACTTGGTACATAGTACTTTGCTGTCGTCATCTTCACTTTTGAATTGTAGCCAACATCGCGTGTATTTTGAACAAGTCCTTTTCCAAAAGACCGTTGTCCGATTAATACACCTCGATCAAAATCTTGAATTACACCTGATACGATTTCAGAAGCTGATGCAGATCCTTTATTGATTAATACGACTAATGGGATTTGTTCATCTATTGATTTATTTAGTGTTTTAAAACTTCTATCCCAATCTGCAACTTTCCCTTTAGTCGTTACGATCATTTCTCCTTTTGGAACAAATACGTTAGAGACATTTACCGCTTCGGTCAATAAACCACCTCCATTTCCCCTCAGGTCAAATATCACCCCTTTCATTTCAGGATTATCTGCTTTTAATTTTTTGATGGCTTCACCAACGTTTTTTCCTGCGTTTCTAGTAAATGTTGTCAAGGCTACGTATCCAACATCTCCACTTACCATTCCTGAGTAGGGAACATTTGGCACAATAACCTCATCGCGCACTAAGGTGATTTTTTTGTTTTTATCTTCTCCTGGTCTTTTAATTAACAAGTCCACCTTTGTACCCGGAAAGCCTTTTAATATTGTACTAACATCATCTGTGCTTTTTCCTTTTGCAGATTTCCCATCTACTTCTAGAATAATATCTCCAGCCTTCATTCCTGCTTTTTGCGCGGGACAATTGTCATAGGGTTCTGTAATGGTCACATAATCGCCGATTTTTCGAATCATAGCTCCAATCCCATTATATTTTCCATCCGTAATATATCTGAAGCCTTCGATTTCTGTTTCGGATATATAGTTAGTATAAGGATCTAAGGATTCCAACATCGCGTCGACTCCTGTTCTCATCAACTGCCCGGGATCAAGGTCATCAACATAGTAGGTGTTGATTTCTTTATATAGGTTTGTGAAAATTTCAATGTTTTTTGAAATCTCAAAATACTTGTTATGGTCTGAGTCAATTGTTGCTATACTCGTAAACCCAATTAATAATAATACAACTAGCTTAACGGAGATTTTTATCCTATTCATGAGCCCGAATTTATTTTAATCTTTAACGATAGAATATTAATTATAATTTATTTAATAGATAAACCTTTTTTTGATTACTCAATAAAACATTCTTCAAAACAATTGCTTTTTAGAATGTTTCATACTTTTGAAACGCTCGATTTATACTTCTAATGATACTAAATGTAATTCTTTAACTATAAAAATCAAAGATCACGTTACTTTTGAACGCTCTTTTCAGTGTTAAAAGTCTATTTTATGGCATTCCTTGATATTAATACGGGGGATATTAAAGAAAGGTATACACTATTAGATAAAAAATAATGCCAGAGTGCTTAATAAAAAAAGATTTGCTCTTTATTTTACATTAGACCTCATTTTCTAATTCAAGAATTCATTTATTCTTTCCAATAGTTCTTTTGGTGCATCTGCATGGACCCAATGACCAGCATTTTCAATGGTTTGAATAGTTACATTGGTAAAAAATTGATGGATAAGTTGTTTTTCTGATTCATTTATATAGTTCGATAACTCACCTTTAATAAAAAGGCTTTCTCCATCGAAAGGGGTATCACTGCTCACTTCGTTTAGTATCTCTTGATAATTATTGTAAATCGCCTCAAGGTTCATTTTCCACCTATATGCGCCTTCTTTTTTCCTTGTTAGGTTTTTCAATAAAAATTGGCGGACACCATAATCTGTTATTTTCTTTTCTAAACTTTGGTTTGCTTCTGTTCTATTTTTTAATTTTTCTAAATCCAATGAGAATAATGCTTCAAAGATATCTTTATGTCCTGATTTATTTTCTCCAGGCGCAATATCAATGACAACTAATTTATCTACCATATCCGGATATTCAAAAGCAAACTGCATAGCTGTTTTTCCGCCCATAGAATGTCCTAAGATATGTGCCTTTGGAATCCATTGTTGATCCATAAATACTTTTAAATCTTCAGCCATTAGTTGATAGTTTAATTCCTTAACATGTGGTGATCGACCATGATTGCGTTGATCCACAATAAAGACCCAATAATCTTTGGCTAAAGCTTTGGCTATAGTTTGCCAATTGTCTAAAGTACCAAATAAGCCATGGAGGATAATAATAGGGCTGCCTTGGCCAAATTCTTTATAATTTAATTCCATTTATTCGTGAAATTATTTTGTTCAAATAAGGAAATTATTGAAGTTGTTCAAAATACTAAACAAAATTATTCTTTAAGCAATACAAACATACATTTTTTCAAAGTTTGAATCTTTTGAATCCAATATTGATGTTATCCGTTAAATAAAAAACTCTATTTTAAATATTAAAAAACTTCTTCATAAGGAAGTTCTTCAAAAATAGAGTTTGTATTTTTACGAACACGATGTAATAATATTATAATGAAAACACCCTTAATTTTTTTCTTCTTATGCTGTTCCCTTTTAGGCTTTACCCAATCTATAAAGGATTTGGAGTCTAATTTAAAAAAGGCTTCTTCATCAGAAGAAAAAATGATGATTCAATTAGATATTGCTGAAGCATTGATAAAAAAAGGCAAAAAAGAAGATCTAAAAAAAGCTGGAGAATATGCTCGGAAATCATTTGACACTGCCGGAAATAAGAAAAATTATGGCATTGCAGCTCAAGCAGCTTATACATTGGCTAATTCATACAGAAAACGACGAGACAATTCAAATACGGAGATTTGGCTTAAAACCACATTAAAATATGCGAAACAAGCAAAAGATTCTGACCTCATTATCAAAAGTGTAGATGAAAGAAGCAAATTGGCCATCAAGAAAAGGGATTATAGAAAAGCATATGAAGTCAATCAGGAAGCTTTCGATTTTTTTAGCAAAAACGGGAATAGTTTAAGTCAACTGGAACGTACTTTTAACAACCAAAAGGTAGTCCTTGAGAAAGAGACGAATAGTATGAAAAGCGATAAAAGAGACTTGGAAGCAGAAATAAATAGATTGGAAAGAGAAAAAAATGAACTTTCTCAGGATAAAACAGAACTTACTAAAAAACAGGAAGTACTGGTACAAGAAAAAGAACAAAGCGATAGTCTTATTTCAGAAAAAGAAGAAGCCCTTGCTGACCTTTCTGAAGCAAAACAAAAAGCAGAACGGAGAGCAAAACGAAAAGCAAAGGAAGTTCAAACCTTAAAGCGTGCTGAGTTAGAACAACTTGCCGTATTAGAAGGAAAAGAGAAAGTATTAGCTCAGCTTGAATTAGTTCAAGAAAAAAATCAAAATTATTTAAAACTAGCAGGGCTTGCTTCTTTATTTACTATTCTCTTAGCTATTGTCTTTTACTCGAGATATCGAACTAAGAAAAATGCCAACAATAAACTTGAAGAACAAAACAAAATTATCGAAGAAGAACGAGAACGCTCTGATGAATTACTCCTAAATATCCTTCCCGCTGATATTGCTGAAGAGCTTAAAGAAAATGGAAAAGCCAAGGCACAAAAATTTAATGATGCATCTGTACTACTTGCCGATTTTAAAAACTTTACGGCCATTTCAGAGCGACTTACACCAGAACAATTGGTCAAGGAATTAGATTATTGTTTTAGGGGCTTTGATTTTATTATTTCTCAATATCCCTCTATAGAAAAAATTAAAACAATCGGAGATGCCTATATGTGTGCTTCTGGACTTGTAAAGCGAAAAACACTTCCTACAGATATAGTCAAAGCGGCTTTAGAGATGCAAGAATTTTTAGAAGATTATAAGAGGGATCGTTCAAAAAAAGGTTTACAGTTTTTCGAAGCGAGAATTGGAATTCATACAGGACCTGTAGTAGCTGGGGTTGTTGGAGTTAATAAATTTGCTTATGATATTTGGGGAGATACCGTAAATATAGCTTCTCGTTTAGAATCTAGCTGTGAGGAAGGAAAAGTAAATGTCTCTGCGTCTACCTATAATGAAATCAAATATAAATTCACTTGTGATTACCGTGGAAAAGTGACCGCAAAGAACAAAGGGCAGATAGATATGTATTATGTTAAAAAAGCGGTTTGAGAAAAATTTGATTTTTTTTAGTGATGGTTCTAAAGGAGCTTAGAAAGTGATGGTTTCGACTATTGTCGAAAAGAAATAGCGTCCTTCGGACTAGTGGGTGTCTGCTGAATTATAGCTTTCCAGTATTTTTCTTTAATATTTTTTGAAAGGTTAGTTTTAAGTAGTGAAAAACTACCTTGTTTGTTGTTGGTTTCTCTTCTCTTATTTTAACTTTGAGTCATTGTATTCATCCAACCAGCAGGAGTAACACATTTTTTAATTTTATCAGTAGAGGGAAAGATATATGATGACTATCCTTATATCGGACTTTGCTAATTAATCTTATTTTTTATGAGTTTTAAGCTTGTATCTCCATTCAAACCTACTGGTGATCAACCTCAAGCCATCCGTCAACTTATAGATGGTATAAATAGTGGTGAAAAAGCACAATGCTTATTAGGTGTCACGGGCTCAGGAAAGACTTTTACTATGGCGAATGTCATTAAAGAGCTCAATCGTCCAACCTTAATTTTAACACATAATAAAACCTTAACGGCTCAACTTTATAGTGAATTTTGTGAGTTCTTCCCTGATAATGCTGTAGAGTATTTTGTTTCTTATTATGATTATTATCAGCCTGAGGCTTACATTTCGGTCACAGATACTTTTATTGAAAAAGATTTGGCGATCAATGAAGAGGTCAACAAATTAAGATTACGAACAGCCTCATCTCTTTTATCAGGAAGAAGAGACCTTATTGTTGTTGCTTCGGTATCTTGCATTTATGGTATGGGTAATCCTGAAGACTATAAACTTGGAATCATCCGAATCAGTCGTGGACAATCCATTTCAAGGAATACTTTTTTATACAGTTTAGTAGAAAGTTTGTATTCCAGAACTGAGATCACTTTCGATAGAGCCACGTTCAGGGTCAAAGGAGATACTGTAGATATTAATTTGCCCTATGTAGATTATGGATATCGGGTTATTTTCTTTGGGGATGAGATTGAAGAAATTGAACGCATAGAAATTGAGAGTGGAAAACGAATTGAAGTAGTATCAGATGCTGCTATTTTTCCCGCTAATCTTTATATCGCGCCCAAAGATCGAATACATGGAATTATCAAAGACATTCAAGATGAAGCTTATAAACAAGAAAAATATTTTGAATCAGAACAAAAACACCTTGAAGCCAAACGTATAAAAGAAAGGGTTGCTTTTGATATAGAAATGCTCAAAGAACTCGGTTACTGTAATGGTGTTGAAAACTATTCTCGTTTTTTTGATGGTCGAAACCCAGGGACTCGTCCATTTTGTTTGTTAGATTATTTTCCAGATGATTATTTGATGATGATTGATGAAAGTCATGTGACGCTTCCACAAGTTCGAGGTATGTGGGGTGGTGATCGTGCTCGAAAACTTAACCTCGTCAATTTTGGTTTTCGATTACCTTCTGCGATGGATAATCGTCCGCTTAATTTTGGAGAGTTTGAAACCTTAATCAATCAAATCATTTATGTCAGTGCTACTCCAGCAGACTATGAATTAGAACAAACTGATGGACTTATTGTGGAACAAGTTATCCGTCCTACTGGTCTGCTTGATCCTCCTATTGAAGTTCGTCCAAGTCTCAATCAAATTGATGATCTTCTTGAAGAAATTGATCAAAGAATTAAAGTAGGAGAACGTGTTTTAGTCACCACCTTGACTAAGCGAATGTCCGAGGAATTAGCAAAATATATGGCAAAACTAGAGATTAAATGTCGATATATTCACTCTGAAGTAGATACGATGGAGCGAGTAGAAATACTTCGAGATTTAAGGCTTGGTGGGTTTGATGTACTGATTGGAGTAAATCTTCTGAGAGAAGGTTTAGATCTTCCTGAGGTTTCTCTCGTCGCTATAATAGATGCAGATAAAGAAGGTTTTTTAAGAAATGCTCGATCATTAACACAGACCGCTGGACGTGCCGCTCGTAATTCTAATGGTTTAGTTATTTTTTACGCAGATAAAGTCACGAGATCAATGCGAATGACTATCGATGAGACCAATCGTCGACGTGAAATTCAAATTGCTTATAATTTAAAACATGGCATTACACCTCGGACCGTATCAAAAACAAAAGAAGAAATTTTAGCTACAAAATCTATTTTGGATATTCGTGGTGGTGAATCTAAAGCTTATATTGAATCAGATGAATTAAGCATTGCTGCTGATCCAGTGATTAGTTATATGTCTCGTGATCAACTCGAAAAATTAGTTGAAGAAACGGAGAAAAAAATGAAAGCTGCTGCCAAAGATTTAGACTTTATTACAGCTGCACAACATCGAGATGAGCTTTTTGCTTTGAAAAAAAGGGTTAAAGATGCTTTTTAGGAAGTTATTCTAAAATGGCTACTATTTCGAACAACTTCAATGAATTGATGAATCTTTTGCAACTCGTCTCAGAACACCTTCTTAATCAAATCAAAGAAAAATATAAACATTTACATTTCCTATCTTCTTAAAATAATCCCTAACTTTGTAAAAGTATATTAGGAATTTAGTAGCAATGCTTAATTAAATCTGTCAAAAAAAATGACAGATTCTGACTGGTAGAATATTATGGCGACTCCACAAACAGTAGCATTTTATACATTGGGTTGTAAACTCAATTATTCAGAGACTTCATCTATTGGACGTTTATTTGAGGATAATGGTTATTCCACGGTCAAATTTGAAGAAGGCGCAAATATTTATGTGATTAATACCTGTTCTGTTACAGAGTTTGCAGATCGTAAATGCCGGCAGATCGTCCGACGTGCACTGAAATATTCACCCGATGCTTTTGTTGTGGTCGTAGGCTGTTATGCACAGTTAAAGCCAAAGGAAATTGCCGAAATACCAGGTGTTGACCTTGTCCTTGGTGCTTCTGAAAAGTTCAAAATCCTAGATTATATTGATGATCTTTCTAAATCTCCAGACAAGGGAATGGTTCAAGCTGGTGACATCCAGGAAGCCAATATATTTACAAATGCTTTTTCTTTTGGTGATCGAACCCGTTCTTTTTTAAAAGTTCAGGATGGTTGTGATTATAATTGTAGCTTTTGCACCATTCCTTTAGCAAGAGGAAAAAGTCGAAGCGATACGGTCGAATCTGTTGTTGCAAATGCAAAAGAAATTGCAGCAATGGGTGTGAAGGAAATTGTTCTTACTGGAGTAAATATTGGAGATTTTGGGAATGGTACTGAAATTATCGAAGGCATAAGGCCAAAGAAAGATGCCATGTTTATTGATCTTATTAAAGAACTGGATCAGGTAGATGGTATTGAGCGTTTTAGGATTTCGTCTATTGAACCAAATCTTTGTACGAAGGAAGTGATTGAATTTGTAGCACATTCCGAGCGTTTTGTTCCTCATTTTCATATGCCTCTTCAGTCTGGGAACAATAAGCAATTAAAAATGATGCGTCGTCGTTACAAGCGAGAATTGTATGCCGAACGCGTTCAAGAAATAAAACATCTAATGCCACATTGTGCTATTGGCGTTGATGTGATTGTTGGTTTTCCGGGAGAAACGGAAGAAGACTTCTTAGAAACTTACAATTTTATAAAAGACCTTGATATTACTTATCTACATGTCTTTACATATTCTGAGCGACCTAATACTTTAGCCGCAGAAATGGATGGTACTGTACCTATAGCAGAACGGAAACGGCGAAATAATATGCTTAGAATTCTTTCTGAAAAGAAAAAACGCGCTTTCTATAATCAATATCTAGGTCGTAGACGAGAAGTACTTTTTGAAGCACATAAAGACGAAAAACTAATGACTGGCTTTACTGATAACTATCTAAAAATTGAAGCCCCTATAGATCCTGATCTTTTAAACAATATTGCCACAGTACAATTAATGAACATCAAAGACAATGGAAATATCGAAGTTATCATCATGGATATTCCCGAAGCTGTATTTGAATACGTTTAGACATTCTTTTGAAATAAAAACAAACCCACCAAAATAAAATACTTAAAAGACAGGAGTTTTCCTTAATCTGTCTATTTTTGCACGTACAAAAGAAAAAAAATGTATCCTGATCTTTCCTATATACTACACGATATTTTTGGCTCTGCCCCTGATAATGTCTTTTCCATTGTAAAGACATTTGGTTTATTCCTCGTTATTGCGATTCTAGTCGCTGCCTATTTTTTCGCTATAGAATTACAGCGTAAAGATAAGGAGGGTTTATTTCAACCCATAACATCCAAAATAATTGTTGGTGAACCAGCAAGTCCTATAAGTTTATTTTTAAATGGATTGTTAGGTTTCTTTCTAGGCTTCAAGTTTTTTTATGTATTTAATAACTTTCCGGATTTCCAACAAGATCCTGCTCAGGTACTTTTTTCTTTAAAAGGATTTAATGAAACCATGAGTTGGATTGGAGGGCTTATACTTGCAGCTATTTTTGTGTGGATTAAGTATCAAGAAAAGCAAAAAGAAAGATTACCAGAACCAAAAGAAAAAATTCTTAGCCTAAAACCTCACGATAGGATTGGAGATATTACCGTAGTTTCTGTCTTATCAGGAATTATCGGCGCTAAGTTTTTTGCGATGATCGAATCTTTTGGTTCAGTACTAAGTGGAGATACTAGTTTTTCTTATTGGATGTCCCAATTCTTATCCGGTAGCGGAATGGCGATATATGGCGGTTTGATATTTGGTTTTTTAGGCGGTTACCTTTATTTAAGATATCTTAAAATTAGGCCTTTACCAGTATTAGATGCCGTATCTCCAGCTTTGATGATTTCATATGGCGTGGGTCGATTAGGTTGTCATTTTTCAGGTGATGGGGATTGGGGAGATCCAAACCTTGCTGCTAAACCAGACTGGATTCCTCAGTTTTTATGGTCATACGACTATCCTCATAATGTAATAAAAGAAGGTATAAATATAGAGGGTTGTACTATGGATTATTGTACCGTATTAGAACAAGCCGTTTATCCAACACCTGTATACGAGTTTATCATGGCTTTCCTTCTTTTTGCTTTATTATGGTTTTTACGCAAAAAGATCAAAACAGTTGGCTTAATCTTTTTCTTATACCTCATCTTCAATGGTGTTGAGCGGTTCATGATAGAAAGGATCCGTATAAATGATGAGTACAGTTGGTTCTTTAATTTTACTCAAGCAGAAATGATTGCACTTGGTTTAGTTTTGATAGGAATTATTGGGTCTGGTCTGGTGCTTCGAAGAAAAGAAACAGCATAAGGATTGATCATTGCACACAAGAACGATATTTTAGATTTGTGTTATGGTGATCGCTTCGCTTGTGATTGACCTTCGATCTTGTGATCAGTCCTAAAGGTTGATGGGCGTAATTCTATTTTGTACCCACTTATAGATACCTGTTAGTTACATTGCTAATCAAAAAATTCCATCTTCCAGATAAAAATCCGCACCGTAGAAAAATTAATTGCTCTAGGTTTTATTGACGGTTAATCTGCGTTTTTTTTTTAATGATAAAGGTGATATTTGGCGTAGCTTAGACCTTAATGTCGTCAACCTAAGACCATTAAGATTCTACCTACGCCAAATGAGTTTAGCCTAATTATTTATGATTCAATATCAACCTTTCGCGCCATATATCATTGCCTTTTCTGATTTCTAAAAAGTAAATACCATTTGATATTTTATCAAAATTTAAAATAACATGCTGACTATTGCTTTTCTCCCATTGCTGAATCATCCTTCCAGCTACCGAAAAAAGTTGAATGGACAGTACCTCACTTTTTAACTCTTTCGGAAAAGAAATATTTATTTCATTCCCAATCACTGGATTTGGAAATATTTTTGGCTCAGGTAATCTTTCAGAAAGCATAAAATCTACGTTGACTATATTGGAATATTCAAATTTGCCATCGAAATCTATCTGTTTCAATCGGTAGTAATTAATACCTTTATTAGGGTTTTCGTCCAAGGAGGAATAAGCGTTTTGCTGACTTGAATTTCCATTTCCTTCGATGAAGCCTATCTTTTTCCAAATACTTGCATTACTGCTTCGTTCAATTTCAAATCCTCGATTATTAGTCTCACGCTGAGTCTCCCAAAGTAATTGTACAGTATCCTCTATAGGTTTGACTTTAAAACTGGACAAGGTAACAGGTAAAGAAGGACTTAATGAAAAAGTATTTGTAAAATCTGTAGAATTCATTGTAGTGGTAGGCGCTCCGAAAGACCAACTTGCAAGATTTTGAATATCAGCAAGATTAGTAACTAAAGATCGGTCTCTTATATACTGCCCTCTATCAATTTGAGCCGTCCAGTCTTGAACAATGCAATTAGGAAAATCACCAGAAGGATCTTCATTAGATCCTACTCCTCCTCCTCCATCTAAAATAAACCAACAGAAAATATCCGTTATAGAATTCCAGGGAGAGCTTGAATTACTAGCACTAAATGCGGCAATTTCTTCCGATGCACTAGAGAGTCCCCAATTGCCAGTAACTAAAGTAACAGTACCTCCATCATCGGCTGTTAAGTTACCTGTACCTACTTCAACTATTACAATAACCCTTCCTACGGGTAATCCTCCTGTGGGGGCTTCGTATGATATCAATCCCTCAGAAGTTAAAAATTGATCATTTGCAGCATCATATTCATCTTCAGAAAAATAGATAATGGTTCCAGCAGCAATAAATTCATCCGAGACAAAAGCAAATTCATCCTCTGCATTAAAATCGCAACCTACAATGACTATCTTTGCACCTAAGGAATTTAAGAAAAAGAAAAAGAAAAATAGACTAGTAAATTTGAAGTTCATATTCATTAAATTTTGATCTTAATTTTAAAAGAGACAAATCTAATTGAATACGATTACTCAATGATAAAAGGGGGATGACATATCATGGACAGGTCAAAAAAAATGCTTATTTTAAGGAGTAAGTAACTGCCGGACTATTCACTTTAAGAACATAAAGTCATGACTATTAAGTAATTATGATATTCTGGTAACTGCCTTTTTATCAAAAACGATATCCTGCTAAATATCATATTTTGAAATGAATATCTCCAAATTATCCTCTCTTGTCATTGAAAATTTAGTGCGTAGCCTTTGTCTAGCTTTATGAATGCTATTAATAGAAACACCAAAAATTTCTGAGATTTCCTGAATAGGAATCTTTAAACGGATAAGTGCGCAATGACGTAGTTCTTTTGTTGAAAGACTGGGGTAGTCTCGAATTAAATCATCAAAAAAATTAGGGAATACTTGTTCATAAGCTTGTTTAAATTGATCCCAAGCTTCTACCTTCAAATCTTGAACTTGGACAGAATGAAGCAACTTTACAACATCTTTATTGGCGGGATCTTGTTTTACTGCTGATTCTAAACTCCGTCTTATTTTTTTCAAAAACTCATCTTTCCTAGAAAGGTCTAAAGACAAAAAAGTAGTCTCTAGATTTTTTTGTTTAAGAGAATCCTCAATCGTTAATTTTTGAGTATTGGCAATCGTTAATTTTTTTTCTAACTCCTTTTGATATTGTTTCTTCCTGTGCATATATAGTAATCCTCCGCTCCCAATAATTGCAAAGATTAAAAGTAACCATACTGGGAAAGTATTCTTTCTTGCTTTGACTTCTTTACTGATAGGTTGCAAGAATTGATTTCTTTGTCGTTCTAATTCTAAACGAATGATCTTTTGTGTTTGATCAAAGCCATAAATACTATCTCGAAGCAAATTGTCTTTCTCATGGTAGAGAATAGTATTTTTAGAATCACCAATAGCTTTATAATATTCCAAGAATCTTTCAACTACTGCATGAAGACCATACAATTTGCCAGTTTTTTTATAGAGTTTTTCAGCCTGTCTTAAATGTTTTTTAGCTTTTTCATATTCCTGAGTCTCCAAATAAAGTCTCCCTAATACAGAATAACATGCTGCCAATACACCATCTTGATTTCTATCTTGAGCGACCTTAATACTTCTGTTTAATGTTTCTTCAGCAACTTTATATTGTTCCTTTTCAATTTGAATATTAGCAAGGTTTATCAATAAATTCCCAATTGACTTCACACCTATTTCATTATAGATGCCTAATGCTTTTTCAATATGATGTTCAGCTTTTAGGATACTATCCTGAGCAAGATACCTTGAAGCCAAACTATTATGAACCATTCCCATCCCTTTCTTTGATTTCATCAACTCATATATAGCCAATGCTTTTTTATAACTACCGATTGCTTCATCATGCATTTTAAATTTTGAAAAAATCAGACCCACACCATTTAATGCACTAGCATGTATTTCCTTTGCATCAATTTTTGCTGCAATTTCAATAGATTTGTAAAAATGATTTAGGGCCTCCGGGTAATTTGCTTTGTTGAAAAACACTTGACCAATATTTCCATAAGATCTTGAAATCAGAATTTCTTTATTTGATACTTTTGCCACCTCTAACATTTCAGTATAGGTTGACAAAGCAGAATCGAAATCGCCCTGGAGATAATCGATACTTGCTATATTACCTTGTATCAATAGTGCAGTAGTCGTATCGTTTAGTAACTCAAAAACAGTCAAAGCTTGATCATAGCGCTCTTTTGCTACTTTATAATCACCTATATTTTTACTATCCAGTCCAAGATTATTATAACAATATCCAACCCCTTTAGCATTGCCAATAAGCCTAAAAACATCAATTGATTTAAGATAATATTCCTTTGCGATGGAATATTTTGATTTCATGCTCTGAATGATGCCAAGGTTCATCAAGAAATTGGCTTCTAGTTTTTGCAACTTCATTTCCTTAGAAATTGCAATTCCTTTTTCAGCATAGAGTTGAGATTTTTTAAGATCTGATCTTTGGAGAGAACGGGTTAGTTTTAGATAGATTTCGGCTTTCTCTTCTCCTCGTACTACTTCCGCAACTTGTATCAAACTATCAATATTCACAAATGAATAAGATTGAAGCGGGATTAAACAAAGTACAAGAAGCCTTATTAGTTTTATCATAGATCGTCTTTCAACAGTAAGTTTTATTCTTGAATACTTGCTAATATAATCTTTTTTTCGAATTTAAAAATTCTGCTATTTGGAGTTGCATGGCAATTGCAAGATTGGTTTCAAACCTTGAATTATTGGCTGGTGATCGCTACACTTGTGATATGGTGATCGGCTACGCCTTGTGAAATCGCCCTGAAGCGACCTCACAAGGCGTAGCCGATCACATGGGCCTAGCCCGATCACATGTGAAACGATCCTGATTAGAATCTTGCGATTGCCCTATTTGAAGAAGTTGATTTAAGATAAAAATGATTGATTATCCCTTAGCAGTCTGTTCTAAGATTTCATAGACAATATCAGCAGACTCATTCCAATTAAAGTTTTCTCTTTGTTTTTTCCCGCGAGCTACTAATCTTTTAGTGAGGTCCTCATCTTGTATTTTGGACATAGCTTCGGCAATTTCATCTACAGATTCTGGATCAATCAATAATGCGGCTTTTCCAGCAACCTCTGGCATTGAAGTAACATTAGATGTAATAACTGGCGTTTCACAATGCATTGCCTCAAGTATTGGTAATCCAAAACCTTCAAACAAGGAAACATAAACCAATGCTTTTGCTGAAGCCAAGATCATTGGCATTTCCTTTTCTTCTAAGTATCCAAGTAATACAATATCTGATCGATGATTCGACTCTTTGTATGCTTGTTCTGTTGAATCAGATTGCCAGGCAATTCTTCCTCCCAGCAGTAATTTCATCGTACTCCCAGTCAAGTTTTTAAATTGATCAAATGCTTGAATCAATCTTTTTATATTCTTTCGTGGATTAATAGATCCTATATAAAAAAAATAGGCTTGTCCTTCTGCGTATTTATCTTGATACCTTTTTTTAATCATTTCATTTACGGGGGCGAAATTTCCTGTACAGGCATTGTGAACAACCGTAATTTTATCTTTATCGACTTTGAAATGTTTGATGATATCATTTTTTGTAAAATCAGAAACAGCAATCAATTTATCTGCTCTTTCAATATATTTAGGAACATAATAATCATAAAACTTCTTTACTAAAAAAGGAATCTCTTTTGGATAGTACAAGTGAGCCAGATCATGTGTAATCATTACAGTCTTTACCTTTGTTTTTAAACAGAGGTAATTATCTGTAGAAAGAAAAACATCAGGCTTGTATTTACGAAGTGCCGTGTGAAGCGAATGCTCAAACCACCAATACCACAATAAAGGGTGTCGTGCGGGTGGATTTAGTACAATAGGTGTTATATTCTTTCCAAAAACAAAGGACTCATCATAAGGTCGATCAAAGAAAAATATAAATTCATCTTTAGGATGTTGTTCCACTAGTCTTTTGACTATTTCATAAGTCACCCTACCGATACCCTCTATTTTGTTTTTTAATAAAAACCTTGTATTGATTGCTATTTTCAATCTCCCTTGGATTATCGTTCAAAATATATTCAAAAATCAATAACTATAGGAAGTGAAAATAAGGTTTTTTTATTGATTGGTGTACAAAGGATAGTTGAATCTTCTTTTTTAGCAACGAAGTTGTTCAAAAATATCTCATTTAAACCATGACAATTGCAAGCTTATCTAATTAAGTATAAATTGAGTAAAAATAAATGATCAAACCTTTGAAAGTCTGCTAAAAGTGGCCACTCACAAGCGAAGCGATCACTAAATCACACAGTCCATAAGACTAATCACTATAACACAAACTTAAAATATCGTTCTTGTAATCGCCATCTCATTTAGACGATGTTCTATTTCCTAACCAAAATATATTCTTAAGGCGTCTAGAAAATTTTGCTTTTTACCAGAAGAAACATTAATCATCACTCCATTTTCCATAATAACATAGCCTCCTTTTCCTTTGACATATTTTTGAAGGTGATTAAGGTTGATTGTATATGATCTATGAATTCTTACAAATTGACTGCCTGTTCGAATCTGGTTTTCCATATCTCGAAGTGTTTTGCACACCAAAAGCTTTCGTTTGCCTTCAAAGAACAACATGGTATAATTTCCTTTAGCTTCTAGGCTAATAATATTTTGGACCCTTTCAAAGTTAATACCTTCCATTGTCGGCAATGCTATCTTTCGATCACTATTACTAGATTCATAGCGACGGGAAGTGCTTTTCACCAAAGAGATTTTACTTTCATATCTCGTTGAGTCTATACCTGTTTGAAGCGTTTTTATTACCTGCATAATTTTTCTTTTGACCGTGCTATATAGTTTGAGTGTCTCAGTTTCAAGTATATAACGTTTTAAAAAATTGTTATTCTAGAGTAATATTAGGCCTAAAACAAAAGGACAACAAGCCTAAATCTCTTTATATGTCAGTTTTCTGATTATTAGCATATCTTATACATTCTTAGTATATTGAATCCTATTTTGGTAATATCTCCTTATATTTTATCTAAAATATTTCAATGCCAAAGACACCGTCATTAAAGCTTTTCAATTTAATCAAATCTCTTTCTGGATCTGAAAAACGGTATTTCAAGCTTTTCGCGACTGGAAACAGAGCCGATAAAAGTAGCAAATACTTACTTTTATTTGATGCTATAGATGCTCAGGAAGTATTTGATGATGAAGCTTTAAAAAATATTATTTATAAAAAAGAGGCTATACTGAGTCGAAAATATTCAGAACTTAAATCATATCTCTACGATTTGATTTTAACAGCACTCCAAGGTTATGATGAAAAATCTTCTATTGATTTTAAAATAAAAGGAATGCTACAGAGTGTTCGAGTTCTATATAAGCGATCTCATCACGAAGATTGTAAAGAGCTATTACCAAAAATCAAAAAATTAGCCTATAAGTATGAAAGTTTTCCGAGTATTCTGGAAGTGCTAAATTGGGAACGTCAAGTTTATGCACAAATGGATATTACCTTCTTGAATGCACAATTAGAACGTATCGATCAAGAAGAGCGGGAGTGTATGGACCGATTGAGGAATTTATCCTTTTATCAAAATATATTTTTTAAGATATTAATCCATATTCGCAAGAATGCAGTACTTCGTACAGAAGAACAAAAAGAAAATTTAAACAAAATTATTAACACAGATCTTTTAAGCGATTTATCAAAAGCAAAATCTCATCGAGCTAAGGTTAACTTTCATCGTATCTATGGTTTGTATTATTATGCTACTCAGGACTATCTAAAATTTCATGAATCAAGTAAAGCGGTTATTGATTTGATGGAATCTGTTTCTTACTTCTTAAAGGAGGATACTTCAGAGTATATTTCTGCACTAAGTAATTATATGTTGAGTTGTGGTATTTTAGAAAAAAACACCGAATTAGAGCAGAATATGCATAAATTCAGTAAAATTCAACCTATTATTCAGTCTGATAAACTAACGATATATAGACAATTATTGACTGCGAGGCTGAGGATTTCAATAAATAAAGGGGACTTTAAAGAGGGTTTAGTTTTGCTAAGTAAACATTTGAAAGAGAAAGATGATTTTAAGCGAAATGCTTTTGAAAAAAGTACCTTCTATTTTCAGTATTTTTATATCTATTTCGGGATGGGAGATTATGATAAAGCTTTAGAATACCTCAATGAATGGTTGAATATTCCTCGTAGTATTGAAAGACAAGACCTTCAAAGCTTAGCTCGAGTCCTTAATTTGATTATTCATTTTGAGATGAATAATACAATCTTATTGGAAAACTTACTTCGTTCGACTTATCGTTTTTTAAGAAAAAGGAATAGAATGTTTAAACTGGAAAGGAGTGTGCTTACGTTCATAAAAGATGCTAATAAAACCGTTTCTTCTCGCACGTTAAAAGAAGCCTTTATGAAATTGAAAACAGCCTTTGAAACCCATGCAAATGATTCATCTGAAAAAGTAATGTTTCAATATTTTGATTTTATAGCCTGGGTAGACAGTAAAATAAAAAATGAACCTTTTGCAAAGGCCGTAAAAAGACATTACGAGTTAAAATCTTAACATTAATCTTGATCTCCATTAAAAAACCTGACAACATTACTATCTCCAGTGGCTCTTGTTTTGTACTCTGTCCAACTAGGTCGTGCATTGATATCTATAATAATAGCTTCAAGTCTTGCAGTATGCACATAACCACCCTTTGATGTTTTTTGCTCAGTTTGATCGACAAGTGTAACGAAACTCTTTACTTTAATCTCTGATAATTGTAAATTTTTCTTTGCCATAGCGCCTTATTTTTGTGAGTTAGTAAATTCCTTAATCTAAATATAATGACATTATAAGACGGATTTGTCCTATTTTTTTGTAAAAGTCAGTTTTTAGATTGGAAAGGATAGGATAGTTAGTCTTTAAAAATACGGGTTTTAAAATCTTTTTGCAATTAATCAAGTAAATTTCTTAATCGCTGGCCAGATCAAACTATACTCATATCCTTTCTGCGCTAGATATTTTGCGATTTTACTTCTCTTCTTAAATACATTTGTTTCTCTCGATTCTTTCCATTTTTTTTCAATTAATTGATTTAGTGTTTCCTCATAATTTAAAGTCTCCATCTCCTCCATTGCTTTACGGATGCAATACTCAGAAATATTTCTACTTTTTAACTCCCGAAGTATTTTATTTTTCCCCCATCGTCTAATTCTAAATTTACCTCTTGCATAGGAACGAGCAAATCGTTCCTCATTCAAAAAATTATCTTGAATTAATTCTGAGATAATTTCTTCTAACACATCGCCATATATTCCAATATTGATCAATTTAGTTCTGACCTCTTTATGACAACGATCCTGATAGGCACAATAGCGTTGAAGTTTGGCTAAAGCTTCATCTTTACTCAGGTATTTTTTATTATCTTTCAATTTATTTTAATAGTAATTTTTATTTAGTATCAATAAATATTTCTTTATACAAATGGATAAACAAGCAATTATAGACAAAATTACAGCAATGGTCATAGAGTTTGCACCTATGGTTTTTATGGCCATCCTCACATTAATTATTGGTTTTTGGCTAATCAGTTGGATATCAAAAATCATTATGCAAACGCTGAAAAAAAAGGGTTTTGATGATACAATGCGCCCATTCTTAAGTTCCTTAATCAATGTTGGCTTAAAGGTACTGTTATTATTAAGTGTTGCGGGAATGTTTGGTGTAGAAACTACTTCTTTCATCGCGGTCCTTGGTGCAATGACATTTGCAGTAGGTATGGCATTGCAAGGTAGTTTGGGCAATTTTGCAAGTGGCGTAATGGTATTATTATTTAAGCCATATAAAGTTGGTGACCTCGTAGAGATACAAGGAAAAACAGGTTTTGTAGATGAAATCCAAATTTTCAACACCGTACTACTCACTCCTGATAATAAGACAGTCATTCTTCCTAATAGTGTTGTGACGAGTGGTACAATTACTAATATATCCGGTCAAGGAGAAATTAGAGCAGATATGGTCTTCGGTATAGGATATAGTGATGATATAGATAAAGCGAGAATTACTATACAAAAAGTAGCAGATGCTTGTCCTCATGTATTGCATGATAAGCCCGTTGACATTTTTGTTTCAGAGCTTGCAGATAGTTCTGTTAATTTTGCGGTCCGGCCTTGGTGTAAAAGTGAATATTATTGGGATGTTTACTTCTATATGCATGAAAATATCAAAAAAGAATTTGATAAAAATAATATTAGTATTCCTTTCCCACAAGTGGAAATGCATACACCTTCCAAATAATAGATAGATAGAGATCATTTGTCAATTTTACTCTAATGAGTATTGGTAAGTGATCTCTATTAGAGTCTGTTTTAAAATTATTTTTTAAAGACCTTACAAGTCAGCACTGTAAAATCATCTGGATAGACTTGATCACCTTTAAAGGTATCAATCGTTTTGAGTAGTTTGGCATTAAAGGTCTCTGCTGAACAAGAATAATTTTCTAAAGCAAAAGATTTTAAAATATCTTCATCATAATATGCCCCTGCTCCATTTTGTACATCTGTTAAGCCATCTGTGTAAGTGAGAATAATGGCTTCTTTATCTACTTGTTCTTGTCCTATCTCTATCTCTGGCAATCTACTAAAGGAACCTAGAATTGTACATCCTTTATCCAAAAACGTATTTTTACCATCCATTATCAAGAGTGGAGGATTATGGCCAGCATTGACATATCGAAGTTCATTGGTATTGGTGTTGAATTCTGCAACAAAAAAGGTAAGAAACTTTTCGCCGTTTGTTATTTCAAAAATAGATTCATTTAGTTTAGTAACAAACACATCTAGGGCAGAGCGTTTATTAATTAAATCATGAAATTTAGATTGAAAGTTGGCCATCAATAATGCAGCTGCCATACCTTTTCCAGAAATATCTGCTACACAAAAAGCCAGTGTTCCATCATCAAAGGCTATAAAATCAAAATAGTCTCCGCCTACTCCTAGATGTGGTTTATAAATACTTGCTAATTCATAGCGTTCATTTTTAGGCAGTTCAGAAGGAATTAATAATGCTTGCATTTGGCTTGCTAATTCCATATCTCTTTTTAGACGTTCTTGTTCTAATTGTCTTTTAAACAATCTTTTATTCTCTATAGCAACTGCAATGATATTAGTAATAGTCGTGATGAATTGTATTTTATTATACATGTCCTCATCCTTATCGAATCCTCCTATAAAAGTATATGCAATAGGGTTCGCTTTATGCAATACGGGAATAACGACATCAAATTCTTTAATTAATAAATTATCATTATCCTGATCAATATTCATTAACCTTTGATAATCCGCTAATTTATCTGTGATGTCTATCTTTGCTAGTTTTTCATCAATTCCTATTGTAGAGGTACAATACCATTTATTATTTTTATCCGTGACGTAAAGCGCCATTTTTTTAATCCCCATCTCCCAGCTTAAAAAAGAATTATACATTTTATATAAGCCTTCTTCTTTTACATTACTATTAATGGCTTGCGTAATATTAAGCAAGCGATTAATCTGAAGTTGCTTCAGATGCAATTCCCGCTCTAATAATTCAAGCGTCGATAATTCTTTTTTTATGTTAGAAAATTTGGACATTAATTGCTAATACTATTTTCTTTTTTAGAACTTACTTGTTAAAGATAGAAAATTATATCAAGATTTGGGATATTTCATGTTCACTTAGGGCCTAAATAAAACCCATTCTTAAACGCTATTTTTAAAGTTTTGTTTTCACATCAAGTGCATCTCTAAAACCATTGCCTATTAGATTAAATGCAAGGACCATAAGCATAATTGCCATTGCGGGTATCAATGCTAAAAGAGGCTTTCCTCCAATCGCCAGACCATAATTTTCATTGAGCATATTACCCCAAGATGGTGTAGGTGGTTGTATCCCAAAACCAAGATAACTCAATCCGGCTTCAATTAAAATCGCTGTTGCAAAATTAGCCGCAGCAATAACCATCAATGGGCCTAAGATATTTGGTAGAATATGCTTACTTATTATTCTCCATGTATTAAATCCTAAACTTTGTGCCGCTTCAACAAACTGAATCTCCCTTAAAGTCATCACTTGTCCTCTTACTATTCTCGCTACTTCTACCCACATTGTTAGGCCAACTGCTAAAAATATAATTCCTATGCCACGTCCTAATGCCAAGACAATTGCAAAAACTAATAATAAGGTTGGAATAGACCAAACCGTATTTATTATCAACATAATGACATCATCAACTTTCCCTCTAAAATATCCTGCAAACGCACCTAATAATACACCAATCGTCAATGAAATAATAACAGCTATTAGACCAACGATCAATGAAATACGAACACCAAGAATCAATCGACTCAACATATCTCGACCATATTTGTCTGTTCCGAAGTAGCTCTTTTTTATAATTAAATGTTCTTCTTGAACCTTTAATTGAAGATTTTCAATTGATATTCTTTGTATTGTATTATCTATGCTTTTTATAGCTATTGTAACATCATCTTTTTCTATAACACCTTCTTCTGAAGATAAAGGAAATACTATGTCTGCCAATGCTAGTTTCATGTTGGATCCTTTTAAAAGACTTCCATCTCTTTCCATTCCTCTATAAATTTCTATATTTAAACTATCCTGCTCAAAAACATAATTATTGACTGGAATTTGTTTGTATTCAGATGGTGTCCCATATAAAAGGTGGTAAATAAAAAACGTACTTTTTGTCTGTCTGTTTTTCCGTACTTTTAACACCTGAATTTCAAATCCTGGATCTACAAGTGCTAACTCTGGAATCTGATCATTGGCATTTGGTGTAGCGTCAGGAGCAATAAGATATCCAAAAATGGCTAATAGAATTGTTCCTATTATTACAAATAAACCAAAAACAGCCGGTTTATTTTTTAGCAATCTTTTAAGTGCTTTTTTATTAGGAGAATCTATTTCTATTTGTCCTTTCATCAATGGTAAAGATATAATCTTCGACGTATTTTGATGAAAGCTTGGCTTTTATTTTTTTGATTATTAGGCCTAAAGTTCATGTTGAAGATTTAGGTCTCAGTATTCAAACTTCAATTGTTGGCTTATATAATAGCTCAAAAACCCTCATTAGGCTCTAATTAATGAAAATACTAATCGTAGAACCATTCTTTTCTGGAAGTCATAAGAAGTGGGCTTCCAGTTACCAACATAGTTCCCAACACAATGTGGAAATCCTCTCCCTACCAGGTCATCATTGGAAATGGAGAATGTATGGTGGCGCAGTAAATTTATCAAAAAGCTATAAAAAATTAAATTTTCGCCCTGATTTGATCATAGCCAGCGATATGCTTGATTTAGCCACTTTTACTGCTTTGGTCCGACATGAGATTAAAGGTATTCCTATTGTTTTGTATTTTCATGAAAATCAAATTACCTATCCTTGGTCACCTGACGATCGTGATACAGAGTTGCAAAGAGATAATCATTATGGTTTCATCAATTATACCTCTGCTTTATGTGCTGATTATATTTTTTATAATTCACGATTTCATATGGAGTCATTTGTGGGTAGTCTTAATCGATTTCTAAAACAATTTCCTGATTATCAAGATTTACAAAACATAAATGCTATTAGGGATAAATCCAACGTTCTGTACCTAGGAATGAATCTAAAAGCTTTTAATCAATACACTAAAAAAAAGGAAAATAAAATTCCCATATTATTATGGAATCATAGATGGGAATACGATAAAAATCCTGAAGGATTCTATCAAGTTTTATTATTTTTGAAAGAAGAGCGTTTAAATTTCAATCTCATTTTATTAGGACAAAGTTATCAGAAAACGCCCTTGGTTTTTGATCAAATCAAAAAGAATTTTAAAAAGGAAATTTTACACATTGGCTATGCTGAAGATTTCGAATCTTATGCCTCTTTACTATGGAAAGCAGATTTTTTGCCTGTAAGTAATATCCAAGATTTCTTTGGAGGTAGTATTATCGAGGCTATTTATTGTCAGTGCCATCCATTATTGCCTGATCGCCTGGCTTACCCGGAGCACATTCCTTTAGCATTAAGAGAAAAATATCTATATCAAACGGAAAGCGAATTAAAGCAAAAATTAAAGCAAGCTATCATTGCTTTTAACTCTAAAGAAAGTAATCAAAGCTTAGCAAATTTTGTAGCTCGCTATGATTGGAGTAATTTAGCAGGACATTACGATAAAACCTTTGAAAAAATAGTTGATGAATACCACGCTTTTTGAGCAGAAAAGGATAGCTTATTATATTCAAAATGGAACAGGAATGCCCCTTGTTTTCATTCATGGTTTTTGTCAGGATAGTTCTGTTTGGGATAATTTTATTATTCGTTTTCCCGAACGACATATAATAAGAATAGATATTCCTGGTTTTGGCAATTCTGAACAGATTAATGATTATTCTATTGCTCGTTTTGCAGAAGTTATTTACACTGTTTTAAAAGAATTGAGTATTGAAAAATGTTTTTTTATTGGCCACTCAATGGGTGGATATATAGGTCTGGAATTTGCTAAAAAATACAGATCAATGCTGAAAGGACTTTGTCTTTTTCATTCTCATCCTTATGTAGACTCCGCATCAAAAAAAGAAAGCCGAAGAAAAAGTATTGAATTTATAAAAACGAACGGTGCTATCTACTATGTTAAGCAATTGATGCCTGTATTATTTACCCCTAATTATAGAAATAGTAACCATTTAGAATTGGCTAAATTAGTTTTCACTGCATCAAAATATGCAGGAGAAAATATAATAGCAAGCCTTGAAGCAATGATCGACAGAAATGATAATACTAGCATGTTGAAAGATATCAAATGTCCTTTACTTTTTATTATTGGAAAAGAAGATACTGTCGTACCAAATTATATTGCAGATACGGCTTTAGCTGATATCGCCAGTATATATATACTAAAAAATGTTTCTCATATGGGAATGCTAGAAGATGCAAAAAAATGTGAAAGGATCATTAAAGATTTTGTTGAATTCATAGATATTGGATTTTAGAGCCTTTTTAAAAATGAATAAATGAGTAATCTCTTATTATCTATATTAGCCATCCTCCCTGGAATTTTGATCTGTTATCTGATTTATAGGTTTGACAAATATGAAAAAGAGGCACGACTTCCGCTTATCATTTGTTTTGGACTTGGAATACTAAGCGCTTTACCAGCATTAAAATTGGAAGAATGGGGAGATCAAATGGGGATATCGGAACATGGAAGTTTTGGAATGTTATTATTATTGTCTTTTGTAGTCATTGCATTAAGCGAAGAATTGATGAAATTTATAGTTTTGATCGCTTATCCTTTCCAAAAAAAGTTTTTTAATGAACCATTCGATGGAATCGTGTATGCTGTGATGATCAGTATGGGCTTTGCGACTATTGAAAACATACTTTACGCTGATCGTTTTGGAACAGGGACTACTATCGTTCGTGCATTTACAGCTGTTCCAGCGCATGCAGTTTTTGCTGTTATTATGGGGTATTTTACTGGAATTGCTAAATTCAATAAGAAAAATAGAATTAAAAATTTAACCTTAGGTTTAGGTTTAGCAATATTAATACATGGACTATATGATATTTTTATTCTTCAACAGTATTATGATTGGTTAATGGTTCTTGCGACTTTTACTCTATTACTTAGTGGTTTTTTAGCATATCGTTTAATAAAAATTCATCAAGAAGCTTCTCCTTTTAAAGAAACAAAACCAGAAGAAGCGGTCAAAGAGCCCACTAATCCTATTTCTAAAATAGAAACAACAGAAAATTCAGATTTACCAGAAAGTGATGATGATATAATGGATGCTATTATTTCAGATATGGAAGAGGAATGATTTTCTAATTATGAATAAACTCATTATTTCAATTTCTCGTTATTAGCATGTCGATCTTTATCTCGTTTTGTTTTTTTATCTATACTTTTTTGCAGTGCTTCAGTAAGATTTACACCAGTTTGATTAGCAAGACAAATTAATACAAAAAGAACATCGGCCATTTCTCCTCCAAGATCTTCTTTTGCCCTAGCTTCTTTTTCTTTGGTTTTAAAAGATTGCTCTCCATACATCCTTGCTATAAGACTTGCTACTTCTCCTACTTCTTCTGTAAGTATCGCAGTATTTGTAAGTTCATTATAATATCGGATGCCAATGGTATTTATCCATTCATCAACCATATCTTGAGCGAATTGTATAGTCATTATTCTTTTTGTTTCGAGTCTATAATTATTGTTACTGGTCCATCATTAATTAGTGCAACTTCCATATTAGCTCCGAATGTTCCGGTACCAACTTTTAAGTTTGATAGCTCCTTAAGTTTTTCTACGAATTCTTCATAAAGTGGAATTGCAATATCGGGTCTTGCAGCTTTTATATAAGATGGTCTATTCCCTTTTTTTGTACTAGCATGCAAAGTAAATTGACTGACTACGAGATAAGCTCCATTTATATCCTGAATAGAAAGATTCATCAGTCCATTTCCATCACTAAAAATTCTGAGATTGTTTATTTTTTTACAAAGCCAATTAATGTCCTCAGAAGTATCTGTTGGTTCTATTCCTAATAATATCAGCAAGCCTTCTTTTATTTCTGATTTTATGACTCCATCAATTGTGACCGAAGCATTTTTAACTCTTTGAATTACTACGCGCATTATATTGAATGTTTAAGAATAGAGTTTAATTAAGCTGGTTGGTGTAAGCTTAAATCATTCTTTTGGATAGAATGAATTTCTGTCGAAATTTGGTAATAAGAATACTGACCTAAATCTTTATTGTCTATTATACTCTGCACTTTTGACAATGGAATATCATCTAGCCAAACCGTTTGATCTTCTTTACCATGAATAATTACCGGCATTCTTGAAATAATACCTTTGAGTGATCCAGTAGTTGGCTTAGTTATTATTGAAAAACTTTTTACTGCATAATCCCCATTATACCAAACATCCCAAACACCAGCTAATAACATAATAGATTGATCTTCCATCATTACCCGGTATGGAGTTTCTTCTATCCCTTCCTTTTTCCAACAATAGAAACTATCTGCTAAAACTAAACATCTCTTTGATCTTATAGGAATTCGAAAAGATGAGCTTACTCCAATTCCTTCTTTCCGAGCATTAGCAAGCTTTCCTTCATTTCGACCATCTCTTGAAGCCGCTGGTATTAAACCCCATGTGATATACTGAAGATTTTCGGGAACTTCATTTAATATTACATAGGCGTGTTGCGTTGGTGCAATATTATAACTCCACCTTAAATTATTGGTATAAGGAATACCAAATTGCTGTTCTATTTTTTCCTCCGATGATTTGAATGAAAATCGTTTACACATTTTCTCTATTTAATAAATCTGAGTGTGTTTGCTTAGGTTTGTTTTCTGTCCCTCTACAAATTAAGCAATTCCACCAATAATTCAATATTAATGAATAGTTTTTCGGTATTTCTGAGGGTATAGTGCACAAATATTCATAAAATCTACATTCTAACATTTCCTGTTGATAAGTGCGTGGATAACTAGTGGACTTATAAACAGTTACTAAGAATTTAAATTAATAAAATATATTTAATTAATATTTCATCTACATTTTGTTGAATTCAACAAGTTTATAGACATTTTCATCTTAGTTTTTAGAAGTTATTATTGTAAAAGTTTTCAATAGAATAACTTATTAGCTGATTGTGAATAAACTTCTAAGTATTTGATTATCTAGATATTAGGCTGTGGAATAAATGTGGAAAAGAGATAAGACTTTATTAATATTGAATTTACATAACCTATTTACTATTTTTTATCTACATACTAACACCCTTGATGATGATAGCCTTTTTTAAAAAAATTATTATAAAATTTATAATAGGATGTCAGGAATGTGGAAAAGTGAATTGCTTTGAAAAATGTGAAAAGCTATATGCAGTCTATTTTATTTGGAGCAAATTATTTTATTACATTTTCGTTACGATTGAATTTGTAAAAGCGATTAACTTTGTATCCAATTCCAAGAGCTCTTTTTGCTTGTATTCAAAGCTGTAAAGAAAAAGCTATGGATTTTCCTTTATAGAATTTAGAACAACTTTATTCTTAAAGAGTTTTAGAGTAAAATAAATGTTCTTCATATTTGATACAAAAATTATACCTTTTTATAAATGAATAAATATTTCATTGATCACAATGCAATTAGTGCTACTGTAAAGACTTGGCTAATCCTCGGACTTGTGATGATTTTTTTTCAAGTTGTAATAGGTGGCGTTACTAGACTAACAGGATCTGGATTGTCTATTACTAAATGGGATATTGTCACAGGGACACTTCCGCCTTTGAATAGTGTAGAATGGAATGAAGCTTTTGATTTGTATAAAGACACACCACAGTATAAACAAATCAATAAAGGCATGAGTATGTCTGAATTTCAGTTCATTTATTTTTGGGAGTATATTCATCGATTATGGGCAAGAACAATGGGCTTTGTTTTCTTAATTCCATTTTTATTCTTTTTATGCACTAAGCGATTTTCTAAAAAGCTCTTAAAGCAATTAGTCATTGTATTCTTTTTAGCGGCCCTGGTCGCTTCTCTAGGATGGATAATGGTTGCTAGTGGACTTATAGAAAGACCTTGGGTAAATGCCTATAAATTAACGATGCATCTCTCTCTTGCATTTATATTGTATGGGTATCTTCTTTGGACAACTTTTGGTGTTTATTTTCCTAATATAAAAGTTATTAACAATACCTTGTTAAGAAGGTGGGGAATTGTACTTTTTTCACTATTAGCACTTCAAATTGTATTGGGAGGAATTATGTCTGGTATGAAAGCAGGATTGTCTTATCCTACTTGGCCAGATATGAATGGATCATATGTCCCTGATCTCCTATTAGATTCTGTAGAATGGAATGTGGATAACTTTGTAGATTATGATAAAAATGGCTTTATGCCAACCTTTATTCAGTTTTTCCACAGAAGTACAGCTTATTTGTTGATTATCATTGGTTTATGGTATTTTTATAAAGGATTTAAACTTATAAAAAACACTTTATTTAGACGTGGATTGAACATGTGGATAACTATGTTGGTAATTCAAATAAGCCTTGGAATTGTTACTGTGCTAAACTGTAGAGGAAGTATTCCAGTTGACTATGGAGTACTTCATCAGTCTGGTGCATTGTTGCTATTAACCGCTATGCTTTTTATTAATTTTTTGACGATAAAGAGCAATAACTAACATATGTGGATAAGTGTGTGGAGAACATATGAAAAATTATACTTTTATAAGTTTATTTGCCTTTTGGTAGACTAGATTAGAGCTGCTCTAAAATACCTTCAGGGCACTACAAAATGACACAAAATTTTTATCTCTTGGTTTCTTGACAAATCCTGTGTTTGAGACAAAGCTATAATATGATTAATGGCTTCCTCTAGTTTATTAGATGGAATCAAAAAACAGTAATGGTATTTATAGTTAGTTATACTTGCTTTGAATTTTAATTCAGTCCATCCGATATTGATTGTAAATTCATTTTTGCTTTCTGTTATAAAATTTGATTCTGCAAAGTTTTTATAAAAAATATTTTGCTGATCTAAATTATTTGTAAAAAGTGTTAATTGTTTTATTTTCATATATTAAATATGTAGTTATTTTTTAAATTTTGTTTTCTTCCTGAAATCGTATATTAAAGTGGAAAAGCCTTAAAAAGTATCTTTTTTTACAATAATAACAAAATGGGCACTTATTTATTTTGACGCTCCAGATTTTTATGAAATTACATAAAATAAATTATATAATTTATTGATAAATAGCTGATTATTTGAGTGTAATATGTTGGATTTTGAGTGTTTTATTTTAAAAACAGCTTTAAATATTTTTTTAGCTTTATCCTTATTAAGCCTCGGAAATTTTAAAAGACTCAACAATTAAATTACAAATCGAGGAAAAGTAAATTTTAGAAAAAATGAATCGAAAAAAATTAGCTTTAGGATATTTTTTTATTATTGGTGTAAAGAAAGAAATATGTTAACTTTGCACGATAAAACTTTTAAACTATAAAATATTTAATGGACTACGAAATAAAGGAACAAGATAAATTTAGATATATTGAAACGGGTGGAGACGGAGAAGTGCTATTACTTCTTCATGGTCTATTTGGAGCACTCAGTAATTTTCAAGGAATCATCAATCACTTTAGAAAAAATTATAATGTAGTTGTTCCAATGCTACCCATTTTTGAAATGCCAATAAGAAAAGTTTCAGTATCAGGCTTAGTCGATCATGTTGCAGACTTTGTTGTGTTCAAAAACTTTGACAAAGTGCATGTTCTTGGAAATTCCCTTGGAGGTCATATTACTTTGCTTTATGCATTGGGTAATGCGGATAAAACTGCATCGGTAATATTGACGGGGAGCTCGGGGCTTTTTGAAAATTCCTTAGGGTCTACTTTCCCAAAGCGTGGCGATTATGATTTTATTAAAACGAAGACTCAAGCTACATTTTATAATCCTGAAGTAGCAACTAAAGAGTTGATTGACGAAGTTTATGATATTGTTAATGATAGAAATAAAGCAATTAGGATTGTTGCTACTGCGAAGACAGCAGTTCGTCATAATTTAAGTGATAAACTCCATCAAATTAAAGTACCGACTTTATTGATTTGGGGACGAGAAGATAATGTTACACCAGCTTTTGTTGGAGAAAAATTTAATGAATTGATTGAAGGTTCAAAATTAGTCTTTGTTGAAGAGTGTGGTCATGCACCAATGATGGAAAAGCCACCTGTTTTTAATGAGATCCTTGAAGAATTCTTAAATGAACTAGGAACGAAAAAGACCTCTTCTGCAGAATAGAAAATATAATTATAAAATAAGAAAGCGCCTCTGGAAACATTCCAAAGGCGCTTTTTTTATTGATCAATAATTGCTTTAAAACTGGTTTTTAATCTGTTCCTGATGCTTTTTTCGCAGCTTTTTCTTTAGCACGCTTATCTCTTTGCATTGGATTTTCTCCTCCTCGGCGCTTGTTTTTATATATTTCGAAACGACTTAGCTGCTTTTCCCTAGGAAAGGCATTATTATAAGTATCAGTATCAGCTGTTTCAAGGAAAGGATCTAAAACAATGCGCTTAACTTCTTTTTCTGTAACAAAAACTTTTTTAATCTCAGTATGCTCTGTTTTCCATATTTCTGCAGGAATTCTTTGTACTTCTTTCGTACCATCGATATATTCAAACTCTAGAATTAGAGGCATAATTAGACCTCCAAGATTTTCGAATGAAATTTCATAATAATTGCCTCCAGAATTAACCATAGCTTTTTCCTCTTCAGATAGTGAAGAAATATATTTGTTATAATCCTCTGTATCTAGGATTGTTGACTTATATTTATCATGATCAGTATAGAAATCTCTTAATGATCTATCTATTTCGTCATAAGTTTTGTCAATTTCTTCTTCATTTCTGATGCTACTAATATTTCTAGGCGCATTTTTGCTTACCTCTTTTTTAGAAGCAAGTTCCACTTCAGGGTTTTTAGAATCGACTTGGTACCATTTGACATCTTTTAGAGCAAGGTCACAATGATCATTAGTATAAAACCAACCACGCCAAAACCAATCAAGGTCAACACTTGAAGCATCTTCCATTGTACGGAAAAGGTCAGCAGGAGAGGGGTGTTTGAATTTCCAACGATTACAATATTCTTTAAATGCATGATCAAATAATTCTCGACCCATGATTGTCTCTCTGAGGATATTTAAGCCTGTAGAAGGCTTGCTATATGCATTAGATCCAAACTGATGAATAGATTCTGAGTTTGTCATAATCGGAGAAATTTTAGATTTATCTCCTCCCATATATCGCGTGATTTTTTGTGCTTCGCCACTTCTAGATGGATAATCTCTTTCCCATTGTTGTTCTGCTAGGTATTGAATAAATGAATTCAAACCTTCATCCATCCAAGTCCATTGTCGTTCATCAGAATTGACAATCATAGGGAAATAATTATGACCAACTTCATGTATAATAACGCTAATCATTCCATACTTTGTTCTTTCGCTATATGTACCATCTGCTTCAGGTCTTCCACCATTAAAGCAAATCATAGGATATTCCATGCCTATTCTATTCGTATGAATAGACCAAGCAACAGGGTAGGGATAATCAAAAGTATAATGAGAGAACCATTTTAAGGTATGAGCAACAGCTTTAGTAGAGTACTTCTCCCAGAGCGGATTTCCTTCTTTGGGATACATAGACATAGCCATTACCTGGCTACCATCACTTTGTTTTACAGCCATGGCATCCCATATGAACTTACGGGAAGAGGCAAAGGCGAAATCTCTTACGTTTTCAGCCTTGAAGGACCAAGTTTTCTTTTTATTAGACTTTTCTTTTTCATTCTCTTTTGCTTCTTCCTCAGTAACAATGAATACAGGTTGTTCAAAAGCTTTTTTAGCTTCTTCTAGACGCTTTCTTTCCTTCTTTGATAGAACAGCCTTTTCATTTTGAAGTGTACCTGTAGCAGAAACATAATGATCAGCAGGAACTGTAATATCTACTTCGTAGTCTCCAAAGGTTAATGCAAATTCACCTCTTCCTAGAAATTGTTTATTTTGCCATCCTTCTACATCATTATAAACACACATTCTTGGGAAATATTGAGCTATTGTATAAAGGTAATTGTCTTCTTCTTCAAAATACTCATACCCTGAACGACCACCTATCTTCATTCTGTCATTGATATTATACCACCATTTTATTTTGAATGAAAAGCTTTCTCCTTTTTTTAAGGAAGTAGGGAGATCAATTCGCATCATTGTTTTATTAATCGTATGAGGTAGTTTCTTTCCATTGATATCTTGAACGTAATCTATTTTAAAACCTCCATCAAAATCGCTAGACATTCTTTTTAATTGACGAGAACTAACTTTGTTGTTCAAGGTATTCGTTCTTATTTTATAAGTGTCTGAGTCTTTTGCTCTCATGTTTTGATCTAATTGGAGCCATAAATAGCTTAAAGGATCAGGGGAGTTATTATAATACGTAATAGTTTCTTCTCCCAATATCTTTTGACTGGTATCATCTAAGGTAATACTCATCTTATAATCGGCTTTTTGCTGCCAGTACATATGTCCTGGAGCACCAGATGCTGTTCTATAAACATTAGGCGTAGGGAGCTCTTGTCCTAATTGTCTAAATTTATTGACGTTTGTATTGTCTTGAGCAGCAAGATTAAGTGATAAGATCAGGGCAAAAAGCCCGAGGGTACATTTTATTAATTTCATATTTTAAGATTTTAGGTTATTTTCAGAACAAATATAAGGATATCTATACGTTGATTTCTTTTATATTTAACCCATTTGTCGACTATTTGATGTAATTGTTCCACGTGAAACAATATTGATGCTAATTATTAAACTGTTCCACGTGAAACATATCATATGAGTTAGCAAAAATGTTGTATTGAATGATTCCTGAATTTGGTAGGGAAAATCAATAATTAGCTAAGAGCCAGTCTTTAAAAGGAGTATAATCTTTTTCTAAAAGAATAGCTTGTTTCTCTTTAGAAGCTAATACAGCTAGACGTTCAGGAATATTCACGGATGTATTAATGGCCGGTTCAACGATATTAATAAACTTAGAAGGGTGGGCTGTTTCTAATATAATACCTAATTTGTTAGGATTGGCTTTTAAATATTCTTCAAAAGCTAAGTATCCTACAGCACCATGTGGATCAATAGTATAATTATAAGTATCAAAAACTGTTTTAATGGCTTTAGCTGTTTGATCATCCGTATAACTATAACCAGAGATATCATTTTTTAAATTGTTCCACGTGGAACCATATAAATCCAACATCCTTGCAAAATTAGAGGGATTACCAACATCCATAGCATTAGAAATAGTAGCAATAGATGGTTTAGGCTTATAATCACCTGTTTTTAAGTACTGAGGAACTATATCATTTATATTCGTTGCAGCAATAAAATGGTCAATAGGCAAGCCCATTTTTTTTGCTAAAAGCCCAGCGGTTATATTTCCAAAGTTTCCACTAGGAACAGTGAAAACTACTTTTCGAGTAGCATCTACTTGTTTAAATGCTTCAAAATAATAGAAAGATTGAGGAATTAAACGCGCAATATTAATCGAATTAGCAGAACTCAATCGAATACCTTTGTTCAAATCTTGATCTAAAAAAGCTTTTTTTACCAAAGCTTGGCAATCATCAAAGGTTCCATTTATTTCTAGAGCAGATATATTCTTTCCTAAAGTGGTCAATTGTTTCTCTTGTAGATCACTTACTTTTCCACTAGGGTAGAGTATGACAACCTTTATGCCTGGTGTATCATAAAAACCTGCAGCAACTGCACCACCTGTATCACCTGATGTAGCAACTAGTATTACCAATTCTTTATCCTCATCTTTATTAAAATAGCTCATCGTATGGGCCATAAAACGAGCACCAAAGTCTTTAAAAGCTAAAGAAGGACCATGAAACAATTCAAGAATATGAAAATTATGATCAAGTTGAACAACAGGTGCAGGGAAATTTACAGCTTGATTTATAATAGATTCGAGATTAGGAAGAGGAATGCTGTCTTGAATAAGGTGTTTTGCTATTTCAAAAGCTAATTCTGAAAAAGAATACTTAGAAAGATTGTTTATAAATCCTAGAGGTAACTCAGTGATAGACTTAGGCATGAAGAGGCCATTATCATCTGGCAAACCTTTTATTACAGCTTCTTTTAAAGAAACATAATTTTCTGGACTATTAGTACTATATAATTTCATTCTGAGGATTAAGTGTTATATAAGTATTGCGCCTTCTTGATTTATTTTAGAAATGAAAAGTTCATGCCCAATTTTTGCATCTGAAAAGATTCTCTGCATTTCATTTCCAACATTTTCGGCAATTAGACTATTAGCACTTAAGGCGAAAATTGAGGGACCAGCACCAGAAATACTACAGCCTAAAGCTCCTGCTGAAAGCACGGCTTCTTTGACAGTATTAAAATGAGGGATCAAGCTAGAACGTTGTGGTTCTATAATTACGTCTTGTAAGGATCGTCCAATTAATTCTATATCAGAATTGTACATTCCTATAATAAAACCACCAAGATTTCCACTTTGTTGAATACAACTTTTTAGACTTACTTGATCTGATAAGACATTGCGTGAGTCCTTTGTAAGAATTTGAATATGAGGATAAATGACAGTCGCATACAATCCTTTTGGAACAGGTAATCTATGAAAGTCTAATGTCTGATTATCTCTTATTAATAACATTCCACCAATCAATGAAGGCGCGACATTATCAGCATGATATGCACCATCCGCAACCTGTTCGCCCAAGACCGCAAAAGGCAATAGTTCTCGTTTGGTGAGAGGTCTTTTGAATAATTCATTTATGGCCATTACACCCGCGACAGCACTTGCTGCACTAGAACCCAAGCCACTTCCAAAAGGCATTTTTTTATGAATCTCTAATTCTATTCCCCGACCAGTTTCCTCCAAATGCTCTAGTAGTTTCATCGCAGCAAACCCTGCTGTATTCTTTTCTAGTTCATATGGTAATTTCCCTTTTGCGCCTGTAATTTTAGTGATGCGTAAACCCGGAGTATCAGAAAATCGTGCAATAATTTCATCTCCTGGTTTATCGAGTGCAAAACCAAGTATGTCAAAGCCAACAGCTACATTTGCCACCGAAGCCGGTGCAAAAACTTTAATCCCTGCGTTCATTTTTTAAGTAGTTGATTATCAGTTGATTATATTTATATTTTTTTATTACTAATTTTTAATTAATTGATTATTAGTGATTTATGTTAAATAATTTCCAATGGAAATTATTTCAGCAAAAACACCTGCTGCTGTTACTTCTGCTCCTGCTCCAGGACCTCTAATCACTAAAGGACGTTCTTTATATCGTTCTGTTGTAAAAATAATCATATTGTCACTGCCGCTTAATCCATAAAAAGGATGATCCGATCCGACAGATTCTAAACTAATTGTCGCTTTTCCGTTTTTTAATTTTGCAATCATTCTTAATACTTGATCTTTTTTAGCAGCTTTGATTCTAAGTTGTTCAAAATCATCATCAGCCTTTTCAATTTCTTCAAAAAATGCTTCTATAGATGGAGCTTCTTGACATACCATTGGAAGAATATTCTGAATTTCGACATCTTCAGCTTCAAGACCATATCCGGATTCTCTGGCAAGGATAATTAGTTTTCGCCTGACATCAACTCCATTCAAATCAATTCGAGGATCTGGTTCTGTATAGCCTAAAGCTTTTGCTTCTTTTACGATTGCACTAAACTTTTTGTCTGCTTTAAAAGAATTAAAGATGAAGGAAAGAGAGCCAGAAATTACAGCTTCTATTTTTAAAATTTGATCACCACTAGTGATAAGATCATTTAGAGTCGTTATGACGGGTAAGCCTGCACCTACATTAGTTTCATATTTGAACTGAACACCTCTTTTCTTTGCAATCGTTTTTAATCGTTGGTATTGTAAATAAGAAGAAGAAGTAGCAATCTTATTTGGTGTGGATATAGATATACTCGCATCAAGGATGGATTCATAATAACTAGAAATTTCTTTATCCGCTGTGTTATCGATAAATATGGAATTTGATAAATTCAATACTTTCATCTTTTCGATAAAAGTAGGGAGGTCAGATTTTTGAACACTAGCATCTAAGACTTCTTTCCAATTACTTAAATCAATTCCTTCTTCATCAAACACCAAATTTTTACTATTTGCTAAACCTATAATTTTTATTTCTAAAGAACGATGTTTTTTTAGATAAGCGCTTTGCTGTTTTATTTGTTTGATTAAAGTACTACCAATTAATCCAACACCTACCATAAATAAATGTAGCTCTTTGGTGTCAGAAAGGAAAAAGGCTTCATGCAAAGCATTGAGTGCTTTACTTTCATCGTTTCTATTAATGACAACGGAAACATTAAGTTCAGAAGAGCCCTGAGCAATGGCAATACAATTAATACCATTTTTTCCAAGTGCTTGAAATAGTCGACCTGAAATACCGGGTTGGTATCTCATGTTTTCACCAATGATGGCTACGACGGCCAAGTCATCTTCAAGTTTGACGGGATCTACTAAACCTGATTTTATTTCATATTCAAATTCGGATTCAACTCGTTTTTTAGCTTTTCGAGCAACTTGAGGCTGGACAGCAAAGCTAATTGAATGTTCAGAAGAACCTTGAGTGATCAATATTATATTGATTTCTGCTTGCGCTAGAGAATTGAATAATCTAGCTGCAATACCAGGTACACCAAACATTCCTCCACCTTGTAAGGTAAGTAAAGCGATATTTCCGATTGAAGAAATTCCTTTTACTGGATGTCCGTTTAAATCTGATTTTTCAGAAATAAAAGTTCCTATGAGTTCAGGTTTGAAAGTATTTTTAATGTAAAGCGGGATACCTTTTTTTAATGCGGGTTGTAATGTCGGAGGATAGATGACTTTTGCACCAAAATGAGACATTTCCATTGCTTCTCCATAAGTCATATTTTTAATTGGAAAAGCCTTATTTACTTTTCTGGGATCTGCAGTTAATACTCCATCAACATCTGTCCATATTTCAATACAATCAGCATCAAGACCAGCAGCAATGAGTGATGCCGTATAATCAGAACCTCCGCGTCCTAAAGTAGTTGTTAAACCACCTTTGGAAGAAGCAATAAAACCTGTCACGATTTGAACTTCAGGGTTTTGTGAAAAGTAATCCTGAATATTTTTGAAAGTAGACTCGAAATTAACGACAGCTGCTCCAAAAGATTTGTCCGTTTTTATAATTTTTCGAGCATCAAGATAAGTAGCATTAATACCATGCTGAGTTAAAGCCTTCGAAATGATAAAAGAAGAATTGCGTTCTCCAAAACTCAGGACATAGTCCATTGTTCTACGAGAGGCTTCTCTTACTAGAAATATTCCATGTAATAGACTTCTTAAAATGCTATGATTCTCTTCTAGTTCAGTAATAATTTTCGGAGCAGATTCTGTACTCAATAATGCTTTAGCAGCTGAACTGTGTCTTTTACTAAAAGCTTCAAGAATGTCTTTATAAGACTCGTCTCCATTAGCTGCTAATCGAGCCATTTCAATCAAGGAATCCGTTACCCCTCCAAAAGCCGAAAAAACGACAGCAAATTTTTCACCTTTTGAATAATAAGATTTTAAAATTTCAATAATGCCTTCTATCCTTTCCGGCTTAGCTACGGAAGAACCTCCAAACTTAAGTACTTTCATTCTATATTATATTTATAATAAATAAGTAATGGCTTAAAATGATTTGATCATAAGCCGTACTGGTTTTGAATTTTTCTATGTCTTGATTGGTTAGGAATGGTACAAAGAATAAATGTTAGAATAATTATCAAACTTCGTTCCTTTATAAAAATATAGAGCGTCTAAACTGAACACTTGCTACTTCTTAAGAACGCGAAGATAAAAATTTTCTTTTAAGGTCATTTGTTGTTTATCTTCTGAGTTTTTATCACCATAACCAAGAAGGTGTAAAACACCATGAATAATGACTCGATTTAGTTCATTTTCAAAAGGAACTTCGAATGAATTAGCATTTTCTTTAATGCGATCTATGCTAATAAAAATGTCACCTTCAATCTTTACATCACTGTAAGGAAAAGTAATAACATCAGTAAATGTATCATGATCTAAATATTCAACATTGATTTTATGTAAATAATGGTCGGAGCAGAAAATGAAATTGAGGTTCCCTAGTAATTTACCTTCCTTATTAATGGTCGATTTTATCCAGATATCAATTTTTTTAGGATCACTTAATTCAAATTCAATTTCTTCAGTATAAAAATTTATAACTTCTTCACTTTCAGAAGGAAGGTTTTTAAAAGTGGTCATCGGTTTGGATTACTAAATATTAAATCGAATTTCTACAGTACTTCCATTTTCAGAAAAGACGATATCGTCAGATAGTTGTTTCATCAAAAAGACACCACGCCCGCCAATTTTTAATAAATTTTCTGGGGCGGTTGGATCTGGCAATTGATCAAAGTCAAATCCTCCTCCTTCATCAGAAACCAAAAAGGCAATCCGGTCTTTTCTCTTTTTTAATTTTACGAAAACTCTTTTGGAAGTATCATTATGATTTCCATGAGTAATTGCATTTGTAACTGCTTCCGTCAGACTAATCAGAATATTACCATAGACATCAGGACTAATATGGTATTTATCGACAAGTCCTTCTACAAAGGATTCGATACGAGCAATGTTTTTAGGGTCTGAAGTTAAAGTTAGCATAATATTACTGCCCATTTTAACAAAAATTGGAAAAATCCAAAAGTTTTGAGTGCGTACTATATTACGAGTACAACGTATTTTTGTTTTATAAATACTACTGTTTCTTGAGCGACTTGAAATATTCTTCTACAAGATATTTGTAGTAAGGTTTCAATGCTGGTGAAACTTGTTTATACATTTCAATTTCTGCTTCTCTCTTTTTGATATATTCCTCTAAAGAAGGTGGTCTTTTTCGATCTTTTTGACTAGCTACTTCTGCCTTTCTTTTATTATCAAACTCCCTTTGACGATCTGCTTTTTCAGCTTCCAGCAATCTTGTTTTTATTTGCTCTTGTCGTTTAAGCATCTCATTTGTCAACTTTTTATTAACAAGGTCAGTTTCTACTTTATTCATAGAGTCTAGAATATCCTGCAATTCCTGAGCTGCTTTACCTTGCCCACTTTGTTGCTTTTCTTTTTGTAATTCTCTAAGTGCTTTTCGAAGTGCAGCTTGTCTTTGAGCAGCTTGAGCAAAATCTTTACTAGATCCACCTTTGCCTTCTTCCATTGCTTTTTTCATCTGCTTCATTTGTTCATTCAGTCCTTGTTGTCCTTCTGAAATTTTATCAGAAGGTTTCTTACCAGAACTACCTTGCCCTCCAGGTTTATTACACATTTGACTCCCAGACATCATGCTTGACATTTGTTGTTGCATTTGTTCCATGACTTCATTCAACATCAAAGCAAGGTCATTCACATTTTTCATAGTCATTTGCTGATTAACACTGGCTTCGTTTTTATTTCTGATTTTATGTTCTTCAAGGTTTTTCAAGCCATCTTTCATATTGACTTTTATATCAGTTACTTTTTCAGTAATGAAAGATTCTATCTGAACGACTCGTTTGCTCAATGCTTGGAGACTATCTTCGACTAATTTGAAATCATCTTTTAATTTATATTGATTTTTTACAAGATCAACATATCTAGGAGTATTGACGTTTGAATTTGCAATATCATCCATTAGTCTTTCTTGATCAAATGAAAGGCCTATTAGATTTTCCATTAACTGACGGAGCGATTCCATGTCTTCTTCCATTTGCTCCATTTGTTCAGATTGCATTTGCATTTGCATAGAGTTGGCCATGTCTTTCATTTTTTGAGCGGCCTTCTTTTGGGATTTCGATGCTTTTTGGTTTTCATTTTTTTGCATCTGCTCCTGACTTTTTTCCATATCCTTTTCTATATCTTCCATCTCTTCCTGAGTCTCCTCTTGCATATCTTTTGGACGCTCTAATTCTTCATTTTTCTTTTCTAACTCTTCTTGTTTCTCTTGAATTTTTTCAAACTCTTTATTGAGTTCTTCTTGTTCCTTTTCAAGTTCTTCCTGTTTTTCTTTTTCTTCTGCACTTTGTTCCTCTTCAGGTTTATCTTCTTGCTTTTCTGTTTCTTCTGCCAGTTCTTCTTGCTTTTCTGCCAGTTCCTCCAATTTCTCTATTTGATCCTGCATCTCTTTTTCTACCTCTAATTGTTTCAATAGTTCAAGCATTCTATCTAGTTCCAATTCTAACTCTTCATCGTTCATCTCCATATCTTCCATCATTTCAAGCGCATCATCTTTTTCTAATTCTTGCATTAGATCCTCAATCTGTTGCATTAGATCTTTCATCTCATCACTCATTAGGTCTTCCATTAATTCCTGGACCTTTTCTTGCTTTTCCATCAAGTCTTCATTGGGTTGACTGAACTCCTCTTGATTTTTCATATTCTCCTCAAAATTCTTTTTGGCCTCTTCTATCTTTTGCTCGAGTTCTTTTTGGCGCTCCATGAGTTTTTCTAACTCTTTACGAGATTGCCAGTCCATTTCTTTTTCTTGTAATAATTTCTCGCGAAGTTTTTTTAATTCTTCTTGTATCTTTTTTGATTCTTCAATAGATTCTTTTAAATCCTTTTTGATTTCTTCATTATTTTTCTCCTCGATCTCTTCAAACTCTTCAACTGTTGGTTTTTTATAAGTCATGATATTCGTACGGGCAGATTTATTGCCATTGACCGCATCATTATCATAAACTTCGAAATAGTAAGTAATTTCATCACCTGGTTGTAAGTCCAATTCTCTAATATCCCAAGTATAGTCATATTGGATTTGTGTTCCGACTGGTTTTTTCATCTTTACCGTATTCAATTCTCCTTGCCCACCGTTTTCAGACTGAAGGCGATAATTGAAAGAAAGACTTAATAAACCATAATCATCAGAAGCATCTCCTACAAAAAATAAAAGTTTAGAATCTGTACTATCTACAAATTTTTCAACTGAAATTGTTGGTTGTAAATCAGGAATAACAGTAATCGAATATCCTACAGAATCTGCATTTGGAAGATGTTCATTAGAAACAAAAATTTTGTACCCCTCATCTCTAAGCATTTGCTTCTTATAAGTAAAAAGTTCATCATCAAAACGGTCGATAGGGATAATTTCATCATTTCCAGAAAAGCGAATGGAAATATCATCTGTATTTTCAGAATTAAAAACCCAATTCAGTTTTGTTCCTGTAGGAACGACAAGATCACCTATATTAGAAATTTTTTGATCTTTTCGTTTGGTATACGCTGGATAGTCAAGATCAATATCAAAACCAAGAATATTTGGTTTTTTTAAGACATTCAATTTGTAAGGCTCGGAGTCAACACCACTAGAAAATAATTTAAAATCAGTTTCTTTTTGAACATTACTGAATGTATAAGCAAAAAGATTGGCTTCTTCTTTTGTGAGTCGATATTGATAATTGTCGATGTCGATATATACTTCCTGAGGTAAAATATCTCCCTCTATTTTTACTTTTAGCTCATAGTCAGAATATTGAACAACTGAAAAATCTTGGTTTTCCACAACGAAAGAGAAAGGAGCAGCTCTTTCAAATTCTTTATTGTTTTGAAATATTCTAGCTGTACTGTCTGTTATTATACTTGGTGCTGCAAAAAGCAAGACCAAAAGTAATAAGAGAGGCGGCAAGGCAAAACGTAAGTATTTACTATTATTATTTAGATTAATAGCAGATCGGAAAG
This sequence comes from Saprospiraceae bacterium, assembly GCA_965277415.1. Classification (GTDB taxonomy): domain Bacteria; phylum Bacteroidota; class Bacteroidia; order Chitinophagales; family Saprospiraceae; genus JAHDHW01. The sequence goes on from CBDICS010000054.1 coordinate 214,965, forward strand.
GGACCGGTTTTATTTCTTCTGTTTTTTGATTAATACCGGCGATTAGTAAAGCCGCATTTTTAGAATTATCGGCTTGTTTTTTTAATTGGAGAATATTGAGCAATTTATCTTTTACATCTGTAAAATGTTCGCCGATAATAGATGCAGCTTGTTCATGAGAAATGACCTTTCCTAATCGGAAATATCTTAATAAAGGAGCAAATATCCAATATCCAAGCGCAGCAATGCTGATACCAAGAAAAGAATAGAAAAGTAACTTTCGTCCTCCTGTTCCATAATAAAAATTATACTCCAGAAAATTCATTAATATGAAAAGCGCCAGAATAAGCGCTATACTATAAAGTGTACCGCGGATTAATTGATTGATATAATATTTTCGGGTGAATTTATCGAGTTTATCTATCAACAATTGGTAATTGTCTTTCACTGCCATAATCTACTTTTTTTAAATCAAGGTTCTTTGACAAGCTTTACATTTGAGATAAGCTATAGAAAAAAGGTTTTCTTAGCTTTCTTTTTATGACTTATTCATAAAGTTTGTCAAAAAAACGAAAATCATCTACTCTATACAACTTTACTCTTTCAAAAATATTTCAAAAAGACTATATTTTAGTAGCTTTTAGTCAAAAGAACTATTTATTGTATAATACGAAATTAAGAATAGTGAGTTGCGATAATAAGATTGATTTAACACCTTTTTAAGGCATTTGTAAATTAGGCATTCATTAGATGAAAATCAAGAGGAGAATTATTAAAAAATGGTACAAAAACCTCTAAAAAAGGACATTTGTCAGTAGTCATTAGGACATTTCATCCCAATGACTACTAAGGAGTGCCATTTTTCAATGGTTTTAAGAAGAAAAGGATTTCAATTTACTTACTGTTTATATCAAAAATCGATTGATTTATGTCTTTTCTAGAAATTATTGTAAATAGCCTTCAATTGATCATTCGTTTCTTTAGATTTAATTTCATCTATCATCCTTGTAATTGCGGCAGCATTTCCTTGTAACTCATTTTTAGTTTGTTCATCTTCTTTCGCATCTGCCTGGTCGAGGTAAAATCCCCTCATATCATTTAGCGTTTTCATCGCACCAAATCGTCGCCAAGGAGACTGCCCCATATTTGTAGAGATATCTCTAAGTTGCAAGAGGTTTTCTGTCACGACTACTTCAGTCGCATTTTTAAGTAAGGCAAAGTAATTTTCAAAGAAATTGACAGCGCCATATCCATCTGTTTTTTTGACATTTTTTTGGAAAAAAGAAATCTTAGCAACATTACCACTTTCAGCATAGATATCACCCACAGCATTTATAATAGCAGCATTATCACTGTTTTCTAATTTGACTGCATACTTTTCCGCTTCTTTAGAATCTAATAAGTATAAAGTATTCAAGCCTGCTGAAATTACTTGATAAGATTGATCATTATCTATAACATATTTAGCAACCGGAATATATTTTTTATCCTTAGAATCTGCTAATTTTTGAAGTGCAGTAGATCGTACGATAGAATGGGGATCATTTTTAGCGAGATCGACAATTTTGGTTATAATACCAGGAAGTGTCTTTTCATCTATGAGTGAAAGCCCTTTTGACCTTAATCCCCAATAGGAATCATTGAGTGCTGCTGTAAAAACAGATTGAATCTCAGGATTTTGACTTGCACTTAAGGCTTGGAGTGCATCATAGCGCGTTTGATAATTCTTACCATTGGAATATTGGAAAATAAAAGCTTCTTCAGAATTATTATCTCGTCTTTCTGCTAATAATATTCTTTCAGCATCGACATTGACTAATGCTGGTTTTTCAGAAACATCAAATGAGAATGTTTGTTCACGTTGAGTCATGACTACATTATGTCTAAACGGCATTCTTTTACCAACATAAATATCAATAGCAAAAGGCAATTTGAAAATTGGAGGATTCTCTTTAGGATCTTGTTCTTGTTGAATACTTACATTGATTTTACCAGCCGAAGCATCATAGTCATAGTTAATGTTTAAAACAGGATGCCCGGGATTAAAATACCATTGATTAAAAAACCAGTTGAGGTCCTCCCCTGTTATGTCTTCAAAAGCAAGGCGCAGATCATGAGCTTCCACGGCAGTATAAGCGTGATCAGTTAAGTATTTTTTGAGTGCAAAAAAGAAAGCATCATCGCCAACATAATTTCGAAGCATATGTAAAACTAAACCTCCTTTATTATAACTATGCGCATCAAACATTTCCTCTTTGTCACCATGTTCGAAATGAATAAGCGGATGTGCTCCTCCTTGACCGACAGAACCGACATAACCTTGTAATTCACTACGACGATGGCTATCTGCACGATCTTTTCCATATTTGTGCTCAAACCATAGATACTCGGCATAATTTGCAAAACCTTCATTCATGGTAAGATTTGCCCAACTTTCACAAGTAACAAAATCTCCAAACCAGTGATGAAACAATTCGTGAGCTACGATTCCATCATTATCATTGTCTATTAACTCTCTTTTAGTTTTTTGGACAAATTCTCCAAAAATAACCCCAGTAGTATTTTCCATAGCACCAGATACAAAATCACGAACAATCACTTGGGAGTATTTTTTCCAAGGATACTTTACACCTAATTTGTCAGAAAAGAAACTAAGCATTTCTGGCGTATGAGCAAAAATATCCTTTGCATGTTCTTTATAATCGGGTTCTACATAATAATCAACCAGCATTCCATTCCAATCATCTTTTACAATAGCAAATTCTCCAGCAGCGACCATAAATAAATAAGGGGCATGAGCTTGATCCATTTTCCAATAATCCGTTCGGGTACCATCACTATTCTTATTAGAAGAAATCAGTAGTCCATTGGAAAGTGTTTTGAATCGGTCTTCTACAGTAAGATACGTTTCTTGCGTGCAGCGCACATTAGGTTTATCTATTGTTGGAAACCAACGAGAATTCCACTCAGTTTCTCCCTGCGTCCATATTTGCATTGGCTTATTGGGGTCACTATTGTCATGATTGATAAAAAATAAACCTTGATCAGAAGTAATTGCTGCACTACCTCCTTCACCACCCGTCTCTGCTGGTTTTGCAGTATAATCTATCTGAAGGGTATATTCCTCAGAAGCAGTATAAACCTTTCCTAAGTCAATGGTTAATAATTCATTATCGTAATCATATTTTAAAGGCAAATTATTATCTACCATGATCACTTTATGTATATCAAAACCTTTTGCATCAAGCGTAAGAATCCTTGTGGAGTAGAAATAAGGTTTTAACGTGAGTGTAGCAACACTAATTACATGTTGTTTTGCCCAATCAAACTTCAAATCAAGTTTAGTATGAATTAAATCATTCCTTAAAGTATAAGTTGGATTATAAGCAGGTAGGACATACTGTGTTTCTTTTGGAGAAACCTTGTCTATTTTAGGTGCAGAAACTTCAAGTGTGTCGAGGTCTCTTTGTTCAAAAGCAATAACAGGAATGCTTTGTGCTGCTTTATTACCTTTATTACAACTAAAAAAGAGATTTAAAAAAAGAAAACTAAAAAGCCAAAATTTAATATTCATAGTAGATTTTTTTTTGCCCAAAATAAGGATAAACATGATTTTATTATGCTAATCTTTACATATGATGTCGAATACTTGACAAACACTAGGCGAGATCAATATTTTAAGATAATGATTCCAAGCAACTTCATATTATCAGATGCAATTTAGAAGAAAAAGGATATAAAAATATTTGATTCTTTGTCAAAGCGCTTTTTTTAGTAGAATATAATTTTTTTGATTATATTTGTATTGAATAACATTTATTTGTGAACAATAAAATATAGGTCATCCCGAGAATAGATATGAATAGAAGGTGAATTAAAACCTATCTCTTTTTATACTTATAAACTTGGAATGGCTCATATTCTTTACATGATAATAAAATGTTCCCATTAATTACTCAAAAAGGCAGTGATAGTTCCAGTATTAACCATCAAAAGATGAAATTATTGGCTGAACAAGGAAAACTATTAAAAAAAGATCATATTATTCAAATGCTTAAAGTGCATCATGATTTTCTTGCTACTGGCGGTGCTGGAGGAGAATGGAAAGCGCTTCAGGTAAATGATATGGTTCTTGGATTTTATGATTTAGAAAATGAATGTAGTGGAAAACAAGCCATTTTTGAACGGATGAATTTAACAGAAGTATCCTTTCATTCCTTAGAATTTCCTTTTGCCAATTTTTGTGGTGTTTTCGCAAAAGAAACGGAATTTGGATTTTCTAATCTTAGTTACAGTATTTTTACGGACTCTACACTTGAAAAAGCAAATTTTGAAGGAGCTAGATTAAAGAATGTTGATTTTTCAAGATCCAATTTAAAAGGGGCCAGTTTTTTAAATGCCGATTTAGCAGGTGCAGATTTTGAAAATTGCGACTTAAGTGATGCCGACTTCACTGGTGCAAGATTTGAAACGGCTCGTTTCCCAGGTGCTAATATTAAAGGAGTAAAGTATTAAATACATTGTGTAATAAAAATATGTCATTAATCTAAAGGCACAATTTTCACTTTAAGCCATTTTTTCAAAGCATCATAAATGATTTGTTGTTCTTCTTTGGAGAAATCTTTTATTCTCGTTCGGTGAGATCCACCAGCTTTATCCAAGCGGATTGCATTTGTGTTTTTGGAAGGCGTAATTCCACAAGCAGTCCAAGTATCTATTTCGCCATAGATGTAGATAAATTTATTCCCTTTTTTCATCAAATAATCATGTGTTCGCTTTCCAATTTCTGGTTTAAAAGTGAGGTCAACCTTTTTTGGCCCAAAGATCACATTGTTAGGTTTTTTAACAGCAAGCAGTAAATCATCCACTGATTCAGTTGGGAAACCATAGTATCCAAGTTCAGTTAGAAACTGATAAAAAGAAGGTTTAAAATATTCATAAGTAGCATCACTATAAAAATCAAAACCAACGACAGCATTTAAATAATCAAATACTTCAAAGTCTGAAGCAGTAGCTTCTGGAATTGCATCACAGGAAGCCCCCCATTGCCAATGAGAAAAAGGATACTCCAATACGGCATACTCTAATACGGCATCCGAACCTAAAGAGAAAGAAATATGATTATTCCTAGCAAAGGTATCAATCATATAAGTCAGATTTTCTCGTCTTTGGAGCGCTGATCTTTGAAAAGAAATAATTTTATCTCTACATGCTTTTGTACCCACATTTTTTTGATGTTCATCAGTCCGCTTATCTTCTTGGCTTAAAGCAAGTGGTGCAACAATTGGAACCACGACACATATATCCTTTGGATACAGCGCTTTGTAAATCATAGCTGTTGTACCACCTTTACTAATACCTGTACTTACCCATTTTTTCTTATAGATTTTTTTAAAAAGCTTATAAATACGATGAAGATCCGCAGAAGCTTGGTAACTATCCAGGTATTTCCAATCCATTTTTTCAGGTGCAGACTCCCCCATATATCTATATTCTACAATTAGCAAATTTCCTTGAAGAATCTTAGATAGCTCATCGCTATGAAATCTTGTAGAATATCCTTCTGTCACCATGACCATCGGTTTTTTTCGGTTAGTATGCGCCAAAAAAATGCGTTGTTCAAAACTTCCTGCTGAAGGGTTTTTATGATCTAATGGTTGTTTTAGCTTAATTTCAAAAGCATCTGTGAAATGATCTCTAGTTTCAATTCTTTTAATTTTGGCATCTTTAAGTTTCTTTCTCAATAAGTCTTCAACACCATTTGCAAAAAGAATTGATGGAATTAAAAAAGCAAAAAACAAGCAAGCAAAATAGTTTTTGAACATAATCACAAGGTTTGATTAAGAAACAAATCTGAGTATAAAAATAGAAAAATAAAGCATTACAAGTTTTGTTAATAAAAAACTTGTTTAAAAATAGATAGAAGAGCTATTTGGATTCATCCTGATGTTTACAATCAGGATACTTTTCCTCACTACTCTTTTCAAGTATGGCTCTCGAAAAGCTTTTCGTTCCTGACAGTTTTCGTCAGGACACTTGCGATTAACTTTTAACATCTATTTTTAGCAGTGGATCAAAAGTAAGGCTATTCGCTTGTTTGAATCTGCGCCAATTCTTTTGCCACAAAGCAGCTAAGACGCAAAGATATGTACTGCTTCATACCTTTGTGGCGAAAACCTTACATATGATACACGCCCCCATTTTTAAACACCACCAAAGTAAAAATGGAACAAAAATTGATAATATTTAGATTAGAATTATTTTTAATTTGATTTTTATAAAATTTGTTTGAAAAAAAAGTGGCGCGGTGTTTAAAAAAAACTTATTTTTGCCCTCGCTATATAATACGGTCGCGTGGCCGAGCGGTTAGGCAGTGGTCTGCAAAACCATCTACAGCGGTTCGAATCCGCTCGCGACCTCCAGAATTCGATTTCAAAGTCCTTTAATTCAATAGAGTTAGAGGGCTTTGTTGTTTTTGGGTGGTTTGCAAAGCTCGATTTTCCCAGAAGGTTGTCTATCATAAAAATGCTAAAATGTTAAAATGTTAAAAAAGGAGATACCTATTGAAAAATATGCAAGTTTACCTGTTAAATATTTGAGTTTAGTTAGAATGGTCAATCAACTCATTGAGCAAAGTTTAGTAGAGCAGAAGGGCGAAGATGAAGACTAAGAAAATAATAACTATTAATTTCCGCGTTTTTAATGAACAAATATTATCTTTATCCAGTACATCCTATCGAGAAAATTGCAAGCATTAATTCATTCAAATATTTTAGTCTTTTACTGTAAGTGATGCGATGAAAGTAGCCTCTAAATTAATATCAGAATTGGTAGATCAAATATTAGGGAAGCTAGTTTCTTATGCAACGATGGCTGATATGTCAACTGGGAATATTGTGCTTTTGGAAGAGCAGTTGAAGGAAGGGATACAGCAGTTGAGTTTGGAACAACAGCTTAAATTAACCAGTCGGTTTATTTCTAAGAATATTATTTTTTCTTTTATAAAAACAAACAACCGTCGAGACAAGAGAATTGACGAGCTTTGTCATAATATTTTATTATTCAATACTAAAGACTCTATTGATGCTTTTTTAGTCTCTAAGTTTTTGGTTAGTTTCTTATTAAAAGAGGAAAAAGAGGAGTCCCCGATAGAGGCAATTAAAGAGGAAAAGATCGTGGCTAACCATGACTATAACAGTAGTCATACACATCAGCAAGAATACATCAATTATCATGAAGATCATCGCTTTGGTAATCAAAATAAAGCTCGGCTAAAGCTTTCGGAAAAAGAGGTTACACTACTGAATAAAATCTGGGTACGGAGTACAGTGTTTACAGAGATGCAGCAAGCGGCAGATGAAAGTGCTAATTTATTTCTACATTTTGTAAAAAAAATGGAAGAACTGTTCGAAGGGCAAGGCAAAGATTTTCTTAAAACATTGAAGAAGCTAGATAAAAAGCAAAGGCGAAAAATGCATGACGAATACTATTATAACAGTTGGTATACACCTGTGACTACTAGTGTTTTTGAAGGACTTTTTAAAATTGCAGAAAATGCTATTCGTAGTAATTATCGACATACTAGAAAAAGAGACGAAGAATATGTATACGAACATTTTGAAAGAGACCTAGGATTCAACCCCAAAGAATATTTAATGGAAGTAATTAATGCTTATCAGCCGAATATTGAAAAACCGAATGCTGAAACGCTTTTAAAATTAAATGAATTAAATAGAGCAAGGTGGAAAGAGGACTTTAAAAATATTAAAGAGGCTGCTAAAGAATTAGATCAAAAAGAAATTACGCAAGGGATATACCGACTTTTCGATGAGAATACAAATAATGCTAGCAGAGCTGCTATTTACTTTGAGGCGACCAAGGTCTTTATAAATTTTGATCGCCTAGAAACCTTAAAATGTTATTTGCAGTATTATGCATTAAAAAAACAAGATAAAAAAGGAAATATAAAAGAGCTTCCTAAAAGTATCGCTAAAAAACTATTTGCTAAGAGAGAATATGGTGAACGATTTGTGAAAATAATTGCTCGACTTTCGCTGGATAACCGTTTAGATATTGCACTCGAAGAGGTTGCGACTATTTTTAGAGTAGAACGTAAGAAAATCGAAATTGATGACTTAGAGATCAATAAGATTAATGAAACGCATAAAGAAACAGTGGAGCAGCTTAATGTTATTTTAGCAGATGGTGAAGAAGTGGTTGAACCTGTTGTTTCTAATCAAATCAAGCCACCAAGTATTTCAGAAGAGAAAAGCCTAGAAGACATATTTGGAAGTTCAGAAGGATATGACGATCATACGATTGATTTTGATCCTACTCAACGGGCATTATTACATTTGTTTAAGGAACAAAATATGACTTTAACTAATGTGGAATTAACGGACTTTGCTAAGGAAAAAAGAAAACTCAAAGGGCAATTAATTAACATTATTAATGATCTTTTTTATGAAGAATATGAAGAAGTTTTGATAGAAGATACGGAGGAGGGATACGAGATAAATGAAGATTATATTGACTGGGTAAAGAAAATTTAAGTATGCAGATTAAATCAAAAGAAGCCACGGCAATTATTAATTCTTTGACTGGAGGTGTGGTGCCTAAGTTGGGGATTCAACATATTACAGTCGGTAGAAAAAAAGAAATCAGTGCGATGATTAAAGCTTTGGAAGAAGTCGAAAATGATCATAGTATTGTGAAATTCTGGATTGGTGAGTTTGGTAGTGGAAAGAGTTTTATGTTACATTTACTCAATACGATTGCAATAAAGAAAAAATTTGTAGTAAGCAATGCAGACTTTACACCAGAGAAAAGGCTATATGCGAATGACCGTAAAGCGGTAGCACTTTATTCTGCAATTATTGACAATCTAGCGATTCGAACGAAACCGGAAGGTGGAGCATTGGAAAGTTTATTAGAGAAATGGATCGAAGAAATTCTGATGAGTGTATCTGAGGAATTGAAGGTGTCCATTGATGAATTGCAAGAAGACAAAAACGCGCAGCATGTCCGAAATAGAATCATGAAAGTGATTAATGAACTAACGGACGTTGGCGGCTTCAACTTTGGGACGATCATGACAAAGTATTTTGAAGGGTATATCCATGATGATATTGTACTTCGAAAAAATGCGGTTCGGTGGCTCAAAGGAGAATACACCACCAAGACAGATGCTCGACGAGATCTGGGCGTTCGAGAGATTATCGACGATTTGAATTATTATGACATGCTCAAAAATTTTTCTCGATTTTTTAAGTCCATTGGATACCAAGGCTTGATGATTAATCTGGATGAGGCAATTAATTTATATAAAATTCCAAATAAACAAGCTCGGGAAAAGAACTACGAAAAAATTCTATCCATCTATAATGATTGTTATCAAGGTAATACTAAAAATCTATTCTTTAATTTCGCAGGAACAGAAGACTTTTTGGAAAACGAACGGCGGGGACTATTTAGTTATGATGCTTTAAAAACCAGACTGGAGAGTAATCAATTTGAGACGATGGAGATAAGAGATTTTTCTCAACCCGTGATTAAATTACTACCACTCAATCATAATGAGATTTTTGTATTACTAAAGAAATTAAAAGAAATCTTTGATATCAATTATTCATCGAATATCAATTTCAGTGACGAAGACATCAAGCATTATATGGAGTACAAATTAAACCAGCAAGGAGCGGCAGAATTTTTAACCCCAAGAGAAGTCATTCGATATTTTCTAAATATACTGAATATCTTACGACAGAATCCATCTGTCAATAAAGCAGAATTATTTTCGTCTATTTCAAAACCTTCCGAAGGCGATGTAGACCTGAGTGACATTGACATTGAAGAATTATAATATGAAGGCTTACGATCTTCTTTCCAAGCCAATTAAGAAATTTATTAGAGATAAAAAATGGGAAGCACTACGTCCCATTCAAACTGTAGCGATTTCAAAAATACTTACAACGGATAATAACTATATTCTTGCTGCTCGTACTGCATCTGGAAAAACCGAAGCAGCCTTTTTACCCATTCTATCTCAGGTTGATTTTTCAGAGCCTGGCGTACAGGTTTTATACATTTCTCCTTTGATCGCTTTGATCAATGATCAATTTCAAAGAGTACATCAACTTTGCAAACATCTTGATGTCAAAGTCACGAAGTGGCATGGCGAAGCCAGTAAATCGGCGAAAGATAAATTGATAAAGCAACCCAATGGAATCATTCTGATTACGCCGGAATCTATCGAGGCGATGTTTGTTAATAAGCCATTTTATGTCAATGCTTTATTTTCAAACCTTAAGTTTGTAGTCATAGATGAGATTCACAGTTTTCTGGGGACAGATCGAGGGATACAATTGAAATCGTTATTGTATCGGCTACAAGAGAAAATCAATAAGTCAGTAAGGTTTGTAGCTTTATCTGCTACTTTGGGTAATGATTATGAAGCGGCTAAATCCTTTTTTGGGACTATTGAAAAAACGAAGATTCTGGTAGATAAGACAAAACAACCCATTGATGCTAAGATCGCTTTTTACGTATCAGAAGGAAGTGATATACCCATTCAATTATTGGGTTTATTGTATAATAAAACGCAAAAGAATCGAACTTTAATTTTTCCTAATAGTAGAGGACGAGTAGAAGAAATTGCGGTGAAACTTAAAAAGGTCGCTCGAAAATATAATGGACATCAATCCTATTATGCTCATCATTCTTCGGTTAATAAAGAGCTAAGAGAATTTATAGAGCACTTTGCTAAAAATAACCAGACGCATAAGTATGCAATTGTTTGTACCTCTACCTTGGAGTTAGGAATTGATATAGGATCAGTTGATTTGGTCACACAAGTAGATGCCACTTTTTCCGTTGCGTCGCTATCTCAACGCTTAGGCAGAAGTGGTCGGCAAGAAGGCACCAAAAGCAATTTGTTATTATGTGCTACGAGTGCCTGGAATTTATTACAATCCGTTGCTTGTTTTGAATTATTAAAAGATGGATTTATAGAACCGCTCAAAAATAATATCTATCCTATAGATCTGTTGTTTCATCAGATATTATCTATCCTAAAGGAAACTTCAGGTATTCATAAAAACCAACTTTTCAAAAAAATCCGAGCCAACTATACCTTTGAAAATATATCAGACAAGGATATTATCCAACTCCTAAAAGAGATGATCAAAGGAGAGTATATCGAAAACCTGAATGGCGAATTGATCCTTGGTTTAGAAGGTGAAAAATTAGTGAATAGTCGAAATTTCTATACTGCTTTCCAGACACCAGATTATTTGAACGTTATTGCAAAAAACAGGATTATTGGTGAGGTTCCACTTTCTCCACAAATCATACCTGATGAGAATATTTTACTAGCGGCGAGAGTTTGGAAAATAGAAGAGGTGGATTTAACCATGCGAAAAATATTTGTAAGACCTGCACCAGATGGAAAGAAACCTTTGTTTTTTGGAAGTGGAGGAGCAGTACACCCACAAGTCCGTCAGAAGATGCTGGAGCTCGTCAAAGGTAATCAATCATTATCCGAATGCGATGAACAAGCGCAACTTCAAATAAAAGATTTTAGAAAAACCTTTCAATCATTTCAAGGTGAAAATTACAACATCGAACGCCCGGTCTTTTGCTCCGAAGGCAGACTGGAGTTCTATACCTTCACAGGTACGAAAATTAATCGAACATTAGAATTTTTGTTGAAACAACATTTTGATGGTATTAAACTATATGAGCAACAAAGCCTTTTTGAAATACAAGCTAGTTATGAGGAGTTACAAACTGCTTTGAAACGCAATTACATCATCAATTAAAAATTTCGATCAGCTATTGTTTCAATATCTAGAGGAGGAAGAACAGAAAATCCCGGTTTCGAAATGGGGGACTTATCTTTCTAAGGAACTGAAGCAGAAATTGATTTTGGTTTCTTATTTTGATTTGGAGGGGGCTGTTGAGTTTTTGTTGTCAATAGAATTAGTACGGGGAGATTAAGTAGGAGGATTTCCTAGTCTTCAAATTTCGTGTATATTTTAACCTTAAGCAAATTTTGATTTCCTTACTTTCTTATTCCACAATCTTATAGATCAACTCTTTTTGCTTTGAGTTGTTTCCATGTCAAGCCTCTTTGCCCGTTAACTTCCTCGTGATAAATCCCCTCTTTTACTCGAATAACAAATCGAATTTTCTGTTGATTCAACCAGCTAAACCATTCATAACCAATGTATTCCCGATCTGCTATCAAAGTCATATTCTTCAAATCATAACAAGCCATCGCTGCTTTTAAATAAGCAATTCGCTCCGACTGCGAGGAGTGCCCTGCCTTTTCTAAATCTTCCCACCATATTGGAATAGCTACTTCATCCAAAACTATACATAAAGTGAGTAAATGAATACTGTGTGAGCCAAAATCCCATTTCGTTCCATCTAATAATAAGTAGTTAAATCTTCTTTATATTAAAGCAGCGCTTAGTTGTTTTTTGTTCAAACAAAATAAGCCAACACAGTGTTCTTAGATACTCCATTAATTGATTATATTGAAGCTGGTCTGATTCACAATTGACCTGCCCTTGATCAAAATAACGAGTTAAACGTTTATAATCTCCACTTGATTGGTTCGTTCGTTTTCCTGTTGCCAGAGGAACAAAATCTTTCGCTTTATTCAAGTTCACACTTTGCGAGTAAAGCAAAGAACTACTTACTATTAATGTATTTTTTATTACTTGTTTTGGTACTTGTGGTAGCTTCTCCTTATATTTATCTACGAGTGAGTAAATTTGCATATTCTGGTTTTTTAGTCACTACTAAAATATGCTTTTACTTGCTCTTTTTCATTTTTGTCTAGTTGTGTGGTTTCTGATACTGTTATTTGTAAAAATGAGACCTTAACGATCAACGATTTTACAACTCCCACAACCCTTATCGAATACTATCGATTTGATATAGGAGATGGAAATGTTATTACTATTGCCCCCTGATGATGTGGAAGACTTTGAATATGTATTTGATAGTATCGGTACTTTTATAGTTACATTAACGGCTTCGGATGGATGTACGGAAAGTAGTTATTCTGCGTCAATTACAGTAGTTGCTATTCCAGAAGTTTCTCTCAATGTTCAAGACGAAGGTTGTACTGGAGAAGAAATTATTATGGTAGTAGGCTTAATAGATTCCCTCCTCACGATCACGTTAAACATTAACAATGATACCATACTTTACGCGATAGAAAACCGATACGTTTTTACTGCGCCAGGTGATTATCCGATTACACTAACTGTTACTGACCCTGTTTCCGGTTGTTATGAAATTGTTTCTAAAAATATTTTAATTCGAGAAAATGTAGGGCTTCCTCTTTTAATTTCGGAGACGGTGACTTGTGATATACTTGAATTAGAAATAGTGAGTGATGAGGTAGATGCTATCATTTGGGGGGATAGTAGTTTTAACAATCCAGAGGCAAGTGTTTCTTTACTTATGCATCAATATCAGAACCCCGGAAACTATTTCGTTGAACTGTATAATGTTGATAGTTATGGTTGTGAGTATAAAGAGACTTATAATTTTGAGGTACTTGAAAATGATATCGTCGTAAATGCTTATCCCTGATACTTTGATTAATTTAGGAGAGACAGCAATTGTAGGAGCTAGTGTTTTGGGTACTGGCCCGTTTTCCTATACATGGAGTCCGGAAACGTTGCTATTATTTCCAGAGAACTTAATCACAGAAACCAATATTCTTGTACGTAATACAAACTACACCATTGATGTTGTAAATCAAATTGGATGTAGAGCTAGTGATGAGATGATGGTGCGAACTAAAAACCAAATGCGAGTTTTTATTCCAAACGTTTTTTCTCCAAATGGAGATTTAATTAATGATAAATTTACGGTGTATTCTGGTCCAGAGGTCGTCAATATTTCTAAAATGATAATCTTTGATCGCTGGGGTGAAAAACTTTTTGAAAAAAATAATTTTCCACCCAATGATGAAGACGAAGGTTGGGATGGTTACTTAAGGGGCAAGGTGATGAATCCTCAGGTTTTTGTGTACTACATTGAGGTGGAATACATTAATGGAGATATTGAAAACTTTAAAGGGGATGTCACACTGATATATTAAGGGACAGAGCATCAATAAGTGGGTGTTTTTATTTTAAAGAGTCACTTCTTGTTTCTTTAACCTCAACGCTCCCAACACCACCCGATATTCCCTATTGCTCTCTTCATCATACCAAAGCACAATGTACTTTGCCATAGCATTATGAATCGCATAACCTTTTTCCAAAAAAGTGCTTACCTTTTCCTTAAATGCTTTAGAATACTTTAAAACAGCATTATGATGTTGATCTGTTAAAGTAAAAGGATCAGAGGTATCAGGAAATAGAATGTCGCCTGCTTTCAATTGTTGGATGTTGTAAGCAACCTGTGAATACTTGACAAAACCCAACCAAATATCCTGCATGCCGCATTCCAGGATCACCGTATCTGGCTCGGGATATTGAAAATCATCTCTGTGATAATTTAAAGCTGCGATTCCTTCTGTAGGAAAATTAACGTTATTGGTATGAATATAAAGATTATCCTTTGCTCTGGTCATTGCGACGTAAAGTACTCGCTTTTTCTCTTCTGTATCCGTCAGATAATTATTTAGCAAAACAAATACATGCTCAAACTCCTTTCCCTTGGATTTGTGCATAGTCGAAACCAATAGCTTATCCTTTTCGGGATGATAGAAATCTTCGATTCGAATTTCTTTTAAATAGGCCTTCCAGGTGTGTTTGAGTTTCTTCGGGTTGCTTTTTTCGTAATCTTTGATAATACGCTGAATTAATTCCAGATTTCCAGATTTATTATACTCTTTAATTAATCGTTCTTTACAAACCTCCCAATGCTCAATTAAAATTAGACCATAATCATCTCGTACTGTTTTGAAAATCCAATGGGTAAATGTTCTTAATTCTAATAAATTAGCTAAAGTAAATCCGTTATTTTCAGCTATTAGTTTTGCTGGTAAGCCTTCTTGCTTTAGAAAGCTACTAATTAATATGGCTTCACTGTTTGTATACGTTAGTATGGCTGTACTGCCTTTGAGGGTCTTACTTTTAATGTGTTTGATTAGAGGAAATATCAGGCTATTGGAAGTATATTGGATAATTTCAATTTGCCCATTGATTTGCTTATGAGCCAGGAGTGGAATATTATGTTTGATACGGTCGGAGGAGAATTGTGTTTTTAAAAATAAATTTGAAAAAGCGAGTAGATTATGCCGAGCACGATAATTATAAGTCAAGAAATATTGACTTGCTTTTTGGTCTTTGATGAAGTCGCGCATAAATCGAATATTCGAACCTCGAAATTCATAAATATTCTGATCGTCGTCGCCTACCACAATAACCCGTATTTTTTCCGCTTGATTTTTAATGGCCAAAATAAAATTATATTCCTCCTGACTTACATCCTGAAATTCATCTACCACAATAACGCTTTTTGCTTGTATTCTATCTAGTGGAATTTCTTCGTTAATGATTGCTTGTTTTACATTTTTTAAAATATCCTTCGAACGTTTCAGATCACCAATTTTACTGATGAGTTCAAATGCAAATCCATGATAGGTGAAAATATCGATATAGTAGGCTGTCCTTCCAACTAAATCTTTTAGCCTGGTTTTAAACTCTAAGGCTGCTGGCCTGGAGAAAGTTAGCATAAGGAACTGCACTGGCTTAATATCTTCCATTAAGAGTAAGGAGGCTACCTTATGAACTAGTACACGAGTCTTACCACTCCCCGGACCGGCAGCCACCAAAATATTATCGCTTTTTTTATCTTTGACTACTTCTAATTGTTCTGTAGAAAGTTCACCAAAAATGCGATTGAATTTTTCTTCAGTAATTGGTCGTCGGATTTTTCCTTTCCGTTGGCTAAAATATTTACTGAGAAAAATATCGTAGTCTAATGAGAAATAATCTTCAACAAACTGGTTGGCAGCGATGTAATTTTGTAATTGCTTTTTAGCATATTCTCCGACAATATGGATTTGTTCCGTTTTGCTCTGGTAATATTCTTGTAGAGCGTTATAATCTTCGACCGTATACTGTCTTCTAAAATTATCAACCTCTCGGATAACCTTCATCGGATTATAGTAAACCATAAGTCCGTCTTTTAGCTCCATAATTTTTAACTCGTGAAAATACAGTAAGACGAATTCATAAAATTGAATAGCTTGATCTTCTTGTGTAAATTGCTCTGTCTTGTTTTTTTAAATCCAGCACAGAGAATTCTATTAGTTTTTTATCTGTAAAATTCTGATCAATTTTTGCTTGAGGTAAGTATTGTTTTTCAAAAACGGTTAAACAATATGCGGCAATTTTTAAACGTAAATTCAGGTTTTTTTGAAAACTGTCATAGGCGGTGTTTAATTGAATTCGGTATAAATTATTCGGGCGGTCAATTCGCTCTTTTCGAATGTAATTGATTTTTGCCCAATAATTGAGTATATCTCTGATAACTGAAGTATGGTAGTCCCCTTCTTCAGCCAAAATACTTTCGTTGATGGCTTTGAGGGAAATTTCCTTTTGTCGGACATTTTCATTTGGAAAAATCAATTGAAACATTTTTTGTTCAATCTCCTTAACTAGTGAAAATACATTTTGCGAATTGCGTTTGCCGTGTACCGAGAAATAATAAATGGAGAGGTCTTTATCGTTGCTGAGGATGTTTAATTGTTTGAAAATATTCAGAATGGAAGTCACCTCATTACGATCAATGCCTAACGATTCGGAAATGCGATCCACTCGAGTATCATCCTTACTTTTTGCACGGGAGATCAATGTACTAAAAATACGCTTAGCCTTTTCTTGTTGTTTTTCATCAATAAAATAATGAGTGCCTGAATCCATGATCTGCTGAGCATCAGATACATTTTTTACCAGAATACTTTGCGCAAAAACTTTTGCGGCATTCTCCGCTCGGGTTACATATCCCGACTCTTCCAGCGCAGCGATAGCCACTTTTACTCGGGTTTCTAAATCTTTCATCTCCGTATCCCAACCTGCTTTTTTAGCGATTTCTAAAGCAGATTTAGTGAGGTGTTTTGCTTTGAACCTTTTTACACCTTGCCAGATTTGATAGACTTCTTTGTGACTTAACTTGGAAACGTTTAATAATTGGAAATGCGCATCCAGATCGGTTTCGTCAAAAAGAACGAAACACTTAGCTTGCAAGTCCGCTCTCCTCCCTGCCCGACCAGACTCTTGCATATAGTTTTCCAGCGAATCAGAAATATTGTAATGGATCACCATCTTTACATTATCTTTATCCACCCCCATTCCAAAAGCAGTAGTAGCGATAATAACATCTAACCCTTGATCTTTGGAGATAAATTGTTCCTGTATTTTTATTTTTTCATCTCGCTCTAATTGACCATGATAAGCTTTGACGATAATACCTTCCTGTCGTAGCGATTCAGCTAATTGTTCAGACCTCTTTACTCGGGAGACATAAACAATTTTTGCCCCATCTTCTGATTCTAAAAGTTCTCGTAACTTTTCGTATTTTTTTTCTTCTCCTTCGACTTTGATGACAGCATAATGTAAATTTTTCCGTTTTGCGCTGGTCTGGAATAGTAATAAATCCAGACCACAATGCTCCTTGAAATAATCTTTAATGTCATTGACAACAGTAGGCTTGGCAGTAGCCGTAAAGCAGGATACTGGAATGGGGCGATTTAAGCCTTTTATTGCTTGTAACTTTTTTAAAAACTTTCCGATGTATAGATAGTCCACCCGAAAATCCTGACCCCAGGAAGAGAAACAGTGTGCTTCGTCAATGACAAACCTTGCAATGGTACGTTTTTTTAGTAATCTTAAAATAGTGTTTGACCTTAGAGATTCTGGAGAGATGTAAAGTAGATTGGCACCACCTTCTTCCACTCGCCTGATCGCATCGCTTCGTTCCAAAGGAGATAACATTCCATTGATAGTTGCTGCCTCATTTCTATCATGTCGTATTTTAAGAACATCTACCTGATCTTTCATCAGGGATTGTAATGGAGAGATGATAACAGTCAATGCTCTGTTTGCAGCACCTTGCATTAAGGCCGGTAATTGAAAAGTTAAAGACTTTCCTCCTCCGGTTGGGAAAATGGCTAGTAATGAATGTTGCGCCAAAGCAGTCTCCACCACTTGCTGTTGTAAAGGTTTGCCTGTTTCATTATCAAAATTTCGAAATGCTTCAAAGTTGAAAAAACGCTTTAGACCTTCGGTTGGAGACAAATATTGACAATACGGGCAGCCTTTGCCTCCTGTGCAAGAAACCCTTAGTGCATCAATAATTTTTAAGGTTTCTGGAAATTGATGTTTTACCCATTCTGGTGGGAGAGACTCGCTGTCGTTGACAGAAATAATCGCCAAAGCAAAAGCTAATTCTAGAGGTTGATTAGTAATGATTTTTAATAAATCTACATCATTACAATAGAGTTTGGAGAAATGTTGGTTAATATATATTTCTATTTCAGAAAGGCTTGATAAATAAATTAAATGGTCTAAAGAAACATATTTAAAAAAGCCGTTAAAACCCTCAATGTTTTGTAATAAATTAAAATAAACAGTTTTAAGTGTTTCTGGTAAGCGTTGATAGGCTTCGGTTAATTCTAATAATAACTGCGCTGCTAGTTTTGCATCAGCTAAAGGATTATTAATTTCCCCGCTGTCCAGAAAGTAATCTTTGACTAAAGGGTGATAGGGTTTTTTAGGAAATAATAAAGCGGAGATATATAAGGTGTCTATTTTGTTTTTTTGTTGTGATCCGACAAAGAAGTTATTATTTTTTAAAATCGGTATATCGTGTGCAATAATATTATGTCCGCAAAGTGTATCTGCTGAAATAATAAACTGCTTGAATTTTTCTTTTTCTTTCCCCCGATATTGATTGGTATTTAAAATAGCACCATATTCTAGAATCTTTTTGGATTTCGGGTGGACTTCGAGATCGAAGAATAATATGTTGGATGCTTCGGGCAAAGGTAAATCTTATTTACTTTTTAATAATTTTATTAACTGAATATAATTAGATCAAACTATTTAACTATTTATGAATCATATCCAGAAACAAATACCTAGTCAATATAAAAATGCAGAAATAAGTTGTGTTTTTTTGTATAATAAAGAAGATAAGCTAAAAATTAATTTATTTACCATCTTTGAATTAATACCTGTAGAACAAGAGCCGTCTCTGCTAATTAATGCTTCTAAAGCATCTTACCTTCAACGAAGAGAGGTTGATAAACGATATACTTTGTACGTTACACGTCTTATAAACCTTGAAATTAATCATGTTTTAAATTTATACGAAAATATTGAAAAAGGGTTTAGTTTAAAATACGATCCTCTTAATGCGGATATTTGCTTGCCTTATGATCTCTGTCAAGAACCACCTAATTATCAGCCATTGCATATCTCCTCAAATGAACAAGAATTAGTAGGTGCTATACTTCCTAAAAGACATACTTCTTTCAGGGTTTGGTCAAAATTAAATACCGATAAAGCATGGCTTAAAAAATTAAACATTGATTATAGGCGTAGTTTATCAGAAATGTCTCAAGGATATTTCGGCTATGATCTTTCATTGATGCAAGAGCATATTGGAAATATTTACTTATGCGCATCTAATCCATTGTTTCGTAGAGTGAACCTATCATTAACTAGTAATAAAACAGAATTACTTCTTTCCTTACATGAACGCAAAGGAAAATATGCTAAAGGATGTAAAGTTAGAATTGAGGAATGTAGATCAAAAAGTATGGGTTTTCACCTTGAGCATATAATAAGTAGCACCACAGAGAAAATAGAACTACCATATCGACCTGATCTGCTAGATTTCAAATTATTTGATCAAAGCGATATATTAATAGAACACCATCCTGGTTTGATTTTTATTGATGGTATTCGATTTAACATGGGGATTGTTGGAACTCAAGTTGATTTTAGTGAGAAGACAAAAAAAGGGATAGTACATCATAAGGTTAATAAAACGACAAAGGTGAAACCAGTAACTGTTGGGGCAATTAATTCTGGGATTAAAGTTTCTCATTACCTAGAGGAAGCGGTTAAAAAACGAAAGTTTAAAAAGTTGGAAGACAATATGGAGTTTATCTTTTTCCCAAATGAAGAAGATTCAAAAGTTAGAGCGGAGGAGGTAGTCAGAAAATTGTTGAATAGGGCTCAAAAAAGATGTATGATACTAGATCCTTATTTTAGCGTAGTTGATCTAACTTATATATTCACTATTTCTAATGATTCGGTGCCGGTAAAAATTATTTCGTCCGGAAGTTTTCTGAGGAGTGAGGTTAAAAACGATCATTCAGATAAAAAAACTATTTGGAAAAAAATAATAGAGTGTCTTTTTCAAAGATGGTTTAGAAAAAATAAAACAAATGCAGAATATCTATTAGAAGGGCTTTCTCAATATCAGAAAGTATATCCTCAGCAAAAAATACTTTGCAAAGTATTGCGGGGTAAGAAAAGCCCGTTACATGATCGATTTATTATAATAGACGATAATGCTTACTTACTCGGAAGTTCTTTAAATGAGTTTGGTTCAAGGGCTACAACACTTATAAAAGTACCAACGCCAAAGAAGATGATAGAGCAGGCAGAGGCTTGGTGGAGGGACGAAGAGAAATGCCCAGACTTAAAATCATATATTGAAAAAAAGAAAAGCGAATGAAACTAAAGCTAACTAATCCTGCTGACGTATTAAATAAATTACATAGGAATAGATATTCGGAATTATTTCATAATCATCGTTTTGATGGTATGCAAACGATCATTGAATGGTTGAAAAACCAATTTGTTGCAAAAATACATGCTGAGTCTTCTATAAAGGCTGTCGCTTTTGACATCAAAATAATATCAGATAGCATAAGATATTTTTTGAATCGAGGAGACAAATTTTACAGTAAATTATTTGATGAAAAAGGATTGATTCCTGATAATAATGATGATCTAAAAGTTGAATTTCCTTTGACAGAGGTTGTAAGACGCTTGTATAATGACATTTGGGAAATTTATTATGATTCAAGTGGGCTAACTGTTTATAGCGAACTGAAAAGCTATTTAGAAAAGTGTTTAGGAGAGTATATTGCTATTGATATATCGCTACAATCTTTAAAAGTATGGAGATGTATTTACGAACAATCAAATTATAATCTTAGAGACTTTGGTAAATATTGGCTTGATAGTATCCCTTTAAATAATGTAATGGAGTTTATTAATCAATTGACCTATGTTGATCCGGCTAAACAATTAGAAGAATTAACTTCTTCGATGATGCGAAAGGAAAGGTTTTTTCAGGATGCTGTCTTGTACGATCCTAACTTTGAAACAAACAAGGAAAAATCAAATTGGGAGTACGTATGTAAATATACTCATCATTCGGGTATGCTATCTTTCAACGAGGAATTGTGTTTAAATCAATTTTTGATTTTGAAAACAAAGATAAAATACTGGTTAGAATGGATAGATAATCTTCGGTTCCCTGTTTTACAAGATCATGCTTTTTATCATATTAATGCATTAAATAAGTATGAAGAAATAGTTCAAACGATTGTTACTGATAAGCATCGTTTTAATACTCGATCCGAATACTTATTGTTGATTACCCTAAAAAATTATTACGATTTTGTACTAAAAGTAGCGGGGAATCTACATGGATTGAAAAAGGGAGATTGGTATGCTCATGATGAGCAACTTAAAACAGAACTTGTAGAACTTGCAACCGAACAGCATAGTTTATTTATGAGTGAAGAAATAAAGACTAGTTTTAAAAACATCCTTCAAAGTATTTTTAAAGATACCAAGGCTTCAACAGCGAAGTATTTCAGTAGCGTTTTCGAATGGATCAATAGTTATAAGGTTCAAGGAAACATTAGAAATGATTATGATATAGTAAAAAATGGAGTAACGAGCATACTGAATGATGTATTCCAGGAGCGATTAAATCAAGGTGCAGGGAACAAAAGAACCCTATTAGAAAGCGTTTCCGTAAGCAAGTTAAACTGGCAATATATTGAGAAATTTGTGAGAATTTGTGAAGTAGATGAAACAGACAATGATTATCGAGATGCTTTATCCGAAAAGATACTGTCGTTTATTGCCCACGATAATTTTAAATGGAATCTTGAAAAATTATTTAATTCCAAGGTGCTTGATCAAGCTATCTATTTGTCATATTTGTTTTGTAAAAGAGGAAAAGTTCTAGAAGAATGGAACAAATTATATTTAAAGCACAAGTACTATCACCAAGGCTGGAATGTCCCTAAACAGTATGATGCAAAACTAGAAAATAGAGAAATATATGTTTTGATTACTGGAGTTGGTATCGCTTATATTTATTTAGATGAAGGAAAAGACTTAGAGGCCCAAAATACTATTGATATAATTTTAGATGCAGTTATTTCACAGCATAGAGCGAAATCTAGATCATTCTCTGAACAATATAGACTGGTTTTAAGATTCTTGGCATATGTCATAGTGCGATTTGATAAGCTAAGAATTAATGATTTCATTGATAGAATAGTAAAAGAAATAGATGATTTAGAGTCCTGTTTAGTAACGATTGCAGAAATGATTACTCAAATGGATACAAATGTTGAAAGAATGAAAGAGTTAGATTTTTCCTCAGCCAAAGCACGAATGGATCAATCTTTTTGGATGCTTGAAGTAAAATATACAGGATATGGATGGGCGTTTGATGAGAAACTGAAGTCTTATCAGAATTTTAAAACTATGATTGAAGAAGTATGTAGTCGCCTAAAACGTTAAAGTTTCAATAAATTTCCTACCTTGTACAGCAGTTCGAATCCCCAATGAATTCGAAAGTAGAAGTTCTACAAATGTTCCACAAGTAAGATTATGAATGCTGTAATGTTTTGATAACCAGTTTTTTATGGGTTTTGCTTCGAATCCGCTCGCGACCTCCAAAATTCGAAAACAGAATCCTTTAGCTTTATTGAGCTAGAGGATTTTTGTTTTTTGGGAGTAAGAGTGTCGGATTTTAAGCTAAGCTCATCGCAAACCCAAGTTCAATTCGCTTTCCAACAACTCTTAAGGTTACTTCTTTATATGGAATATTATTGGCGGAGCAGCTCTTTTTTAAAAAAGCTTGTAAGGCAAGACCAAAGTCATTTGGGGCATAAATTCGGTTATACTTATTAAGAAAAGGAATATTGATCTCCACTCGTAGCATGCCTTTATATAAACCTAGTGTCTGGTGAGATATTGCTTGTTGATTGATCCATTCTAAAATCAAGGCAGATAAGACTTGATGACTATTAACAGGCTGTTCTAAAGAGAAACTATCTGGATCTTCAGATTCTATTTTCAAATCTATCTTTCTTCCGTATTGGACTTGAAGGAGTAATTTTTTTTCTAGTTGAAAAATAAAAGTATCTAATTCATTATTGAGCCTTAATGCCTCTAAAGCCGGTTTTTGAAAATTCTTCCAATGTCTTTTTGATGAATTAAGATAAGGAGAGGTTACATATCGATCGGCGGTGTATTTGTCTTTAGCGATTAGCGATATACTGACCTGTTTATCTTTGTCATCTGTTTCTAAATAAATGTCAACATAGATAAAAATATCAGCGGGGGCATTTTCTAGTACAACTTTAAAAGGGTCAACAAAAAATTCTTTTTTCGTTTGATACTTTTCTTCACTTATTTTTAAGGATTCAATAAAATCTTTTACAGTAAAACCTTGATCCTCTAGTGCTTTTGAAATGGCATTTAATACAACTTTATAATTATGGTCTTCTTCTATTTTCTTTTTTATTTGTTGATAATCTGAAAAATTTGGAACGACCATTAAATGAATAGACTGTCGTTCCAAATTTGAAAAAGACCTTCTTGTTGTTAAGGTATCCTGAGATTCTTTTATAGGCGTGGAAAAATGCTGCTTATTAGTCCTTAAATTATTTTCTTGAGAGAATAAGATATTTAACCCAAGTAATGAATAAAGTAATAAGAAGCAGAAAACAGGGCTAAATATTCCAAGTTTTAAATATACCCTACTGCTATTTTTTAAAAAAGTCATCATAGATACTATTGCTTTAGATCTCTTAGGCTACTTACAAATCTTCCGTGATATAAAGACTATTCGGATTATCCCTCCATAATTGGAGAAAGAAATCCCATTCTTTTTTGGATCGTACTTTTAGTGTCGTTAACTCTTCTCCCACACCTTGCTTGAGGAAACTTAAATTGGCAACATCTTCAATTAACTTTTTTCCGTCTTCGTAAAAAGTTAATTGAACCAACTTCATATCCAGTCGTTTACTCAGACCATCACTTCGACCACCTTCTACTACGATCACTCTTTTGCTATCTTGTTTGTCTTTTACTTTTAGAATCATTGGAAACTCTCTTTTGATCCATTTTTCCAAATCTTTTTCCATATTGATCACCGCCCTGCTGATGGCTTCTTCTTCTGTGGAGATTCTGTTTTTGGCTTCTCCTCCCCATCGATTTTCTTGCTTATCGACCACTTGCGATTTTAACTGGAAAGCATTTAGGGCTCTGCCGGTTTCTACTTCGACTTGCTTGAATTCGGCAGTAATATATACAGAATATCCATTCCCATCATCAGAGTCAGTGATGGTAAAAGTAGTTAATTTAGCGACGACTAAAACTTCCGCTGCGGCTACTTTTCCCTGGGCGACAATTTCGACATTCGCTAAATCCTCCCCTTTTTGAAACTCTTTTTCGATTTTGATAATATTGAAACTCCCTCGATCTAGTACATCAAATCGTTGTGTATTGACAAATACCCTTAAGGCGGCATCATAAATATTTTGATAGGCTAGTTCTCTATATTCTTCTTCTGCATTATCTGGATCTGTGTAGGGAATGAAACCTACTCTTTTCTTGACTTGTGCAGACATTAAGCTAGGTAAGTAAAGTATAAATATTAAAAAGACAATTTTCTTCATGATTCGTTATTTTATAGGTTGGAAGTTTACAGGTTTTGGATTAATTCATCTTGAGTTGAATGCCACTGTCGTCAAAGCCGGTTATTTCGTAGAGACCGCCAGTGTTTGCAGAAAGAATATCGAGTAAGTCATCGGAACTTCCCTCATGCTTTATTTTGAGTACCGCATTTGATTTTGAGAAAGAATTCCGTTTGACATTATTGATTTTATCTTGTGTTTTTAATAAATCGCTCAATTTTTTAAGTTTAGAAAAATCAGTTTTAGAAACCTTTACAAGGGTCGTTTGCATTTTTACACCAGAGGGATCTCCTTTGCTTGTAAACGCTTCGCCCAGCCCATTAATGTTTCTGGTACAAAATTGAGCTAAGAAGTAATCAGCGATCTGAGCACTTGCTTTTCTTAGCGCAGCATTGGCTGCGGTGTTTTCTGCTAAATCGCTAGAACCAGCATCTGCACTTTTAGCCATCAGTATTTGGCTATTATTTACATTAATAACCCTTGCATCAACGGTGGCTCTACAAACAACGCGGTTATTATTACCACCACGAACTCTTTGACTGGTGCCTTCGCCTATGACTAGAATATCTGCTCCAAACTCTGAAGCTAGAGAGGCAGCAGCGATTGGATTTTTAAGGGCTTCTTCGAATCTTGCTCCTTTTCGAACGGTGGCATATACAGCAGGATCAATTACGGTAAATCCAGCATTGGCGAATTGACTGATCATTTCTGATTCTCCATTAGGCTTAGGTAAGTATCGATGTATATGCTTCTCAGGGATTAGGAACATAATGCTTGGGATATTTCCTGATTGTAAAAGAGGACAGTTGGAAGTGTCCCATACTTTGTTTTCAGCAAAGGAATTATCTGGTTTGGGGAATGGGATATCATCTTTTTCGTCGGCCAATGCTACTACGGCTTTGATGATACCCCTTTCTACTGCATCACCAATTGCAGTATTGTGCTTATTTCCTCCGGCAAAATTCATCCCAAGTATTTTTAAACCACCGAACTTACCAGGCTTTTTTCCTACAGTCTCTATAGACTTTGACCAAATAACGACTCTTGTTTGAGGATTAATGGCTTGTATGACGAACCCAATACGCGCTTTGTTATTACTGATGGTTATTCCGGCAAAACCAGATTTTCCTTCTCCTTCGTAAAACTCAGTAACTTCTCCTGTTAATACAATTTGGGCGCCTAACATTTTTCCAGCTTCAGGGGAAGAGGCGTCATTGGTATAGCCCTGTTCGCCAAACTCGATCTCTTCCAACATATCATTCTTGTTTTTGATATTAGCTAAAACACTAAAACAGTTTACTTGCTGGAGTGCATTACTTAGCATTGTCGCTAGCTCATCGCCAAATTTCCGTTTAGCATTAGATGTTGTAACATTAAACCGAGCAACGGTAACTCGTACTCTTTCTTCATAAGGTAGTTTTTTACATTTTTCTTTTACATTTTCAAATTCGATTTTGACTTTTTGAGCGTATGTTTGATGATGTATACCAAAGAATAAAAAAAGACTTACTATTAGGCTTATGTATTTTAATTGGGTAGTCATGGATAAAAAATTTAAAGATGAAAAAATATGGTTATTGACTTTATTATTGGGTTTGTTGAAAAAGAAGGTTTCCATTTAGAGCGTTGATCCATTTATCAAGCGCTGTTGAAATTTCTTTTTCGTGATAAATAAAATATGCTGGTGATTGCTGGGAGAAGCTGACAATGTGTTTCTGGTTTGATAGTTTAAAATGCAATATGTCTAAGTGAAAGGTGACTTTGGTAACCGACCGAATCCCTAGTTCGACGTCTTCTTTTTTAGTCCGTATTTCACATTCAAATACTTCATTGAATTGTAAGCCAGCTTTTGTTTTTAATAGATTAAAATTGTGTCTTTGTGCTTGAACCAAAAGTGCATTAGAGGCCGTTTGTTCAATGCTTTCTTCTGTATTGTTAAAAACTAATTTGACAACAGGTGTTTTACTAGCTTTACTATTGACTTTGTTTATTTCTTTTTCACTTGTTGTTAGCTGTTTACTGTTAATATCTATGGTGGTAGTATCAGGAGTGATTTTCTTAATCGAATCAAGCTTATTAGAATTGGCACCTCTTATTTCTATAAAATTGCATTTTTCTATACTTATACTAAGTCCGATTAATGTCACAGAAACGAGGACGATTTTAAATAGAGTTGTTTCTAAAAACTTCCAGGCTTTCTTTTTTTGTATAGTATTATTTTTATTTTGAGTATTATTTTCTTTTGTAGAGGGATAATGATTATTTATAACATTACCGATATGAACACTTTTACCAGCTTCGATAGAAGTATCAGCTAATACATTTTGACTATCTTTTATTTTTTTCTGATTTTTTTTAATCATGATTCAAATAGCTGGCATTTACATTCGATCTCCTAATTGAAAATCTCCTTTTACTTTGATTTCCGTTCCAGAGATTACATTTTTGCTATTCTTTATATTTAGATTATTCTTTGTTTTACCTTGTTTGCTTTTTTTAAGAAGTGCGTATAATTCATTTTTTAGTTGACTGTTTTGTGCTAATAATTTTTTTAGTTGATTTCTAAAAAAAGCATGTGTGTCTTCATCTTGATAATCTGCAATGACTTCCTGGTATTCATGTTTTAGCAGGGACTTTATTTTATTTAAGATTTCGGAGTGGAATGGGTTTTTGGACACAGCGATATTTAATCCTGCTTCTTTTTGAATCTGAGGTAAGACTTGTTGATATAAATCCTTAACGAAGGTTTTGACTTTCGTTATTTCTTCGGGGATAGTTAATTTTGAAAAATCCAATTGATATAGCATTTCAAATAGGAAGGCAGTAGCATTAGCAACCGCCAATTCTTGGTTGCCTTCAGCATCTGTTTTAGATTTATTATCTAGTGAATCGGAAATTCCACGGATGTTGATAGCTTTTATTAAAGGGTGATATAAAAGCGCTTTGGAAAAGCCAGCAGCTTCCATCTCTAAAGCAAGCGTATCATTAAAGTGATTTTTTATTCGCTGATATACGACGGAATTGGTTGAAGCAATTACTTTATTTCCGGAAGCAATTGCGCCAAAATAGACTTGTGCGGTTTTAGCGTTTGGAGATCGATTTTGCCAAGCTGATTGTCGATTTATTATTTGCGCCAGATCAAATAAATCTGGACTATAATAAATAGATTCGGGACGAGCTTTATAACCATCTTCTGTTTCTTTCCCCGATTCATATTCATAAGACTTATTAGCTACTACCACATCGCCAATATTTACATCTTTGACCTTTCCTGCAATCCCAGTTAAAAAAATAATGGAAGGTTGGAATAGTTGAATGATTTTTTCTGTAGCGAGTGCAATATTGCTATTACCTGCACCGGTCTGTTTAATACAAATATTAAAAGAATGGTGCTTTCCTACAAACTTTCCATGATGATAGGAGTAACCATGTTGAGTGATCGTTTTTGTTTTATTTAAATGCATTAAAACCGCATTTAACTCTATGGCTAAAGGTGTAAGGATGGCTATATTCATTCTGAAGGTGTATATTTTTTACTTGATTTTTTTTTCTTTAAAATATTCCATACTGTTCTTTCTGAAATATTGTACCGATGTGCTATGATATTTACTGCTTGAGTTTTATTGAAAGCATTAGGTTCTTTATTTAATTTTTCGAACTCTCGAAGGATAGAGTATTTTTGAATATTTGTTGAAGGAATCAAATCTTGATCAATGATAAATGTTACTAACCTGCTTTCAGTTTTAATGACTTTATGTCTACGACAGTAAGCTTGATAGCTTTCGTATAAGTATGCTGTGAATTGATCAAGAAGGTGTTTTCTATTTTCTTCCATAATTTCAAAGTTTAGCACTTTCATTAATTTAGGTTTATCAAGCGTAGCATTATATCATGGCGTATTTCTAGAGACAAATTTTCAGTTTTTATAAAAAAGAGCAACAATAGTTTTTCCCCATTTCCCCTTTTTATTTTTATCGTTTTATGAAGAGTAGAGTATTTCATCGCGAAGGAAATACGACTGATCTTTTTTTGATGTGTGTAGCTTTATTTTTTATAAAAGGCTTATAATCAGGCAGCTGAATAAGGTTTTATTTTTTGTTGTTTTGTGTTTGATGAGTAGCATTACTGAATGCAGTATGAGTGTGAATATTTCCCCTGAAAATATTCGTTAATCTTAAAGTAAAATGTAGCAATAATATTTTTAGAAGGTACTTCCTCATTTTAATTCCGAGTTTTTATCCATCTTCAAGGTTATTTTTTGTTAGGTTTCTAGAAAAGCTTTATCTTAAAAAAAGATTCAAATGTTTCTTTTTACCGTGAAATGAAAATCATGAAAACGCAAGACTCTGCTGACGAATTGACCAAAACCAGAATAATTATTGAAGGTGTTGCTTTATTAAAAAAGGCAAAGCGATATAAACAAGTAGCGCTTATTCACAAGTTGAGGTATTTAGGGTACGAATTATCCAATGCTTTATTTAGTAATATCCTGACAAATAAAAAAGTAGGAAAAGATACACTATTTTATATTTCTGAAGGTATTCAAAAAATAGTAGAGTTGGAATTAGGCCTGTCCTGGAAAGATGGTGCTTTTGTTGAGTTTATAGATAAAAAAAAATGGGAACCAACGATTGTTCCCGGTTTATCTTTGCAAGAACCCTCTTTAATTACTAAACCGGGTTTTTCGTTTCATGAAGATGGGCGATTATCTGTACAAGAAAAAGTGGAATTCCTTGCGGGTGCTCAAAAAGAGGTAATTGAATTTGGACTTACGTTGAACACCTTTGTCTCTTATTTTATTTCTCGACGCGATACAGAATATAAATCTCCTGTCGAACAATTATTGGAAAAAGGTGTAAACTTCAAGTGTTTTTTATTAAGCCCAGAATGCAATGAGGCTCGACTGTATTTCGAAGACAGAAAGTTGATTGCTAAAGATGAGCTTGGAAATATTGAACAAATTAAAAAATCAATTAAAAAATTAAAACACCTTAAAAAAGAATTCGACCTTTTGGGCTACAAAGGAAGCTTCGAATTTTTTACCTATAAGCATATTCCATATAATTATTTTATGGCAATAGATGGTTCAACACCCAGAGGGAAAATGATGGTTTCACATTATATTTATGGCATTCCTCGTGCAAAATGTCCGGTTATTGAATTTACAAAAAAGCATAATTATTCATTGTATAAAAAATATTGGAACGCACTTCATTTGCTAACTAAAAATGCGAAACAAGTAAGTTTAGAGTAATCTTGCAAAGAAGTAAAAAAAATACTTTCCTAAATTTAGCTAAATTTTCCTGAATAGAGCTAAATGAAAATTTTATCTCATCGCCTCCTTTCTGCCTGTACTTTTGTACTAAATAAACTGATGAACAGGTTCGAATTAATGGGCACGTATATTTAGAGCGCTTCTTTAATATTCCGATTTAATATTTGCTGGAGTTCAATAAGGACTATTGCTTGCAATAAGCAATAGCATAGTTAACTATTGCATAGACACGAGCTCTGTGCAGTTAATAGTCTCCTGTTGCTTATATCTGGTAAGTGTTCATTGATTACCTGTCATCGCATTCATTAACCAAAAATTAATTATCATGAAATGCGAAAACAAGCGTCTTTGGATCCTTTCTATTAAGAAAGCTTTAGTGCTGTATTTTCTAACATTCTGTACCTATTGCGGTTTTGCGAAGCACCATCCACAGGAGGTGACTTGTCCTGTTGTTACTAGTATTACTATTCTGGAAAAGGATAGTTCTTCGGTAAAATTTAAATGGGAAGCTACGAGTGAGGTTGATAGTTTTAAAATCTGGTTTTGCAGGATTGAAGATGGATATACAAGTCCAGAAGAGATTACTACGAATCAGGTCATTAACTTTACGAATCTGCCAGTAGGTACATACCGGTTTTATTTTGTATCAATTTGCGGAGGAGCAACTTCAAGTTTTATTATTGTCGACGACCTGATAATGGGTTAGCTATAGTCACTTTTGTCGCTCGCATTTATGAATGTGAGCGACAAATATGTCTTTAGAGGGATGTATAAAAAGCAGCTTTTTCAAGTAACCAAGATTTAAAATAGATAGGAGTAGTCTGATTAATTTCTAACAATAATTTTTCCTCTTTTATTTTTTTCTGGATTATTTTTTTTGAAATTCTAACAAAATTAAGTGTTGCTTCAACAATGTCTTTTTTAGGTTTTCTATTCCTTTGTAAAAAAGATTCAAAGGCAATACAATAGTCGAAGATAGCATCCTCATTATCCATGATTTCAAAAAGACATCGCGTGGTAAAAGCTTTTAACCGGATTAATTGTCTTAGATCGCGGGTTTTTACAAGGCTTAGTACCGAAAGCGCTTTTTTAAAATTATTTTTTTCAAAAAGTATATTTGCTTCTGCAATTTGGACAGCAGCTGTTCTAATATTTTCGTTTAAATATTGATTTTGTTCTTTAATAAAAATAGTAAGCCAGGTAAAGTCTTTTACCTTGCAAGCGATATTGACAATGTTGTTGAATTGTGTCGAAGACATTACGCCTTTTTTGGTGAATATTTTGTAAGCTAGTCCGAGCTTATTAAGTTGATGCATTTTTTTCCAAAAGGCTTCATTTCCCTGTCTTATTTGTTTTGCGGCATAATTATGTAAATAACTATAAATAATGTGCATTTCTTCTGTACTAATAGCCAGTCTTTTTTCATTAAGTAACTTTTCAATTTCAAAATATTTTTGGGTTTGGTGTTCTGATAGTAGCTGGAAAATTTTGTAGTAAAGAGATAATAAAGCGTGGGATTCTACATCATAGAAGGTTTTATTTTTTATTAACTCTGGAATTACTTCAAATCCGAAATCAACTGAAAAAAGATTATTCAGGTTTGCCATTTCGCAAGCAAGTTTTAATTTATTGATCCAATAAAATAAATCTAATGCAATGGAATGATTTTGAAAAGCCCTAACATTTGGAGGAACTTCCCCTTGTACCTGGTGAGTATAAAATGTAAAATTAGTTAACATGTTTTTTGTATAAAAAGTCGAGTTGTTTTTGGGGAGTGTAGCTACTAATGAAACAAGTTTTTCCGAATATTGAGCATGCGGCTTTTTCAACCCTCTTTCTTGCAATACATTTAGCCATAACATTTGTGCATCAAATTGATTCGACTGAAGGTGCTCTAGAAGTAGAAATGTTTTAAGCCATAAATACAAGTCTGAATAGGCATTCAATATTTTTTTTCGACTATACTTACGATCACCAAACACTTTTTTATGAAGATAAGGAAGACTTAATTTTTTTTCATCTTCAAATGTGGGGTAGAATTTTCGAATATAATATAATATAGGTAAAGCTACTTTTTCATTTTGATGCTGTTGTTTAATGTATTTGCTAAATGCAAATAACTCCTTTTTATCAAGTGTAGCGAGCAGAGGAAATAGTTTATTTTTTTTCATTAAAATAAATAATTTTTCGGGGAAAAAATATTGGCTGATTGAATCTAGTGATTTAGAATTAATTGTCAAAAAAAGGGATGAAAAATAAAAAAACTAATCAAAGGCTTTAATTATATCTGAAAAGTACCTGTTTTAAGTATAACTAAATTTATATACGATTTCAATGAAATAATAAACCGAATAAAATATAGCATAAAAATAAAGGTGAAACGGGTGAAAAATGTAGTTGATTACTTTTCTCATAATTTTAAACTTGTGCTGGTAAATTCAACGCAAAAGAAGCATGGAGATAAAAAAACTGACGAACCAAATTGTACATCTGCTATTATCTATTAATAAACAAACTTCTGAGGATAGAGAAACAGAAAGAACAAAAATATATAAAGTATTGCTTCAAAAAATTAAACCACTATTTGAAGAAGAGATTAAAATTTTACAAGAATCTCCGGATGCTCTCCATTTTCTAAGGGATTTTAAGCATGTGTTGCAAGATGAGCTCAAAGAAGACGAAGAACTTCAGGAAGAATTAAATTCTTTAATTGCTCCATTATTAAGAGCGAAAATACCCGAAACGCATGTAATTGAAAATAGCGATAAAGTGATTTCCGGAAGTACGATTACTGTACATGGAGACATGCACATTGGAGATATTATAAACACACACTTAAAAAGAAAGAGCTCTGAAGAAATTATTTCCTATACGAAGGAAGAAGTTGAAAAGATAAAAAGATTAATTAGTAAAGGATGTATAGAAGAAGCAATTGATTTACTATTATACTATTCAAAAAAAATTAATCAAGATCTATTTAATGAGACCATTGGGATAGCCCGCCAATGGGAAGCATTTCAGAGAGAATCCAGGATGGGTATTCTTTCTAGAAACGAAAAGTTTAAATGGGCGAATACAATCACTTTGAATTTATTGGACTCAACGGATGCCTTGCTAAAGAAAGCACATAATCTTTTTAATAAAAAAACGGATACAATGATGTAACATCTAAGTATCAAATAAGAAGCGTTCGCAAACAAAACCACCAACTTCCATTCCTCACCAAATCTCCTCAAAATCCTCTGAACCATATTGATGATTTCTCGAATAATAATAAGTAGTCTCTTTTGAGGTCTTGCGCTTGATTTGCAATTTATCTTTTGAAAAGAGACGACTCAGAAAAGCGAGCGGGGTCAGGATTAAAAAAAAGATGAGGCTCAAAAGAATCCTCGAATTGATAAAGCCCAAGATACGAGCGAACGTATTCCAGCCTTTGATAATTGGGGTTCTTAAAAAGGGGAAAAGTAAATCAGGAAGACCAAGCGCACCACCGATTAGTAAAAAACCGGACCAGCGGAATATCGCATAAAGAATGAAAAATCGTGATAGAATGCTAAAATCCCTAGAATGGTCATTTGACAAAGTTAAAATCTTTTGATATAAATTAAATAGGTTCTCATTCCATCTAACAACTTATTATTAGATTTGTATTCGCAATTAATTCTTATGCTATACAATCGCTTCATCTTTAGATTACTTTTATCATTCCTTGGCATTTCTATTGCTTTATCTTGTACTGCTCCATTGGAGTATAATGATAAATCTGCTCCTACTTCGAATTTTTCTCCTGATTTTGTAATTGAATGGTGGGATTTGATATACAAACATGTGGCTTATGAGCGAATCAAACCTCCGGTAGCTTCGCGGATATATGCTTATCTAAGTTTGGCTATTTATGAAGCGGCTTTACCTGGAATGCCGGAATATAATAGCCTCAGCGGCCAAATCAATGGGCTTCATACTTTACCTATCCCCGATCCAAATTTAGAATATGATTGGCCTACTGTTATTATACTTAGTACTTATGCTGCTGTGGATGAATTGCTATCCCGTTTTGTAAATGCAGATGAGCAAAGCTTTATAAAATTGAAAGATAAGCAATTAGAGAAAAGAGCGATTTTAATATCAAAGACTGTTTTTGAGCGATCTAGTGCCTATGGAGAAACCTTAGCCCAATCGTTGATTAAGTGGATGCAGGAAGACCAGTTTAATGATACGCGATATTATAATTTTTATCAGCCACCTTCCAGAAATGCAATGATGTCCAATTGGGAACCCACAGATTTTAATATGGAAGCCTGTGAACCTTATTGGTCATCTTTACGATCTTTTGTCCTAAAGAATGGAGAAGAATGCCATGTTCAATTGCCTGTTCAATTTGATGAAAACCCAGATTCGGATTTTGGTAAATACTTGAAAGAGATTCTTGACTTTGATTTGAAACTTACAGAAGCCGAAAGAGACATCGCTTTTCATTGGGCAGATGATCCCGGTGAGACGGCGACACCTTCTGGCCATTGGACTTATATTGTGAACTATTGTATCAAACAAGATCAACTCAACCTGGAACAAGCAGCAGGAATCTATGCTTTAATTGGAGTTGGGATTGCTGATGCTTTTATCGCATCTTGGTATACAAAGTACAAAGTGAACTTACTCCGACCCAAAACCTATATTCAAACTTATATGGATAGACCAGATTGGGAACCTTTGGTTGAAACACCACCCTTTCCTGAATTTACTTCTGCCCATTCTGTAGTCTCTACAGTCGCTTCAGAAACTTTGAGCCAAATCTTTGGAGATGATTACACTGTTATGGATAGTACACATGTCCGGATAGGGCTTGAACCCCGACTAATTCAATCTTTTCGAGCAGCAGCATTAGAAGCTTCCTTGTCTCGAGTTTATGGAGGGATTCATTATCGATTTGCGATTGAATCAGGTATAGAACAGGGTTTATGTGTTCAAGAAAAAATCTTAAGTCGTATTCGCCTGAGAAAGGATGGCACTTTAAAAATTATTGAATAATCATGAGTAAATCTTTTTTTATCCTCGCTTCTTTTTTCTTTTTTATAATGAGTAGTAAAGCTCAGGTATTAATGGAAGCGTATTTATTGGAAGATCATAATGGCTTAATAACAAACAGTTTCAATTTTCCAAATGAGGTGCTTGAGTATAAATGGAAATTCCAATCCAATGAGGGTTTAAAAACGATTTACCTTTTATCTCTTTATCATAGAAATAAAGAGATCGTTTCTTTTCCTGTTCGGATGCGGAATCTTAGTATCAGTTTTTATATAGAAATCAGGATGGCATTAAAAAAAGATGGGAGTATAAAAACTTTGAGCGGAATATATGATAAAGGAAATAAATGGATGCGTGTAAAGATGGCTCCTCAACTTGGCTGCACACAAGAAAATGTTAAGTGGAAAAGATTTAATCAAATTGATGACTTTCAACAGATATTGAAGCATCTAGTTCAGCAAATGGATGAAAACTTAATGTTGAATTGTTATGCTAATTAAGAATTCTTTTTAACAATAAATCACTGAAAATTTTACTTCCTATTTTGTTTAGATGATGATGGTCAGAGAAATATTGATCTTTGGCAACAAATTCTTTTTGGAGGTCAATAATATTTGCATTTTCAAAAGAATCTATCAAATTGACTAATGCTTGTTCATTGTAATTTTGTAAACGAGCTAGACTATCCAAT
Source organism: Saprospiraceae bacterium (assembly GCA_965277415.1). Classification (GTDB taxonomy): domain Bacteria; phylum Bacteroidota; class Bacteroidia; order Chitinophagales; family Saprospiraceae; genus JAHDHW01. The sequence goes on from CBDICS010000054.1 coordinate 250,938, forward strand.
GCCGCTTGGTATTCTGATGTCAATGGACATTTGATGAAGTATAATTTTATTTTATATTCTTTACAAAGGCTTAAAATTTTTTGTACGTATATAAGACTTGTTTTATCCATCATTCCAATTGTACTCAATAAATCAATATCATTTTGAATCATTTTCTGACCTTGTAGGTGAGTATACGAGGCAAAAGATTGTTTGGAATGATCGGCTTTTTTTGGGGCATCATTGGATAGGCAATCTTGTTTGAATATGGAAATTAATTTATTAGAAAAATGTTGCCGAAATGGTATAATACAAGCCATGATATATTCTTTCCAATAAAAAAATATCGCGTCTTTATGATGTCCTACTTCTACAAAATCCATATAGTCTTTCCAATAAAAACTTCTTCTAAAATCATTGGGCTTAAATGTTCCCATTTCAAAAGGTAATAATAAGGTTTTAGGATATTTTTTTTCGATTTTCAAAATATATTTCAACTTGTAATAACTTTCAATATAACTTTCTCCTGGTGTTCCAACTTTTATTGCATTTTTAAAAGTACCTAAATCGATCCCTTTTTGAAGCCTGGAATGCCCCCCAACAAGTAAGGGAAAAGTGTCTGGTGCATTCTTCATAACTAAATCCGCATAATGAAACTTTGGATAAATGTATTTTTTTTCCTTTTGAAAATACCAATAAGCCCAGCCCCAAAATAAGAAAGGGATCATTAGAAACTGAATTATTTTTTTTATTAGAGACATTAGAATTGAAAATAAATAAATGCTTCGGAATGTACACCATTACTTAAAAATAATAATGCGAATATAATTAAATAAAGTACACCCCAACGTAACCAGGTTGGACGGTGATTCAACAGTGTTCGTTCAGGGTAACTACCTTGTAGTCCATAGATGAATATAGTAAACACAATCATTATTAGACAGATTACCATTTGAGGACTAGTCCCTTCATTAAAAATACTAGTTAAAGTATAATCTTGCCAAACAAAAACATTTGAAATAATCATTTTAACTTTTGCCCAGCTATCCGCCCACCAGACCACCCAGGTAAATGCGACAAGATGAAAGGTGATGAAGATGGGAAGGAGGATTTTAAAAATAAAATTTTCTCGCAAACCTATTTTGGTTAAACTCCAAATCCAGAAAGGCTTAATCGTTCTGTATAATAAATAGTAAAGAAAATGCAAGCTTCCGAAAATAATTAATTTAGTATCGGTACCATGCCAAATGGCTACAGCTAGAAAAACTAAATAAAGGTTCAAATGGTTTCGCCACTTTCCTTTGCGATTGCCTCCTAATGATATATAAACGTAATCTCTCATCCAAGTGGTCAGTGTGATATGCCATCGAGACCAAAAGTCCTGAATGGATCGTGCGAGGTATGGCAATCGAAAATTATCAGAAAGCTTGAAGCCTAGTAACATGGCAGATCCTATAGCAATATTGGTATAGCCTGCAAAATCTCCATAGACTTGAATAGCGAAAAAATAAATTGCAGTTAGAGAGGGTAAACCTTTATATAAATCGGGGTTTCTAAAAACTTGATTAACATATTCAGCGAGCTGATCTGCTAATATTAATTTGAGAAAGAGTCCCCAGAGTATTAGTTTCAATCCATCCTTGATTTGAAGGATGTTTAATTTATGTTTCTTACGAAATTGGGGAAGTAAATTTTTTGAACGTTCAATTGGGCCGGAAACCAATTGAGGGAAAAAAGAAATATACAATGCAAAAATACCAAAATGACGTTCTGGTTTTTGAACACCTCTATAAATATCAATGGTGTAACTTAGACTCTGAAATGTGTAAAATGAAATGCCAATCGGTAATAAGATGGAAAAGCCTGGAGCTGCGAGATGAATATCGCCAAGGGATAATAAATAGCGGAGTACTTCATTTAAAAACCCGAAATACTTGAACGTACAAAGTAGTCCGAGGTTTGCAAGAAGGCTTAAATATAAAAATGGGCGACGAGCTTTTTTCGAATCATACTTACTCATTTGAAGACCTGCATAGTAATCTATCGCTGTAGAAATAAGTAATAGTAAACCATATTCTAAACGCCAAGATAGATAAAAAAAATAACTAGCAAATAATAATAAAATCCAACGGTAACGAAAGGGCAAAACATAGTAAACCGAAACGATTAATAATAAAAAAGCATAATATTCACTGGTGTTAAATAGCATTTCACCACTTGTATTTTTTACCCGTTATTTTATATAGCTCTTCATTAGCATCGGCAAAAATATATTTAAGTTTCGGATTTAGGGGACGGTTTGATTTCCCAATATTTACAAACTCAAAAGATTCTGCACTCCAGTCATGAGGACGAAGCCCGAGAAAGGATTCTAATTCAGATAAAACTTTCTGAGGAATACATTTTAGTTCTTCACTTTCAATAAAGAAAAACTGACTTGGACTAAAATAAGAAAAATAAGTTTGGATATGATGAGCATATAATCCTTGATGATATAATCCTGGTTGTATTAAAGTGTTTCCGGCTAAAAATTCATTTTGTAATGTTTGTTCAAAGTCAACAAAAAAATCAACGTTTTGAAGTGCTTCGAAAAAGCTACTGACTGAACCACTATATTTTTTTATCCGCTCTTTAAGCCCTTGCCTATTTTTTCTTTTCGATTGATACATTTGAAATTGAGACCAAGCCCGACTCAAAGGTTCTCGTAGTAATATAATAAACTTCATGTCTGGCTTAAAACGCCAAATTCTTTTAGCTGCCTTTACCGAATGCAAGTAATGTGGGGTTGCTTCGAATGTCTGATATTGATTAATGTCTTGACCTTCTGAAACTTGAGGAAATTGATTAAGATACCAGTCAATACCTACGTCATACAAATGATCCTGCCAGAAAAAATTCAGTTCTTTTTCTTTAGGAGGGAGCACATCCGGATGATAGGACAAGTATTCAAACAAAGCAGAAGTTCCAGCTTTTTGAGCACCAATAATTAAAAAAGAAGGAATAAGTCTTTTATTCATCAAATGGAATATTTTCTCCTATACAAATGGCTGGTACTCCTGCAACAATTTGATGATCTGGAATATCTTTGGTGACAACACTTCCTGCCCCTACGGTTACGTGTTTTCCTAGATTAACGCCCGGCTTGATCACCGCATTAATACCAATTTGACAATAGTCTCCAACATGAGAACTAGAAATATATACACCAGGAGCTAAATCACAAAACCTTCCAATCCTACAGAAATGCCCTAATGTACAGCGCATATTTATGAGGCTGCCATCTTCTATGCTCACCTCATTCGTTAGAATAGTTTCATGCATTATAATGACACCTCTTTGAGATATTTGATTATAAGGACCTATGTGTGCCTGACTAGAAATAAGAGAAACCAAATTTCCGCCCAAAGCATCAAAACGATTACTTAATTCATATCTATACTTTGGCTTGCCTATACCCAGTGCATAACGCTTGTCTTCTTTTTCAAAATATTGAATTAAGGCTTTCGGAGTCTTAAGTATTCGATATTTGTCATATAAAAAATCAGCCGCATTCTTATTGATATCATCATAAAAAGTCAGTGCCTCTTTCTGCTTTTCCATAAGCAGCATAGCTAATAAATCTCTGGCGCATGCACCTGCTCCGGCAATCAACATAGGTTTATTTTTGATCTAAAGTAGTTAATATAATATTTACGATATGGTCTATCTGAAATTTATTCATTTCGTGAGAAAGCGGTAAGCAAAGAATACGGCTAGCAATATTTTCAGCAATAGGCATAGAAGGCGTGTTGGTATAAGGAAGTTTAGAAAGTGCTGGATAAAAATATCTTCTGGCATGAAAGCCATGTCCTTTTAAGTTAGATTTTACTTTTAATACTAAATCTTCTGAAGGGAATACAAGTGGATAGTAAGCATAATTATATTCTGTTTCGCTTTTGATCTTTTGTTGATGGAGTTCTGCTCTGGAGGATAACTGTTTATTATACAAGTTGTGAATCGCCTTTCTTTTTTTTGTTAATTCCTTTACAAAAGGTAGTACAGAAAGGCCCATTGCAGCATGTAATTCACTAAGCTTACCATTGATTCCTATACCGAAAAAACCTTCATCATCCCCTTTATGACCAAAGTTTGTGATTTGAGCAATTCGTTCTGCAATTTCTTTTTTATGAGATATAATAGCTCCCCCTTCAGTAGTGTGAAAAACTTTAGTCGCATGTAAACTGAGAATGGATAAATCTCCGTAATTTAATAAGGATTGCTTTTTATACTTGACACCAAAGGCTGGTGCAGCATCATAGATGACAGTTAGATTGTTCCGGTCTGCAATCTCTTGAATGGTTTCTATATCGCATGGATTTCCAAAAACATGAGCAGCAAGAATAGCCTTAGTTTTAGGACCAATAGCCGCTTCGATTTTAGAAGGATCAATATTGAAACTGTCAGCTTCGATATCTACAAAAATGGGTTTTAATGATAGCCATGCTATACTTGATGTTGTAGCAACATAAGAGAAAGCGGTTGTTATGATTTCTCCTTCGAGGTTTAGAACCTTTATCGCGATTTGCAGGCCAAGTGTGCCACTAGAAACAAGATTAAGAAATGGAACATTAAGATACTTGACCATTTCTGTAGTTAAGTCCTTAGTCAATTGACCATTAGAAGTAACCCAGCCAGTATCCCAAATTTTATCCAGATACTGATCAAAAGATTGCCTGGAAGGCAAATAAGTTTTTGTAACACCAATCATCGACTTTTTATAAAAAAGCCTAATTTAATAAATAATGATTTGTTTTACTATTTTATGCTCTGATGAAATTGCTTTTAGAATATAGATTCCTGGAGGAGTACTTTCAGGAATTTCTATTTCATAATTCCCATTACTATCAACAGTTTTGTTCAAAAGCGTTTGATTTGTAATATTCAATAAAGAGATTTGGATGGCTTCATCTAATACAAAACCTTCCATACTAAGCGTAAACCTAGATCTTGCAGGATTAGGAAACACATCCAATTGAGGCTTTGCTGAAGCGCCAGACAATGCAATGATATCTGTATAATTAAAAGCGCCGTCAAAATCTACCTGTTGGATTCGATAATATATTTCTTTTGCAATAGGAAGTTGTTGATCTAGAAATCGATAATTGGTTTCGATGTTACTATCGCCTTGTCCATTTACTTTTTTAATATCTTCCCATGTCCAGGCGTCTGTCGATCTTTGAATGACAAAATGTGAATTATTGGTCTCACTGGCTGTTGCCCATTCCAAAAGATTTCCGTCCTTTGTAGGCGTGCCATGGAAGTAAGTATATTCTACAGGGAGTACCAATTCGACGGTCACATTAAAATTGCAGGTGACTGTACCTCCTGTCGCATCAGTCAATTCAACTAGATGTACCCCAACAGGAAAGACATCTCCACTATCTTCATTGGAATCATTCGAAACAGGAACACAAGTATTAGTTGTAGGTAGTTCATTGACAACATAATTAACCGCAATACCTCCTGCATTTGTAGTTTGAACAGTTATATCAGCAGGACACTCCATACGACAAGAAGTCAAGAGCATCATTTTGGTTGTCATACAAGTTGTGTTTGTTAGACAACCGGGAGCTTGATTGATTTGCAAGTCAAAGCTACCATCTGTAGTAGGCGTATAAATGACCTCAGATTGAGTACTACAAAAATCATCATTATAAGCAAGCGAAGCACCACCACCAGCATTAAAAAGTGTCATTTCAGTATTAAAGTCAATATCGCCACAGGTTTCAAAACGATATTCCAAGCCCTCTTCCATATTATTTATTCTTATATATTCTCCAGCAAAAATACAGGTGGCCAGAACTTGTTGTGTACCAGCTTGTATTGGGGCATTAGTAGCACCAAACTGATCGCTCAGATAAGTGCATTGAGCTGTAAGTATGGTTGTAGGTAGTAAAAAAAAGGAAAATAATATAATACGTAATTTCATTAGATCTAAGTTGATTTTAGCAAGTTGTTTCGTTTTAGTATATTAGTATAATACCTAAATATACGAGCGTTATCTTAAATAAGTTGCTCTGGATTGAAAAAAAATACATGCTTTGCGTCTTTTTTACATTAACTAAAAAAGACGATACCAAAATTGCATGGTGGCTTGGACAAAGTTTGGGTTTTGAGTACATTTGAATCCCGAAGGTGTTAATGGTTCATGTTCGTTAAAAGAGTTCGTACAAAACGAGAAAAGAATGAAATCTGTTGGATTGGTGTCAAATACAAGTTGGAGTATTTATAATTTTAGATTGGGGCTGATCAGAGCTTTAAAAAAAGAAGGGTATAAAATAATAGTTATAGCTCCCAAAGATGATTTCACTTCATTGTTGAAAAAAGAACAAATTATTTATGAACCATTAAGTATAAAAAATTACAGTATTAATCCCTTTCATGATTTTCAAACTTTTCGCTGTCTTAACAGACTGTATAAGAAGCATGCTTTAGATTTTATATTTCACTATACAGTGAAGCCAAATATATATGGGACATTCGCAGCCTATCTAAATCAAATCCCTTCTATTCCTGTTATCACTGGTCTTGGACATCTTTATACAAAACGATCCATTAGAACGACCTTGGTAAAAATCTTATATAAATTATCGCTAAGCAATACCAAAGAAGTCTGGTTTTTAAATGAAAGTGATGCCAGTATTTTTACGGAAAGTAAAATCATTCCTGAATCAAAAGTTCGTTTTCTCCCAAGTGAGGGTGTAAATACGAAATTTTATACCCCACTCAAAGAAGAAAAGGCTTCAAAGGTCTTTCGTTTTCTTTTTGCAGGAAGGTTGATTGCAGAGAAGGGAGTATATGAGTATATCAAGGCTGCCCGAATACTAAAAAAGGAATGTCAAAACGTACGGTTTAATTTACTAGGATTTTTGGATAAAAATAACCCAAGTGCAATCAAAGAGGAAGAGATTAATCGGTGGGTATCGGAAGGTATTATTACTTATTTGGGTGCTACAAAAGATGTTCGTCTCTTTCTTGATCAATCGGAATGCGTGGTACTGCCGTCTTACTATAGAGAAGGCGTCCCAAGGATATTATTAGAAGCGGCGAGTATGAAAGTGCCGATTATTAGTACCAATAATGTAGGATGTAGAAAAGTAGTGCAAGAGGGCTTGAATGGCATGTTATGCTCCAAAAAAAATACAGCACAATTAGTTGATTGTATGAGAACCATGACAAAACTTCCTTTTGAAACCCGCCAAACCTATGGTGAAAATGGAAGAGAATTAGTCAAGACTTTTTTTGAAGAGAAAGTGGTTATCGCTCAATATTTAAAACGATTAGAAAATACTATTGGCGTTTCAAAAGACAGCGTATATGCTTTCTCCTGATAATTTAAAAGTTCATGGACTTTGGATTGGAAGTGAATTGAGTGCGCTAGAGTTATTAACGCTTCATTCTTTTATCAAACATGGGCATCAATTTCATTTATGGATTTATGAACCCATAAAGACGCCTTTACCAGAAAAAGTAATAATTCGGGATGCCAATCAAATTTTAGATCAGCAACACATCTTCAGTTATCAATTCAAGAATACAGTAGGACATGGGAAAGGTAGTCTTGCTGGGTTTTCAGATATTTTTCGTTATAAGTTATTATATGAAGAAGGAGGCTGGTGGACGGATATGGATATGACTTGTATAAAAGCATTAGACTTTTGTGATGCTTATGTATTTCGAAATCATGATTTACTCCCTGTTGTTGGTAATCTTATGAAATGTCCTTCAAAGAGTAGTTTAATGAAAGACTGTTTTGAGCGAGCTTTTCAGGAAGTCAAAGCAGACAATCGAAATTGGTTAAAACCCATACAGATCCTTAATGAAGAAATAACAAAAGCACAGCTAAGCAAGTATATTCAAAAAGATATCGTCAATCCAGATCGCTGGGCAGAAGTAGATTATTTCCGCTGTTTCCCTTTTCAAAAACAAAAGGATTATTATTGTATTCATTGGATGAATGAAGAATGGCGAAGTCGAAAGTTAAACAAGAATGAGTGTATCCGATTTTCTTTATTAGATCAGTTAATGCAAGCATATGATATCCCCGTAAAGCGTAAATATTTAAATTATTATGTTCCCCGATTACTGAAAAATAGATTCCTTCATTTTATCATTCCTTTGATTCCATACCCTGTTCGAAAGCCAATCAAAGATGTGCTAAGATTTTTTAAGAATAAGTTGAGCTCGATATTAGTATTATGATTGAATAGGAAACCAGAGGTTGCCTACTGAGAAGCAAACAAATTTAAATAACCTTCTTGTATCATATAGTCGCTAATTCTTTTTGCTAATGCGTCTGCCCCTTTTTCTGTGTAGTGTACATCATCGGTAAAGTGATCGAGGTCTCTTGGGATGTATGGACTCGTAGAAACAAAGAAAGTCTTTGTGTTTTTAGCTACTGTTTTTGCAGTTTGATTGTATGCCTTCATAGCCACACCGATAGATTTGGACGAAGCATACAAATTACCATCAGTCATATATTCTCTTCCAAACCAGAGGGCATTTTTTTCTTCGGCAGTCATTTCTTTTTTATAGAGTGCGGCTTGTTCAACGAGAAGGCAAGTAGCGCTATCCTTCACGATGCTTTGGACAAGTGTATGGAGGTAATATTCATAAGCATCTATGGATTGGAAGGCGGCTAATCTATAATCATGGGATATTGTCGGTTTGTTGTTTCCAAACCATTGTTCATATAGTTCCTTTTCAAAACTATGGGGTAAGGCAGCCTTGATACTGGGCCCATAAAAGTGAGAATAATCATCCCGATAGGATGAGCCGGCATAGTCTGGGGGAGAGAAAGAACGACAGATATCATTAATAGCATGCATAAGGACTACAATATCTGGCTTTACTTTTCGATAATAAGTCATATAGCTGATTAGGGAGTGTTTACTGGTATACCAGTCCATACCGCCATTGATCACTTTGATATCTAATGTCGGGTAAGCAAGCTTCAAATAATGTTCTAATCTATTCGGATATCGTTTTTCATCAGCTATTCTTGAATTGAAGGTGGTCGATCCGCCTAAAGTTAAAACAATGATATCTTGTTTTTGATAAGCTTCAAAATCGATTTTTGAATGCGGCATTTGAAGGAATGGATCAAAAAAATGTTCTTGTTTAGCATAATATCGAAAGTGGAAAAATAAATAGATGAATAGCACTAAAACAAGTGAAGGCAATAAAGCAAAAAATAATTTTCTTCTAAAAGATCTTGCCATAAGGGTATAGATTGAAAAGGCTCAGGATAAAAAACTATTCTATGAAGGCGTCTTTTTTTGGAGGGATAAGCTTTAATTGTTGAATCTTTTCCGCAATTCCCCGTCCCATATAATGATACCCCCTAGGATTATAATGACCGTCGATCTTCCAAAAATAGGATTCGTAAGTTTCATTCGTGATCCAGTTTTTTTCAAGAAAAGTAGGATAAAGATCAAAGACCACAACCCCTTTTTGAGAGAGTCGTTGAACCAATGCTCCATAAGGAGAGGATTGATGTGTAAACTCATTTAGCGTGGGATGAAAGACAAGTATAAAATCCATTTGCCGCTGCTTACAAAGAGCTTGTGTTTTTAAGACTACCTCTTCTAATAAATCTAAGAATTTGGTTTCAAAGGCTGCTTCTGCTCCCGGCGACCGAAACCAAGCATCTTTTTTTAAGATTCTATGGACAATTAAGCGCGTCAAATGACTGATTCGATAAATCGGTTCATACCAAGGGGCTGCTTTATACTGTGTGGTTCCGTCTGCTTTGAATCGCTCCCAGGCGCCTCGAATAAAAAAGTCTTCCATATCTGATTTATTGGCGGCCATGATGACTAAGTCTGCTTCGTAAGCACCTAACTTTTTCAATAACTGGAATTCAAAAAAAGGATCACTCCCAGCCACGCCGGCATTTAAGGTGTAAACAGGTTGAAGACTGGTATCGGCATTCAATATGGCTGCCATTTGTTTGAGCCAGGTAGAATCTGCGGGAGCGCCTATCCCCTGGGTAAAGGAATCTCCGAGCCCAATAATTCTATAAGTTCCTTCTTTTTTTTTGATAGCTGGTTCTGGGCCAATTAAACCAAGTGAATTGGCCATATGGGGATAGGAAAACTCAGAAATGGAGGTATCAACTACGCGTGTATGTGCAGGCCAAATATGTAGGTAGCCTTTATCCTTTAAGGGTGTTTGAAAGTTTGATCGCCATTCGTTATGCTTGTTTTCATAGTGTGTATAATATTTGCCATGGCTCCTTAAAAAAAACTCCCCAAGGATGAGTGCAAAAATAATGGAGAAAATTAAGAGATAGTAGTTAATTGTTTTGGCTCTGGAAATTGGACGGATAAAAGTCCAGCCTTTTAACATCAGAAAGAGTAAGCCACCCAGAAGAAGAGGGACTAAAAAATTAAATTGATCATAGATTGCTGCAATAATATTTGCAACAAGGAGCAGGTTAAAGATTATAATTAAAAAAAGGGTATATTTTTTCATATCTATTCTTGAGTTGCTTTTAGAGGGATAAGATTCAAGTTTTTGATTTCATCAGCAATCCCCAATCCCATATAATGATAACCACGAGCATTAAAATGCCGATCTATTGGCCAAAAATAAGATGCATAGTTTTTATTGTTGATCCAGCTCTTTTCGAGAAATGTTTCATAAAGGTCTAAAGTTTTAATGCCTTTTTTAGAGAGTCGAGGAATCAAAGAAGAAAAGGGAGAAGCCTGCCGTTTAAAGTCATAAAGAATAGGGTGAAAGACAAGCATGAAATCCATATGGCGAGCTTTGCAAAGGGCTTGCGTTTGTAGTGCAACATGTTCAAGCGCATTCAGGAATCCTTGTTCGAAAACTTCTCTTTCTCTTTGAGACTGAAAACGATTATTTTTTTTGAGGATGTCATGGATAAGTAATCGAGAGAGATGACTTATTCTATAAATAGATTCATACCAGGGAGCAGCTTTATATTGAGTTGTACTATCCGCTTTGAATCGTTCCCATCCGCCACGGATAAAAAAATCATTTATATCAGATCGGTTTACAACCATGATTAATAGATCTGCTTCATAGGCTTCCAAACGTTTTAAAAGTTGGAACTCAAAAAAAGGATCACTTCCCGCTACGCCTGCATTTAGTGAATAAACATTTTGAGTGTTGGTATCAGCATTGAGCTTTGACTCCATTTGCTTAAGCCAGGTAGAGTCTGCTGGGCTTCCAACTCCTTGAGTAAAAGAATCTCCAAGTCCAATTATACGATAAAACGCTGGCTTTTTTTTACGTTCCGGTTCCGGACCAAGTAATCCAAGGGAATTGGTTTTATGTTTGTAAGAAAACTCATTATGAGAAGAGTCTATGATTGAAGTATTCTTCGACCAAAGATGCAGATAGCCATTTTCTTTTGGAGGAGATTGAAAGTTTGATTTCCATCTATGATGTTGTTTTTCATAATGCGTATAATATTTTCCATGAAGCCTTAAAAAGGTCTCCCCAAGAATTAGCGCAAAGGTGCTTGAAAAAAGCAGTAAATAAAAGTTAACCCGTTTAGCTCTAGAAATTGGATAAAGGATCGTCCAGAATTTTAAAACCAGAAAGAGTAAACTACCAACGAGAAGAGGAATTAAAAAATTAAATTGGTCATAGATCGCCAAAAGAAGATTAGCAAGCAAAAGCAAAATAAAGGTGATAATAAAATAAGAGGAATACTTTTTCATGAGCGTCAATAGTTATCCGTCCTTACGAAGACCCAGTTTTCGAAGTAATTGAACAACAGCGATTTTAAAATCCACCCAGATTCTTTCCCAATCGGGTTCATAGGTTTTTCTTAACCATTGCTTTCGATTAGCAGATAGAAGGACTCTTTTCACATTTACTTTATTTTGTGTCATTAAACGGGAAAGTGTAGAAGCGGTATAAGTCCTATTTTTATCTAAGTGATGTTTTCGCCACATTTCATTAACCCAGTGGAAATAAAACCATTGCTCCGGCAGCTTTCTTCTTCCATAGATAAAGGCTTCTATATCCGGCCACCAATCTCGGTTACCCATATTTTTTCCAATATAATGATCTAATTGATATTTTTTTGAAACTTCATTTAAAATCCTGTTGGGTAATAACCAGTCTTCGGTTTCCGCATTGCATTCCTGTTTTACGCGCTGATACGTTTCTAAGATCATTGCATTACCTTTAGGGCATTTCATGATATTGCCCATCATCGGAAGAATAGGATGTGGATTGAAAAAAAATGGAGCTGTAATCGAAAAGGGGCGCAGACAAGTTACATCCATATCAACCCACCAACCGCCTTCTTCATATAGTAATTTATAGCGAAACAAATCAGAGAAGGGAGTGCTAAAGCTTCCTTTTCCAAAAGCTAAGACCGGATCATCTTTTTTTCTTTTATAAACCTCGTGTGCAGAAATGATTTGCTCGGCATCTCTCAAAACCGTTTTAGGTGGTAAGATAGTGATAGGTTTTTCATATACCCAAAGATGAAACTCATGCCCAAAACGAATAAAAGAATTGATCGTGAGCAGCTCTAAAGCAGATAAGGTTTTACCTATCCAAAGACCATGAATGATGTGATTATCTGGAGTGATTGACATGATTGATCCTTGTAGTGTCTGGCATATCTAATTCAGAAATATAAGTAAATAATCCCTCTGCAAAAACACGATAACCTTTTCGATTACAATGCATATCGATCTCCCAAAACCAGTTAGTTACCATGTCTTCCGTCAGATTATAGTTGGCGTGGATATAATCGGTCATGTCAAAATAGGGAATTTCATTCGCTTGAATAAAAGCGCCTATTTCTTCAAACCCTTGGTACTTATGCTTATTCCATAGGATTGCCCATTTATCGGCAGGGTGATGAAAAGAGGCAAATAGAAATGAATGATCTTCAGCTAGTTTTTTAAAGCTCAAAAAAATTTGCTTTAGCTCATTAGCAGATTTTTTTTCGCGCTGAATCCTTTCTGAAGGCGTCAGGCCATACCAGTCATAGTCAAAAAAACTGAGCAGAATACCTCTGACTAAATGCGAATATGAAAACCACCATTCTCCCCTGGGGCGCGGAGCAAATGCTAATTGGTTATCCGGTTGAAATCGGTCCATTCCTCCCCGGACGATGATATCATCAATATCGGTATCATTAAAAGCGAGTACGACCAAGTCAGGTTGAAGGACTAACAATCTATCTGTTAATAAACGATAAGAAAAGTAGGGATCGGATCCGGAAACGCCACCATTGATTAGGCGATATTTTTTTCCGCCAAGCGTATTAAGTTGCCGGGCTAGCTGCTGTACATAAGTATCTTGAAAAGCAGCACCGACGCCTTCTGTAAAAGAATCGCCGAGGAAGACGATTCGGAATTCATTACTATCTTTTTGAAGAGGATGCTCCAGGTCTCTTAAGCCAAGGCTATTGGTTTTAAATTGATTTAGGCTATCCGAAAACTCTGGGCGATTATAGTCTTGTTCGTAATTGGCTTCCCAGGAATGCACCCATCCTTTATACGGAATGGTGCTAAAGGGCGAAAGATAAGTAATATTATTGGACTCCATGTAATTGCAGAAAAGGCAGGTTTTTCTAATAATTAATTCGGCAAGCCCAAGGATCAGTATTGAACTGATCAAAAAAACCATTATCTTTTTTAAGTAGTCTTTAAGCATACTAGTCCGCTGTTTGCTCTTTTGTATTTAGAATTAATGGGTTCTGATTTCTGTATTCTATCAAACTATCTACAAGGGCAAATTCTTGCATATACTCCGCCAGTAGTTTTCCCCAAAGCCAGTAGCCTTTACTGGTATGGTGTAGATCAAGTGGCCAAAAATACGTAGAGATATTTTCAGGAGTAATCGTTCCATCATTTAAAAATTGCACTTTCATATCAATGTAGTGTTCGACTTCGGCAGCTTGAAATACCTTTTGGATCATTTCATACTCATCAAAATCATTGAATAAAGCAAAATCAAAAGGATGTGTCATCAAGACTAATTTAAAATGGTGTGTTTGACTTAGGGCAATAAATTGATCTAAGGTATTTTGTATACACGCTAGAGCCTTCTTTTTCTCTTCTCTTAATTCCATCGGAAATTTAAGCATATAATTCAAATCGAAAAAATCGTGTAATATATGCCGTACAATATAACTTATACCATAAAAGGGTTCCCACCAGGGAGGATCATTAAACTTCAGGGTGTTGTCTGGGAGAAAACGATTTTCACAGCCCCTGTAAATGATGTCACCAATGTCCGTGCTGTTCAAAGATAAAATGACTAAATCAGGCGTATACTTGAGCAACTTTCTTTTTAGTAATAATAATTCATAGACAATATCGCTTCCACTTATCCCTCCATTGATGGTAGTTATTTGAATGTTTTTATAGGAGGTTTGAAGTTTTTGTTCCATGCTTTTGAGCCAGGTCGAATCCGCAGGTGCGGCATCTCCTTCTGTGAAAGAATCGCCCAAAGCTAGTATTCTAAATTCATTAATGCCTTTTTCGATTGGCCAGTTGGTATCTCGAAGCCCTTCTTTGTTGTATTGATACGTGTAGGTAAACTCAGGGGTAACCTTTGTCCTACGTGCATCTGGTTCGCCGACTTGTAATTGGAAATTTTCAGGTTTCGTTCTTTTTCGCTTTAGTTTGTTGTTACGCCGGTATGCTAAATACTCTGATCGACAAAAGAAGTTCCCATTTTGCTCTCTATACGTTTGGTGCGTACTCACGACATATTTTAAAACGAACTCTGTGCTAAAGAGACAAATAAGGGTAACCCATACCGTTAATAAAAAATTTTGTCTTTTAGCTGAAGTGATCCAGTTTAAAGCTAAAGGAATTTTTGAGAGAAAAGCGATGATAAAACCCAAATTGAGATAGAATAAAAAGGTAGTTATGATACTGATTTGACCAAAGTACAATTTCAGAATATGGAAAGCCATGATTGCCAAGTAAAATAAGCAAGAAAGGACATAAACAAACCTTAGCAGTATTTTCTTTGTTGCCATTTGATTTTAGTCTAAAAGATACATGAGATGGAAAAGCTGTTTCTATTTTAATAATTGTAAACGGATTAATTGCGCTGCTAACTTTTCTCCCCAAAGTTGATAACCTTTGGTGTTGTGATGTTGATCAATGGGCCAATAAAAATCGTATAAATTGTTTATCGTAATTTCCTTCTCAGAAAGAAAGGCTTCTCTTAGGTTTATTTTGAGATCGGCCTTGCTATTAGCTATTAGATCGTTCAATTGAGCATAATCTGATTGTTCTTCTATGACCTCCTGTACCAAAGGATGAATCAAAAGTACTAATTTAAAATGGTGTATTTGACTTAATTTATAATATTCCATTAGGGTGTTTGCCAGGCAAATCAAAGCTTTTTCTTTTTCTCTTTTTAATTCCATTGGAGTTAATAATAAGTGATTGAGATCAAAAAAAGCATGCGCAATATGCCGAACAATATAACTCATACCATAAAGCGGTTCCCACCAGGGAGGTGATCTAAAACGAATCGATTGCTCTTGCGTAAATCGTTCCTGGCATCCTCGTACAATGATATCGCCCAGGTCGGTCGTATTCAGCACCACTAATACAATGTCGGGCTGATACTTTAATAGTTTTTTGCTTAATAAATGTTTGCCATATACTGGATCACTTCCTCCTTTTCCGGCATTTAAGCACTGTATTTTCTGATTTGAAAAATGAGCCTGAAGCAATGCTTGTAAGACCTGAAGCCAGGTCGAATCTTGGGCCGTTCCATTACCTTCGGTAAAGGAATCCCCTATACCGATGATTCTGCATTCGTTTGAATCTTTTGCTTCGACCCAGTGATCATCTCTCAAGCCTTCCTGATTGAAGGCATGTTGATAAACAAATTCATTGGTCTGGTTTAGCTCTATCGTATTAGGAGAAGCGACTAAGTGCTGGAGGTTTTCTTCTTCAAAAAGTAAGCGCTTGAGTTCATTCTCTCGCCGATAGATTAAATAGAGGGATTGGTAATCCTCCCCCTTTTTTTCCTGATACGTCAGGTGTCGACCTAAACCATGTTTTAAAAATAACTCTGTGGAGAATAAGCAGAGAATAGTCGTCCAGGTTAAAAGGTAATAATTGATCTGGCTCGATTTTGTTATTGTTTTTATTTGCCGAAGGAGGAGTATAGATCCGCTAAGGAGGAGCCCAACAGTTAGATATAAAATAAAAGTCGTATGCATACTAATTTCACCATAAAACAAATGATCAATTTGTTTTGCTAAGGATTTACCATATCGCCATCCAAGCAATAAAAGGAAGAGAATCTTTATTACAACAAATTTTCTATGTCCTGCCATAGTTTCCAGTCTTGATCTCCGAAATGATGATACACATGCAAAAAGTAGGGTTGAATAGCGATTCCTTTTTCATTCAAGTCAAAAGTGAAGTCGCCTTTATAATCCATATTGAGGTGGTAGTAATCAGCGATAAAATTATATTCAATTGGTAGTAGTTTATGATTTTGTAGACCATAATTCCAGGCCGTTGCGATAAGTGTTCCCTGGTCTCTTGTTTTCCAATGTGGATCTTTGAATATTTCAAGCGTCCACTGATGCCAGGTACTTAAGAAAGCATCAGACTGATTATCAAATAGAAAGACACCTCCATTCCAATGTTGCCAATTGGGTTTAGAAATGAGCAGCCCAAATTTTTTTTCAATCAGCTTGGCAAGGGCATCTGATTTAAGAGCTTGAAGGATGTTTTCTTCCTTATCTTTCCAACACTGTGCTTCTTCATCCCAACTAAAACCGGTCTCCCGTTCTACATCTTTTATATAAGAATGCCCTTGAAAAACCAATTCGTCGTTTTCATTATACCAATGATCATGGATGATATCTAATTTGTATCCACGCTTTTTTATATAAATCTGGAAATCATATTCAGGCAGGAAGAGTTCATCTCCTTTAGGTGAATACCATTTCTTCTTTTGGGCATCAAACCGAAACCCTCGCGCTTCAAAAAAGGCAATGAAATCTAAATCTCCGTGCAGACATTTTTTGATCTTATTTTTCGATTGAGGAGGAGTTACTAATGAAACCGCCTGGAGTAAACGACTAGAAAGCTTGTCAAAAAAAGCGCCACCATAAGATAAGATAAAATGGGCCAAGGTTACTTTCAAACCAGCATTTCGAGGAGGGTTGAGTTGTTTTACTTTTCTTGTAAACAGAAATAAACTATGAAAATAAACCAATGGGTTGAACTGCTCTTTTGGATAAAGATTTTCAAAGTATTGCGTTTGTAAGTTCGCCCACTGGCGTTCGTAATCAAAAATATTTTCAGGAATAAAGGCTCGATAGTCCTCGGTGATTTTCTTTATTTGCCTTTCATGAAACCGGGACTGCTCCCGTGTGGCATCTTCCAATTCCTGGTGTTTGGCTAAGACCGCATTGAGGTACTTTTGCTTTTTGAGTAATTGGTCACTTTGAACATCATATACCGCATAAGGACTGAAGCTATCCATACGACAATGATCTGAACAAAAAGTTATGGGGGCTTCATAAAATGAAAAAATTTTATCGACACCCGGTCTAATGGCTATGACATCGGTATCCAGATAACAATATTGTATATTGGTCGCCATGTCTAAAAACTGATTCAAGCCGGTTTTGAGAAATATAGAAGCCTGATGATGGTCAAAGTGTTTCGGCGTCTGGATATCATAAATGAGATTATGTTTAATTTGAATCTCATTACGAGTCGTGTCGGTCACTACAATAATCTCATTGTCGGAGTACTTTTTTAAATAGGGAATGGAAAAGTTAAGGGTTTCAATATGCTCTGCCCCGCCACAAACGACAAAAACAAACTTATTGATTTTAGACATCATAATTTTTTAAGTTCCTCAAGTATTGGTAGGGATGGCAAATATAGTGTAAAGTTTTGATATAAAATTAGCTTAAAGCCCTGCCTGCATCGTGTAAATTCGGTTGCTCAGGATATCATAAGATTCGACAAGGATTAAGAGAAGCATGATGTGATGAAATACTATTTTTAAATCTAGTGTCAATCGATTACCGACCTTAATATTCACGGGTGCTTGATTGTGAATAAACTTCAAAACGACATAAAAGAATGGAAGATACAAACTCAGCACAAAACGATTGCCGTAGGAAATATTACTATACCAGCAGAAAAGTAAAAAATAACCGCCAAAGAAAACGGTCTTGAAAAAGAAAGTCCATCGGTTTTGCTTATCAAGTCTAAAGGTCTTTTTAAAATGAATGAGCGCCAGACTGATCGCAAAGATCAGATAGAAGAGAAAGTATTTGAAATAACCATAACCACTTTTGGCATGTAAGCCAATGGTATATAAACCTTGATGAAGCCGATCTTTCATTTGCCTTAGACTATGTGTTTCCCAGTATTTCTTAAAAGAAGGAATTTCATCCGCTGGCATATTGGGGTAGTATATCATATCGGAATGTTTGTTGGTTCCGGCAAGGGCTTCGTCCCAGGAGTCATACCACATATAGAAAGTAGAATTGACATTGTAAAAATAATTGCCAAATACCTTCTTGTTGGTTCGGATATATGGATTGACAAAAAGTAGAAAAGCTCCTACAAAAATAAGACAAGGAATAAGCTTGCGAAACTGGAGCGGACTTTTGGAAAAAGCTTTAACTAATTGAAACACAATCGTAATAATCAATAGAAATAAAACAGAAGCTTTGGTCAAGTAACATAAAGCAAACAAGCCACCTGCAAGTAAAGCTGCTTTTTTGTCAAACGATTTTAAAGCTAGAAAAAAACAAAAAAAGAAAAGTGTATAAAAGAGTAACTCACATTGGACATATCCGGCTTTAAATAAAAATAGAGTATTGCTAATA
This sequence comes from Saprospiraceae bacterium, assembly GCA_965277415.1. Lineage (GTDB taxonomy): Bacteria > Bacteroidota > Bacteroidia > Chitinophagales > Saprospiraceae > JAHDHW01. Next base: position 269,794 of record CBDICS010000054.1, read on the forward strand.
ATCAAAATCGGTGGAAGAATAAGACCAAGGTTTCCCGAAAACTGCATGTAAAAGAAAGCAGCGATCAATAGCAGTAATGCGAAGGAGAGGATAGCATTCAAGATTTTCGCTTTTCTAAAAATTAGTCTAACCATTTCTTGCCAAACTTCTTTTCCTGTCGTTTCCCAAATTTTAAATAACTCATCACCTAAAATTAAGGGTATTTGATTCGTATGTTGTACATCTGGATATTTTTCAAGATAAGCAGCCCAAGATTTAGGGATGTAATGTGCTTTTTTGTGATAGTCCGGATGATGGATTGCCTTCTGATGGAATTGTTCGATTTGCTTAGTTTCCATTTTCTCCAAGTCGACCAACAGGCTCAACAGAAAACCATATACTGGCATACGGTTGCGGGGATAATAATTCGTGTATCGATACTTTTTGATTGAAATGGCTTCGTTGATATAAGCGCTTTGATCAAAATCATCCTGTTGGGTATTGACAGCTGTTCCATGACGGATTGCTCCGTTTAGGTAGAGTCCTCCAAAACCGACTACGACTAAAATAAAAAGAATGATTTTTCTAAGGTTCATGTTACTAACCATGCTCTTAATTCATCCATCTCCGAAACCATAATTCCAGGACTAATAATTTCCAAAGTCTCCAGTGTTTTTTTTCTTTAATCAATATTTCTAATGCCTCGCTTTTAATAATTCGCTGCTGAATTAATACCCCTCCCCGTAACATTTTACTGTACCAGGGGACATTCATATAATACTTATCCGGGCCGACAAAACCTCGTTTTGGACGATCCAATATTTGTTTTGGCAGATGCTGTTTTATGTTTTCTCTAAGTAGAAACTTTGTAATGCCTTTTTTAAAATAAATGGATCGATCCAGCCCATAAGTATACTCAAAAAGTTCATGATCTAAAAAAGGAACCCTTACCTCAAGGGAGTTCGCCATACTGGCACGATCTATTTTTACTAAAACTAATTCACTCATAAAAGCTTTTACATCCATGTACTGAAAAGCCTTTAGGGGAGATAGTCTAGGCTGATAATGTTGTTGATAGAACCACTCGCTATTTTTTGGAATATAATTATGTAAATCAGGGTGGAGTAGATCCGATAGATTAGAATTTGAATACCTCCCCATAGCCATCGCTTCGGCATATTTTTCTACAAAAAAATTATTTTTACTTTTATCAAACCAATGTTGAGTAGCAGCACGCCAAGATTGAAGTTGAGAAAAACCAGCAATATCTTTTTGCCAGGTATAGCCACAAAATAATTCATCTGCCCCTTCTCCTGAGACTACTGCTTTGTTCTTTTTACGAGCTAGTTGGCTGACCAAATAAGTTGGAATAATTGAAATATCCGCAATTGGTTCATCGTAAAAATGCATAAGGTGATCGACGAGATCTAATTGTTCATTACCTACGATAGTATTGTAGTTGGCTACCTTAAAAGTATCTGCGACCTGCTGTGCATAATGATGTTCGCTATCCTCCCAATTTTCAAAACCAATTGAAAAAGTATTGGGCTTATATCCAAGACGACTCAGGTAATAAACTAAAGCACTACTATCATAGCCTCCGCTCAGAAAAGAACCAATGGGTACATCTGATCGCATATGTGTTTGAATAGATGTACTTAAAAAATGATCCACTTTTTGGATAGCTTCTTTTTCAGATACTTTGTTATTACCAGACTTGAGTTGCCAGTAGTTCTCAATTTTAAGGTTTTTTCCAAGTGTCCAATCCAGAAAGTGGGCAGGTGGTAATTTTTTCATTCCTTTCCAGATCGTCTTTGGACTTGGAACGTATCGATAAGATAAATAATCGCAAATGGAAGAATAGTCCAGTTCGGGATGTACATCAGGATGCGCAACAATTGCTTTTAACTCTGAGGCAAAAACTATTTTTATTGCAGCATGGTTTTCTGGCTGATAATAATAAAGCGGCTTGACACCGAAATGATCACGAGCAAGGAATAATCGTTTTTTTCGATTGTCCCAAATACCGAAAGCAAACATACCTTTTAATCGATGAAGCAGATCAGTGTCCCATTCTTCAAAACCATGGATTAATACTTCAGAGTCTGAGTTGGATTGGAAGATATGGCCCTTTTGTTCCAGTTCTTTTCGAAGTTCCAGATAATTATAAATCTCTCCATTGAAACTTAGCCAAATGGATTGATCTTCATTACACATAGGCTGGCGTCCCTCTTTTGACAAGTCGAGAAAAGAAAGACGTCGATGTCCAAAGGCAACTTTTCTATCATACAACAATTCTGAATGTGCATCATCTGGGCCTCGATGTATCATGGTGTCTCGCATTTTATTAAAAATGGCGAGGTCGATATGTTTGGTTTGATTGATTTGTCCTAATATTCCACACATAGTACGGTTCGTTTCTTTTTTATTTTTTTCGTTCTTTGACAAATTCCGTGGACAAGCCGTAAATAAGGTCAAAAGCGACCAAAGGAAGCCTTGAGTTTATTTATGGCTTTGTCTCAAACACGGGATTTGTCAAAGAATCATTTTTTTTAAAGCTGCTCACCGTCCTCAACTGTCCATTCCAGTAGAGGTCTAATCGGACCAGTTGTACGCCTATAATTAACACCAAATTCTTGCTCTGGTGGTATAACCTGAAAAAGCAATACCCGATTCATCCGAAAAATGGCTCTTTTTTTTCGATCCTCATGAAAAAGTAGATCAACATAAAACCTTCCGCTATTAAGTAAATTCTTGGGTACTTTACACTTTGCAGTATATATCCCCGCAGGCATCTCAGTAGGTTTGTTTTCCTTAAAAGCAGCACTACTCACTAAAAAAATTTCTCCAAGCCCACTTACTAACTGGACAGCAGGTTCAACAAATCCTTTGTTTAAGCGCTTTTCAAAACGGATACTAAACTCTATAGAATCTCCTAACAATATAGGAGCTTCGGAATTATCAATTGCTTTAGAAGCGGTGATATTCAGTAGCCGAATATGTTCTGTACTTGGACTATTTTCTTTAGACCATTGTCTGTATGGGAAGTCATATTTTCCTTTTCCTGTTTGATCATCGACAATAAATGCAAAAGACTCTTTCACTGAAGAAGTGCTTGCTTTTGAACCCTGTTTGATGGTTTCTTCTAACTTGATTGCTTCGACTTCTTTATAAGCTTTTCCTTTATAATTTTCTACTAATTCATTGATTTCTCCAATATGTTTTATTTGACCAGCTTCCATATAAATGCCTTTTCTGCATACCTCACTTACTGCCCCCATATTATGACTCGCAAATAAAATACTACAACCCTGTTCTTGGGCAATCTCCTTGATTTTTGCAATAGATCGTTTTTTAAAGGATTCATCTCCTACCATTAATACTTCATCTAATAAAAGGATTTTGGGTTCAAGATGTGCAGCGATAGAAAAACCAAGCCGGATTTTCATTCCATTGGAATAGTATTTTATAGGCGTATCTAAAAATTTTTTTAAGCCGCTAAAAAAGACAATCTCTTCTAATTTTCGTTTGACGTCAATTTTTTTCATTCCGAGAATAGCGGCATTAAAAAAAATATTCTCTCGTCCTGTTAAGTCTTGATGAAAACCTGTTCCTACTCCTAGTAAGGCACTTACTTTTCCATATGACTCAACAGATCCTTTAGTTGGTTGCATGACATGTGCAATGATTTTTAATAAGGTGGATTTTCCAGCGCCATTATTACCAATAACACTGAGGACTTCTCCTTGTCTTAGTTCAAAAGAGACATCCTTTAATGCCCAAATGATTGTTTGATTTGTTTTATCGCTCTTTGAAATGCTGGATGGAATAGATAGAAATGGAAAAGACTTTGAAATCAGTTTTTTAGGAGAACTACTTCCGATATAGAATCTCTTAGCGAGCTCATTAACTTTTAAGGAAATTTCTGACATATTGATCTATATATAATCTGCTATTTCGGGCTCGGCATGATGGAAGTAATGCCAGCCCCAGCAAAAGAGGCCACCCATGATGATAAAAGAAATCAAAAACCATGAACTTGGAAAAGGTGTACCTAAAATAGCCCATCGAAAACCTTCTACAATTCCTGCCATCGGGTTGATATAATAAATCAGTTTATATTGATCGGGAATGATAGTAGCCGGATAGGCCACGGGTGTCATCCACATAGTAATATTTAAAATGTAAAAAATGAATTGCTGAAGATCTCTGAATCGAATAGTCAAAATGCTAAACCAAAGTGCCAAGCCCAAACCAATAACAGTTGCCATGATAATAAAGAATGGTAAAAATATCACCTTCCAGCTTGGAGAAAAACCAAAAATCGCGACCATCAAATAAGTTAATAATAAAAGCACAAACATATCGACTAAAGCGACTAAGGCTTTCGAAATAGGTAAAATAACTCTGGGGAAATAGATGCGATTGATGATATCCTGATTGTTTATTAATGAGGTCGCACCATAGTCTAGTAAGTAAGCAAAATAACCCCACGCGGCCATTCCGCTTAAAGCAAACAAAGGATAGGGAATAGAACCGGTATCAATAGCAACAAATTTGTCAAAAACAAGGGTTAAGATGAGTAACTGTCCCAAAGGTTTTACAAAAACCCATAATAAACCCAAAACCGTTTGTGCGTATTTGACCTTTAAGTCTCTGTATGCCAATTGGAGGATCAATTCCCGATATGCCAATAAGTCTGAAATGCTGATTCTCCAAGATGTTGAAGGGCTTAATAACGTGGCCATTTATTTGAACAACTTAAAACAGTAAAAAAAACTAAACACACTTTGCTGTGAATCCAAAGTTATTATTTATCGTATAAAATATTCAATATTGTGTTTGTAAAATTTAAATGTCATTGATGCTTTCATCCTATCGCTATTATAGATATAATTTAAAAATGCTTAGACTTTTCATATTGAAGCAAAAAAGTGTAGTCCTGTTTTGCTTGTTTTTGATTGGGTTTACCTATTCTTTATCCGCTCAGTTGGAATCGCCACGAATCGAGGTCGTTCAAATTAATGATTCCACGATACTTGATTTATTCCTGATCGCTTATACCAGTCGAGATATGAGAACTCAGGTTGGTTTGTCGAATGAGTACCGATCTACTTTTGGTATTTCCTGGATGGATGGATGGCCTTTGTATGAGTTGAGCGAAAGCCCAAATCAAGAAAACATAACTTGCCAGGCTTTTAGAAAGCATTATGACAATTATTCTGTTTGGATAAAAGGATATGGTATTAATACAGCTTCTCCTTCTTGGCTTATGCTTGATTCTACGATGACTATTATTGAAGAATTACCTATTGCAGCAGATAATCATGGTTTAGATATAGACAAGAATGGAAAGATTCTTTATTCAGAGAAAGAGTTTTCTATGCAATCTTTTCTGCAATTCGGCTGGTTAGACACCTTGACTATTACTGGTAATACAAAGTCGTATAATCCTGATTCAGGAGCGGATAGTTTATTAGTCAGATTTCTTGATCTCTATACGACGGATTTAGTTTTAGATGAATATAAAAATCAAGGAAATTTCGCAGGAGCATTTGACTGGACTCATAATAATGATAATCGAGTTACAAGGATAAATGACCTTATTGTTAATGACCGACATCTAGGCGCCAGGCTAATAAGAGGTGATTCTGTTTTGTTTTGGATAGGTATCAATGATTCTTTAGCTATTGCCAACAATCTAAATGTTTTAGAAAAAGCAAATGCTGATGATTATGAATTAAAGTTAGCTCATAATGGTCGTGAGGTTCCAGTTGGTGTTTTTTCACCTAATGATAATCCAGATAGTTTATATGTTTCTTTTTTTGACAATGGTACAGCTGAACGTGGCTATAGCAGGGTAATTGTTTATGGTATTGATTTGATCAATCAGAGCCATAGTATCATATTCGAACAACAGTTTCCGTATACACCCTTTGCAGGCTCAGTTGAGTTTTTGCCTGACAATGGTGGTATGTACCTTGTAAATATTCCACTTGTACCAGATAGTTTTTTTGTTTGGATTCAAACGCAAGAAGTAGATTCAATAATGGAGCATATCAGCGAATTAGGTAATCAATTATACCTAATGAATTTGTCAGGTGATACACTTGCTTCCTTTCAGTCTATAGATGGTAATTTGATCTATCAGGCAGAGTTATTAAATAAAAATGAACTTTTTGATAGTTGGCCTGAGGTTGTGTGCATTAATAGTATAGAAGATGATTATTTATTATCTGTTGAAGGAGCAATAGATTCGGTTGAGTGGTATACTATAGATAATGTTTTATTAGGGAATAACAATTCAATTGAAGTACCCGATGGACAGTATTATTACACTTTTCAATACGGGATTACAACAGGGTATTCAAGATTATTTCATACAGGAGTATGTCTGACGAATACAAGCCAAGACTTTGTCGCATCTAATGCTACACCTTTAGTTTATCCAAATCCAGTCAAGTCGACGGTCAATTTTCATTTAAGCAGCGGTAATATATTTGACGAACAACACATTAAAATTTATGATCTATCAGGAAGACTGCTTAAGAGTCAATTATTGATTGGAACTTATATTGATGTATCTGAATTTAGCAGTGGGACGTATTATTTTACAATATCAACTGATTTAGGTTTGCTAACTAAGGGTAGGTTTGTAAAAATAGAATAGTAAAATAGACTTTATTCTGATTTTTTTTTCTGGCAGGATGCTCTTAAAGACTGAAGATTTTTATCCAAAGAAATAGGAAGCCGCTCAATATATTGAAGGCATTCTGTATACTTTTGCTGTTCGAATAATATTCGAGCGATGTAGTAATGTGAAGGAGCATGTAAGGGAACTAGTCTTAAGCCTGAACTAAAAACTTTTTCTGCATTTTTGAAATCCCCTATTTTAAAATAAGCCTGACCTAATAGATATTCGACTTTATAATTGTTTGGATGATATTGTTTGGCAAGCAAACCTTCTTCAATCGCTTTATTATATAAACCCATTTCTGAAAAAGCTTGAGCAGTCAAGACTTCTATAGGGTCTCCATTTGGACCAAGTGTCACCCATGAAGTTTTAGTTTTACTAGCTACTTCAATAGCCATCGAATATTGTTTATGCTTCACATATTGATGTGTGTATTGCATATGGTATTGGTATTTAAAATGACTTATCGTTTGAGCTAAATGCATTATTATCAAAATACATGTGCTTACAATACTCCATTTAGGAATGATTCGTTTTGGAGGTTCTGTCTTTTTTGCTTTTAAAGCGCAAGCCATGAGCATTCCGATAGTGATAGAAAGGAAAACCCCATGCTCTATACGTTCGTCTGGGAAACTAAAACATGCATCAATTATATAGATGATGAGTACTGCAGTTAATAGCAGGTAGAAGATCAATTGCTTTGCTTCGCTTGTTTCTTTTAGTAAACTATAAATCGTTCTAAATAAGAAAGCCCAAAAACTTAAAAAAATCAGACCGCCAAGCAATCCTGTTTCTACCGTCAATTGCAACCAGGAATTATGGGCACGTAATAATGGATAGGTTCCTTCCGCAATTGTTGGGACTTCACTTAAATATTCAGGGGCTATAATTTTCCAATTTCCTGGCCCGCTCCCAATGAACCAATGATCTTGTATCATAAAAAAACATTGTTTCCATACATTTAGTCTTTCATTTGTATTTACGGTAGCTATTGACTTGACATCTGCTTCCCCAATAATACTTTGTACACGCTCCATTAGGGATTGAAAAAGCCATCCGCCTCTATCAAATTGATACATCATAAATATCAAAAACAAGAATAATATTCCACCTCCAATATTTACTTTCCACCAATTTTTATAAAACTTAGAGCCCAATCGCTTTCTAAATAATAGAAAAGAAAAGTGTAAAAACACAAATGCGAAGCTAATAGCTAACCAAGAAGATCGTGTTTGTGAGAGCACAATAGCAAATAAAACAATTAAGGTGCTTATCCAGCCGAGTGTTTTCCAGAAACGATTAGCAGTCAAACCAAGACCAACAGAGAAAGGTAAGAGCAAGGCTAAAGCAGAGGCAAACAAAGTTCGGTTTGTCGAAAATGCATAAGGTACTTTTCCCGGTTCATCTATCAATACAAATCCATAAAACTGAAGTAAACCAACTAAGGCGTGTAATAGAACTACTAGGGTGAACACTTTAAAAAGGTTAAGTATGCCATCCTGATTCTTATTAAGGATATCTATTGTGATATAGATCAAACTGATAAGGAGAAATGTTTTTCCGACAATAAAGAAAGCCTCCGAAAGACTAATGGCTTGTATAGCGGTGCATATACTCCAAATCCAAAACCCAATCAGAAGAACAAAAGCGTTTTTTACCCTTCCTTTCAATATTGTTGGAGTTTCCTTTTTGATCAAAAAGAAAAAACATATATAAACAAGAAGGAAAGCTGCTAGAAAAAGATTACGAAGGGTAATCGTAGGCTCCGGAGTCAACTGTGTATATATAACAGGTAAGACCACCAATAATAGTATCAACCAATTGAGAGGATTTTCCCAGAAATATTTTTTTAATAATATTTTTTTCATAAAGTTTTACCAAGCAATTCAACTCCTGTAAGTGATTGATGTTTGGAATTTATACGTAGAGAAAAAGGAGATGTTTTATCTAAACTCAAGGGGAATATTAAAGCAGAGATAGACAAAAAAATTCGGATTTTATATTTTACATTACTAGACCTTACTTCTTCTGTTTTTAGCATAAACTCCATAATCATTTTTGACGCACTCCAGTTATAACTAATGGTATTTGATGCAACCTTATCCTGTTCGATTAACTCCCAGTCCTTTTTATTTGTAGAAATATACAGTCGATTGGCAATCGATAATTTTTTAGTTATTTCAATCTTCCATATCGGGAAAGAGCAAGAGATGTTTTGAACTTGATCTAGGCTTATTTCTTTTTCCAGAACAGCTTTTCCAATGCCATTAAGTCCTGGTTTTAAATAAGCAGCTATATGGGTCTTGGGTAATTTCTCTAAATAGAAGGATACTCGTTCTTTAGGGCCTAAAGATACCTCTGTAGAATGCGAGGAGGCATGGCTATTCCACCATGTGGAACAATCAGCATCTTTGTTCGCTTTATAAATGTTTAAAAATCGTTTGTATTGTGAACTTAATACTTGATCTACTAAAAGCAAATCAGTCGCTGAAGGTAGAATGTTTTGCTTAGTCACAAACTCTATAAGAGAAGTTTTAAGGTGTTGATACGTTTGATTTTCAATTGATGTAAGTGTAGGTTTAATGCTTAATTGTCGAAACAAGGTGATTAATTTAGCAATACTTGTTGAGGAGAAAACTTGTTTTACGAGTGCTTGATTTTTAAAGATTTGTTCAAGGCTAGCAATCTCTCCTGAGGCTGCTCTACAATAAAACTGAAAACTAGCATCCAACAGATGCCAGGAATGCTTATAAAATACTTCTGATACTACATGTCCGTCAAGTTGCCACATTCGAGTTCGAATACCAAGACACTCAGCCAAATTAAGCAAAGCAGCGTTGATATCATCACAAAACCCATATCCAGACTGCGAGAGTAATTGTACAGGATCATGTAGGCGATGACTGTGTTCTGAAAATGGAGGTGCATTATAAGTATACCGACACAGCATAGACCATATTGCCAAACACCGAGCTTCGTCAGAGTCTTGCTCCTTTATGATCGAAGCTAAGAGATGATTATTGGTACGGAAATCAGGGGCATATTTTTTTTGGAAAGATAAGCTGACCGTTGCATGCCTATCCAGATTTTGAATTGTCAAACTGGAAAGAGGCGGCAAATCAATGATGTTGAGAGGTGATTTGTATATCGCTTTCATGGATTAGGTCTGCGTAAAGTACCTTTTTTAAACAAGGTCAATTTAATAAAACTAAGTGCTCTGTAAAATGTATATAATAAACTATATCGTATGAATTGTAAAATAGTCAGCCACGGTTTTCTCTTAATAGATGTTTGAAAATAAGTATATCGCTCTTCTTCCATCAGTGCGAAATATATATAGTCTTTTAGATTTCGATAATAGGGGTCTTTCAATAAACGCTTTAGTATTTTCTTATTGGTTTTAATAAATGAGGACGTATCTTTTTGTTTGGTGATACCATTACTATGATTAGTATATGTAGACCAGACTTCATTAATATAGCGAAACTTACCTGGATTATAGGTGTCTTTTTTCAACAGAAGTAGTTCAAAGGCCCAAGAGAGTGATAAGGAAATATCTTTGAATTTTAAGATTTGTTCAGACCAGTTATTATTGACAAAAACCAAAGCACTAGTAGGAATAATAGTTCTGGTGATCAGATCCCAAGGATGGAAGTCTGTATTATACTGGTTGAATTGAGAGTAATATCTAAAACCACTAAAATATTGATTTGTTTTTAGATTAAGTTCATTGTTTTCGACTTCAATAAGTGTATCATGAAAACATCCTTGATAATTAGGGTGGTGAACTAAAAAATCAACTTGGGCTTGTAATTTATTAGGGTAAGACCAATAATCGTCTCCTTCCAATATCGCAATATAAGGAGCGGTACATGCTTTTAAAAGTTTATGGATGTTATGGAAAACACCAAAGTTTTTTGGAGACAATAAGAGTTTGATTTGATCCGGATACTTTTTTAAATAGGATTTTAAAATATCTTGAGTTCCATCTGTAGAGCCATCATCTCCAACAATAATTAGAAAGGGGAAATTAGTTTTTTGATTTAATACACTATTTAAGGCACGCTCGATAAACTCAGCATGATTATAGGTCAATAAAGCAATATTCAGCTTGGCGGGCGTAAGCGTCATGGTGTTAGCGTAGGGTTTAAAAATTCAAAGCACCTTTTATTAAACAACGGTTTCCTTGAAATGCAGTCCTTCCATGAAGCACTCTACGGTCATAGAAATAAACACATTCTCCTTTCTTTAAATGGACTGAATGGTATTGACCTTTTTTGAACACTTCGGATTCAAGAAAATTATGAAAGGATTGAACCATCTCTTTGACGGTAGTTGAATTTTCATCAGCAACTCTATAATAATTCCAATTGAGTAAATACCCTGTATCGTCCTGATCAATGATTTTGGATTTTTTTACACCAAACTTTCCTTTTCCAAAGACTACTTCTTCTTGCATTAGTTGTTCTAGAAGGTTTACATTATTTGCTTTTAAAAGAAGAATTAAGGCTTCTGCATCCAAAAAAATAGTTGCACCTCCATTAGTAGATGGTTCTGTACAGAATAAGAATACAATATTGAATTCAAAATCTGTGATATAAGCTCCATCAGTATGAAATGGTTGACGAGTATTACTATGTCGGAAAGTATGCGCATAGGCTTTATCATAACGAACGTCTAACCACTGATCATTTGTAAATCCGTTCTGATGATCTAAATCTTCTCCCCTTCGAATCAATTGTCCGAGCGATTGATTCATCGTTTTATAATAGTCAAAAAGATTTATATGTGGAGGAACATTAGTCAAGTGGACAAGTTTGTGTTTTTCCAACGCTCTCTTTACCTTTTGAGAAAATTCCGATTGGTTTGAATAAGGGACTGCGTTAAAAAAGGAATGATTAAAAGACTTTATCATATTTGACAAATTTAAAAATCTCTGGCCTTATAAGTAAGAACCTGTTGGTAATATATTCATTTAGTCTCTTATATTTGACATATGAAATGGATTTTTATGTGCTTCTTTGTAATAGGCCTGTTTTTTTTTCAGACAAATTGTTCTCCTGAAAGACCTTTGAGTTTTAATCAGGATATTGCACCGATTATCTTTGAAAATTGCAGCCCTTGTCATAGAGATGAAGGAATCGGACCAATGACATTCAGTAATTATAAAGAGGTAGCAGAGTATTCGGAAATGATAGCTGATGTTACCCGTACTCAATACATGCCTCCCTGGAGTGCGGATACAGAATATACTAGTTTTGTTCAGCAAAGAAGCCTTGAGGAATCTCAGATTCAATTGATACAACGTTGGGTAAAACAGGGGGCACCAGAAGGAGATGCTGATCTATGCTGCAAAGTATCAGATTATGAAAACAAAAACGATATGGAGCAACCAGATAAGATAGTTTGTATGGAGACAGCTTTTCAAATAAAAGGTAATAATAAAGATACCTATCGAACCTTTGTTCTACCAGTAGAATTGTCAGAAGAGCGATTTGTTAGCGCAGTAGAGTTGGTTCCAGGTAATCCTAAACTCTTGCATCATGCCTGGGTGTTCTTGGATACAACAGGTGTATTTCTGGAGTATGATAGTTTAGATGAGGAGCAAGGGATTGATTCATTTAAAGGGATGAAGGGGAAGTTGGCGGGGATGTTGAGTGGTTATATGCCCGGTTATACTTCTGAAACAAGATTTCCTAAAGGGACGGGGAAAAAAATATTCCTGAAAACGTTTTTAATACTTAATGTTCATTATGCTCCTAGTCCTATAGATGCTTCGGATCAGACTTGTGTCCACCTATACTTTTCAGAAAAAAAACCGCAAAGACAAATTCTGGCACAGGTAATCAAAGAACGTTCTATTACAAATGGAGAATTTGTTATCCCTGCCAATAAAGTCAGTTACTTTCATATGGAAAAAGAAATAGAAGAAGCTATTTCTGTTGTAAGCATTTATCCGCACATGCATTTTCGTGGAAAAACATTCAAAGCCTATGCGGAAACCTCAGAAGGAGAGAATATTCCATTGATTAAAATAGATGACTGGGATTTCAATTGGCAAAGCGCACATACTTTTCCACATCTATTGAAGATTCCTGCAGGAGCTAAAATCCATGTAGAAGCAACTTATGATAATCGGGCAGATAATCCTTTTAATCCGGTGTTGCCTCCAGTTGATGCAGTTCGTGGAAATAGTTCATATGATGAAATGATGTGTTTTGGTTTAGAATACCTTAAATACCAACAAGGAGATGAGCAGATTAAATATACTGATTAGTACGAGCCTTTTCTTACTTATTATTTTTGCCTGCGAAAATGAATCTAGTTCAGGTTTATTTATTGATGAGAAGGTATTACTGAATCTCGAAATCAAGACTATCGAGGAAGAATCAGTAAAATTAAATCAGATCGAAAAAAGAAAGGCGACTGTTTTTTTGTTCTTATCTCCAGATTGTCCTATTGCTCAAAAATATACATCTCGCTATGAGTATCTTTATCAACAGTACAAAGAAAAGGGCATTGAATTCTATGGAGTATTTCCTGGAATGCTAGCTGAAAAAGAAGCAGCGAAAAACTTTAAAGCGACCTATAATTTGACTTTTAAAATGCTAAAAGATACAGACTTCTTTTTAATGAAAGTGCTATTTGCACGGATAAGCCCAGAGGTGTTTGTCCTTAATTCAAATGGAATAATTCAATACCAGGGACAAATTGATAACTGGTTTTTCGCATTAGGAAAAAAGAGACAAATCGTCACCGAAAATTATTTGGAAGATGCACTTAACGCAATAATTGAAAATCAACCCATTAAACAAAAAAGAACTAAAGCAGTAGGTTGCTACCTTCCACGAAAATAAAAAACACCAAGCCCAAATAAGGCTATCCCAAATGTTATCCAATCAATATACCGTGGTCCATCAACCATATAAGGGAATGGATTATAAAAATATAATGCAAGATAAATGATGATAATCAAAACAAAAATAAAGAACCAATACTGTTTATTAAATGATTTTTCTATGAGACTGGAAAAATCATTTAATTTAAGAATATCAATAGGAAGTACTTTTGACCAAGGAATAAATAGTAAGAAAACTATTAAATGAATGCTAAAAGAAATATTCAAAATAAGTAAAACGCCAAGATGAAAAAATACACCAAGAATGCAGAAAAAACGAAAAGCTGAGACTCTAAAGACGGCAAATAAAAAAAGCGTTTCAAACCATACCACTAACCAATCAAGCATTTCCCAAAGATAGAAAGACTCGATTTGGAGAACGTAATTCGAAAGATAATCGTCACGACCTACACTATATCGAACATTTATAAAATACTGCCATACTGCACTTCCTTCGACTGTGAGCCAACCGCCAAGAAGCTTCGCAAAACCTGCTGTAAAAAATGCAAAGCCAGTGAATAAACTCATTATAACAATTGGCCAGGAATAGGTTTTGCTTTGCTTTTTAGGCTGCCTTGCATCCCAAGAGTAGCTTGCTCCCCAATTAGAAAAGGCCATGACAAAGGGTAGTATAATCCATAGAATAATGTGATAAATATTACCTAAAGAGAAGACTAAAGAAAAAGCAAAAAGCAAAACACAGCTATGTAAAATAGAGGACCAAAAAGTACGATAACCAATCAATAATGCAAAATTGCTTAATACAATTACTGTATTCAAACCGTATAATATAAATGTATCTGGAAACCCATTCCACAAGGCCGCTATTCCTAATGGCGGAGCATAAAAGTCGTGAGGTAAATGGCTTAACCAATTGAAGTTAAATCCGAATAAAAAAACAAGATTGAATAAGGCATAGAGTATACGGTAAAACCCTAAATGTTCCTTGCTTATAGCATAGGATTGAAATATCCATTGATCGAAAAATCTAGATATTGAAAATGAATTATATTTTTTTCTCCAGTACAATTTTCATGTGTCTGTTAGGAAATCCATTTCGGATAAAATAATTATTATTGATATTCGGATTGATAATATACTGATTCTGAAGTAAGTCAAATCCAAATGCTTTGAAAGTTTGTATAATGCCTTTTATATCGCGGTAGTAAGTCTTTTGATCAAGGTACTTATAGTAACTAAATGCTTCTTCGGCTAAAGTCATTTCTTCTATGCCGGGCCAATTGGGTTTTGGCCTATATCCAAATAATAGGAACAACATTAATGCAAGGTTTCTTATCTTTTTTTTTGGTAGCCAATGTATGAAAGGCATTTTTAAATGGTCTTCAATAATATTTAAAGCACCAGGGAAAAGGTGAATTCCCCATGCTTCTTTTTTAGAAAACTGGGCTATTTTTATAATGCTCTCTTCCAAATCTTGAATGTGTTCAAAGACTTGTTCAGAATATATAATATCAAATTGTGCCTTTGGTAAAAAACTTATTTCGTTTAGTGGGATTAAAACCTGGCCTGGATCATAATTCATTTTCTCAAGTAAATCAAAGCCTTTAGTCAATACTGTCTTATCATTATCGACACCTTTTACCTGATAACCTTTTTCAAGTAGCTTAATTACTGATTTACCTCTCCCGCAACCCCAATCCAGAATTTTTATTTCATTTGCTTTTTTCGAATATTTTTCCTGATAAGATTCGATCAATTCTACTATAGGCCAACTTAAATGGTGCTGTTCTACTTCTCTTGAGGTGAGGATATCATGTTTAGTTCCCATTTTATAAATATATTCTTTTCTTTCCCAAATCCTTAGTTTGTATTGGATGATTATGATTCCCAAACTTCCAAAAAACATTCTCCCAATTAAAGTCTACATAGTCTAAATCTTCTCGACGGCTTATCTTCTTCATACTATTAGTCAACCAAGCTTTCAAGGCAACCTTATGTCTTGAAGTCGAGTCCGGAAGAAAAACCCTCCTTAGTATTTTGTTCCTTTGAGGTAAATGAATATCAGAAAACAAATCATGTTTACTAATAATTATACTAGAAGAGTCCTTAAACTTTAACTGAATCTGGACTTGTGAAAAACTAATGATACTGTCCTTAATTTCTTGATAAGAAAATCGTGGCATCATGATCGCAGGAAAAGGTTCTTGTTGGTATTTTAAAACAAAATAGATTTGGGCAAATAAACCTAAGAGTATCAAGATAAATAAACGGCGGATTTGTTTTTTAGAAAGACCTGTCATCTATTTAGGTTTTAATATTCGTTTTCCTCCTGTGTAAGTATAGATTTCTACGTGTTCGATATTTTTACTATTTAAATAAAAATTACGACTGTTTTGAGAAAGATAAGCTTCTCCGTAATAAAATTCCAGTCTTTGTGTGCTTTGATTTTTAAAAGTAACCTTTCCAGAATATTCGTCCGGTTTTAATGAGATCAGCCAATCCTCTTTACTTGTCATAGTATGAATGTTGAGCTCCCTATTATTATTCCCAGATAAAATCAGAGATGGACCAGACTTAGCGTTCAGTCGAACTAATGCTCTACCTTCACCTCTATTCCAAAAACCACTTTTGATAGAATTGATAGCTTCAAATTTGCCTTCCCCATTTCCTTTTAAAAGTAAACCTGTTATCCCATCTTGTTTTTCGAACTGTGGTTGAAATGCCGAATAATTACCTTGAACCAAAACATCTTGATTGCCATCCTCATCAAAATCTCCAACCAACATACCGTATATATTTGATAATTGTGCAGCTACTGGAAGTAAGTGCCAAACAAACTTTTCATTACCCTTGTTTTCAAGATAAATACTTGAAAAAAGATCAGCTTTGAGCGTTTTGGATTTTTTCATTCTTTGGCTACCAAGTACCTCTTCGGTTGTCGACATGCCATAATGTGTATAAGACTTAAACCTATCTCTGACAAAAGCCATTTCTCCACCAAGGTCGTCTAGGTAGGTGATTGGGTATTGTTTATCATGATAGTAATAAGATAGTACGAAGTCGATATCCTTATCTTCGTCAAAATCTCCATAGAAGGCTTTCAAGGGAAAGCCCGGTTTAGGTTTATATCGAAAATTCTCTCCTTGATTGCCCAATACATAATCCATATCTCCATCTTGATCAAAGTCCGCACTTACAATACTATTCCACCAACCACTCGTGTGTGCTAATCCTGCGGCTTTAGTGATTTCTATGAATTTTTTTCCCGTATTTTTAAAGACTTTTATAGGCATCCATTCACCAATAATAATTAAATCAATGAGTTGATCATTATTAATATCAGTCCATAGAGAAGCTTGAACCATTCCTGCTTTTTTTATTTCAGGTGCCCATTTGTCGGTTACATTGATAAACTTTCCGTCTTTGTTTTCAAGTAAAACAGAAGTGGGCGAATCTGGAAAGTAACCAGATCTAATTTGACCTCCAACAAAAAGATCAAGGTCTCCATCTTGATCAAAATCTGCTGCGGAAACTACAGAGTGGTTCGTGTAACTATTTGGGATTAACTGCTTGGATTTTTGAAAATAACCAGTTCCGTCATTAATATATAATCGATCTTGCAAAAGCGAATCGCCTTCTAGAAAATCACTACCGCCACTAGCTATATACAGATCGACATCTTTATCACCATCTGCATCAAAAAACAAAACCCCCATGTCTTCATATGCTTTATCTTGCTCGAAAGTTTGTTGGGTTTGTAAAGAAAAAGCTAGCTCCTCTGTTTGTAAATACAAACCACTGCTTTGCTCTGCGGCTCCTCCAATAAAACAATCTTCTAGCCCATCACCATTGACATCTGCAATAGCGATAGACGGCCCACCTCTACTATACATTTTAGGAATCAATCGATTTCGATAGAAGTCATCATGTTTATTCTCTTGGTGAATAAAGTCAAGTCCATAATTTGACTTTTGGGTAAATAATAAAGGAGGAGAGATGGAAGGTTTAACAAGCGGTTTTTTTGCATCTTTATAATCGACAATTATTCTTTGATTACAAGCTACATCATTTAGTGTTTGTGTTTTTCCATCAGGCCAAAGGATGATTAGTTCATCAATAATTGAATCTTGCTCAAGACCAAAATGCAATATAAATGGAGAACAAGACTCATAGCCCCTGGTATTGATCATTGATTGCCTTTGGCTTTTACGCTTACTATTTAGTATTACTTCTGTACCAAGGCCAGAGATGTTTTTGAGCGGGCCATTCAATTCAACTTGCAAGAAATGGTTTTTGGGGAATAAATTTGTCGCATTATTTCTATATACAAATACTGACTCATTGGTATTATTAGTAAGGATGTCGAGGTCACCATCCAGATCTAAATCTGCATATGCTGCACCATAAGATATACTTGGCCAATTGGTTCCCCAAGTTTGATTCATTTTTGAAAAAGTGAGGTCCCCATTATTTTTAAAAATAGTATTTGGAGATTTTAAATGTACGGTGTCAAAAGTTTCTACTATTTTATTATACGCTGCTTTATCTTGTCGTCTTGCTGCACTTCTAAGTTTTTGAATCTGCGGTCTTTCATCTAGGTTTGTTGTTCGATAATTCCCATTTGATATAAATAAATCCTGAAATCCATCATTATCTGCATCCATAAATAACATACTCCAACTCCAATCTGAACTGGATGTTCCTGCCGCCAAAGCAATTTCGCTAAAGGTAGCATCCCCGTTATTAAGTTGCAAAGTATTGCGATAGTATTGGCTATGATAACCACTTTGTTCCATGGTTCTCAGATCTGATAATCCTAAACGAGAATGAATAAACGATTTATGTTGTCGATTATCGTTAAAGTCCATTTCGGCTACTGCAATATCATAATAACCATCATTATTAAAATCAGCGATATCACTCCCCATTGCAGAGAAACTGTTTTTAGTGAAATAACTTTTAGAGACATCTTTAAACTGACCATTCTGTTGGTTGAGATACAAATGGTCAGGCATACCCCAATCATTTGTTACCAAGATATCAGGCCAATGATCTGCATTGATATCCCCAGTGCTTACAGAAAGGCCATAGCCATGATTGTTTATACCCGCTTGAGTAGAAATCTCTTCGAAAGTTAAATTTCCATTATTGCGATATAAGCGATCACTCGTATTTTGTCCACGCTCTATTTTCTCATGATTATTATATTTTCTCCGATCATTCCAATCTAGAGGATGACCTACAATATACACATCTAGATCTCCATCTAAATCATAATCAAAAAAGGAAGCATGAATAGAATATGTTGTATCTGCTAAGCCCATTTCGAAGGCTTTTTCAGAAAAAGTGAGGTCTCCATTATTAATATAAAACAGATTTTGTCTCTTTGTTGCATTATCTGTGTGCCAAGATCGACATAGATAGATATCCAAAAAACCATCATGATTGATATCAACCATTGTTGCCCCAGTTGACCAGGCATTGTTTTTGGAAATGCCAGATGAGAGACTAATATCTTCAAAGTTTAAACCTCCTTTGTTTAAAAATAATTTATCTTCTGATAAGTTTCCACTTAAAAATATATCAGGTAATTGATCTCCATTGATATCTCCAACTGCTATCCCTGCACCAATATAGAGATAAGGATAAGACCAATTTTCAAGATCGTAAGACATCCTAATATCATTCGAAAAATTTAGACCAGTAGACTTTGAAGTGAGAATATCGAAGAGTTTTCCTGATGTCGTATCGGGCTTGTCAAATGGTTTTTCAATATGTAGTGGCTTAAGGCTAGGCAAAGAGGATACTTGACCTGATTGTTTTTTACAGCCAAAAAACAATAGTAAAGTGATTAAGAGTAAGGAACAACTAATCTTAACGTGACTGAGCATATATTTTTCACTTGATTATTTGCCGCTAAAGTTATGATTAACTGACTTATTAGAGGTCAAAATTTCAGGATGTTTATAAAAAAAATGAAAAAGCAAACACTTTCTAGTAACCCTACCAGAAAGTGTTTGTATAAAATTAGCAAGTTGGATTTAAATGTTTATAAATAGAGCGTTAAAAAGAAAGGGTATATCCTTGTTTTTCTTAATGCTGCCCTCTTGTAATATTTTACCAAATTAAACCCAAAGAATAGTATTTCTAAGGACAAAAGTAAGAGCTTTTGCGTGTATCTTTTTGTTTAAAGTGTTGATATATAGTTTGTTATGTTGTTTTTTGGTAAGGAAAGCAATAAAATAGCGATGATTCGGTAAACACAATTGTCCTAGCGTACATGAAAGACAAGGCATATCTTTACAGTATTAAATAGAAGAAAGTACTAAAAAGTACCTTGAGTCAGGAAAACCAAAACTTACTTGAGGGATTAACTTTTCCTATAAAGATTTTGATTTACTGTTGACAAATAGTAAGCCCAAAAAGTATTTAGCTCTCCAAGATGACTGGGACTGAAGTGGCGGAGCTATATCATTTAATCACCTCCTAAATTTTTTAAAATGGAAACTAAGAATCTAAATTCAAATTGGTATGTAGCTTACACTTATCCTAAAGCTGAAAAAAGAGTCCAAACTCGTGTTAGAGAATTAGGAATTGATTCATTTTTGCCGCTTCGGAAAGTAAGAAAAAAATGGAGTGATAGAGTGAAAATAATAGAAGAACCACTTTTTTGAATTATATTTTTATTAAAACAGCTGAAAAAAATATTCCAGATATTACTGATATAGAAGGAGTTGTTCGATTTATCTCATTTGGGGGTAAGTTTGCGACGATTCGAAACGAAGAAATTGAAATGATCAGAAAAGCCAATAAATAGAGGAACAAGCATTAAAGTAGAAAATGAAACTTTAGAAGAAGGTCAATTTGTGAAAATTACAGAAGGTCCTTTTGAAGGCATGGAGGGGATATTGATTCGTCAACAAGGAAATCAAAAGTTTATTATAGCATTAGATGGATTGGCAAAACAAATTTCAATTGAAGTGCCTGTGAAATATTTAGAAACAAGAGTGTCTTCAATAGGAGCATAAAGATTTTCGAATTTTTGATTGTTAGCTTCAATATTTAATAATCTTGATTCAGACATAAAAAGCAATAATGAAATTAATAACTATTCCTTACGCTGGAGGTAATAGGTTTTCTTTAAAGAATTTTTTGCCTCATTTGACTAATAATTTTCAGTGCGTTAATCTTGAACTTCCTGGTCATGGAAAGAGAATTGCACAAGATTTATTATATACCATTCCTGAAATTATTGACGATTTGTACAAACAGATATTACCTCATTTAAATGAAGATTACTTTTTGTATGGTCATTCAATGGGAGGTGTTTTAGGAAACTCTTTGATACATTATTTAGAAGAGAAGAGTAAAAGGAAACCTTTGTTCTTTTTGATCACAGGATCCGCCGCACCGCAGTTCAGAAAATATGATGTACTGTTTAGTGAATTGTCTGATGAAGGATTAATTGCTGAACTAGATTCTTGGGGAGGTTTCGAAGAAGGAGTGTTAAAAAATAAAGAACTTATGGATTTTTTTCTTCCAATAATTAGAGCAGACCTTATTGCTTTAGAGCAATTTGATTATAGACCGATGAATAAACATGAGGTGCCAATCACTTTAGTAACAGGAAGTACTGAAAAAATTAATGAAGAACAAATTAATGGCTGGGAAATAGAAACCACTGCTAGATTTGAATCTTATGTATACGAGGGAGATCATTTTTTTATTTTTAATCATTTTAAAAATTATTAGCTATACCCTACTAAATAAAAAGCTCGACATATTAAAAAAAGAAAACAAAAATAATTGAATTTGAAGAAAGCGCCTTTTAAAGGTATTGTACTAATTATTTTTAATTAGAACTTGTCCAAATTTTGCAGTCCGATGAATAAAACTTGGACAGGTTCTAAAAAGCTTTCAACCATAAAATAATATTTTTAATTCTAAACGAAAATAATATGAATTATAAAATTTCCTTTTGTACGGTTTCTATGGATAGACTCCATCATCTCAAACAAACTTTGCCTCAAAATATAGTGGATAATTTAGGATACCCTAATGTTGAATTTGTATTACTAGATTATAATTCCAAGGATGGCTTAGAAGAATGGGTGAACGATGAAATGAGTGAATATATAGATTCTGGAATTTTGGTTTATTATAAAACGGAAGAACCAACACATTTTCATAGAAGCCATTCTAGAAATGTAATGTTTAAATTAGCTAGTGGAGATATTTTAGTCAATTTAGATGCGGATAATTTCGCAGGGAAGGATTTTGCTTCTTTTGTTAATGATAAATTTAATGAAGATGACAATATTTTTATGGCACCAAAATTCGGAAATGGAGATGGAGCGTATGGAAAGGTTTGTGTTAAAAAAGAAGACTTTCTTTCGATAAGAGGATATGATGAAGAGATCGCTGGGTGGGGAAGTGAAGATACTGATTTTTATTATAGGCTTAAATTTCTAGGGCGAAATCAAGTTTCTTTTGAAGCACCGGAATATCTCGAATGCATTGCTCATGGAGATGAAGAAAGAGTTAATAATCAAGAAAACTTTGAAGCACTTCATCGGTTATATTGTATCGTGACTAATGAATATTCAAAAATAATTTTGCTTTTTAATGATAATACTTTAGAGAGAGGAACGGTAATATATAATGTACCTGAGATTCAAAATATGGTAGGAAGTCCATGGGCTGTTTTAGAAGGAGAAGAGTGGGTTAAAGGAGAATGGACTTTTGAAAATGGAACGTATTCTTTTATGTATACTAATGCTGATCCTGAAAAAGAAATTATGAAAAATTCAGGAGGAGCCTTAAGTATTTATTCTACAAGTGACCCTAAAAAAGAAAAATACTTTAGAATGGATGAAATGAAAGATGCCAGAAACCAAGCTGTTTTATTACACGAGGCGACAAAAAATTATTTAAAATTTAAAGAGAATTATGATAATAATAGGATGATTGTAAACCTTGACGAATTTGGGATAACCGAGATTATTCCCAAAAAACAAGCTTATAAAGGTTACGCATTAATTCATGAAAAAAGATGTTAGTTTATTCATACATTGTACAAAACGAACCTTTACTTCCAGAGACTTTTGCAAAGTTATTATCAACAATACCAGAGATTTATAGACTTAAAATATTACGTTATCGAAGATGGGAAGACAGGAATAATGGCCTTTTCGGAAAACTGCTTTTAAAGTCTATATTAATTAAATTTTTTGGAGAAGATAAAAACTGCTTAGATCGATTGTATTCAAATAATAATGGAAAACTTTTTCTAAATAAAAATATCGATTTTAATATTTCTCATTCTGGTAAACTAGTGCTTTGTGCTGTTTCAGATGAATCAATTATTGGGGTTGATGTTGAAATAATGATGGATGACTTTTGTGTAAATGATATTCGACCCTTTTTAAGAACAGAAGAATACGATAGACTAAACACTAAACCGAATAGGGAATTATTTTATGATTTTTGGACAAAGAAAGAAAGTGTTCTAAAAGCGAAAGGCTTTGGCCTTAGTTTTCCTTTAAAGGAGGTTAGGGTTTTTAAGAATAAAGCATGTGTGCTTAAACCTGATTTAGAAACATGGTATTTTAATGAATTGACGACGCCCAATAATTATAAAGGAGTCCTTTGCACTGAAAAGGATAATCTACAAATACAATTTGAAAGTGCAGATCAATTATTATGGGACACAGACTAAATAACAGTCCGTTTTCACTTGATCTTTTACATCTACTCTTCCTCAAAAAAACTTTACGTAGCTAGGCTATGTGCAGTTTTTTTGAGCCGATTAGCTGCAAAATATCTTCGTCCAAATAGGAAACTTATTTAGTCCGCGTCTCTATGCATAGTGTAGAATAAAATAAACCTCCCCTCCTTTTTACTTTATATAGAATTGCTTTTTTAAATCTTGTTTTATCAAAAAAGCATGACTTCTTTATTAAAGTAAGTGCTTTAAAATCGATGGATGATTCATAATATTAAAAATTCGAATATGAAAAACAAATTAGTATTTCTAGTACTCTACTTATTTTTATATACTGGAGTATTTGCTCAGAATAACATTTCTGGAGTAGTGACGGATTCAAAAAATGAAGGCGTTTTTTTTGCTACCGTCATCTTATATGCTACACCTAATTATCAAATTGTAAACTCTGCATCTACAGATGAAAATGGAGTTTTTATGATTGAAAATATCAGAGATGGTAATTATGTTTTTAAAGTTACTATGCTTGGTTATAAAGATTCTGAAGGTACTGAGCTTGTATTTCCTAAAGATCATAGTCGAAACCTTACTATCCAAATGCAAGATGATGTGACTAATTTATCAACTGTAGAAGTTGTTGCTAAGGTGCCGCTTTTAGAGCAAAAATCTGATCGACTCATAGTTAATGTTGAAAATAGTTTAGTAAGTTCTTCTGGTAGTATGCTGGATGCCATGAAAATTATACCAGGTGTAATTGTTAGCCAAGGTAATTTGAGTATGATTGGACAAAATGGTGTAACGATTCTTATTAATGGTAAATCTACTCAATACATGGATATGCAGTCTTTACTAGCTGCAATGCCTGCTGAGAATATTAAAAGAGTTGAGTTGATTCATCAACCCGGAGCTGAGTTTGATGCTAGCGGAACTGGAGCAATCATTAATATTATCCTAAAGCATAATAAACTATCAGGGACTAATGGCTCTGTTTCTGTAGGCCTGTTGAAAGATTATAAATGGTTACCTAATAGTACATTCTCAATAAGTAGATACAAGGGGAAAATGAACATGAGTGGTTTTTTAGCTTATTTTTCTAATGCAAGCAGAGAGAAATTAGACATTACTAGAAAAATCGGAACGGACATTTATACACAAAATAGTTTAGACCCAAACGATTCTAAAACGTATGGAGCAAATTTTTCTTTGGATTATAACCTCACTGAAAAAAATAGAATAGGGTTTGCGGCCCAAGCATGGAGTGGATATAATGATAAAGTACAAGAAAGCAATACTGAAATAGATTTTGCTTCTACAGGGGATAAAGATATTAGCCTTTTGACACAGAATGCGGTTGATGGATTTTGGAGTTTTACTTCAATAAATCCATACTACTCTGTTTACTTTGATAAACCAGAGCATAAGTTTGATTTTGATATAAATTATTTTCAAGTCAAATCGGGAAATGATAGCGAACTGGCAACAGATAATTTGCTTGAACCGACTAATTTTTTCCCAGGACAACGATTTGAACAACCAGGTGAAACAAAAATATTAGCACTCAAGGCTGATTATAACAAACCCGTTACGGATGCTGTTCGTATTGATTTTGGCGCTAAATATAGTTCTGCAAATTTAGATAACAGATTGAATATTTTTCACGAATTGAACCCTGGAGACTGGGAAGGAGACATTAGTAGAAGCAACCATTTTCTTTTTGACGAAACAATGAAAGCGGCTTATGCAAAAATAAATTATGATAAAGAGGAATGGTCCGGTACCCTAGGTCTACGTTTTGAAGAAAGCTATTCTAAAGGAGAATCTGTAACGATTGAAGAATCCATTGATCGGAAAATATCTAAATTGTTTCCAAGCTTTAGTTTGCGTCGGAATTTAGGAAATGTTTTTGCTGTGGCAACAGCTTATAGTTATAGAATTGATCGACCGGGGTATTTAGACTTGAATCCTTTTACTACTAGTTTGGACCCTTATACAAGTCTTAAAGGTAATCCTTTATTAGTACCTGCGCTTACACATAGTCTTCGATTCAACCTAATATACGAGAACCAACCATTTTTTAATATTGAATATAAAAATATTAGTGATCCAATGGTGGAAGTTACTCAACAAAATGACGAAACCGGAGAGACCTTTCTAAATACAGTAAACCTTGATAAGCAACAAGTGTTTAATGCAGAGTTTCTTTTTCCTCTTGGTTTTATCCCTTCTGTTTCTGGCTATGGAGGTATCATCGCAAATTATAATAAATATGATTCTGAATATTTAGGGGAAGATTTTTTGAGGAGTAGATGGACTTATGGTGCTTTTATTAGATCTGATATATCCTTGCCTTTTAAGTTAGAAGGAGAGTTAGGAGGTTCTTATTTTTCAGGAGCCTTAAATGGAATATTATCGCTGGAACATTTTTACTCGGTTCAAGTAGGGCTTGGTAGAAAGTTTTGGGATAATAAAGCTCAAATAACTTTAGGCTTTGATGATGTATTTTACCGTTTTAGACATGGAGAAATAAAATATGAAAACATGGATATATCATTTGTAGAAAGCTGGTATGCTCCAAAATTTAAAATGAGATTTACTTACCGATTTGGAAATAGATTTCTAAAAAGAAAAGCTTCTAGAGAAATGGGGGCAAAGGAAGAAATAGAAAGAACCCGAGAATAACTCCTTAGTAATTTAATCCTATAATTTTTATTTCGACTACAACATAGCCATACTACACCTATTGAAATAAGTTCTATTTAATTGGTAGGAACTCCTAAAGCTACCTAAAATAAAAGAAGGGTAATTAAAATAATAATAATATGAAAAAAGATTCGAAAAAAGATTTGATTATCAAAAAGGCTTTGGATGCATTGAAAAAACAAGCTTTGCGAGATGACGAGATTAAACAAGTGAAAGGAGGAACGGAAGAGAGAGCTCATGTTGATGGCATGTGGTGGCCTTAGTACAGCGTAAATTAAGTAGTGTCCGGTTTATGTCTAATGAATTTTTAGTCTAATCGAGGAGCCCCCGGAACCTGATAGCCTTAGCTATCAAGGTGAGGATGCGACGAAGAGTAGGCTAGAAAGGCATAGACAGAAATAGACAATATTTAGTTTACGATGTACTTAGGGACACGGAATAAATAACAGTCCGTTTATACTTGATCTTTTACATCTACTCTTCCTCAAAAAAACTTTACGTAGCTAGCTATGTGCAGTTTTTTTTGAGTCGATTAGTTGCAAAATATCTTCGCCTAAATAGGAAACTTATTTATACCGTGTCCCTTAATGAAGAGACCCTTTTTGACAGGAGTCATTTTCATATTAAAACGGAGATGACCCCTGCTAATCTTTAATTTAAATAATAAATTATGGAGAATAAAACTAAAACTTGTCCAAGTGCTAAATTTTCTAAAGGAGCTCTACTGATTGGTATCAAAAATGATCAGGAAGAAATGGATATGCTGGACGAACCTATAAAAATAACAGATGATATATATGATGAAATAGGAGCCTCTGGTATCCTGCCCGAAAAAGCTTTGCGGACTGCCAATAAATGTCTTGAATCTGGATGCAAACAATGGACTGGAAAAAAATGTGGTGTAATTGATAGTGTGCTCAAAAGAGTAGAAAATAATTATTTAAAAGATCAATTACCGGAATGTGCCATTAGGAAAGATTGTAGATGGTATGCACAACAAGGAGATATCGCATGTAAAGTTTGCCCTTTGGTCACTACCTATACTGAAAACCCACAGGAAAGTAAATTTTTCGAACCAGAGAATTATTTATAAACTGATTTATATTCTTGATTCCAAAGAAGAATATTTGTCAAAAAATGTATAAGAAACAATTATCTGATAAAACAAAAAACAAATATGAAAGTTTTAAGTGTCTTTGCTAAAAGGTCGAAATGGTTCTATACATACCTTGCTTTATTTGGTGTTATTAATAGTGCAATGGTATCTGTTGTGATCCTATTTATTAATACAAAAATAATAGGAGAACCATTTCCTTTTTTGGATCAATATGATTGGCAAATATTCTCCATCGTCGTTATTCTTGCTTACATAGCCAATTTTAAATTCGAGGCTTATATGTTTAGACTCACTGAAGAGATAGGTATTGAAATGCAAGAATTTATATTTGAATATTTAAAAAATTCAGACTATGAACGGTTTCTACTTCTCAAAGAAGAAAAAATACGAACGGCATTTTATGATGTACGTACTTTGCAAGGAATACCTCATAATTGTATCGTGGTCATTAATAGTTCCTCTTTAATAATCATAGGATTTATTTACCTCTTGTTTATCAATTTTTATGCAGGACTTGCTTTATTAACTATTATTTGTTTGGCTGTATTCTATTACGGAATGCAACTTAAAAGCATTAAAAGAGAAAAACTACTTGTTCGGAATCTTGATGATAAATATGAAAGAGTTTTAAGGGATTACTTAGGCGGGTTTCGAGAGTTGAAGATGAGTGTAAGAAGAAATGATAATATATTGTCTAAGTTTTTACTGGTAATACTGAACGACAGAGTTGAGATTACATTAGGGTACATGATTAAGTTTTTAAAAAATAGACTAGTAGGAAAATATATTGTCTATGGTATAATTGGCGTAATGCTTTTTGTCATGCCGAGCTTAGGGATAGAGTTGAAAACAATGACCGTCTTTATTACTACCTTCTTATTTATTACAGGACCAATTTTAAACTTAACGAATAAAGTTGAAGCATTAGCTTCTGTTTCTGTTTCATTATTCCGATTAAATGAATTTCAAAATACATTGAAAAATAAAGATGTAGAAACAGCATATGAAGTTTCAGTACCAGAGTTTAATGAATCGTTTAGAAGTCTTCGTTTATCAAATATTGATTTTGAATACAGCGGGAGAGATAAATCTTCAAAGTTTAAATTGGACAAGCTTAATTTTGAAATTAACAAAGGAGAAATTATTTTTATTACCGGAGGCAACGGAAGTGGGAAAACAACTTTTATAAATCTATTATCAGGTTTATATTTACCCAAAAGTGGCTCTATTTATCTTAATGATAAAAAAGTAGAACCTGAACTTTACCCAGCGTATAGAGATAGAATATCTTGTATTTATACAAACAATTATTTGTTTAGCGAAAACTACGATGAATTTGATTTTAGTGAATCTAATACTGAGTTTCATGAATTGTTGAATGAGATGAAATTACAAGATATTGCTAAAGTTGATGTAAAAAATAACAGAGTAGACAGCAGGCTGTCAAAAGGACAACAAAAGCGACTTGCATTAATCTATTCTATTATGGAAGAAAAAGAAATTCTAATTTTTGATGAGTGGGCTGCAGAGCAAGATCCGGTATTTAGAAATTATTTTTATAATGAAATACTACCAGACTTAAAGGAGAGAGGAAAAACAGTAATCGCAATTACACATGATGATGCATACTTTGATTGTGCAGATCGAATGGTGAAATTTCAATTTGGAACAATTGTCAAAGATGAAAAAATTGTAAAAGAAACTGCTTACTGTGAAGTTTAATTTTAAGCAAGCCTAATGCTTAAATCCTGTCCGTTTCTGATGATGTCTTTTTGCCCTACTCTTCGCCTTGTCTTCACCTTAATAACTTAGTACAGTGTGTAAAAAGTAAATTAAATTCTTTTGCGTTGTACTAAGCTATTCGGTTGCAGTAATCTTTGATTAGAACAAAAACTCATTCATCATCATTCGAACCTAAATAATTTACGCTGTACTAAAGAAACTAAGTTCTATAGACTAGAAATATCCAAATTCTTGTCCACAATAAACAATGTTGAAATTCCGAGTACTCTCTAATTCATTTGGAGAATTGGATTGACTTTAGAACATGTTGGGAAGATTCGTCTAAACATAAAAATGATGCTTATCGGTTGAATGCTAAACCCCCAATATGTTCATAGCAGAATTAAATAAATTTTTAAATAATAAAAATAGTGTAACATGAGACCTTCTTTTTATGATATTGAAGATTTTCCAAAACTTAAAAAACTTGCTGACCAATGGGAGGTTATTCGAGATGAATACCTTAACTTAAATGCTGCCTGTATGGAAATTGACAGAGTGGGAAAAACCAGACAACAAATACTGGAAGAGATTCAGGGTAGTTTAAAAAAAGGATATCCTTATGGATGGATTCAAGGCTGGACACCACATGGTGCAGGTAATCCGAATTGGCTTCAATATCCTCTTCTTTCTTTAGATAAAGCTTTACCCTTTGCAAGACCTAAAATGCCTAAAACATTAGCATTGCTTAGAAAAGTGAAAGGGATAAAAGTATGCTCTTTGTCAAGATTAAAACCTCATTCTTTTTTAGCTAATCATAGACACCCTGAAATTTATAAAGAAGGACTTCTTCAAATGCATATTCCAATATATACAGCCAATGAAGCTAATTATACATACTTCAATGTCAATGGCGAGTTTCGACAGCATAAATGTGGAGAACCTATGATATTTGATGGTTCTCTTGATCACTTTGCCCTCAATGCATCAAGTATTGATAGAGCCATTGTTTACATTGAGTTTGATAAGAATGTGCTTATGAAAAAACCAAAAACAACAACTAGAAAAACGACAAAAACAAGGAAGAAACTTGTTGTAAAGGCGACTAAAAAAACGCCCAAGAGAGTAGCATCAAAATCTGCTACAAGAAAAACTAAAAGAGCATAGTTTAGTAAATGTTCTTACAAATGATAATGGGTTTGATATTCATTTTTTGAGGCCAAGCTCATTATCTCTTTTCAAATTTTTCACCACCTTTTTTACTCAAGGTCCTATATCAAAATATTGATAAAAGATTTGAGGTTTTCAATTTCTTATAATGCATATCATATGAGACGAGTTGTTGTAACAGGTATGGGGGTTGTTGCTCCAAACGGAAATAACTTGCCTGAATTTAAGAATGCGATAATTAACGGCCGATCTGGAATTCGTTTTTTAAAAGAACTAAAAGAACATAATTTTGCTTGCCAAGTGGCGGGAATTCCTGCCGAAATCAATGAAGCTTTATTAGAGCCTTATTTTTCAAAAAGTACTTTTAAAGGATTAAAAGGTCTAAGTATAAAGTATGCAAGTCTGGCTACTATTGAAGCCTATCAAAACGCAGGTCTATCTATCAACCCAGAAGAAACGGACTGGGACACAGGGTGTATATATGGACATGCAGTTGGCGACTTTTTAGTCCTAAAAGGCATTATTGATAATGTTGAATTGAAACGTCCCCGTAAAATGGGATCTAGATATGTTGCTCAAGGAATGAATAGCGGACCTTGTGCACACCTAGCTCAAGTGTTTGGACTTGGAAATCAGGTGATGTCAAATGCTTCTGCTTGTTCAACGGGTACAGAAAGTATAATTATGGCCTTTCATAAAATTAGAAATGGAAGCGCTAAGAGAATGATTGCTGGAAGCTGTGAATCTGCTAATAAATTTACCTGGGGAGCTTTTGATGCTATGAGAGTAATGAATGCTAGATCCAATGATCAACCGCATTTAGCTTCTCGTCCTATGAGTGCCTCAGCTAATGGTTTTGTTCCTGGGGCTGGAGCTGCTACTTTGATTCTAGAAGACCTCGAAACAGCAGTTAATCGAGGCGCAACTATTTACGCGGAAATTCTTGGAGGCGCAATTAATTGTGGAGGGCAGAGAAATGGAGGAACGATGACTGCTCCAAACAATGAAGGCGTTCAACGTTGTATTCATCAAGCATTACAAGAAGCAAAAACCAAAGGTAATGATATTGACCTTATTGCAGGTCATCTTACTGCTACATATGCGGATAAAGTCGAAGTCAAGAATTGGTTAGCTGCTCTTGGACGCTCTAAAGATAATTTCCCATATATTAATTCTTTAAAATCTATGATTGGTCATTGTGTCGGTGCAGCCGGATCGATAGAATGTATAGCGACCATACTACAAATACATAATAATTTTGTTCATCCAAGTATCAATAGCGAAGACTTACATCCTGAAATCGAAGAAATGATTGATGCAAAATGTATTCCATCTCAAAAAATTGATACAAAAATTGATATAGCAATTAAAGCAAATTTTGGATTTGGAGATGTCAACTCATGCATTGTTATTTCTAAATATAAAGAACAAATTTTTTAATCTACTAAAATAATTTATTATGCAAAAAGATGAAATTTATAATAAAATAAAAGAGGTAATTACTCCTTATGTCAATGATGAATCGCTACTTGATGATATAAACGAAAGCACTAAATTTATTAAAGATCTTGATATTAATTCTGCGCATTTTATTGATGTTATACTAGATTTCGAAGAAGCATTCGAAGTAATTATTGATGATGATGATGTAGTAGAAATGGAAACAGTTGGACAATCTGTAAAAGTATTAAGTGAACTTTTGCTTGAGTCGGTTTGATTGGTCACGACCTTGCAATACTCAATGAGAATAGATCTTTAGTCAGGCGCCGGAGGTATTTGAAAATTATTGCAAATCATGAAGAGATTAAATGGCTAAAGACATATTCGACAAAACTACAAGTAGCCATTTTATGGTCGTTGAAAGAAGCTTCTTTTAAATGCTGCAGTAGAAATCTCCATTTATCATTTAGACCTAAAGACCATATGCTTATCAAAAGTGTTCCGCAATCTTTTAATAATGCGAATGCAGTTGATAAAAATCCTTTTTTTATGCAAAAAGGATTTAATGATATTTTTCACCTTAATAATCAGTTGGATACTCCTTGGGGACTTTTAAATGCTAAGTCAATAATCACTGAAAATTATGTGCTTAGTTTTGTCGTAAAATCATTCGAAGAGTTTGGAAAAATATTTTGGGGGCTTAGCCAAATCAGTAATTCTACTCAAATTAACCAATCAATAAAAGTACGTGAATTCGCTTCAATACATTATGGGATCACATTAGAATCTCGTAACTCCGGTCAATTAACGTTCAGGAAAAATCACTTTGGTGCTCCGGATTTATATAAAGATAATCAAAAAACAAAAGCTTGTTTTTCTTTTACTCATCAGGGGAATTATATCTCCCATGCTTGGTTAGGGAGATAAATCCATTTTTATAAATCCATTTTATTCTATTAAGACTTCTTAAAAAATTGAATCGTGAAAATCAAAAAACATAACTTTTCTCCTCATCCTGCTCAACTTGATGTTTTTTATGATCAGTTAATGGATGAAGAAAGCTCAAATTACAATATTGGTGGTTATGCTAACTTAAAAGGTAAACTGGATTACTCTAGTTTAATTAAATCTGTTAAGTGCTTAGAGGAAGCTTATGATATTCATAAAATAGCTTTTGAATTTGATGGAAGCGAACCAAAGTGTTTTTTTAAAGAAAATCATTATGATGTAAAGGTAAAGGAAGTCGATTTTTCAACATTTGAAGATGCTGAAGATAGAGCAAACCAATGGATGCAAGAGCGATTCAATACGCCATTTAAAATTGGAGATTCACCATTGTACGAGTTTGCAATTATCAAAATCAATGCGACGTACCATAAATTCTTTGTCCGCTATCATCATGTCATTACGGATGCATATGGATTTACGATTGCTTTAAAATTTGTTGCTAAAAAATATTCAGAATATATTGATAATACCGACCATGCAGATGAAGTATTACCCTACTATGATGAAGTGGAGCAGGCTAATGTTTATCTGAACTCGGAAAAGTTCGAAAAAGACACCCAATATTGGTTGAATATGCTCAGCCCTTTGCCAAGTCCGATATTAAAACAACAAACAGTAAAATCGAAAAAAGAAAAAAGTGGCAGTATTGTTTATACAATAACAAATGAAAAAAGGAATTACTATAATTCGCTCATGAAAAAAATGGGAATTAATAGTATCCTTCACTTAATGGTGGCTGCTTTATACATTTATTTTAGTAAAACAAAAGAAGATAAAAATTTCATTTTTGGCCTTGATGCGTATAAAAGAAGAAAACAACAATGGAATGTTTTTGGCCTTTTTGCAGGTATTCTTCCTTTTGGAATAGAACATAAAGAAGAGAGGTCAGTTTTAGAAGTCATTAATGAAATTAAAAAACAATTACTTAAAAACTACCGGCATCAAAACGTAACGGTTAGTCAACTTAGTCGACAATTAAACCTCAAGAAGAATAACAGAAATCAGTTATTTGAAGTAGTCGTTAATTATTTATTATTAGATTTTGATGTCACCTTTAAAGGACTTGAATCTCAGGTTTGTGATATTCGAAGCGAGTACTTGAAAATCCCTTTGATGTTATGGTGGAGAGACTATGGAGAACAACTTCCTCTCCAGCTTAGAGTTGACTACAACCGATCATATATAGAGACAAAAGAGGTTGAACCTCTAATGGATCGATTATTTAATATCATTGACCAGTTTGATGGAAACCTTAATGGGACTGTTGAATCTATTGATATCACTACGGAAAAAGATTTATTATTTATAGAAAATAAAGGTGTTTCAAAAACAGATAAATTAAATGGCTCATCGCTTATTCAGTTGTTCGAAAAGCAAGTTCAATGTAAGCCAGAAGTTATAGCAATAGTAGATAACGGAAACGTACTCACTTATAAGGAACTAGATAATAAAGCCACAGCTCTAGGTACTTATTTGCGTAAACTATATCATCTAGAAGCTAATGATTTAGTTGGAGTCATGATGGATAATTCAGCATGGTCCATTATTTCAATGTTAGGAATTTTAAAAGCAGGAGCAGCATATGTCCCTATTGATCCTAATTTGCCTAGAGACCGACAGGAGTTCATTATTGATGATGCAAATCTTAAATCATTAATTATTCATTCCGATTTATTATTCAAAGTACTAGATTTTGATATTCCTATTTTTTCTATTGATATTCAGCTTAATGATATTCCTATTTCATTGAGTAAAGAAAATTTTGAAAACACAACACAAACTAAAGATACGGCCTATGTGATTTATACTTCGGGAACTACCGGTCAACCCAAAGGAGTAATGATAAGCAATGAAAATATTATTGATTACTATACAGGGCTGGAAGAAAAAATTGATATTTCTTCAAATAAATCTTTTGGATTAATGTCTTCCCTTTCTGCTGATTTAGGTAATACCGTTTTGTTTGGATCATTATTTAGTGGAGGAAGTTTACATGTGTTTTCGAAAGAGATCTTAATGAATGCAGATGCATTGCAGAATTATTTTAACGATAATGAAGTTGATTGCATAAAAATTGTTCCGACTCATTGGCGTGCCGTACAAACAGAAGATAAAATATTGCTTCCTCAAAAAACTATAATTTTTGGAGGGGAAGTTTTACCACTAGTTGTCTTAGAAAAACTGAAACCATTTGCTAAGCAAATCAAGGTCTATAATCATTATGGACCAACAGAAACAACAGTAGGTAAACTTATTCATGCTGTAGACCTTTCCAAAGAATATGTAAATGTGCCAATTGGTACTCCTTTTTCCAATACCAGACTTTATATAGTAGATCATAATCTTAATATTCTACCCCCAGGTATTCCGGGAGAATTATTAATTGGTGGATTGGGGCTAGCGAAAAATTATTTGAATAGACCGGATTTGACAAAGGATAAGTTCATTGATTTTATAGAACCTAATAGCTCTATTACCAGATTTTACAGAACAGGAGATTTGGTTAAGTGGCTTCCTGATGGCAATATAGAATACCTCGGAAGAACAGATGATCAGGTAAAAATTCGTGGATACCGAGTAGAGTTAGGAGCCGTAACCTCTGTTTTGTCTACATGTTCTGGTGTCGATCAGTGTACGGTTATTGCCGGCCAAGATGTCAATAGTAATACAAGACTAATAGCATACATTGTCGTTTCGAAAGCTTTCGACCTTACTTCAGCTAAAAGACATATGCAGGATAGACTACCTGATTATATGATACCTGCTTCCTGGATTGAAATAAACGAAATGCCTTTAAATGCAAATGGTAAGATTGATCGTAAATCTTTACCGGCACCAGAAGCGGTAGTTGTAAATGTAGAATCTTTTGTTGAACCGACGAATGCTTTGGAAACTAAGGTTTGCGAATTATGGACTAACCTTTTAAATATTGAATGCATTAGTACGATGGATAACTTCTTTGAATTAGGAGGAGATTCTATCGTTGCAATTCAGTTGGTAAGTAAAATCAAACGCATCGGTTATAATATCCAGGTACAAGATTTATTTGACCATCCAAATATTGTTTCTTTTTGCAACTTCTTGACTAAAGAAGCAAAAACAGGATTAGTCATTGATCAAAGACCTTCAGAAGGTTATTCTATACTCTCACCAATTCAAAGATGGTTTATTGAAGAAGAGTATGAAGCAATCGATCATTTTAATCAAGCTTTGATTTTGCAAATAGATAAGGTGATTGATAAATCTAAATTAGAAACAGCATTTAATGCAATAATAAACAAGCATGATGCATTGAGATTTAATTATAAAATTATTAAAGGTGAAGAAACGCAGTCAGCACAAACATTGCTACAAGTCTATGGAGACTATAATGGGAGATTGGAGGTTTTGGATTATTCTCAGGTTGATAAGCTTGATCTGACTTATAAAATAGAAGAAACATGTGCTCAGGCTCAGAAAGACTTGCAAATTGAAGATGGAGGTATTACGAAATTTATTCTTATTAAGACACCTTCTTTCGAAAAGTGTAACCGCTTGTTTATGGTAATTCATCACTTAGCAGTTGATGGTGTATCTTGGCGTATTCTAGTAGATGATCTAGACACGGCTATCAAGCAATTAGAAAAAGGAGAAGCGGTTGACATTGGTTCAAAAACTAGTGCTTATAAAGAGTGGACGGAGAAGTTAAGTGAATATGCAAATGCTGAAAAAATAAAAGACCAAAATAGCTTTTGGAAAAAAATTACGGACTCTTATTATTCACTACCAATGGATATAAACAATACCTCTGCGAGGATGAGCG
This sequence comes from Saprospiraceae bacterium, assembly GCA_965277415.1. Lineage (GTDB taxonomy): Bacteria > Bacteroidota > Bacteroidia > Chitinophagales > Saprospiraceae > JAHDHW01. The sequence continues at coordinate 306,009 of CBDICS010000054.1, forward strand.
AGGTAGAAAGTGTTTCTGTTAAATTAGACCGTAAATTAACAACAGCGCTTATCACTAAAGCAAACAACGCTTTTGGGACAGAAATAAATGATCTATTATTAACAGCTTTAGCTTATACCTTTAATAGTTGGACCAAGAAGGATCGACTTAATATAGGTTTGGAAGGACATGGTCGAGAAGATATTTCTGAGGAGCTAGATATTAATCAAACTATAGGGTGGTTTACAAATAAATACCCTGTTGGACTAGAATTAGATTATAATGCTGATTTGGGCTTTGCTATTAAATCAATAAAAGAGCAATTGCGAAATATCCCTGATAAAGGAATGGGATATGGGTGTTTGAAATATTTGACAGCGTCGGAAATTATCAAACAGGAGATGAAAGGAACTCATTGGGATATCGTTTTTAATTATTTGGGACAGCTGGATAATTTATATAGTAGTGGAAAATACTTTAAAAGGGCAACGGAAAATCCGGGATCATTTAATAGCCCTTTAAATCCAATGAGGACTAAATTTGAAATCGTAGGTGCGGTGACGGAAAGTCAATTAAACTTAGATTGGAGTTTTGCAACAAATCAATATAATAGATCTACAGTTGAAAAATTGGCGAATGATTTTATTACTAACCTTTCTAGCTTAATAAGCTATTGTATTGAAAAAGAAGTAAGAGAATGGACGCCTTCTGATTTTAATTTAACTGGTTTATTGTCTAATAATGAACTAGACGAAGTAGTCAATAAGTATGGCCTTAGCGAAATAGCTGGTATATATAAATTAAGTCCAATTCAAGAAGGAATTTTATTTCATACACTTTATGATGAAGCTAAGCCAGCATATATTACTCAGTTAAGGTTTGATGTAAATTCAAAGGTTGATGTCGATGCTTTTAAAAAGGCTTGGGGGTATGTTATACAAAAACGCAGTGTACTCAGAACTGCGTTTGAATATCAAATGATAGGAAGGCCTGTCCAATGTGTGTTGAAAAAGTGTGACTTGCCATTCGAATTTGTTGATTATTCTTTACTCACTTCTATAGAAGCAGAAACAGCATTCCAGGAATTAGTGAAAGACGATCGCTTGCAAGGCTTTGATTTAGATAAGCCACCTTTGCTTAGAATTACATTAGTAAAATTAAGTGATGAATCTTATAAAATGATTTGGACGAAGCATCACCTTATTTGGGATGGATGGTCTGATCAAATAGTAATTAATGAAGTTTTAGATATCTATAGTCAATTTGCGATTGGACAAAAACCTCTTTTTGCGGATGAAGACCGATATGAAGATTACATAAAATATCTTGATAAAATTGATACGTATAAAGAAAAAGAGTATTGGAAAAATTACTTCAAAGGAATAGAAGAACCTAGTTTATTACCTTTTGTTTCGAATACAACTGAACGCAATCAGGGAAAAGGTAAATCGCAAAAAGTTTCTTTGATTTTTGATCAAAATATTACAGATAAAATAAAGACATTTACTCAAGAATCAAGGATTACAAATAATACTTTGATTCAGGGCTTATGGTCTTTGTTATTGACTAAATACTGTGCTAAAAAAGATGTTGTTTTTGGTGTGACCGTAGCTGGAAGACCTTCTGAAGAACATTATAATAATAAGGTCGGTTTGTTCATAAATACGATTCCTTTAAGAGCGAGGATTAATGAGGAAGGTGATTTAGTGACGTGGTTTTCTGAAATACAAAAAGAACAAGTGATTTCGAGAAAGTATCAACATACCTCACTTAAAGATATTCAAAACTGGACAAAAATAGATGGTGATCTTTTTGATAGTATTCTTGTCGTTAGAAATTATCCAACTACTCATCCTTTATATGCTGAAGACCAAGTTTTAAACATTGACAATGTTAAGGTGGATGAGAGCAATAATTACCTTTTATCAATAGAGGTTAGCTTCTTTCCTACATTAACTGTTGACTTCAAATACAACAGCAGCATTTTGTCTGCTTCTTATGTAGAGATGATGAGCAATCATTTTGAATACATCCTTCAACAAATTGTAGAAGAAAATGTAAAGGATTATAAAAAACTGAATTGCTTAACACCTCTTGAAAAAACTCAAATATTAAAGGACTTTAATCAAACGCAAAAGGATTACCCAAAAGATAAGAGCTTTATTGAATTATTTAAAGATCAGGTTTTATTAAGACCAAATCAAACGGCTTTGGTGTTTAATAATCAAAGTTTGACTTATAAGGAATTAGATCAAAAAACGGATGCTTTTGCTTATCAGTTACAATGTCAAGGGATTGGTGTTGATGGATTCATAGGTGTGTGTTTGGATCGTTCTATTGAAATGCTGGTGAGTTTATTAGGCGTGATGAAATCAGGAAATGCTTATGTTCCAATTGATCCTAATTATCCTAAAGATAGGATTTCTTACATCATAGAAGATTCTGAAATATCTCATATGGTTTGCTCTTCTGATGTAGCAGCAAATTTTGTAGAACGTGATACTTTAAACTTTGTTTTATTAGATGATATAAATGACTTGCAAAATCAGGGGCCTGAATTCAATGGGAACAGTACTGAATTAGCATACGTAATTTATACTTCTGGTTCGACAGGCCATCCGAAAGGAGTAATGGTTAAGCAGAAGGGCTTAATCAACTTTTTATATGGAATGCAAAATGAGTTGCAGTTAAATAGTCAATCAAGCATACTAGCTGTTACGACATACAGTTTTGATATTTCTTATTTGGAAATGTATTTGCCTTTATTAAATGGTGGAAAAGTAATACTTGCTACTGCCGAAGATTCTACAGATGGGTACAAACTTCAAAAAATTATTAATACAGAACATCCAACTCATTTGCAAGCGACTCCGGCTACCTGGCAGCTCTTAGCAGATTCTGGGTGGACCAATGAGGAAGGTGTCGTAATAATGACTGGAGGCGAAGCCATTTCTGAAAACTTAAAAAATACCTTAACGAATATTGGAACTCAAAAAGTATGGAACTTTTATGGCCCTACTGAGACTACTATTTGGTCAACTATTCAGGAACTTAAAGCTGAAGAAAAAGTACTGATCGGAAAACCTATAGCCAATACTCAGATTTATATCCTTGATGATAATATGAACCTCTGCCCTATCGGTGTTGCAGGACAACTTTGTATAGGAGGAGATGGATTAGCTGAAGGGTATTTGAATAAACCTGATTTGACGGAAGAACGGTTTATTGCAAACCCCTTTGATGAAAAATTATCGAATAAAATTTACAAGACGGGAGACCTTGCCAAATGGCTTCCGAATGGAGCCTTAGAATATTTAGGACGTATAGATAGCCAAGTCAAAGTAAGGGGGTACCGCATTGAACTAGGGGAAGTTGAAACAGTACTGGAAAAATGTAAAGGTGTCAGACAATGCGCTGTGCTTGCAAAAGAGGATGGCGATAGTAAAAAGTTAGTAGCTTATGTAGTTTCTGAAAATGCTATAAACCAAGATCAGATTAAAAACTATTTGAAGTCAAAGCTCCCCCATTATATGATTCCTTCTTTTATCATAGAAATGGAAGCGTTTCCATTGACTCCGAATGGGAAAGTTAATAGGCTTGCTTTACCCAATCCAGATATCGCTACCTTAGTTAATAAGGATTTCATAGAGCCGGAAAAAGACGAAGAAATTATAATGGCAAATATTTGGAAGGAAGTTCTCCAAATTCCGAAAATCGGACTTTATGATGACTTTTTCGAATTGGGTGGACATTCTCTATTCGCAACAAGAGTAGCAGCGAGAATCAGAAAACAATTTTCGGTCGAAATATCTTTAAAGGATTTATTTACGAATTCTGTGCTTAAAGACCTTGTACATTTAGTGAATGGAATGAAAGGAGAATATGTTTTGCCCCTTGTCAGTCCAGTAACAGCAGAGAATAATCGGTTTCCTTTGTCTTTTGCCCAAGAAAGAATTTGGTTTCTTGATCAACTTTCTGGAAGCATAGAATACCACATTCCATATATCTTAGAGTTTGATGGAAGGTTAGATCAAGAAAAGATCGAGTATTGCTTGAAAGCCTTAGTGCATAGACATGAAGTATTAAGAACAGTTATTTTAAAATCTGAAGATGGAAGCCCTTATCAAGTGTATAAGTCACCTGATCAATGGGTCTTGGAAAAAACAGATGCAAATGAGGATGAAAAAGAGTTGAACACTTATATTGATGCTTACGTTGAACAACCTTTTGATTTAACAAGGAACTATATGTTTCGGGCTAATTTGATTCAAAAGAAAGATGGAAAATTTACTTTGGTAATGGTTGTTCATCACATAGCTTCTGACGGATGGTCTAATTCGATATTAGTAAACGAATTGCTTGACCTATACCGTTCGGTTCAACATCAACCTTTTGTTTCTTTAGCTCCTTTATTATTGTCTTATACGGATTATGCGATTTGGCAGAAAAAATATTTAACTGAAAAGTATTTGAATGTCTCTTTAGAATGGTGGAAAGAAAAATTGAATGGTATTACACCTCTAAATCTTCCTACTGATTTTAATCGTCCAGCAACTCAAAGTATTAAAGGAAGTAGTGTTGTGTTTAGTTTGGATCAAGACCTCTTAAAGCAATTGAAAGACCTTTCTTTAAAGAATGATGCTACATTATACATGGTTTTGTTATCTGCTTTTAAAGTCTTGATGTATAGGTATAGCGGACAACAAGATATTTGTATAGGAACGCCACATGCAAATAGAGATCAAAAAGAACTGGAAAGGTTAGTTGGGTTTTTTGTTAATACGCTGGCCATAAGGAGTAACCTAAATCCAAATCAATCATTTGTGAGTTTATTGGAGCAAGTGAAAAACAATGTCCTTTCTGCCTTTGCTTACAAAGATATCTCTTTTGAAAAAATTGTAAATGCGGTGGAAGTAGATCGTGACCTTAGTCGAAGCCCAATTTTTCAGACAATGTTTGTTATGCAAAATACACCTCAATTACCAGAGGTGGATTTAGGAGAAACAAAAGCGACGAGAATATTACCGAATTATAATACAGCCCTGTTTGACTTAACGTTTTTTGTAAATGAGTACTCAAATGGAGGGGAAGTTAGAATAGAATATTGTACAGGTTTATTTGTAGAAGAAACCATTAAACAGATGGGGCTTCATTTTCAAATGTTGTTAAGAGAGCTTATTAAAAAACCTGAGCAACAATTAAATAGGATAAATTTACTAAGCAACCAGAATAAAAAGCAAATATTATTCAATTTCAATAATACTTACAAAAACTATTCTGGCTTTGTAAATTCAGAAAACGAAAAGACCGTTCATTTACTCTTTGAAGAGCAAGTAGAAAAGACACCTGGGAAAACAGCTTTAGTTTTTAATGATCAGGAAATTTCCTACGCGCGACTCAAAAGAAAAATTGATCAGTTAACAGGCTATTTATGTGAGTATACTAATTTTGAAAAAGGAGATAAGATCGGTGTGATGATGGATCGATCAGAGTGGTCGGTAGTGTCAATGATGACCATCTTAAAATTAGGAGGCGTCTATGTACCTCTTGATAATACCTATCCTGAATCCAGACTCAAATACATAGTTAAAGATTGCCAACCAAAAATTATTTTGAAAAAAGGTAATGAAGAAAAAGGCGTTTTTAAAAACCTAGTAGAAACCATAGTTGATGTTACATTATCTGAAACGTATATTTCTAAAAATCAATATCCGAAACTAGAGATTAAACAATCAGATATATCTTACTTAATCTATACTTCAGGATCTACCGGAATGCCAAAAGGTGTGGCACAAACGCATCAAATGCTTTATAATTTAATTTGTTGGGATATAGCGGACTCTGGCCTTAAAGGCGGGCAAAAGCATTTGCAGTTTTCTTCTTTTAGTTTTGACTCTTCTTTACACGATATTTATTTTTCATTGTGTACTGGAGGTGAAATTCATATTGTTAATGAGGATTTAAGAAGAGACTTTTTCGAATTGAAGAATTATATTTCTGAAAAAGAAATTTCTACAGTCTCGATGCCTTATGCTGCGCTTAAGATATTCTTTGAGGACTGTAGTGAAAGTGATTTTAGTAAACACAAAATTAATGAAATCATTTCGACGGGAGAGCAATTATATATTGCAGGAGGCTTAAGGAATTTCTTGGAAAAGAATCCGGATGTAAAAATCTTTAATTTTTATGGTCCATCAGAGACACATGTGATTACTGCCAGGAGTTATAGTTTTGCAGAAGGAGATGTTCCTGTGGATGCATCTATTGGAAAGCCAATTAGTAATACTGAAATTTATATCCTTGATGAACAAATGAACCTTGTACCGATAGGTGTAGAAGGAGAAATCTATGCAGGAGGATATAATCTCGCTAAAAATTATATTGGAAATAATGAAGCTACTGCTGCTGCGTTTGTCAAAAACCCTTATAAGTTCGAAGATAGAATCTATAAAACGGGAGATATGGCAAAGTGGTTGCCTAATGGTGAAATAGTATACTGTGGTAGAAAAGATGACCAAGTAAAAATAAATGGTTATCGAATAGAATTAGGAGCTGTAGAGTCTGCTATTCTTCAATCTGGAGGTTTGAAACAATCTACTGTTATCGTACACAATGGATCAGATAATATTAGCCGACTGATTGCTTATATAGTTCCAGAAAATGATTTTGAAAGAAGGAACCTTCAACAGCATTTGAAAGCTAATTTACCAGATTATATGATCCCTAAGGTCATTGTAGAATTAGAAGCTTTGCCATTAAACACAAATGGTAAAATAAATAAAAAACGCTTGATGGAAAAAGGAATTCCTCTATCGACATCTTCTGATTATACTGCACCAAGGAATTATACTGAAGAGGTGTTAGCAAAGATTTGGCAATCTACCTTGAAAATAGAACAGATTGGAATCTATGATAATTTTTTCGAAAAAGGAGGACATTCCTTACTCGCTGTAAAAGTTGCATCAATGATAGAAAAAGAATTAGAGCTTAGAATTCCAATTAAAGTTTTATTCCAATTTTCTTGTATCGCCGACTTATCAGATTATCTACTAGTGACAACAGAACCCGTGGATGAAAACCATTCTGATTTCGAAGTTCTAGATTTTTAAGACAAATAGTTTTGGTGTTTTAGAGACAGTTATTTAGTCCCTGTCCCTTAAAATAGTCGTTCTACCAATTTTACTTAATTTTTTTAATGAGATGGTTGGTAGTTCGACTTTTAATCCATTGATACCTAATGCGAAATTAGAAATGGATGCTAATCGAAAAAAAAGTATAAAAATGAAACTTACCGAATATCAAGTTCAGAACTACTTTAAAAAAGGATACTTAATATTAGAAGGTTTGCTCTCTGAAAGGGAGATAAAAGTGATGAAAAGCAGTTTTGAAAAATTTGAAAAACTTAAAAAACTACCCAACATAATTTGTGAAAAAGATGGTACTATTCGATCCGTATTTAAGCCAAACTTACATGACAAAATATTTGATGATATTTTTAGAGATGATCGGTTTGTAATACCTAGTATGCAATTGATCAAAGATGATATTTATTTATATCAGTATAAACTAAATTGTAAACGCCCCTTTTCTGGACAGATGTGGGAGTGGCATCAGGACTTTGCTTATTGGCAATTAGACGATGGAGTACAAAATACAGATATGGTTTCTATCATGACTTATCTAGATGATACCAAATCTTATCAAGGACCATTGATGGTGATACCAGGGTCACACAAATTTGATATTGTAGATTTTCAAAAAAAGGAAGCATTACTTAATAAGGAACAACCATTGATCAATGCGCTGGGGGCGGATCTAAAATATACCGTAAATGAAAAATATATTAAAGACTTGGCCAATCGATTTGGTATTGATGTTTTAGAAGGACGAGCAGGGACGACCATTTTATTTCACCCTAATTTATTTCATGCGTCTAATGGAAATATTTCACCCTTTAATCGTGATACTGTAATTCTAACCTATAATAGTGTTAATAATCTACCTCTGCGCAAAGGAAATAGACCCGATTTTGTGTGTTCAACAGATTATAGACCTCTTCGAGTTTTGGCGAAAGCTAGTTAATTCTATTTTTTAAAAGAAATGAACAAATAATGACTAATACCAATCATACAATTAAATTACTTAAAGAGGCTTTAGACAATGGTGTTTCTTTGTTCTTGCAAGAGGGTAATCTAAAGCTAAGAAGAAATAAGAATATAGATATAGATGCAGCGTTTTTAGTAAAACTCAAAAACCATAAAGAGGAGATCGAAGCATTTCTTAAAAACCAGAAAAATAATAATGCTGGAAAACATAAATTTGGAAAAATTAAAGTAAACCAATTTGATCGTACTGATAAAAGACCTTTATCAAATGCTCAAGAACGTTTATGGTTTGTAGATCAGCTAAATGGAAGCACAAATTATCATCAACATGCTGTGCTTAATATTAAAGGAAACTTAGATGTTGTTTTATTAGAGAGTATATTTAATACGATTATTGATCGGCACGAAATTTTAAGAGGAACTATTGTAGAAGAAGGAGACACTTTTTTCCAGAATATTTTACCAGAAAATCAATGGAATATTGAATTTGAAAAATTAGGAGGCGAAATAAATAGTGAGAAACGGTCTGCTTTAATTGATGCTTTTATAAAGAGACCATTTGATCTTTCTTCTGATTATACACTCAGAGTAAAAGTACTGCAACAAGCTGAAAATAATTTTACCCTTATTATTGTTTTTCATCACATAGCTTCTGATGCCTGGTCGGAGTCTCTAATCATTAAAGAATTTGTTGAGCTTTACAATGCAAATAAAGAAGGCCGAAATCCGAATTTACCTGAAATAAATATTCAATTTTCAGATTATGCCCAATGGGAAAAAGAGAACTTAAATGAAAGCCTACTTAGCGAAAAATTGAATTATTGGGAAGATAAATTAAGCGGTATAGAACCATTAAATCTTTCTTTTAATTATGGCGATAATAGCCGCCAAGAAATGAAAGGAATGTCTCATTCTTTTCTTATAGATGCTGAAATATCGAAACGAATAAAAAAGCTGGCACAAAAAGAAGGCGTGACTACCTTTATGTTATTGCAGACTATTTATAAGGTTTTATTATATAAATATACTAATCAAACCGATATATGTATCGGAACTTCTTTTGCAAATAGAAATCAACCAGAACTAGAGTATCTTGTTGGTAATTTTGTTGACTTGTTGGTTTTACGTGATGACTTAAGTGAAGACCCTACTTTTAGCGAATTATTAGCTGAGGTAAAGAAAACGACTTTAGATGCTTTTTCAAATAAAGAAGTTCCGTTTAATCAAGTAATGGATCTTGTTCAAGAAAATGATACTAAAGGTCGAAACGATTTAATTCGTACTTTATTTGTACTTAATAATACCCCAAAACCTGATGCGATAGAGTTAAAAGATTTAGAAGTAAGTCTAGAGGCTAATGATATTGTGATGACTCACTTTGATCTTTGTTTTTATGTTTCAGAATCTCCTTTAGGACTTAATTTCAAAATAAATTATTTCAACAATCTTTTTAATTCAAATACGATAAAAAGACTAAGGTCTCACTTTTTAAACTTGCTTCGGGAAGTCCTTGATGACCCCAATCGAAAAATTGGCGCATTGAATATGTTGAGTAAAGTTGAAAAATCAATTTTACTTTTCAATAATAACTCTGAAGTCTCTTATCCAGAAGATAAAAACATTATTGATATTTTTGAACAGAATGTGATAAGTCATTCGGATAAAGTTGCACTTGTTTTTGGTGAAGAGAAATGGACGTATACGACCTTAAATGAACATGCAAATAGGATCGCTAAACATTTGATCCAAAAACAAAATGTAAATGCTAATGATTTGATCGGTGTTTCTGTATCTAATCCTTTATTTCATATTGTTGCCACTCTTGGTATACTAAAAGCAGGAGCGACTTATGTGCCGATTGATGTTGAATATCCTATAGAGCGAAAAGCGTTTATAATAGAAGATACGCAACTAAAGGTTTTGCTAAACGAAAACACAGATGAATTGGAAGGCCTTTCATTAGGTGTTCCAACTGTAAGTATTCAAAACCTTCTATCCGAACCTTGCTCAGAAGAAGATAAACAGAATTTATATCGCTTAATCGAGCCTCAACAATTGGCATATGTGGTTTATACTTCAGGGACAACAGGAAGGCCTAAAGGAGTAATGATTACGCATCAAAATATCTTAGATTATTTGTATGGCTTGGATTCGAAAATAAATATTCAATCCTGCAAGTCATTTGGGTTTATGTCTTCCTTGTATGCAGATTTAGGCAATACATCAATTTTTGGTGCTTTGTTCACAGGAGCAACGCTCTATTTATTTGATAAAACACAATCAACTAATCCTACTTATTTGCATGAATTCTTTAATCACAATCAAATTGATTGTATAAAAATTGTACCCTCTCATTTCAGAGCACTTGAAGTCAATGGAAAAGATTTATTGCCAGAGAAAATGATCATTTTTGGCGGGGAAGCGCTTTCGAATGACCTTGTGAAAAAAATAACTAATGAAAATAAAGAATTAAAAATTGTCAATCATTATGGCCCGACGGAAACAACCATAGGGAAGTTATTACATATAGTTGATCCTAATAAAGACTATGAGACGATTCCGATTGGCAAACCATTTTCAAATACAGAAATATATGTAGTAAATAAGGATTTGTCCCTTTGCCCAATTGGAGTAGCAGGAGAATTACTTATAGGAGGAGATGGCTTGACTCCAGGGTATTTAAATAGAAATGAACTTACACAAGAAAAATTGATCGAGAATCCTTTCTGTAAAGATTGTTATTCAAAACTATATAGAACTGGAGATTTGGTGAGAAGAACACCTAAAGGGGATATTGAATTTCTAGGGAGAATAGATGATCAGGTTAAGATAAGAGGGAATAGAGTAGAAATAGGCGCAGTGGAAGCCTGTTTGGAAAAATTTAATGCTGTCAAACAAGCAGTTGTTACTCCGATTTCTAAAAATAACTCATTACAACTCGCTGCTTACCTTGTACCTGAAGGAATCTTTGACCAGAAAGAGATTAAAGAATATGTATCTAATTATTTACCGGATTATATGGTGCCATCCTTCTTTATAGAAATGGAAACGATACCAATAACAAAAAACGGAAAAATAAATAAAAGAGCCTTACCTGCTCCAGATTCCGGAAATGCCTCATTGCCTTTTGAGACTATTACTCCCCGAAATAGAACAGAAGAGCAATTGGTAAAAATTTGGAAAGATTTGCTGGATCTGGAACAGGTAGGATTAAAAGATGATTTTTTTGATGTTGGTGGTCACTCTCTAATTGCTATCCGGGTGGTTTTGGCTATTCGGAAGCAATTGGAAATTGACCTTGAAATTAAAGATCTTTTCGAAAATGCTACTATAGAAAGCTTGGCAGCATTTATCAATGCTACGGAGGAAAATGAAAATATAATTCCAATAATTCAAGCAGGGAAAAGATCAGACAAAATTCCTTTGTCCTTTTCTCAAGAAAGACTTTGGATTATTGACCAATTGGAAGGCAGCACTAATTACCATATTGATTATGTACAGCAATTTGATACCAATCTTCATGTCCAAGCACTGGAAAATGCATTTTTAGCTGTTGTTAATAGGCATGAAGTTTTAAGAACAATCATAGAGCAGGATAATGGTATTCCTTATCAAAAAATAATGAATAAAGGCCAATGGGCATTAGAATATGTAGAATTACAAGATGGCCAAGAGCAGGAATACCTTTCTAATCAGATTTTTGAATTTACAAACCGAGCTTTTGATTTTAGTAAAGATCATATGCTTAGGGCGAAATTGTTTAAATTAGAAGATGAGACGTATGTACTCAATCTTGTTGTACATCATATCGCTTCGGATTTATGGTCTCAAAAAATTATGTTTCAAGAGGTCTTAGAGTTTTATCATTCTACTCTGGAAAATAGAGCGCCCCAGTTAAATGTACTTGAAATTCAATATGCTGATTATGCAGTTTGGCAAAGAGATCATTTTTCTAATGAAACATTAGCAAAGCAACTGACTTATTGGAAAAAGCAACTTGCGAATATTGAACCGCTTAACTTACCAACTACTTACAAAAGAACAATTAAGCCTAAAAAGCAAGGAAGCGTATTAAAGTTTTCAATTGATAAAAATAAGCTAACAGACCTACAGTCTTTATCCAAAGCACATGGTGTGACTATGTATATTTTATGCTTATCTGTTTTTAAACTTTTGCTTCAAAAATATACTGGACAAAATGATATTTGTGTAGGAAGTCCAGTTGCTAATCGAACGACTTCAGAAGTAGAACACTTGATAGGATTCTTTCTAAATGCTTTGGCATTACGAACAGACCTTAAAGGAAATCCTTCATTTATAGATCTGTTGAATAAGGTAAAACAAACGGTTCTCAAAGGACAGGAAAACCAAAGTATTTCTTTTGAAAAAGTATTAGAAAACCTTAATACAGAGAAAGAACCAGGACGGAGTCAGGTATTTCAAGTTTGGTTTGATCTACATGATCAGTTGAATCTTTTTGGCGAGAATAATTTACAATTTGGCGAGAGTAATTTGATAGCTCAATCAGAGTCTATCAAAAGTGATTATGTCCCTGTAAAATTCGATATTGATTTTATTGCTCATGTTAATAAAGAAGGTATAGATTTTAATCTTATTTATCCAATAGAATTGTTTGATGAGGCAACTATTCATAGGATGCGAGATCATTTCTTACAAATTTTAAATGAGGTCATAATTAATCCAAATGCTAATATTGACTCAGTGAATATATTGACTGAAGAAGAGCAGATAGTGTTGCTTCAAAAATTTAACTCAAATCGAGTGGACTATCCTATTGACAAAACAGTCTTGGATATCTTTGAACAGCAAGTAAAGTCTAGCCCTGAAAATATTGCAGTAATTTATAAAAATAAAGTTTTAAACTTTAAAGAGCTAGATCACTTATCGAATAAATTAGCCCGGCATTTAGTAGAGTCTTATAAGGTTAAGACAGATGATCTTATAGGAATCATGATGGAGCGTTCTGAATGGACTATTGTTTCAATCTTGGCCATTCTAAAAGCAGGAGGCGCCTATGTGCCAATCGCTTTAAATAATCCTACGGATCGCAAACGATTTATTATAGAGGATACCGGCTTAAAACTTTTAATGATTGATTCCTCAAGTATCTTGGATGTCATGGAGTTTGGGATAGATGTCTTTTCTGTAGATATTCAATTAGAAGATTTACCGGAGACTAATATTCCGGTTAACAATGCTAAGCCATCTTCTTTGTCTTATGTCATTTATACATCTGGCACTAGTGGAAAACCTAAAGGGGTATTAGTAGAGCATCGAGGTTTATTGAATCTTTCTTTAGCTCAAATAAAAGGGTTTAATTTAAATGAATCTAGTCGAACACTTCAGTTTTCATCCCTTGGCTTTGATGCTTCTTGTTCTGAAATATTTACTTCTCTTTTGTCTGGTGGACGGTTAGTGATACCACAGAGCAGTGACATACTAGATCCTGAAAGATTGAGGAAATTGATTATTGATCATGAAATTGATATCGCTACTTTACCTCCGTCTTACCAAGCTTCGATAAAAGAAGAATTGAAGAACCTCAAAACTTTGGTATCTGCGGGTGAAATGCTCAATACTTCTATTATTGAAGAAGTACAAAAAGCAGGTGTACGAGTAATCAATGCATATGGACCGACTGAAAATACAGTTTGTATATCAATGACTGATCAGTCTATTAATTTGGATGAGACAGTGACAATTGGAAAACCAATAGACAATGTAAAAGTTTACATCCTAAATGCTCAGAATAACATTATGCCTATTGGTGTTCCTGGCGAAATTTGTGTTGGAGGGGTACAGGTCGCACGGGGATACTTAAATCGTCCAGACTTAAATCGTGAAAAATTTATTGAGGATTGTTTTAGTACTGATGAAAAGGGGAAGATATATAAAACAGGAGATTTGGGAAGGTGGTTGGCTGATGGTAGTATAGAATACTTGGGAAGGGTTGATGACCAGGTGAAGATTAGAGGGTTTAGAATGGAACTCGGAGAGATTAATACAGTCTTAAACAATGGACCTAATTTAGCACAAACTCATGTTTTAGTGAAAAGCGATGATAAAGGGCTTAAGAAATTGGTAGCATATATTGTCCCTAAAGATCAATATAAGAAAGAAGAGGTATTGGTTTATCTGAGGTCGAAATTACCAGATTACATGATTCCGACAACATTGATTTCAATTGATAAAATGCCCTTGACATCGAACGGTAAAGTTAATGTCAAAGCATTGCCTGAGTCAGATGATACGATGCTTGCTGATGAAAACTATATCGGCCCTCGTTCTGTAAGGGAAAAGGTACTTGTTGAGATATGGCAAGATTTATTAAATATTTCACAAATTGGCATTTACGATAATTTCTTTGAACTCGGAGGAGATTCGATTATATGTATCCAACTAGTAAGTAGAGCAAGAGAAAAGAACATTACATTACAACCCAAGGATGTTTTTGAGTATCCAGTTATAGCTGAATTGGCAGAGAAAGTTGCAAAGAACAATTGTAACATGGAAGCTCAACAAGAACGATTATCTGGTAAAGTTGGATTGGCGCCTATTCAAAAATGGTTTTTTAGCCAGGAGTTTAATGATCAATCTTATTATAATCAGGCCTATCTATTTAAACTGAAGAAGAATCTATCTTTTGAATACCTTAATCAAACAATAGAGGCTTTAATGAATCAACATGATGCACTGAGGTTTAGATATTTTATAGAAGATGGAAAATGGATACAGGAATATTCAGATCAATATGCCAAGCTTGAAGTTATAGATTTAGTAGATATTGAGAAGCATGAAGTAGAAGGTGTAATTACCGAAAAATGCAAAGCTTTACAGCAAAGTTTGGATATTGAAAAAGGTAACTTATTTAAAGCGATTCTATTTAAAACTCCAGAGGAGGAAGAAAAGAATAGGTTGTTTATCCTTGTTCATCATTTGGTTGTTGATGGTGTATCTTGGCGAATACTATTACATCAATTTCAATCGGCCATGCAGCAATTAGAAGAAGGAAAAGCCATTGACTTTTTTGGGAAAACGACTTCGTATCAACAGTGGATTTCTTCTTTGAGTGAGTTTGCAAATAGTGATACTATAAAACTGCAAAGAACATTCTGGAAAAAACAAATTGAAAAGTTTAAAGAATTACCGGTAGATTTTAAAAAGAAAGATCAGACGATTCGAAGGGGATCTGAAAAACAACTTTCATGTTCTCTTTCTCGAGAATTAACAACTGAGTTGCTTACTAAAGTTAACCATAGATATCAAACAGAAGTAAACGATATTTTACTTTCAGCACTTTCAAAAACGATATCTAATTGGACTGGTGAGTCAGATTTGTTAGTTGGTCTAGAGGGGCATGGACGAATCAGCTTGAGGAAAGAAATTGATGTTTCAAATACTATTGGATGGTTTACGAATGTATACCCTGTCTTACTAAATCAACCAAAAGATAATGCGCTTGGTAAGTTAATTCTAAACACAAAAGAACAACTAAGGCGTATTCCTGATGAAGGGCTTGGTTTTTCATTACTAAAGTATATGAATCCATTCCAAAATGCTGAAGATCCTTTGGTTAATTCTAAATGGGATATCACCTTTAATTATCTAGGACAAGCAGATAATGTTTTGAATACAGATTCTTTATTAGAGGTTTCAGCTGAAGATAAAGGAAAAGATATTTCGGATGCCTTTCCTATAAATGGCAAACTTACAGTGAACGGCATCGTTCATAAAGGAACTTTGAACTTTCGATGGACTTACTCAGAAAATCAATATTTCGAAAAAACTATTCAAAATATTGCGGATAAATTCTTAGATAATCTTGAAACACTAATTAATCACTGCCTTCAGAAGGTAGAAAAAGAAATTACTCCAACGGTTTTCGGTCTTGACGGGAAAGTCAGCCATGAAGAGTTTATGGATCTTTTTGATATTCAGGAGGAGGAGGTTATGAGGTTTTGACTTAGAAGTTGTTTAAAAATAGCTCACTAAACTACGAAACGATCTTTTGCTTCAATACTTCGTTATAAAAATCTCACGTAGCCCTGCTATGCAGCGATTTTAAAGCCTCGTCTTGAAACAAAATATCTGTTTCTCGTAATAGCAGCCTTTTTTAAACAACTTCTTAGAGTTACTTGAGAAATCATAATTGTTTTATTAAATCATTTCTATTTAAATTCTCTTTTATTATCATGAATAAAATATTGAGCCCTTTAGTGAAAAAGAAAACAGTTGCCTTGTCTAAGCAGAGGACCTTACCTTTGATAATTGAGCCAGTTGAAGAAGGAATAGACTTAGTAGATTGGATTAAAGAAAACCGAAATGAGTTTGAGAAAGAGTTAAATAAATACGGGGGTGTTTTATTTCGAAATTTTGAAATAGACTCTCTTCAATCCTTTAAGAGGTTTATTGATTGTTTTGATTCTGCTCCTATCCCTTATTTATTTAGATCTTCTCCAAGACATGAAATTGATGAACGGGTCAAAAATATTTATACGTCGACAATTTATCCTAAAAAAGAAAGTATTATTCTTCATAATGAGTCATCTTATAGTCGGTCTTGGGGAATGAAAATAGCCTTTTGTTGCTTACAACCAGCAGAAAAAGGAGGAGAGACACCCTTAGCTAATTCTAGGAGAATTCTAAAAGATATTCCTAATGAGATAGTAGAAAAGTTCAGGGAAAAAGGAGTGCTTTATAGAAGACGATTAATAAAGAAGCAAAGTATGTCCTGGCAAGAGGTTTTTCAAACCAATGATAAAGAGGAGGTCTTTAGGATTGCAAGAAATAATAATATTAAATGCCATTTTAAATCAGATGATCACCTTGATGTGGAGTGGACTCAAAAAGCCATTCATACTCACCCTTATACAGGAGAGGAGACCTGGTTTAACCACGCTTACTTCTTTAATAAATATGCTCGTTATGAGGAGTTAGGCGTTGAATATAACTATATGCTTCCTGAAGAATTTATATTTACAGACTCTCTCTATGGTGATGGTACGCAGATAAGTGTTAATGAGTATAAAGCAATTAAAGATGCAATCTTAAAAAACAAGATTCAATTTAAGTATAAAAAAGGAGATATTATTTTCTTAGATAACATGCTGATGGCACATGGCCGAAACCCTTATGAAGGTGATCGTGTAATCGCAACTGCAATCTTAGAACCTTATACTGGATAGATTTTCAAAGCAATACTTCTCTGATGGGAAATAAATAATATCATTAAATATTAAGTTAAACGACAATGATGGATAATTTTTTTAAAGAGCTTAATAATTTAGGCTTAAGTATTCATGCCCTTAGAGGTGATCTGGTTTTGAAAGGGAAAAGAGATAAATTATCAAGTAGTGAAATTGATAAAATCAGACAAAATACTTCCTTAACGTCCTTTATTAGATCTAATAAAGATAAGTTGATAGAGGTTTTGGAGACTGAAGATCAATTTAATGAAGATAGAAAAATATCTTTAGCAAATATAGATGCTATTTATGGATTAAGCCCGATGCAAGAAGGAATGCTTTTTCATTATCGGTATGATAAGTCTACGCTCTCTTATGTAGAACAAACCAAACTTGATTTTGAGCAAGGAGTAAATATAGATGCCCTTCAAAAATCTTTTGAGTATATTTTAAAAAAGCATACTATTCTTAGGACAAGCTTTATCTCTGATAAAGTAAAGACTCCGATTCAATGTGTAAATAAGGTGCTTAAGCTTCCTATTTGTCTTGTTGACTTTTCAATGATGGAGCCTGGCAAACAAGAAACAGAATTTCAAGAATTGCTTAATATAGATCTTACCAAAGGTTTTGATCTTGCTAAGCCTCCACTTATGAGAGTAACTTTGGTGAATATGGGAAGCGATCACTATAAAATGATCTGGACTTTTCACCACATCATTTTGGATGGATGGTCAGTGGCTCAACTTGTTTCTCAGATCATGGAGGTTTATGAGAAATACAAACAAGGGAATGATCCTGTCACTCCGGATGAAGATAAATTTGAAGACTATATAAAATACATTAATGCGAGAAACAGGTTTGAAGAGGAAAGGTTTTGGAAATCTTATCTAGAGGGGATAAAGAATCCATCTTTATTACCTTTTGTTAGCAAATCTATCAAAAGAAATATTGGCCAGGGACGAATGCGACGTATAAATCTTGACTTCTCTGAGGAGTTTAGTTCAAAGATATCAGCTTATTGTAAACAGCAGCAATTGACTACGAATAGTTTACTACAAGGGGTTTGGGCTTTTTTATTATCTAAGTATACTGGACAAAAGAAAGTGGTATTTGGGGTTACCGTTTCAGGTCGGCCTTCTGATTTGTTAGGAGCAGAAAACAAAGTTGGGCTTTACATTAATACCATCCCCTATTGTGCTAAATATGAAGATCGACTGAGTTTTGAAGATTGGTTAAGAGAACTACAATCCAATCATTCAGCAGCAAGAGAATTTCAATACTCTTCTCTTAGTACTATTCAAAAGTGGTCGGATGTAAAAGGTACTTTCTTTGATAGTATTCTGGTTTTTGAAAATTATCCCGCGTCTAAAGCTTTTTCGAAAGAAGGCAATCAGCTAAAAATTAGTAATGTAGAAACAGTTGAACAATCCAATTACCTGCTTACTCTAATTGCAGGAATGCGAGAAAAATTAGAACTGAGTTTTAGTTTTAACAATGCTTTACTTAATGTGGAATTTGTTGAACTAATCAAAAAACAATTTGAAAGCCTTTTAAATATTGTCATAGCTCAACCAAAACAATCATTATCTGAGGTAGCTAAATTACTGTCGCAAGCGGATGTTGAGGCGGTTTATAAATTTAATGATACTGAAGCGGTGTATCCTGAAAATGAAACACTAAATTCTTTATTTGAAAGACAAGCTCTAAAGGCTCCTGACCGGATTGCATTATCTTTTGAAAAAGAAACAATGACTTATTGGGAGCTAGATAAACGTTCTAATGAAATAGCCCAGTTACTAATATCAAAAGAAATTGCTAAAGGTGAAATGGTGGGCGTTTTTTTGAATCGTTCTTTTGATATGATCGCTTCTATTTTAGGGATTATAAAAGCAGGCGCTACATATGTGCCAATAGATACAAATTACCCTTTGAATCGAATAAAGTACATGATTCAAAATGCAGGGGTCAAACATATAATTACGACAGATGTACTAACAAAAAAATCAAGGATAGAAGATATTATTCCGGTTTTATTGGATACTTTAGAACAGTCGGATTTTTTGAATGATAAATTGGAATTGCGGAATGACTCGGGCTGTCCGGCTTATATGATGTATACTTCCGGATCAACAGGAAGCCCCAAAGGAGTAGTTGTAAACCATCAGGCGATTATAAGACTTATCTTTAATCCATCTTTTGAATTTTTAAATAATGAGTCTGTTTTATATCAATTTGCACCGACTACCTTTGATGCATCAACATTTGAAATATGGGGCGCATTATTAAAAGGAGGACAATTAGTAATTGCAAGCCCTGGGAATAAATCATTGGAAGAAATAGGTGTAGAGTTGCAAATGAATAAAGTAAATACGCTTTGGCTTACTGCTGCATTGTTCCATACTTGCGTTGATTCCAATATTGAAATATTTTCTTCTATTCAGTACCTCCTGTCTGGAGGTGAAAGTATCAATGTCGAAAGCATAAAGAAAGTCAAATCAAGGTATAAGGAGCTGGTATTTATAAATGGTTACGGACCTACAGAGTCTACGACTTTTGCTATAAGCAATATGATTCTAGCGGAATCGGATATAGTTACAGGGATGGATGTGATAGGAAGACCTATAGGAAATACTAAAGCTTATGTATTAGAATGGGAAACTGATAATATGGTTCCCCTGGGCTGTCCTGGGGAATTGTGTCTTGCAGGACCTGGTCTAGCAAAGGGATATCATCAAGACCCTAAATTGACCAGAGAAAAATTCACACAGAATCCATTTAATAAAAGTTCTAAATATAATAGAATTTACCGTACAGGGGATATGGTTCGCTGGATGCCAAATGGGACAATTGAATTTATTGGCCGAAAGGACGAACAGGTGAAAATCAGAGGATTTAGAATTGAACTTGGAGAGGTAATCCAGACATTAAACGATTGCAGATTGGTAAAACAAAGCACTGTTGTCGTACATGAATCGGAAAGCAATAATAATATATTGATTGCTTATGTAATTCCTGAAGATAAATTTGATAGTAAAGCAATTCAAACTTTTTTGGAATCAAAATTACCTTCTTTTATGTGCCCTTCTATTATCATTCCAATGGATGTTTTTCCAATGAATGCCAATGGGAAACTAGCACGAAATAAACTTCCTAAACCCGAGACGCTTAGGTTAGTTAATGATCATTATGAAGCACCTCGTAATGAGCTTGAACATCAATTGGTAGAGATATGGAGTAATTTATTGCATATAGAAAAGATAGGTGTAAATGATAATTTCTTTGATTTAGGGGGACACTCTTTATTAGCAAGTCGACTAGCAACGGCCCTTAAATCACGGTTCAAAATAAATATTCCACTAAAGGTTTTATTCAGTTACGCTACCATTCATTCCTTGGCAAAATATATTAAAATAGTCAAGAGAGGAAGTAAGCCTGCTCAAAGAACAGACGCAAAAGTAATTGAAGTATAAAACATCTAAGTACAGTAAAAAATATTATTAATTCTGTCTAACAACTTACTTGTAAGATAAATATTCAAAAAATGGATTGGTCTATACCCTGAACTGTTTTGTAGTGGTATATAAAAAGACAGACCTTTCGTACCCTTTTATTTAGGGATAGGACACTTATTGATTTGCTATCTCTTAATTCCTAAAAAAATAGATTCGTCTCTAAAAAAATAAGAATAAAAATGGTAAAGCACGATTACAACTATGATAATGTTATCGATATTTTAGATAACGCATATGACAATGACATTTCAATTTTACTTGAAGAAGGTAAATTAAAATTAGAACTTGCTGGGAATGGTGAAATTAGTGAAGGTTTATTAAATCAAATTAAAAATAATAAAGAAAGGATAATTTCTTTTTTGAATAGTGATCAAGGAGATTTTGAAAATATTAATACAACAACTCCGAAAATTAAATCTTTTAATAAAGCATTAATAGAAAATATCCCTTTGTCTTTTTCTCAACAACGACTTTGGTTTGTTGATAAATTGGGGGGGAGTGCACACTATCATATTTCTATGATAGAATCCTTTAATAAGGATTTGGATGTTAATGCTCTTGAGTATGCATTGAAAGAAGTGGTAAACCGCCATGAAATTTTAAGAACTGTAATTAAAGAAGAAAATGGTATTCCTTTTCAAGAAGTGCTTCTGGGAAATAATTGGAATTTAAAACTCAATGATTTAGATGGAAAATTAAGTTCTAATAAACTTAAAGAAATATTTTCGAAGGAGATTAATAAACCATTTAATCTCAGTGTTGATCTTATGCTTAGAGCAACCTTGTATCAACACCACGATGAATCTTATACCTTGGTCTTAGTTGTTCATCACATCGCAGCTGATGGATGGTCTATGAATATTCTGATAGATGAAGTTTTGGAACTTTATCAAGCAAAAATAGAAAACCGCCCATACCCTCTCACTCCAGTTAAACTTCAATTTGCTGACTATGCGGTATGGCAAAATAAGTTTTTAGATGAAAATCGCCTGAATCGAAAATTGAAATATTGGGAGAATCAATTAAATGGAATTTCTCATATAAACCTTCCGCTAGATTTTATTAGACCTAAAGTACAAAGTACAGAAGGAAGTAGTTTGGAGTTTGATTTGGATATCCAAACAGCAAAGAAAATAGAAAAGGCTTGTAATGAAGCAGGCGTGACAATGTATATGTTTTTGTTGACAGCCTTCAAAGTTTTATTATATAAATATACTGGCCAAACAGATATTTGTGTAGTGAGTCCTTTGGCTAATAGAACACAAGAAGAATTAGAAAAATCTGTTGGGTTTTTTATTAATACAGTTGCACTTAGGAGTAACTTAAGTAATACATCAGAATTTAATGAATTATTAAACCAAGTTAAATCTATTACTTTAGAAGCGAACCAACACCAGGATGTACCATTTGAAAGTGTGGTAGATCGGGTAATTGATGATCGTGATTTGAGCATGAATCCACTTTCACAAATTATGTTTGTTCTACAGAATACTCCAAAACGATTGAATTTTAGAAAGGAGCGAAATGGAACTAGTGCAAATGATGCAATAGGTGTACAGGAAAACGAATTTTTAGTAAGGGATAATTATAGTGTTTCTAAATTTGATATTACAGTAAATGTAAACGCTTCTGAAAATGGAATTAAGGTTGTGTTCGAGTATTGTACGGACCTTTTTAAGGAGCAAACCATTAAGGAAATGGGGCAGCGATATATTCGATTAATCTCAGCTGTTCTCGAAAACGCTACTGCTACATCTTCTTTAAATATCGAAAAAATACAAATTATTGATGAGGTAGAATCTCAAAAAATCTTATCTGACTTTAATGATACTAAAGCTTCTTTTCCAGATGACAAATCTGCAATTGATATGTTTCGAGAACAAGTAGATCTTAATCCGAACCATCAAGCTATAGTACTTAATGGGACAAGTTTGACTTATCGGGACTTAGATGAAAAATCGAATCAATTAGCCTGTTACCTAAAAGAAAAGGGGATAGAGAAAGAGGATATAGTAGGGATTTGTATGGATCGTTCATTGCAAATGATTATAGGTGTACTTGCTACTATTAAAGCAGGTGGTGCTTATGTCCCTTTAGACCCTGGAAATCCGATTGATCGCCTTCGATTCATGATTGAAGATTCTAATGTTAAAGTACTCCTTAGCTGTGCTAACTTTGAAAGTAAATTAAAGGATCTACATGATGATATTATATTATTAGACACTGATCAGAATAAGATATCGGAGTATTCTGCTGAGCCACTGGATATTGAACTAGGGCCAAATGATTTAATGTATGTGATTTATACTTCAGGTTCCACAGGTAAACCTAAGGGCGTAATGGTAGAGCATACTAGTAATATAAATATGTCTTTTGATTTAATCAAAAGATTCAACCTTACGAAAGAAGACAAGATATTACAATTTGCTTCTCTTGCTTTTGATGCGTCAGTTTATGAAATTTTCAAAACCTTATATAGTGGTGCTACGCTTGTGTTAGTTGATAAAGAAACTATTGATGAACCACCAGCCTTGACAAGATATATGATCGAAAATCAAGTAAGTGTAGCGACTCTTCCTCCTGCTTACTTAAAATCATTAGACTTGGAGCAGCTAAGCTTTCTTCGCTGCATAGTTACTGCAGGAGAAGCAGCGAATGTTGAAGATGCTGTATTCTTAAGTCAGTTTTGTGAATACCATAATGCTTACGGTCCTACGGAATGTGCTGTTTGTATTTCATCATATAAAGTAGATTCAAAAACAAAATATGGTAGTCAAATCCCAATTGGTACTCCTTTGTCAAACTTGAAGGTTTATATCCTAGATGAAAATGATTGTATCTGTCCGATTGGTGTGACAGGTGAATTATGTGTTAGCGGAGTGGGAGTCGCAAGAGGATACCTTAATCGCCCAGAACTTACAGAGGAGCGCTTTGGTCTTAATCCAATAGATCAGAAATCCTCCTTTTATAGAACAGGTGATTTGGCTAAATGGTTGCCAGACGGGAATATCGAATATTGTAGCAGAATTGATGACCAGGTGAAAATTAGAGGGTATAGAGTTGAGTTAAGTGAAGTCGAGTGGGTCTTAAACAGTTACGATAAGGTCAAACAATGCACTGTATTAGCAAAAGAAGATAAGAGTGGAGCAAATAGGTTGATTGCTTATATCGTATCAGAAAACACTTTTGATAATAAAAGTATCCAGTCTTATTTGAAAGCTAAACTTCCTAGGTATATGGTGCCTTCTTTCATTATTGAAGTAGCGTCTATACCTTTAACCATAAACGGGAAAGTAGATAAGAGTGCTTTGCCAGAACCACAATTTTTGCCCCTTTCTAATGGAGGGTACATTGCTCCTCAAGGGCAAATAGAAAAAAATGTTGAAGCAGTTTGGAGTAAATTCCTGGGCATAGAATTACTAGGAAGAAAGGATAATTTCTTTGAAAATGGAGGCCATTCATTAATGGCGATTAGAGTCGTTTCGACTATTCGTAAAGAGATGTTAGTAGATCTGGAAACAAAAGATATATTTTTATACCCAACTATTGAAGAGTTAGCCAATAGAATAGAATCATTAGGCATAACACCCTCTTTATCAAATGGTATCAAAGCTTATGTGAAGCCTGAAAAAACGCCGCTTTCTTTTAGTCAGGAAAGGTTGTGGTTTATTGATCAACAGATAGGAAGTACGCATTACCATACACCTTATATTCAAAGCTTTAACCTAGGTCTAGACATTGGCTTATTAGAAGAGGTATTGTCAGAAATTGTAGATCGACATGAATCACTTCGGACAGTAATAAAACAAGATGGAGGTAAACCTTATCAAAATGTTATAGATGGAAAAAACTGGAAATTAGATTATGAAGGGTTTGAAAATACAAAATCAACTATTGATTTTCATGGGTTAGTATCTTCGATAATTAATGAACCATTCGATTTAGAGAATGATTACATGCTTCGTGCTAAAGTATTTAAAATGGACGAAGTAGGCTTTTTATTAGTCTTGGTGATACATCATATTTCTTCAGATGGTTGGTCAATTGGAGTTTTAGAAGATGAAGTAATTGAACTATATGATGCAAAAGTAAAAAATAGAAAACCACAAATAGGTTCTTTAGGATTACAATATTCGGATTATGCTATTTGGCAAAAAAATGAACTTAAAGGAGGGCATCTTGAAACTAAACTCAATTATTGGGAAGATAAATTAAAGAATGTTTCGCCTTTGGATTTACCCTTGGATTTTCCGAGACCTAGTATTCAAAGTATGAAGGGAGACAGCATAGAATTTGAATTGGATACGAGTTTGACGGATGCATTGAATCAATGTTGCAAATATCAAAATGCTACTTTGTTTACTTTTCTTTTAAGCGCTTTTAAAATACTGCTATCTCGTTATTGTAATCAAAGTGATATCTGTGTGGGAAGCCCGGTAGCGAATAGAAGTCAAAAAGAACTTGAACGGATGATTGGTTTCTTTGCAAATACAATTGCTTTGCGAAGCGATTTGAGCAATAATCCTACATTCGTAGAACTATTGTCTAAAGTTCAAGAAACGACTTTAGACGCTATTAGTTATCAGGATGCTCCTTTTGAAAAAGTAGTAGATCGAGTAGTAACTGAACGAAGCTTGAGTAGAACACCTGTTTTTCAGGCTATGTTTAATCTTCAAAACCGAGGAAGAAATAAAAATACAGGCAAATCAAATCAAAGAACACTAGAATACCTCGCAGGATTAGAAGTAGAATTATTAGAATTAGAGAAGTTATCTCAAACTTCTCGTTTTGATATTACTTTAAATGCTGTAGAATTAAATGATAAAATTCGATTTAATCTTGAATACTGTGTCGATTTGTTTCAGAGAGAAACTATCGTACGCATGAAAGATCATTTTATTCAATTATTAGTATCCATTGTTAATGATCCTTATATAGGTGTGGATGATTTACAAATTTTAAACAAGTCTGAAACACAAAAAATATTATCTGGTTTTAATCTAACGGATAAAGCATATCCAGAGTCTAGTACAGCAGTGGATTTATTTCAAAATCAAGTAAAACTAAATCCTTATAAAACAGCAGTTGTCTTAAATCAAGAGCGTTTAACTTATTTGGAATTAGACCAGAAGTCAAATCAGTTAGCTCGATTCCTTATAACAAGAGGTGGAACAAAAGGAGATCTTATTAGTATTTGTATGGATCGTTCCTTAGATATGGTGATTAGTGTTTTAGCTGTTCTAAAAATGGGCGGTGCATATATACCTTTAGATCCTCATTTTCCGAATGATCGATTACGGTTTATGATTGAAGATTCTAATTCTAAGCTTCTAATTACTTCTTCCAATTATAATGAGAGCTTAAATAATATTCATGAGAATCGAGTCTTACTGGATTCGGAATGGGATGAGATATCTACTCAATCTAATACACCTCTAGATGTTATATTGGCCTCAGATGACTTGATGTATGTAATATATACCTCTGGCTCAACAGGTAAACCGAAAGGAGTAATGATAGAACATTCGGGAAATGTAAATATGTCATTAGATCAAATTAAAAGATTTGGGATTACAAGAGTAGATAATGTTTTACAATATGCTTCATTTACGTTTGATGCTTCCGTTTCCGAAATGTTTATGGCATTTTATAGTGGAGCAAAACTGGTGCTAATTGATAAAAACATAATCGAAGAACCCAAAGCATTTATTGATTATATGATTGAGCAAGAGGTTAGTGTTGTGACACTGCCTCCGGCATATTTGAAAACATTAGATAGAGATCGCTTATCTTTTCTTCGTTGTTTGATTACGGCTGGAGAAGCGGCAGATGTCGATGATGCTAATTACCTAAGTCAATATGTAGAATACCATAATGCTTATGGCCCGACGGAATGTTCTGTTTGTGTGTCTTCTTATAAAGTCAATCAGGGAAGAAATAGTAATGACCCAATTCCTATTGGTACTCCTTTAGCTAATATGAAAGTTTTTATCCTTGATAAAAACAATAGTATTTGCCCTATTGGTATTCCAGGAGAATTATGCGTAAGCGGAGTTGGTGTTGCAAGAGGTTATTTAAACAGACCGGATTTGACAGAAGAGCGTTTTGTTTATAATCTTTTTGATAACCAACAGCGTTTTTATAGGACGGGTGATTTAGCAAAGTGGTTGCCAGATGGCAATATCGAATATTGTGGAAGAATAGATGATCAAGTTAAAATTAGAGGGTTTAGAATCGAACTTGGAGAAATTGAAGCAGTACTTATGGAGAGTGATGCTATTCTACAAACTACTGTTCAAGTAATTGACGAGGAGAATGAAAATAAACGATTAGTCGCTTATATCGTCTCGAAAGGAGAATTTGATAAATCTAATATCTATGAGTATCTAAAAACTTCTTTACCTGGCTATATGATACCTGCACAGTTAGTTCCTTTGGACTTTCTACCCTTGACATCACATGGCAAAGTAGATAAAAAAGCATTGCCTAATCCGGATGATTATCGACGTTTAGATTATACAGCTCCAAGAAATAAAACGGAAGGTTTGATTTCTGAAATTTGGAAGAGCCTTTTAAAGTTAGAAAGCGTCAGCGTTTATGATAATTTTTTCGAGATAGGCGGACATTCTTTATTAGCAATGCGAGTCGTGGCAGCAATAAAAGAACGATTAGAAATAGAACTAAAAGTGATTGATCTTTTTACTTCCCCAACGATTGATCAGCTTAGCAAAAAAATCGTAGGAAGTGAGCATGCAGAAATGACTACCCCGAGTATTACTGTTAAAAATGTAAGCGATAATGTTCCGCTTTCCTTCTCACAGGAATTCCTTTGGTTTATTGATAAATATTCAGGGTCTAATCACTACCATATGCCTTTTGTTCAGGCTTTTGGTCCGGGCTTAAATGTTGAGGCATTACAATATTCCATAAATGAAGTATTGAACAGACATGAGTCATTAAGAACAATTCTTAAAGAATCAGAGGGAGAAGCCCAGCAAATGCTTTTACCAAAAGATCAATGGAGTCTTGATTTGATCAATCTCCCCGAAGATGTTGAGCGAGCTACTATTCAGAAATATGTGTCTGAAGAATTAAGTCGAGCATTTAACCTTTACAAAGATTATATGCTCAGAGCTACGCTCTATAAAATTGGAGAGTCTGGATATGTCCTGGTTTTATTAATGCACCACATTGCTTCTGACGGATGGTCAGTCAATATACTTACTAAAGAAATACTGGAAATCTATAATTCAAGATGTGAAGGACGCCCACATAATTTGAATCCGCTTAAGATTCAGTATTCTGATTATTCTGTTTGGCAAAGAAATTATTTGCAAGGAGAAGTACTAGAATCGAAACTAGCCTATTGGGAAAAGAAATTGGAAGGGGTTCAGCCAATTAATTTACCGCTCGATTATTCAAGACCTAATATTCAAAGTACCAGAGGTAAAAGTTTAGGCTTTAGCTTAGAGACCAATGTTTCGGAGGGAATCAATAAATTCTGTAAAGAAGAAGGTGTTACGCCTTATATATTCTTATTGACAATATTTAAGGTTTTATTATACCGATATAGTGGACAAAAAGATATCTGTGTCGGATCATCTTTTGCAAACCGAGGGCAAAAAGAACTCGAAGATTTGATTGGGTTCTTTGTAAATACAGTAGCGGTTAGAACTGATCTAAGTAATAACCCTAAATTCAGCCAACTACTAGGTCAAGTCAAAGAAACAGTTTTGGAGATCTATACAGAGCAAGATACACCTATTGATAAAGTGATTGACAAGATAGTGACTAAACGAGATATAAGTATGAATCCACTTTTTCAAGTGCTTTTTACTTTACAGAATGCGCCCAATGAGATTACAATATCAGGGGAGAAAAACCTATTTAAAGAGGCCATTGATATGTCTGACTTTATATTCTCTGAGTTAGATGATACGTATAAATATTCGAAGTTTGATATGACAATGAATGTTTTGACAGACAAACAAGGATATAAAGTTGCTATTGAATATTGTACAGATCTTTTTAAACAATCTACTATTGAACGCTTCTCTAAGCATTTTCAATCCTTGATATCGTCTGTTTTAAAAGATAAAAATCAAGCCATTAGTAAATTACAATTACTGACTTCAGAAGAAAGAGAATCCTTACTTCATGACCTGAACTTAAATAGTATAGGTAGCAATAGAGAAAAACCAGTTTTCGATTTATTTAAATATCAGGTTGAGCAAACGCCTTTCAAGACAGCATTGGTTTTCGGAAATAGTTCTTACACTTATAGACAACTATATCAGAAAGTTTCACAGTGCGCTAATTATTTAATAAACCAGGAAGGAGTCAGAACGAATGATTTTGTTGGTATAAAAATGAATAGAAATGAGTGGTCAGTTATTAGTCTTCTTGCGATCTTGAAAGCAGGAGCTGCCTATGTTCCTATTGACCCAGGTTACCCTGTAGATCGGATTCGATTTATTGAGCAGGATAGTAATTGTAAATTGATTTTAGATGAAAAATGGCTTGAGGCTTATGAAAAGGTTGAAAATCAATTTGAAGTTTTTGGTAAAACTCGTAATGTTGCTATGTCGGATAATGTGTACATGATTTACACCTCAGGGTCTACGGGACTACCTAAAGGAGTTCCTGTCAATAACTCTAATTTAGTGAATTATCTGGATTGGGCTACTAAAGCATATAAAGGAGAAAATATGAGTTTTTGTTTTCCATATTTTACTTCTCTTTCTTTTGATCTAACACAGACCAGTATTCTATTGACATTGTTGTCAGGCGGCAAATTGTTTATAGAAAACGACAAAGATGTTAGTGTTATGCTAAAAAACATCTTAGCTAATAAAGAAATAAATGCGCTGAAACTTACTCCAGCTCATGTCCAAATACTTGAAAAAGGAAACCGAACGAATATTCCTACATTTATATTAGGAGGAGAAGCATTGTTGCCAAGTCATGTAACGAAAATTAGAACAATTGCTCCGAATACTAAAATTTATAATGAATATGGACCTACCGAAGCTACCATAGGATGTACTTATTTTGAAGTTAGAAAACTAAGCGATGATAATGCTATTTCTATCGGAAAGCCAATCGCAAATACTCAAATTTACATTCTTGATGAATATAATGAATTGTTGCCATCAGGGATTGTTGGAGAACTTTGTATTGGAGGCAAAGGAGTGAGTAAAGGCTATTTTAATCGTCCTGAATTAAATAAGGAAAAGTTTATAAAAAATCCTTTTTCAAATACTGTTGGAGATACATTGTACAAAACAGGTGACCTCGCTAAATGGAATGATGATGGTACACTCGAGTTTATCGGTAGAAAAGATGATCAGGTGAAAATTAGAGGGTATCGGATAGAACTTGGAGAAATAATGGGAACCTTCAACGCTAGTGGTTTAGTCGATCAAAGTGTAGTTCTTGCAAAAGAAGATCATCTTGGAAATAAATTACTCGTTGCGTATGTAGTCCCTAGAAACGATTTTAGTAAACCTCAGCTAAAAGAATTTTTATATTCAAAATTACCAGAGTATATGGTTCCAGGCTTGATTGTAGAAATGAAGGAAATTCCTTTGACAAATAATGGGAAAGTTGATCGGGAATCTTTATTGAAAAGAGATGTAGTAGCTTTATCAGAAAACCCTAATGCAAATCCTAGGAATGAAATTGAAGAAGATTTAATTTTGCTGTGGAAAAATACACTCAAGATTGATAACCTCGGTATATATGATGACTTTTTTGATTTAGGTGGCCATTCTCTACTTGCAATCAAGCTAGTTGCTAAAATCAATGAGGCATTTTCGATCAATTTAGATATTACGATTCTATTTGACAATCCCACTATAGGTGCTTTGGCAAAGGTTATTTATGAACAAATTGAAAATGCTTTTCCAATTATTGTAAAGTATAATGAAGGCGTGAAGAAGCCGGCAGTTTTTTGTTTCCATTCTGTTGGAGGGAATGCTTTGACCTTTTTTGAATTAGGAAAATTAGTCGGAGATGAACATGCTTTTTATACTTTTCAGGCTCCTGGCTTAGATGGATTGACGCCAACAATACCTACAGTAGAAGAACTTGCTTCTGTCTATATTCAGGAAATGCTTAAGGTCGATCCTAATGGACCTTTTTATTTAGTCGGATATTCTTTTGGTGCAAAATTAATGGCTGAAGCCGCGTATCAATTGAACGAGAAAGGGTACCAAGTAAAACATATTATTGTCTTAGATAGTACCTTACCCAAACCAGAAACTAAAGAGTCTAATCCTCTTCTTTCGGATGAAGCTTATTTATTAGATTGGTTAACTAAATATGTACAGCATTGGGATGTTGAAACGACTCTGAAGCTAAGTGATCTTGAAGGAAAGTCTAAAGAAGAGCAACTGAAAATTGTTTATAAGGATATGAATGATTTAGGAGTTGATATTACTAAATTAAGATTACGGGGACGAACAGCCGTTTCTATTAATAATCAAAAGGTACGCTATAATCCGTCATGGAATTATAAGCTTGATTTTCCTATTACTGTTCTTAGTTTGAACCCCCATCTTGATTATGGTTGGAGGCACATAACTAGTAAAAAGGTAAATGTTCACCAAATTCCTGGAACTCATTTTACGATACTTAGAGTTCCCAATGTTCAAAAGGTTGCTATTCACATCAAGGATATATTGAAACAGTCATAGCAAGTCACTTTCTTTTAGAAATCAATTTTAATAACGGATAGAGGATATTATTTGATGAAGAGCAGCAAATATGTGTGTAGCGTATGCATTGGGTTGTGATTGGTATTGAATAATATTCTCTTTTTTCAAAACAACATAAAGCAATAATTATGGATTTTTTTAGTCAAATATTAAAGACCTTGCCTGAAACGAATGATTTCTTCGAAATAGAAAGAAGAGATGGGCACAAGAGTAAAAATTATTTTGATAAATGGATGGCAGAGAACATTGATATTGGAGATTGGGAGTGTTCCCTTTTAGAACATTTAAAAGAAGGGAATGTCTTGGACATAGGTTGTGGAACGGGAAAGCATGTCGAGTATTTAAATGGTAAAGAAATCGAGACAAAAGGTATCGATAACTCTGAAGGAGCTATTAAAATTGGAAGAGGCTATGGCCGAAATATTGAACTCGGAGATTTTTGGAATTTAGATGAATCTACAAAATACGATAATATTATTTTGATGGATTGTTCTATTGGATTAATTGAATCGATTGAGAATCTTTCATCTTTTTTACAAAAAACAAGAAGACTTCTTGCTCCTAATGGAAGGCTTTTGATTACTAGCGTAAATTGGAGAGAAGGAAAAGGAGATCATTTGGACTATATCAAAAAGCAAATTAGTCAGAATAAATTCCCAGGAGAAATAGAGTTAAGGTTAAAATATAAAGACATAGAAACAGATTGGTTTAAGTGGACTTGGGTAGATTCTGAATTGCTGTTTTTGGAATCAATGAACCAAGGATTCTCTGCACAATACTTTTCTAAACAAGGTTCAAAGTATGGTGTGATATTAGAAAATAATGAAGAGAAACAACGATACTTCAAAAGTGTTTCAGGGCAGAATATGGAGTGGGAATTATCAGGGGATCAGTCTTTCCCTTTTTTTAGCCAATCATATGCTTCTTTTAATAAGCTTCATGACTCGGATGCAAGAGTCGTTCAATATGGACCCTTTCGACTCTCAATTGAAGTGGAAGAATCTATCATGAGTAGAATTAAGTTCTCTGTACTTAACAAACTTGCAAAAAAATTCAAACAAAAATTTTCTTATGAATTTTTTGTAGGAGGGTCACATTCACCATTATCCTCTAAAACGCCGACTTCTTTTTCTGATTTAGACTTAGTTATCCCTATAGATTTATCAACGTTTAAAGTTCAGGAGATTCAAGTTTTTAAAAGAAAGTGTCTTCGATTTTTTGAAAAGTATTTTGATGGTGCCGTTGATAATATCTCTGTAAGCATTATTAGTAATACGTGGATGCAGTTCCCTTGTTTTGTTGAATTGGTCAACCCTTTAAAAGATAAAAATTTCTGGAAGCCTTACAGGAATAATTCAAAAAGTGAAATGGAAAGAAGGTCTCAAAACGCTACTAAAATGATTTCTAAAATAAACTTGAAGTCTATTTTAAATGAAATAAAATTATTGAACAATATTGAAGTCGATCCATCAAAAGTTTTTAAAATTGTCCTGTCTCCAAGATGGCACGATTTGGTAGATTCTTCCTTAGTTCGATTAAATAATATAAAACTAGAAAGCTATGCAACTTCCCTTCGTGCTTAATGATTTGCAGTCATTAAGGGAAAAATTAAATATAGTTGATCTTGAACAGTCGGTGTCTTTGTTTGATTTACTCAATAGTTATTCTAATGAGCGCAATGAATTCAAACCGAGGGAAGAGAGACCAAAATTAAAAACATTATTTTTCCCTATATTTTTAGATAAAATAGATTGTGATCAAATTATCTTTGATCTTATGGACTTTCTTAAGGTTTGTAAAGACTTGAAAGTTGAACCTCATTTTGGACTGATTAATATGCTGAATGTTGAGAATGTTCAGGAAAAAGAAATTTCAAATGCGATAATCAAACTTAATGAACTCTTTAACTTAAAATTTAATATACAAACTTATAACAGTGATACAGTTAGGACTGAAGATATCCTATATTTTTTAAAAAAGAAAAAAAGGAAAAATTACACGAGAGGAGAATGGATAGATTGTTTTTTGATGGCATTGGAAAAGGAATTTAATTTTTCTGGATTTTATTTCAGTAAAAACCACCAAGCGACAAAATTAATAAGAGACAACTGTTTTGTTGTAAAAAGTAGTATTCGATTTAAGCCGTCTAAGATTATATCTTTTTTACCTGAAAAAGTAAAACTTCCTCCTAGTGGTTATTGTCAAGTTGAGAAAATTATTGAGTTATTGGATAATAGCCAATGTGATATGGATTGTGCTTCTTGTAAAAGTACCTTTCACTTAAAGTATGAAAAAATAAATCAAATTTTAGAAAGTATAAGAGGCACTATTGAATCTACTTCGGGAAGTGAACTTAAATTAATGAAACCTAAAATCAACCGGTTTTATAAAAAAGGAGCTCAGGTTAAATCTAATGTAGTTATTTTGTTTGGTTCACCCACAATGTCATACAGTAACCTCTGTTTATTAGGGGTAGCAAAAAATAATAAAACAGAAGATCAAGAAAATATCCTCTATGTTGAAACCAATTTAGCTTCCTTATTTTATTCTAATTATGATTTATACGAGGTTAAAAAACTGTATACGGAAGCTGCAGAACAGTATGGTTTTGATAACATACTTTTTTCTTGTGATAATAAAAATTATATAACAGACCTTATAGATTTATTGAATCAATTTACAATTGCAGATTTAGTGTCGTCATTACCTTTTGGAGTCCAAAACAATAATAAAGGTCTTTCTAAATATGATATCCTTCATCTCATATGCATGTCTTTGCCATTGATGAAATATGCAAAAAACGCTTGTTTTATTTTACATGCAAAAAACATTAAAGTTTTACATACTGTAGGAAAGTATTGCAAAGTCGGAGCATATATTAGTGCGCATAATTTTAACGAATACGCTTTAAGATACAATCCTGAAAGCCAGGAATCAGATCTTTCAAAGATAATTTGTCCTACGAACAATAAAGATATTATTGCTCAAAAACAGATTGTGGATAATATTAGTGTTCTTAAATATGATGATCTGAGAAAACAGAACAGTCTATTTGAAAACAAAAGAGATATAATGTCTCTTTATCTTATTAGTACCTGCGACCTGTCGAAAGCAGAATATAATTCTATATCCATTAATGATACTTGTAATGCTTTAAAACAATTAGGACATTCTGTTTTTACCCCGTGGCTAACTAGCACTAAGACTATAAAAAGTATAAATGAAAGAATACAAATTAACAATTTGAAAAGAGGCGAAAACTTTGATAGTGAAGCTACTCTTCTTTGTATGGACTTTGATGGTTTTAATATTCTACCTAAAAAGAAAGGAGGGAAACATTTGAAAATTGTATTTGTAAGAACTAACTATGAAAAATGGTTGAAACATGAAAAAGATAAAAATGTAAGAAGAGATTTACAAGTCGCTAACCATTATTTATCTATGAATGTTCAACTGGCAGATATCATTGTTACAAATAGTGAGCGGACGGCTTTAGACTTAAGAAAGTTAGATCCAGATACTCCCATGGTCGTGATACCTGATGGAATAGACTTAAGTTTAAGTAGTTATTTTTCTACCTATACAGAAAAGAAAATAGATCAGAATATACCTAGGATATTATCTTACGGAAGAAACGATTTCTGTGTTCTGGAGAACGCTTCTCAAATACTAAATGATTGTGGATTAGAACATGAAATGGTATTTATCGCCAATAGAAAAGAGAAAGAATCGCTTCAAAAACAAAGCAAAAATAATTCAAGTGTTAAGGTTGTTGACTATGTGGAAGATAAGCCGGCATTAGTAAAATATCTTGAAGATGCAACAATCGTTGTACACGCTTCATTGCAAGAAAAATTTAGTAAAGTTTACATTGAAGCAGGCATTGCTGGAAAACCAATTATTGCCTCAGATATTCCACAATCTAGAGCGTTTATAAAAAATGGTATTAACGGATACCTTTATCAAGCAAAGAATGCCAAAATGCTGGCCTCTTATCTACAATTGCTAATTGAAGATATTGCACTTCAAGAAAAACTAGGCAAAAATGGGTTCAAATTTTCTAAAGAATATACTTGGAAAAAGTACGCTGAAACAATTATAGAAATGATAGAATGGAATTCTAATAAACTCCATTGTTAAAAGAGCTCCACAAAATGTGTATGACAAGGTAAAATATTTCCCCCTCTTCTCAGTTTTAATAAAATTATAGATTATGAAGTTAATAAATATTCCGCAGGTATGCGAGTTTAACCCATATGTTGAAATACTCTCTGCTGTTCAGAAAGGAGCAGGACTAAATGTTATTTCTAATAATTTTTTTGTAGACGGATTTAATCCAAAGCAAATAGAGTTTTCGGCTAGTAAAGTGTTGGATCTGTTTGGTGACGGTAAATCAAATGTTCTTCATTTACATTGGCCAGAAAAATTTTATGATAAAAACAATGGAGAAAAGTTTGTTGAAGCACTTAGAGTAATAAAAAACCATGGCGTCAAAATTATTAGAACCCTACATAATAAGACACCCCATCATTCCTCGAAAGAAATAAAGCAAACTGATGAAAAGATAAATAGTTGTTGTGATTGTATTCATGTTTTTTCAGAGAGGCAAAAGAAACTAGTGGATAACCAATTTAAGGACAAAAAAATAGTTGTTATTCCCCATATAAACTATCCGTCAAGATTTATAGAAAACTTAGATGTTAAAAAAAATAAGCTGAAAGCTCTTTTTCAAGATAAAAGCCTGACTTATATTTTAATTTTTGGAAGGATAAGATCCTATAAAAACATTAATAATATTCTAAACGCAATTAATCTGAATAATAATGATAATCTGCGCTTTATTTTTTCGGGATACTCTAGCAAAACTCATTTTAGTGACCGTGTACTAGAGCTTGAAAAACAAGATTATCGAGTGACATACATCAATGACTTTATTGATCAGACTATGATTGATTATTTGTTTTTTAATAGTGATCTCGTTGCACTTTTTTATAAGGCATGGTCTAGTGGAGTAGCCAATTTAGCAATTAATTATAGTAAACCTGTATGTGGAATTATGCCTAAATCTATTAAGACACCTAATAGTGATTTGTCGATTGAAAAAGAAAGTGTGGATGCGATCAACAGTTGTTTTGAAAAAATAGCAGCACTATCTTCAAAAGATATAACTAAAAGAGGCTTAGAGTTTCGGGAACAAAATTTTGTAAATAACGAAATTATACAGCAATTATATACTCGGTTATATTCAAGTATTTAATTTACGATGTATTAAGTCCTGTAGAATAAATACTATAGCATTTTATAAGCAAGTTTTAGTTTTAGACTTCACAGTATTAAAAGGAAATTAAAATGATTAAAATAAAAAATACTTATAGTGGTGAACGATTTTTATTTGAAACCCATATTAATGATTTGCTCATTTCAAAGAAGGACACGAAGCGTTCAGAAGCCCTTCTGGTAGAAGTGCCCAAAGGGAAGACCACTCACCTTCATGTATATGAAGAATGCGAACAAATCTTTGTTGTTTTACAAGGGGAAGGGTGCATATTAACTGAAAAGAAAGGAGAAAGAATAGCGTTTAAAAAGGGAGACATTGTATATATATCCCCAGACCAACATCGTAAAGTATGTAATACTTCACCGTTCTCATTAAAATATATCTGTGTAAGTTCTTTTACTAATACTGCATCAAAAGATAAAGAGATTGAATATAGAAAAAATCAAGCCATCAAGAAATATGAATCTAATAAATTAGAATTGGATCATTTTTCTGATGCTCCTTTTATCGTGACAGGAGCGAATGGATTTATTGGGAGAGCGATTGTGAAAAATTTGCTAGAGAAAGGAATGCCTGTATGGGCATGGGATAAAAAGTTTGATGATGAATTATTCATGGACTATAATAGTCATCTCATTCTTAAGTCTGAAGTCGATTTATTAGATAGTGATCGAATAGAAAATTTATTATTAGACATAAACATTTACCCAAGAACCCTTATTTGTGCTCATCACTGTAACATTAAAAACAAGCATACTTTTGAGACGTCGTTTAAAGAATTCCAAGAAGGCTTAATGGAAGAATTAGGAACAAATTTTAATGTCTCAAAACTGTATGCAATGCAAGCCGTAAATAGACAAGTAGAAGGAAGTATTGTATTTCTAACTTCTGTAGGAGCAGAGAAAGCTCATAGAGAACACCCCGCTTATGATAGCGCAAAAGGAGGCCTTAATGCTTTGTGTCGAGCCTTATCTTTGGATTTAGCTAGCCAACAAATTAATGTTAATGCTATAGCCATTGGCCCAATTGAGTCTTCTCCTACAAGTAAGGAAGATGGCGCTTTATCAAAGCAATTAATAGGACTTGTTCCTCTTCAAAGGTATGCTAAACCTGAAGAAATTGCTAGCTTTATCTCAGCCTTCGCTATTGAAAATAATCGTTTTGTCACAGGGCAGGTTTTTACTATTGATGGTGGACTTAGTTCTCAACTAAGGCCACTTAATATTGAACGAATTCAAAACCCCTCGTTGTTTAGTACAAATTTATCACACGAACATGTTTAATTTATAGTCATATCATTTTACATAGAACAATGATATTTTTATAAGACCCTGATCAGATGCTCAATTAATTTATTTAAATTTACGCTATATTTTTTCATTATTAGTTTTTATATAAATCTTTTACCAATATGGATATTTCAGCATTTAATGCTTTCATCAAGAAATTGAAAATATTTCAGACCTCTCCTACTATTTATGATCCTATTACAGGGTTTATTGAATTTGGACCATATGGTAGTACAATAAAAAACAATATGATTTCTGAAGTGAAAAAATATTTCAGAAAAAATATGTTTTGGGAAGTTGAGTTTCCAATAGTTAGCCCTGTAAAAGTGTGGCAAGCTTCTGGCCACTATGATAAATTTGTTGATATAATCGGTAAGTCTGATGGTAAAATTTATCGTATAGATAAACTTATAGAAGAAGAGTATCCTGATGTTTTGATTGAAGGTAAAAGCCTCGAATATTTTAATGAATTAATTAAAACAAAGTCTTTTACGCCGAAAGGGAATAAAGAACCTATCCATAATTTGAGTGAATATTACCTGATGCTTCAAACGAAGGTTGCTGGTCAAGATGCCGTATTAAGACCAGAAACAGCGACTTCGACGTATTTAGGCTTTAAAGACTATTATGCTTTATTTAGAAACTCAATGCCAATAAAAGTCTTTCAGTTTGGAAAAGTTTACAGAAATGAAGTTACAAGTAGGCAAGGGCTTATAAGGAGTAGAGAATTTGAACAAATTGAAGGACAGATTTTTTTAACTCAAGAAGAAAAAAAATCATTTAAGGATTTAGAACGCTTTAAGGACTATAAGTGTAACCTTCTTTCTCACGAAGGTCAAGTTAAAGGTGAAGCACCTTCCTCTCTATCAATATCGGAGGCATTGGAAGGATCTGTTTTGCCTAGTGAGGGTTATGCTTATTGTTTTGGGATTTTTTATGAATTAATTAAAGGTTTAGGCTTTAAAGATGAGCAAATCAGATTTCGCCAACATTTAATCGACGAAAGAGCTCATTATGCTATTGATGCATGGGATGTTGAAGTTCGTACAGCTCAATATTCATGGGTAGAAATTTGTGGTATCCATGATAGAGGGAATTATGACCTTACACAACATCAAGAATATTCCGGAAAGAAAATGTCCATTAGAGATGAAAATGGAGAAGACCAAGTTCCAACAATATTAGAAATTGCAATTGGTGTTGGGAGATTGTTATACTGCCTTTTAGAGAAATCTTTTGTGGTTCGAGATGAGAAAAATGTATTATTTCTTCCACCTAAAATTTCACCAATTAATGTAGCCGTATTTCCTTTAGTGAAAAAAGGAGGATTACCTGAAATCGCGATGGACATTTATAATGAATTAATAGAGAATGATTTAATCGTATTTTTTGATAATAAAGGATCAATTGGTAAAAGGTATGCCCGAATGGACGAATTGGGTACGCCTTATTGTATAACAGTTGATTTTGATACGCTCACTGATAATTGTGTAACACTCAGGGATAGAACAGATATGAATCAGGTGAGAGTTCCTATCTCTGAAATTGCTGCTAAGTTGAAAGCTCAGTTTAGTTAAGCAGGTAATACTTTAATGAAATAGCATGGCTTTCTACTCAAAGATTGACTATGTTTGGATTAAAACAAGTTCTAAGGTTTTATATTGCTATAACTCCTGATCTACGCTTGTTCTTTTTGCGCAATATTACCTGATATAATTTACTCCTTTCTCAAGGAGTGAGAATCTATTTATTAATCAAGGATAGTTTTGGAATTATCTTATCAACGATAAGAAGCTAAGACTATTGGATGAATATATTACTTCGTAGTCAAGCGAACGGCCTTCAAAAATTTCTTTTTATAACATTTAACTGAGTCTTTTATGGTATTCTTTAATAAAAGTAATAACGAACAAAGGATTGTCGAAACAGATACTCTTGAGTATGAAACTCCTGAAGTCGAATCAATACTAGATCTATTTCAACAGCAGGTTGCTCTCAATCCTAGCAGAAAAGCAATCATTTTTGATGATATGAGATTGACTTATAAAGAAGTTGATCAGCTTTCAAATAGAATGGCAAATTGCTTAATCAAAGAATATAATATTGGGCCTCAAGATACCATTGGTTTAAGACTAGAAAGAAGTGAATGGGCAATTATTAGTATGTTGGCAATTATAAAAACAGGGGCAAGCTATGTGCCAATTGACTTAAGCTCTCCTCATGAAAGAATAAAATATATACTAAGGGATAGTAAATGCGGATTAGTCATTGACGGAAAACAAGTCAAAAGATTTCAACAGGTAAAACACGAATATAGTAGCCTATCCCCCCATAAAAAACCTAAATTAGAAGATAGAGCATATATAATTTATACTTCTGGTTCAACAGGTAAACCGAAAGGTGTTCCAATTACCAACGCTAATTTATTGAATTATTTAAATTGGGCTGAACGGTTTTATAAAGGAGATAAGGAGCAATTCAATTTTCCTTTTTTTACCTCATTTTCATTCGACCTCACACAGACTAGCATATTATTGACGCTTATATCAGGAGGAGTTTTACATGTTTTTTCCAGCAATGATGTAAATAAAAATCTAAAAAGTATTTTAAATAATAAATCTATTAATGCTGTAAAACTAACGCCTTCTCATATTCAAATAATGCCAATAGAAGAGAAGACAGAAAATTTGACTTTTATTATTGGCGGCGAAACTTTACTTCCAACGCATGTTAAAAAGATAAAATCAATTAATCCTAAAGCAGAAATTTTCAACGAATACGGTCCTACTGAAGCCACTATCGGCTGTACTTGTTTTAGAATAGATAATGAAAATATAGAGAACCAAATTTCTATTGGAAAACCGATAGATAACACAAAAATCTATATCCTTGGAAATGACGATGAGTTGCTACCCGAAGGTGAAGCTGGAGAATTGTGCATCTCTGGAAAGGGATTAACAAAAGAATACTTGAACAGACCAGATCTTACAAAAGAAAAATTTATTCAACATCCTTTGCTTAGCAAGGACGAGGGCTTAATATATAAGACGGGGGATCTAGCAAAATTATTACCTGATGGGAACTTAGAATATTTAGGAAGAATAGATGACCAGGTGAAAATAAGAGGACATCGAATTGAACTTGGAGAAATTATGTCTTTGATTGGTGATTCAGGAATGGTAAAACAGAATATCGTTTTAACTAAAGAAGATCATCAGAGCAATCAGGTACTTATTGCTTTTGTTGTATTTGCAGAGCATTATAATAAGTTTCATTTGAAAGAGTATATGGAGTTATTTCTCCCTAACTATATGATCCCTTCTTTGCTTATTGGAATTGATGAACTACCCTTGACAAGTAATGGGAAAATTGATAAAAAGAAACTCCTCAGTTTAGACTTAAATACTTTAATCGAACGATCACATGATCTTCCTCGAAATAAAATGGAAGAACAAATACTTGATCTTTGGTCTGATATTTTGGGCATTGAGGACTTCGGGATACACGATAACTTTTTTGATTTAGGTGGCCACTCACTTTTAGGTATTAATCTAATCGCTAAAGTTAGTAAAGAATATTCATTGAATTTGGGC
This sequence comes from Saprospiraceae bacterium, assembly GCA_965277415.1. GTDB lineage: Bacteria > Bacteroidota > Bacteroidia > Chitinophagales > Saprospiraceae > JAHDHW01. Next base: position 347,689 of record CBDICS010000054.1, read on the forward strand.
ATTGAGTTTTTGTTTGATTATCCCGATGTATCTTCATTTTCGGAAGCTTTAGAAGCTGTTGAAAATGAGGAAAAAAAGAGCAAGAATATTAATGTCTTAACAAAGTTTAATAAAGGACTTAAGAAACCTCAACTTTTCTGTGTATCAGGTGTCAGTGGGCGTAATAATTCATACTTCGAATTAGGGAATACCTATGGCAAAGATTATGAATTATATGTCTTTCGATCAGTTGGCCTTTTTGGAGAAGTACCTGCATTAAAAGAAGTTGAAGAGATGGCTGAACTTTATATCCAAGAATTACAAGAAATTAATCCTACAGGACCTTATACTTTAGCTGGTTATTCTTTTGGAGGGAGAATAGTTTTCGAAATGGCTCAGCAATTAAAACAAAAAGGACTTGAAGTAAAAAAGATTGTTTTATTCGACACGTGGATTTTTGATCATATGCCAAAAGATGTTTTTGCTCATTTGAAAACAGATGAAGATTGGCTTTGGCATTGGACCCACGATTTTGTTCGAAGGTATGATAAAAAAATTAGCCTTTCAGTTGAAGAGCTCCACGGAAAAACAAAAAAAGAACAATATGAATTTATTCACACCAAGCTCTGTGATTTAGATATTATTACAGATGAGAAATTAATGAGAGGCGGAGCAGAAGTATTTATAAATAACCTAAAGTGTAAATATTCTGAAATAGATAAACCTAAATTAAATGTCCCAATATTGGTCTTGAGTACTGATTCTGCAAATGATTATGGTTGGTCTAAGGTTACTACGGCAAATGTCGAAGTGATAGATGTTCCTGGAAACCATCGTTCTGTTTTAAGAAAACCTCATGTACAATCATTGACCGTAAAATTGAAAAAAGCTTTACAATTAACTTAGAATTAGCTCGAAAAATATCTCCTAACCTGTTTATAAAATTCAATCAATGACAGATATTTTAATTTTTTCAGATTATAAGATAAGTCATGTAATTCCTACATTTAGTATTGCTCAAAGGTTAAAAGATTATGGGTATAATATAGGGTATATCGGACCTGAAAATATCTTAAAGAAGGCAAATGAAATGGGTTTCGATACTTATGATTTATCTAATGGAGGTTCTGGCAAAACAATGGATCTAATTATCTCTGGAGCAATGGATGAATCTATAAATGCATTAAACCCAAAGTTGATACTGGCAACACCTCATAATCCGCTAGAAGCACTTGCAATATATTTTAAGTATAAAATAAAGGTCGCTTTCATCTGGGGGCATTTCCCAATGAATATTCCCTATAATGAAATTGATAGAAGCCCTTTTGTACAACGTGTGCAAGAGTTTGCACAACAAAAGATCAAGGATGCTAAACCCGCAGATATTTTAAAGATGATTAGTTATTTTGAAAAATTAGGAATTAAGATAAATAGACTAGATGATTTTGTGGCGCCCTGTAGTACGTTTGGACAGATCGTTACTTGTTCTAAAGAATTACATTTTGAAGAAATTCCTATTCGAGAAAATGAAATCTATATTGGCCCTACGCTAATAAACCACGGACTTTTTCAATCTAATGATTGGGAAAAAGAGGAAAAAATTATTAGAGCACGAGAAAAAAATCAAAAAATAATTTATTGTTCTATGGGATCTTGGGCGGAAGGTATTAATCTAAATAAAGTGACTCGTTTTTTCCCAAGAATAATTGAATGCATGAAACATGAAGCATTGGCGGACTATCATCTATTAATTGCTTCGGGAAGTTTATATGATAGTTTGAAAGACCTTAAGCATCCTCCTAATGTTTCTGTTTTTAAATGGTTACCGCAAACAACAATTTTAAAAGAAGCAGTACTTGCGATTATCCATGGAGGACTGGGGTCGATAAAAGAATGTGTCGATCTGAAGGTTCCTATGCTTGCAAGCCCATTGGGGATTGATCAATTTGATACAACAAAAATGATTATTACTCAAAAGTTAGGAACCGAACTTGAAATTTCTAAACTGTCTATTGATGAGTTTGCTGATTTGATTTTAGATACTGTAAAGAACAAAACGTATCGAGAGGGATTAGATCGTATGAACTCAATATTTAATAGAGATGTATCCGCTCAAAAAGAAGTAGAATTTGTTAGCCAATTAATTGGGAAACCCCAAGCCCTCGCTGCTTAGCACAGGGTATGAGAAATAAGGCATTACCTTCTACGGCTTATTTTTTTTGAGAACGTATAGTGCAAGGAGAACAAAATCATATCATATCCTTATTGATTCGCTGCTCCTTAAACAAGCCACTAAAAATATTTTTTAAAACAACTTTATTGTTATGCTTTAGTCAGGTCTAATTAGAGGCTAAGACCATGGCAATCGCAAGTTTATCTATCAAAGGTGAATTGAGCAAAAATAAATGATCAAAATTTTTGAAGTCTGCCCAAAGTAGCCCCTCACAAGCGAAGCGATCACCAAATCACACAGCCTGTAGGACTGATCACTCTAATACAAATCTAAAATATTGTTCTTGCAATCGCCATGAGGCTAAGACCTCTTTTATTGATATAAAAATTAATTTTTACCAACAACATTTTAAAAATACTATTATGCAATTTTCACAAAAAAGAGATGAAAATCTTTATAAAGAAGATTTTTTATCATCAATATTTACGCCGCTAAATTTTAAAAAAATCAATCATTTATTATTTCTATCATTTGTTATACTTATGATGTTTGGATGTGATTCAGAAATTCCACTTAATAAGAAACCTGAGAATCCAATTCAAAATGCATCAGTTAAAAAAATTAAAACATCGTTGAAAGTAGGAGAAGAACCTTTAGAGATTATTCTAGATATGTCTATAAAGGAAAACAAAGAGCATAGTCTTGCGCCTAAGTTTTCAGGGATGATCAAAAACTGTAAAAGCTGTATCAAAACAACCTATTACCGAAATAAGGAATGTGGAAAAGAAAATGCCAATAAAACAAAAGATGAAGTCTTGATTTATACTTTGAAATATAAGTCATCTACGAAGTATGATACCTTGATAAATTGTGCCAATGTACATTATAAACCTAGTCCTAAAAGTTGGCGAAAGAGAACAGTGGAATATCCAACTACGGGTAGTTTTCCTTCTGGTGTTTACTACATATTAGATGATAGTTGGGGGAAGTATAGATTTACGCTTGGCTTGACAGAACGAGCTGTTGATCTTGATATAGTTATTTTGAATGAAGCAGGTGAGACGGTGAAAACTATTATTGATGAACGAGTAGAGAAGGGAGAACATCGATTCGTATGGAATTATAGAAAGCTTAAAAAAGGACTTTATAGATTCGCAGTAACTATCGACGGACAAGAATGGACACAGCAAGTCAACGTAAATTAACCTGTAAATAAAAATAACATGGATTCATTGAGCGTATTGTTTTTGATCGTAGGAGGGATATATTTAGGCTTTGCATGGTATACGTATAGTTGTCTATCTGTAATAGTCTCAAAAAAATGGAACCCCTTGTTAATAAGCGGAGTAGTATTGTCTACAGCTTTAGTGCTATTTAGTTTTTTTAAGCTATTTAAAACGATTCAGGCTGATGTATTTTTTCGAGATATGTCATACTCCTTTTACTTAGGGATTGTCTTATTATTTGTAATTCCAATATTACTTTTTTCAACGATTATGCTGCTGCAAGATATTGGGAGACTTGTAGGTGGGCTTAAAAACTACTGGTCAAAAAGAGTAGAAAATCCTGAAGGTGAAAAAGTATTTATGCCTTCCAGGAGAAAAGCATTTACTTGGTTGGCGGCCGGAGTTGCTGCCCTTCCTTTTGCAACAATTCTACATGGAATCACCAGAGGTAAATATAACTTTAAAGTAAAAACCGTTAAGTTAACTTTTAAAGATTTACCAAAAGCGTTTGATGGATTTAAGATTGTTCAAATTTCTGATATCCATGCAGGAAGCCTTGATAGCAAAGAAGATATTTTGAGAGGAGTTGAATTAGTCAATGAGCAGTCACCTGACCTTATTGTTTTTACTGGAGATTTGGTAAACTCTGTTAAGGATGAAATAAACCCTTTTATTGACATCTTTAAAAAATTAAAATCAAAAATGGGACAGTTTGCTGTTCTCGGCAATCATGATTATCATGGCGCTCCTTTTAATACTGATGAATCTATTATTAAAGAATATTGGTCCGATTTTAAGTCTAAATTTGATGCGATGGGCTTTCAATTGCTCAATAATGAAAATGCTAAAATCGAAAAAGGTGGAGAATATATAAGATTACTTGGAGTCGAGAATTGGGGGCTGGGAGATTGGTTTCCCCAAGAAGGAGATTTGGATAAAGCACTTGAAAATTGTGAAGAAAAAGAATTTAGTGTTCTACTTTCTCATGACCCCTCTCATTGGAATCATAAAGTTTTAGACCATAAAAAACATATCCACTTGACCCTAAGTGGACATACACATGGGATGCAATTGGGGTTTAATCTTCCAGGATTTAAATGGAGTCCTGCAAAATTTCGCTATCCCCAATGGATGGGCCTATATAAAGAAAAAAATCAATACCTCTATGTTAATACAGGATTTGGATTTCTAGTGTTCCCTGGAAGAATAGGGATTTGGCCTGAAATAACGGTTTTTGAATTGTCTAAGGCGGATTAATTTTCTCCTTTCAATTCATGAAAAAATTCACTCAAAATGATTTGTGTTGAATTCAAGTTTCAGACACAAATTTCTGATTTTTTATTTTCTATTAAGAGCCTGTCCAAATTTTGCAGTCCGATGAATAAAATTTGGATAGATTCTAAGTACCCGATGTTTATTTCTTCTTAAGAAGTGTATGACCTTAAGAGGCTTATTGATTTGCGGTACTAAAGTGACGGATCAAAATAACTTGGTGATGCCGTTTAACAAATTCTAAAAATTAAATTTATAACTATGTATTTCAAAGACGATGAATTAGTTTATGTTAAAACTACTCTTGCAATCGAACCCCTTGTTGATAATTGGTATGCATGGCCTCATCTTATATCTCCTGCTACAGCAGCATTAAATATCAAACATAGGCATTTAAAAATAATGAACTCTTATGTTCAAAATCCAATGATACATGCAGCAGCAGTTAAGAGTCCAAAGATGCTTGGCGGGCCATTTATTGATTATGGAGGTAAAAGAGTAGACGAGATTAAACAACTTGTTAACAATACAGAAACGCAATGCTCTAGCTTGTTAAACCTTTGTGATGATATCAATGCATTGCATGATCTACTTCGTAACGAAGCGAAAGGTTATGCCCTGAAAGATATTTATGCAAAAGTACCTAAATCTTTAAAAGGCTTAGTGGAACTGTTTTATGATGTTAATAATAATCCTTCTTTTAGATTTTTTGAGTCTTTATTATACGAAACAGATTTTTATAAAGAAGAATTACAAAGCTTTAATCTATTCTTGGTGGTAGATGATGACTCGAGGTCTTTTGTGCTCAGTACGCCCAAACTGCCGGATGAAAATATTTTACGTGTTAACCTACCTTTCAAAAGTGAGTTAATTGACGAATTATTCCGGATGGCAGAGCATCCTCGACCTTTTAGAGAGATTAAAGAATTGTTTCCCGTAGAAGAAGGAAAGGAAGCTTTATTCCGGTCCTTTTTTACTACAGAGGCACCCCAACCATATGAACGGTATTCTGGAGATGGCGTTTTGACAAGATACTTCGGTCATGCTTGTATTTTAACGGAAACTAAAAACACAGCAATCTTAGCAGATCCTTTAATTAGCTATGGCTATGAAACCGATATCAGTCGGTATTCTTATGAACATTTACCCAAAACTATAGATTATGTTCTCGTTACACATAATCATCAGGATCATATTCTCTTCGAAACATTGCTAAGGATAAGATGGAAAATTAAAAACATTGTTGTTCCAAGAAGTAATGGTGGCTCCTTGCAAGATCCAAATCTCAAATTAATGTTTGAACGATTGGGATTTGAAAACATCATCGAACTGGGAGAGATGGAATCAATCAAGTTTGATGATTGTACCTTGACTGGTCTTCCTTTCGTAGGAGAGCATTGTGATTTGGATATTAGAAGTAAACTTTGCCATCACGTCAAATTTAAAGAAGATTATAAAATTCTTTTCGCAGCAGATTCTTGTAATATTTCTCCTGAATTATATGAACGCATTTACGATGTAGTCGGAGATATTGATGTTATCTTTTTAGGGATGGAATGTGAAGGTGCGCCATTAAGTTGGTTGTATGGTCCCTTACTTCCTGAATCTTTACCTCGTGATAAAAATGAATCAAGGCGTCTTGCTGGATGTGATTTTTATGAATCAAAAGCATTGATAGATGTCTTTAATCCTAAAAATGTTTTTGTATATGCAATGGGAATGGAGCCTTGGCTAAAATACATCAGCTCTATCAAATACACAGATGAATCTAAGCCTATCGTTGAGTCTAATAAACTCTTGGATTATTGTCGATCCTTAAACATTGAACCAGAACGACTCTATGGTGAAAAAATCATTGAATATGCTGGTGACTTAGAGCCTGTTTAAATTTAGTTCGTATCCCTAAGTAGATGTATAATTCTAACCTTTCTAAAATAACTTTTATAATGAGTAAAAAAAATAAAGACAAAACCTTAGGGGATATAATGCAATACTTTTGCTTTTTTCAATTAATTAATTTTTGGACCGTTAGGATAGTATTGGTTCTTATTTTCTTCGCAGCTTTATATTTTATTAATTTCGATTTTAACAGTTTATTGTCTCAATAGTACTTAGGAAGAAAGCGCTTCATTATATTTTTTCAACTTAGGGATAGGGTATTAATAAGAGTCCAGATTAGACGAAGTTATCGTTGTACTAGACGAGTCAAAAAAATAAGACATAGCCCTTCTATGGCTTATTTTTTTGAGGAAGTATAGTGCAAGGAGAACAAGTCCATATCGGACACTTATTGATTCGCTATCCCTTAATCAAAGCAAATAAATGAATGAAATTATAACAGATCAAATCAAAGTAAAAATAATTGACTTCAAACCTGATAGAGTGAAGGTACGTTTTCTTTCAAATGAGACAGAAGTTGATTTAAGTAAAGGCTTTTTTGAAAGGCGCATAGATATGGGCTCTTACTATATTGTAAACCCTGAACTATTGCCGAAAAGCATCTAATTTTTTTAAATTAAAAACTCTATTCATGGCTAAGATTTTTTCTTTTACAAGTCTTCTTTTACTTCTTTTAATTAATAACCTTTTTGCTCAAGAAGCAATCTGGTCATTAGATAAATGTATACAGTACGGCCTTCAAAATAGTATTGCAGTAAAGCAAGCCGAATTAGAAGTAGAAAATATTCGACTTACCGAAAGGCAAGCGAAAATGGAATTAATTCCAAACCTTAATGCTGATATATCTGGGGGATTTTCATACGGCCGGACCATTGATCCAATTACTAACTCGTTTCAGAGTCAATCAATTGGTACCAACAGTTTATCCCTTGGAGCTAGCTATACTTTATATAATGGAGGTAGGATTAAGAATACAATTAAGCAAGGTGAAATTGATCTAGCGGTTCAAAGAGCTGAAGTAGAAGTGATGGAGAATAATATTTCTTTAAATATTGCTCAGGCTTATATCAATATACTAATTGGAGAAGAACAGTTACAAAATGCTTTTAAACGTCTGGATTTGACAAAGGAACAATTAAGTCAAACGGATCGCTTAATAAAAAGTGGAGTACTTCCTCAAAATGATCGACTAGTAATTTTAGCACAGATCGCAGAAGATGAACAACAAGTTATTTTGCAAAGTAATAATGTTGATATTGGATATTTGAATTTGAAAAATATTTTAATGCTGGAAGAAGATTTTGCATTAGAAATCGTAAAGCCAGATCATCATGTTATTTCAAAAGAACTATTGATAAGTGGATTAGATTTCAAAAGTATTTATAATCAAGCTTTACAGAATCAACCCATTGTTAGGTCAGGGATGCTCAGAAAAGAAAGTGCTCAAAACGCTGTCTCAATTGCCAATGCTGGAAGTTTACCGAGGGTCATGCTTTTTGGTAACATCCGGACAGATTATGCTAACAGTGTTCTAGATTTTACTAATCCCGATATGGAAGGTGCTTCCTCTGTATTAGGGGAAAGTCAATTAGTAAATATTGACGGCCAGGATGTTGCTTTTTCAGCCTACCAACTCCAAGGCGTTAAATATCCTAATAGAACTTATTTTGACCAACTGGATGATAACTTTGGACAAAGTATTGGGCTTAGCGTCACTATCCCTATTTATAATAATGATAGAAATAAAACAAATGTTCAAAAAGCAAAACTTAATATAATTCGAGCAGAATTAACGGATAAGCAAAATAAACAAGAAATAAAAACAAGAATCCAGAATGCAATCGCAAATTTAAAAGCAGCTAAACAACAATTAGAAGCTTCTGAGAAAAGCCTTCAAGCATTCGAAAACTCTTATCAGAATATTGCGAAGAAATTTAAACTTGGTGCTGCAAACACTTTTGATTTTACATCAGCAAAAAACGATTTCGAAAGAGCCAAATTTGATTTGACCATTGCCAAATTTGATTTTTTATATAAAGGAGTCATCCTTGATTTTTATAGAGGCAAAAAAATTAAATTTTAAATAGCTTCTTCATTTAGGGATAGGGAATTAATAAGTATCCTCATTTCAATAATTTTCGGAAATATATTTTAAAATTATAATTCTGGACGCAAGAAAAAAACATGATAAAAATTAAAAACATTCGTAAATCATATCAAGTCGGCTCTTCTAGTTTAGAGGTATTGAAAGGAATAGATTTAGAAATTAGGCAGGGGGAATTTGTTTCAATAATGGGCTCCTCTGGTAGTGGTAAATCTACACTGCTTAATATTTTAGGCATTTTAGATAGCCATGATCATGGCAGCTATTATATGGGAAACACCTTGGTTTCAAATAATATATCTCAAAAGCAGGCAGCTATTTTTCGAAATAAACAAATCGGATTTGTTTTTCAATCTTTCAATCTTTTAGGTTTTAAAACCGCTTGGGAAAATGTTGCACTTCCGCTTTATTATCAAAAAGTAGATCGTAAAGAGCGAGAAGGCATTGCTAAAGAATATTTAGATAAAGTTGGACTTTTAGAATGGGCGAATCACCTGCCTAGTCAACTTTCCGGAGGTCAACAGCAACGTGTAGCCATAGCAAGAGCTTTAGTCACTAAACCTAAAATAATCCTTGCGGACGAACCGACTGGAGCTTTAGATACAAAAAATTCCTATGATGTAATGGGTTTGTTTAAAGATATAAATAATGAAGGGATTACAGTTGTTGTTGTTACTCATGAAAATGATATTGCCAATATGACTAACCGCATTATTAATTTAAAAGATGGAATGATTGATCATGAAAAAATACTTAATAAGCCATCTTATTTCTCAACGACGAGTATAGCATCTTAGTAGCGGAAACCTAAGAAGGCGTCTAATTTAAAATAAATAAATTATGATTGATTACGATAAATGGGAGGAAATTTTTAGTAGTATTAAACGTCATAAGCTACGAACAATACTTACGGCTTTAAGTGTTTGGTGGGGGATTTTTATGCTCGTCATACTATTAGGTTTAGGAAATGGCCTGCAAAATAGTGTTGAATATAATTTTACAGATGATGCAGTAAACAGTTTAAAAGTTTACCCCGGACAAACATCTATTGATCATAAAGGGCTTCCTGCTGGAAGGAAGATTCAACTTAATAATAAAGACTATGAAAGCATTAAAAATAAAATTAAGGAAGTGGATTACCTTTCTGCTAGATACTATTTGAAAGGTAAAGTCAATATAAAATACAAACAAAAGAAAATTTATTATACTATTCGAAGTGTTCATCCCGATCATCAATTCTTAGAAAAATCGAAAATTATAAAAGGTCGGTTTATTAATGACTTGGATATAAAAGAGTTTAGAAAAATTTGTGTGATTGGTGAAGCGATAGCTAATACTGTGTTTAATGAATTAGATCCAATTGGTGAATACCTTTCTATAAAAAACACAGAGTATAAAGTGGTTGGAGTGTTTACTGAAGAAGGCAATCGTGGAGAAATGGAGACTATTTATTTACCCATCTCTACCGTTCAAAAAATAGAGGCAGTCAATGGAGAAGTCAATCAATTATTAATATCTCTGGGAGATGTTCCTTTGAATAAAACGTATGAAATAGAACATGCAATCAGAAATGAATTAGCGATTGCTCATAATTTTGATATTAATGATCGACAAGCAATTTATATAAGCAACGCTGCTGCTGAATATCAGGAATATCAAACCATCTTGATTTATATTAAAGGCTTTCTTTGGTTTGTAGGTATAGGAAGTATAATCGCGGGAGTTATCGGAGTTAGTAATATAATGCTTATTGTCGTTAAGGATCGATCTAAAGAAATTGGCGTGAGAAAAGCAATGGGCGCTACTCCGATCTCTATTCTTAGAATGGTTATGCAAGAGTCCGTCTTTCTGACTTCTATTGCCGGATACCTCGGCTTACTCTGCGGCTTTGCTCTAATCTATGGGATCAATTTTATAATGATATCAAATAATATGGATATCGAATATTTTAGAAACCCAGAAGTAGACTTTATATCTATTCTCTTAGTTTTACTTTTATTGATTGTTGCAGGAGCCCTTGCTGGATTAATTCCAGCTTTGAAAACCGTAAAAATAAATCCTGTTATTGCTATGAAAAACTAGCGAAAAGCTTTCTCAATATTTTTCCATAAAATAGTTTTAGAGTCTAAATTATAAAAGGTAATCAATAAGTACCCTTTATGCTTAGAATCTGATTCCCAATTCCTTATTGATATGTTTGATTATGATAAATGGCAAGAAATATTTGCGACCATTCGCAAAAATAAACTGCGAACTTTTCTTACTGCCCTAGGTGTCTTTTGGGGAATCTTTATGCTAGTATTCTTGATGGGAGCAGGTGCGGGTTTGGAAAATGGAATTACTTCAAGGTTTAGTACAAGGATTAAAAATTCATTATTGGTTTGGACACAGAATACTATAATTCCATATAAAGGCCTTCCTGCTGGAAGGTTCAATCAACTAAGGACAGATGATATAGAAGCAATAAAGAGTGAGATAGAAGAAGTCGAATTTATCGCTCCTCGTCTTCGGGTAAATGCAGGAGAAATAAAACACAATAATAACTCAGCAGTTTTTAGTGTAAGAGGAGAAGTTGAAGATGCTTATCAAATCATGGCTATGAGTGTTTGGAAGGGAAGGTTCTTAAATCAATTTGATGAGGAAAACCGAAGAAAAACAGCAGTGATTGGAAGAAGGGTTTATGAAGTGCTTTTTGAAAAAAATGAAAAAGTAATTGGCAATGCCATAGAAATAAGAGGAGAGCAATACACTGTTGTTGGAGTCTTTAATTCTCTCGCCAGGGGCGATAATGCTGTGGAGGCAGAACGGTCAATTTATATACCTCTGGCTACCGCACAGCAAATCACTAATAAACATGGTGAAGTAGACTGGTTTGCTTGTGCTGTAAAGGCGCAATACAATGCAGGTGTTATTGATATGAAAATTAAATCACTATTAAAAAAGAGACACCGCATCCATCCAGATGATTATCAAGGTGTCAGATCGGAGAATCTGGCTGTAGAGTTTAGTGAAGTTATGGGCTTATTTACGGGGATAAAGTATATAGTCTGGATTGTTGGACTTGGGAGTCTATTCGCTGGAATAATTGGTGTAAGTAATATCATGCTCATCACTGTAAAAGAACGAACTAAGGAGATTGGTATTAGAAAAGCAATGGGGGCTACACCCTTTTCCATCATTAGTATGGTTATTACAGAATCAATTTTCATAACGTCTATTGCTGGATATTTAGGTTTGATACTAGGCTTTGCTGTGGTTGTACTGATGAGTCTGGCTGCAGGAGACGGCGGAAGTTTTTTCGCAAACCCACAGTTAGATGTATCGGTAGGTATTAAGGCGCTGCTTATTCTGGTTATATCAGGAGCAGTGACTGGATTTGTTCCGGCTATGCAAGCAGCAAAAGTTAATCCAATAATAGCATTAAAAGATGAATGATTTTTTGAAGAAAATCAATATTAAAAATTATCCAATTAAAAAATAAAATAATTATGAATAAAGGTTGTGGTATTACATTAGGTGTTTTTTTATTAGTAGCCTCATTAGGCTTAGGGTATTATTTTTATAAACAGAGTGTAAAATCCCCATTTGTTTATAGAACTGTAAAACCAGAGACGAAAGATATTGTCTTAAAAGCTGTGGCTACCGGAGTTGTAAAGCCTCGGCATGAAGTGCAAATAAAACCTCAGGTATCTGGAGTTGTCGAAGTCCTTTATGTTAAGCCTGGCCAGTCTGTACGCAAAGGACAAAAAATAGCTAAAATAAAACTAGTCCCAAGTCAGGTAAATATAAATACGGCTCAATCTAATGTTGAACTAGCAAGAATACGATTAAGAGATGCACAGAGAGAACTTGAACGACAAAGGCAAATAAACGAAAGTCATTTAGACATCGAAGAATCTCGACTAGCTTTCGAAAACGCAAAGCAAGAGCTTGAACGACAAAAAGAATTATTCAATGATGGGATTATCTCAGAACAAGCATTTAATGTTTTTAAACTAGAATTAGATCTGAAAAAAGCAACGTTTAAAAATACAGAAATTCAGACTTCTAATAATTTAAAACAATTGATTTCTGATGCAGGAATAAGAAGCCAAGAGCTGAAAGCTGCGGAAGATAATTTAGCCTTATTAATAGAAGGCGCGTCTAAAAACTCTAGGCAAGTTGCAAATATTGTATCCTCTACTGTAGAAGGTATTATTCTAGATATTCCTGTTGAAGAAGGAGCTTCCGTTATTGAACGAAATAATTTTAACGAAGGTACTACTATTGCAGTTGTAGCTAATATGAAATCTTTGATTTTCGAAGGCCTGGTTGATGAGTCTGATGTTGGGAAAATGAAAGAAGGAATGCCTTTAGAACTGACCATAGGTGCTATCGAAGATGAGAAGATTTATGGAACTTTAGAATATATTTCACCAAAAGGAGTTGATGATGAAGGTTCTGTAAAATTCGAAATTAGAGCAGGAATCCAGCAAAGAGAAGATATCTTTTTACGTGCGGGATATTCTGCTAATGCAGATATTATTTTAAATCGTAGAGAACAAACATTGGCAATTAAAGAAAGAGATCTAATTATAGAAAATGACTCTACATGGGTAGAAGTTTCTGTAGGTGATCAATTGTTTGAGAAAAGATCAGTTAGCGTTGGTTTATCTGATGGAGTTCAAATAGAGGTGCTTAGCGGAATAGATACGACTACTTATATAAAGATGATTAGGCAGCCTAGTTAAATAAGAGATCCTTATTTCCTTGAAACAAGATACCTTAATTTCTAATAGTACTTTAAGAAGTCCTCTAAACCCCGTTCGAATAAGTGGACAAGGTTTGAATCGCTTAGCAGTACAAACTAAAACAATTTAATATGAAAAATTTAATCTTCCTGTTTTTTGCTTGCTTATTAATTTTCCCTGCCTGCCAGAAAGAAACAGATGTTCAACCTTCTTTGAAAGAACAAACCTTGAATAAAGTAGAGTATTCTAAATCAGAATTGAAAACTATTTTCGATGTGTCTAAATCTGAGGCGGATAATTTAGAAGTAGGCTACCCCTGTAGAGCAACAGTAGTTATTACTAATGTTCAGGAAATTAATTCACAAAATGGTTATTGGAAAACTCGAATTCACAGCAATAGTTGGTGGCCGGTAACTTATTATGAATTTACAGAAGAAGGCGTATACCATATAACTTTACCTAGCAATGCGAGTCTGTCTTTAGCTTTTTCTGCAACGCTTTATGATTGGGATTGTGAAGACTTACCCTATGAAGATGATGGAGAATCTGAAATATGTGATTATACAGTGACGGCAGATATTACTTTTAGTTCTGATTTCGAACAATTTAGCGAAACCTTCGAAGCTTATACTTCATCAAATTATTCTAGTGGAATGTCTTATGGATTTCAAACGGATAATTGTGGAGCTGTTGATCGTTAATCACTAGCTCATGTTTTTAGAAGTAATGGCTAAGTTTTATCAAATCCAATTTATAAACGACGAGGTTAATTCATCTTTGAATTATCTCGGATAAAAAATATCATAATGGGCTATATTAGAATAAAAAATATTTCAACTATAAATCATGAAAATAATTTGAGTATTCCACTACCTGTTCTTAATGTAGAGTTTAGGAAATTTAAAAAAAAATGTTGTAAGAAGTTTAAGAAAGGGAAGCAATGTAAACGATGTCCCAAATTAGAATAGCACACCCAAGTGTCATGTTGAGAAGAAGAATTATAAAATTATTTTTTTATCATTTAGCTTTATTTTACTCAAAAATCCGATGTTCTCTTAATAGAGAACTATCGGATTTTTTTTTGCAAAAATAGACACGCAACAATTCTTAACCTTTATGTTACGACATAACTTTACCATATGAGTTTATACAACTCATGTAAATTAAGTATTAAAAACTTAGTATTAATTATTTTGACTCAACCTATTTGAGCTTGGAAAGAAATGTTTTAGTTACTTAGCTTGAATAAAAACAAAGTTCTATCCTCCTATTTCATCTTCAATAATGATGTCACTACCGCCTTTGATAGCTATCATTTGAACTCTGGAAAAACTTGATTTTTGAATATCAAGAATTGATTTTTGATTATTAGAATTAAAGTTGAAAGAAGAAGTAATAATAGTTAAACTGTTAGCGATAAGATTTTTCATTGTAAAAAAATTTAAGTGAATAATTTTGATGTCGATTCAAAAGTATCCGCATTACGAGCCTGAATAAAGGACAGGGATGGACTGGGTAGAGAAGTGTAAAAGCAAGTCTTCGAAAAAAGACTTAATGTGTAATTTGTTGATATACAGTTGTTTATGGAAAGTTAAATTAGAAGGAAAGTATGCTGGGATTAGGTGTTTTTTGGGGAAGACAAAGCGGATGGAAATAGGTGGATTGTTTTTGATCTAATCTTTAAATACTGATTTGGTAAATGTTTGATAATCAGGTGTTTAAATGGGTGTAAAACCTATTTAAAATGTGTTTTTATAGTGTCATTAAAATGAAGGAAAGACCTAAAAAAATAAAAGAAAAGGCTTTTAAAATGATGAAAGAAGCCACTCTTTTATTTAAAACAGCTTCAAGCTATAATATTGACTATGGGTAAGCTAAGTGATTAGATTTTGATGTCGATTCAAAAGTATCCGTATTGAAGGCCTGAAAGAGGACAGAAAAAGTAGAAGAGTAGAATGTAAAAAAATAAGAAGGGATAAGAAAGACGATTTCATTCTAATAGAAGATAAAAATATAAATAAAACAGGTATACTATTTTTCGATTTGCCGGCCTATTTTTTTTATCATTTGATTACCAGTTGTTTACTATTTTTATTACTTTTGGTAAGATTGACACTAAGGCAGCAAAAAATATTTGGAACTAATCGAAAATTAATACTTCATGAAAAATATAAAGTTGCTAGCTCGGGCTGTCAAAGACATCCGACTAAAAGCCTCTGATTTCATTACTATAGATAAAAGTTCGAAAACTAAACTTAGTGAGTTTTACCAAAAGATTTTATCTGGAGATATATCTACAGATGATGAAGCCTCAAATTATTTTTATAAATCTGATCCAAGTAATTCTTCATATAAAAACTTGAAGAGTACTTTGAAAACACGTTTATTGAACACCTTGTTCTTCTGGGATTCTTTCGAAAAATTTAGTGATAGAGAAAAAGCCCTCTTATACTGTACTAAATATATGGCGACCTCCGAAATGTTGGTTTATCTTGGAGTTAGAGGCATTGGTATAGAAGTATGTCAGAAAGTCTTGAAGAAAACATTGCATTTTGGATTTACAGATATTACTATTAGAGCATTAAGATCACTGAGGTCTCATGTAGCTATTAGGGTAGGAGATTTAAATTCTTTTAATCATTATAATGAATTACTAAACTATAACTTAAAAGTTCGTGAAATAGAACTGAAAGCTAATGAGTATTACTTGATGTTGATGATTCCATACGTGAGAAATAAGGCAATGAAAATGGACACTCACCGGGATGCTCAAATTTTCTTTACAGAACTAAAACCATTTCTGGATCAGTTTAACTCTCCCTACTTTCATTATATTACCAGATATATTGAGTCTTTAATTTATTTAAGTATCAATGATTACATAAAAACTAAAGAGGTTTGTGATCGCGCAATTAAATACTTTGAAAGCCAACCTTACGTTTATAAAACTGCGAATAAAGCATTTATACATCAAATAGTTTTATGCTGCATTCAGTTGAAAATGTTTGAAGAAGGAGAAGAAATGATAGAAAAAGGAAGTAAGTTAATTCGGGAAGGGACCTTTAATTGGTATACTACTTTAAACCTTTATCTTACTCTAGCTTTTCATTCAAAAAGATATCAAGAGGCTTATGTTATTTATAATAAAGCGATTAACCATCGTAAGTTTAAACAACGAAAAGATAGAGTGAAAGAACGCTGGCGTATTTTTGAAATATATCTTCATTTTTTAATTTACATAGATAAAGTAAAAGTCCATCATGGTGATGATCGTTTTAATAATATCAAGATGGGGCGATTTGTGAATAGCGTTCCGATTTTTTCTAAAGACAAAAGAGGTATGAATATACCTATTCTAATTATACAAATTCTTTTTACTATTGTGCGAAAAGACTATGCTAAAGCTGTTGATAGAATTGAAGCTATAGAAAAATATTGTTCAAGGTATCTTAAAAAAGACGATAACTTTCGAAGTAACTGTTTTATAAAATTAATATTACAAATTCCAATAGCACAGTTTCATAAAGTTGCAATCGAACGAAAAACGGCGGGGCTTTTCCAACAATTGAAAGCCAATCCTCTGCAAGTGGCTAACCAACCTCATGAAATTGAAATTATACCTTATGAAGATCTTTGGGAACTTATTCTAAGTTTTCTAGGAACAAAATTTTATAAACCAAGAAAATAATCTATTGTTATTTCAAATTATTATAGGATATAAATTATAAAGCAATTCTTTAGACGTAAAAAAGAGCTGCTCTTTTCTTTTTAGGTCTACAATTTCCTTTTCTTTTTTTATTCGCGCACAATTTTAATTTTTATAAGATACCTTTTTAAAGTTTTTTGTAATGACTAATTACTGATAATGAGTACTTTAGTTGTTTGTTTTGGTGAGATGTGTTTTCTTTACTCCAAGGTTTGGACTTGTAAGTTGTCCTTTTAAGGGATTGTATTTTATCCTTAACTTTACAGCAATTAATAAATAAAATTATGTCAGCCGAGTCACTTTTTAATATTAATGTTTTGAATAAGATAACAACAAAGAGTTTTAACAAAGGAGGGAATGTTGTTTTTAATAACAATACGTTTCAAATGTTTATGGATGTTGAATTTGGAGTACTAAGTAAAGATTGCCGGAATTATGGTATTTGTAGGATCGAAGAGCAAGGAACTATCGGGTTAAATGATGCTAATAATAAATTTCGCAAAAAAAAGGGAGGGACGTCTATCATTACTATTGATTCAAATAAAGGAATCGAAATGGCTTTCCCAAAATCAAACTTAGAAGCTAAGACCGCCCAAAAATATTTTGATAAAAAAGAGTTTCTTGTAGAAGAAGATTTTATTTATTCTTCTGAAACAAACCCAAGTGGTAGATCATTGGTGTTTAAAATTAAAAAAGGAAAGTACCCAATAATCGAAACATTAGGGTTTTATATTGTTAAATTTTGATTCTGGAATTGATTTCCTATCAAAGGAAGAGTACATTCACTTCGTTGGGCTTGTCCTGGATCTTTGATATTGTCTCCTGCTATATAATAGATAATGTAAAAACCCAATAAGATTATTAGTATTTGAATTATTCTCATTAAAATCATATTCTAACTCTTACCTTATAATTCGTAAGTGTGGTAAGAGCTATACCAACTTACAAAAAACCTTTTATTCATTATAATCTTTATTGAATACCCCATCAATCGGTTGATGGGGAAACTATTATTCCTATATCATACTATTGTAATTAAGCCCCAAGAAAAGTCAAGGCCAAAAACTGTGTACCAAAACCAATTACAAATCCACCATAAAGGTCACGAGGATGGTGAGCACCGAGAAATAATCGTGCAGTTCCAACAATTCCACAAAGAAGGATAACAAAAATCAGGAGTGTAATCATGCTCACCTGCACACTTCCTCCTCCTATGGATAAAAAGAAGTGCTCATAGCTGTATTTCAATATGGTGATTACTACCATCCCAAGCAAACCGCCCATCCCTGTAGCATGCATACTTACTTTGGAAAATAAGTTGACAAAAAAAGCGACAAATAATCCAATTGTTGCACCTAACGTAAAAATTTTATAGGCTTGAGGAGCATCTGGCCAATTGAGCACATTAATGAAAATCCAGAGATAAAAGATGCCAGTAAGAATATAAGGGCCTATCCGGTCTTGTTTATCTTTAAGCTCTATAGACGAAACTAAACCTAGCGCACTCATCAAAAAAACGGCAAAAGCTGGAAGTATGAAAGTCGTAGCAAAAACAGTGAGAATAAAAACATCAATATTTAGGATCAATGTTCCGGAAAAAAGATAAGGGTTGATAAGGACTAAGAGTATCAACATATAAGTCAACATCAATAAAGGATGAAAAACAATAGAAATAAAATAAGCGAGAAACCGAAAAATCCAATTCATACTTTTTAGTCTTCTTTTTCTTCGTATATTCTTACTGATGGTTCTGAGTTTTCTAATATCTCTACTTCTACTCGTCGATTCTGTTTCCTTAGTGCATCTGTAGAATTATCATTGACGGCTCGGGTAGCTCCATAGCCAATCGTTTCAATTCGTTCTTCCTCGACTTTGTGTTTTCCAACGAGGTAAGCTTTTATAGCCTTTGCTCTATCTTCTGAGAGTTCTATCAACAGTTTTTCGTCTCCCTGATTGTCCGTATGCCCAGAAATTCTGATCCGCAGGTATTCATTTTCTTTTAGCATATCCGCTAGTTGGTTGAGCGCAGGAAAAGATTTCTCAAGTACAAGTGATTTTGATTGTGCGAAATAAATTTTCTCCAATTCAATTTTTTCACCAACAACCAAGTCATCGGGATCAATATAAAGGTCGATTGTTTTAGGCTTGAAATATACATTTGATCGTTTATAGAAAACAGATTTTTCCTCTCCTGTATAGCCTAGTTTATTTGCAGATAAGGTAAACAAAGTACCTTTGGGTACCATGACTTCATAATATCCATCATCTGAAACATATAGATTTTTGTAGTCTGAATGCTTAGGTCCGGATAGGACTTTTCCAGACATTGGTTTATTTGTTTTGGCATTGATAATTCTTCCTTTCACCAATACCCCAGGAGGATTAGGTGGAGATATCTTTGCTCTAAAAATATCGCTTGATCCTTCTCTTTTAGATGTAAAGTATAAGAACCCTGTCGCTGCATTAAAAAAGGGCTGACTATCATCAGATGAGGAATTAATAGGCTTTACAAATCGTCTTGCTCGCTTCCATTTTTGCCAAGTATCATCAAGACGCTCAATCATGAATAAGTCCATTCCACTCCCTGGCCCTTTCCGATTTGAAGCAAAAAATAAAATCTTATTATCATCCGAAAGGAAAGGTGTAGATTCTCTATAGGAAGAATTAATTTGGTAACCAAGGTTTTTTGGTTCACTCCACAGACGTTCTCCTTTTTTAAAAGAAACATATAAGTCTGATTCGCCATAAGAATCCCCTCTTTGCATCGCCAAGACCATTATCGCTCCATCAAGGCTAATCATCATACTCACTTCTGAACCAATATTATAAAATCCTTCAATCTCAATTGGTTCTGGAAAAGACCAAGTACCATCTGCCTGCTTACGTACAATCGAAAATCCTTTGCTCATTCCTCCTTCTTCATTAAACTTATTGATAACGACCAATTCATTTGCAGAAGGTGTAATGGCACAAACACTATTGGGCAAAGCGTTATTTAAAGGGAATGGAGGATGTGATACCTGGTCAAAAGTGTCTTCTTTACTTTCGGCTATCCAAATATCTTGATTAAAGTCAGATTTCTCTGGATCATAAACACTTCTTTTCGCAATTTCTGTATAGACAGATTGCAAATAAGATCGGTATTTGAAATCATCCATTTTTTCAGAGAGGTCTTCTCCCTTTTCTACTAGTGTTTTATTAAAATCTGGATACCCCATTCTGGTAAAATACAGGGTCTTACCATGTATATCAATTACAGGAGATATTTCGTCATATTCACTATTGATTCCATCTGCCAGTTTTTCAACAGAAAACCGTTGACCTATCAAGCTGTAGGTCAATAAGAGGAAAAAAAATAGGCTTTTAGATATTTTATTCATTTATCTTATAATTCTTATCTGTTTTAAAGAAATTGGTTCTTTTCCCAAATAAGAAGCGGAGTTTATAAAAAAAACAACTTCATTCTTTGACAAATCCCGTGGACAAGCCGTAAATAAGATCAAAAGCGATTAAAGGAAGCTTTGATTTTGTTTATGGCTTTGTCTCAAACACGGGGTTTGTCAAAGAACCAACAAATTCTATACAAAGGTACTTCCTAGAAAGAGAGTATCCAAAGAATCAAATTGTTTTAGCGTGAAGGTCATTCACTTTTACGTATTTTTAGGGGAATAGTGACGTAAATTGAAAACTTTTTCCATCAAAAAGGCCTTTGTCACTTAACTTTAGTTCAGGGATCACTAGGAGTGCCATAAAAGATAACGTCATAAAGGGGGCATTTAATTTTGTTCCAAGGCATTCTTTTACAAATAAATCTATCGAAGCATAAGATTGTCCTACTGAAAATCCATCCTGTTCAGACATAATACCAGCAATCGGTAAAGGAAGAACTTTTGTACTTGAATTGGAGACAGCGGATATCCCTCCTTTATTTTCAATGACTAGATTGACTGCCTTGCAAATAGAATCATCATCTACCCCTACAGCAATGATATTATGAGAATCATGACCTACACATGAAGCTATTGCTCCTTCTTTTAGATTAAAATTTTTAATGAATGCCACTGCTGGTGCTTGCTCCTCATAGCGATTGACCACGACCATTTTTAATATATCCCGTTCTGTATCGCTAACAGCCAATCCCTCTTTTTGACTCATCTCTACAATCAAAGACCTCGTAACTATTTCTCCATTAATTGCTTCAATAACTCTAAGCTTAGAACCGCCTATTGGTATTTGAAAATCTTCTGGACTTTTTGTTCTTATATTAAAATTATTAATTACTGAAATGTCCGTTCGCTCAATAAGAGATTGTTTATCTTTTGCAAGTAAATGACCATCAACATAAGTAGCTTTAATCTGAAAAGATTTTAAATCATCTACGATTATAAAATCTGCCGGATCTCCTTCCTTTAGCAAACCAACATCGAGATTATAATGGCGAACAGGATTTATACATGCTACTTTTAGAACATCAAATATATTATGTCCTTTTTGTAAAGCTCGAACAACCAATTGATTGATATGTCCTTCGATTAAGTCATCAGGGTGTTTATCATCAGAGCAAAACATCATGTGTTCTGGATATTCAGATAATAAAGGGATCAATGCTTCAAAGTTTTTAGCAGCACTTCCTTCCCTAATGAGGATTTTCATCCCATAGTCTAATTTCTCACGCGCTTCTTCATACGTGAAGCATTCATGATCTGTACTAATACCTTCAGAAATATATTTTTTTGCATCTAAGCCTCTAAGCCCCGGAGCATGGCCATCTATTGGCTTCCCTAAACGTCGAGCTACGTCTAATTTTGCCATTACCAAATCATCTTTAAATAATACCCCAGGATAATTCATCATTTCAGCTAAATAGCGAATCTCTGGTTTTTTTAATAGCAATTCGATTTCAGCAAGCCCTATTTCAGCACCTGCACTTTCAAAATTGGTAGCAGGAACACAGGATGGTGCGCCAAAATTAAACTTAAAGGGAACCGTTTTCCCATTTTCTATCATATATTCCACACCTTCGACGCCCATCACATTCGCTATCTCATGCGGATCAGAAACAGTGGCAACCGTCCCATGCAAAACTGCTAACCTCGCAAATTCAGAAGGCACTAACATAGAACTTTCAATATGTACATGAGCATCAACAAAACCGGGTAAAATAAATTGATCACTCTCTCCTGCCTTAAGCTCAATAGTTTGGATTTTTCCGTTTTCTATTGTTAACTCTCCGAAATAGATGTTCCGGTTCTCGATATCAATAATATTCCCTTGTATTTTCATTGTTGGTGTAATTCTTAAACAATACGATCGTTTCAATCGTATACCATATACGATTAGAAGTCAATAATACTGAAAAATATTTTAGTCGAATGAATTGTTTTTATACTTTTAGGAAAGCGGCATAATTAGATACTACTCAAAGCTCACTGATAAGAGCCTGTTTAAATAGTTTTAGGGAAAAGGAATACTCAACTTATGGAGATTAGAGAAATACTCAATCAAGTTTTTTTTTCAATCGGTGGCAAACCATTCACCTATCTTGATATTTTAATAAGTGTATTAACAATTCTCATCACGTTTGGTCTCTATATTTTTATTGTTAAAAAAGTACTCCCCCGTTTTTATAGTAAACCATCTGATCAAGAAATAAGTAAGCCTCGTGTAGTTAAGATCATTAGAGCCATTGCCTTTTCAATCATTTTAATCGGCTTACTATGGAGTTTAGATTTAGACCACATTTTCTACGAGACGACCAAAATAACGATCAGCATTTCGACTTTTATAAAAGCCCTATTGATTATTCAATTTGCTCGATTACTAGATTGGTTTTTTTCCAAATTTCTGATTTATAATTATGAAAAAAGTAGAGAAGGGGTAACCAAGGATGAATATGTTCCAAGGAAAGACTTTAGTGAAAAGACAATAAGTCGAAAAGTTCAGTATTCACTTTATGTACTTGCTATTATCCTGATTTTACAGAACTTTAATGACCATGTTTTCTTTTATGGGCCTGGCGACTTTGAAATTCGTCTATCTAATATCTTCATCGTAATACTTATCATTCTGCTGGCTCAGTTACTTGCCTGGATTATTACACAACTTGTTCTTTTTAGTTATTTTAGAAAAAGTGAAATCAATCCTGGATCTCAATATGCGATCAATCAATTGGTAAAGTATGTGATCTATGTCCTCGCATTTTTTATTTCAGCTCAAGCCTTAGAACTTCAGATGACGGTTCTATTAGGAGGCTTAGCAGCTTTATTAGTTGGAGTTGGATTAGGATTACAACAAACTTTTAATGATCTGTTCTCTGGTATTATTTTGCTTTTTGAACGTTCCGTTGAAGTGGGGCAAATGATTGAAATTGATGGTTTAGTTGGTTCTGTAAAACAGATTGGTCTACGAACTTCAACTGTTGAAACCCGAGATAATGTAACAGTCATCGTACCTAATTCAAAATTAATTACCGAGAAAGTAATCAATTGGAGTCATTATGATGATAAAGTACGGTTTAAAATATCAATCGGCGTTGCTTATGGTTCTGATACAGCATTAGTAAAAAAGATATTGACCAAAGTGGCTAAAGAAAACATCTATGTCCTAGACTTTCCTGCCCCCGTGATAAGGTTTGCAAACTTTGGAGATTCTTCTTTGGATTTTGAACTGCATTTCTGGTCTCGTAATTTTGTTGTCATTGAAGACGTCAAAAGTGATATCCGTTTTGCAATTGATCACGCTTTTAGAGAAGAAAAAATCCAGATTCCTTTCCCACAACGAGATATTTGGATCAGAAAAGATGGAGATAGTTAAATGACCCTTCTTTCAGAATTTTTAAACAGGCTTTAAGTTCATATTAAATTCAAAGTGCTCAAAAACAAAACGGTTTTATTTATATCCTCATATAATATTCGATCATGTTCTAAAGGAGGTACCTCTTTTCGATATTTTTCTAATACATTTTCAATAATCGGAGAGGATTGCATTGGACGTCTAAATTCCATGGCTTGAGCGGCAGTTAAAAACTCGATTGCTAAAATCCGCTCAAGGTTTTTAACTACTTTATACGCTTTTGTTGCAGCATTTGCAGCCATGCTCACATGGTCTTCTTGTCCATTGCTTGAGACAATCGAATCTACAGATGCCGGTGTACAAAGTTGTTTATTCTGACTAGCTATCGAAGCCGCTGTATATTGAGGAATCATTAGACCTGAATTCAATCCAGCTTTAGGAATCAAAAAAGCAGGTAATCCTCGAACGCCTGAAATCAGTTGAAAAGTACGTCGTTCAGAAATACTACCCAATTCGGAAAGTGCAATAGCTAAAAAGTCCAAGACTAAAGCTAACGGTTGTGCATGAAAGTTTCCTCCAGACAGGATTGCATCAGCTTCACGAAATACATTTGGATTGTCCGTAACAGCATTCATTTCTGTTTGCAATACTCCAGAAATATACGCTATCGTATCCTGACTAGCACCATGGACCTGAGGAATACACCTAAAGGCATAAGGGTCTTGTACGCTTTCTTTTGATGCATTTGAAATTTGGCTTCCTTCCAGAAAGTCTCTAATTGTTTTTGCAGTTTCAATTTGCCCTCGATGTGCTCTTATTTGATGGAGTTTGTCATCAAAAGGAGATAATTGGCAATCAAAAGCATCTATTGAAATAGCAGCATTTAGGTTTGCTATAGATAATAATTCATAGCTTTTTAAAACATTATGGCATAGATAAGCAAGAGAGAATTGAGTCCCATTCAATAAGGCCAAGCCTTCTTTTGATTTCAGTTTAATAGGTTTCCAAGCATGTTGATTTAATATTTCATCTGATTTAATTTTTTCTCCATTATAGTATACCTCTCCATACCCGAGTAGAGGAAGGGATAAATGAGCCAAAGGCGCCAAATCTCCAGAAGCACCTAATGAACCTTGCTGATAAATCACTGGTAAAATATCGTGATTATAAAAATCAACTAAGCGCTGAACAGTTTCCAGTTGGGCAGCAGAATAGCCATATGACAAACTCTGTATTTTAAAAAAAAGGATTAACCGAACAATTTCTAATGGCACCTCTTCCCCTAAACCACAAGCATGAGATTTTACAAGGTTCTCTTGCAAAGCTTCTATCTCTAATTCTGAGATTTTTACATTACAAAGTGATCCAAACCCTGTATTAATGCCATAAAATAGTTGGTCACTTGAGGCTAATTTATCGTCTAAGTATTGCCTACATTTTTTTATTCTTTCAATACTCTCTTCTGATAAAGCTATAGTATAGTCACCTTTTACTATTTCAGCAATCTTTTCTAAGGACAGCGTGCTAGGGCTAATGAAATGCGTATTTGCCATTTATGGTTTTATTTGGTTGTACTTGTGAGCATTTAGGACTTGCTATGAAGCTCATAAACAAATCTCAGTGCAAATATCTACTTTTTTCTAAAATCTCCTGTTAGGTATGGCTCGAAAAATTAAAATTAACCTGGATCCTTAGCGTTAAACAATAGTTAAAAAAAACAATGCCTAACAACGATTATAGCCCTTAATACGCTCTAATAGAGGAATATAGCTTAAAATTAAAGCTATCAGCAAATTAGGCTATGTAACCCAGAGCGTTAGACAAAGTCTAATTTCATGAAAGCTTACAATAAAATTGTATTTTTGACGGTATATATCTTATAAATATTATTATTTGTTTTTAAGTACAGCCTAAAAACTTTAATCAATAAATCATCACAATGAAGTTGTTTTAGAATGACTTCAATATAAATTATCATAAATCAAAATTACCGCACAATGATGAATTTTGTAACACTTAATAAAATGAGTAAAAAACTACTATTCGGCTTTGTATTAGCAACTATGTTTGCTTTCACTGCTGGGGCACAAAAAATCGCATTAGTCGATGTCAATAAAATTCTTGATAGCATGAGTGAATATAAATCTGCTCAGACTAGCTTGGATAATACAGCTGCTAAATGGAGAAGAGAAATTGCAGAACAGTACGATGAAATCAAAGGGATGTATAATAAATACCAAGCAGAGCAAGTCCTCCTTAGTGATGAAGTTCGTCGCCAGAAAGAAGAAGAGATCATGAATAAAGAGACTCAGGTTCGAGAAATGCAAAAGGATAAATTCGGCCCTGAAGGCGCACTATTTAAAAAGCGTCAGGAATTAGTTCGCCCAATACAAGAACAAGTTTATTCTGCCATTGAGGAATTTGCAAATGATAAAGGATATGATTTTATCTTTGAAAAAGGATCCGCCTCAGGTATGATCTTTTCAAATCCTAAGTATGATAAAACTGAGGATATTATGAAAGAATTAGGCTTATAATGATATGAGATAGGCTAAAAAGCTGTATTTTTGCCATCCTTTTTGAATACACCAGAAGCAATTGTACATAATTTTAGAATTATTGATGCTTCTTTTTTTTAACGTAAGTAGATTTAAAAAACTTACATTATTTATGTCAATAAATAAATACTAAATAGTTAATCCATGAAGAAATTAATTAAAATAAGTTTCATGCTTGTCGCTTTAGTAGCGATGACAACAACTTTACAAGCTCAAAAATTCGGTTATGTATTCTCTTTACAAGTCTTAGCTGAGTTTCCTGAAACAAAAATAGCAGATTCTAATTTGGAGACGCTTCAAAAACAACTTCAGAAAAAATTTGAAGGTATGTACGCTGCTGCTCAAGAAAAAGCTAATAAGTACCAACAAGACTTTCAAGATGGCAAACTTTCTCGTATTCAGCAGGAAGAAGCTCAAGCTACATTAGCTGCTGAGGAGAAAAAAATTGTAGAGTATCAACAAAAGATTCAAAAGCAAATCGAAGACAAACGTAATGAACTTTATGGTCCAATCCTTGAAAAAGTTGATTCCGCAATCAAAGAAGTCGCTAAAGAAAGCGGACTGACGATGGTCTTCAATGCAGATACACAAATATTGCTCTATGCGGATGAGTCTACCAATATCACAGATAAAGTAAAAGCTAAATTAGGGATGCTTTAATAAATGATTAAAGATCATAAAAAAACTCAACCTATAGGAGTCTTTGACTCTGGCATTGGCGGTCTTACGGTCGCCAATGCTATTATTAACCATCTACCTCAAGAGGAAATCATCTATTTTGGTGATACTGCGCACTTACCTTATGGCGATAAGTCAGCAGATGCCATTCGGTATTACAGTCTAAAGATCGTCAAATTTCTTTTAGAAAAGAATTGCAAAATGATCGTTATCGCTTGCAATTCTGCTTCTGCTGCCGCTTACAAAGTGCTGCTTGACTTTTATCAAGGTCAGGCTTTATTCGTAAATGTAGTAGACCCATTAGTTGAAGCAGTCGCTCAGCAAGAGCATAAAAAAATAGGTATTATTGCTACCAAAGCAACGACAAGATCAGGTATCTACAAGCATAAATTTCAAGAAATAAAACCGGAACTTCATGTGGCGAGTCTAGCTACTCCTCTATTGACGCCAATGATAGAAGAAGGGTATTTTAATAATAATATCAGTAATGCTATTATAGAACAATATCTCTCCAATCCCTTATTCGAAAATATAGATGCCTTACTTTTAGCTTGTACACATTATCCTTTAATCCGCAAAAATCTGGATGCGTATTTTGAACAAAAGGTCAAAATCTATGACTCCTCTGATGTCGTTGCAAATGTCGTTCATAAAAGATTAAAACAATTTGATTTGCTAAATGACACCTCTCCTAAAAATCCGCAATTCTATGTTTCGGATTATACCCAATCCTTTGAAGAAACGACTCAGATTTTCTACAAAAAAAAGATTGAATTAGAATATTGTCCTATTTGGTAATTATTGCAATCGCAAGGAGGTCCAATAGTATGAGTAAAGTAAAAATGACTTACCAGATTTTTCACTTTAAGTAGATTTATATCTATTTTTTGTCGTTTTCTTATGCTATTTTCGAAAAGACTATCTTTTTAGATGCATTGTATGACTAAAAGTCGTTTTTTTGTACAATAATTTGATTTCGCATAAATGTATACGCAACTACATACACCTATTTTCATCCAACCAGAAGAACTCGATGACTATCTTGAAAAAGGATGGTTTCGAATGGGGCAAATGATTTTCACCTGTCATATCTTGTGTTTCAACAATGATGTCTATTCAACTATTTGGATGCGGTTAGATTTAGAAAATTTTGCGTTTAAACGTAGAATGCGGAAAATTCTGAACCGCAATAATCGATTGTTTAGAGTCGAAATTGGAGATCCGATCTTTGAAGGCGATCGACAAGCCTTATATCAAAAACATAAAAAAAGATTTGAAGGTTATATTCCCGGTACATTGAGGGAATCTCTTTTTGGATTGGAAGAAGATAATATATATTATACTAGAGAGATTGCTGTTTATGATCAGGATCGATTGATTGCTATCAGCTATTTTGATATCGGTGCCAATAGTATGGCGAGTATTATGGGTTTATTTGATCCTGACTATGAAAAATATAGCCTCGGGATGTATACCATGATCAAAGAAGTAGAATATGGGATAGATCATAATCTCAAATACTATTACCCTGGGTATGTGGTTCCGGGGTATAAAAAATTTGATTATAAATTAAGAATTGGGGAAATGGATTTCTATGATGTTTCTACACGTTCATGGAAAACATATGACCAATTATCAGATCACAATTTGCCTTCTGCGGTTATCTACTCCAAATTAGATGATCTCGCTAAGGTTTTCCAACAAAAGAACTTAACATTCAAACAACTCACTTATCCTTTTTTTGACAAAGAGTTTTATGGAAATAATACGGAAGCCTTATTACAAGCTCCGCTTATTGTTGATTGCAGAATTGTCAATGATGAACATGCCTTTTATTTTATTGAATATAATTTAAAATCGAGAAAATACCATTTTTATAAAGGCCGCCGAATGTTTAATATGATCCCCGTTCTGATTTCATCTTTTCTCGAACGATTTGATCCAGAACGAAGTTGTCTTGATATGGTTCAAATTGATTACTTAATTAGTAGATCTGATGACCCTACTGAAATAGCGAATAGAGTATTAACGATTATCGGATAATGGAATTACAAATCAGATAGAGAATCAAAATATCATTCAAAAGAATAAGCAATACGCTTTCAAATCAAACAAAAAAAATAAGCTTTACTCATATGCAATTCATTCCCGAATCTATTATTGACCAAAAAGCCATTGAGGTTGGTGAACTAAGTGATATTTCTGAATTGATCCAGGATCTAAAAGAAAAGCAACCCGCAATACTCAGCTTCTTAATATCTGAAAGCTTTGATTTGCTCACGCCAAAAGAAAAGGATTACACTTTATTTTTAAGCTTAGTCGTGTGGAAAGCAAGTCAGGAAGTTCA
The DNA here is from genome assembly GCA_965277415.1 of Saprospiraceae bacterium. Classification (GTDB taxonomy): domain Bacteria; phylum Bacteroidota; class Bacteroidia; order Chitinophagales; family Saprospiraceae; genus JAHDHW01. The sequence goes on from CBDICS010000054.1 coordinate 377,153, forward strand.
TCCGGATCAGAATCAAATAGATCCGACCTCCATAGAAAAAGCAGAAGAAGCCAATTGGGAAAAACTATCTGATAATAAAACAAAAACCTTTAGAAACAAACTAGATATCTTTTTCGAAAATAATCCTCAAGAGGACTTATTAGCTTTTGTAGAAGATGCACTAGTACATGAAGAAGATGATATCGTTTCAAATGAAGGTAGAGAATACGTTTTTATTGCCTTGAAAACAATCATTGATTGCCTGGATCAATTAGAACCTGCTTAAAAGTCTCACCTTATCTTTAAAGTCCTTCTATCGTTTTGATTAGAAAAAATCCATCATCTCCTTGTTTTTGATATAATGGCATCAAGATCAAACCGTCTGTGGAAGATAAAATTTCTCCATTTCGATCTTTTGCTAAGACTTCCCCTTTTTTGATGGTTTGAAAGTTCTGATAATTTGGCATCATTTCAAATTCATCTTCCGGTTGTATAGCATGAATTTCTATCAACTCCGCGATTTTAGGCAAATCTTTGGAATAGGTAATTAATAAAGTATCATGTTGATTTTCAATATGCCTTGCTTCGACACATCCAGTGGTTCTCATACAATTAGTGATGGCTGCAATAGCGCGATTAATTGAAAGTTCTTCATTATGTTGCCCGGATTCAAAACACACGGCCACCATGTCCATATCGAAAGTTTTCCTATTAAAGTAATGAAGACTTGTCCCTCGAATACCTTTTAATAAACCCTTTACTACCGGAGCATGTAACTCTAAAGCAATTCTGACACTTTCTTTTTCATCTGTTGGTATTGAGAAAATCCCACCATAAGCAGTAGTGGTATGAAGGTCCAGTACAACTACTTTTGCAGGTTGATAATCCGAAATTTCTTTTTCTAGAAGTTCAAGAATCTCTTTGATTTCTAAATCTTCTGAATCTAAATTTGCTATATCTGAAGATTTTATACGATTCACATTTTCTGTAGTCCATTGTCGGTTTAGGTCTTTTACAATAAACCGTTTTCCTACATTCTTGGCTCTGGTATTCCCTATCAGACCTAATAAACGGCCACAAAAGTGAAAGTTTGGATTGGTAATAGGTTCCACTTCAAGCATTTTGAATATCATCTTTAAAGCTTCTACTCCAGCTGGCTCGTTTCCATGCATTGCACCAAATACAATCATTAAAGGTCCTTTTTCTTCTCCGGTATATCTACCGATCACTCTTTCTAATTCCATTTTATAAATTCAAATTTTATATAGATTTATTCAAAAATAGCTCATTTAGAGCCGAAACCTAAATAAGTTTCTACTATGTCCTTAAAGACAATCCTGACTGATCCCTAACACAAACTTTTGTATAATATCAATTTCAGCAGCCGTTTCAGCTCCTTTAAAACCAGTGATGTCTTCGTTTTTGATTTGCGAATTATACGCTTTAGTTAACTTTAGAGAAATCGGTAAATATGACCAATGCCATTTTTCTTCAAAGTATCCATATGGACGAGCATCACCTTTTGGAGAATAAGGTTGACAAAATCCAAATTTCGAAGCGTTTTCTACTAACCAATCATATTCTTTTTTGCCTTTCCCTTTTTCAAAATATTCATTCGTCAAAGCATTAATGTCTATATCAGTCCCCCAATGATGACGAGAAGAACCCGGCATAGAACTATACTCTAAAATCTTTAATGCACGTTTTACTAAATTAGGCTCTGTTTTAGAAAGGTCTTTCCCTTCTACTTTTCGTACACCATTCCACTTCGCTTCCCATATTCTTTTCTGATGAGAGAATGGCCGTGTAGCAGAAATTATTTGTAGTGTAATGCCATCTTTTTTTGCAGCAGTATACATTTTTTTAAAAGATTCGTATGTTTCTTTTCGAAGACGCATTGTATTATTGGAGGCGTATTGCGAAGCGATTTTGACAAAATCCGGATGCTTCACTGGGTCGAATTTCCCCATTAAATAATCAGTTGACCAAGTTCTTTTTTGATCCTGTGCAATATCGTCTTGGGGAATTATATTCTTAAGGATAGAGTCTGTTTTAACCTTTGTCTGACTCTTTATAGGACCTGATGGCTTAGGGGCTTCATTCTTATCTATCAAAAAAAATATTAATGCTATAATAGAAGCAATGGATCCCATAAGCATTATTGAAAAAATGAAGGGGTGCTTATTTAACTTTTCTATAGTTTTCGACATACTAGCCTCTTTTAGTTATGAAGTTGTTTGATAAAACCAAAGTTACAATTATTTAGGAATAGAGAATTAATATGTGTCTAGATTAGATATGGCAATTGCAAGAACGATATTCTAAACTTGTTTGATGGTGATCAGTCCTATGGACTGTGTGATTTGGTGATCGCTTCGCTTGTGAGTGGCTATTTTTGGCAGACTTTAAAAATTTTGATCATTTTTTTTTACTCAATTCATATTTAATAGATAACCTTGCGGTTTCCATGTAAAGAAGTTTCCTTATTTACACCTCGTCCCTAAAAAAGTCGTATTTTTGCGCAGATTTTTCACTAAGAGAAGAAAATTATGTTTCCAAAATATGATGTCATAGTAGTTGGTGCCGGACATGCCGGGTGTGAAGCTGCAGTAGCTGCTGCTAATCTAGGTTCGAAAGTATTACTCGCCACTATGAATATGAATACCATTGCTCAAATGTCTTGCAATCCAGCAATGGGTGGTGTAGCCAAAGGGCAAATCGTAAGAGAGGTGGATGCCTTAGGTGGATATTCTGGAATTGTAACAGACCATACCATGATTCAATTCCGGATGCTAAATCGTTCGAAAGGGCCTGCAATGTGGAGTCCCCGTGCACAAAGTGATCGAATGCTGTTTGCCAATAAGTGGAGGAACATGCTGGAAGCAAATCTTAATATTGATTTTTGGCAAGAAATGGTGGTGGGGCTTCTTGTAAAAGATGGGCTCGTTTGTGGTGTTAGGACTTCAATTGGCATTGAGATCGAGAGCAAATCGGTTGTATTAACAAATGGAACTTTTCTGAATGGTTTAATCCATATTGGTGAAAAGCAATTTGGTGGTGGCCGTGCTGGTGAACGAGCAGCCAAAGGAATTACGGAGCAACTTCAAGAGTTGGGTTTTCAATCTGGTAGAATGAAAACAGGAACGCCGCCTAGAGTTGATGGCCGTTCTCTTAATTGGTCCTTAATGGAATTACAGCCCGGAGACGAGGATCCTTCAAGGTTTTCATATACAGAAACACCTAAACTAAAAAAGCAAAGACCTTGTCACGTAACTTATACGAATACAAAAGTACATGACATTTTAAAAACCGGATTTGATCGTTCTCCAATGTTCAATGGAAGAATCCGCGGCGTCGGTCCTAGGTATTGTCCTTCGATTGAAGATAAAATTGATCGTTTCGCAGAACGGGATCGTCATCAGCTTTTTGTTGAGCCAGAAGGATGGGATACTGTCGAAATTTATGTGAATGGCTTTTCATCTTCCTTGCCTGAGGATGTACAATATAAAGCAATGACTAAAATTCCAGGTTTTGAAAATGTCAAGATGTTTCGTCCGGGTTATGCTATAGAGTATGATTATTTTCCACCTACACAATTGAAAATTTCATTAGAGACGCGATTGATAAAGAATTTATTTTTTGCGGGCCAAATCAATGGAACTACTGGATATGAAGAAGCCGCTTGTCAAGGGCTTATGGCTGGTATCAATGCACATCAAGCAATCAATGAAGAAGCACCTTTTGTGCTCAAAAGGTCTGAAGCATATATAGGAGTATTAATTGACGACTTAATCAATAAAGGTACTGAAGAGCCGTACCGAATGTTTACTTCTAGAGCAGAATACCGTATTCTACTTCGTCAGGACAATGCAGATTTAAGGCTTACACCAATGGCTGAAAAGCTAGGTATGAAAGACCTTGGCCAACGTATAGCAAGAGTAGAAGAGAAAAAGGTAGCTGTTGCCGAAATTGAAAAATTTCTAAAACAAACAAGTGTAGATCCTTCAGAGATAAATGGGTTTTTAGCCTCAAAAAATTCAGCGCCTCTTAAGCAAAAAGTTAAAATTCAAAGTGTTTTACTTCGTCCGGGAATAGATATTAAAGACCTACAATCATCGATTAGTATTTTGGGGCAGTTTTTAGAAAAGCACGATGCAGAATCTATTAACCTTGCCGGTATCAATCTAAAGTATGAAGGCTATACTCGAAAAGAACAAGAAATGGTTGATAAAATGAATCGCTTAGAAGAGGTGAAACTTAAAGAAGATTTTGATTATAAATCAATCGTCTCGCTTTCCGCTGAAGCTCGCGAAAAACTTTCAGAAATGAAACCACATACGATTGGTCAAGCTAGTCGTATCAGTGGCGTATCTCCTTCTGATATATCAGTATTATTGGTACATATGGGCAGGTAGCCGTAAAGAATTATGTTAATAATATTTGATGAGTCGAAAAATGATAAGTGTTTGACTAAAAGGAAATAACGTTCGTTTTTTGGCTCTATCTCAAAAAAATATTATTAGTATAATTTAGGCCAAGTACTTATATTTTTCACTCTAATATATCTAGGACATATCTTTGGTAACCTCCATTCTCTATGAAGCTTCCACAATTACCTTCTGGATCTAGCACCAATTGAATATAATCTCGCCTAGTGGCACTATCATAGTATCGGGTTTCCAACCACTTAAATGATCCGTCATTTTGTAGACGATCAAGGATAGGTAGAATCCCCATTCTATTAAAAATTGAACTGTTACAAATCTGACTTGCCACCAATTCATCCGTACTCATCACTTCTATATCATCAAATTCTAATACGCTTAATGTTTGAGCCAAAGTAAAAGCATTGGTCCCATCTTCATTTGGAATACGTTTTCCAATATTTGAAAGCTTTGTTGTATTATGTTCAGATATCAACCTATTCAATAATGTTTTATCATTCATTAACATAGCTTCAAAGGCCAAAATGTAATACAATTCGTGCTCCGTTTCCAATGCTTTCAAAAAACCCGTCGTAATATAAAAATGGCCTCCAGGTATAGAAAATGCATTGATTTCAGCTTCATCTAAAACAGCAATTCTCCAAGGTCGATCAAAGTCCCATTGATCATTTTCGCTTGCTAGGTTATCAAGACGCAATGAATTGGTAACTTGATTATACAAAGTCTGTACATACCAGTACACCGTCGTATCGTAAGGTGGAATGTTAGGAATCACAGGAAAAACGTCAGGATGTTGGGCGATAGCCACTTGAATCAAATCACCTAATTCTTCTCTTTTCTCTTTTACAAAATCACTAGGTTTTGAAACAGGTATAAAGTCCTCTCTACAGGAGGTGCTGAAGATAATAGCAAGCAGGCATAGCACAATCGCATTGCGATTTGTCAAAATGTTCATTACAGTGTTTGTTTTTTGTTTTAAACTTGATCTCAAAACTCAATCTGAGACTAAGATTAAACTTGCAAAAACCTATCCAAAAAATGTTAAATTCAGATTAATTCAATAAAAATGAGTAAGAAATACGTTATAAAAATAATTAATCTGAAAAACAATTACTTTTGGAGCCTGATTAACGCTTATCTATTGTTAAACAAACTTTAGATTAAAAGCAATTTATACCTTTTCAAGGAAAGAGGCAAAAAACACCAAAACACTTTTATGTATATTGATTTATTCGGGATAATTGTTTGTATCGAGAAATATAGTTATTCCCGAACAAATCAATAGACAATCTATTCTACTTCGTATACATATCATTAATATCTTTATCATACTTTTCAAGAATCACCCTTCGTTTTAATTTCATAGTCGGCGTAAGTTCTGCTTTGGAACCATCATTTTTAACAGGCTCCCAAGTAGCATCAATTAAAGTGAACTTTTTAATTTGTTCTACATGGCTAAAAGCAGGGTTATATTTATTTACGACACTCTGAAATGCCTCTAATACTTTTTCCTCTTTAATAGCATCTGCACAACAAGACCATTCCAGACCATTTTTGCCACACCAATCTTTTAATGCCTCTTCTGCTGGTACAATCAGAGCAGAAACAAACTTTTGCTTCTCACCTACGACCATCATTTGTTCAATCAAAAAGTCTTCTTTGAATTTATTTTCAATCGGAGCAGGAGCTACGTATTTTCCACCAGATGTTTTTAACAGTTCTTTTTTACGATCCGTTATTTTTAAAAAATTCTGTCCATTAGCTCCTTTAACAAATGTGCCTACATCTCCGGTACAAAACCATTGTTCCCCGTCAATTTCTTTCATGACTTCTGCTGTTTTATCAGGTTTTCCATAATAGCCCTGCATGATATTCGGTCCTTTTGCTAGTATTTCGCCTTCACCTTCTTTATAATTACCATCGCTAGAATCTAACATAATATCTACATTGGCCAGTGCCATACCTACTGTTCCTATGATTGCTCCACCTTCGTCGTATCGACCAATAGTCAGCCCAGGAGAAGTCTCCGTAAGTCCATAACCTTCCCTAACCGGAACACCTGCCGCTGAAAATACTCGGATCATTTTTGCTGGGCAGGCTGCTGCTCCTGTGAGTATTCCTTTTATATTTCCACCTAATGCTTCTCGCCATTTACTAAATATTAATTTATCCGCTATTTTCCATTTTAGAGCAAGCATTCCAGATGGCTTTTTATCAAAATCAAAATCATCCGTTAAACCAAGTGCCCAAAAGAATAGCTTTTTCTTAGCTCCTGTAAGCATTAAACCTTTATTGTAAATTTTTTCATAGACCTTTTCTAATAATCGAGGAACGGTAGTAAAAAAATGAGGTTTTATTGCTTGAAGATCACCTGTCTCCCCACCAAGGTTATCTGTTCCAGTGAATACAACTTCAAGGCCTTTAAAGATGTAAGAGTAAGAAGCACTCCGTTCAAAAATATGACAAATTGGAAGAAAACTCAGGACCCTTGATCCTGGATCTAGAGGTAAAATTTCTTGTACATTAGAGACATTGGATACAATATTTGTATGAGAAAGCATAACCCCTTTGGGATTTCCAGTCGTACCAGAAGTATATATTATAGTTGCTAAGTCATCTGGTTTTATTGCTTCTTTTATTGCTTCCAAAGCGGTAGCATCTCCATCAGTAAAAATATCTTTCCAATATTTTCGACCTTCTTGTTTGTCAAATGTATAAATATCAAGCAAACTAGAAACATTAGCTTGCGCAACTTTTACCTTATCATACAAATCCCCTTCTCCAACAAAACAGTACTTGACTTCCGAATCATTAAAAATATACTCATACTCTCCAGAACTTATCGTTGGATACACGGGGACATTGATAATACCTAATTGCTGCATACCAATATCCATCATGATCCATTCTGGTCGATTTTTATATGCTACTAAAGCAACCTTATCTCCTGACTTAAGCCCTAACTCCATTAAACCATAACTTACCTTATTCGCAATTTTAATCACATCTTCTGTACTAAAATATGTCCATTCTCCATTATGCTTATATCCTACTGCCTTCTTTAGAGGGAATTTTGATTGTTGATAATAGATATATTCAAAAAGACGTGTTACTTCCATGATGTTTTTTATTTAATGTTTGATTATTTTAAGTGAATGAATAAAGTCATGCATAATCTAGTCCTATAACTTTATGGACAGGGTATCAATGGTTCCTTTTTCATTGAGATTACAAATTAGTAAATTTTATCCTATTTAAATAAACCTCATTTCTCTCTCCTTCGAAATTATATAAAATTTGTTCTAAAACAACTATTAGTCCGAGCAATAGTTAATCTAGAATAAGGTCAATAAAAAAGCAGTCTGATAAGAGTATCAGACTGCTTTTCAATAGAATTATTTACTCAATTGATTATTGAGCAGTAGCGTTTAATTCAATATTTAAAGAAATATCATCATGTATGATTTTATCCTTTGCTGTACCAATAAGTCCAGAACCGTACTTAATATCCCAATCTGTTCTATTAATGGTAAACTTAGGCGTAACAGCCATTAATTTATCGCCAGCTACTACTACATTAGTAAGGATAGAAATACTTTTAGTGATGCCTTTTAATGTAAGGTTTCCTGTAATGTTATGTGTAACCACTTCATTACCTGCTACTGGAGCAACAGACACGATTTCAAAAACACCTGTAGGATTACTTTCTACATCAAAGAAATCAGGAGAAGAAAGGTGACCAACTAATTTTGCACTCATTTCATCAGGTGTACCGTCAGTAACTTTAATCGAACTCATATCAATACCAAACTTACCGCTTGTGATATTGCCTCCTTCGACAGAAAGTGCTCCTTTTTGGACGTTAATCGTTCCACTATGTTGACCACCGACTTTAGTCGAAGTCCAATGAACGATTCCATCAGTAACAGAAAAGTTTTTAGCTGCTGCTGCTGCTGTAGCAACATTTTTAGCTGCATCGCCAACTTTAGCTGCATCTCCTTCAGGAGTATTTTTGCAAGCAAAAACAAGTGTAATTGCAAAAAAGGCGATCATGATTTTTGAAAATACTTTCATTGATTGATTATTTTTTATTTTGAAAAAGTAGAATTTCCACAAAAGTACGGCTTCTCTTTGGTTCGTAGAGTATTTTGATTGAATTTTCTATGGAATTAAGAAAATGAGTGGTTTTCAACTGTGTTTATCTAAAAAACTTATGGCTTCATTTAAAGATTTTAAAACGGTAATATTTCCTGAGGCTTTTACATTTTGAGCAGCAATTTGATAACCAGACAATAAGATTTCACAATCTTTAAAAGTAGCCGATAGTTCATCCACATATTTTTGAACTGGGCTTTTTGAATAGGTTTCTGTTATCATTGTAAAAATATAATCCGGTCGATGAATTTGACAGGCATCTACCAAATCATTGACTGAAATATCCAGGCCTAGGTAAAAAACCTTGTATTTTCTGGCTTTAAGTACATAATGCATAAAAAGTAAACTAAGCTCCTGACTTTCTTTTTCTGGGAGATAGATTAAAAATTTCTTAGCTTTTTTGTCGAGTGAAAAAGATTCATTTCCTATTGCTGTGATTATTTTTTGGCGAATCAGACAAGTCATAAAATTTTCCTGTACAGGATTGATTGATCCCGTCAACCAAAGCACACTCAATTTATCTAAAAAAGGATAGATTATCTGAACCATGGTTTGTTCAAAACCGAGCTCTTGTATATTAGCAGAAATAATGCGGTCAAATTTATACTCGTCCATTTCTATCATAGAGATAGTAAGTGCATCTAATTGGGTATTATGCGCAAAGTTGACTTCTGATATAGCCGCTACTTTTTCTGCAATTTCACGCTCTGTCATCTCTGCGATTTTAGAGATTCTAAAACCATTTCTGTTTAGCAAAGAGATATTTAATAAAAGCTTTAGATCACTGTCTTGATAATAACGAATATTAGTATTGGTCCGCTCAGGTTTAATAATGCCATATCGCTGTTCCCAAATTCGAATAGTATGGGCTTTAATGCCACACAGTTTTTCCAAATCTTTTATAGAGTAAATAGCCACTTTTTTAAATTAAATTGAGCGTGTCCCTAAATACACCCGCGTTAAAACAACATTTTTTGCTGTTTTGTTTATATCAATGTCATATATCAGCCAAAAACTAAGCCTATGCCTTTAATATTAATACTTTAACTAGTGCTTTTTAGCTTTTTCTGTATCTTTATTTGATCTGATCCTTGTAATAGTGCTTTGATAATAAACAGACCAGTTATTAAGGTATATAAGAGTGAAAAATGTAAAAATAACCTATAAAAGTAAACCTTTGGCAGCACCCAAGGAATAAATTGGTGGTCTGAAAATGTATTTATAAAAATTAAAACTAATTTTACTATTGTTTCGTATATATTTCTATTTATAAAACTCTATTTGTAATGATAAAACATTTACGCTTTTCTCCTTTCTCTACAAACTTCTTAAGGTATTGGGTTCTACTTCTTTTTACCTTTTCTTTTTCTCCTATAACTTTTTCTCAAATAGTGCCGACTACAGGAAGTGTCGAGTGTTTTCTTGCAGGAAACGGAGGAACATTTCAAGATATAGGTGGTACGGATAACTATCCCGATTGCAACTGTGTATCTACAACCACCCTATGTGCAATAGATGGGAGTGCCATTTCTATTGAATTCACTAGTTTTGGTGTTAATGAACCTTTTGATTGGCTGGTCATTCTTGACAATGACAATCCAACTTCTCTTGAGTTTCCAACTGGAGATCAATTATTCAATAACTCCGATGGCGTTGGAGATGGTGGCGCAGATAACTATGGAATCGGAGCAAACCTTGGAGAAGGCACCTTAGCAGAACTCGTATCGACAACATATACCGCAACAAATCCTACAGGTTGTTTAACTTTTGTATTTAGATCATCAGCCGTTGTGCCTGACGCTGGTTGGGTTGCGAATACGACAACATCTACTGACTCTCCACATCCTGGCGATAATCTCGACTGTGCTACTAATGTTGATTGCCTCCCAGCCTCAGGTTTGACTTTAGGGACAGTAGAGTGGAATAGTGCAGATTTTACCTGGACGGCCTCCCCTGACGCTACAAGTTATAACGTTGAGTATGGGAATGAAGGTTTCGTATACGGAACAGGTACAATGGATAATACAACGAATACAACTTATAGCCTTTCTAGCTTGCAAGAGAATACAACGTATGATTTTTATGTTCAATCCAATTGTGATGCTGATGGCCTAGGTGCACCTTTAGGACCAATTACTTTTACGACTCCTTTTGAAAATCCTCCAGTGACTTGTGACTATACTTTAGAGCTCTTCGACTCTTTTGGCGATGGATGGAATGGTTCTACTTTAACTGTAAATGTAAATGGTGTTGAGACAATGTATACCATTCCTGCAGGTGGAGATGAAGCGACCTTTACTTTTGAAGCACTAAGTAATCTTCCCGTTGTTATTTCATATTCACCAGGCGCGTTCGAAAATGAAGTCACCTATAATGTACTCGATCCTTCTGGCAATGTCATTTTCAATGATGGCCCAAATCCACAAACAGGTGAAGTCTTCACATTCTTTGCTTGCCCAACTTGTCCTGGTCCATCTGCAGTAACAGTAGATCATATAGGAGGCATTGATGCGGATATTAGTTGGACATTTTCCGATTCTTCAGGAATATATACCGTTGAATATGGGCCTGCTGGTTTCGCATTGGGTACTGGAACTACATTTATGACAACAATGAACTCAGCTACTATTTCTGGTCTCTTAGAAAATACGGTATACGATTTTTACGTGTCACTCGCTTGTGATAATGGAGATGATAGTGCAATTGTAGGGCCCACTACTTTCCAGACAATTTGGTTAATTGATGTTGGTGTAATTGCTATCCTTACACCTGAGTCACAATGTGGCCTTGGAACGGAGACCGTAGAAGTGACTTTGCAAAATTTTGGTGCTAATCCACAATCTCTGATACCTTTTAAGTATGCCGTAAATAATATTGATGCTGGCGTATCTCAGCCTCTTGACGGGTTTTATACTGGTGTTATCAGCACGGATAGTACTGTGACTTTAGAGTTTGAAACTACTTTTGACTTTTCTGTTGCTGGAGAATATGAAATTGTTGCATGGACAGAGCTCGAAAATGATGCTGACATCTTAAATGATAGTTCTAGTTTCACCATCACTAATATTCCTATTGTCTCTGACTTTCCATATTTTATAGATTTTGAAACCTGGGACGGAGGTTGGTCGATAGACGAAGAGTTTAGTGTTAACTCTACTTGGGAATTTGGAATGCCGATGGGAATAGACATCATTTCAGCTGCTTCTGGTGTTAATGCATTCGTAACTAACCTAGATGGCAATTATAATAATGCCGAATTGTCTTATATTCTTTCTCCTTGTTTTGATTTTTCTTCTCTAGCAGCTGATCCTATAATTAACTTCTCTATCAATTATGATACGGAGACAAATTGGGATGGAGCATGGTTAGAAGTAAGCACAGACTCTGGAATGAATTGGAGTAAAGTTGGAGCCATAGGTAGTGGAGTGAATTGGTATACCATCGATAATACAACTCAAGGGCTTGGCGATGTATGGGCAGGGCTTTCTGGGGGATGGATCAATGCAGAGCATACCCTGACAGGAGTAGCGGGAGAAAGTCAAGTCAGGTTTAGATTTGCTTTTGACTCTGATGGATCTGTTAATGGGTTTGATGGTATAGGAATTGACGATATCTTAATCTCTCCAGTCTTTGCAGATGACCTTTCTGCCTTAATGGTGATGAATACGACAGATTCAGAATGCGGTGACGAAATGGATCAGGTAGTATTAGAAATTCGAAATGCAGGGATAAATGAACAGACTGGTTTTGATGTATCTTATCAGATCAATGGTGGTGCTACTGTTACAGAAAATGTAGGTGCTTTGACTCTAAACGCAGGAGACGTAGAAATCTTTACTTTCAGCACACCTTATAATTCGAATATTCTGGGTACAGATTTTGAAATTATCGCCTGGACTTCATTAGACGATGAACTTAACTTTTTGAATGATACTACTGCTTTTGTTTTCACAACAGCTACACCTGATCCTTTACCGATAGTCCAAGATTTTGAAGATAGTGCTGTTCCTAACGGTTGGACGGTTAGTGATGCTGGTATTGGAAATGTTCATAATAATGTATCTGTAGTTATCTATGATAATTTGTTTAGCGGAGATCAAAACTATGAAGTGACAACTTCTAATATTGGCCCAATCAACCCCGGTGACAGCCTAACTTATGATTACCGATATACAGACTGGGCTGCAGGTACTGTAGCAACCATTCTAGGAGCAGGAGATAGTCTGGAGATTCAGGTTTCTACTGATTGTGGAGAAACTTTTACCACCGTACAAACGGTAAATATGAATAACCACACTCCATCTAGTGTCATGACAAATAGATTGGTTGACCTTGATCCTTTTGCAGGAGAGTTTATTAAAATCCGATTTGTTGCAACTTGGGGAAGTGGTGATTATTGGATTGACCTTGATAATATTAACATTATTGGTTGTCCAGCTGATTTTGGTCTTGACATCATTACGGTTTTTGAATCAACACCAGGTGCTAGTGATGGCTCTATATCCATAACACCTACACAGGGAACGGCTCCTTATAATATAATATGGGGTGATCCAAATGCCCCTAACGATATTACAGCAGGGTCGTATACCGTATCTATTAGTGATGCTTTAGGATGTGAACAGTCATTGGTAATTGATGTAGGATCTTGTCCTACTAGCTTAGTCCTAAGTGCAGAACTTACAGAAGTAAGCGAAGCAGGTGAAAGTGATGGATCAGCAACTGTAGTAGCTGGAGATGGAGAAGGTCCTTATACCTATGATTGGAGCACCGGTGAATCTACATCGACCGTTTCGAATCTCCCTGTAGGAGATTATACAGTCACCGTAACAGATGCAAATGGTTGTATGGATGAGATTACATTTACGATTGATATTATTCTTGATATAAATGATTTAGAAGGACAATTTGCTAACCTAAGTTTAGCCCCTAATCCTACTACTGGTTATACAGAATTATCGGTGGAGTTAAACCAATCTGCCGAAGTTATTGTTCAGGTATTAGATGTATTAGGTCAAGTGATTTATGAATCATCAAAAGAACAAGTAATTAATAAAAAATATCAACTGGATTTATCTAGTTCTGCTACAGGAATGTATTTTGTGAGGGTTTTTGCAGATAAACATTCAAAAGTAGTGAAACTGATGAAAACACAATAAGTTTTCGATAACATAAGAAAAGGTGTTCTATTGAAAACGGTAGAACACCTTTTTTTGTTAAAATAAAGAAAGAAATAGCCTGATATGAAAAAAATGAAGATAGGTATTGTTTGTTATCCCACCTATGGAGGTAGTGGTGTCGTTGCAACAGAATTGGGCATGGGACTGGCAAGAAGAGGGCATCAAATTCATTTTATAACCTATCGCCAACCCGCTAGACTAAAACCATTTCAAGAAAATGTTTTCTATCACGAAGTAAGTTCTGCGGATTATCCCCTTTTCGAATACCCGCCTTATGATACCGCTTTAACGAGCAAGCTTGTAGATGTGGTTAAATATGAAAACCTGGATTTACTCCATGTTCATTATGCTATCCCACATGCAACAGTGGCCTATATGGCTAAAAAAATACTTTTGACAGAAGGTCGCTATGTACCTACAGTAACAACCCTTCATGGTACAGATATTACACTCGTAGGAAGTAATCGTACTTTCGCTCCTGTTGTAGCTTTTTCCATCAATAAATCCGATGGCGTTACGGCTGTTTCTGACAGCTTGAAAAAACAAACCTTCGAGCTTTTTGATATCAATACAGATATTGAGGTGATTTATAATTTTATTGATTTTGATCGTTTCCGAAGGGTAAATAAAGATCATTTTAAAAAAGCAATAGCTCCTAATGGAGAACGAATATTAGCACATACTTCAAATTTTAGAAAAGTAAAAAGAGTAGAGGATGTTGTTAAAATATTCGAAAAAGTGTATCAAGAAGTCCCTTCCAAACTACTTTTGATTGGAGATGGTCCAGAACGACAAAACGTCGAAGAGTTATGCCGACAAGTTGGCTTATGTGATGAGATTAGATTTCTGGGAAAGCAGGACGCGATTGAAGAACTACTTGCCGTCTCTGATCTTTTCATTTTGCCATCTGAAAGCGAGAGTTTTGGTCTAGCAGCATTGGAGGCAATGGCTTGCGAAGTTCCTGTTATTTCTTCTAATATTGGGGGGCTACCAGAAGTCAATATAGAAGGTAAAACTGGATATTTGAGTGATGTGGGGAATATTGACGAAATGGCAAGAAATGCAATTCATTTACTCAAAAATGAATCACTTTTAACTACTTTTCGAAAAAATGCGCTTGAGCAAGCACGGAAATTTGACATCGAAAATATTCTACCTCATTATGAGCAATATTATGAATTGATTTTATCTACTAAAATACATGACCAAGCTAAGGTAGAAATATAGAACTTGTTTTAAAATTTTGGACAGATTCTAATCATGGCAATCGCAAGCTTATCTATCAAATATGAATTGAGTGAAAATAAATGATTAAATTTTTTGAAGGTTGCCCAAAGTCGCCGCTCACAAGCGAAGCGATCACCAAATCACACCGTCCATAAGACTGATCACTACAACACCAGTTTAAAATATCGTTCTTGCAATCGCCATGGGTTCTAATTAGCGGGACTGTGGAAATGTCTTTTTTGTCAAACCTAAATAAAGTAATATCAATATCAGAGAACTTATACTGACAAAAAAGTAAGGCAAAAAATATTTTGGATAATATTCAAAAACAAGTTGATGCTGGCCTTTAGGAATTTTGGCTGTCAGAAAAAAACCTTCTTTTTTAAAGGTCTGAATTTCTTGATCATTTAAATAAGCTTTCCATCCTGGGTAGAAACATTGTAATAAAGCGACCTCCCCATCTTCTTCATATAAAACCTTAGCTTCTATTTTATTAGGTGAAAAAGAAGTGATGGAAATAAGGCTATGATTTGATATTGAATCCCCTTCTACCTTTCCACTATCAAAGAGTACCTGATTCTTTAAAATACTCATATAATCTGCTCGTTTTGTGAAAGAACGAAAGTCCCTTAATTTAAAATTATTATATCCGTTATGGGCAATTTCCTTTTTTAAAATATTGAGGTTATACCAGATTGGATAAAAATGCTTGTTCCCATGGTGAGATACATCACTGATTTTTTTCTCTGGTAAGGGAAACCCTTTCGGAAATTGATCTATCTTGTCTTGGAGTTGATGCACATTGGCTTCTGAAGCGATCGTCAAAAATGAATTGAGCTGAACGGATAAGAACAAATCGAATACCATAAGGATCATGGCAAATTTTATAAATGATATTCCTTTTTTATAATAACTTTTAAAAAGTAATAGCGATAGAATCAGGATTTGAAGAGGCGCTTGAATAAATACCATTTCACTCGTACTGCTTTTATTGTAAAAATTCATTATTCCTTCTGCGGAAAAAGATTCTGGCAAAGTCAAATTTCCTTTTTGAAGTGCATAAATAAAAAGGCCAAGTAGAAAGACCACTAGAGCATAAGCTATTTTTCTAAATTTCAAATAACTAATTTCAGTTAGCTTTATTGCTTGGTATTTGTGCATTGATAATCCAAAAAGGAGTAAAAAACATAGGATAGCAAATACTCTAAATAGAGAAGGGTACCTAAACAAATCCATCATAGGAATATATTCGTAAAGCCAGGCTCTTAGGAAAAAATAGTCCCCCATAGATACCAATAAAAAAAAGATTCCAAGTCCCCATATGATTATACTCTTCAGACTTTGCTTATTCCACACATAGAGTAATACAAACAAAAAGGCGATTATTCCAAAATAACCATTTGCCATTGAAGTGTCTGTTTTAAAGAAAGCCGTATTCCCTCCAGTACTAAAAGGTAATACAAAAGAAAGGAAAGACTGAGGGGAAAAGGGCAATAATTGAACATCCGCGAGACTTAATGATTTTGTTCGTTCCAGAAAAGGAAGAGACTCAAGAAAAAATCTTAAAAAAACCAAACTCTGTAACAAAAAGGAAAATGCAAAAAGGCAGTTGTTTAGAATAAAACGCTTTAGTTCATTATAGTTTTTTTTTCTAAGCTGGTAAATTAAGTAAGCAAGAAATGACAAGCCCATTAGGTAAAACGCTATAATTGTAAACGCTGGATAACCTCCGGTCAAAAGCAAAAAAGATACAATAGATAATTTGAGTGCATCCCGAGCATCGTTTTTATTAATCAATCTATAATAATAACAGGCTACAAATGGAAGCCAAGCTGCACTGATTATCCAAGTCAGGTGCTGTGCATTTCCAACAAAAAAACCACAGCAGGCAAAACTAAGACCCGTAATTATCGAAAGGTTTTCGGTAATTCCTATGGCCTCAGATAATTTTTTCATCCCGATAAAACCCAATAGAATGTGAATTATAAACTCGATGTTAATCGTGTATACACTATAGCCAAATAATTTTCCTAAAACCCAAACAATAGGATATAATGCGCCACTTTGAGGGTCAACATGGAGGGGATAGCCTAAATTAGTATATGGATTCCAAACTGGTAAAACATTATTTTGAAGACACTCACCGACTAAAAAACGCATGGGATAAAACCAATCCATCATGTCGTACTTCATCGTATATTGAAAACAACTGATTGGCCAATAAGTGATCAGTAAAAATAAAACGGCTAAAGATATCTTGCCAGCACTGTTTAATTTCACAATAAACTTCTTTTTTTAGGGATGGGAGTGCTAAGTTAAGAAAAGAAGGAAAGCGGACAAGTAGATAGGTGTATAATTATGGCAGACAAGCAAGGTGTTTAGAGACTAGGTTGTAACCGTTCCTGCGGAACTAGTGATTTAGTGGTCGCTTCGCTTGTGAAATCTTGCTTTTAAGATACTTGTAAAGTTCTAGTCCCTTATTTTCAGGTTAATCAAGCTATTAGGTATTCTTGCTCCTCCTTTATATAAGTAGTAAAGAGGTGTGTGTTTTATTTCATGAATAAGATTTTAGTGACATTCGCATCTGGATTATCGAGTACTTCTTTACTTGTAGAAAAAACGAGATAAACACCTGATGCCGCTTTTCGCCCATTATAATCACGTCCATCCCATATCGCCTGCCCGCCTAAAGCCTTGGTTTCATATATCAATTGTCCTTTAATATCAGTGATTTTTACATCAGCATCTCGGGGCAAGCCCTTAATCGCAATCGGACCATTATAGTCAGAGCGAACTGGATTAGGATAAGCATAGACGGTCGATTCATGCCTACTCCCTCCACCGGTTGCTTCACCTCTAATAGAAATTAAACCACTAGCTGTCCCAATAAATATTTCTCCACTTCTATCATTAATGGCTATATCATTAATATTATTATCGAAAAGAGGGCTATTGTCTTCATCAAAAAAAGCGATTTGCTCTTCTCCATTTGCAGACTGAACGAACACGCCATTATTCGTTCCAATCCACTTTCGATTAGCGCCATCTACTGCAATTGTTGTTACATTTTCTGTCTCTAATAAATAGGCATTGAAACCATCTACTTCAACAATCCTTCTTGAGCCGCGACATTGACTATCAAAAACATTTGCACCGCATTCAAATACAATAACGCCTTCATCTGTTCCTACCCACACATCACCATCAAGATCCACAGCCAGACAATTTACTTCATTTGTCGGAAGGGAACTATTAGAAGATGTTATAGATCTAATCATATCGTCTGTTGGGTCTGTAATATCATTTTCATTAAACACAACAATGCCCTGGCCAGAACCATCTACCTGAAACCATTTATTCCCAGCATTATCAATAACAACTTGTCGAAGCTCTTTGACTATTGAAGTAAAATTATTTTGCCAGGTACCATCATTCCTCAACACAATAATGGGATTTGCTGAGGTGTTATTACTCATCCAAAGGTCATTGTTTTCATCAAATGCCAGACCAGAAACCCTTATTCTTCCTGGATCACTACCAACTCGAAGCAGTGAGTTTGATTCGTCAAACAATTGAAAACTGTCTTCTTCTTTTTCCCATAGACCATCTGATAAAGATCCGATATATACTTTTTCATTCTCAGGGTGTACTGCTATCCGATAAGCAGATTCCATTCCAAACAAATCATCATGAAACAGGGCATTATAATTTGTCCAGTCGCCATTATTTAAATGATAGAATCCATTAGTACTATGAATAGGAGATGCCACAGAAGCCACAAACAATTCATCTCCATATGTCACCAATTCTGTTGCATGATGTGTATATGGTGAATTATAGGTCTGTCTTACACAATCTCCTTCGGGAGAATTAGATATTCGAATAGCATCCCACTTATCAGAGTACCAAACACCTCCTGCTTCGTCTTCAATTGCATAACGTGTCCGGCTCACACATCTATCACCAGATCTTTGAGTGTTTAAATTTTCATCAAAGAATAATACTTTTCCAGTACAATCTCCGATACAGCCTAGTCCAACAAGTAAATGAGCCCCTTCAGCAGAGAGAAAAGTGATTTCAAAGCCCTCTTCCTGATATATTTCAGTGAGTGTCGAATTATTATATGAATACAATAAGGTATCATTGATGCTACAATACAGTTTACCATCGTAAACCTCTAAGGAGTTAGAACTATAATCCTCCGGAAAGCCTTCTTCTATTCCAAGTAATTTCCAGTTCCCAAAATCCTGAAGGTTTGTAGAACCATCATAAGATATCTGATAAATTCCAATTTCCGTCGCGGCATAGAACATACCATTGTGGATAATGACATCATTGACTTTCTGATTCATTTTGGTTGTAAAGCCAAATTCTTCTCTATCAACATTCAACTCTACTACTCCAAAACCACATGCAAGATATGCCAAATCATCATCTGCTAAAAAGATATTATAAACTTGCTTATCACCAATGATATTAGGGTCTTGTTGTATAAAAGGGAGATTAACAATCCTAGTTGGCTTGATCAGATCAATATTACTATTTTTATAACTTACAATTAAAGTTTCATGAGCCGGAGCATATTTAAGTACTTCTGGTTCCCGATCTGATAGTCCTTCGACCTTACTCATAAACTGAACCGAATTTTCATCTTTTTCTATCATAAAAATAGAATAAGTAGAAGCATAATATACCGTTGTTTCGCTTTGCGTAATTGATCTACTTTGATGATAAGGTAAATGAGCTTTCCACTGACCGATTTTCAGGTCAGACTGCGCAGAGAGAATACCTGAGAAGAATAAAATATAAAAGATGAGTTGATTTTTGCGCATCAGATTCAGATTTAGTACTCGTCCTTCCCTAAGAAATAGTTTAAAGGAGATATTATTTCAATAGAAAAGGTTCGATATAATTTTTATTCAAAAGCCTGTTTCCTAATTAGGCATAAAGTAATATTGCTTTTTTTTAAACTTTCTAACAAAGATATTATTGTTTTTTGTTTATTTTTAAAACAAGAGTGTCAGCTATCGTACAGGATAAATTAATCTTTAGTTTGAGGACCTCAATAATGCTTAGGATTAAGCGATGTTTTTTTAGGCGATATGAGTAAAAACCGGATTGAATTTATTTTACAATGTCCTTATACAAACTACTAGAATTCAAGTACTCATACACTTCCTCAGGCACCAAATATTGGATTGAATTTCCATCTTTGATACACTTTCTTATATAGCTGGCTGAAATTTGCATTAACGGAGCTTCAAAAGTTTGAACCTTTGGATGCTGTTCTAATTCGCCCAATTCATATTCAGGGCGTTTATACACATAGATTTCATAATCTCTTAAAATGATTTCGTAATTTTTCCATTTATGGAAAGATCCGAGATTATCTCCTCCCATGATGAGGACAAACTCATGTTCTGGATGCTTTTCTTTAAGATAAATAAGCGTGTCGATTGTATATGAAGGTTTCGGCAGGTCAAATTCTATGTTTGATGCTTTAAGCATTATATTATCTCCAATAGCCAAACGGACAAGGTGCAATCGATCATAATCTCTGGCTAAGCTTTTTTTAGCTTTTAAAGGGTTTTGGGGAGATACGACCAGCCAAACCTGTTCGAGAGGTGTTTGTGTCGCCATATAATTTGCAATAATCATATGACCAATATGGATTGGATTAAATGAGCCAAAAAACAAACCTATTTTCATAAATCCTATCTTTTATTCATTTTGATTCATTTCAATTTCAGGTTCTGAGGAATTATCCCAAGGGTCATCTACTAACCATTGATTGTTTCGTTTTACCAATCTCACATATTCGTAAGAAATATCTTCTTCATCCTGATACTTAAAGGTACAAAACGCAGAGTCTTTGTTTACTTTACATTCCATTTCAGATATTTCGAATGGAATAGGGGGCACATTTACCTGCAATTCTTTTTTTACAGAATCAATCATACTTTTTGTTAAATCTGTTCCAAGCGCACTCGCTATTTCTAAGTCATTTTTATAAAATGCTTCAATCCATTTCTGCGCAACTTGAGTGGGAGGAGGAGATAGAACATTAACTTCTTCAGTTGATGGTTTAGAATCATTCTGACAAGAACAAATAAAAGAGCAGATAGATAAAAGAAAAAAGAGCAATTTCATATTGTTTGTTTCATATTCAATAAGAAGTTGTTCTAAAAAAAGAGACGCTCTTCTGGATAAAAACGTCTCTTTTAAAAAGAAAAAGATTTTTTATTAATTGCTTAGCATAACTGGCATAACCAGCATGAGAATTTCTTCTCCTTCATTAGGTTCTGCAGGCAAAAGAATACCCGCTCGAGTTGGAGTAGAGAGTTCCATTTTGATCTCATCACTTTCCAACACATTAAGCATTTCAATTAAAAATTTGGCATTAAAACCAATTGTGAGGGGGTCACCAGTATAAGTACAAGTGAGTTGTTCTGTTGCTTCATTTGAAAAATCCAAATCCTGAGCAGAAACGGTTAAACTACCATCATTGACATTTAAGATAACCTGGTTAGTCGTCTTATTGGCATAAATTGCAATTCTCTTTAGAGAATTCATAAGATCAGACCGACTTGAAGACAGTAAATGAGGATTATCAACTGGAATCACCGCATTGTAATCAGGGTATTTAGCATCAATTAATCGACAAATCAATTTGACATTCTCAAATGAGAAAAAAGCATTAGATTTATTAAAAGATAAGGAAACATCATCTCCAGATGGTAAAGCTCCCTTTAATAAATTAAGTGCTTTTTTAGGAACGATAAAAGAGGTAGAAACCTCACTTGTAATATCTGTAAATGTATATTTGACTAGCTTGTGTGCATCTGTAGCTACAAAAGTAAGTTTATTAAAATCTACTTGAAAATAAACCCCAGTCATTGCTGGTCGCAATTCGTCATTACTGGTTGCAAAAAGGGTCTTACTGATTGCTTGAGAAAGTGCTGGCGCTTGAATCTTAATTGTATCAACTGAATCTGCTTCTGGAATTTTTGGAA
Source organism: Saprospiraceae bacterium (assembly GCA_965277415.1). Lineage (GTDB taxonomy): Bacteria > Bacteroidota > Bacteroidia > Chitinophagales > Saprospiraceae > JAHDHW01. The sequence goes on from CBDICS010000054.1 coordinate 399,152, forward strand.
AATCCCCTCCATTCTCTCCAGCTAATTTATATTTCCCGTAGGCAGAAGTAATTTCAATCCCATAATTCTCATTATTGACATTAAATGTAATTGGCTGCTGTGGAAGTTCTTTGAGGGTATCCAATAAAATCTTAGCAGGCACAGCAACTACGCCATTCCCATCAGACATTACTTCTATTTCAGTGATGATGGATGTCTCTAAATCTGTAGCAGATATCGTCAATTTATTATCATTCACTGAAAACAAAAAATCTTCAAGTATTGGCAATACAGGGTTGGACCCGATTGCACCACCTGCAATTTGAAGTTGTTTTAATAGATCAGAAGAGGAAACGCTAAATTTCATTATATACGGTTTTTCTTATTTTGACTTAGAAGCACAAAAATACACCTTCTTATCAATATATATAGTACAAAATATTAACAATATGTTGATAACTTCAATTTCCTATATTTATTTCTAATAATATATGAGGCATTTAGGGGAAACTATAATTTTAAAGTAGCAAATCACAATTTACTTAGCTTTTGTAATCTACATCCCTAATTTAATTATTACTTTTGCGGGCTTTTTAAATTAACGATAATGACGGACAGAAGTAAAGCGCCTTTAATTAAACAAATTGACCAGATTGATCTACCTAGTCCCAATAAGTATTTTTTGGACAATGGGATACCTGTTTTCGAAATCAATAAAGGAACTCAAAATATAATAAAAATAGAGATTGTCTTTCATGCTGGCAGGCCATATGAAATGAAAAAGCTTGCTGCCAGGGCTACTGCGAGCTTAATTAAAGAGGGGACACTCAAACATAGCTCCTCAGAGATTTCTGAAATAGTAGATTTTTATGGTGCAACATTTAGCACGCCCTATAATCTTGACACCTCTAATCTTGTATTATATAGTCTTCACAGACATCTAGACAAGCTTTTACCCTTAGTGGCTGAGGTTATTCAAAATCCAGTTTTCCCAGAAGATGAAATAGAGACGTATATTAAGCAAAGTAAACAGCGCTTACAAGTTGAATTACAAAAAACTGATGTTGTCGCGTATAGGAAAATAACAGAATTCCTTTTCGGTGCGGAGCATCCTTATGGATATAATAGTTTTCCAGAAACCTATGAATCCTTGACCCGTAATGATTTACTTAGCCATTATCAAAAAAATTATACACAAGACAACTGTAGTATTTTCATCAGTGGAAAGTCTTCTCCAGATATTTTAAAAAAAATTAATCAATATTTAGGAAAACAAATACAGAAAGGAAAACCGAAAATCAATCAATTCTCAAATTTCATTCCGAGCCCTCAAAAAATAAAAATCGCCCATTCTGATTCGGTACAATCAGCAATAAGAATTGGTCGTCGTTTATTCGATCGAAAACATGAAGATTACAGCGGAATGTATTTAGTAAATACAATACTTGGAGGATATTTCGGATCTAGATTAATGACCAATATTCGAGAAGATAAAGGATATACGTATAATATTTATTCTGCCATTGACACTATGCATAATGATGGTTGCTTTTATATCGGGACCGAAGTCGGCAATGAATTTGTCGATGCAACAAAAGAAGAGATTTATAAGGAAATATACCTTCTTCAAAACGAATTTGTTGGGAAACAGGAATTAGTGATGGTTAGAAATTATCTACTTGGTAATTTATTAACCATGTTGGATGGACCATTCAATATGGGAGAAGTGATAAAAACAATGGTCTTGGAGGACATCCCTAAAGCTTCTTTTTCAACACTTGTTCAAACGATTAAAAACATCACTCCAGATGAGATTCAACACCTTGCAAAAAAGTATTTTAAGTCCGAAGATATGTGGGAAGTCATTGTTGGTGAATGATTATGATGCATAATTGAAAAAAAAGAATTATTTTGGCGCGGTATATTTTACCATAATGTCAATTCTAAAGCATTTTTTTCCTTTTTTACACAAATTTTGTTTTCTTTTGTGATGGGGGAAAGTATATATGTTAAGAAGTTTTTGCTGAATTTTATATTAAACATACTAGGATTGAAGTAAAGGATATCAAAACCATTCTTTTTTCTCTTCAATTACTTATTTTTGAATTACACCTCTTATTTAAATTAGGGATAACAGATTAATGAAACTATTCAATTTTTTTTCTCAAGAACTTGCTATTGATTTAGGTACAGCAAATACGCTGATTATCGTAGATGGGAAAGTCGTTGTAGACGAGCCTTCTATAGTTGCTATTAACAGAAGAACAAACCAAACTATTGCTGTTGGAAAGAAGGCCATGCAAATGCATGAGAAGACACATGAGAATATAAAAACTGTCCGGCCACTCAAAGATGGTGTGATTGCAGATTTCACGGCTGCTGAAAGTTTGATAGAAGGTTTAATAAATATGACTGGGACTCGAAGAAAGTTCTTCACTCATATGAAAATGGTAATTTGCATTCCTTCAGGAATTACAGAAGTAGAAAAGCGTGCTGTTTTTGACTCCGCAGATAATGTTGATTCAAAAGAGACTTATTTGATTCATGAGCCTATGGCGGCAGCACTTGGGATTGGTTTGGATGTGGAAGAACCGATTGGTAATATGATTATTGATATCGGAGGAGGTACTACTGAGATTGCTGTAATTGCCCTTTCTGGAATTGTATGTGATCAATCTATTCGAACGGCAGGAGATGAGTTTACAATGGATATCATGAATTATATGAAACGTCAGCATAATATGCTGATTGGAGAACGTACTTCTGAGCAAATAAAAATCCATGTTGGCTCTGCACTCCATGAATTGGAAAATCCTCCTGAAGATTATGCTGTTAACGGCAGAGATTTAATGACGGGTATTCCGAAACAAATCACGATTTCGTACCAAGAAATAGCTCATGCCCTTGATAAGTCTATTTCCAAAGTAGAAGATGCCGTTTTAAAAGCATTAGAAACTACTCCCCCAGAGCTTGCCTCCGATATTTATAAAACTGGTTTATACCTGACTGGCGGAGGTGCCCTCCTTAGAGGACTTGACATACGTATTGCGCAAAAGACTAAACTTTCGGTTCAAATTGCTGAAGATCCTTTACGTGCAGTGGTAAGAGGTACTGGAATTGCATTAAAAAATACTGATAAATTTTCATTTTTAATTGATCGGAAAAGCGTTTAATTCCTTTTAAGTAGCCGGAAAGAATTATAATAATATTTGATGAGTCGAAAAATGATAAGTGGTTGACTGTAAGGAAATAGCGTTTATTTTTTGACTTTATCTCAAAAAAATCTTATTAATATAATTTAGGTCAATTACTTAATAAAAATGATTTTATTCAATATTTGCGTCCCTCCATTAGCTTTTTTGAAAAAATCTTATTGGGATATTTTAGGCCAGTTACTTAAAATGGAATAAGGTTATTTTATTGATGAAGCACTAAGACTAAGCGTATATTTAAATAGATGCACCAATTATGCGTAACTTAATTTTTCTTTTTGTAAAACATGGTGGCTTTGTGACTTTTATACTGATGGAGATGCTATGCATGTTCTTAGTGGTTAATAATAACAATGAGCAAAATGCTATTTTTAATAGCTCCTTTTCTGTTATAAGTAATATTATTACGGATAGATTTGATGGTATAAAACAATTTATACAATTATCTTCTGTAGCAGATAGTTTAGCTCGTGAAAATGCTTCCTTACTTCAACAAAGGGATAATGCTTTATTTGTTCAAACAATTCGTCGAGATTCTCTTCCCGAAATCAATAAAGAAAGGTTATATACATTTACTGCGGCCAAAGTAATTAGCAATTCTATAAGACAAAATAATAATAGCCTGATTATTAATCGAGGTGCTGCACATGGCATAAAAAAAAGTATGGGCATTATTGGTGCAGGAAGTAGCGGTGTAATAGGAATTGTTAAAAATACAACAGAAAACCACGCCCGAATTCTCCCCATCTTACATAGTCAATCCAGGATTAGCTCGTCTATAAAAAGAAATGGCCATTTTGGTTCACTTATTTGGAAAGGAGGAGATTCCAACAAAGTCAATCTAATCGACATTCCGAAGCATGCTAATCTTATTAAAGGAGATACGGTTCAGACAAGTGGCTTCTCAAGTATTTTTCCGGAAGGGATCATGATTGGTACCATTGATACATTTTGGTTGCAACCAGGAACATATTTTTATGAGATTGAAGTCAATCTAAGTGCAGATATGAGTAATGTGAAGTATGTTTATGTTGTCGAAAATCTTATGAAATCCGAATTGGAAACATTACAAAAAGGAGCATCAGATGAGTAATCTCGTCATGACAAATGTGCTACGTTTTCTAGCACTTGTTTTAATTCAGGTCTTAATTTTAAAAAATATAAATATTGGAGGACAAAGTTTTGACTATATCCATCTTATTATTTATCCTCTTTTTTTAATCCTCTTACCACTTCGAACACCTCACTCTATTCTGGTTTTGCTTGGTTTTCTTATAGGATTATGTATTGATGCTTTTTATGATACTTATGGAATCCATGCTAGTGCATCTGTCTTTACTGGATTCATTCGGCCATATGTTTTAAAACTATTTGAACCTAAAGGCGGTTATAACCTGAACTATAGTCCTACTAAAAGACGACTTGGTTTCAATTGGTTCTTATTTTATTGCTCTACTATGCTGGTTGTGCATTTGTTTTTTTACTTTTCGGTTGATGCATTTACGTTTTATTATTTTTATGAAATCACCCTGAGAACCATTTCAACTTTTATCTTGTCGATGCTTATTATTTTGATCTATAAATTTGTTTTTGACCCAGAAGAATAGAGCATTTTTATTAATTTTGTCAAAGAGTCAATTAATTGTATTAAGAATACAATCCTTTTTATCACCGAAGTGTTATTATCTATATGAAAGATAATTATCAGGATCGATCCACTTATATTAAAGTGCTCTTTTTATGTGCGGCACTACTTCTTTTATTTAAAATTGCTCAAATACAGATTTTTGATACTTCTTACGAGAAGCGAGCTAAAGCAACGGCAGTAGACAATTATACACTATATCCTTCTCGCGGACTCATCTATGATCGGAATGGTCGTTTATTAATTAATAATAATCCCATGTATGATCTGAGGGTCACTTATAGTCAATTGAAACCAGATCTAGATACCACTAAATTATGCAATCTCTTAGGCATTAATCGTGAGGAATTTAAAAATCGAATTAATAAAAACTTCAATGATGTTCGGTATTCTAAAAGAGTTCCTTTCACTTTTATGTCAAAGATCTCTTCTGAAACCTATGCCCGATTTCAAGAGCATATGCATGAATTCCCTGGTTTTTCAACGCAACTTAGAAATGTAAGAAGCTATCCTCATCAAAGTGCACCTCATGTCTTGGGTTTTTTAAATGAAGTTAACCAAGATCAAATTAATGAGTCTGATGGCTCATACAAAAAATTTGACTACATCGGAGCAAGTGGCTTGGAATTGGCTTACGAAAAAGAACTTCGAGGTAAAAAAGGTGTTCGAAATGTATTGAAGGATAACCTTGGACGAGAAGTTGGTGCTTTTCAAAATGGTGCACAGGATAAGCCGGCTATTTCGGGTTCTGATATCCGAACAACATTAGATATAAAGCTTCAAGAATATGGAGAAAGATTGATGCAAAATAAGACCGGTAGTATTGTCGCAATTGAACCTAATACTGGTGAAATTTTGGCCATGATCAGTACACCTTCATATGACCCCAACATACTCACGATCAATCGAAATAGAGGCAAAGCTTATAACCAACTCATTAGAGATACTTTAAGACCATTCTTTGATCGTTCTGTCATGGCAGAATATCCTCCCGGGTCTATTTTCAAAACTGTGGTCGCTCTGATTGCCATGCAAGAAGGTTTATTGGCTCCCAATAGAGGAATCACCTGTAATGCAGGGTATTATTATAAAGGTCAAAGACGTGGCTGTCATCATCACTCTTTTTGTTATGATGTTGCTAAAGCATTGGAGCATTCATGCAATGCTTATTTTTTCACGGTGGTTCGAGATATTATAGACAAAGAAGGGTTTAAAAATCCTCATGCTGGTTTGGCTTTATTTGATGATTATTTAGACGGCTTTGGTCTTGGAAAACCGCTTAATGTTGATATTCCAAATGAAGAGAAGGGGAATATTCCAACTCCTGAATATTACGATTATTTATATCCTCGAAATAAAGGTAGTTGGAAATCTCCCACGATTATGTCTATTGGGATTGGACAAGGTGAAATCCAAATGACAACATTACAGATGGCTAATCTAGCTGCAATTATTGCCAATAGAGGATATTATTATCCTCCTCATCTTATAAAAGAGTTTTCCGATGAATCTTTTAGTATTCCAGATTCATTTAAAATAAAAAAGCAAACGCCTGTTGATCCCATCCATTTTACTCCAGTTGTCGATGGGATGTATCAAGCAATAGAGTTTGGAACAGGAACAATGGCTAAGATTCCTGAGATGATGGTTTGTGGTAAAACAGGAACATCACAAAACCCGCATGGAAAAGATCATTCTGTATTTTTTGCCTTTGCCCCCAAAGACAATCCAAAAATTGCAATTGCTGTATATGTTGAAAAAGGAGGTTGGGGTTCTAATTATGGGGCACCTATTGCTGGACTTATGATCGAACAATACTTAAGAGATTCTATTGCGCCATCAAAAGTATGGATTGAAGATCGAATGCTTAATGCTGACTTAATTCATAAATTAAATCCATAAGGGACTCTTTTTACAATTGAAAAACCTCGGAGTGGGTGAACAAATATTTTTGCGGCCCAGCTAATAATTTTAACACAGCATCTCTAAATGCCCAATAAATTCGATGACAAAACGCTTTACTTTATTCCTCCTAATGTTCTTCCTATCTTTTTGCCTTTCAACGGCTCAAGATAGTACAGCTTCTATCAAATTACTTTTTGTCGGAGATGTCATGGGACATGGTCCTCAAATCAAATCTGCCGAAAAAATAAAAAACAAAAGCTATGACTATGAGCCTTGTTTCAAATATGTAAGTCCAATAATTGAGTCGGCAGACCTAGCCATTGCTAATCTAGAAGTTACACTCCCTGGCAAGCCTCCTTATCAGGGTTATCCTCGTTTCCGAAGTCCCGATGACCTTGCCAAAGCATTGCGCTTATCTGGGTTCGATATGATGGTCACGTCTAATAATCATTCTAATGATGCAGGGAAGGATGGTCTAATAGAAACCATTAAGACCTTAAAAGAATATGGTTTTTACCAGACGGGAACTTTTAAAAATCAAGAGGAAAAAGATTGGTTCTATCCACTAATCGTCTATAAAAACAATTTCAAACTTGCTTTTTTAAACTATACCTATGATACTAATGGACTCCCTACCAGAGCTCCGACAATAGTCAATTTGATTGACGAGGATAGTATAAAAAAAGACATGGCTATCGCTCGCGCATTAAAGCCAGATGCAATTATTGTTTTGATGCATTGGGGGTTGGAATATCAACTCAATGAAAGTAAAGTCCAACAAAATTTAGCAAAAAAAATATTTGGCTGGGGGGCTGATCTTATCATCGGTAGTCATCCTCACGTTATCCAGCCGATCAAAGAGCAAGACCTCATGGAAGAGGATAGTCTCCTCAAAAAAAGAGTGATCACTTACTCGCTTGGAAATTTTATTTCAAATCAAACCAAACCCAATACAGATGGCGGATTAATGTTTGAAATCAACCTTCACAAAGACTTAAAAACCAATAAACTTTCTTTAGGTGATTATCACTATATTCCTGTGTGGAGGTATATTCAAAAAGATAAACAAGGCAAAGCAAGTTATTTTGTGCTCCCTGTTTCTGCTTTTGAGCAGGAGGAAAATGTTCTGAATATGGCTTCTAATAAATGGAATACAATGCTTAGATTTGCACAAAAGACCAGAAAGCATCTATCAAAACATGGTGCGAAAGAAAGAAAGATTACATTAGAGGAACTTAATCTAACATCAATGCGATTGAAAAATAAGAAAGCCTTAAAACCTGTATTAGAAGAAAAGAAAGTTCTACAAAAAGAAAATTAATGATCATTTCAGCAATAGTCGCAGTAGCAAAAAACAATGTAATAGGAAGAGATAATGACATCCCTTGGTATCTTCCCTCAGATTTGAAGTACTTTAAAAAAATGACCCTCGATCATCACATTATTATGGGGCGAAAAAGTTTTGAATCTATTGGCAGACCTCTTCCCAAAAGAACAAATATTATCATTACCCGCAATCCATTTTTTATTGCAAGTAATTGTCTAGTGACAAACTCTGTTGAAGAAGCGCTTGCTATCGCACAAGACAATGGAGAAACAGAAGCCTTTATCATTGGAGGTGCCCAAATCTATGATCTTAGTAAACAATATTGGGATCGTTTATATTTAACTGAAGTTGATTTGGAAGTTGAAGGAGATGTTCGCTTTCCAGATTTTGACATGACGGAATGGACATTAACTTCAGAATCTCCTCAAAAAGCTGATGAGAAGAATGAAGTTGATTATAATTTTAAAATCTACGAAAAGAAACCAAGCTCTGCCCATGACAATCGCAAGGTTCACTAGAATTAATGACAAACGAAGCGATCACAAAATCATAAGTCCCAAAGGAATGATCACTATGCGACCCATTCTGAAGTGCCTTTCTTGTAATCATTATAAATCACCATATCCCTTTAGTTTTTCTGATTCTTAGAATACCTATCACTATGTCTGATCTTATTCAAAAAGTCTATGATCCAGAATCCTTTCGACAAAAAGGCCATCAACTTATTGACTTATTAGCTGAGCATTTAAAGAAAATGCAATCACCCGAACTAAAAGACAAAGTGCTGGATACTATTTCTCCAGATACGCTTTATGAATTCTGGAAAAATGATCTAGAAACTCCAGAAGGTGATTTTTACAAAAAGGCTTTGCCTCAGTTTAATCATCTGCATCATCCCAGATATATCGGTCATCAAACTTCGGTCGTTCCTCCAGATGCAATATTAGCGGAATTATTCAGTTCATTTCTTGATACCGGTATGGGGGTTTACGAACAAGGTACTACTGGTGTAATATTAGAGAAATTGATCATAGAATTACTTGCCCAAAAGATAGGTATTTCAGAAAAACAAAGTAGTGGCTTTCTTACTTCCGGAGGAACACTTGGTAATCTTACAGCATTATTATGTGCCCGATCCGTAAAGGTTGAAGAAGATGTTTGGGAGAAAGGATATCAAGGCAAGCAATACGCATTTATGGTTTCTGAAGAGGCACATTATTCTATAGATAAAGCGGTACGAACAATGGGGCTTGGCCAATCGGGCCTGGTTAAAATTCCTGTTGACGATCATTATCGTTTAGATAGTTCAAAACTAGAAGCGTCTTATCAAGATGCTAAAGCAAAAGGAATCATCATACTTGGAGTTATCGCCAATGCTTGTTCGACTGCTATCGGAGCACATGACCCAATTCATGAAATTGCGGATTTTTGTGAAGCGCATCAACTTTGGTTGCATATTGATGCAGCACATGGAGGGGCTTTACTTTTTTCAAAAAAATATCGTCATTTTTTAAATGGTATAGAGCGTGCAGATTCTGTCATTATTGATTTTCACAAAATGTTGCTCACTCCATCATTAGTGACCGCTATCGTCTTTAAAAACGGGGAACATTCTTATCAGACTTTTGCACAGAAGGCTTCCTACCTTTGGGATAATTCAGAAAGTAGGGAATGGTACAACCTTGCCAAAAGAACATTTGAATTGACTAAAACGACTATGAGTCTTCGAGTATATACGTTATTAAGAAACTATGGTGAACAGCTATTCGAAGAATACCTTGATAGACAGTATGATCTTGCTCAGACTTTTGCAGACATGATTTCAAAGGACAAGTCTTTTGAGATGGCAGTAGATTGCCCAGAATCAAACATTCTTTGTTTTCGATATACTAGGGAGACACTTTCCTTAGAGCAAACCAATCAACTTAATCTTTACATTAGAGAACAGCTTGTAAAAGATGGCGACTTTTTCATTATTCAAACTCGAATCAAAGGGCAAGTCTTCCTTCGTACAACTTTAGTCAATCCTTTTACCACTGCAACTGATCTAAGTCGCTTACTTGAGAAAATACATGGTTTAGTTAATAGAGTCTGAAATAATGTTTTGTTCTTTCATCAATCTTAGGGCGCTCGGAATTTGAGATACCATGTAGCTTATTTATCCCCTCGTCGTTTATCCGCTGTCCAGCCATTATTCCGTTTCAAAGGAATTAGCATTCCGCCGGTGTCTTCCAACCAAGAATAAATCTGATTCCGCATTGTATCTACAGTCGCTTTATAAGTCGGATCACGAAATAGGTTTTTCATTTCTCTAGGGTCATTTTTTAAATCATATAACTCATCATCTCCCCAGACGCCATGATATTGGATAAACTTATATTGATCTGTTCGCATTGCGAAAGTTGTCGGTGTATGCGGAAAAGCTTTCTCCCAATAATATTCATAAAAAGCGACATCTCGCCAATCGATTGCTGCGCCTTTCAATAAAGGTAAAAAAGATCGGCCATCCATCGAGGCCGGTGTCTCCAATCCCGCAGCCGCAAGTATGGTCGGGCCAATGTCAATATTTTGAACTTGCTCTTGAATCGTTCTTTTTCCTTTTATCACACCAGGGCCATAAGCTAACATTGGGACTTTCATTGATTCTTCATAGGCATGACGTTTGTCAATCAATCCATGTTCACCAAGGACAAAGCCATTGTCTCCCATATAAATGACTAAAGTATTTTGATCCAGGCCTTGTTCTTCTAGGGTTTTAATTACAGTGCCTATACTTTCATCAATACCCAATATCGTTTCACAATATTTATAATAAAAAGAATCAAACTCTAATTGTCCATGGTACATAAAGTCGACTCCATGCCAACTATCCCTTTGCGCCCTTACCCAATCTGGTTTGCCTTCATAGTTTTCATCTGTATCTGCATAACTTTCTGGATATTCTATTTTTTGTCCAACATATTTATTGTGATGACGTTCTGCAGGTTTAAACATAGCATGAACCGATTTATGAGATAGATACATAAAAAATGGTTTTTCTTTATCTCGTTCTTTTGTTAACCAATCTGTTGCATAGTTTGTCAACAAATCCGCATTGTATCCTTCTACCTCTTGTCGTTTGCCATCGATATTTAAAGTAGGATCATAGTAATCCCCTTGTCCTCTAAAACTCACCCATTTATTAAACCCTTTTCGAGGGTCGTCATTTTTACTTCCCATATGCCACTTCCCAAAAAAACTTGTTTCATAACCTGCCTCTTGAAGATATTGTGGAAAATAAATTAAGCTTTTTGGTTCTAAAGCCTGATTGTCCACCACTGTATGATGATGTGCATATTGTCCAGTAAGGATAGATGCTCGGCTCGGAGAGCATAAGGCAGTTGTAACAGATGCATTAGGCATATGAATTCCTTCTGCTGCCATTCGATCCATATTAGGGGTCTCCAAAAATGCCGGCTTATTTAAAAAACCCATGAAGTCATATCGATGATCATCACTTAGAATAAAGACGACATTTATTGGTTTTTGATCTGCGATTTGAGGTAATTTCAGACTTGGTCCATCAGGTATTTTATCCGGAGCACTACATGAAAAATTTATAATTCCAAATAAAAAAACAATCGCAATCAATAAGTGGTGGTTCTTCATTATGTATTTTATTATCCCTATGTTATTCAGCTAATATATAAGGAATCAGATTAAAACTTATCTTTATTTTAAAAAATCAAGTTCTTTTTTATGGAATTTCATCTTTGGGGGAGTCTTATGTATAGAAGGTGTTTCCAAATAACTGTTTATACAAAAAAAATACTCAGATTCTTTGACAAATAAAGCCCTTTATGAAAAAACGATGGATTCCTATTCCTGCTGATGAAAACAAAATCTTAGAGCTAGAAGAGTTGCTTGACATTCATACTGTACAAGCTCGTCTGCTCCTAAGGCAAGGTATTTCTTCTAAACTAGAAGCCGATCGTTTTTTAAGTCCCTCTCTAGAACAATTACATGATCCCTTCCGAATGGATGGAATGATAGCTGCACTAGAACGAATTCAATTAGCGATAGACCAAAATCAAAAAATACTTATTTATGGAGATTATGATGTAGATGGAGTCACTTCAGTAAGTTTATTATTTAGTTTTCTTCAACATTTCACAAATGATTTGGATTACTATATCCCCGATCGTTATAAAGAAGGATACGGCGTATCGAAACAAGGCATTGACTATGCCAGTCAAAATAATATCGCCCTGATTATCTCTGTTGATTGTGGGATCAAAGCAGTAGAGCAAATTGCTGAGGCAAAAAGAAGAGGTATCGATTTCATTATTTGCGATCATCACCTTCCAGAAGATCACCTCCCTGATGCCATTGCGATTCTTGATCCTAAAAAACCAAAATGTACCTATCCATATAAAGAGCTTAGTGGTTGTGGCATTGCTTTTAAATTAGCTCAAGCTTATGGTCAAGCGAATGGTTGGGTGCTCGATGAATTAAAACCTTTTCTGGATTTAGTTGCAGTTAGTATTGCTTCAGACATTGTTCCGATGACTGGTGAAAATAGGACCTTAGCTTATTTTGGATTACAACAATTGAACATGAATCCTCGGGTAGGTTTTGCAGCATTAATAAAACAAAGTAGCCGAAAAGAAAATTTAAAGATTGAAGATATCGTATTTGGAATTAGCCCTATGATCAATGCAGCAGGTAGGATTGCAGATGCTAAACAAGCGGTTCATCTCTTACTTTCTAATGAACTAGCTGTAAGTAATGAGTATGCTCGATTACTCAAAGAAAGAAACCGGATTAGAAAAACATACGATCAAGACATTGTCGCCAAAGCTAAAACGCTTCATGAATCTTCTGAAGGTTGGGAGCAGCAAAAAAGCATTGTCCTCTATCATCCAAAATGGCATAAAGGAGTCATTGGCATTGCGGCGTCAAGAATTGTGGATCATTATCATCGTCCATGCATTATCCTCACAGAATCTAATGGTAAAGCTGTAGGTTCAGCAAGATCCATCCAAGGCTTTGATATTTACAAAACGATTAAATCTTGTGCGCATTTACTAGATAATTTTGGAGGTCATCAACATGCAGCAGGAATGACTATGAAAATTGAGCATGTTCCCCTTTTTAAAAAAGCATTTGAAGCAGCCGTCCGTGATCAGAAAACCAGCGCTCCTAAAATACCAGAGATAAAGTACTTTGCTGAAATTTCGCTTAATGAATTAGATTTTGACTTTTGGAAAGGACTTCAGTCTTTTGCACCCTTTGGTCCTCAAAATCGGAATCCGGTTTTTATTAGTAGACAGGTTGTCGATACCGGATACGCTCAGCTGCTTAAAGAAAAACACCTACGTTTACAAATCAGCCAAAATGGATCTTATCCAATAAAAGCAATTGCCTTCAATCAAGGAATTCATTTCTCAAAAATAAAATCTCAGCCATTCCATATCTGCTATACGATTCAAGAAAACCATTGGAAGGGTAAAACTACATTGCAATTGAATATTAAGGATATTAAGTTTGATTTTGATGACTAGGAGGGATGTGTTTCAGGTTAGAATTGAGTATCTTTTAGAGGAGGGGGATCGTGATCGCTTCGCTTGTGCTTGTTCCTTCGGAACTTGTGATCAGCCCATAATGGGCTTTGTGGGGGCATCCCTTCTGGTATTTTTATGAAATTTTGATCACTTGTTTTCACCTTTACATTATATCTGTTCAAATCAATAGCGTCTATTATTTCCCAAGTATTTGAATTAAACCAATTTAATCGTTTCTATGTGAATTGAAGTTTGACTATAAATTATTTTTGTCTAAGACTATTTATTCCTTGTGTATTCATATTTATGAGATTTCTTCCACTTCCCATCATAGATGTATCTTACTTCTACTAATATATCTTCTTCATTGTAAATGAATTCGATTTTATCGGTAAGGTTTATAATACTTGACGAATTATTAAAGGTGCTTTCTTCAATTAATAAGTTATTTTTATACGTATAAATTCTCCCATAAAAATCTTTAGTGAAAGGGCGTAGTTGCGATATGTGGCCAAAGAATAAAATAAAAATGTAGTGTGGAATGAGCATCTTTATGGTGCTTAAATCAAAAAAAATGAACGCCCACACTACATTACCAAAGATAGAGAAGTTTATTGAGAAAAAGCTGATAAAAGAGCTTGTGAAATGGCATGACATATTAAAAAGGGGTCAGTTATATGATTACGAAAAAGAAATACAAAAAACGCTTGTAAGCGTGTTTAATTATATAGGAGAGCAGCTACTTCCGGAAGCAGCGAATGACTCATTATTGATTCAAAAGCGGGAATTAAAAGAATCTGGCTGTGTTAAATTAGAGCAGCGTAAATTTAGAATACGCTTATCAACGGGTCATGAAATAAAAGTGAATAGCTATTATGCAAAACAGATTCCAGCGGACTGGATTGGCTCACGACATTCTATATCACGACATTGGAAGATAATAGGAAATGGGAGTCCTGGATTATATGATAGAGTTGGTTTTTGTTCAGCTCTAGGTCCTTCTTACGATGTTGGACATCAGGTACTTAGCAAATTTAATACAGGAATTTGTCTTAGTTCAGTTCGAGATATCAATAACCAATTAGCAGATCATTGCTTCACACAGCAGGAAGAAGAATTGCTAGTTCGGCCCAACGAATCATTGGAAGGCAAACGAGTTGTATTATCAATAGATGGAGGCCGAACAAGAACACGAACTTACACCGGACAAATAAATCAGGCAGGGAATCATAAATTTGATACAAATTGGAGAGAACCAAAATTGTTTGTAATAGATGTACTGAATGAATCAGGACAACCAGATGAAAATGCATTGCCAATTTATGGATGCCGATTTGGAGAACAAGATGTTTTTAAGTTATTGTCCAGATATTTAAAGAAATTAAAAGTAAGTAAAGTAAAATCAATACAAATATTGGGAGATGGAGCGCCCTGGATTTGGAACCATACTAAAGAAACGTTATTAGAATTAGGAGTAGCAGAAAATAAAATAATTGAGACATTAGATTATTACCACGCCTCTTCTTATGTTCATGACCTGATAGAAAAGATGCCTAAAGTTATTGGTAAAGAAAAAAGAAAAATGCTATTAAAAGAATTTAAAGCAAAACTATGGCAAGGCAAATCCACAGAAATAGTAGCAAGATGTAGAGAAATATATAAGCGTCCAAGTAAAATAATTAAGCGGTGGTTAAATTATTTAGACAAGCATAACGAGAAAACACAATATACTGATTATCAAGGAGATAAATTAATGTGCGGTAGCGGAATAATTGAATCCGCAATTAGGAGAGTGATTAATTTGCGATTTAAAAATGCCTCCACTTTTTGGAATGAAAAAACAGTAGAGAAAATGTATTTTTTGCGAGGTGCTCTTTTATCTAAAAGATGGAATATTCTTATGAATAATTTGGTGAATTAATGGGGCACAAGTTGCAACTGCACCCTTAGTGAAATCATTGAGATCTCTATATTCAACTTCCTTGATTTTGTTATTGTTTTTATCATACTCAAATACTTTTTTATATCCGAATAATGAATCTTGTGAAACATTTAAACTCATTTTCCCATTGCTAATTTCTCTTAACCATCTAAACCCATTAAGTTTGGTTCTGCTTTTGACAAGCTCTGAGGCGTCATAATATTCAATGAATTCTGTCGAATACTTATCGAAATGAAAAGGTTGCTCTTCAATGTTTATCATTCTTCCTAAGTCGTCATATTTATATGTTCTAATAAAATTTTCATTATCTAATTCACCTTTTGTCTTTGTATTATAATGTACGCTTTCTATTAGAGTTGAATCTTCATAGATGTAACTTACGATTAGGCTATCCTTCGAACCAGACTTAAGTACCACTTCTCTATCAAGTAGGTTTAAGACATTATAAGTATAGATTGTAGTGGTGGTGTCATTCGTTTCTCCGAACAAAGCGATGAATTCTTTTCCTTGATCTGAAACGCCAACTGTTTTATGAATTTTTAGTTCTTTAGTTTTGTTTCCTTTTTCATAAAAGAAATAATATTCATCACTTGTTGCTACCACATCATAGAACGGAAAAAGGAATTTTTTACTAATACTATTCCCTTGTTCATCAAATATGAACTCTCTTACAACTAAACCTTCATATATAGGATTATCTGAAGCGACATCAAGCTTTGCTCTCGAAGACAATATCTTATTTTCTTTAATATCTATATTAGACATCCCTTCAATTTGGGCAATCGAATTTAGTGTAAAAAGTAGAAAAAAAATTATGACACAATATTTCATTTCTTGTATTATTTTGTACTCTCCATTAAGCTTTCATTTTCTCTTTAGAATAGTTCCAATTATTAGTGATTTCATTAGCGACTAGCTTCCTTCAACATTTGAGTTCAAAGTCTTGCCTTCGTAGCAATTTTGGACTTTTTATTCTATTTAGGGACAGCGTATCAATAATTGTCCGATTTATACTAGTTCTTTTTGCACTACATTTCATCAAAAAAACTGGACATAGAACCACTATTCCCAGTTTTTTTGACTTATTTAGTACAAAAGTAACGTCGTCTAAACTGAACACTTATTAATTCCCTATCCCTCAGTTTTTTCCTTTTTATTATTCCAAATACTATTCAGTGAGTATATCTTGGAGTTTATAATATTACATGTGCCATCCTCAGCAAATAAGGAGATTTTATCAAATTTAGTTGATGGGAAGAAAATACTCGTGAAACTTACCGCTCCATTATTGATGAAAACTTCAATAGATGCGGCATCAATAATTAGACGTATGTTCATTTTTTCTTTTTTAAAATCAACAGGAGCTGAATGTATTTTTTTGTAGAAATCATCGGAGAATTTATCTTTTTTCGAATTGGTTCTATCTACATACATTTTCTCCTCAGTTTTATTAAACTTAATCAAAAGGTTTTCCTCTATACCATTTTCAAGTTTAATTCCGAAGGAATTAGCTGTTGATTCCTTTAAATTAATTGTCAAGTCTAATTCAGCTTGCGAAGCGGAAAATAAACCATCCAAAACCATTTCACCTGTGATCTTAGTTTGATCAATAGTCGTAGATTTGCCTCTTAATGTTTGAAGTTCCTTTACAGGTAAGCTGTTCAAAGTATAATTGGATCCTGATTTAAACAACTTCAATTCTCTTGGTAATGTCATTGCGCTTCTCCAGACTTCTGTTGGAACAATTTGGGCATATTGCCAATTGGACATCCATCCAATTCCAATCGTCCGACCATCACTTTTTGGTATATTATTCCATGTTACAAAAGCATAATTATCGGTTCCCCAATCTAGCCATTTTTGATTTTCAGTATCACACTTAAATTCTTTTCCATCAAACTCTCCAATGAAATATGAAGTAGCGGTACCTTCATTTGGTGCATTTTTTTGTATACTGACAATTAGTACCCACTTATAGTCATCTGTTCCTTCTACTTTCATTGGAAACAAATCAGGGCATTCCCATAAGCGAGTATCACCATCTATTCCATAGTCTGAAAGAAATTCCCAATCCAGGAAATTAGCTGATGAATAAAATTTTACTCGATCATAGGCTGCTAATACCAAAATCCATTTTTGTGATTGTTCATGCCAAACCACTTTGGGATCTCTAAAATCTTTAATTTTATCAGAATTTGGGATGACAGGATTGTCTTTATATTTTATCCATTGAGAACCTCCATCCAAGCTATAAGCTATACTTTGTTTTTGAAAATCATTTGTTCCAGCTTTCTCACCTTCAAAGTTATGATGCGTAAATGTTGCTATAATAGGAGGGTTTGTTGCTGTGCCTAAATTTGAAGTATTATTATTGTCAACAACAGCTCCTCCGGAAAATATACATCCTATTGAATCTGGAAACAGGGCGATAGGCATATGTTCCCAATGGACTAAATCTGTTGTTACAGCATGTCCCCAATGCATCGGGCCCCAGACCGTGCTATCAGGAAAGTATTGATAAAAAAGGTGATATTTCCCTTCATAATAGAACATTCCATTTGGGTCATTCATCCAATTTGCTTTTGGAGTAAAATGAAGTTGAGGACGATGATTCTCTTGATATAAATCTTGAGTATTAGGATTACTGCTTACCTTTTCTCCTTGATCCTTATTGCATCCTATAATAAATACAAATATTGTAGTAATTAATAATAATTTCCTTAAAGAATGAGATTGTTTCATATTTGATAATTAGTCTTTGAATACTTGAATCACTAAGATAACAAATATTGAAATACCTAATAGTCTTGGGAGTTGGCAAAGAGTAATCAGACTATTTTTAGTTTTTCGATTTTAATCTTGAAGAAGGTTGAGATTTGATTTAAACTTTATCATGATAAGCTATCCACAAGGAAAATGATCAAATAAAACTATATCCTTTACATTATCAGGTAAAATAGTAAATAGTTCTTCCCGAACTAAGTGAACATCTCGAAATATTTTCACCTTGATTTCAGCGTTCTCTAATGATAAATTTGATGTAGCTTCCCCTAGTACAATTCTCACATATAACTTATTGCTAGATTCTATAAAGAATTCATTTGTACTTTGTTGATTGATTGGATATTGAGACAAGTAGGTAACCGTATTATCAGAGTTGATCACAATACCATTCCCTTCAGCATTTATAGTAATTGCAGAACTATAATATTCAAAATCTCCAGAAGAGGTTACTTCAACTGTATAGGAAAATAATTGGTCACAATCAAAAGATTCATTGCCCTCTGGCATTAAAGCATTC
Organism: Saprospiraceae bacterium; assembly: GCA_965277415.1. Lineage (GTDB taxonomy): Bacteria > Bacteroidota > Bacteroidia > Chitinophagales > Saprospiraceae > JAHDHW01. The sequence goes on from CBDICS010000054.1 coordinate 418,006, forward strand.
TCGGAAGAGCATGAATAGAACAATACTATAGCAAATGCAAAAAGAATATATTTCCCCATTGAATATTTTAATTTACTTTGACTATTTTTAGAACCTTTCATTTTAATTTAGGGTACGACTGCCTATTAATCATTAGGCAATGCATCGAACGTTAGTTTTCTTTCTTCAAACCATTTCTGCATCGAATCTGGTGATTTCATTAATTCTTGCATAGCGTTCATTGCTTGGAGGTGTGCTTCATCTCCTTTTTGGAACATTTCCATTCCATGCTTTTTACTAAGTTCAGCAATCTCTTCAAAAGTTTCAGCTTGGAATACTTTGTCACAAGCTCCTCCTAATTGTTTACAAGTCATTGATTTCATTTATAAATTAATTTTATGGTTTAAATGTTTTTTATAATTTAATAGGTTAGCCAGTTATTTGTTCCAGAGGAAGTTTCTTCTTTTGGCAACCATTGCAGCCCCTTAATATCAATAAAGTTTGCTACAATTTCAAATGCTTTATTTTTATCATCTATTTCTGAGAGAACTCCATTAAATGGAATCGTATTTTCTATTCGGAATTTTTTAAAATTAGTTGTTGGAGCTGTTTCCCAATTCAGGTTAACTTCTCCATCAATCGCTACAATAAAGTGTTCCTTATCCTTTATTTTGATTTCAATGTTTGCAATAAAATAATGCGCATCAAAAATATAGAAGCTTGCAATCCAGTCCTCTAAACTTTCATTATATGCCGACACGTTTTCCCATCTGAATGAATTATTATATTCATAATCTTTACTTTCTTCCAATTGAGTAAAACTAAATTTTGGAGAGACAGTATTCCCTTGAAAATCACTTGGCTTAGCATAAAGGTCCATCGCCCAACAGAATTCATTATCCTCGGTAATTATACCAATAATACCTATAGTTTCAAAAGTGAAGTTAGTGGAATCAATTTTATATACACAGTTTTCCATATCTATTGCTGCTTGCGCATTGATACTACCGGTTATTGAATAAATCAACGCACAAATCAGGACTGTTTTTTTAATATATTTAAAAATCACTTTTTATTTTTTAGGTGAATTAGCAATTTCAATTTTATCTAAGAATCCTTTTCTCAAAATCAAATATTCTGGAAATCTATCTATAAATAAAGAGTTCTTAGGAACGACTAAAACTCTAGTAAGTTTAATTAAACTATTTTTCCCTTTTAAAAAATTAACCTTATCATAGACTCCTTCATCAATATAATAATAATGCAGAAGTTCTTTAGCACAATCTTTTATCTTGAATTCATCAAAGAAATTATCTAAGATTTTACTTAAGTCATATTCGTTTTTATTGATTTGCTTACGCTCTTCTAGAAGCGTGAATAACCAGAGAAAAGCAAGTCCAAAAGACAGGTCAAAATTAAAATTTGGTTTTTCTTCAATCAATCTAATTAAGAATACAGAAAAGAATGAAGCATCATGATTTAGAATATGTTCTTTATTGAAAACTAAATCACAAAAATAATCACTTGGCTCTGAGGAAATAGAAATTGCTACGCTTAGTTCATTTGGAATCTTGGATATAAATTTTTCTGGTAAACGAGGAAGTTTAATTAAATATAAAGCCGTTAAGTATTCATGAATTGTCTTATGGATAAATTCATATTCTTTATATCTAACTTGTATGAATAAACCCGTTTGAGATTCTATTTCTTGCAGGACTATTTTAAAGTCATTGTCTGAGAACTGATATTTCGATTTATACCTGTCGAAAATAGTTTGAATGATTTCTTTTGAAAAGGAAACTTTATTGTATTGAACAGTTAAGTCAAAGGCAAGGTTGGTAAGGAAATCTAGTTTTCTATAGTTATCGAAATTAGAGAAAACGGACACTCTAGTTATATTTCTTTGTTCATCCCACTCTTCAATCAATAGGTTGACTATCTTTCTATATATCTGAGATGGTCTAATAGGAATTGATCCATATTTCGCAAATAGGGAGCACACATGTGCCAAAATTAATGGCTTATTTATTGAATCATAGTAGGATGCTTTTTCTAGCTTTGAAATCAATTCTTTCGCTTTTTCATTATCGTCAAGCCATTTATAAATAAATTTATTTTTTTGTTTTGAATTTAAAGGACAAATCTCAAAAATTGATGAATTGGGTATCATCATATTAAATTCCCCAATCCTTGATGTCATAATAATTCTGCTTTTGTCTGTATTTAGAGTAAGGAATTCTAAATCTTTAATAATACCTCTCCTTACCTCTTGATGTGCTTCATCAAAACCATCTAACAGAATGAATGTATTACAAGTTTCTAATGCTTCAATAACGATCCTCTTGACCTGTCTATAGTATTCGCTTCCTACACTAAAAAGTTCTTGATGATCCGCCCATTTAGCGCTTTCGCCTTTGAGTTTTTTTACTTTGATTGATAAGCCAAATATTTGAAAAATTTTATCAATTAAAGGATTCCGATTTTCTCCATATATATTTGAATTGGTGTTTAAATCCCTCAGTCTGATTACAATAGGGAATCTACTTTTAGTAGATAAAAAATCTTTATTGTCAATTATATTGGCGCAAATTCGTTTTAGTGTTGTTGTTTTTCCAGCACCAGGTTGACCTAATATTATATAGTTTGAATTTTCATTTAGTGTATCAAATAAGTTAATCGTAGTTCTGCTCTCTCTTTCATGCTGTTGGCTAATAGGTGTGAAATAATAATCTAAATCAATATATACTTCTTTTACTCTTTTTGTTTTATCAATACCTCTAAACATAATTTCTTTGGACCAATTTCTAGCAAAGATAGAATGGCTTTTCAATGCATACACAAAATCTCTTTCAGTTGATTGAATTGATTTTAAATTACCTCCAACTAGTCTTTTAATCCTTTGATACATTTCAACTGATAGTTGATTTCGAGAATCTTCTTCACCTATCGACATCGAATTCTCAATTTCTCTTTCTTTCGAGAGGGCTAATATTTCATAAGAAATTTCTAATAGGGCATTATTAATTTGACTTCTTATTAATTCTTTTTCACCAAATGAAATAGTATTTCTTACTTCATTGACCTTATACCTATTATACCTCGCTGAGACCAATGTCGAAGTCTTAATTATCTCTTCAGGAATCCTCATTTCTTCTAGGTAAGAAATGTCCAGACATTCAATGGCCTCTTCAATTTGATTAACTCTCACACACTCATTTATTTTTTCTGATAGCGACGCTAATTCCATTTGTACTTTTATTGTGACTTTAGGGATAGTGTATCATATTAAATAGCTATTGCCTTTCATTGACTAATTATTAGCATCCATTCTAATTTTTCCAGAATTCCCACCATCTTACATTTTTACTTTCTTTCTGGGCTAAGGGTTCTTTTGCTTTATTCGAAGTCTTACTTTCGATTGCGATATTCTTTCTATTCAGATAGTTCCCAATTTTTCTAACTGAATTCAAAATTTTCTCGTAATCTTCCTCTCTCAATTCTTCAATAATATATTGAAACTCATCAATTAATTTGATCTTCTCATTTTTAATCTTCGACATCATTGTGTAAGGTATTTCTGAGTATGTATTATTCTTTAAGTCTAGAAATATAATGGTATCTGCAATAGTTAGAAATTGATTGCCATGAGAATAGAATGTAACTACTTCTTTTACATGACCCGTTTTCTTATCTTGAAAGGTTTGGATTTTTGGTATCACATACTTAGATCTATCAAAAAACTGAGTGTTTCGTATGAGATCTAACAAACTATAATAATAGCTTTCTACACTGGTAGCATCTAGTTTTTTATGAATCTTACGTCCAATAAAGTAATTCATATAACACACCCAAAATGCAAATGTTCCAGTCTTACTTCCCAATTTTTCTTTAATTTGTTTTATTCCAAAAGTCTTAATATTATCTATCCAAGTTGAATTATACACTTCATCTATTTCTTCAATACTGAATTGTTTTGCTGAATCTTCCGGAGTAATTAAAGACTCTGTTATTTTAGCAATACATTGAGTTGTCTGAATAGCTAGTTTTATATCATCTTCACTCGAAATAATTCTGATTTTAACTGAATATACATCATCTTTATACTCTACAAATACTCCTCTTACCGATTCATTCGCGATAAATAGTGTAGTTTTAGTAATTTTTTCCTCAGAGTCAATTGAGTTATTGGTATACTCAATACAGTCAATACCTAACTCTTTTGAAAGCGTTTTATAGTTTATATACTGCTTAGATTTTATTTGAAAGCTAAAACTCATTTTATATCTAGTCTTACTAGTTTATATTTTATTAGAGGTCGAATTCAATTCACTATAAACCTATTAAGCGTTTAATTTGATTGTCGTTTCTTGCTTTCATACGTTTTCAAACTTACTTCGATTTTCTCCTAATAGTAAATATACGAAACCATACTCTTTTAGTACTTATCTATGGTCTAGTTTAAGGGATATTAGTGAAATGGTTTCTTTGTTGAAAGAAATGTCTGTTGTCGTCAAAACTTATTGTAATGTTAAGAACAAAACTAGCGGTATTTATTTTTATCACTTTAGAAAGTGAGGTATCGAACAGGTTAGGGAAATGATAAAATTGTAGAACTTCTCCTTCATGAAAATTAAGCCACGAATCTATTAACGATTCTAGGACATATACTTCCGGTGTCATCAAATTTGTAGTCGTTAACACAGGATAACCTTTAGAGGCAATCATATGGTTTATTTTCAATTTCGGTAATTTCATCTTCAGTAACTACACTAGATTTATTCTCTACCTCTTTATTTGATATCGAATTGTCCTTTTTACTTTTATTGGCACAAGCAAAAAATAGAATTATTAATATTAGTGTTGGAATTAATTCTTTTAATAATAATAACAATTTATTCATTTGAATATGGATAGATTTGTTTACGAATCAAAATAACAACTGTAGAAAGAAACCAAAAACAACAGGAAAACATTATTAGATAAACAAGATAAAATGTTGCCCAAATTCTAAGATACATTAACCAGTTTTCTGTCCAATATTTTTCAATAAATATAAAATCATCAATGACTATATAGACCCAATAAGCAATAGAAAATAATGCTGCCAGATATTTAAATAGTCTTAAGGCTTTTCGAAAATCTTTTCCCATATTTAAATTTCCTTTGGATTCTAAAAGGACCGATTTGAGTTTATTTTTACTCTTATCCAAATAATTAATTTTTAGTTTGTCTTTCATCTTTGAGATGTTTTTCTTTTCATCGAGAGTCGATGTCTTATTCCAATTGTATATTGTATAAGAAGTCACTACCTAGTGTTTTATTCACCCATCATTTCTTTCGGAAACTTATCACTTATAAGGTTCAATTGAATCTGATGTTCCAACCAAGCTTACTATGTGTAAACCAAAATTTAGTTGTAATCTCAGGATTAATAAAAGCTTCAAAAACCTCTTGGATAGGTTTTCTAATAAGCATCTCAGTTTTTGCAGTATCAATTGGTCTTGTCATAGTAGTTTATTTTTTCATATTCTTTTTCAATCGGATTTTTAAAAAGGTTTAACTGATCCATTTATCTAGTGACTTTATTTTCTAAGTCCAATAAGTTCATCTATAAAATCATTAACGTTTAACTCTTTTAGTTCCGCATATACTTTTTTGTTTTGTTTTGCTTTTTCCGCTAAGTCATATTTTATTCTTTGGTATTCTACTCTTGCAAATTCATTCTTTCTCAAAACATCCCGAAATAAAATGTGCCGTTTTAATGCTTCACTATTATTTGGACAGACATATAAATGATGTTTTATACTATCTAAAACCTCATTTTTAATACATCCTTTTCTCTTGAATACTTCACGACCTTCAATACCTTGATTTTCATTATGATAATATCCAATCCGCTCTAATCTAACTTTAATTTTATCCAATTCGGATTCAGTGTAATAAATAATATCAATATCAATTATTGGTTTTGAATCCAAGTCGGGTACTGATGTACTTCCAATATATTCTATGTGGTATTCAAGGTTATTCAATGCAGATTGTAATTCAACCTTTATTTCATCAAATGCTTTAATCCAGGCTATATTATATTTTTCGATTAGCATCATTTCTTTTTTATTAACAAGAAAGACGGATTTGTCATTCGTCAATAGTCATTGAGCCCTTGCCTAATGACCACTGACTTATGACACTTTACTAAAGGATACCTCATTATCTATTCCGCATCATTCAGCCACTTTAAAACTTCTTCAAAATAGATATCTTGGAGCTTATTAAACCTTGTAACGTTTGGAATATGATTGACTTCTAATAAGTGTTTTTCCCCATTCGTTCCAACAATATAATCATTTGCGATCATCTGTAATCCAAAATGTTTTTTTATTGATAATGTATCTTCTAATAAGTCAGCATCAATTTCCATAATCGATGCTTTGGAATCATGAATTGATTTCAACCAATCACTTCCCTCAAGGTTTATTTGAAGATGTCTTTCTCCAATTGAGACTATCCGAACTGAATCCCCTTCGAAGTATGGTTCAATAACTGATGCTTCTTGACTATACCATTTTTGATCGAATCTAATTTTATTCTCACCACAATGCCAATTCCCCCACTTTCCTACAGTCATCTTATCGACGCCTATTTCAGTCTCTGGAGACACCATCCCTCTCTTACTATTAAATCGACTAACACGAAGTGCTCTTGCCAAACAAGGTAGTTTCAATCTACAGTCCATCATACCCAAAGCATTCGGATAACAATCACCTCCCCAAATAGCTAAGCCTGTTATAATGTCAAAATCATTCTCAAATATTCCATGAAAGATGACTTTGTCAACTTTCAACATACCAATCCCATTGCTTCTTTCTATATACAAAACGCCTTCTTCTACATAAAACTTTGGAACCATATCATGCATAACAATTGGGCCGAAATAGCTTTCTCTTATCCTTTTTACAATTGGTCGATCTAATCCAATAATACATAAACGAGGTCTCATTTTTGATAATGATTTTTAGGTTTTTAAATAAATATCAGTCCTCTAACAGTTTTGTCGAATAAAAAAATTCCGTTTTACTGTTCTTATATTTATTCTTAGCTGGACTTTTTAAATAGCTAAAGTCCAGCTAAGCCTATGAAAACCTTTACTATGTACCTCTTTATAGTAGGTGATATCCTATATTTTAATCCGTATCAGTAATTACTAAAACTGCATACTTATTAGTTTTTTCATTAATTCCAATTATTCCCAAATCAAGCCACTCATTGATAAACCAATCATTGTCACAGCTAAACTCTGTCCATTTTTACTTTATTGACTTTAGAATATTATCTTGAGGATAAGAATAGACTTTTTTCTTAGCAAGAATCTAATATTAGAACATTAAACAAATAACTAAAAGATGGGACCTTTTATTTTTTTTGAAATCATTATTCTTATCCTTTTTAGCGTATTCTTATTTACTGTAGGAATAATCTTACGAAGAAATAAATCTCTATTAAAGTATTTGAGAATAGATGTGAAATATAAGAAAAAAGATAGTGATTCAATAAAAGATATAGATGGATTAATTTCCTTTTGCGGAAAGGTTTTACAATGGATATCAGTTATAATTATAATTGCGCAATTCTCTAAAATAAGTCTGCTAATGTAGTTTTTAGAGATTGTCAGGTATTAAGAGACAGAGCATTAATAAAGTCCGATATGGACTTGTTCTCTTTGCACTATACTTCCTCAAAAAAATAAGCCATAGAAGGACTATGCCTTATTTTTTTGACTCGTTTAGTACAACGATAACGTCGTCTAATCTGGACACTTATTAATACCCCGTCCTTAAAGTTTTTTTATATCCTCCAACAATTTTGTTGTTGCAGCATACCCTTCGGGACTAAAACCCTCTTCTTTCGCTAACTCAATCGCCTTAGTAGCAGCCTTCATTGCTTTTTCTTTTTTACCGAGTTTATAATACAGCGCAGCCATAGTATCATGATTATAAAATGCAGGTTCAAGTTTAGCAGATTTTTCTGCAAATTTCACGACTTTTTTAAGGTACTTCTTTTTATCAACTACTGTATAAAAAGTCCAGGCCACCTCATTGAGTTCCATTGGATCATTTGATTTGTATTTTTTATAATGCTTGAGGCTTGCTTTTGCATAATTTAATCTATCTCCAATGCTTCGATAATGGGCTATCTTATATTCGGAAACTAATTGATCTGCCTTTTCAGGATAAGCTTTTTTATATAGCGCTTTTACTTCAGAAATCGGAACTGTTTTTTCTTCAGTACTATTTTTAGCAATTTCATCATAGACAATAGTTCGTATTCTATTTCGTACTTCGGTCTCTCCAAACTGCTTGATGTAATCATTGCGATTTTTAGTCAGGTGGTCGAACAATTTAGAATCTGCTCCTCCAACATATTGAAAAACAAATGCGCGGTTATCCTTTGTATTCCAATCTTTTTGAGTTTCCATATAGGCTTCAGCAACCGGTACATGAGTACCATCAAAAGAAGCTGCTCTAAGTGTTGTATAGTCTTTTAGGAATTGGGCATCTCGGTCTCCATTTTTAAATCGACGTTCGAGTGTCGCTAATTGTTTAGATGGATCAAGTGCTGCATTAGCAAGCTTTATAAGATCTTCTGGATTATGAAAGCCTGCTGCACGATGAATTAAGGAACCATCAGAAGCAATAAACAATAAAGTGGGATATTGGGCCACTTTATACTTTTGTGCCAATTGAGGGCCTTGCCCTTTTTCCATGTCAATGGTATAGTTTATAAAAGATTGATTATAATAATCTGCGACTTTCTTATTGGGGAAAACTTCTTTGACCATTTGTTTACATGGCCCGCACCAAGTCGTATAAGCATCAACGAAAATAAGTTTGTTTTCCTGTTTCGCCTTTTGGAGCACTTCAGGCCAATCCGTTTTTTGAAATTTAATACCACTTTGTGCAAGTAGCAATGATTGGCTTAATAATAAAGTAAGCATCAGAATAATTCCTTTTTGCATGTATGAGATTATTTTAAAAATCAGTTCTTTGATCAATATCTTTAAAAGTATAACATGAATGAATCAAGGTGAAATTTAACTCTTCTCTATCTTTTGAATTAAGGATTGAATAGCTCGTTCAACATTTTTTTTGCCTTCCGCTAACTGAAGCGATTTATTAGCCATCTTTAGAGCATTACTTTTTTTACCATTAAGCATCAGCACTTCAGCATAGGTATAATAATATTCATAAATACCTCCGTTTTCTGCGGCTTTCTTACCTAGTTTCTCTGCTAACTTCATAGCGCTTTTATCTTCTGCAAATGACCCTTTCAAATCTTTTGTCAAAAAGTGTAATTGCTTCGCATCGTTTTTAACAACTTTCTTTGCATAATTATTACACACCTTTACATAGTTTTTCGAATCGTCCATTGCACGGTAATAATTCAGGTCCGCTTCGTAAGCAAAAGCTTCTGCATGTTTCGAACAATGGGTTTTCATTTTAGCCTTTGCTTCTTCATGTAATGTTTCACTTTGAAATTCTATTGCTTTTTTTGTAGTTTTTTTGCATGCTGCTTTTATCTTATCTTCTACTGCTTCTTTTGACATCATTTTCACAATCGCAGATTTATGTTGAACCAACAAATCAAAAATCCTTGAATCCGATTCCACTGTCGCTTCATAAATAAACTTCAAATTAAATGCTGAAGTAAGGTCATCTTGGCTTTTTAAATAGTCATTTGATATCTTCAAGCTTGGCTTTCCCGCTTTATTCAAAGCTTTTACATAATTATAAATCATCTCAGGGTCTCGATCTCCGCTTTCATATTTTTCAGCAAATTCACCACTTTTATCTGTTTTCCCTAAAACCGTTCGACCCATTTCAATAAACTGTTCAACTTGTCTTGCTCCTTTTGTATGATAGATTGTTTCACCATTTCCATCAATATAGTATAAGGTAGGATAGGCAGAAACTGGATATTTTTGTTGAAATTTTCTCCCTTCTGGTTTTTCCATATCAATTTTCATGCAGATAAAATTGGCATTATAGAACTCTCCAACAGATTCTTCCGTGAAAACCGTTTTTGCCATTCGCTTACACGGCCCACACCAAGTCGTATAGGCATCTACAAAAATAGGCTTATCTAAGGTTTTTGATTCTTCTAATGCTTCTTCCCATGTACCATGAAAGAACTCGATTCCTCCAGCGAAGGATTGCCCTAAGCTCAACATAAGAGCCAATATCAAAAAAGAATACTTCATAAGTCAGTTCTATTTATAAGAATTGTTAATTAATGTTCATAGCAAGATAAAGAGAATCCTTCTTTAATGCTTCCTCTATATAGTTTTAAGATGGACATAAGGATAGGATTAAGAGAAGTTTAACAAAAAACGGGATGGTTTCCTCGTTCATTCTTCTTCTGCTGCTCTCTTTTTCTGAAATGCCTTAATTAGATCTTCTGGAGAAATATCAATGTTCTTCACTAGCTCAACTACTTGTTTAGCATATTCGTGATTTGGATGTTTTTTCAGAAAAGCATTATAGTACTTTTTCGCTGATTCAATATCTTTCATTTGATTATCACAAGTAAAACCTTGCAAGAATAGTGCTATTGGTGCTTTTTCATGAGTACTATAATCGTTTATTAACCTTTCCCAATAATCAATTGCTCTTTTATATTCTTTTATTCCTACACAGACTTCTCCTGTACGAAATAAGTATTTAGGACTCCATTCGTCCTTCGGGAAAGCATCAATATATTGCACACTTTTTTCAATCAAAGTTTTCGCGGTAGCCTTATCAAGTTCTGTTGATTGGCTAGTTTGTAATGTTTTTTCTAATTGATCCAACTCACTTTTTAGTTCCTTTTGGTCAATATTTGAAGCTGCAGTTGAAGATTGCTGGCCTGAATTTCCACAAGCCATGAATACAGTAACTGTCAATAAGATAAAAAATCTATTCATATTTGTTTTTTATAATGATTTTAATTTGGTTTAAAAGTCTAAAAAATCATACCACAATATAAGTAACGATTGCTTTTGTTCTATAGCTTCCTGAATGGAAATTTGGCACTTAGAGGATGTTGTCCCTAAACTTTCTATTTTAAGCCTATCGAAAAAGTAAAATAGAGCAATTGTCCACAATTCTTTACGTCTCATGGCAATCGCAAGATTCACTGAAATCTTGAGTATAGTGAAGATGGAATATCAAATTTTATAAGAATGCTGAAAGCAAGGCCACCCACAAGCGAAGCGATCACCAAATCACACAGTCCGTAGGACTGATCACCATAACACAAACCTAAAATATCTTTCTTACAATCGCCATAATTTATGTCTACTTACCATCATTAAACTTTCTGGATTTAAGTAAGTCGAATATATAAATCCAATCAAGCATGTTAAGTACAGAAGATAAAATTAAACATCTTTACTATAGAAGTGGTTTTGGCTTGAGTCCAAAAGAATGGCTTGCTTTGCGAGGTCAAACGCTAAATCAAGCATTAGATCAAATATTTATAAAAGCAATCGCTGTGTCTAAAACGAAAGCAATCGCTCCAGATATTTCAGAGAAAAACTTTAAGGCTTTAAATCAAGAAAACCGCAAACAAATCTTAGAGAAAGAAAAAGCAATGCTTTTTCAGCAAAATGCTGCTTGGGTAAAAAGGATGGCATCGACACAAGAAAGTGCTTTTCTAGAAAAAATGTGCCTTTTCTGGCATGGACATTTTGCTTGTATTACTAAAAAGCCAAAACTTGCTCATCAACAACTCCAAACCATCCGCACACATGCTTTAGGCAATTTCAAAGCATTCATACATGCTATGGCTAAGGATGTGTCAATGATTCGTTTTCTAAATAATCAACAAAACAGAAAAAAGCAAGCTAATGAAAATTTCGCTAGAGAATTGCTAGAACTTTTTACGATTGGACAAGGCAATTATACAGAACGAGATATTAAAGAAGCAGCCAGGGCTTTTACAGGATGGTCAAGTGATCAACAATTAGATTTCAAGTTTAAAAAAAGACAGCATGATTTCGAGGCTAAAACTTTTATGGGCAAAACTGGAAATTTTGATGGGGGAGATATCATAGATATTATTTTGTCTCGTAAAGAAACAGCCTATTTTATATGTCGTAAAGTTTATCGTTTTTTTGTAAATGATAAAGTCAATGACCAACACTTGTCCACTTTATCCGAACGTTTTTATAACTCTGGTTATGATATCCGAGACTTGATGTATACTATTTTTTCTAGTGATTGGTTTTATCAGAAAGAGAACCTTGGAGTAAAAATCAAATCACCTCTTGAATTGTTAGCTGGAATCATGCGTACCCTGGATGTGAAATTTGACAAGATCGAATCTATACTGTTTATTGAACGAGCTTTAGGGCAAGTATTATTTAAGCCACCAAATGTCGCTGGTTGGGCTGGCGGAAAAAACTGGATTGATAATTCCACTTTAATGCTAAGGCTCCATCTTGTTGCTTATCTTTTCCAAAGTAATAAAAAGAATGTAAAAGGAAAAGAAAAGAATAAAACCTATCGGAAGATTCAAGGTCGTATTAATTTGAATCCTTATATTGAAATCTATGCAGAGAAAGAAGCAGATCAGATCTTTAAAGATCTTTCTAATCATTTAGTTCAAAGCCCTATTAATTTCAATCTTACATCTATATCTCCTTATTTGGAACACCATAATAAAGAAGCTTTTATTAAATCTCTAATACTCCGACTCATGTCTTTACCAGAATATCAAGTGTGTTGATTGAACTTGGAATAGGCTTAGAAACAATAATCATTCTTTGACAGCCCTTAGCGATATACTAAACACATAAATTGTCAATGAATTAATCTATCTAAAATGAAAAGAAGATCTTTTTTAAAAGCTTCGGCTTTAGCATCTACAAGTCTGATGATCCCTGCTTTCTTAAAAGGGTATACTACTAGCGATGACTTACTAAATAGCCGATCTGGTAAAAATCTGGTCATCATTCAATTATCAGGCGGCAATGATGGTTTGAATACGATTATTCCTTACCAAGATGATATATACTATCGAAACCGCCCTAGCCTGGGGATCGGCAAAGACAAGGTTTTACAATTGACGGATAAACTTGGGTTTAACCCTGGGATGGAAGCGCTTCGTTCTGTCTTCAATAATGGAGAAATGTCTATTATCAATAGTGTGGGATATCCAAACCCAAACCGCTCGCATTTTAGATCAATGGATATCTGGCATACGGCAAGTAGCAGCAATGAGTATTTACAAACAGGATGGCTTGGAAGATTTCTTGATAGCAATTGTACAGGATGCGAAAAGCCTTATCATGCTATTGAGATGGATGAAAGTCTAAGTCTCGCGATGAAAGGAGTGGAAAATTCAGGTTTTGCAATGACAAAACCAAGTATATTAAAAAGGACTGCTAATAATCCTTTTTTAAAAATTGCTGCTGAACAATATCAGAACCATGAAGAATCTGTTGATTATCTATACAAGACAATGATAGATACGCAATCATCTGCTGACTATTTATATGAGCAGTCTAAAGTTCATCGTTCCTCTATAAGCTATCCAAATTCTTCTTTTGCAAAAGATCTTCGCCAAGTAGCAGAGCTGATTACTGCAGATACCGATACTAAGATTTATTATCTGAGTCTTAGCGGTTTTGATACACATGCTTTTCAACAAAAGAAGCAAGAGAAATTATTAAAAACGTATGCTGAAGCTATATCAGCCTTTTTAAAAGACCTCAAGCACAACAATCTTTTTGATGATACTTTAGTGATGACTTTTTCAGAGTTTGGTCGACGAGTAAAACAGAATGCAAGCAATGGCACAGATCATGGGACAGCTAATAATCTCTTCCTTATGGGAGGACAATTGAGCAGGCCCGGCTTTTATAATTCAGCTCCTGATTTAAGTAAACTAGACAATGGAGATTTAATTTATGAAATTGATTTTAGGAATATTTATGCAAGTATTTTAGAAGATTGGTTGGGCACGAATTCGACTACTATTCTAAATGGAAGTTTTGATAAATTAAAAATATTGGGATAAAGATAAAACCTATTTCTACCTAGAAGAGTTATGAGTCATTCGAGCTAACATTTTTTATCTGCTACTATAGATTGGATCATAATTTATACAAAACGATTCTAACTCCATCATTGTTCCTCGGAATACATTGAAATCAACAAAGCCATTGATTCCATCTAATTGTCCTCTATTTCCGTATTGCCAAAATTGCCAATATTTCCCCTTACCAAGATAAGGCTTTAGCGTATTGTATCGCGCGATCCAAAAGGGGTAATTATCAAAATGATTATTGATATATCGATCAAAAAATTTAAGGTTTGTATAAACTATTGGTCGAACCTTATAATGTTCTTCTACCAATTTAAGCCAAAGTGCAACACCTTCTCTGAGTTGTTTTTCAGATATGCCATCATCTACTTCAACATCTAAAACTGGAGGTAAATCTCCTGCTTCTAAGTCAACATTGTTAATGAAGTTTTGTGCTTGCTTCTTAGCTGAGATCGTAGGTCGGAAAAAGTGATAAGCTCCGCGTTTCATTCCTACACGTTTAATTTCAGTCCAATTATTCGTAAACAAGCTATCAATATGCTCTGCGCCTTCTGTAGCTTTTACAAAGGCAAAATCTATTTTTTGGTCTGCAATAATATCCCAATTAATATGAGCTTGGTAATGAGAAACATCGATGCCATGCACCGCAAAATGAGGTATTCGCTCTGTAATTGAATTACAAGACAAGATGAGACACGAAATTAATATAGCAGTTAAACACCTCATAAAATTCAGCAGCTATTAATACAATTCGATTTTTAGGTTCTGTCCGTTGCAATGAATTCAGTCGGTTCCTTCCTTCTTTTAAGCTTCAAAACCCTAAATTGAGTTTTTTCGCCATCGAAAACAAAAGATGGACAGATTCTAAAAGTAACGCCTTAAAACTTATTTTATGATGAAAAAGATTATAATTTTAACTAAACCGACAATAAACGACACTTTTAGAGGGGGGCACATACTTTATCTTTGGATTATTCTATTCCAATAGAAAGAGACAGTCTTCAATTTTTTCGCCAATTAGAAGTTCCATTCATACGAGAGTGAAAGATATTTTTTTCAATAAGTCCTAAGAACAACTGGTCATTCGACATTATGTCGAATGACCAGTGATCTCTTAAGGAGCATTGTACTAAGTACAGTGTGTAGCAAGGTATAAATAATTGCCTCTTAGCTTGAATTATAATTCTTTGCGTAATCGTGCTACAGGAATATTTAGTTGCTCTCGATATTTAGCTACTGTTCTACGTGCAATATTATATCCTTTGTCACGGAGAATATTTTTTAGTTTTTCGTCAGAAAAAGGTTTTCTTTTATTCTCTTCTTCAATAATATCGGTTAAGATTTTCTTTACTTCTAAAGTGGAAACCTCTTCACCATTATTGGTTTGTAAAGACTCTGAGAAAAAATCTTTAAGTCTTTTTGTTCCGAATTCTGTTTGGACAAATTTACTATTTGCGACTCGAGAAATTGTTGAGATATCAAGACCAGTAATATCTGCAATATCTTTTAGGATCATTGGTTTCAATGTTTTCTGATCCCCTGTTCGAAAATAGTCATATTGATACTGCATGATAGAATACATGGTTTTATACATGGTCTGCTGTCTCTGGCGAATTGCATCAATAAACCATTTTGCAGAATCTATTTTTTGTTTTATAAAAACAATGGCCTCTTTATCTTTCTTTACCGTCTTCTGTCTCGACCTCTTATTGTCTTTATAAGTTTTGAGCATGTCCTTATACTGATCATTGACACGTAAGTCTGGAGCGTTTCTGGAATTAAGTGTCAGCTCTGGTTCACCATCTCTATTTACAATAGTAAAATCAGGGACAATATAATGAAGCGCTCGGGAATTGCTAGCATAACCACTTGCAGGTTTTGGGTTGAGTTTTAAAATTTCATCAATTGCCTCTTTCAATTGTTCCTCATTGATATTGAGATAACGTTGGAGTTTTTGATAATGCTTTTTTGAAAACTCATTGAAATAGCCATCGATGATTTTATACCCTAGCTTCAATTTAAATAAATAAGAATCATTTTCCTCTTCAGCCTGCTCCATTTTATTTTCCAATTGGAGAAGTAAACATTCTCTCAAGTCTCTGGAACCTATTCCGGGAGGATCAAATCTTTGTATTTTTTTAAGCAAATATTCTATTTCTGCTTCAGAGGTAATGATGTTTTGTGAAAATACTAAATCATCGATTATAGATATTGGTTCTCTCCTTAAATAACCATCATCATCTATGCTTCCTATTACTTGTTGAGCAATAGTCATTTCTCTTTCATCATCAAGTTCAAGCATACCTAATTGTTGTTCCAAATACTCATGAAAAGTATCTTCGACAGCAATAGGGATGGTTTTTTCTTCATCATCTGCCGAATAATTATTGGTTTTCAATTTGTAACTGCTTGGATCATCTTCAATATATTCATTGAGGTAATCGTCAAGTTCAAATTCCTCATCTCTAGAGGGGATTTCATCTGCATCAGCACCTTCAAAATTCTCGTCGGAAGAATTTTTTTCGTCGGAGGAACCGGTGCCAAATATTTCGGCTTCATCAGGTTCTTCTCCTTCATCTAGTGCTGGATTTGCTTCTAATTCTTCTTTGATTCTTTGATCCAAAGTTGCTGTTGGAATCTGCAACAATTTCATTAACTGAATTTGTTGAGGCGACAGCTTTTGAAGCATTCTTTGATTTAAACTCTGCTTTAACATCGGGTATAATGTTTTCTCCTTGAAAAAATCGGTTTAAGTAACTTGGCTACGTTACACAGTAGTATGTTCTAAGTTATTGTTGTTGAGGAGACCGAAACTATAGTAAGGATGTAAAAAACTTGTGGTTATTTAAGGTATCCTTGTTTGTTCTATAGGAGTGAAGATTATTAATCATATTCTTTCACTTCTGATTACAATATAAATCATTTTATATAATATGTCCAGTTTTAGAGCGATTTTCTATCAAAAAATATGCCAAATCCACTAAACACAGGGCTTTTTACATATCAATTATTTATATACAATGGTTTGATGATACTGTTTTATCTATTATTTTGTTTCAAAACATTGTTTATTTATCAATTTTTTTTACCATTATTGTGACGCAGGTTATACACAAATTATTTTCAATTGATATAAAGCCTGCAATTTAGTTATACCCTGCCTTGTTTTACTTGCAAGCTGTTGAAATCGTATTTATTTAAAAAGAATAAACAATAATGAGCCAAATAAACAAAAGAATAGATGCACTAAGACAGAACATGAAAAAACATAATTTAGATGCATTTATCATTCCTAGTGGTGATCCTCATCAAAGTGAATATGTAGCACCTCATTGGCAAACCAGGCAATGGTTTTCGGGTTTTTCGGGTTCGGCAGGTTTATTTTTTCTTACACAAACACATGCTGGGTTATCAACAGATTCTAGATATTTCTTACAAGCAGAAAAGGAATTAGCATCAAGTGAAGTAATCCTACATAAACAGCGTATAGCTCATTCTCCTCAGATTATTTCTTGGCTTAAAGAAAATTTAGATGAGGGATCAACCGTCGGTATTGATCCTACCCTTTTTTCAGTTCAACAAGTCAGATCTTATAAAACCTCCTTAGAAAAGGCCAACATTTCTCTTCAGTTTTCTACAGGTTTGATCCAGGAAACATGGAATGATCGTCCGACTCTACCTAAAAACAAAATCTTCGAACTAGACCTTGTCTATGCTGGTGTATCTAGATCTGAAAAACTAAACATTATTCGAAAGAAGATGAAGGCTATTGGAACTAAGCATCATCTTATTACAACACTTGATGATATTGCCTGGACATTCAATATCAGAGGGAACGATGTTGAATGTAATCCTGTAGCTATTTGTTTTGCTATCATTAGCGAAGAAAATGCTACATTGTTTATTGATCAAACAAAAATTCCAGAGGCATTTTTGAATACTTTAAAAGCAGAACAAATTGTTATTTTACCTTATGAGGCAATAAATAATTATCTAAGGTCTTTAGGTCCAGAAGATTTCATATTATTAGATCCATCCAAAACGAATAGTCATTTATACAATGCTGTAAAAGAAGAGCTTAGGTTAGATGGGAATACAATACCTACAAAATTAAAGGCCATTAAAAATCCTGTCGAAATTGAAAACATAAAAAAAGCAATGCTAAAAGATGGTGTTGCACTTACAAAATTATTTCGATGGTTAAATGAAAACCTCTTGTCTCGGTCAGTCCCTGAAACAGAAGTTGCAGAACAATTAGCACAATATCGGAAAGAACAAGGAGAATATCATGGAGAGAGTTTTTCTGCAATTGTAGGTTATAAAGGAAACGGGGCAATCGTTCATTACAGAGCGCTTCCTGAAAGTTGTGCTGCTATCCAGTCTGAAGGTCTTCTATTACTAGATTCAGGTGGCCAATACTCCTGTGGTACTACAGATATCACAAGAACTATTGCACTCAGTGAACCAAGTGAGATTCAGAAAAGAGATTATACACTTGTATTAAAAGGGCACATTGCGATCGCTACATTAAAATTTCCATCGGGTACTCGAGGGAATCAGATGGAACTTCTAGCCCGCAAAGCGCTTTGGGATTATGGTCTTGATTATGGTCATGGTACCGGACACGGTGTTGGTTTTTTTCTAAATGTACATGAAGGCCCTCAAGCGCTAGGTTCAGGAGCAACAGCAAAAGCAGCTACTGTTTTTGAACCAGGTATGTTTACCTCTAATGAACCAGGTTTTTATAAAACAGGAGAATATGGGATTCGAATAGAAAATCTTATTCTTTGTATCGAAGATCAAGAAACAGAATTCGGTAATTTTCTAAAATTTGATACGCTTACATTATTTCCTATTGATACATCATTAATTGACTTTACATTATTGACAAAAGAAGAAGTACAATGGCTTAATAATTATCATGCTGAAGTTTTTGAAAACCTTTCTCCTTTACTTGATGCTGCTGAACGAGTATGGTTGGAACAGATGTGTAAAACTATATAAGAGTTTGTCCAAAATCATCTCAAAAAGAAACCATGTTTAAATGGATCATCTGGATCAATTACAAACTCATGCTGTCCCGTAATATATGCCTCTCCTTCGACTTGAGGAATAACCGCTTGGTATGGACCAAATTTTTCAGTTCTAAGGACAGAGCCTGTAAAGACACTTCCTGTAATACTTTCTACTGTCATTGTTTCTCCAATATTAATTTCTTTACGAGCAAAATGGATTGGCATCCTACCAGATACTCCAGAACCCGTGGGACAACGATCGACTTCTCCATCAGCAAAAATGCAAACATTTCGACTATCTATTCCTTTTGATACCGGCCCTCCAATAAAGATGGTACCATATAAGAAACTAAGATCTTTTTCAAAAGGATGATTAATTTGCTTATTTGTTTTCATAATGGCATGCTTGATAGCCATACCTTGTTGAATCAGTTTACTATAATTTTCGGGAATCAGATCCAAGCCTAATTTATCAGCATCTACATATGCATAAAAAGCGCCACCATATGCTAAATCGTATTTGATCTTTCCTAATTCTTTTACTTCTACTTCTAAATCAAGAGCAAGCACAAAAGAAGGAACACAATGAAAATATACAGATTCTACTTTTCCTTGATTTATTTTTGCGTATGCTGTAATTCGCCCACATGGAGCATCAATAGACACTTTCGTTTCGGGTTCTTTTATGTCAAGCCATTGCATCTCTATAGCTAATTTTGTAATCGCAATAATCGCATGGCCACACATCGTACTATAACCTTCATTATGCAAAAATAAAATACCAAAATCGGCTCCTTCATCATTGGGTGGAAGAAGAATACAGCCATACATATCTGCATGTCCACGAGGTTCAAACATCAATGCCTTTCGCAAATAATCGTAATTATTTTTTATAAACTGCCTGTACTCAAGCACATTATTTCCTTGTAAATCAGGTAGTCCGTCAATAATAACCCTCAAAGGTTCTCCTCCTGTATGCATATCAATCGTCCTTATCTTATGCCAATGGCTAGGAATTTCAAAACCTACTTTATTTTTTATTCTTTGAAAAGTATTAGACATAGTATTGAGATTTATTTCATATTTAATTTACTAACCGCCTGGTAGATTGAGGATTGCTTCGCTTGTAATCGACCTTCGGTCTTGTGATTAGTCCTATGGACTATATGATTTGGTGATCGCTTCGCTTGTGAGTAGAGTAGTCTTGCTTTCAGCATTCTTATAAAAATTTGATATTTCATCTACAGTATACTCAGAATCTGTCTAAAGTTTTTAGTGAATTTTGCGATTGTAATGATCTTTGAAATAGCGCACTTGGATGTTACTTGTTTTTTGTTTTTCTTTGTAGTTCAAATATTTATAGATCAAAATACTAAACAAATGAGTGAAATTCATAATTCTGGAAAAAAGGGATACTTTATGCTTTATGTCTTTTTGTTTTTCTTTTTTTTCATCATAACCTGGGCTTACGTTTATTGGTCTAATTTTTAAGTAAGCTTCTTTATAGGTTTCTTCAACAAAAAAACCTGATTCACAATGCGAATCAGGTTTTTTTATTGAAAGAAGTTGTTCTAACTTATTTGTTAAGGATTAATTCCTTCAAGGCTAGATAAACCTGGAGTTACCAAGAATTCAACTCTTCTATTTTGCATTCTTGCTTCTTTAGAACTAGGGTCATCAGATGCAGCAGGAGCAAATTCTCCTCTTCCAACAGCTGATAATTGGTTAGGGCTTACACCAGCTCTAATCAACATATTAACTGCACTCATTGCACGATTCATACTTAAATTCCAGTTGTTTCCTTTTCCTTCATTGAATTTAGCATTATCAGAGTGTCCTTCCACTTGAATATTAATAGCTGGATTAGCTTTTAATATTTCTGCTAAACTATTAATTTCATCTCTATATTTTTTTGCAACTCTAGTTGAGCCACTTCTAAATAAAACAGGCTCACTCATCGTTACATATAAACGATCGTCTCTGGTAGATACTTTAAGGTCAGTTCCTTCATAACTACTAAAAACACCTTTAATACCTTTTTCAGCTGCAGAAAGTTTACCTTCTGTAACACTTAGAGTTGTTTTTGCAGTTTCTAAATCTTTAGTAGCTCCATCCAATTTAGATTTTGTAGCAGATAAATCATTACTTAATGATGCATTTTTAGATTCTAAATCTGCTTTAGCAGTCATCAGTTCTTCTTTTTCACCTTCGAGTGTTTTTACTTTACTTTGAGTTGAAGCTAAAGTAGCATCTACTGCTTCTTTAGAACTTAAAAGCTCTGTAAATTTTTTCTTGGAAACGCATGAAGGGAAAATGATCGCTATTGCTGCAAAGATCAAAGTTAATTTGATAAATTTTCTCATGTTGTTCTTGTTTAATGACGTTGTCTTAATATTTGTTAACAGAATACAAGTCCTGTATTCCCGCAAAATTAACTAATGTTATTTTAATTTTATAGTAAATAATGAATAGTTATTTTTAATATACAAAACTATGTATTGTGTATTTTTTATGATCACGTTCATAAAAAGAAGCACTTTTCTAGACAAAGGCAAACTGAATGTTAATTTTATGTCTATTCTAATCACTTATCTATTCATGTAATACTAAGATAGGAACAGCACTATGAAAAACCTCTTTAGTTGTAACACTGCTATGGAATAAATTACCCCAAAAACCTCGATCTCGTTTTATCATACACAGCATATCTACTTTTTCGCTTTTCACAAAAGTCTCAAGTTCAAGATTAATGTTTTGTTCATTGGCTTCAATTTTATGAAAATTAAACTTAATTCCTTCTAAAGTTTTAGCTAGGGATTCTTCTATTGTATTTGTTATACTTCCTTCAGAGCCAATATGAACGGTACAAACGTTGGCATTATACTTATAAATAATCATCCTTAGTACTTCAATGGAAACTTTAGAACTAATCATTTTATCATCTACAGAGAGTGCAATCGTTCGAAAGGGGCGGTATTCAAATTCAGAAGGGACAACAAGAACCGGAGTTTTAGATCCGACCATAACACCATTCGTTGTACTCCCTATAAAAACTTCCTTTAAGCCACTCGCTCCTTGTGTACCCATAACAATTATATCTGTTTCAAGCTTTTTAGCAGCTCTAATGATTGTTGTGATCGCTTCTCCTTTAGCAACTTTTCCTTCTAAGATTACCTCTTTCTCAACCCGTCCGCGTGTCTTTTTTAATAATTCAGCCATTTGTTCTCTTGACTCCTCTCTCATTAATCTTTCGACACCTATAAACATCCCAGCACGATGACTTAACTTATAAGTATTGAACAATGTCAGTTTGCAAGAAAACTGGTTAGCCAGATCTATTGCGTAATTTAATGCTGTCTGAGTATTATCTGAAAAGTCAGTAGGAACAAGAATACGATGCATATATGAGTTAGGTTAATTTTCTTAAAATGACACAAGTAAAAATACTATTTTGTTTTAGAAGTTGTTCAAAAATAGCTCACTAAACTACGAAACGATCTTTTGCCCCAATACTTCCTTATAAAAATCTCACGTAGCCCTATTATGCAACAATTTTAAAGCCTCGTCTTGAGACAAAATATCTATTTCTCGAAATAGCAGCCATTTTTCAACAACTTCTTAGTAAATGTGCTAATTGTAAAAATATGTTAACTCGTTTTAAGTGATTTTTTATTAAGAATGGGTTTAAAAATTATTGTCGAAGGCGAAAAGGCAAAATCAGGTTCTTAAAGTAAGCTTTTGCAGCCCGATGAATAAAATTTAAACAGGTGCTAAGCAAGACCGATACATTAATCAAAGAATAAGGAAGATTCAGAAAAAGAGTGGCTGAAAACCAAAGCCCAGTTGTAAGATAAGTGTAAACACAGCTAAAATTATATATAAATAACCTCGCACAAATTGTTTAAGCTTTTTCCTATTTAAATTTATACCTATTTTTTCAAAAAGATGGGAATAGAAGGTATGTTCTCCACTATCATCGAGGTCATGAACTTCATTCAACAGGCATCGTTTATAATACAAAAACTGTCCTACAACTATGCTATAACCTAATAACATTAAATACCAAGGAAAGACAAAAGGGCCACACCAAGCAATAATAACCAGAAGAAGGTGAATCAAAAAAACAGTATTGAAACTAGAATGGGATGTTACCTCTTTATTCATTTGACTTATCATTTAATAAGCCAAGATAAGAAAATATTCTCTTCGCCTATAAAATGACTTCTACTTTTTGCTGTCTTGACTTTATCGCATCATTAGTCGCTTCGATCCAACAATCAATTAACCAATGACCTTGGGGATGAAGTGATTTTTGCTTTAAATATAAGCCTAGATAGTAAGTACAGTTTTGAATAAGATACCAACAATAACAATCCCAATAATTCAATCCGTAACGTTCAATAAGATCTAAAACGATGGGATTTTCTTTTAGCTTCTCAACTTTCATCTTTATCTGTTCAAACGACTGATGCATGATGAGCACACTAGACTGGAAAACGAAGTGAAAAGCATCATATAGAAACAATTGTTCTGGCATAGCCAATTCCCAATCATAAAGATGTACATGATTTTCACTAATAAACATATTCCATGGAGTAAAGTCTCCATGCGCATATGCTACAGCGACTAGCTCTTTTTCATCAAGATTACTCAATAACACTTTTATATTATAAGCCAATCGGTCGACTTTTTGGTTTGGAATATTATTTACTTTTTCATTCTTAAGTGCTTTAAGCGCTTCTATCCTTTTTTTTGTTTTAGAGAATTGCTCCAGCGTAGAAAACATTTTTACTTGAAATGTATTTGCATATAAATCCTTTAGAGCTTTTATATGCAGCGTCGTAATATCTGTAGTTCCATTCGCTATTTGGGGTTTAATATTAGTCAACTCCAAACCAATCTCTTTCATTTTAGACGTAGGTATAATTAATTTTTCAAAATCGTATTCGTTAACTATCTTTAAATGTTCATCTTCTATTTGAATGAGTCCTTTTGCTCGTTCAGAAATTGGAATTTTCACAAAAGCCTTTGCTTTTCCATACTCACATATTGCAGCAACAGCTTTTCTATTTTCGCCTATTGTTCCTGTAAAGACCGCTAAATCTCTTCCACCGAT
The DNA here is from genome assembly GCA_965277415.1 of Saprospiraceae bacterium. Classification (GTDB taxonomy): domain Bacteria; phylum Bacteroidota; class Bacteroidia; order Chitinophagales; family Saprospiraceae; genus JAHDHW01. The sequence goes on from CBDICS010000054.1 coordinate 442,201, forward strand.
TTTTATTTGAAAATAATTTTCCTCTCTGGCATACAAACAAAAGCTACCTTGACAAAACCAATGTTTGAGGCCTAAACCAAAAGCCATTTTAGCAAGGATATTAAATAAAGTTGCTTTTAGTCCCGAACCATTATACAATGTCAGGAAGTTCGCTTGCTTAGAATATTCAGGCAAGAACCATCGTATAGAGCCATCTCGATTATTGATTGACAAAAAATGTTCAACAAAAAAAGATTTGTATTTCCTTTTTACTGAATTAAACTCCAAGATGAAATCAAAGGTTAAAACTTCTAATGCTTTTCCAGATAAGTTAATGCATACTTTTCGATCACTAGCGTTTTTCAAAAGTGTAGTAATATCCCTTGCAATAAAAAAAGAGCTCGAATTAATTTTTCCAGATGGGTCATAAATAACTACTTCTCCAGATAATCTCAAGAGCTTACTTAACAAAGTAATATCTTCTGGTTTAGTTTTTGATGTTTTCATATCTAGTAATTTATCAAGAAATGCTCCAGTTTTTATATCTGTCTTGGAATATCAGTAAGTCATTATTTAAAGAATTGATTATTCCACCAGCTATTGATTTGAATTACTATTTGAGAAACAACGATCCTTTTGAGGCAATTTATCATTGATTATGGTTATTTTAAGGCGTCTTTTTGACATGTGGAATAAAGTAAAAGGTCTGGGAACAGAGGAGGATTCAATGATGAATTCTATCATTATGCTAATGAATCAAATGGTCTTTATAGGCGCATTTATTTGTTTTCTAATGGTAGGAGTTGCTATTTACTCTGGTTTAGCACCTGTTTATACATTATTAACTTTTGTTTTTGGTTGCATTTTACTATCCCTTTTAGTTCTAAATTCGTTTAATAAATTTCATACTTCAAAGTTCGTTATTGTTAGTGTTTTACCTATTTATGTATGTTTGGAAATATTATTGATTGGAGGCTCATTCGGTGAAGAAAGTATATTGACTATAATACTATTGTTGATTTATATTTTTTTTGAGGATTCACCCAAAAAGAGATACCCTCTATATGCCTCTTTATCTTGTTCATATATTTTAGTGTCCGTTTATCTTTTTTATTTCCCTCCGATACTTCCGCCTGTAGACAATCCTTATGATAATTTCTTTGCTTTTTTAGTCTGTACAATATGGTTGTTATCTATCATGTCCTATTATCAGAAAAAGATTGAATCACAACAAAAAAAACAAGATATATTAATCAAAGAATTGCAAGAGAAAAACACCAATTTAGAAAAAACGACTGAAGCGCTTGAACAATTTACATATATTGCTTCTCATGATTTAAAATCTCCTTTGAGAACAATTATTAGCTTTTTAGATTTAATAAAAAGAGATGTATCAAGAAAAAAATACGAAGATATTTCTTCTAAGTTAGATTTTGCAAGAAGTGGTGCAGAGCAAATGAATTTTCTGGTAACTGATATTTTAGAATATTCTAAAATCACTTCTGGAAAAGCGAGGAGAAAGAACATGATCAGTCTTCAATCTGTTGCAGATAAAGTAAAGTTTAATTTGATGGATCAAATTAAAGAAAAGAATGTCGATCTATATATTTTTCCTCTACCTGATTTTTATTGTAATGAAACCGAAATGACTGTTCTTTTTCAAAACCTTATTGAAAATGGTATAAAGTATAATGAAGAATCGACGCCTAACATTTTCATAAAATCGAAAGTGGAAGGCAAAGAATTAATTCTTCAGTTTATAGATAATGGTATAGGAATAGAAGAAATTTATTTCGAAAAAATATTTCTGTTTTTTAAACGATTACATACCAATCAGATTTATAAGGGAACAGGGCTTGGGCTCGGACTATGCAAAAAAATAATCGATGACATGAATGGTTCAATAATGGTTGAGTCTACAATCAATGTTGGTTCTACGTTCACCGTCAGACTTCCAATTCTGGTACCAGAAGGCTATTCTTCTATTACGACGATTCCTGTTGAACAGAATAATTAGGGATTGGTTATATGATCTCTTCCGTCCACTCTTCGTCGCATCCTCACCTTGATAGCTAAGGTTATCAGGTTCCGAGGGGGGCTCGATTAGACTAAAAATTCATTAGCCATAAATCGGCCACTACTTAATTTACGGCGTACTAAGTACACTGTGTAAAAAGTTTGTTACCATTTTGAACCAACAGATTTTTATCTATATCAAGGCGCGGCGGAGCCTAATCCCCTTAGGGATTAAGGCGAGTACGCAACGATGAGATAGGAAAAAAGATGTCTTCAAAATGGTAGATAATTTATTACACAATGTACTAAGTAAGTCCGTTAGTTATAACATGAGGGTAGTAAGTCAAGTCTACAGAAAAGGCATTTACATAGAAGCTAGTCAAACAAAACAAATTAGAGAAATCAACGAATTGGTCAGAGATTATAAAGAAGTCGAAGCAATCAAGCTAGAAGAAACCATTAAACAGGGTTCAACAACAAGCGCTTCTTCAGTGAAAGAGTCTTTTGAATTTATTGCTGTACTTTTTCCAATCGGAATTTAGCTAATTTATTTGGACGAGACTTATCTGGTCTTACTCGATAAAGTGATTTTATATCCTTTTCACCAATGATTTGCCATTTATCTAATTTTTCAAGCCATTCCAATTCAATATTTACTCTTTCTAAATTAGCTTCGGTCAAATTCGTATTACTAAAATTTACTTTCATCAGGTTAGCACCTAATAAATCACATTTTGTAAAATCAGCTATTTTTGTTATTGTCTCATCACTTAGTGAATCCTTAGAATTACTTTTAAGTTCTAAGTCTATGTCATCAAGAAAAATCCTCATCCGCAATACCAGATTATTATTTTTGATCGCTTTCATTGAAATGGCTTGTTCTTCAATTTTTTCATTTAAGAATTGAGTATGAGTTTTGAAGACTTGATTTTGTTTATAGATCAAAATACCACTAAGAGTCCCTCCTAGTACAATGAATAAGGATATAAATGCCCAAATAGTAATGTAAGTTTTATTCATTGTCCCTACACCTGATGATGTAGACGACTTCCCAATCAAATTATTTAGAAGCTTATTCTTATTCCAAATAAATAATGCTACTACTATAAATGAAATCAAGGCAAGACAGGAGATAAGGCCTACCCAGAAAGAATAGTTCTCTTCTAATAGAGGTATACGAAGAAAACCTAATGCCCAGCCTAATATAAAGCCTAAGATAACACTGATGAGAAGATACTTATTTCCTTTCATAAAACTAAACACTAATTATACCCAAAAGGTCATAGATTTTATCCTTTGAAAAAGATAAGTTGCTCAATCACCTGAAAAATATTACACTCTACCCGGTAATAGACTCAAGCCTAATTTTGTTTCTTCTTATAAACAACTATTTTTGCAATTTTTAAGGTTGTATTTTAAAACATAAAACATAAATACTGTATGCAGGAAATCAAAACAGTAATCGAACAGGCATGGGATGATCGTTCTTTATTAAGTGAAGTAGTTACGCAGAATGCCATTAATGAAGTCATAGAATTTTTAGACAAAGGAAAACTTCGGGTTGCAGAGCCCACTGAAGATGGTGATTGGAAAGTCAATGACTGGGTGAAGAAAGCAGTAGTTATGTATTTTCCTATTCGAAAAATGGAGACTATAGAGGTTGGCCCTTTTGAATTTCATGATAAAATGGCACTTAAAAAAGATTATGCAGCGCAAGGCGTTAGAGTTGTTCCTCATGCGATTGCTCGTTATGGTGCTTATTTGGAAAAAGGAGTAATCATGATGCCAAGTTATGTCAATATTGGCGCTTGGGTAGGTAGTGGATCAATGGTTGATACCTGGGCGACTGTCGGCTCATGTGGGCAGATTGGTCGTAATGTTCATCTCAGTGGAGGTGTAGGTATAGGAGGCGTACTAGAACCTTTACAGGCTACTCCGACGATCATAGAAGATAATTGTTTTATCGGCAGTCGGTGTATTGTAGTAGAAGGTGTAAGAGTTGGAAAAGAAGCCGTACTTGGAGCAAATGTTGTTCTTACCAAATCTACACATATTATTGATGTAACTGGTGATGAACCCGTAACCTATAGGGGAATAGTTCCTCCAAGATCAGTCGTTATCCCAGGAACCTATGCTAAAAAATTCCCTGCGGGGGAATATAATGTTGCTTGTGCTTTGATTATCGGAAAGAGAAAAGAAAGTACAGATAAAAAAGTCTCTTTAAATGAAGCATTGCGAGAACATAGTGTTGCAGTTTAAGAAGAGTGTGATTACTTCGCTTGTGTGTAAGTGAAACCCGAATTTATGTTGGAGGAAAGGGATATGAAGAATTTTATAAACTACTAATTGATGAAGATTTTGGGTAATAACTTTAGTCAGGTTTTCTTATAAAAACGGTAATACCATCCAATTAGTAATAAAATTAAAATTGGAATGGCTCTCCATCCCCACTTTGATGGTGTATTGGTTTGAAAATCAATCGGTGCAACATCCCCAATAACCTTTAAATGTGCCCAATAGCGAGCTTCTTGATAAGTAGGAGCCGTCTCTTTTAGATAGGCCTGCTTTGCTAATTGTAGGGCAATGTCTTTTGGTTGTCCTGCCTCCAAATTTTGATAAAAACGAACCAGAATATCTTTAGTTGAATAATCAGAAGCATTCCAAAGAGAAGCGACCATACTAGGTACACCTGCATAATTAAAAGCACGAGCTAGGCTGCGAACTCCTTCCCCTTTTATGATTTGCCCTGTTCCCGTATTACAAGCACTCAAAACAACCATCTCAGCTGGTAATTGCATGTTGTATAATTCAGAGGCATATAGTAAAAAATTAGGGTCATTAGTTGTACGAGAAAAAACAAGACAGGAATTCAAAGGTTCTTCTGTGTCTAGCAGGCTGTGCATCGCAAAATGCAGCGTACGAAAACGATGTCCTTCTTTTAAAAAGGTGCTTTTTTTAGCTAAAGAATTGATCCAACTCTCCCCATCAAGAATACGGGCAATTTCTTCAACCTCATCATCTGAGTAGATTAATTTTCCAACAGTATTTCTTTGAGTATTAGTGATGCTATGTCTTTTAGTATAAAGAGAAGAAATACCTTCTAATGTAAAATCATCATATACTAAACCAAAACCACCAAAGTTTTCTAAATTTCTTGATACCTCTTTTTGATTGGCAAATATTAACTGTTGAGAATAAGCAAGACTGGTAGCATAATCCTCTATAAGATAATGATCTGGATGAAAAGGGTGAGGTAATAGATCAAAAGAAATTTGTAATAATGGACCATCTGGGATAAAAGTAAGCCGTCGTATATTGGAATCCATCTCTCGGATAGGGGCTGCTAGTAGTAATTCACTTAACTTGTCTCTTATCATATCAGAAGATATTCCCTTAGTTGTCCCATGATATAATTCTTGACAATAAGCAGTAAAATTAGTAGGGCGCTCAACGATATAATAACGAAGTTTTTTATGACTTAATACAAAAATGTAAATCTGCTTTTGACCAACAAAATATTCAATAATAGCTCGGTCTTCTTCAATCTGTTCAAGTAAATGTTTCAACTTATTGGTTTGTGGTAAAGCATATTTTAGATCGTAGTAATTAGGGTAGGATCGCTCCATTTCTAAGATCAACTTTTCGTAAACTCTACGACAACTAAAAAGAGAATCAGCAATAAGTCGTTGTAAACTATCTCCCTCGACATTGGCTAAATCACGTTCAAGGTTGTTGTAAGTTTCTCTGAGTTCGTTTTCTTTGGCAAGTACTTGAGGAGGAATACCTTTTACCTTAGCTTTTAAATCTTGTAAATTTTCTAATAATACGATTGCCTTATTCTTTGCAGCGTAGTTATAAGCTTGATGTAGTCCATCTATTTGCCCTTCAGTTTTGTGCCATGCAAGTGCTACTTCAATCGCACGTTCATAGTCGTTTTTATTCTTGCCTAGGAGTAAGAATTTAGAGTCAGAAGTTTGAATTTCTTGTCGTGCTCCCACTCGAAAAGCATCCAACCGTTTAAATACCTGATAAGCAGTACGTAAATATTCAATATTTCGGGTTTGATTATACCAAAGATAAAAGGCTTCTCCTTTTAATTGTAAAATCCTAAGCAAGTCTGTTCTTTGTAAAGGGATCACTTTATCTATATCTGGGTTTTCTTGGAGATTTGTCGATGTGAACCCCGGTACAAGATTATTCAAAGCTTGCTGATAACTTTTTAAGGCCGATAAAATTTGATTTTGAAGTAATTGAACATCTCCTATGTTTTCGTACATTCTTGCTTCTTCAATGGGCCAATTTCGTTCTTTTGCAATCTCTATAGCTGCGCGAAAATATACCATAGCTTTATCCAATAATCCGCGTTTCTTAGCAAGATTACCGAAACTTTGATAATTGAGGATTAGCATTCGTTTAGCACCTCGTTTTTTATTGATCTCAAAAGCTCGCTTAATATGAAACTCTGCTTCATCGTACCGCTCAGCAAGAAAGAAAGTTTTACCTATATTCTGTTGCCGAACAGCAATAGCCGCTAAGTCACCAGCTTTTTCATGTATTTTGGTAGCTCGTTGAAAATAATCAATTGCAAGATCATATTTGGCTTGTGAAGTATATACCAGACCAAATTCATTATACAAATCTGCTAACCATTGTGATTTAACAGAACCATTAGAATCATAAAGCCTTTGTGCGGCTTCCAAATAATACAAAGATCGGCGAATGTCGTTTGTGCGATTAAAGAGTCGTCCAACTTGATGATATTTATAAGCAAGATCCAATGGATCTGGGTTTTCTAGTTGCTCTAGAATTTGTATCGCTTGTAATATAGCCTCCCGTTCTTGACCTGTCTGGTGAAAATCTCGATGGGCTAATGCTACCGCATAGTAGGTGTTAGCAAGATCCGCAGGAGTAGTCTTTTGGCAGACCTGACGAATAACTAATGCACTATCTCGCCAATATAGTAGCGCTAATTTACTTTGGTAAAGGTCATAATTATAAACACCCATTTTGTGATACCATGTACTACGACTCTGACAGTCCGCATCAGTAAAAATTGGAGTATTGCGTACTTTAAGTAATCTTTTTATAGCTATTGAGTATTCTCCTTTTGATCGTATACTATCAGTTATTTGGATAATATTCAGGAGATTTTGACTAGTATTTGTTTGGGCTATAATTTGAATGTTTAAAATAAGAGAAATACACAATAAAAGATAACGCATACCAGTAAGTTTTTAAATACAGGCACGTTTATACTGTAGTTGTAATACCGTCTTAAATAAGTCTATTTGGTTCTTGATAAAACAACTTCAATATTAGGTTAATAATGAAATTTTTGAATTTTTTAGTATTACCAAATTTAAATTAAACATGCTTAAAGTTATATAATTCAATACGCTGGAAAATATTCAAATTTTCCAACGCATTGAATTTAACAAAATTAAGGAAATCTATAAAATTTAGAATAAGCTATTTTGTCGTTTTGTATCAACTTAAGTAAAATTAACCCTGTTGAATTATAAGTATTATCTGCATGCCAAATGAATTGTTGAGGACCTGTGGGGAAGGTCTTTACAATATGATCTATGCGGCGGCCAGAAATGTCAAAGAATTCTAGTGTAACTGGACTGTTATCTATTGATTCAAAAGAAATATTAAATTCTTTTTGACCAGGATTAGGAAAAACAGCTATATTCTCTAATATATCGAGTGTTTCAGATGAAGAATCGTTCTTGAAAACAATTGTACAATCACTGCTATTAATTAGAAAATCATAAGCATCTCCGGCATGAATGACTCCTCCTGTAAGAACCAATTGGTTCAGCGCTCCGACTGGGCTCACAGAGCTAAGCATCGCACATTTTATTTTGGCATAGTCCATTTGGTTTAAATTAGAAGCAAGCATACTAGCTACTGCTGTGGCAAAAGCTGTAGCTTGCGATGTTCCACTTTTAGCATGAAAATTTCCATTCTGGACAGGGGAGACAACTTCTTCTCCTAAAGTTGCTATATCTACAGATATCTGACCAATATTACTGAAGGCCGATAAATCACTAGAGCAATTAACCGAAGCTATCGAGATAATATTTGGGCCCGTAAAAGAAGCAGGATAATAAGAGTAATTTCCTTGATCATTGTCATAAGCGCTATTGCCTGCTGCAGCTAATACTAGTATTTCATTTGCTTCAGCATTCCGAATAGCAACTTCTAATGGTTCTATGGTGTTTGTGTTGACCGGAGCCATATATGAGAAACTCATATTTAGTATATCCATTCGATTCTTAATGGCATCATCAACTGCACGGACTATGTCATAAACATCTCCTTGCCCAGCGGCATTATGAGTACGGAAACTAGATATTTCTAAGTTCATTGTAGGATTTTCTAATCCTTTGGCAGCAATAATACCAGAAATATGACTACCATGACCATTTAAATCTTCGGGATCAGGATCATTATCTACATAATCATAGCCTAAATCGTTAACATCGAAGAAAGGATTGAATAATAGAGGATTGTGAAATTGAATTTGTCCATTACTATCTGTTTAATGTCCAATACCTGTGTCTAGAATTCCTACTTTTATAGTGGTACTTCCTGTTCCACAAGTCAAAGAAAATGCAGATGGACAATAATATTCAGGATCAATCTCTTGTGGAGGAATGAAAGGCAATTCAAATGAAATAATTTCTGTCAAGTAATTTAACCCTACACTATTAACTTCGGCACGAGTACGAGCATCTCCTATTATTTCATTAATATCGTTTAGTGAATTATTTCCTGCTGGGAAACTGATTACTCTCCACAAATGAATGTTGGAATATGAAGAAGGACTAATATTAGGATCTTCTGTAGCATTGTAAAATTGTTTTAAATTGGCAATGTCAACAGCAGAAGTACTCGGATCAAAGGAGATTAAGAATTCATAGGGATCATAAGGACTTTGAGCTTTGAGCGTAGAGAATAAAGTACATAAAATGAGAAGACTTATCAGATTTTGAAACTTGGAGTAAACGGAAGCATTTTTTTTCATAATTAATTATCCTTTTTGAAATTGTCTAGCGTTTTATAGTGAATCATACTAGTAGGCATTTGATTTTAGAATGCATAGCTCATCTTTTATTTCATATTTGTTGTAAGCTCTGAACTTGTATCAGAGAAAACGTAAGATGTATACAATCAGTTTTACATATTATAAAACCGAATATTCTATGAATATCGAATAGCTTATACATTTAGGGTTAATTGCTTACAGCATGACTACGATGAATGTATAGACAATAATTTTAATAAATAAATTAATAAATCGATTGAAAGCTAGTATTAGCAATCTATAAACAAACTATTAAGTCTATCGAGTTTTACCTACGAAAAGACAGTTACGATTACAGTTACAGTTATGCTTAGTATTTGATCAAATCTAAGAGAATGAAACACTATAGAGTCTTTAGTATTACGATTGAGGGGCGGCCTTTAATAATAGAATCTAAAAAGAATAGACAATGTGACAATTTTAATAAAAAAAATAAAAATGGATAGCTGGGCTCAAAGTTGAGCACCAGCTAAATCCTTTATTGGGGATAATTAATAATTATGAATAAACGGTTTGAAATAATATCTTTTTTCTACATACTTACCCAAGATTTATTGAATGATTAGACGTTGTGTTTGTTGTTGTTCTCCAATAGTTACTTCACAAATATAGATTCCCTTTGCTAAACTAAGGGCATCAAAAATTAAAGTATGAACACCTGAAAGATACTTTGTCTCTTGTAGCGGCTGAGCAACAAGCTGACCGGTTAAGTCATAAATCCGTATAGAAGTAAGCGCAGGTTCAACTAAGTCTAGGCGAATGGTAGCTTTTGTATTGATTGGGTTAGGGCTTATCTCTACTTGATTCACTAATTGCTTATGCCTCCTCTCATTAGGTTCATCCATATTGTTTACAAAAACTTCGACAGTCTCTTGTGCGCTACAACCTGTTTCGGGATTTAAAACTGTTAATGTATATATAGCAGATTCATTTACACAAACATTTGTAGAAGAAGAATTTGGGTTTGTTAATCCTGTAGATGGACTCCATTCAATAATGCAGTTTTCACAATCAATAGAAGTACCGATTGTAGTGCATTCACCAGGTACATTGATCATTACCTGATTGCGTACATCTAGGTCACAATCTGTCGTTAGACGGACTTGATAAGTGCCAGCACTATTACCTGTCGGTTCAGTAGTAGTTGTATGATTAATTTGGAAGTGATAAAACTGATCCATTTCTTCAAATTGATATGCAGGATTTACTTCAAATACGGGCCAAATATTATAATAGCGCTCAGACTGATAGACAATATTATTGAGACTTGCAGCATTCAGATCATTTACTAGTACTTCATTCTCACCAATTATTTCAATGCCTTCTCCAGTAAGTCCGCCACTATTCCAGTCTTCCCATAGATGATCACTCATTTGTAAGCGAACTTGCCCGATTTCATTGAAAGGTTGTAAACCATTATCAACATATTGGTTAAAGTGAAGGCTAAAGAACTGAGGCGTATAGTTATCAAAATTAGCCATGATTGGACTTCCAAATACTACTTTATTAAAGAGATCCAAATTTACCAAATGGGTATTAACGGTGGCTATATTATTATTGTTTTGAACATTAGGTTTTATGGGAGACATTAATTGTTCATTAGTGATCGGATCATCAAGGCTTACTATGCGAGCCAAAAAGCAAATCATTGGTTCACTAAAATTATTGAAAATCCCATTTGTACCTAATGGATAGCAAATGTCAGGATTCAAAGGTTTCCAATTTTGAGTCAAGACGACTTCGCCCCCTGGAGGTATGGATGGAATACTTATTGGCGAAGGGTTCGTAGTACCTGGAACGACAGTTATCTCTCCTCCTGCAGCGCAGATTGATCCCGACGACCCTGGATTTATAATAATATTCCCTGGTGAAAGTGCAGGGTCTAGCCAATGCCAATCCCAGTATTCGCCAGTGCGCGCTCGAGTCCAATACAAATGTAAATCTGCATTCTGTGAAGGTAGGCAGCCTCGATTTTTCACCCGTACTCGTAAATAATTGTCACCAACCACTTTAAATTCTGGTTTTTCCATACTCAAGCAATTTGGATCATCTTCACAATTCCAAATTTCTCCTTCCCATATATTGACTCCTGCCTGAACAGGTTCATTACCGACGTCGCCAACACCATCGACGATCCAGAGATCTATCCCTCGTTCTAGTTGAGCATAATCGTCACCATCTACTTGATCTGGTAACAAACGAGTACCATTAATAGCAGGTGCTGCAAATAAAGCGACATCAGATAAGGTGTTAGTATTTGGGTCAATCGTTGCTAAAGAACTATTGGATGTCACGAAAAGCATGTTGTTGAGCCCCAATTCAATATGAGAACGACCGTACGCGATCGAATTAGGAATATGCGTAATTGTATTTTGATTTAAGTCAATTACATTTATTCCATCTAAACTACTACTTGAAAGCGGATGACCAGAAGCTACAAATAACTTGTTGCTATTTGGAGAAAATTCTACACCATTAACTCGATTGATATTTGGAACGGTAAAAGTTTGATCACTTACATAATCTCCATTTGAATCTAGTTCAATTACGGAAACTTTATTTCCTGATCCGGAATTCCCCCAAGCAAGTTTAGTACCATCTGGCGAAAGCTCTAACTCTCTAGCTGCATACTGAATGTTGTTTCCACTTGCTATGATAAAATCTTCAAAACTAATATCTGTATGGGTTATATTATACTTAATAATATAACCGATTTCGCTTGCATAGAGATTTCGTACTTCATTATTATTTCTTTTGCTAATGGCAAAACTATATCCCTTTCCATCACTATAATCTCCAAAAGGAACATTTTTTTTGCCACTTACAAAATTTACAGAAGAACCATCTGCTTCTACTACAGTATAGCGAAGTTTTCCATTTCCTGCATGGATTATATAATATAAATCACAAGATCCGGGAACCCTTACTATATTTATTTCGTGAATTTTCAGACTATTATTAATGATAGAGCCAATAGAGATACCATTTGCGTCATATACTGTACTACCTTTTACATAAAAAAGTAGATTGCCATTGACATCAACCATGCCATTTGAAGGTAAAATACTTGGCGTACCTGGTAAGGATGCAAAGTTGTAACTACTGCTTGTAAATTCAATGACATTGGGGGGAGAGACCCATTTGGGGTTTTGAGCTTTTAGAGCAAGGGTATTTAAAATAATTATTGCACATAATAAGTAGCTGAGGAATTGATAAATAGATTTCATTTTATTTTATTTTATGAAGTTGTTTTAAAATTGATAGATAATTTTCTTGCAAGTTATTGATCTCCAATACTTCAGCTAATTATTTTCATCGTAGCTAAGGCTACGAAAAAATAATAGAGCTTCGTTCCTGACAGTTATCGTCAGGACACTTACAATCAATCTCAACCTCCATTTTAAAACAACTTCTATGAATAGCAATTCAGTCACGCCTTATTTGCCAAATATGTTTTTAATGAAGCATGAGTATAGCCAGCCTGGTTAATTCACCAGATGACAAGACATTTAAACCTTATTTTTAAAAGGAAGAAGAAGCTAGAAGGAATACTAGCGGTTTAAAAACTCTAAGAAAAACTTACTTTACCAAGATAAACTAGAATAAACAACATAGCCGTTACAAGAGTGATAACCTTTCACATGATTCTTTTTAGTTCTTGCTGGACTAAGTGTGAGAGAAGCCTTTAAGCTTTTTCGCTTTTTACATTCAAGCGACGAAGAAACAAGATCGCTGTTAGAACAATCTATGTTCCAAACCTTTCCATAAGCTTGAGCTTTTAATTTTCTCCTATATTTTTTCCAACGTTTATTTTTCTTTTTATACGATTTAGTTTTGGCTTTTATATATGTTGCCCAAGGATAACTGATAATAGATACCACCTCTTTCATTAGACGATTAGTTGTATAATTGGTATAATGGTGTTTAGATTTGTTGGTTTTACAATTGTTACTTCTACTGTCAGTATGGCCATCATCATTAAGGTTCAATAATTCATTGGCATCTACAAGTTCTCCAGCTACTAGTAATTGTCCTGTTTCATTGAAAATCGTACGCGTCACTTCATCAACTACAATATGGTTGTCTGGGTCGGTCGTTTCATCTAATTCTTCATCATCAAGCCAGATTTCTTCTTCCTCTTCAATTTTGTTTCGTAAAGAAGATAAGCCCATTGTATTTTCAAATTCTCGTAATGGTAAATAATCATCAAATCCAATTTCTTCTTCAATAATTTCCATTTCTTCATCTGTTAGATCGCCATAAAGATCTTCGAACTCATCAAGGTGTTGATCGTAATAATATTGTAGACATTCCAATACTTCTAGAACATGATCATTAGAGGTGAAACTTAACATATCTCCGTCCAAAGTCAACCCATCATAAAGGTTACAATATTCTTCATTTGATGAATTATTCTGTGTAATAGACTCTGATTCTGATTCGGGTAGGGATAATTTTTCTTTATTGCATGCTACTGTTAGAAATAGAATAGCAAAAATCATTAAGCACATTCTTTTCATGATAATAAAAATTTTAAAGGTTAAAAAAAAGCTGTCAATTATATAATCGCTCAAAAAGTTAAACGTGACTTCAAGCTTTTTTTTAAGCTGAAGTATTGAAGTTGTTCGATAAATGTCACATTCCTTTATTTTAGGATCTTATACTATTGAAGTATTTCCCCTAATTTATTGTAAAGCAAATACAATGATTACAAGCTATAGCTCATGATAAACATTCCTAATAAAGACACTATGATCCGTCAAGTGACGCTCAATCATTTTGACAATATTTATCGGACAGAACTTATAAATGGATTCGTACAAGAATTTGAATTATCTTCCTCTGCTGCAATAGAACTTTATCTAAATATCTTGTATTTTTTACATAAGGAAAATAAAAGATATAAACTCTGGTCAAGTCGCCAACTATTGCAAGAAATTCGTAAACTTGCTGTTGCAGAATTACGAAAAACTAAACGGCTTATGGATAATAATTTTGGTTTGAGCGAAACTCAGTTCTTAGATATGGTCAAAGAAATGCAGGCTGGGAATAATCAACAATTTGAAAAGGTTTTTATTAATCATTTCAAACAATGTCGACAGTATTTGATTTTTAAATATAAAGCCAGCCCTGAAGATGCTTATGATATGACGATGGATACCTTAGTGGATTTTCATCAACGTCTAATTAGAGGTAAAGTACACTATGGAAACCTACGCTTTCTTTTTACACAAATGGCTGGGCAACGTTATTTAAAATGGCTCAAAAAACCTACGCCTGATATACTCCCTGATGATTTTGACGTCTATGATATAATAGAAGGCCCAAGCCCTGAAGTTTTAGATGCTTTTCAGCAGGCTTGGGTAAGTCTTCATGATCGGTGTCGACAAGTTTTGCACCTCCATTATTATAATAATATACCGTTCAATGAAATAGCGGAACAACTAGAACGATCGGCTGTAGCAATACGTAAACAAAAACAAAGATGTGTAGAAAAACTTCGGGAATTATTCGCTAACTTTCATTAATCTACTTTCAATGTCTAATAAATATCAAAATTTTAAGAGGGGATTACTTGAGCCTAAAGAGGACGAAGCAATAACTCGTCTATTGATTCGTCGGACCATAGAAGATCAAAATCGTAAACGCTGGACTAAGGAACTTGAAAGAAGGCATCAAGTACATCGCAGTTTGTCAAAAGATGACAATACATTACGTTTTCGACGAGGGATTCTATTATTGGCTGCTTGTCTACTTGCAATAGTTCTGGGGCTTAGCTTCTGGCCGAAAAATAAAAGCGTACAGTCGTTGGCACACTCCTATTTAGTGGAATCTCTTTTTCCCAATTCATTAATAATCAAAGGAGAGTCTTCAATGGATGACTTACGTCAACAAATTGCAGATCAATATAACCTCAAACGATACGACAATGTGATTGCTTTAAGTCAGCAAATACTGGAACAACAGAGTGAGCAAGCAGAAGATTTATTTTTCCTAGGGCTTAGTTATCTCTATCAAGGAGAGCAGTCTGCTGCGGCTATTCCACATTTAGAAAAGGTAATTCAACTTAAGAGTAGATTTGTAAAAGAAAGCCAGTGGTTTCTTGTTTTAGCCTACATTGAAACTAATCAGAATATTAGTGCGCGGAATATACTAGAGGAGATCGTATCTAAGGAGCAGTGGCCAGGTAAAGATGCTCAGATTCTATTGGATCTATTAAAAAAATAGAGATATTTCCTATGTGTCATCTAAGAATTATCTTACTCTAACTGATAATTTATCTTATGGCAATCGAAAGACTCTTAATATGGATAAAGTAAAAATAAGAGATTAAATTTTTTGAAGTATGTCAAAAGTGATTTCTCACAAGTGAAACGACCACCAAATCATAATAGAGTCCAGAAGGCTGATAGCTATAACATAAATCTGAAACGTCTTTCTTTCAATAGATATAAGTCTAATTATTTTTCCGCTTCTAGTCGATTAATGGAATTTTAAAAAGCTCTAAAAGGAGCGTGATCGCTTCGCTTGTGTGTAATTCAAAAATACTCACAAACGAAGTGATCACAAGTTCCAAAGGAATGATCGCAAGCAAAGCGATCATAAATTCTAAGAGCCTGTTTAAATTTTGTTCGCTTAGGCGAAAAAACAGGATTTTATGACCAATCAAGGCTCTTTTCAATTGGAATAGCCTTAGCTATTGCGATTGAAAAAGCCGTAGAGTGGGCGAAAAAGACGTTTTTGTAGCCCAGCTAATAATTTTTAAACAGGTTCTAAATTTCAAATTTAATACCCTGAGCTAAAGGCAGTGTTGTACTATAATTAATGGTATTGGTTTGACGACGCATATAAGCTTTCCAAGCATCAGAGCCACTCTCTCGACCTCCTCCAGTTTCTTTTTCTCCTCCGAAAGCACCACCAATTTCAGCTCCGCTTGTTCCGATGTTTACATTTGCGATTCCACAGTCAGACCCTCCAGCAGAAAGAAAGAATTCAGCATCTCTCAAATTATTGGTCATGATTGCTGAAGACAATCCTTGAGGAACGTCATTTTGCATAGCGACTGCTTCAGATAAATCTTTATATTTAATCAAATATAAGATTGGTGCGAAGGTTTCATGTTGTACGATTTCAAAACTATTCTCAACCTCTGCAATACATGGGGTGACATAACAACCGCTTTCGTATTTTTTTCCTTCTAATACACCACCTCCAACAGTGAATTTCCCACCTGCTTTTTTTACTTCCTTGATGGAGTTAAGATAATTGTCCACAGCATCTTTATCAATGAGGGGCCCAACATGAACCTTAGGGTCCAGTGGATTCCCAATATTCAATTGTTTGTATGCTTTTGCTAAGGCTTTTTTCACTTTATCATAAATGCTTTCATGAATAATCAATCGACGTGTACTTGTACATCGTTGACCACATGTACCAACTGCACCAAATACTGCTCCTGTGACGACAAGATTTAAGTCTGCATTTTCGGTGACAATAATAGCATTGTTTCCTCCAAGTTCTAAAAGACTGTTTCCTAATCGACTACCTACAGTAGCTGCAACGATTTTACCCATTCGAGTACTTCCCGTAGCAGAGATCAATGGTACTCGCCGGTCGGTTGTCATGTATTCTCCTACCTTATAATCTCCATTTACAATACAAGATACACCCTCAGGAACTTTATTGGCTTTTAATACTTTTTGGAAAATATTTTGACAAGCCACACTGCATAATGGTGTTTTTTCAGAGCCTTTCCAAACACAAACATCTCCACAGATCATAGCAATCATGGCATTCCAAGACCATACTGCTACAGGGAAATTGAACGCAGAGATAATACCAACTACACCTAATGGATGCCATTGTTCATACATTCTATGATTGGGACGTTCTGAATGCATGGTCAAACCATAAAGTTGTCTTGATAAACCTACTGCAAAATCACAGATATCGATCATCTCTTGCACTTCACCAAAACCCTCCTGAAGGCTTTTTCCCATTTCATAAGAAACCAATCGACCTAAAGCATCTTTATATTTTCGAAGTTCCTCTCCATATTGACGAACGATTTCTCCTCTTTGAGGAGCTGGGATGGTTCGCCATTTTACAAAAGCTTTTTGGGCAGTTTTGATTACTTGCTCATATTCTTTTTTTGAAGTCACGCTAACACTACCGATATATGCTCCATCAACTGGTGAATAGGAGGTGATATATTCTTTGGATGTAGCACTGGATTTCAAACCTGTACTGGTGCCATTATTCTTTTGCTTGAGACCTAGTTTTTTTAAAAAATCTTTTTTCATTAAATATGGTTTTATTCTTAAAACAATTCAGATTCTGATTACTAGAACCTTTGATAGTATAACTTGGGCGCAAATTTATATAAATTATATTTCCAAATCTACTTAGATACTTCAAAAGCCATCTTTCATTGAATATAAATCTATTTCATCTTTAACGGTTTTTAACTCCTAAGGTTTGACTTTTAACTAAAAGCTAAGAAATATATACGAAAGAAAGTAGGTTTATGTTTTCAGTAATATGATAGTAGCTATACTAATTAGCTGTGCATGCTATCGAATAGGGTTTAAATATTAATTTTTTTCTCAGAGGACTAGCCCCCAGGAATTATTTTTCTTACAACAAACGTAACCATGAGAAAGCGAATGTTGATGATTTTGGAATTCCGTTTTAATTTTAACCCCCTCTCAAAAACCGATTTTAGATTTCAAGCCCCAAAGCGATTTTGAAATCAGAGGGAGGTCTTTACAGTGGTATGGTAAAAGCAAAATGAATAAAGCTTTTATGTTCAAAATCAGACTATCTCAAAACCATGAAGGGAGAACTGTTGCTCAGGACAGTCTCCTTTCGTATTTTAATTCCCATTCCTTTAATTCGTCTATATTCCATCCTACTCTGTAGAACAAAAGAAGCATACTTTTGATTATTGTTGAAATATTAAGGATATTGCATTATCTTTTACAATTCACATGACAGATAAATGAAAAATCCTGTTTCGGTAATTTTGATTGCGGCTGCTATTATGATGTTTTTTAATGGTGCGGGGCTATTTGTACCAGCTATTATGATGTTTATTGCATTCAACATAGGGCAAAAGAGTAATAAAAAACAAAAAGATTATGATCAACCTCGGGGTAGAGGGAATCGTTATGATCCATATCAAAAAAGAAGACAGCAAAGACCTCAGCGAGATTTTGAGCAAAGAAGAAGACCAAGTCCGCCACCACCGAAACCCCGGAAACAACCAAAACCCAGACCAAAACCCAATCCGTATAAAAATAGCGGTGTAGAGAAATACAAAGATTTTGATTATGAAGGTGCGATTGAAGATTTTAAAAAGTCAATAGAGATCAATCCAGGCGATATTCCAACGCATTTCAATATAGCTTGTGCCTATTCACTTACAGAACAAAAAGATTTAGCTTATAGACACCTTGATCGTGCAGTAAGTCTAGGCTATAAAGATTTTGAAAGGATAAAGACTCATGATGCTTTTGCCTATATTCGAATACAAAATGACTTTGGGGTTTTTGAGAAGAATGGATTTCGACTTTCTGCTAAAATGGATATTCCACAAGATTCTGAAACAGTAGATCCTTTACTTTTGGAACGCCTTAAAAAACTTTCAGAACTTAGGGATCGAGGTATCTTGACAGAAGCGGAATTTTTAGTACAAAAAGAAAAATTATTACGATAGTAAGTAAGTCTCATAGACAATGAAGGACAAGCATATAGCAGGTATTTTAGCTTTCTTTTTTGGTATTTTCGGTGTACACCGTTTTTACCTTGGCCAGACAGGTCTAGGTATTCTTTATCTCATTTTCTTTTGGACGATTATACCTGCATTTATTAGCTTAATTGACGCTATTGTTTTTCTTTCCATGGGGAGGGAGGATTTTGATTTTAAGTATAATAGACAAAGAGTATATCCTGACCATCGGAGATACGATACTGATTTTTCGAGAGAGAGGAGAATAGAATATAGAGTTGAGCAAAGAAATTTGAGACAACAAAGAAGGGTTGAAAGGCGTCAAAAAACAAAACAAAACCCTCAAACTGTTCCCCCTCGTTCAAGGCCTGTAAATGTTGAAAGACAAAAAAATCCATTCAAATTATCTGGTATCAGTAAATATAAGGAGTTTGACTATGAAGGTGCGATTGAAGATTTCAAAAAAGCATTATCTGTCAACCCAAGTGATATAGCTGTTCATTTTAATTTGGCCTGCTCCTATTCTCTAAGTGAAGAAAAGGAAAATGCATTCTTCCACCTTAATAAAGCTGTGGGATTAGGTTTTGTAGATTTTAAAAAACTTCAAGAGCACGATGCGCTTGCATACTTAAGAATACAAGATGAATTCGAGATTTTTAAACGAAATGGGTATCGACTTAATGTACCTCCTCCTCCTAAGCCTGAGCAAACTCCAGTTACGGATGAAGCAGTAGAAGACCTTAGTCAGGAAGAACCCATAGAAGATTTGCTGAATAAGAATAGTATCCTTTTAGATCAAATCAAACGACTT
The DNA here is from genome assembly GCA_965277415.1 of Saprospiraceae bacterium. Classification (GTDB taxonomy): domain Bacteria; phylum Bacteroidota; class Bacteroidia; order Chitinophagales; family Saprospiraceae; genus JAHDHW01. The sequence continues at coordinate 461,830 of CBDICS010000054.1, forward strand.
GGAGAGTTGAGGGAAAGGGGCTTATTGACAAATGAAGAGTTTGAGGCTCAAAAAAAGAAATTGCTTGATTAACCATGTAGGCTGACCGCAAATCGTTTTTTCGACAGGATTAATATAATACAGGATTTTCTTTACATTCGCGGCTAATCTGCATAGCAATCGCAAGATTCACTGAAAACTTGGATATCGTGGAGATGAAATATCAAATTTTTATAAGAATACTGAAAGCAAGACCACTCACAAGCGAAGCGATCACTAAACCACATAGTCCGTAGGACTGATCACCATACCATAAGACCGAAGGTCGATCACAAGTGAAGCGATCACTATCACACAAGTCTTAAAGTATTGTTCTTATAATTACCCTACTTGATTAGCCTTCTAACACTACATTTTTTTATAAAGTTTACTATCTTAAAGGTTATAAAACTAAAACAAGATGAAAACTTACTTCTTACTTCCAGTCATTCTTTTTTCCTTTTTTTCCACTCTAAAAGCTCAGTCTGAATTATTTTTAGATACGACTTATACTGTCGAAGAGATGGTAATGGATTTTTTCGATAACCCGGGTATCATTGTTTCAAATGTAACTAGTGCTGGAAGCCCTTTGGCAATAGCTTTTTTTGATGCAGGAGGAACAGACCTAGGTTTGGATGCAGGAATTTTTTTTAGCAGCGGTAATGTTTTATACGGTATAGGGCCTAATACATCTGGAGGTATCACTGGGAGTTTCAACCTACCAGGAGATAATGATATTGATTCCTTAGGAGGCGCTTTATCTGAAGATGCTTATCTTATTGAGTTTGATTTTACAGTTGACCAATCAGATACGCTTGATTTTAATTATGTTTTTGGTTCAGAAGAATATCCAGAATTTGTAGGTAGTGTGTTTAATGATGCTTTTGGTTTTTTTATTTCTGGACCAGGAATTAATGGGCCATATTCTAATAATGCAGAAAATATTTCTTTATTACCCGGTACAGATACCACAGTGGCCATCAATAATGTTAACGAATGGACCAATAGTCAATACTATATAAATAACATCTCGGGAGAGCATATCAGTTATGATGGTTTTACAGTACCATTACCTGCTTCTTTTTATGCAGAAGCAGGCAATACCTATCATATAAAAATGGTGATTGCTGATCGTGGTGATACCTCATTTGATAGTGGTATTTTCCTTAGTTTTAATTCTTTGGGACAGGACAGTTTACTTTCTCCTTCTCCTGATTTTCAATTTAGCTTTAATTCTAATGGAGTAGAGTTTATAAATGAATCTAAGTATGCGCGCTCTTGGTTATGGGACTTCGGTAATGGAGAAACATCAAATGAGAGATACCCCGATCCGGTTTATTATGATATAGGGGATTATACGATTTCACTAACTACCCAGAACTATTGCTGTACGGAGGTCTATTCAACAATTATTTCGATAGAAGAGCCATTCGATTTATCAACTACTATTACCGCAAGTGATTTATTATGTTTTGGTGATGAAAATGCTTCAATTGACTTGCAGATTCAAGGTGGTGTTTTGCCCTATGCTTCAATCGATTGGGCACCCTCTATTGCTGATTTGAATAATGTAGGAGCGGGGACGTATACTTATACCGTTATAGATGCAGTAGGATCGACGATTACAGGATCAATAACTATAGAATCTCCGTCGCCTATAGTCATCGAAACACAAGCGATGAATGAAATAGATATGCAAAGTAATGGGAGCGCTACTGCAAACGTTTCTGGTGGCATCGAACCTTATGAATTCTTATGGTCTACAGGCTCTACTGCTCCTTCAATAATTAACCAAAGTGCTGGTAATTATATCGTTACGGTTACGGATGCCAATGATTGTAGCCGAATACAAGAGATTACTATTGGACATGAATTTACGCCAATATCTGTAAGTGCTGCTACTACTAATAATCCATTAGCTTGCTTTGGAGATACTAATGCATCTATTTCATTAGAAATAAGTGGAGGATTTGAACCTTATACAATTGAATGGACACCTTTCGGATCTGATTTATCTACTTTAGGAGCGGGAACGTATTCTATCACTGTTAGTGATGATAATGGTCAGATCGAAAATATAGAAATTACGATTACACAGCCCGATGTATTGGAACTCATATTTGAAAATACTCCAGCTACTGGAAATAATATGGATGGTACTGCTACAGTATTTGTCACAGGAGGGGCAAGTCCTTATGAGTACCTTTGGTCGAATGGTGCTACAGAAAGTTCCATTGGAAATCTGGCGCCAGGTGATTATTCGCTTATTCTCACAGATGCTAATGGCTGTACAGTGAATAGGCTTGTTACTATAGAATCTGTGACTAACTTGTTTGAGCATAATGACTTTTTGTTGAATTTATACCCAAATCCAGTTCAAGATCACCTGTTTCTGGAATGGTCAGAGCAGATTGATGTAGAACAATTAGAGGTTTTCGATGTATTGGGGCAGGTCATTCCATTGTCTTACCAGCTTTTAGGAAATAAAATATCAATTCAGCTTGATAAGCAAATAGCCGGTACGTATTATCTTCAATTGAAAGTGAAAGACGGGCGGAAAGGAGCAATATCCTTTGTGATTGATTAGCAATGAACTTGTTTGCAAATAGATCATCTAATCTATTTGCAAACAAGTTCAATATATTGGAGATTTAGGCTTCGATTCGTGCTTGTCACTTGAGTGTCATAAGTATATGGGCAGCAAAATAGAGCTTTTACAAATATGTCCAAAGAATAAGAAGGATGGTATAATGAACAAACTTACCTGTCAAGCTAATATATAAGCAATAGTGCAATAAATTTACATGCTACAGGATCTCACCGACGAAATATCCAGATTCACCGACAATTTTTGTGCTGACTTGATATTGTGAATACTTTTGATTCCAGATCAATAAATCAAAATATTAAATCATGAAATCAAGAAATGTTGTTTTACTCCTAAGTCTGGTTATTATCTTTTTTCAAAGCTGTATTCCTTCTTTGCATCCTTTGTATACGAAGGACAAATTAGTGATGAAGCAAGAACTTTTAGGCGACTGGATTGATGAGTTAGGCATTCAGAAGCAGGAAAATAAGACTCAAAAATTTAGCATTCCTTCCCAAAAGAATACTTTGTGGAATTTCAAAGCGAATAAAGATAAGAGTTATAGACTCATTTATATAGATGGTGAGGGGATGCCGGCTACTTTTGATGCACATTTGATATCACTAGGACAAAATTATTATTTAAATTTTCATCCAAGTGTTCCAACTAAAGAAGAAAAAGAGCTGTACCCTGATCTCGGGAAGACAAAGTTTAATGAACTAGAAATTCTACATTACTATCCGCTTCATACCTTTGCAAAAGTATCTTTTGGAAAAGATCAGATATCCATTGCTTTATTTGATGGTAGTTTTATTGAAGATTTATTAGATAAAAATCGAATCCGAATCAAACATGAAAAACTCAATGATGATTATATTTTGACTGCGCAGCCCAAAGAACTCCAACAGTTTATTATCAAATATGCTGACGATAAAGAGGCTTTTCCTGAGCCAATAGTATTAAAGAAAGCGATATGATCTTTTCAATAAATCAACCGAAAGTCCATCAAGTGTTGAAAAATCGAATGTTTCAACACTTGATTTTTTGGTTTTTTGCTTTTTGGATGCTTGCTGGTTTTTTTGCTAAAGAATATGGGCATACGTTTTTGACGCTGAACATTATTTATACCTTACTCTTTCTGATTAGCATTGTGATTGTCGTTTATTTGAATTTATTGCTTTTGATCCCAGAATTGCTTCAAAAAGGGAAATGGGTATTGTATTTATTAACATTAATCCCAGTAATAGCATTTGGCATTTTGCTCAATGAGCTTACTTTTAAATACCTTAGTGATTGGCTTTTTCCAAATTATTATTTTATCTCCTATTATGAAGTCAGAGACTTGTTTAATTTCATTAGCGTTTTTTTAGCAATAAGTACTTTATTAAAATTAGCGAAAGGATGGTTTGAATTAATTGATCAAAAGGAGAAGGTCAGCCAACTGGAAAGGGAGAAACTAGATGCAGAATTGAGTGCATTGAAATCGCAAATTAACCCACATTTTCTTTTTAATAGTCTGAATAGTATGTATGCGCTTTCATTGGATAATGATCCTAAAGTAGCGGACTTACTTTTGAAATTATCTTCAGGGATGCGTTATATGTTATACGAAACAAATGAGCGTTATGTGCCTCTAAAAAAAGAATTGGAGTATCTGCATAATTATCTAGATTTACAAAAGTTAAGAACAGATCAAGAAACTTCGATTCAATTTAATCTTGAAGGACGGCTCGGCAATCAGAAAGTCGCGCCCTTGATATTTATTCCTTTTGTAGAAAATGCTTTCAAACATGGAATAAAAGGCGATGTAGAAAATGTATTTATTAATATAAATTTTAAGATAAAAGAAAAAGCCTTAATTTTTGAAATAGAGAATAATAAAGGCATTGTTGATGAACAAGCAAAAGAAAAACGATTTAGTGGCGTGGGAATGGAAAACGTCAAAAAGCGCTTGGAGCTTTTATATAAAGGACAATATAAGCTGGAGATCAAAAGCATAAAAAATACTTATTGTGTATTTCTAAAAATACCTATTCGATGACTATCAAATGTTTAATTGTTGATGATGAGCCCCTTTCGATAAGAGTAGTCGAAAAGTTTTTGGCTGAAATCCCTTATACAAAATTGGTCGCAAGCTGTAAAAATGCTTTTGAAGCAATGGATGTCTTAAAAAAAGAAACAGTAGATTTGATCTTCCTGGATATTAATATGCCGAAGCTTTCTGGAATTAGTTTTTTTAAAACAATGAAGAAACCGCCTTTGGTCATTTTTATTACTGCGTATCCCGAATATGCTATTGAAGGATTTGAACTAGATGTTCTTGATTATTTACTTAAGCCATTCTCATTTGAAAGATTTCTTAAAGCTGTCAATCGTGCTGAATCACAATTGTCTATGGGGACTAGTGATTTAACACAAAACTATCTATTCGTAAAAGCAGATAATGGTCTGACCCCCTAATTCTCGGACACTTTTTCTCTTAATTAAGAATTAAATTCAGGACAAAAAATCAGGTTGAAAAAATGTAAAAATCAGGATTAATTTTAGGTGATTTTTATCTAAAATTTATTTTCTGCAATCCAGTGGATTAGTTAAAGAATAAAGTTTCATATCAATATCGAGCGATTTCAGATGGAAATAAGGAGAAGTATACCCAACTCCTGAATGTATCCGCTCGAAGTTATAAAAATTAATAAATCTATTCAAAGTATTTGCTGTTTCCGTTAATGCTTTGAACTCAAATTTCTGACAAACGGTACGTTCTAAAATACTGTGATAAGACTCTACATGTGCATTTTGTTCTGGCGTTGCTGGCTTGCAAAATTCTTGTGTTACACCTTCTCTTTTCGCAAAGTATTTTTGTACTTGTTCCGATATGAATTGCGAACCATTATCGTTGCGAACAAAAATGCTTTTCGGTAAAGGGTACTGCCCAAATATCTGATCAAATAAGTTTATCACCTCTTTGTGTTTTATCGACCAAGCTAAATAATGGCCTAATACCCATCTGGTCTTTACATCAATTACGGTGAGCAATAAAGCGTTTCTATTCTTGCCTGCCACGTAGATGTACTTGATGTCAAACTCCATGTAGTCGAAGGCTTCTTCAGTCGGAGGGAGCAGTTCCTTGACCCAGTTACGCTTGGACTTCTTCCTTGGTTTAAACTTGTTTAGAAGGCCATTTTCTCTCATTAACCGATAGACTTTCTTTTGGTTTATGATGTAATTCTTCTTCTGTCTCAACCAATGCGTTGTCTTTAAATAACCATAATCTACAAACTCTTGCTCCAGTATCCATTCGATATCCTTTATCACTTTTTCATTACTTACCAACTCTCCATCCACCTTCATTGTAAAGCAGCTCGCCGGTCTTCCTCTCTTTAATCCAGCCTCTTTTGGCTTGTGATAATAAGTGCTACTAGCAACACCGCAGGCTTCTAATATCGTTTTCTTCGGATAACCCTGACTAATGAAATCTTCGACTACTAGCAATTTGTCTTCCTTACTTATTTGCTTTTTTTTAGTAGCTCCGCCTTTATCCGCAACAACAATTCTTTCTCTGCTACAAGCTCTTTAAGTTGTTGGTTCTCCCGACGAAGACGACGTAATTCTTCTGATTCTGCATTAGCCTTATTTGCTCGTTTCAATCCAGACTCGCCATGTTCATCATAAGCCGCTGTCCATTTATAAATTGCAGTGACCGAAACCTCATGTTCTCTTGCTGCTTTTGCATTGCCATGCGTTTTGGCGTAGTTGATTACCTGTAGCTTTTCTTCCGCTGACCAGGTTTTTCTGTGCTTTGACATATTTGTAATTTTATTCCACTAAATTTACAAAAATTGTGTCCAACTATTTAAGGGGTTGGAGAGATAAAAAATTATATAAAGTTGAATTCGAAGATATACTACATTTGCAAGCTTATGGAGACTATGTCAAAGTGTTTACAAAAAATAAAACGCTGGTAACGAAAGAACGATTAACTATTATTGAAGAACAACTTCCTGAAAAAGAATTTCTTAAGATTCATCGCTCGTATATCATTGCATTGTCGGCAATTCGTTTTATAGAAGGAAATCAGGTACAAGTTGGCGAAATAAAAATACCAATAGCAGCAACGTATAAGGAAAAATTAATGTTAAGATTAAAAAACAGCTAAGGATCTAATTAAATTTTATTTTTTAAGCAGTAGTTAAGTAGGACTTAGCTTATATTTGGCAAAAGATATAAAAATATATTGTTTTTTGGCATTATGTGTGAAGTATGAATAGGTGGAGAAGTCGAACTTGCCTAAGCACATTTAACAAACATTAGAGAGAGGAAATTACACAAATATGATCGCATCAAATCTATTATCACAAAGTATCGTACCCTTAAAAACCTCAGATACTGGCGAAGAAGCACTTAGTATTATGAGTGATTTTTATGTTAAACATTTACCAATTGTAAATAATAAACAATTATTAGGGCTAATCTCAGAAGATGATATTCTTAATAATGATATTCTAGAAGCAGTAGGTTCTTTCCGACTTTCATTGTCTAGACCATATGTAAAAGATCGCGATCATATCTTTGAGGTGATGAGCATTATGAGTGAGTTTAATCTTACGGTAATTCCTGTCGTTGATGCAGAAGACAACTTTCTTGGTTTAATTTCTCAAGATGATCTTTTACGCTTTTTTGCAGGTATCGGTTCTTTTACGGAACCCGGTAGTATCATTGTTTTGGAAATGAGCAAACAAGATTATAGCTTATCTCAGATAAGCCGAGTCGTCGAATCTGAAAATGCCGCAGTATTGAGTAGTTTTATCACTACTAATATGGACTCCACCAAGATTGATGTAACAATAAAAATTAATAGACCAGATATTTCTAGTGTTTTAGCTACGTTCCAACGGTTTGACTATATTGTCAAAGCAAGTTTTCAAGAATCAGATTATTTTGATTCCCTAAAAGATCGATATGATTCTCTGATGACATTTTTGAATGTTTGATGACATTTTAGGATAAAGAGCGGCTTGAAAAATAATATATTGAGATAAATTAATGTTAAAAGTCTAAGAGCCTGGTTGAATTTTATGTGCTAAGGAGGAAAGACGTTTTTAAAGCCCGGCTAATAATTTTTACAGACTCTAATCTTTACTTCCGATTATTCCCTATTTTACGCCAGATATGCGGAAATTCGCCCTTGTCCTTCTACTTTTTTCTTGTTCAATCAAACTATCTGCACAAAGTGATTTTGTCATTGTCAATTCCATTAGTATAGAAGGGAATAAACGAACTAAAGAACGAATCATCCTTCGAGAGATGGATTTCTCAATAGGTGATACGCTCAATTTGGAAAGCCTTCAACAAAGACTCGAAACCAATAAGAACTATATCATGAACACAGGTCTTTTTGTGTTTATGGATTTTAATATTAAAGAGTGGGATGCCAACAAGGGGCGTATTGATATTGTAATACAAATGAAAGAGGCTTGGTATGTTTATCCATTTCCTGTCTTTGAACTGGCTGACCGAAACTTTAATGTCTGGTGGAAAGAGCAGAATAGATCTCTTAAAAGAGCCAATTATGGGATTCGTTTTGTACATCTTAACACCACAGGAAATAAAGACCCTCTGAAGGTACAGTTTCATCTCGGTTACACTCAGAAACTTGAAGTAGTATATAGTCTACCTGCTTTAAATAAAAACCAAACATTTGGAGTGATTGGAGAGTTTTTCTATGCTCGAAATAAAGAGATAGCCTATAAGACTCTTGGAAATAAACTTTCTTTTGAAAGACGAGAAGATGAATTTCCACTTCAACGATTTCGGACGGGGCTTAATTTTTTCTATAGACCAAAGATTAAGTCTATCTTTTATGGTAAAATCGAATTTCAAAAAAATACAATTACAGATTATGTGATCACCGAATTAAATCCCAATTATTTTTTAAACGGGAGTACTGCACAGCAATTGATGTATCTAAGGCTAGAATATGCCTTTGAGAATCGGGATATCAAACCTTATCCCCTGCGAGGGAATTTCTTTTCAGCAATTATAGAAAAAGAAGGCTTAGGTATTTTTAATGACCGAGATGGATTGTATTTGACTTCGACTTTTGGCCAGTACTTTTCATTAGGGAGTCGCTGGAGTACGGAAACAATTTTTAAGACTAAGCTAGCGCTAATTCGTAAAGAACAACCTTATAATAATTATTGGGCGCTGGGGTATCTTGATGATGTTGTGAATGGCTATGAATTTTATGTAATAGATGGTTTAGATTATTTTTATCTGAAAACAGCACTTCGGTTTCAGTTATTCAATAAAAGAATAAACTTTAAAAAATACATGCCACTTAGCGCTTTTCGAGAAATGCCTATAAAAGTCTATTTAGTGTTGAATAATGATTTTGGTTATGTCAATAGTACTCAGTTTAACGAACTAAATCCCTTAGGTAATCAGGCTTTATGGGGAGGAGGGCTTGGTTTGAATTTTGTTCTATATTACGATAAAGTAATCAGAGTAGAATACAGTATGAATCACTTATTGGAAAAAGGATTATATTTACATTATAACTTATCATTTTGATGCAAGTTGTTGTATACGGAAGGCAGTTAAAGGAAAAAGATATTCCTTATGTTCAGGAACTTTTTGACACCTTGAGTGACAAAGGCGTTAATACTTATGTCTACAAGGAGTATTTTGAAATGATAAAAGACAAGATTAATCTTAAAAGTGCAATTGGTCTTTTTGAGGGGTATTTGGATTTTAAAATGAGAAAGTTTGAAGCATTGATTTCTTTAGGGGGAGATGGGACAATTCTTCATGCAACGACTTTGATTAGAGATAGTAATGTGCCTATTTTAGGGATTAACCTTGGAAGGCTTGGCTTCCTTGCTAGCATTGAAAAAACGAAAATTAGAGAATCAATAGAACTATTGGAGCAAGGGCGCTATAGTTTTGATGAGCGGACCTTGCTGTATATGGAATCAAATTTGTCAATTTTTGGAGAGACAAAATTTGCATTGAATGATTGTACATTATTGAAACGAGATACTTCATCAATGATTACCATTCATACTTTTATCAATGGAGCTTATTTGACTTCTTATTGGGCAGATGGTATTATCATCGCTACACCTACTGGTTCGACGGGATATTCGCTAAGTTGTGGTGGACCTATCATTTTCCCAAATTCTGGAAATTTTGTTATTACGCCTGTTGCGCCACACAATCTAAATGTTAGACCTATAGTGATTGCAGACTCCTCAATTATTTCTTTTGAGATAGAGGGAAGAGCAGAAAATTTCCTGTGTACACTAGATTCTAGGTTTGAAACGATTACTAAGGAACACCAATTGGCTATTCGTAAATGTGATTTCACTATAAAGTTAGTTCAACTTCAAAACTCGACCTTTCTAGAAACAATTCGAGAAAAATTGACTTGGGGACAAGATTCTAGAAATTAAGAATCTATCTTACTTATCATTTTATACCATGATTATTACTTTTAATTTTAAGGAGCAAACGTATAAAGCTAATCTCCAGGCGCCGCTAGATATTTCTATTCCTCTTGAAGCAGGAGAGCATTCTGTCAACTGTTTTTATGCCCCTTTGATGGAAGTATCTCCTGTAATAGCTGGAGATTTTATTGGATCTACTCAAGAAGGGGGCTTGGTTAATTTTATGAATGTTCGGCTTAATCCGCATGGTAATGGTACACATACTGAATGCGTAGGACACATCGCTAAAGAAAAGTATTCAATCAATAAAAGTTTGTTAAATTTTCATTTTTTAACAAAAGTAGTCAGCATATACCCCAGTCAACTCGTTAATGGTGATAGAGTGATATTAAAATCTCAAATGGAGGAGGTGATAAAGGAAAATGAAGTGGAAGCTATTGTCATTAGAACTTTGCCTAATAATGAGGATAAAAAGACAAGACATTATTCAGGAAACAACCCTCCATATATCGATCATGAGGCAATAAAGTATCTTGTTGATTGTGGGATTAATCATTTTTTAATTGATTTACCTTCTGTTGATCGAGAAGAGGATGATGGAAAATTATTGGCACATAAAGCTTTTTGGCAATATCCTGACAAAGTGCGTGAAAATGCTACAATAACAGAATTAATTTATGTGGAAAATAAAATCAAAGATGGTTTTTATTTGTTGAATTTACAGATCGCTAGTTTTGAAATTGATGTCAGTCCCAGTAAGCCAGTACTTTATGAATTAAATACAAAGGCGAAGTGATTTGGAGAATCCACAACCATTTCGCGTTAGGTATAACAAGATATATAGGATTTTCTATCTATTCACAGTCAAACGACTTAGCTAGGGTGAGCATAATTAGCTGAAGTAGCAATTGCATTAAAAAATTAATGTTTTTTGGCTTGATTAGGATTGATTTTACTCGTAATTTTGAAGACAGTTACTACGGAGGCTAAGCGCTTTTCTAAAATCTTAGATAAGCTCTAAACAATTTTTAACAAAGAATGTCAAACTTATCTGCTACATATTATTCAAAAATCTATAAAGAATTTAAAGAAATTCAAGGCAATGAACATTTGTCTATTGTTAGATTTTATGAGTCCTATGAAAAAGATATTCCTCACCTTAATTTTAGCGAATACTTTGAATTATTAATATCCTATACGGATGCTTTATTTGAAATAGGCGCTTATCAAATTCATGCTAAAGCAGTCGATATAGCAATCCAGGAGTCTATTCTAAATAATATAAAATTTTATAACGGGAAGGACATTTATACTGAATTGCTTTTTAAAAAAGCAGCGTCATGTTTTAATTTAATGGAGTATGATCAGACAGAACACATTCTGCGAGAGTTAATTAAGATTGCGCCCTATAATGAATTATTTCAGCGATTTTTAAAAAAATGCTTACGTAGGAAACATCCAGCATATTTAAAAAATGCAAGGGGGCTGGCTATATTGTTACTATTGGTCACTGCCTTTGTGATTGCGGTTGAGCTTATAATTGTTTATAACCTTTTACCATCTTACCTTTCCCTTTTTGAAAATGTTCGAATTACTACCTTTTTATTTTCTGTATTGCTAATTGGAGGTTCTGCTATTTTACATAGGGCTCAGATTTACTTTGGAGTAAAGCGATTTGTTGCAGCCTGTAAATTAAAGAAAGGTTGAAAATATACTTTTGGCAAGTAGCTTATCTGATTAAAGCAAGTGTTCCCCTTTTTTCAACTACCCTTCCACTAATTTGTGTAATTCGAATAATGTAAACATACACTCCAGCAGGATAATAGAAATGACCATTATTACCAGTCCAACCTTGGCTAGCATTATCACTTTCAAAAACTTTTTTACCCCATCGATCAAATATTTGCATATTATAATCGATTGTTTCTTCTATAAATACGATTCGAGGTTTGAATTCTTTGTTAAAGCCCTCTGGTACAAAAGCATTTGGGGCTAATATATCAGATAATTGATTGACACATATCGTATTAGATTGTGAGGCAATAGACATTTCACTGCCATCAGGAAGGACGATACTAGCGTTTGCAATTACATAATAACAGATATTTGCTTCTGCGGGATTACTAATATCTACTGGATCAGAAAATAAGGTTGTTGTTCCATCGACCGTTTCAACATAGCTACTTATTCCATCTACAATTCTATAAATATCATAATTTTCAATCGTCCCTTCTACTCTATCAAAAGGTGTCCAACTGAGTTGATTGGTCTGATTGTTTCGAGCTAGACCGAGTAAGTGAATGGAAGCTACCTCATTAGAATATCTTAGGCTATCACAATCATCTATCGATTTGACTTGGTAAAAGCGTTGATCAGGTGTAGGGTCTGAGCCATTCGCCACTTGTGTAGTTTCTGTATCAATAATCGCTGGCAGCGTATAGCTACTTAAGGTATTAAAAGATTCATTCTTTGCTCTTTCTAAAAATTCTACTTCATTTACTTCTGCATCATCATTCCATAGCCAGGTCAATTCTACAAGGTTGTCATTATTGACACTTACGTTCTTTAGAAATAAGGTCCTCACAGGTTCGAAAATATCTAGGTTAAGACAATGCGTATTTGAAATAGACTCCAGACCTGTAATGTGTTCTGTTGCTTTTATAAAAAAACAATAAGAATCTCCATCATTGGTTTCAGTAAAAACATAGCTTGAATCTGAATTGGATAGTTCGGTTAAAAGTGAAAAACTACTATTGTTAGTGGATATCCAGATTTGTTGTTTCTCTATACCATTGAGCCAATTGCGATATTTATTCCAATTGAGATGAATGCTGCGACCACAAGGAGTATAATCACTTTGCAAAAAAATGGTGAAATGAGGAAGATCAAAAATACTAGTATTGCCACAAATGTCCATAGCCAAAATAAAATAGGATTCTATTTTCCCTTGAGGATTGGCGGTCAGATCAATATAAGTGTTCTGGCTAGCATCAACGGTGTCTAGAGGTAAAGAACCAATAGGTGTAGTTCGGTAAATAATATAATTAGTAACCTCATCGGAAGTACTGCTAAGCCAATTGATCTCTACCTGATTATTCGAGACAGAGACATTAGTAATGGGCGAAAAAATTGGTTGATTATTATCTAGTGTATCTGATTGCAAAATTGGTTCGCCGGGACAATCAGCATTTGTTTGTAAATAGAAATAGAAAGTTTCTCCAGAGGGATTATTATGAAAGTAAGTTCCAATAGAGGGATTGTTTATTGAAGTGAGCAAAGTATAAGGGCCATTTTCATTTGTACTAATATAAATATCATAAGCAATAAAAGCCCCACAGCTATTGATTGGTAATTCCCAAATTAAAGAGTCATTTCGGACACATTGAAAATCTGGAGGAAGGATTTGAGCCCTGACCTCAAGACTGAAGAATAAAACGACAATTATAGAAAATAAAAATCTCATTATATGTTTTGCTAATTCACTTCAGGTTTAAATTTTCCTTCTGCTTCTTCTATCGAGTACCGATCCACTAGTTCATATTCTAAAATAAGATTTTCACTTATTGCTTTTTTATGATAGACTAGACCTATACCTTTTGCATACACTTCGATGCCACTCGTTTCTGTTTCCAAATGACCAGCTTGAAAATCATCAATGACTTCTCGAAGACTAAACGTTATAGCATCGTATTCTGTATCTTTAAAACGATATTTTTTGTCGCCAATATAACGTCTGTTTCTTATTAAAGTTATCGTATGGAGCGGCGATTGACTAAAAGTCCATTTCATTTTTTGAAGAAAAACACCACTTGAATCCTTTACTTCGAAAGGAAAAGTGTTGCCATATTCTATTTCAGCAGGAAATCGCTGTTGGTGACCTATTGAGTCAAAAGAATATAGAAAATAATCCTTTTGCACTACACCATTACTTACTAGTTCTTCAACCGATAATTGCTCGAGTTCAAGAAATTGATTATAAATATAAGAGTTAAGATACGTACCGGTATCTGTCTCTAAAGTACTAAAATACCAATACTGAGCGCCTAAAGTATCATTCTTCACAGGGTGATATACATAGACCATTGGCGTTTTTAAAGCTTCCACAGGATAATAGAAGGATTTTATATCTCGTTTAGCATCTTTTTCAATTTGACATGATAATATTGTTAAACACAAGAGACTACTAAGCGTATAAAAAATAAAATTATTACTTGACATATAAAATACCAGATTTAAATCTCTTTTACGCATAAATTGAATGCATTTTATGTCGAAGTTGTTCAAAAATAGCTCACTAAACTACGAAACGATATTTTGCCCCAATACTTCGTTATAAAAATCTCATGTAGCCCTGCTATGCAGCGATTTTAAAGCCTCGTCTTGAGACAAAATATCTGTTTCTCGAAATAGCAGCCATTTTTGAACAATTTCGTCGGACAAATCACGGAACTAAAATATTTCCTCTTGTAAATTTAAAACAACTTCTTTCAATGAATGCCATAACTGTAGCCCTATTTCGAAACAAAATGCCATTTTGGCGTATTTTATAGTTAAAAAACAAGATGGTATAAATTGTGTTCAGTTATTCCCGTCTCTTAGAGTATGTTTGAACATACACTTATATCAATAGAATTTATAAAAAAGTAGGGAGGCTTAAGGTACTCTTATTAAATTCAATTGGTATCTTTGCTCACTTCAAAAATAAAAATCGATAATGTTAGATTTTATATCCAAGTCCTTTAAGAAAATTTTTGGCACTAAATACGATCGAGATGTTACTAAATATGCTCCTATCGTAGAACAAATTAATGAGGAATATGAGCAACTCAAGTCCTTGAGCAATGATGATTTGCGAAATAGAACGCTTCGGTTTAGAGAGCGGATCGCTGAGCACCTCTCTGGTGTAGATGAAGATATTAAGAATTTGGCTCAGGAAGCAAAAGACGAAGTAGACTTCAATCTAAAAGAAGATCTTTATAATGATATAGATAAACTCAAAGAAGATCGAGATAAACATCTGGAAGATGTTTTAAAAGAGATTTTACCGGAGGCATTTGCAGTCGTAAAAGAAACTGCTCGTCGATTTATGGAAAATGAGACGGTTACGGTAACTGCTACAGATCATGATCGAGAATTAGCGGCTAGCAAAGGTTATATTAGTATAGAGGGAGATAAAGCGATTTATCAAAATAAATGGATCGCCGCTGGAGGAGAAGTTACCTGGAATATGTTGCATTATGATGTGCAGTTGATTGGTGGGATGGTACTACATGATGGAAAAATTGCAGAGATGATGACAGGAGAGGGTAAAACCTTAGTAGCAACACTACCTGCTTATCTCAATGGTTTGTCTGGACTTGGTGTCCATATCATTACCGTCAATAATTATTTAGCACTTCGGGATAGTGAATGGGTAGGACCGATCTTTGAGTTTTTGTTATTAACTGTAGACTGTATTGATAAATACAAACCCCACTCAGAAGGCCGTATAAAAGCTTATAACTGCGATATTACCTATGGAACCAATAATGAATTTGGTTTTGATTATCTAAGGGATAATATGGTGCGATCAAGAGAAGAAATGGTTCAAGGAAAGCACCATTACTGCATGATTGATGAGGTGGATTCTGTATTGATTGATGATGCTCGAACGCCATTGATTATTTCGGGGCCTATTCCTAAAGGAAGTGAAACACAAGAATACATTGCTCTAAAACCTGAAGTGGAGCGCTTGCTCAATGCTCAGAAAAAACTATCTACAGAATTTCTGGCTAAGTCAAAGAAATTGTTTAATGATGGAATTTTAGGTGTAGAAGAAGATGAAGCGGGAATGTCTTTACTAAGAGCACATCGAGCCTTACCTAAATATCGACCCTTGATTAAGTTTTTGAGTGAGGAAGGAGTAAAGGTATTGATGCAAAAAACCGAAAACCATTACATGCAGGAGCAAAGCAAACGAATGCATTTGGTGGACGAACCTTTACTTTTTACAATAGAAGAAAAAACGAGAACAGTAGAGTTGACAGAACGAGGCGCTGAATTTTTGGCTAAAGGTGGAGATGATCCCAATTTCTTTATTATGCCTGATATCGCTACTGAAATGCAGCAAATCGAAGCTAATGAAACGATGACACCCGAGGTTAAAGAAGAGACTAAAGAAAAAGTTATTCAGGATTATTCTGTTAAGTCCAAGCGACTCCACTCTATCAACCAATTGTTGAAAGCATATACCATGTTTGAGAAAGATGAGGAATATGTAGTGATGGATGGTCAGGTGAAAATTGTAGATGAGCAGACAGGACGTATGATGGAAGGACGTCGGTACTCAGATGGCTTGCATCAAGCATTAGAAGCTAAAGAAAATGTAAAAATTGGAGATATTACACAGACTTATGCTACAGTGACTTTGCAGAATTACTTTAGAATGTACCACAAACTTGCTGGTATGACGGGTACTGCAGAAACGGAGGCTGGAGAGTTTTGGGAAATCTACAAATTGGATGTAGTTGTGATTCCAACCAATCGACCGATTGTCAGAGATGATCGAGATGATATGGTGTATAAAACCGAACGTGAGAAATTCAACGCTGTTATTGATGATATTGTAGACTTGAGTAATGCGGGACGTCCGGTCTTAGTAGGTACCACTTCTGTAGATATCTCCGAAAAATTAAGCCGAATGCTTAAACTTCGAGGGATAGACCATAATGTTCTGAATGCGAAACAGCATGCTCGAGAGGCAGATATTGTTGCAGAAGCTGGACGTCCTGGAAAAGTGACGATTGCAACTAATATGGCTGGTCGTGGTACGGATATAAAACTGTCAGATGAGGTGAAAAAAGCTGGCGGACTAGCAATTATTGGTACAGAACGACATGATTCTCGTCGAGTAGACAGACAGCTTAGAGGTCGTTCTGGTCGACAAGGAGATCCAGGGTCTTCTCAGTTTTATGTCTCGCTGGAAGATAACCTGATGCGTTTGTTCCAATCAGAAAGAATTGCAAAATTGATGGATAAAATGGGACACCAAGATGGAGAAGTTATCCAACATTCCATGGTCTCTAAATCTATAGAAAGAGCGCAGAAGAAAGTAGAAGAGAATAACTTTGGTATCCGTAAACGACTCTTGGAGTATGATGATGTCATGAATATCCAAAGAGAAGCAATTTATAAAAAACGTTTTAATGCGTTGACAGGTGAAAGATTGACTGTTGATATCAATACGATGTTTATGGGATTGACAGAGAGCCTTGTTGGTATCCATCGCAATCAAGGGAACTTTGATTCTTTCCGTGAAGATTCAATAAGATTGATTGGATTAGATCCTAAGATAGATCAAGCAGAATTTAATGATGGAAACGAAAATGATATTGTCGAGCAATTCCAAGCACAGTTTTTAGAGTTTTATGAAAGGAAAAGTAGTAAAATCGCTGAAACATTAATGCCGTTCATTAAAAATGTTTACGAAAATGAGGGGCATAAATATAAGCGTATTGCAATACCTTTTAAAGATGGTCAGAAAAAACAACTTCCTATTTCAGCTAGTCTGGAGAAAGCGATAAACTCTAATGGAAATTCCGTTATGCGGGATATTGAAAAGGCGGTGGCTTTGTCAATTATTGATGATGAATGGAAGGAACATCTACGCTCGATGGATGAATTGAAAGAATCTACTCAGGCAGCTTCTTTTGAACAAAAAGATCCATTGGTAGTCTATAAAATGGAAGCTTATGGTCTTTTCGAACAATTAATCTACAGTGTCAATGAAAGTGTAACTTCTTATTTGGCTAATGGTAGGTTAGACTTAGGGCGTGACCGAGCTTTAGAAGAAGCTAGGGAACAAAAGACTGATATGAGTAAAGTACAGATGAATCGAAGAGAGGATGCTGCTCGACGTGCGGCGGCGGCTTCAGCAGGTCAAAGAAGAGAAAAGCCAGAAACGTTCAAGCGAACAGAGAAGAAGGTAGGAAGAAATGAAGCTTGTCCTTGTGGAAGTGGGAAGAAATATAAACATTGTCATGGAAGGTAGATGCCAATAGAGCGGTTGAAAATACTTTAAGTTGTTAGGACTAAGGAACTTAATACGTGTCTGTAACCTAAAAGAGGAAACTTATTTATACCTCGTTCTTAAAGTATAAATTTTCGAATAGATTTGAGTTTATGCTTTATTTTTATGCTTCTTTTTCTATCTTGCAGATATCACTCTAGAATGAATATGATTTATTCTTCAATAAGTAGATAGATCATTTTGTAGTAACTGAATTGAAAATAATTGAATGAGTCTAGCAAATCAGATCGATCACACCATCTTAAAACCAGATTGTGATCTAGAAGCTATTAGGAAACTATGTGAAGAAGCTTTACTTTTTGAGTTTGCTTCCGTTTGCATTCCACCATATTTTGTGAAGGAAGCATCCAACCTTTTAGGAGAATCAAAAATTAAAGTAACAACTGTAATTGGATTTCCATATGGTTATTCGACTATATCAGCAAAGGTTGAAGAAATTAAACGAGCGATTAATGATGGAGTAGATGAAATAGATGCCGTTATAAATATCTGTGCAGTCAAAAAAGGGGATTGGTCTTATGTGAAAAATGATATTGAAAGCTTGACTTTGGCTACACACCTTAAAGGTAAAGTTATCAAAGTGATTTTTGAAACTACTTTACTATCGGAGGAAGAGATTTTAAAACTATGTACTATCTGTGGAGATTTGAAGGTCAATTTTGTAAAAACTTCGACAGGGCTTAATGGTGGTGCAACGATTGAAATTGTTGAGCTTTTAAGGAAAAACCTTCCAAAGACAGTGAAGATTAAAGCATCAGGAGAAATAAGAACAGCCGAACAAGCAAAAGACTTAATCAATGCTGGTGCGAATAGAATAGGAACTTCTTCAGGAGTAGCTATTATTCAAAGTGATTAAGAAGTTTCTTGGTACCAGCAACCATTTTTGAACAACTTCTAAGTACGCTGTACTAAGTACAAAAACAAAATTTATGAAAATATCCTATTTGGTTTCCATAGTAACTTGTTGTGTTTGTTTTACAATGTCCAGTTATTCTCAAGTAGAAATTAATGCGGATTTTCCTATAGATGTGATGATGAGTCGATATGCCGAAATCAATAATAGTAAAGAATCTATTAGTGGTTGGAGGATTCAAATTATGGCGAAAACAGACCGTCGAGCTATTGAACGTGCCAGAGAAGATTTCATGCTTATATTTCCAGGAGTAAGTATTGATTGGACACATTCAAAACCGTATTATCGGTTGAGAGCTGGTGCTTTTCATTCTAAATTGGAAGCGATCAAAATGATTCAACGTATTAAAACAAAGTACCCTGGCTCTTTCCCAATCAAAGATAATATTAAGAAACAAGAATTATTGCCCGCATTTTAAAACTAGGTATCATAAACCACTAGATGTATTATGAGCAGGAGAGATACTTTTGTAGGCCGGAATATTGACTGGATGACATTGGTTCTTACACTTGCATTAATGCTTATTGGACTGTTGATGATATATGCAGTTAGTTATGATGGTCAGCATCCAGAAAATAATAGTTTTTTTCAAGGAATCGTTGGAAAACAAGCCATATTTATAGGACTTTCTGGATTTATCATCTTTGTTACATATATCATTGACTGGAAATTTTGGCAAACCTTTTCCTATCCAATTTACGCTTTTAGCTTATTACTATTAATTGGACTTTTCTTTTTAGGAACTGAAATAAAAGGAGCAACTTCTTGGTATAGGGTAGCCTCATTTACTTTTCAGCCCGCTGAGTTTGCTAAATTTGCTACCTGCATTGTACTATCGGAGTTTCTTAGTCGATTTAGTACAGATATTAGAAATTTTAAAACACAAATTACGGCATTTAGCCTTTTTCTAGTACCTGCAGGGCTAATTGTAATACAAGGAGATCTCGGATCAGCAACGGTGTTTTCAGCATTTTTGGTGGTACTCTACCGACAAGGATTATCTGCTAATTTTTATATTATAAGTGGCGTTTCTTTGAGTTTACTACTTCTTGGATTAGTATATCCGCCTCTTTCCATAATTCTTGGCTTAATCTTGTTTAGCATAATTATTTTAATTTTTAATATCAAAAGTAAACTGTATTGGCTGATTGGCTTTTCCATATTACTAGTTATTACTTTATTCGCATCTTCAAAAGGCTTTTTCATTCCTGTTTTTATTGCAAACCTAGTGATCTTTATTGCATTTGCAGGGTATACTTGGTTAGATAAAAAGAGGGCGCTGATTGGCCGTTTAGTGATACTTCTTACTATTGGTTCTATATTGGTGTTTTCTGCGAGTATTACTTTTAATAATATTTTACAATCACATCAGCAAGCAAGGATTAATGCTTGGTTGCAGCCTTCCAAAACAGCTCCTTTATATAATGTTATTCAATCGAAGTTAGCGATTGGTTCAGGCGGATTTTATGGGAAAGGTTATTTGAGTGGTACGATGACTTTACTAGATTATGTGCCGGAGCAATCCACAGATTTTATTTTTTGTACGATTGGAGAAGAACAAGGCTTTGTCGGGTCTGTTGGAATTATAGGGATTATATTCTTACTGATTTACAGGATTATTATACTGGCAGAACGGCAACGGTCAGAATTTGCTAGAAATTATGCCTATGGTATTGCAGGTATACTATTTGTTCATTGTTTTATCAATATTGGGATGACCATGGGACTCGTCCCTGTAGTTGGAATTCCACTCCCCTTTATATCATATGGAGGCTCTTCCATTCTCTCTTTTTCTTTGATGATAGGGGTATTGTTAAAATTAGATAGCCAACGTTATACAGCCTAAGATTTGTATCTTTGAGATTCTATGAAATTTACAATTCAAAAATTTGACAGCGAGACCAGCGCTCGTGCAGGAACGATTCAGACGGATCATGGAATGATTGAGACGCCTATCTTTATGCCCGTGGGAACAGTAGGTACGGTGAAAGGTGTTCATCAACATGAACTCCAAGAGGATATACATGCCCAAATTATACTAGGAAACACTTACCATCTATATCTCCGACCAGGAATTGATACAATAGAGCAAGCAGGAGGCTTGCATAAATTTAATGGGTGGAAACAACCAATATTAACAGATAGTGGCGGCTATCAGGTGTACTCTTTAAGTGGGCGTAGAAAAATTACCGAAGAGGGGGTCGTATTTCGATCTCATATTGACGGCTCAAAACATTTTTTCACACCTGAAAATATTATGGATATCCAACGTACCATAGGTGCGGATTTTATCATGGCATTTGATGAATGTACACCATATCCCTGTGAATATAAATATGCTAAAACATCAATGGAATTGACACATCGTTGGTTGAAAAGATGCTGTGATAGATTTGATGAAACTTCAGGGAAATATGGTTATAAACAGACTTTATTGCCAATTGTACAGGGAAGCACTTATAAAGATTTGCGGAAACAGTCTGCGGAAACGATTGCTTCATTTGATCGGCCAGCAAATGCAATTGGTGGCCTGTCAGTTGGAGAACCTGCTGAGGAAATGTATGCGACTACGGAAATAGTATGTAATATCTTACCCAAAGATAAACCGAGGTATTTAATGGGCGTTGGGACACCAGCCAATCTGTTGGAATGTATCTCTCTTGGTGTTGATATGTTTGATTGCGTGTTGCCCACGAGAAATGCAAGACATGGAATGTTGTATACAGCAGAAGGAATTATTAATATTAAAAACCTAAAGTGGAAAAACGATTTTAGCTTGATTGATGAAAATAGTCCAAGCCGAAGCAGTCGCTTTTATACAAAAGCTTACCTGAGACATCTGATTCATAGTAAAGAATTATTGGGGGCACAAATTGCAAGTATCCATAACCTTAGCTTTTTTCTGTGGTTGGTTGGTCAGGCCAGGCAGCATATAATAGATGGATCTTTCTTTTCGTGGAAAAAAGATATGGTGGAAAAGGTGCAGCGAAGGCTTTAAGTACATTGAACAATTTCTATTGTTAATGAATAAGTATTTGAAGCATCAAACCTTTATTTTCTTCGTTAGATAAATGGAACGCATTCATAGCGAATATGATAAAAAAAATTGATAAATATATCATAAAAAAATACTTAGCTAGTTTCTTTTTTACGATGCTCATCTTTACGATGATCTCTGTGATCATTGATTTTAGTAATAATGTTGAAGATTTTATAGAAGAAGATGTTACATATACTGAGATCATTTTAGACTATTATCTAAATTGGATGTTATGGATCAATGGTTTATTGGTTCCACTCTATGCTCTGATTGCCGTTATTTTCTTTACCTCCCGAATGGCTTATAACTCTGAAATCATATCTATACTCAATGCGGGGGTGAGTTTTAGAAGACTCATGGTTCCTTATTTGTGTGCGGGAGGATTTATTATGGTATTGCATTTATTAGGTAATCATTATTTTATTCCTATTGGAAACAAGATTCATTATGACTTTCAACATCAATATATCTGGAAGCATAATGATAAAGGAAAGACTAGCGATGTTCATCTTTTTATAGGACCGGAAACCTCTGCATATATCAAGCATTATAGAAAGCAAGATTCTACTGCTAGAGATATTCGCATTGAACGGTATTCAGAAAATAGTCTAGTTTATATATTAAAAGCTCGGACTGCAGAATGGACAGGACCGCCCAATCACTGGAAATTGAAAAATTATGAGATTAGGACTTTTAATGGACTAAAAGAAACAATCGAAATCGGAGCAAAAGAAGAAATAGATACAACGCTTAATATCACTCCGGAGGACTTTGTTGAATATGTCAATCAACAAGAGATGCTACCAACCTTTCAGTTAATAGATTATATAGCTACCCAGGAAAATCGAGGCATTAATAATACAAAACGGTATAGGGTAGAATTGCATCGTCGGACGGCCGAACCATTTACAGTGCTGATTTTGACAATTATTGGAATGACAATCGCTGCTCGTAAAGTAAGGGGTGGGATTGGATTTCATTTAGCATTAGGCGTAGGACTTGGAGCAATATATATTTTCCTATCTAAATTTTCAGCTACTTTTGCTACGAATGAAAGTTTACCACCTATAATCGGCGTCTGGTTTCCAAATATCATTTTTGGGATAGTTGCAATCTGGCTTATAAAAAAAGCTCAGAAATAGATTCTAGTATTTCCATTTTAAAACAACTTCAATTCAAACAATAATCAACTCAATATTTCGTGTTGTATAAATCGATAAAACAAACTGGATGCTTTCATCCAAAAATTATGTTTGGGATTTAGCCTTTAAGGTGTTTTTACGATGCCGCCATGATTGTTTAGATGAAGCAGAAAAACCGGATTTTCAATTTTTTAATGGAAGGTTTTTCTAGAAAAATATAAAAGCAAAAGTGACGATCAAAGACCAGTAACTAGTTTCAAAAGCAGCTCAAAGCAAATATTATGTTAAAATGTCATTGAATAGACGTTCTTTCAATATTTATTGAAAATAAAATATTTTCTAAAAGTTTTCTGATTTTAAATATAAATATCTGATAATCAGTGTGTTATTGTTTGGATTGGTGAATTATTGTTTAACGGATTTACATACTTTTAAAGTTTTGTTTAAGTAAAAGTTGAATTTTGTTAAACAAAACAGTAAATTTGTATTATAAATTATTGAACATTACTACTTAATTATAAAAACCTAGATTATGTCCACATTAGAATTTGATAATCGGTTAGATGAAATGTCAGTCAAATTAAATGCATTTGCATATAATTTAACTAAGAACGTTGAAGATGCCAAGGACTTATTTCAGGAAACGGCATTTAGAGCGATAACGAATAGAGAGAAGTTTCGAACAGGGACTAATTTCAAAGCGTGGCTATTTACTATAATGAAAAATATATTCATCAATAATTATCGTAAAAAGGTAAAAGCGAATACAATCATGGATTCGACTGATAATATGTTTTATATTAATTCAGGACGAACGGCAATAGGAAATGGTGCGGAATCTAATATCATGATGCAAGAATTGGATAATATGGTTGGCGCATTGGATGATTCTATCAAAGTACCTTTTATGATGCATTATCAAGGATTTAAGTATCAAGAGATTGCTGATGAATTAGAATTGCCCCT
The DNA here is from genome assembly GCA_965277415.1 of Saprospiraceae bacterium. Lineage (GTDB taxonomy): Bacteria > Bacteroidota > Bacteroidia > Chitinophagales > Saprospiraceae > JAHDHW01. The sequence goes on from CBDICS010000054.1 coordinate 486,009, forward strand.
TGGAACGATCAAAAGTAGAATCTTTTTTGCACGTAAAGAGTTGAAAAACATTATTTCCAAAAGATATAATATCGAGGATTTGCAAATGAGAATGCAGCGGAATTAATTTTTCTATCTATTGAAAGTCTGTTTAAATCGACTAAGTAATTGGCCTAAATTATATTAATAATATTTTACGGCTACTTATAAAGAATAAAATTAAAGAACCATAGTATATACTATGGTTCTTTTTTAATTTTGCAGGTCAATGTCATCTAAAATTAAAAAAACTTACTTCAGCAAGAAATTATTAGAGTGGTTTGCTACAAATCATCGACCAATGCCGTGGAAAGGTATTAAGAACCCTTACTACATTTGGTTATCAGAAATCATTCTTCAACAAACCAGAGTTGAACAAGGATTATCTTATTATGAACATTTTGTGAAAAAGTATCCCACTGTTTTTGATTTGGCTAATGCGGCGGAAGATGTTGTCATGAAATCTTGGGAGGGTTTAGGGTATTACTCAAGAGCACGGAATCTGCATGCAACAGCTAAATATATAGCATTTGAAAGGGAGGGGATATTTCCAAGTACTTATGAGGATATTAAGACATTAAAAGGCGTTGGCCCATATACGGCAGCGGCAATTGCTTCCTTCGCTTTTGATTTGCCTCATGCTGTAGTTGATGGGAATGTATATCGTGTATATTCTCGATATTTTGGAATTGAAACCCCGATAGATTCCAGTAAGGGAAAAAAAGAGTTTGCTGCTATTGCAAGTGATTTACTTAATCCCCAGAAGCCTGCGGATTATAATCAAGCCTTGATGGATTTTGGAGCAACATATTGCACACCCAAGAAGCCTAAATGTGCGGATTGTTTATTTAAGGAAAAGTGTACTGCTTATCAGGAAAATCGAACTTTGCATTATCCGTTAAAATCAAAAAAAATTACAAAACGGCATCGATATTTTAATTATTTGGTCATCAAGAAATCGAATGATCTAATCTTAACAAAAAGAACCAAGAAAGACATTTGGACTCAGTTGTATGAATTTCCAATGATTGAAACGGATTCACTTTTAGATAAAGCAGATCTAGAAAAAAAAGCATTTGAGACACAATTGCTACCGGAGACGGCGCAGTTTATTAAATCTTCAAGACCTTTTAATCAAACACTTACACATCAAAAAATTCATGCTAGGTTCTGGGAATATAAAATTGAACAAGTTGAAATTTATAAAGAAAATCGATTTGTTTTTGCTTCTAAAGATGACTTGAGTAAATTTGCATTTCCCAAAATAATTGATTTGTTTTTAAAGGATAATTCGTTATATTTAGAACTGTTTTGATTTTTTTGAACAGGCTCATTTTGAAACAAATCAATTATTGATGAGCATAGCAGCAGGAAAGTTTTTTAAATAATTTTATGGAATTTTTAAACTTTAGGAGTCTATATAAGTGAACACATTTTTAACATGGGATTGATTGTGTTTGAAATAAAGAAAATTCTATTCATTCTAAACAAGAAAAAATGATTAACAAAGTAATTTTAATTGGGAACTTAGGAAGAGATCCAGAGGTGCGTAGATTAGAAAGTGGTGCTGTTGTTGCTAAATTTTCAGTAGCTACTAATGAAAGCTATAAGGATAAAAATGATGAATGGCAAACGCGTACTGAATGGCATGATGTAGTTGTTTGGCGTAATTTAGCTGAACGGGCAGAGCGCGATCTAAAGAAAGGAAAAATGGTATATGTAGAAGGTAAACTAACTCATCGAAAATATCAAGATAAAGAAGGTAACGATCGTTATATCACTGAAGTAGCGGCGAATACTTTCCGCTTATTAGAAAAACGTGAAAATAGTGGAGGAGGCTATACGAGCAATATGCCTACTGAAGAACCAACAATGGTCAAAAGTCCTGCAGCACCTACTTCTTCTGAAAGTTCAGAATCGGCTGGAGATGATCTTCCTTTTTAATAAAATGATTTCTCGAACGAATGCATGTTAATAGACATGCATTCGTTCAAATTTGTTTTTAATATAATTTCCAATAATTTGGATACTGAACCTTATCTTAATTTTTCAATTCATCTTCTTCAAATTATTCCTTCGGAAATTTCTCCTTTTGGTTTGTCTCTAGGGATTTTGCTGGTGCTGTTTTTGCTATTTTGTTCTGCATTGATTTCTAGTTCGGAAGTGGCATTCTTTAGCCTTTCTATAAATGACCTTGAAAAAATCACATCAGAAAACTCAAAAGCAACAGAGCAGATATTAAAATTAAAGGAGTATCCGCGATCTTTGTTAGCCACAATTTTGATTAGCAATAATTTTATAAATATTGCAATTGTAGTTGTTTCCGATTATATACTTCGTTTTATACTTCCTATATCCATTTGTGACGAATGGATGACCAATATGCCAGCTTTCATTACCGATTTTATTTCGGGCGAAACCCTTCATTTTTTAATTAATATTGTCGGGGTTACTTTTTTGCTGGTCTTGTTTGGTGAAGTAGCACCTAAGATATACGCAAAAATCAATAATGTCAGCTTAGCAAAATTTATGGCTGGCATCCTCTTATTTTTGACTCGATTTTTCAGACCTGTTAGCGTGCTACTCATCAGAGGAACAAATGTCATCGAAAAACGATTAAATCAGAAAAATGGAAATGGAACTTTGACCAGTCGTGAGGATATTGACCAAGCCATAGAATTGACAGTGAAAGATGATAAACACGGCGCACAAGAAATAGATATTTTGAAAGGAATTGTCAAATTTGGAGATGTGTCAGTCAAACAAATTATGTGCTCTAGAGTGGATGTTGTATCTGCAGACTTTCGGGATAATTATAAGGAACTCTTAAAATTAGTAGAGAATGCTGGCTATTCCAGGATACCAATTCACGATGAAGACTTTGACAATATTACAGGTATTCTCTATGTTAAAGATTTGTTGGAACACCTTGACGAAGGAATGAATTATGAGTGGCAGGAATTGATAGAAACAAATGTGATGTATGTACCGGAAGCCAAAAAGATTGATGACCTATTAAAGGAGTTTCAGAAAAACCGGATACACATGGCTGTAGTAGTTGATGAATTTGGAGGTAGTTCAGGAATTGTCACATTGGAGGATATTATGGAAGAAGTAATTGGAGAAATTAAGGATGAATTTGATGATGCGGTAGAGTTAGATTATAAAAAAATTGATGATTATAATTACGTTTTTGAAGGGAAGACCTTATTAAATGATGTTTGTAGAATTATTGGAGTAGATACCAATACTTTTGATGAAATAAAAGGCGATGCTGATTCAGTAGCTGGTTTGGTTTTAGAGATTGTTGGTCAAATCCCTAAAAGAGGACAAGAGCTTGCATACAATGATTATTACTTTAAGATCGTTTCAGTTGATGATCGCAGGATTCGAAAGATTCAGATCACTTTACCGAATACATAGGGACAATTATTAATTTCCTGTCTCATAAAAGAAATATTATTAATGAATAAATGGATTTTAATCTTAGGCGTATTAATATTACAAAGTTGTGAAGAGGTAATTTATAGTCCTAAACCTCGGGCTTTTCCTAAAGTCGTTTATCCTGATAAAGGATATCAAGATTTTGATAAAGGATATTGTAAATTTACTTTCGAATATCCGAAGTATGCTTTGATAGAACAAGATACTTTATTCTTTAATGAGAAGCCCGATGATCCTTGTTGGTTTGACATTATCATACCTGCCTTTGATGCCAAGATTCATTGTAGCTACTTCCCTATCAATCAGGTAAATACTTTCGATAAACTCAATAGTGATGCTTTTGATCTAACTAATAAACATAATCTAAAAGCTAATTATATTGAAGACTTGGTGATAAAAAAACCAAATGGAGTGAGTGGTATTGTATTTAATTTGGAAGGAGAAGTGGCTTCCCCTTTTCAGTTTTATCTAACAGATTCTACCAGCCATTTCATCCGAGGAGCTTTATATTTTAATACTCAATCCCGACCAGATTCTTTAGCACCTGTAATTGAATTTGTCAAGTCGGATATCATGCATTTGATTAATACTTTTGAATGGAATGAAACAGATTAGCCATTAGTCATTCATAATCTACAAATGACCAATGACTAATTATATCATTTTTACATTATCGGATAACTTTCTTAGAAATTACTTCACCGGAAGCATCCTTTAAAATGATATAATATATACCAAGGGTATAATTGTTAAAGTTTACAGTGGTCTTGTGAAGACCAGCCGTTTGTTCAACCTTTTCGATCGTTTCAATTAAGTTTCCTTCTTTGTCATGTAACTCAATGGTAACCATACTTGCTTCCTTCAACGTGTATTCTATTTGACTGATGCCTTGTGAAGGATTTGGATAAACGTTGACTCTGGAAATTAAAGACTTAGATTTTCGTGGTCGCTTATCCGCTTTTTCTTCAAGAGATTTATTTGGATCTAATAATAGGAAACGTGCATGTTTTTTAGTTTGGTGCTTTTCTTTAAAACCTTTTTTACCTGTTCTCTTTTTCTCTGTAGGACAATCTTCTTTACAAGCTGCCTTGGCTTCTTCTTTTATAGCTTTAAGTTGAGGTTCAATTTCTGTAAAGAGCGATTCTATGCTAGCTTTGTATTTTTCGGTGAGCGCCATTAATTTTTTATGAGAAGGATTATGTTCTCTTTCCATTCTGTGTTTCCTCCTTTTTTCAAAATCAGGGGCTGCTCCTTTTTCAAAAGCCTTTTTCCTCGCTTCTTTTTTTGCTTTATGTTCCGCTCTTCTCTTTTTGCGTTCTGCTCTAAGCTCTGCTATAATGATTTTATCTTCAGCAGATATATTTGCTTCTAATTTCGCACGCTGTTCGAGCATAAGGGGCTTAATCTTTTCATTTCTGCTTGTCTTCATCTTTTTATGATGTTCACTACCTTTTTTGCCATGCATGTTTTTCCCATGTCGGTGATGTCCTTTTCCATGATGTCCTCTTTTAGGAAGAGATTGAAATGTTTGGAATTGCTCCTCGCTAAGTATCGTTTTCATTTCTGCTTCGATGTCTGTTCGCATTTGCTGCATTGCTGCTCTTTTTTGACTTCGATCATCCGCTTCTTTTTCTGATCGAATACTATGCATACGTTCCGCATATTTAAGATGAAGCGTTTTTATTTTTTTAACTTGAGCCTCGTTTAAATTTAAGGCTTCAGTTAAACGCTCGGTCATCTTTGTTGCTCTTTTTTCAGGATTGAAATCTTTTTGATCTCTTTGAGCAAAGGCCGTACTTGTAAAAAGAATGGCCAAAAATATGAGGCAGTAATTTTTAATTGAATTTCGCATATCTCTTAGGTTTTTGATTTAAAATTATTCTTAGATATAGCAATCACCAAAACAAAAAATTGAAGTACTTTTCTTGTAATGATCCAATGAACTTGACTACTAGTTCAAAATTATAAGGAATATTAAATCAGAACAAAGATACTCAATGAAAGACCTGAAATTCTCTATGTATCTATATTGAGCGGATCTGGGGGCTATGAACGAGGCATTTTTATCGATGAGTAATTCATTATTATAAAGAAAAAACAACCTTAATCACATTTTTACTATTCGTTCACTATAAAACCTACGTTTGTCAAGAGTCGAAAACCTAAGTATATACAATCCAGAAACCCAGTGAGAAGCATTTATTTTAATAATAAAATCAGAAGATGAAAGAGAAGTGAGGGCTTGGCCATTAATATCGAAGACTTCTATTTGTATTGTTTCACCTGTTTCATTTTTGATGCTTAAAACATTTGAAACCGGGTTTTCGATCAAGTCAATATTTTCTAATAAATACTCATTCTGAGTAGCATTAGTACCATCGAAAATTGTACAATCATAAGCGATGGGATTAAGTTCGATTGGATCACCGGGAATTAACTCTTTCCCTTCAAAAGCAGGATAATCTACACCATAGCGATAAGCTCTAAATAAATCAGTTGGAACATTATCAAGAGGTGTCCCTTGATTGATTGGTCCCGTTGCTATTCTGACCGGTGAAAAGTATTCCCATACGATTTCCTTATTAGCCGTGATTTCAAAGATCGCCCCTTTTCGTCCATCGCATATTAATGTATTACCATTGGGAAGTCGTTGGACACCTGAAAGATTGGGAGAGTAAAAATCCGATGGAGGTGTGGCATTATAAGTCCAAGAGAAATTATCTGGACCAGAAGCAAAATCTGGTTCGATGATATAAGCGCCATCATTGCCCATTGGTGGTTCGATGATGTCAATAGATGAATAAAATCGTTCAAAACCATTATTGAAAACTAAAATTTTACCTTCATCAGGATGACCAGAAGGAATCCATTGTACATCATGTTGACCAAATAATGTGCGATCGGCAGGCGTTCCTCTATTATAAGATTGTGGATTTCCCCAACGATATAAAATATCTCCGCCTTTACCGGAATTGCCCCCTGTATGACTAGCTGCCTCCTGACTTGTTGTACTATGATCTATAATCCAAAACTCATCAAAATTTCGAGAACTCAAAACAATCTGATCCAAATCCGGATTATAATTAATAGCATTAAGGTGGATCCAGTCAGGGCCACTCAAAACACCTCCCCCTGCATTGGCTTCAAAATTTAGATCTACCAATTCTGGATGTTCAGCTACAATTCCATAATTCATTTTTGAGTTATCATAATCTTGAATCAGATGGTCCCAAAGACTCCATTGCCAAACAATATTGGCCTCATTTGTACCCACAGGCTGCACTTCTACAACCTGCTCTGACCAAACGCCCAGATTACTAATGAGATTAGTGTCGCGACCATTGTCAATTGCATCTTGAATACTGTGGTATTCCCAGGCTATCAATAAAACATTTCCATTGGGTAAAGGAGCTACGTCGTGGTGTTGGTGAAAATCCGGAGAGGTATGATCGTATCTCCATATCAATTCACCTTCCCAATTGAATAACTCGATTCGCCCACCAGAACCGCCAGCATTATAAACAATATTGGCTCTTCCTGTACGGAGTAGGTTTCCATTTTCTAAAAGATAGGTTGAACTTCCAGGACGTTGATCGGCCTCCCAACTATTGACTACATAACCGCAATTATCAATGAGATAGGTAGTTGTATACTCGGGAGCAATTAAAGTGTAGCCATTATAAGCATCTACATCGTTTAGGAATAAGCCTACGGTTTGTTGAGCTACCAAAGCCGTAATGGTAAAATAGAAAATCAGTATGGAGGATAGAGTTTTTATCATAAATTATCTATCTATTTTAAAACAACTTCAATTATAATTTTACAAATTTTGCTGTATATACTTGACTATATTCATCATTAGAAATCCTGGTAAAGTATATTCCTGAGGCTAAAAATGCTGCATCAATGGTTTTAATAGAATCTGAGGATAATACAGAATAAAGGATTTGACCATTAATATCTATAAGCTCAATTCGAATCACATCTCCGGTATTATTTTCTATTTTTAAATAATCAGAAACAGGATTGCTTAATAAGCGAACACTTTTTAATTCAGAAAAATCATTACTTGATGTAAAGGTGTTGTAAATTGAACAGTCATATATAATTGGATTTAATTCAATTGGATCACCAGGGATTAATTCTTTCCCATCAAAAGCAGGATAATCTTCTCCGTATTTATAAGCTCTAAATAAAACCGTTGGAATATTAGAAATGTTAACCTCTTGATCAAAAGGACCACTTGTATTTCGTACTGGAGATTGATAATCCCATACGATTTGACCATCAGGGGTGATTTCGAAAACCCTTCCTCTTCGGCCATGACAGATTAATGTGTTTCCATTGGGAAGTCTTTGTGTCCCAGAAATATTCAAAGAATAAAAATCTTCTGGAGGATCACTGGAATAAGTCCAATGCAAACTATTTGGACCAAAGGCCATTTCGTTTTCTAGCGTGTAATTGCCTTCGGAATCAGTAGGAGGTATTAGTATGTCAATAGAAGAAAAATTGCCTTCAGGTCTTCCTTGACCATTATTAAAAATCATTATTTTACCTTCATCTTCTAATCCGGGTTCTATCCATTGCACATCATGTTGACCAAATAATTTCTGATCTTCTGGAGTCCCTCTGTTATAAGATTGCGGATTTCCCCAACGATATAAAATATCTCCACCCTTACCAGAATTGCCTCCGGTATGACTAGCTGCTTCTTGAGTCGTTGTACTATGGTCGATGACCCAGAATTCGTGTAGATGTCTAGAGCTGACAACTATTTGATCTAGAGCGGCATTATAATTAATAGCGTTGAGGTGTATCCAGTCTGGACCACTGGAAGTACCTCCTCCCGCATTTGCTTCGAAATTGAAATCTATGAGCTCTGGGTGTTCAGCTATGACACCATAATTGAGTTTAGTGCTATCAAAGTCTTGAACCAAATGATCCCAGAGGTTCCACTGCCAAACAATATTAGCCTGATCTGTTCCGATAGGTTCTAACTCTATAATTTGTTCTGACCAAATACCTTGAGGACTAGTAAGATCAGGATTTCTACCATTATTAATAGCTCCTTGTACCGTATGATAATCCCAGGCGATGAGTAGTATGTTTCCATTTGGTAATGCTGCAATATCATGGTGTTGATGAAAACCCGGGCTTGCATAATCATAACGCCAGAGTAAGTCGCCTTCCCAACTAAATATTTCGATTCGACCGCCTACACCTCCTGTGTTAAAAGTACCATTGATATATCCAGTTCGAAGAAGGTTGCCATTTTCTAAAAGATAAGTTGAACTCCCTGGATGTTGATCAGCTTGCCATGTATTGACAACATAGCCACAATTATCGATGAGATAGGTATCGGTATATTCTGGAGCGATCAAAGTGTAGCCATTATATGCAAGGGAATCATTAAGAAATAGGCCAACAGTTTGTTGTGCACCTATAACAGGAGAAAACAGGTAATAAGAAAGTAAAAGAAGCATCAGGCGTTTCATACATCAAAATTAAAAAGATTAATGTTAAGAATTGTGCTTAATATTGACTTCTTGCTTCCAAATTGGCTATTAGAGCCTGTTTAAATTTTGTTCGCTTAGGCGAAAAAACAGGATTTTATGGCCAATCAAGGCTCTTTTCAATTGGAATAGCCTTAGCTATTACGATTGAAAAAGTCGCAGAGTGGACGAAAAAGACGTTTTTGCAGCCCAGCTAATAATTTTTAAACGGGCTCTTAAAAACAGGTCTTCAATACTTCCTCTTTATACATTGCTCCAATTGGTAGTTTTTCTTTTCCAATATGTACTAGATTACCTTCGAGGGTTTTTATTTTATCAATAGAAATGATGTAGGATTTGTGGATACGAATGAATTGATCTTTTGGTAGTTCTGTTTCTAAATGTTTTAGAGAATTTAGAGAAAGTATACGCCCTTCAGGTGTATGATAAGCTACGTATTCTCTCATGCTTTGAATAAAAGATATTTCTGATAGTCTTAATTTATGAATTTTGTGTTCAGACTTTACAAGGATGAAATCTTTTGTTTTTTCATTGACTGGACTTGGACTTTTCTTCAACAAGAGTCTTCCTTCTGCCTTATTGACAGCTTGTATGAAACGATCCAATCCAAATGGTTTGAGTAAATAATCAATGACATCCAAGGCATAACCTTCAATGGCATATTCAGAGTAAGCAGTTGTAAAAATAACCAGTGGTTTTTTAGTTAAGGTTTTTAAAAATTCTAGACCAGTTAATTCTGGCATTTGAATATCTAAAAAAATAAGATCAATCTCCTCTTGTTGTATGACGCTCATTGCTTCTAATGGGTTTTTGCATTTTGCAATGAGTTCTAATTGAGGAAGTTTTGAAATATAATTTTCAAGGAGGATACGTGCTAGTTCTTCATCGTCGACTACAAGGCATTTTATCTTATTCATTAGAGGTCAATTTTAAGAGAAATGTCAAAAGTATTGTCTGTTTGAGTGATTGTTAAATTATGTTTTTGAGGGTATAATAATTCTAATTGACGTTTTACATTTTTTAAACCTATACCTCCAATCTTGTCTTTTGGCGAGTTTGATTTCGGGATACTGTTTTTAACATTAAACAGTAGTTTTTTATCTTGTATTTTCAAGTTGATTGAAATCCATCCATTTTCGAGATCTTCAATTTTACTATGTTTAAAAGCATTTTCTATAAAAGGTATAAATATAAGCGGCGCTACTAAAAGCTCTGGTTGACTACGGTCTAAATTTAATTCTATGTTTAAGCCTGCACTGTCTTTGAGTTTGTTTAAATCTACAAAATTATCAATATACTCCAGTTCTTTTTTGAGTGGGACTCGATCTTCCTTACAATCATATAGCATATACCTCAGCATTCGAGAGAGTTTCAAAAGATTGTCGGGGGTATTGTCCGATTTGATTACAGATAAGGTATAAATATTATTTAGGGCATTAAAAAGGAAGTGAGGATTGATTTGAGATTTTAAAAATTTCATCTCTGCTTCTAGTTTTTCACTTTTGAGTTGTGCCATTTCTTTCTCTTTAGATCTGGCAAAAGTAGCAATGGAAAAGAGAGCACTTCCAATCAGAGATATAAAGTAAGGTGTAACGATGCTTAATATTCTATAGGCTTTAAAATATTTATATCTTGGTCTGTTTTTAGGGGGTCTCGACCGAAATTGATCAAAAAAATCAGACCAAGGCATCGCATCCCATTCTAATAAAAAGAATAGACCGAATATTAAAGCTAAACAGGCAAGGATATACCAAACAATTTTCTTTTGAAAGTATAATTTAGGTAAAAGTAATTCGAGGTTTATAAAAACAACAATCGCTACAGGAATAAAGGTACGAAAGCCCCTGGTCATCGCTCGGTCAGGATGTTCGAACCCTGTTAAAATCATTGGAGTCAGTATCCAAATGATCCCCCAAAATAGAATTTGAAACCAAGTACTTTTTTTGACTAAAGTATTCATATGTTTAAAATGAAAAAAAATCCTAGGAGGAACAACTGTTCTCAATAAACGAAGGAAGTTTATCAATGAAAACCTGAAAAAATGTTTAGAACTCCCCTCCACCGTCAAAACCACCACCACCACGGCGTCCACCACCGCGCTTTTTCTTTTGATTTAGTCGATAATTGAAAGTTAAATTAGTCGCTCTAGAACGCCATTGGAATTCTCCATCACTATAGAAGTTTTCACCAAAGGTTGTATACACTCTTTTTCTAGAATTGAAGACATCTTTTACACTAAGCGTAATCGTTGCTTTTTTCTTTAGAACATCTTTGCTTACACCAAGATCGAATGTGTACATTGCTTTTCTTTTGCCCTGTGTTGTTTCTCTTGGCGCTCGATAATTCCCACGTATTTGAATATCAACATTATTAAAAACTGTAGTTCTTGAGGTAATCCTTGTCATCCAGGAATAAGTATCTGCTTTAAAATCGTCTCCAAGGTTTCCTCCATCAGTTATGGATCTGAAAAAATTAAAATTCCCATTGATCCGCCACCATTTATAAGCTTGTAGATTATAAGTGAATTCAAAACCGAAATCATCTCTTTTATTAAGGTTTTGAGGCCTTGTAGTTGTTGTGCCATCTGCATTAAATTCTTTAATTCGCTCGATAACATCAGTGGAATGTCTATAATAAATGGCAGAAGTCAATGATCCTTTCTCCCAATATTTTATATGGCTGATTTCATATGAATCTGTGTTCTCTGGACCTACATTGGGATTTCCACTAAAGAAGTTTCGAGCATCACTATAAGTGAAAAAAGGATTTAAATCCCAAAACCTAGGTCTTCGTAATCGTTTACTATAACTAATTTGGAAAGAGTTTTGCCCACCTGCTTCGTATCCAAGAAAAACGCTTGGGAATAGCCCCGCATAGAGCGTGTCATTGACTTCCTTGGTTTGCTCTAACTCTGTATAGAGATCTGTTGCTTCCATTCTCAAGCCCAACTGATAGGAGAATTTTTTGATTTTATTGCCATAAATTCCATAAATAGAATGGATATTTTCATCATAAATAAAATTGTTGCTTAGACCTTCCAAGGCCGTCCATTCGACATCATTAAATTCTTCGACGAGGTAGTCATTTGTGATATCTCGAAAAGAACTTCTATACCCTAATTCAAATTTTCCTTCCTTGCCAAAAGGATGAATATAATCAATTTGGATCTGTAGCTGTCCATTACCCTCATCATTTCGAGAGCGTTGTAAGAGATCTGGAATAGTATTAGGATTTAAGTCAGTATCAAAAAACTGCTCTCTAAATTCAGAGCTTTCAACTTCAGATTTATCAGAATACCTGATATCAGAAATTAACTGATGACCTTTCCGCTTGAATTTTTGAGTATGCGTCATAAAATACTCTTGATTCGTCTCTTCTTCGATTTCATCATCTGTTCGAATAGTAAGTCCTAAAAGGTTGTCAGTATTATTGATGTAATCAAAATATTTTAATTCTGAGGTATTATCATCGTCTCCTACTTTATAGGTCATCCCCATAGTAAGCGTACTCTTGGGAGAGAAGAAATAATCAGCACCAAAACGTATATTATTATTGAGTCCGCCTCTATTAAGTTTTCGTTTTTGATCAGAAATAAAAGTAGTATCTCCTATATAGTTTTCTTGATAATTGAAACCACCGCCCGGACCGGTTCTATATTGAAAACCATAGTTGATAAAGAAATTAAGGCTGTTTTTTCTATAATTGAGATTAATTGCTGCTCCATAGGATTCAGGATACCCGAGGCTTAAATCGAAAGATCCATTCAGCCCTTTTTTCTGATTCTTTTTTAAAACAATGTTGATAATTCCAGCCATACCTTCCGCTTCATATCTTGCTGAAGGATTGGTGATGACTTCTACTTTCTCAATCATATTGGCAGGAATAGAGCGAAGTCCGTTTGCATTGTCTGAGCCAACCAGAGAGGAAGGTTTGCCATCAATAAGAATCCTAACTCCAGAGCTTCCACGCAAACTTACGCCTCCTTCAATATCAACAGAAACAGAAGGAACATTATCGAGAATATCTTCTGCCGTACCACCTCTGCTAGCTAAATCTTTACCAACATTAAAAACACGTTTGTCTAATGAAATCTGCATTTGGCTTTTTTCAGCAGTCACTTCAATTTCTGCCAATACTTCAGCATCAGGATCTAATTTTATTGTTCCCATATCTAAGTGGAAGACACCTCGCTCAAAAGGAATATCCGTAATTGTTTTTGCTTGAAAAGCAATGAATTCAATTTTTGCGAAAGTGCCAAAAGAAGATTCGATACTGAAATTACCATCGAGATCTGTTACACCCCCACCTTTAATGGTGCTATCTCTCTTTGAAAAAAAAGTAATTGTTGCAAATTCTAGTGGAGCCTTAGAATGACTATCTATTACTTTTCCTTTAATAGTCAATTTGGGTGGACCACCCTGACCCCGGGATTGCCCTCGGGAATCCCCACGTTGAGCTTCAAGCAAGGTAACATTCCAAATACATATAGCTATAAAGAGTATAAATAATCTTTTCATTTTTTTGTAATAAGTTCTTACCGTTCAAAATCAAATGTCTGACTAAATATTTGCTATGTAAAGTTCTGTATAAATTTGACAGGAATCAGGCTTTTCATTTTTTTAACAAATAATAATCTATAAACTAGTTAATAACCTCAAAGTATTGAGGATTAAAGTTTATTTTTAAGCCAAAATCTCCAAAAATGGCAAAAATTATTTCTTATAACGTCAATGGTATTCGCGCAGCAATCAATAAAGGTTTTCTTGATTTTTTAAAAGAAAAGGATTTGGATATTGTTTGTATTCAAGAGACAAAAGCAATGAAAGAACAAGTAGCCTTATCTTTGATAGAAGAACTGGGCTATCACCATAATTGGCATTCTGCTGAAAAGAAAGGATATAGCGGCGTTGCCATTTTTTCAAAAAATGCGCCTGATAAAGTCGTTATTGGATGCGGGATTGAAAAGTATGATAGAGAGGGTCGAATCATTCGAGCAGATTTTGGAGATGTAACGATTCTGAATTGTTACTTTCCGAGCGGTACAAGTGGAGATGAACGCCAAGCCTTCAAGTATGATTATTTAGACGACTTTTTCAAATGGGTCAAAAAACTAAAAAAGACGCGTAAGCAACTGATCATTATGGGGGATTATAATATTGCTCATACAGAGATGGATATTCACAATCCAAAAAGTAATAAAAACAACTCTGGATTCTTGCCCGAAGAGCGTGAGTGGATGACCAAATGGTTTGAAAGTGGTTTTACTGATGCTTATCGTCATCTTAATCCGGAAAAAGTGGAATATAGTTGGTGGAGTTATCGAGCTAATGCCCGAGCAAATAATAAAGGTTGGCGGATCGACTATCATTCTGTAACAGACAATTTAGTAGATAAGCTCATAAAGTGTCACCATTTAAAAGACGCGGTTCATTCTGATCATTGTGGGGTATATTTAGAAATTGACCTGTAGTATTGATATTTCATTTTTCGAGATATGTAAAAAGGTCTCAAATGACTAATACTTGCTGTTTAGGCTTAAATTTTTCTAATCAGACAATCTCTTTAACATTCCTAAGTTAAATGGGTAAGGTATAGCATTATTAACTACTTTTGCAGAACCTTTGAAGGATAAGAGTATGTTGAGCATTTTGCTTTTAAACTGAATGTTCAACATACTCTAACAAATAAAAATATTGTTTGGATGTGAAGCATTTAGCTTTATGTCTTGGTATACGTATGAATAGAGAATTTCTAATCAACATCACTTTTCTCATCTCGATTAACCTATTGATCAAGCCCGCTTTTATTTTTGGGATTGACATGACGGTTCAAAACTATGTTGGTGCAGAAACATATGGTGTTTATTTTGCCTTACTCAATCTTACTTACTTACTTCAGATTTTTAATGATTTTGGAATCCATAGTTTTAATAATCGAAACATTTCTCGCCATAGTCATTTATTAGAAAAGTATTTTCCAAATGTATTAATTCTAAAATGCTTTTTGAGTTTATTGTTTATTATATTGATTTTTATTGTTGCTTGGTTTTTAGGATATCAAGTTCATTTCTACCTGTTGTTATTTATTTCATTTAATCAATTATTTATTTCTCTGATTTTATATTTACGATCAAATATATCTGGCTTGGCGATGTATCGGACGGATAGTGTGCTATCTGCGCTTGACAAATTACTGATGATCATATTCTGTGGTATTTTATTGTTTATGTACCCAGAGGATCAATTTAAAATTGAGTACTTTGTATATGGGCAAACACTAGCCCTGTTGATTACGGCGATTATTGCATTTCTCTTCGTTTTTAAGAAACTAGAGCGTATCCAGTTTAAGTTAAACCTTGCTTTTTTAAAACTGATTTTAAAAGAGAGTTATCCATATGCCCTAGTCGTATTTTTAATGATGATTTACACTCGGGTTGATGCGGTGATGATTGAACGATTATTAACTGATGGCGATTATGAGGCGGGTGTATATGCCTCCGCCTTCCGATTGCTTGATGCGGGCAATATGGTTGGGTTTTTATTTGCAGGCTTATTGCTGCCTATGTTTTCTAGAATGATAAAAGCTAATCAAGGCATAAAGTCATTGCTCCGATTTAGTGTTCTTTTTATCTGGGGAGGAGCTATAAGTATAGCTGTTTCTACTTGTTTTTATAGTGATGAAATTATGAGTTTGTTATATAGAGAGTCTACACCTTACTGGGGAGAGATTCTTCGTTACTTGATGGTAAGTTTTATAGCTATAAGCGGGATTCATATATTTGGAACCTTATTGACAGCTAATGGTTCATTGATGAAACTTAATGCTATCTTTCTAATTGGGGTTATTCTAAACATAATATTTAATTACTTTTTGATATTGAATATGAAAGCAGAAGGGGCTGCATTAGCAACTGTAGTAACTCAGTTTTTTGTCCTTTTTGCAGAAATGGCCTTGGTATTGGTGATTTTTAATTTAAAAATAGACTATGCTTCTATTTTAAAGTTAATGTGTTTTATTATAGTAATAATTGGAGGAAGTTACCTCCTTCTAAAATATTCACCATTTTACTGGGGCTACAATTTTTTTATTAACATTTTAGGAGGGCTTGGTTTTGCGGTCTTATTTAAAATAATAGATATAAGAGGAATAAAAGACCTAAACTTTGCTGCGGAGTCCTAGAGGAAGGTTAATTCGAAAACAGGCTCTAAAACGGAGAGACAATATTTATTTTACAGTGTACTTAGTATAAGAAGGGATAAAATTTTCTAATTTTGCGCCAAATATTTTAAATACAGCTAGATGGAACATAAAGATAATCTTTTAGGTGTCCTTAAGACCTTATTCAAATGGAAAAAGCAAATAATGTACGTTTGCTTAATTGCAGGTCTTGGAACGGTAATTATCTCTTTATTTTTGGATAATTATTATGAATCATATACTACTTTTTATGCAGCTAGTCCGGATCAGGCATTGCCAGAACCAGTTGGTGTAGAAGCTGGAGAACGAGATTATTATGGAGAGCCGGAGGATATAGATAGAGTACTTACCGTAGCAGAGTCTAATGATGTTGCTAATTTCCTTATCCAAAAATTTAATCTCTACCAACATTACGATATTGATACAACACATCGTCTGGCTCCATTTCACGTTGCCAAGGCTTTTAGGAAGCATTATAATGTCAAAAAAACAAAATATGATGCGATAGAAATATCAGTGGAAGACAAAGATCCTAAAATAGCTGCAGCTATGGTAAATGCTGCTCGCTGGAAAGTAGATCAGATTTCACAAGAGCTCATCAAAAGTAATCAGCGAATCAAGATTGCAACATATAAACAAGCGATTTCAGATAAATTAACAGAACTAAGAGCGCTTGGTGATAGCATGCAAATCGTACGAAAAAAATATGGTGTATATAATACTTTGACTCAAAGTGAAGGTTTATCTAAGCAAATATCTTCAGCAGAATCTACGCGAGCCAGAGAGACGGCAAGACGGAGTATTCTTGTGGGAAAGAAAAGAATATCAAGAGATACTATTGCAATGATTGATGCAATGGTTAGTGGTA
This sequence comes from Saprospiraceae bacterium, assembly GCA_965277415.1. Classification (GTDB taxonomy): domain Bacteria; phylum Bacteroidota; class Bacteroidia; order Chitinophagales; family Saprospiraceae; genus JAHDHW01. Next base: position 503,049 of record CBDICS010000054.1, read on the forward strand.
TGGATTCGCAAATAGAAAAGTTGAATCAACTATTGAATCGATTCAATGAAGGCGTCGGACAGGTAGAATTATTAGAACAAATACATGAAGAAGCAAGTGAGCAATTGAGTTTGGATAAAGAACGTCTAAAGCAATTAGAGTCAATCAATAACTCACACATAAATACCATTTTTTTAGTGGAGGCAGGAGAAGTTCCAATATATAAGTCAAGACCAGTACGTTCTTTAATGTGTATTGCAGCCGTTTTTATTGCATTTATATTGAGTGTGATTACTATTCTGATTTTAGATGTTTATAAAGATGTTAACTGGCGAGATATAGTTAATGCCAAATAATAATACCATATCAACTATACCAAGCCAAAGCCTTCAACTTTTTAAAGGTTTTGCTTTAATTACCCTACTTAGTATTTTCGCTGGGGTGGGTTCTGGTATGTATTATTTGGCAGGAATACCAGCATTTCTTATGCTGATATATATGACGATCATAGATTTTAGAAAGATCTTTTTCTTTCTGCTAATCTGTATTCCATTGTCAACGGAGTTTTATTTTCCCAATGGACTAGCTACAGACCTTCCCACAGAACCATTAATGATTGGTTTGATGTTGGTTTACGGCTTATATGTAATTCGGCATGGACGAGAGATGAAAAGTGATTTCATCAAACATCCAGTGGCTATCATTCTAAGTTTACATCTATTCTGGATTTTTGCGACTACGATTACTTCAAGTTTATTTGTAGTTTCAATAAAGTTTTCATTAGCAAAACTTTGGTATGTAGCGGTTTTCTTCTTCATGGCAGGGAGTATATTGAAGAAAGAAAAAGATTTTAAAAATTCCTTTTGGTGTATTTTGATACCAATATTGGTCACTGTTGCTATTATTTTACTGAGGCATGCGAGCTATGGATTTACATTTGATACCGTTGCTAAAACATTAGATCCATTTTATAGAAACCATGTTAATTATGCCGCACTTTTAGCTTTGTTTATCCCTTTTGTTTGGTTTGCTCGACAATGGTATCCATCGTATAGTTTTAAAAGAATCTGTATTAATGGAAGTCTATTAACCCTTCTGATTGCAATCCAACTCTCTTATACGAGGACTGCTTATGTTACACTAATCATGGCTGTGGGCGCGTATTTTATAATCCAATTCAAATTGGTCAAAGTCACCTTGGCTGCTTCCATCTTAGTTGCTTTTCTTGCTTTTGCTTATATGGTTAATAATAATACTTACTTGGAATACGCTCCAGATTATGAACATACGGTCGTCCATAGTAATTTTGATAATTTGGTGGAAGCAACAGTTAATGGGGAAGATGTATCAACAATGGAGCGATTCTACCGTTGGATTGCCGGAATAAGGATGGCTGGAGATAAACCAATTATGGGTTATGGGCCGGGCAATTTTTATAATTTTTATAAGCCATATACAGTATCTAGCTTTAGAACTTATGTAAGTGCAAATCCTGAACAATCTGGTATCCATAGCTATTTCTTACTGATGCTTGTTGAGCAAGGATTTATTGGGATGTTGATCTTTTTAGCTTTGAGTTTTTATGCTTTAATAAAAGGAGAACAAGTATACCATGAATCCAAAGGGCTTACACGAAAAGGAATCGTCATGGGCGCGATGTTATCCTTAATCGTAATTAATGCTTTTCTCTTAATTAATGATATGATTGAAACGGATAAAATGGGGACTTTCTTTTTTATGAACCTCGCTTTGATCATCAATATGGACTTGTTGAACCGGAAAAAAGAGAAGCCATAAATGTGTAATTCTCATAAGATTGATTATCCTCACAAGCGAAGCGACCACCTTCTCACAAATTTCGCAGGAACAATCAGAATCGCACAAACAAAGCGATCACCTTCATACAAGCTACCTCGCAGAAAATGCATAAACACAAACGGATTTATACTGCGTTCCCGGATTCAAAACAGTTGTTGGAAAATTAGATTGATTAGGGCTATTAGGATAGTGCTGGGTCTCCAGACAAAAAGCAGAACGATATGGATAAGGTTTTCCTTTTTTACCCGCATCTTTTCCACTTAGAAAGTTCCCACTATAAAATTGTAAACCTGGTTCATTCGTGAAAACCTCCATTACTCGACCAGAACTTGGTTCGTATACCGTAGCTGCTTTACTGATAACAGCTTTGGATTGATTTAATACGAAATTATGGTCATAACCACCGCCAAATCGAATTTGCTCTACATCCTTTGTAATTCTTGCGCCAATAGTAAAAGGTGTTCTAAAATCAAATGGCGTTCCTTCCACTGGAGCAATTTCACCTGTAGGAATTAAATTTGTATCGACAGGAGTATAGTGATTAGCATTAATTTGTAATTCATGATTAAGGATGCTGGGATGACCTTCACCTGCTAAATTGAAAAAAGAATGATGAGTCAGATTGACTATGGTCTTTTGATCTGTGCTAGCTTTATAATCGATTTTCAATTCATTATCATCTCCTAGCATATAAGTGAGGGTAATTTGTAGATTCCCTGGAAATCCTTCTTCTGTATCTTTTGAAAAATATTTCAATTCAAGAGTGCCTTTATCAATTTGTCGAGCATCCCAAACCTGAGCGTGAAAACCTTTGATGCCACCATGTAAATTATTGTCGCCATTGTTTTTTGCAATAGTGTAGATTTGTCCATCTAATTCAAACGCACCATTAGCAATACGATTCCCATACCTGCCTATCGTTGCGCCAAAATATTTTTCATTAGCAAAAAGATAAGCTTGGAGTGTCTTAAATCCAGTTACTATATCTTCATATTTGCCATTTCTATCAGGGGCAGTGAGGCTTACTATTCGAGCACCATAGTTCGTAATAGTTGCCTCCATTCCTTTCGAATTTTGGATTAAAAAAAGATCAACAGACTTATTGTCAAGTGTTTTTTGGAATGCTTGTCTATTGGCTTCATAAAAAGTAGGCTTGATTTCTTTTTCCACTTCTGGTTTTGATTCTTGGCAAGATGAAAGTATAAAGACTAAAAGGAAAAAGGGGATTATTGAATGATTCATATTAAAGGATTATTTTTTTGAAGTCTAAAAATAATTAAGTCGCGGGATATACTATGCTTTCGATCATAAAAATGAAAATGTTTTGGGACAGGCTAGTTATTTATTCCATGTCTTTAAAGTCTAATCATAGAAAACGCAAGATTCACTTCGAAGCATAGTGTAGATGAAATATCAAATTTTAGTAAGAATGCTAGAAGCAAGATTTTACAAAGCCCTTTAGGGCTGATCACAAGACCGAAGGTCAATCACAAGCGAAGCGATCACCAAATCACACAGTCCATAAGACTGATCACCATAACACAAGTCTAAAATATCGTTCTTGCAATTGCTATGAAACTCTAATATAAATCCTATCAAAAGTCAACATATTTCTTTAATTTACAGGATCAATGAGTCAAACCCTTTAAATCACATATTATGGCAACGTTTAATATCAAAGTGAATAATGAAAATCGTAAGGTTGAAGTTGATCCGGATACGCCTATGCTATGGGTGCTACGAGACAGTATAGGTCTAGTCGGTACCAAATACGGATGCGGAATTGGACAATGTGGTGCTTGTACAATTCATGTCAATGGAGTTGCAACACGATCCTGTTCGATTCCAATCTCTGCGCTTGAAGGTAAGTCAATTACAACAATTGAAGGCCTATCTGCTGATGCCACTCACCCATTGCAAGAAGCATGGAGAGCTCATGATGTACCACAATGTGGTTATTGTCAAGCCGGCCAGATTATGAATGCGGCACATTTATTAGCCAATAATCCAAATCCTAGTGATACAGATATTGATCAGGCAATGCAAGGAAATCTTTGCCGTTGTGCGACGTATACACGTATCAAAGCTGCAATCAAAACTGCTGCGAAGAATTCCTAGAGTGGACTAACTTTGCTATTTGAGTTCATTCTTTATTCACCTCAAATCTTTATTACAATGAAATTAATCACAACTAAACATAATAGAAGATCTTTTATAAAAGTATCGACAGCTGCAGGTGGCGGGATGTTACTTGGTTTCAGTTGGCTTGCAGGATGTAAACCAGCGACGGTAGAAGAAATGGCAAAAGCGGTGCCTTCTACTTGGTTTGATATTAATTCTTATATAAAAATAGGAGATACTGGTCTGGTGACTATTTTATCTCCAAATCCTGAAATTGGACAGAATGTGAAGACCTCTATGCCAATGCTTATCGCTGAGGAGCTGGATGTGAAGTGGATCGATGTGGTAGTAGAACAGGCAGGGCTAAATACAGAATGGTATACGCGTCAGGTTGCAGGCGGTAGTCAATCAATTCGACAAGGTTGGGAGAGTCTTCGAATGGCAGGAGCAACGGCTAAGCAAATGTTGATCAATGCTGCTGCAAAAAAATGGGATGTTGATCCCGCTGAGTGTACCGCTTCTGAAGGTATTATTACGAACGCAAAAGGAGAATCTATTGGTTATGGAGAAGTAGCGAGTGAAGCAGCGACTATGGAAGTTCCGGAAAAAGTACCCTTAAAAGCAGTCAAAGATTTTAAAATTATTGGACAGGATACGCGGAATGTAGATATCGATGATATTATATCAGGTAAACCTTTATTTGGCCTGGATACTCAAGTAGAAGGGATGAAATATGCGATGGTGATTCGCCCTCCATCTTTTGGACAAAAACTAGTATCTTTTGATGATAGTGAGGCAATGAAGATTAATGGCGTACAACAGGTCATACAAATGCGTGTACCATTGAAGGAAGGAAGAGAAGTTGATAAAATTGCGATTGTTGCTAATTCTACTTGGGCAGCGATGAAAGGTCAGAAAGCTGTGAAAGCAGTTTGGGAAACGGAAACGCCCGCTGAAAATTCCGCAGAGCACAATAAGAAAATGTTGGACTTGGCAGGAACACTTGCTAAAGAACCCGTTCGACGAAATGGAAATCCAGAGCAAGCTTTTGAGGAGGCGGATGAGGTTTTAGAACGTACTTATGAAGCGCCGTTTTTACCACATAATTGTATGGAACCGATGAATTTCTTTGCACATGTCAAAGAAGATATGGTTGATCTGCTTGGCCCAATACAAACACCTCAGTGGACGAGAAGTCGTGTTGTGGATTTGTTGGGTATGGTTGAAAAAACAGGAGATCAGGAAAAAGATAAAGCGGCCTATGAACTTGCCTTTAAAAAAGTAAATCTCCAGATGTCTCGAATGGGAGGAGGTTTTGGCCGCCGATTGTATGGAGATTTTGCGATTGAGGCTGCACAAATTTCTAAAATGACAAAAGCACCTATCCAGGTCGTTTTCTCAAGAGAAGATGATATGGCAGCAGGTACTTATCGACCATCAACTAAGTATAGGATTCGGGCAGCAATAAAAGACAATAAAATAACGGCTTACCACTTGACAGAAGTAGGGGTGAATGGCAATATGTGGCCTTCTTTGGCAGATGGATTTCCTGCAGCAGCTATCGCAGATTATCGGGTTGATACACATCAATTGCCTAGTAATATTACGGTTGGTGCATGGCGAGCACCGTATACAAACTTCTTGGGATCAGCTGAACAAAGTTTCTTTGATGAACTAGCCCAAAAACTTGGTGTTGATGCCGTCCAAATGCGATTAGATCTTTTGGAAAAAGCAAAGGAACATTATGCAGCACATGAAAAATTTGAAACGGAATTTAAGGATGATGAAGAAAAGCTGAAAGAAGCAACAAAAGACCTTTTGCCAAAAGGAAATTATGAACCTGATAAATTTATTGGTGTAATTAAACTAGCCGCTGAGAAATCAGGATGGGGGAAAGCAGCAGAAGGTGTTCATCAAGGATTTAGTGTTTTCTATTCTCATAATACTTATGTAGCTGAAGTAGCTGATATGGTGATGGAAAATGGAAAACCCAAAATCAAAAAGATGACTTGTGCCGTAGATTGTGGAATCGTTGTCAATCCAATTGCTGCTAAAAACCAGATCGAGGGTGGTATTATCGATGGGATTGGTCACTCAATGTTTGGTGACCTTACTTTTGAAAATGGAAAAGCTAGTCAAAGTAATTTCGATAATTATCGAATGATCAGAATGAATGAAGCGCCTGAAATTGACGTTCACTTTGTTGAAACAGATAATAAACCAACAGGACTAGGAGAACCTTCCTTTCCACCAGCTGGAGGTGCAGTTGCTAATGCGATCTTTTCTGCAACAGGAGAGCGATTGTATAGCCAGCCATATATAAAACAATCGAAAGTATTAGGGTAAGATAAAAACACTGGTCAATAGTCATTGTTCATTCGTATAGTACGAGTAAACAATGACTAATGGCCAATGACATTTTATTTGGTATGGTATGGTTTATAAGTTTCCTCGTAAAGCTTGCTCTGCTTCCAATGCTTCAAAGAGCGCTTTAAAATTTCCTTTTCCAAATGACTGTGCTCCTTTTCTTTGAATAATTTCAAAAAACATAGTAGGACGAGCTTGTACCGTATTTGTAAATATTTGTAAAAGATAACCTTCGTCATCTCTGTCAATCAATATACCAAGATCCTGTAAAGGTGCTAAATCCTCATCAATCTCTCCAACACGATCCAATACAGTATCATAATAAGTGCTTGGTATCTTTAAGAACTCGACACCTCGATCTCGAAGTTGACTTACCGTCTCAATAATATTGTCTGTTGCAATTGCGATATGTTGAACTCCAGCAGTACCATAAAAGTCAAGATATTCATCGACTTGTGATTTTCTGAGTCCTGGAGCAGGTTCGTTGATTGGAAATTTAATTCGTCCATTTCCATTACTCATCACCTTACTCATCAATGCACTATATTCTGTAGAAATATCCTTATCGTCGAATGACATAATCTGAGAAAAACCCATCACATCAGCATAGAAGTCAACCCATTTATTCATATCACCTAATGCAACATTTGCTACCATATGGTCTACAAATTTCAAACCGACTGGCTCTGGATTATATCGAGTCTCCCATTTTTTAAAACCAGGAAGAAAAGTACCTGTATAGTTTTTACGTTCTACAAAAATATGCTTTGTATCGCCATATAGATTGATTCCTGCCCGGACAACTGTTCCAAATTCGTCTTCTTCGGTCGTCGGTTCCATGTAGGATGAAGCTCCGCGAGCAATGACTGTATTGTATGCCTTTGTAGCATCTTCTACCCATAGTGCAATATGTCTAACACCATCACCATGTTCATCAATATGCTTTCCAATTTCAGTACCTCCTACCAATGGAGAAGTCAAAATTAATCGAATCTTGTCTTGCACAACTACAAAAGACTCTCGATCTCTCATACCTGTTTCTAAACCGGCATAAGCTAAAGACTGGAATCCAAAGGCCGTTTTATAATAATGTGCAGCTTGCTTCGCATTACTGACATATAACTCTACATAGTCCGTCCCCAGTAATGGTAAGAAGTCTTTTGCTTGAGCCATTTTTTCAGAAATTGAAAGATTATCTATCATGATATCAAATTATATTGCTTAAATAATAGTTGTCATGACAAATATATTGAATAATGATGGGAATTGCTTTGTTTTGCCAAGATATTTTAAAATGCTGTCGTAGCCCTTACAAGCGGAGCGACCATAAGACCGAAGGTCGATCACAAGTGAAACGATCACTAAATCACTAATTCCGAAGGAACGATTACATCAAAACTAGCTTTGAAATATCTTTTTTACGATTACTATTCACTGAAGTTGTTAAAGATTTGATTAGCAATTCGAGTAAAGGTATCATAATCTTTATCAGAGAGGTTGGCCCATCCCTTTTGCCTGATTTTTATAGCTATAGGCTGAGCTTGTTTAAACGTTTCGAAGCCTTTTGAGGTGAGGAATATTCTATAACTTCTACGGTCATTGTCAAAATCGTTGGCGCTCGGTTAAGCCTTTTTTACAGAGTAAATCAATGATACGAGATACGGTAGGTGCATTTTTAAAACTACCATTTGCAAGTTCTGTTTGAGAAATGCCATTTTGTTGGTGAAGTCGATCTATAATTACCCATTGTTCAGGAGTGAGGTCAATTCCAGCATCCTTAAAACCTTGTATAAAATTGAGCTTGATAATCCGAAGTGTTCGATCTATCAAGGTACCATATTCTTTAGATTGCTGTTTAGCCATAGTTCAAAAGTAATAATGTTTTTCCTGTTTTTGAACAATTATAGTCAGTGCTTTGTGGCTTCAGGTCAAAAAAATACCCAGCGACTAATTTAAACAATAGTCTCTAATGCAGCTATAAATGCTTCATTTGCTTCTTGTGTCCCAACGGTTACCCTTACACAATCAGGCGCTCCAAAGCCACCTACTGGTCGAATCATTATACCTTCCATCAGCATTTTATCCTCAAACTCACTAGTGGGCATAGAAGGTTTTATTAGAATAAAATTACCTTGTGATTTCCAATAATGTACGCCTAGACGATCTAGATTTTCATATAAATAAAGTCGACCTTTTTTGACAATAGCAACCGTCTCATCTATGAATGCTTGATCATCAAGTGCTGCAATCCCTGCTTCAAGAGAGAGCGTGTCAATCAAAAAAGGTTTGCAAATCTGATGAATATAGTCTGAGATCTTTCTTGTTGTATATCCATACCCAATACGCATACCTGCCAGGCCATAAGTTTTAGAAAAACTATTAACAGCAATGATATTATGACCTTTTGGACATAAGGAACAGCCGTGGTATAATCTTCTGCAGTAGCAAAATGATAATATACTTCATCTAGTACAAGGACTACATGATTGGGTAATTGATCTAATAATTGATCTAATACTTGCTTTGGAATATGTGTGCCTGTTGGATTATTGGGACTTGTCAGAAAGATTAGCCTTGTACGATCTGTAACCGCATTTAAAATGCCTTCCACATCCAAACTATAATCGGGATCTAGCAAAGGTATATCAATAACCTTTGATCCATTCCAAGTCGAAAACATAATTATATGGCGAAAAAGTGGGATTAGAGACAATCACTTCTAAGCCATCGCCAGCAAATGCACGAACGACATGATCAATAATTTCAGAACCACTACTAGCACCAATGAACTGCTTGGCATCTAGTTCATTATTATAAAATTTTTGTAGTGCTTTTTGCAATCGATCATCCGTTCGATCTGGATAGATATGAAGCTGTTCAAGATTGTTTTTGATAGCCTCTAATGCTTTTGGTGATGCCCCTATTGGATTTTCATTAGAAGAAAGTTTATAGATTTTGTCTTTTGAAGTCTTTATTTCGCCAATTGCTTTTCCTCCTTTATAAGGTTTGGCGACAGACAGATAATTTTTAAAAATAGAAATTTCTTCTTTTGATTTTGACATAGTACTATTGGTTGAATTTGGCAAACAGTAGAGAATAAAGCACGAAATTACAAATCCTAACTTAAATAAGGGACACTTATTGATGCTTTGTCTATAAATACTATTGCTCCACTACTTATTCACGACGTTTTTTCCTAAAATAGATATTCTATACCTTTGAGGGGAGGTATTCATTTCACTTTTAAAAAACCTGATGAAAGAGCTGCTTTCGGAGAAGCCTAGTAAATAACTTATTTCATCAATAGTTTGCTCTTTATCAGAAAGCATTTTATTTGCCAATTGTAATAGGATTTCTTTTTCTGTTTTTTTAAAAGTTGTTTGAAGCTTATTTAGATTCCTTTGTAAAGTTCTCGTAGAAAAGTGTAAAGTTGATGCGACTTCCCGAATGGTCAATCTAAGCGGTTAGCTATTAAGTATGATTCGTTTGACTTGAGTAAGGAGATAGGGCTCAATTTTAATTTTTTCAAATTCTTCATCAGCAAGTCTTTTAAGTTTATTTAGTAGTCCTTGATTTTTTGAAGGCGTACTTTGTTTAAGTAAGGGAGATGGAAACTTTATACCTGAGACGGCTTCATTGAAATTGATAGAGCAATCAAATATTCTATAATACGGGCTTCTGTTTTTTGGAGCTGGGTAGTTAAAGTATATTTCTAGGGGAATATGATTCTTATTCGTTAAGAAATAAATAGCTTTAAAAGTGCAAACCAGTGTCATATCAATGATTTGTTGGATAGCACTTTGTGGGCACTTTGAAAAATCAGGATTAACGCTAAACCAAATCATTGTATAATCTCCTATCTCTTCTATTTCGCAGGATAATGCATCACTGATTAGTTTGCTATAGTCAACAGCATTTGTTAGAGCTTCTTCTAGTGTTAGACTACTTTGCATAATCTTATCAACTTGCTCCGTTCCTTTCAACTGAAAGGCCTCTCCTAGATGTAAGCCTAAAAAATCATCATTAATAGCTTGACTGGTTATTTTTATTGCATTAACCATTTCGTCATAAGAAATAAATTGCTCAAAGTTTTTATCAGGAGAAAGGATTACTCCGATTTTTTTATACAAGTCATCCTTATCTATTCCTTTTGAGGCTCCAAAGTCGATAATATCAGCTAAAAGTAATTTTGAAAAATACATGGGCGTAAAAATGGCACAAACTGTCAATTTTTCAAAATGCAGGATGGGTAAATTTGTGAAAAATCAAGACAATATGAACCTTAAAAAAACAATTTTAGCCATTATTGCCCTGTTCTTTATTAGTAATGTTTTGACAAGTATTTGGTATATGCTCATGGACGATGCCAACCATGTTCCTTTTAGACGAGAAACGATCAATTATGCTGGCTTAATGGCTAATCACCTAATTTATGCGAGTATTTTTGTAATACTTTTCCCTTCTTTTTATGAAAAATCCTCAAAAATGTTCAATGCTTTTCTTTTTGGGGCATTAATGGGGACTGTTATGTTTTTACCTTCTGGGATGGTAGTCAGAAGTATTTGGCAAGTTGATTTTGATCAGATTTTCATACTCAATAGTATCGCTCATATTGTAATTGGAGGCATTATGGGGATAATAATGGCCTTGATTTATAATTTTAAAAATAAAAAAAATGAAAGCATATAGCAGCCAAGAAATCAAAGATTACGTCGAAAGCTTATCAGAATTCCAGAGGGATTTGCTCTTAAAAATTCGAGAACATGTTTTATCCGCTGATGATAGAATAAAAGAAGGTATCAAATGGGGTAGTATTGCCTTTTTTAATAAAAAAAACATATGTGGCTATAGAATAGCAAAAGCCCATGTTACACTACTGTTTATGGAAGGTGCTAGTCTAAATGATAAGTATAATATACTGAATGGCTCCGGTGCTAAAGCGCGAACGATTAAAGTAAGCGAACTTGGTGATATACACGAAGAAGGAATCAAAGATTTGGTACAACAAGCATTAAAAGCAGGGAATTGATTGATTTCTTGCCTAAATCTTATCTCTCCTCTTTGAATTACAGCAGTTTTTTAGTTTAAGGCATGTTTTTAGTTTAATTTAAATGGATTTCTTCTTAAAAAAACAAATTCTATTACTTTTCGTAAAAAAGTATATAGAAGTTTTGACCGCTCAAAAGAAAGAAAAATTAACTTTGTGCTACCATTTAAAAATTAACTAAATAAAACTCAATTACTACCATGTCTAATCAAAAAATCAACCTCCAACCGGCGGCATTGGTCGAAAGTACCATTCGACAAGGACAAGGTCAACTAAGCAGCACTGGAGCATTAGTTGTCAAAACCGGAAAATATACCGGCAGATCTCCAAAAGATCGATTTATTGTAAAAGATAGTATTACCGAAAACACTGTTGACTGGGGTGCAATTAACATCCCTACTGATGAAGCTACTTTTGATGCACTTTATGATGATATGATTCAATATGCAGCGGCTCAAGATGAAATCTATGTTCGAGATGCCTATGCTTGTGCGAATCCAAATTACAGACTTAATATTAGAGTACATACAGAATATCCATGGCAAAATCTTTTTGCCTACAATATGTTTCTTCGACCTACTGAGAAAGATCTGACTAGTTTTACACCTGAGTGGAATATATATGCTTTCCCTGGAGTAAAGGCAGATCCAAAAAAGCATCAAACGAGGCAAGATAATTTTGCGATTATTAACTTTTCTAAAAAGACAATAATAATTGGAGGAACAGCCTATACGGGCGAAATCAAAAAAGGAATTTTTTCAGTTCTAAATTATATTTTACCTACACAAAATAAAGTATTATCCATGCATTGTTCCGCCAATACCGGAGCAGAAGGAGATACCGCTTTATTTTTTGGTTTATCAGGCACTGGAAAGACAACATTGTCAAATGATCCTGAAAGACGGTTAATAGGAGATGATGAACATGGTTGGTCAAAGGAAAGTGTTTTCAACTTTGAGGGTGGTTGTTATGCAAAAACTATTGACCTGTCTCCTACTAAGGAACCTCAAATCTTTAGCGCTATTAAATTTGGAGCATTATTAGAAAATATTGGTTTCGAAGAAGATGGATATACAGCGGATTATGAGAATGTTGAAATCACTCAAAATACAAGAGTGAGTTATCCTATTTATCATATTGATAATATTATGTACAAGTCACGAGGAGACTTGCCAGAAAATATTTTCTTTTTGACTTGCGATGCTTTTGGTGTTTTACCTCCAATTAGTAAACTGACACCAGAACAAGCGATGTATCATTTCATTAGCGGTTATACGGCGAAAATAGCTGGAACTGAAGAAGGCGTGGTAGAACCAGAAGCTACTTTCTCAGCTTGTTTCGGAGCACCGTTTTTACCTTTACATCCTACGAAATATGCTGATTTATTAGGCAATAAAATTAAGAAAGGAAGTCGAACAGGTGATGGAACCATTAATGTTTGGTTGGTGAATACGGGATGGACTGGAGGCGCTTATGGAGAAGGAGCTAGAATAGAATTGTCGTATACACGTGCGATGATAAAAGCAGCTTTGACAGGGGTATTAAATAAAGTTAAGTATAGAACTCATCCAGTCTTTGGCTTGTCTATACCAATGGCTTGTCCTGATGTGCCGAATGCGGTTTTAAACCCAAGAGATACTTGGAGAAATGAGGAAGAGTATGATAAAATGGCGGAGGATTTAGCCCTGCGGTTTATTAAAAACTTTAAACAATATGCGGAGAAGGCATCGAAAGAAATTCTAGCTGCTGCACCGAATTTGCAAAAAGTAGAAAGTTAGAGTTTTTAAGCACGTTTTTTAATAAAAAAGATGTTAGAGAAAATAAATAGTTAATGTTGAGCTCAATCAACAGAAAAAAATAAATCAAAGTTCGTAGCTTGCAATCGCATAAAAGTTACGAACTTTTTTTTTGAATAAGTTCTATCCGAAACCTAACCATTAAAGAACAGATAATAGTTTAAAAATGTTAAAAAACGCATACCTAGTTAGCGGTGTCCGAACCGCATTTGGAAAATTCAAAGGATCACTAGCTACTATTCGAACAGATGACCTTGGAGCTATTCCAATCAAAGCGCTTGTTGAAAAACATCCATCTATTCCACTCGACGCATATGACGAAGTAATCCTTGGTTGTGCAAACCAGGCAGGAGAAGACAATCGAAATGTAGCTCGGATGAGTCTACTTTTGGCCGGATTGCCTTGGACTGTCCCAGGAGAGACCGTAAATAGATTATGTGCTTCAGGTATGTCTTCTGTCATCCATGCTAATCGTGCGATAAAAGCAGGAGACGGTGACCTTTTTATCTCTGGAGGTGTGGAACATATGACACGAGGACCTTGGGTGATCTCTAAGGTGTCTTCCGCTTTTGGTCGAGATGCTCAAATGCATGATAGTAGTTTTGGATGGCGGTTTATCAATAAAAAAATGCAAACGCTTTATGGTACGGAAGGGATGGGATCCACAGCCGAAAACCTAGCAGCCTTGTATAATATAAATCGCGAAGATCAGGATAAATTTGCCTGTTGGTCACAGGTGAAAGCGGCGGCAGCCCAAGCGTCAGGACGATTAGCAGAAGAAATAACTCCAGTGTCTATACCGCAGCGGAAAGCAGATCCAATTATCTTTAATACAGATGAGTTTGTCAGAGGAAATACAACTGTAGAAATCTTAGCAAAACTTCGACCCGCCTTTAAAAAACTAGAAGATGGTGGAACGGTTACCGCAGGAAATGCTTCTGGACTTAATGATGGAGCGGCTGCAGTGCTTATTGCTTCAGAAGATGCGGTGAAAAAGTATGACCTTAATCCACTTGCAAGAATTGTAAGTTCCGCCATTGTTGGTGTTGAACCTAGAATCATGGGAATAGGACCTGTTGGTGCTGCTCAAAAAGCATTGTCAAAAGCAGGTTTAAGGCTTGCAGATATGGGAATCATTGAACTCAATGAAGCTTTTTCTGCTCAGGTTTTGGCTTGTACTAGAGCATTAGGTTTAGCAGATGATGATCCTAGAATTAATCCAAATGGTGGCGCAATTGCTATTGGTCATCCGCTTGGGGTCTCTGGGACTCGTATTTTGAATACCGCTGCGATTGAACTACATAAACGAAAAGAGCGATATGCTTTGGTAGCAATGTGTATTGGTGTGGGACAAGGTTATGCGACAATAATTGAGAGGGTATAAGAATAAATTTGAAAATTAATTCGCAAGCTCAAAGTTTTTCATTATTTTGAATTCTGTAAAATGGAAACCTTATGAGGATGCACTCTCGTCGAAATTTTCTACAGCAAAGTTCTATTTTGATTGCAGGTGTTGCTATGCCACTACCCTTTCTTAATTGCCAGCCAAATAGTAAGCGATTGTTTAAGATGTGTATCAATCCCGGAGCAGTAGGAGTTCAGCTGAATCAAAAGGAATTGCTGGATGCAGCAATTAAATATGGATTTGAATCTATTGTTGCTTATCCTAAAGCACTTGCAGAGATGAGTGATTCGGAACTTGATAATTTGATTGGCAAAATGAAATCAAAGCAGATTACCTGGGGGGCTGCGGGCTTGCCTTTGGATTTTCGTAAATCAAAAGAAAAATTTGAAACAGACTTGAAAGCCTTACCAAGATTAGCTAAAGCTTTACAAGGGGCAGGAGGTACTCGAATGAATACTTGGATCATGCCAACAAATGATGCTTTGACTTATCGGGAAAATTTCAAGCAGCATTCACAAAGACTAGGTAAAGTAGCAAGAGTAATTGCAGATTATGGAATCAAGCTCGGTTTGGAATATGTGGGCCCTAAAACATTGATGGCAAGAGATCGATATTCTTTTATTCGAAGTATGAAAGAGATCAAAGAATTAATTGTAGAGATTAATTCTCCAAATATTAAAATCCAATTAGATAGCTTTCATTGGTTTTGTGCAGAAGAATCGGTTGAAGATATTTTGAGTTTAGACCCCTCAGATATTGTCACAGTGGATTTAAATGATGCCACTAAAGGAAGGACGGCTGCTGAGCAAATAGATGGGCAAAGACAACTACCCGGTGATTCTGGCTTGATAGACCTTAAAGCTTTTTTGGAGGCTTTAGTACAAATCGGTTATGATGGACCCATTCGAGCAGAGCCTTTTAATAAAACATTAAATGAAATGGAAAATGAAACTGCTTTGGCGGCTACTTATAAAGCCATGAAACGCAGTTTTGACCTAATAGAATAATTTTTAAACAGCTTCTAAAGCTCTAATAATAGACTTTCATATAATTTACACATGCAAATAAAAGAACAATCTAAAGTATACGATGCGATCATCGTTGGATCAGGAGCTGGAGGTGGCATGTCTGCAAAAGTACTCTCAGAAGCAGGCTTGAATGTCGCGGTTGTCGAGGCAGGACCATTTTTTGATCCTAAAGATCCAAAAACACAAACACAGTTGAAATGGCCTTGGGATTCTCCTCGACGGGGAGCTAGTACGAATCGTGCTTTTGGTGATTACGATATGTCTTGGGGTGATTGGGAAGTAGATGGAGAGCCGTATACTCAAAAAGGAGATACGAATTTTATGTGGTGGCGATCGCGTATGTTGGGCGGACGAACGAATCATTGGGGACGAATATCCTTACGATTTGGACCGAAGGATTTTAAGCATAAAGATATTGATGGACTTGGTGATAACTGGCCGATAGGCTATGAGGATGTAAAACCTTATTATGATAAGCTCGATAAATTAGTTGGCGTTTTTGGATCTAAAGAAAACCTACCTAATGACCCGGATGGATATTTTTTGCCAGCGCCTAAGCCAAGGTTGCATGAGATGTATTATATCAAATCTGCAAAAAAACTAGGGGTAAAAGTAATTCCATCTAGATTATCTATACTCACCAAACGAATCAATAAAGATCGAGGTGTTTGTTTCTATTGTGGTCAATGTAATCGCTCTTGCAATGCCTATGCGGATTTTTCATCTGGTTCTTGCTTGATTTTTCCTGCGCAGAAAAACGGAGGACAAATAGACCTTTATACCAATTGTATGGTTCGCTCAGTAACTACGAATGATGAAGGTTTGGCGACCGGTGTTTCTTATATCAATAAAGAAGATCGACAAGAATATGTACTAAAAGGTAAGGTCGTCGTACTCGGCGCTTCAGCATGTAGCTCTGCAAGAATTCTTTTAAACTCTAAAAGCAAACAACATCCAAATGGCTTGGGGAATAGTGGGGATACTGTTGGCCGCTACCTGCATGATTCTACGGGGGCAAGTCGATCTGCATTTGTTCCAGCCTTGATGGATCGAAAGATGTACAATGAAGATGGTGTTGGGGGAATGCATGTATATTCCCCTTGGTGGTTAGACAATAAAAAACTTGATTTTCCGAGAGGCTATCATATTGAAATCTGGGGTGGAATGGGCATGCCCTCTTATGGATTTGGATTTAATGTGGCAGATATGAATAAATACACAGGTGGTGTTATTGGTGGGTATGGTTCAAAACTTCGGGAGGATGTAAAAAGATTTTATGGAGCATATATAGGATTTGGAGGCCGAGGAGAGGCAATAGCAAGACATGACAATCGCTGTGAAATTGACCCTAATGTGGTAGACCAATTTGGAATTCCAGTATTGCGCTTCGATTATAAATGGTCAGATTATGAACGTTTGCAAGCGAAGCATATGCATCAAACCTTTGAAGAATTGTTTCATGCTATGGGCGCAGAGGTTTTTGGAGATACACCAGGCAAAGAGCAAGATTATGGTTTGCATGCTCCAGGGCAAATCATTCACGAAGTGGGGACAACCAGAATGGGGAATGATCCTAAGACTTCTGTCACAAATGCTTTTCAACAATTGCATGATGCAAAAAATGTATTTATTGTAGATGCAGGCCCATTTGTTTCACAAGCAGATAAAAATTGTACTTGGACGATTATGGCACTTTCAATGAGGGCGTCTGAATATATTGTTGAAGAATTAAAAAAGCAAAATATTTAATAAAATGGATAGAAGAGATACTTTAAAAACCTTATTGGTCGGAACAGTTGGAGGTGCAACACTTGGAACGATAGGTTGTAAAACAGATACCCAGACTGATAATAAAGAGGCGGTAAAAAATGCTGAACTTCCTCTATATGGTCGAACGCCTTCGGAGTTAGCACACGATAAGAAAATGCTCGAAGCATCCTTTTTAAACACGCACGAAATGGAAACAATTGCCATTTTATGTGATATTATCTTGCCTGCTACACCTACTGCAGGTGCGGCTTCGGATGCAAAAGTGACGGAGTTTATAGAATTTATTATAAAAGACTTACCGGACAATCAAATTCCACTTCGAGGTGGCTTAATGTGGTTGGATAGCGAATCTAATAAACGTTTTAATAAAAGCTTCAAAACAGCTTCTAATAAAGAACAAATACAAATAGTCGAAGATATTGCTTACCCTGACCCCGATGATGAAAAGCCTGAAATGGCACCAGGGATTAAATTTTTTAATTTGGTGCGTAATCTTACATTGACAGGCTATTATACAACCAGGATAGGATTTGATGATCTAGGATATGTAGGAAACACGCCAAATATCTGGGATGGAGTGCCGGAAGATGAGTTAAAAAGACATAATATGGAGTATGATCCAGAATGGTTGGCTAAATGTGTAGACCAGAGTAAGCGAGATATTGTGGCAGAATGGGATAAAGATGGGAATTTGATTACATAGGAAAAAGAATATATAAGTTAAAAAATTCCGCTCACAAGTACAGAAAACGGAGGCTGATCATGAGTTCCGTGGGAACAATCACTAGCCTTCAAGTAAGTAAGTCCCTTTCTTATATTCTAGAAGAGTGGCTTAGCTTCTTCTGGACTGATTTTTGAATTATTTTATCCGACAACTAAGGCAGTCTATCTAAAGGAATAAAACATATATTAGTAAGTGATCGTTTTCGGTACGAACGCTTGCTATTTGAGGAAGTTATTTGAGCATTAACTTGAATAGCTTCGATTAATTAACCTTAAATTAGAGATACCGTATGGAAATCCAAATTGAAGCACCATGGAAGGTTAAACCTTCTTTAGAAAACGTGATTAACAAGAAATTGATGAAATTGGTTACTTTCAATGAAAGACTGATCAAGGCAGAGGTTTATTTAAAGTCAGGAGAAAATATTGGACCTGAAGATAAGGTAGTGGAAATAACATTACGATTGCCTGGACCAGATATTTTTGCCGAAAGTTGCGCTGATTCTCATGAAAAAGCGATTGCAGTGTGTGCTGAAAAACTTAGGAAGCAAATTATCAAACGCAAAGAAAAAAGGTCGATGAGGGCCTAAAAGTTAGCTAATCTAAAAACAAAACTTTAAAAAAGCTTTTCCTGTATATCATAGGAAAAGCTTTTTTGTTTAAACCCTCTTTAAGAGTATCCCCGCTTTTTCTAATACCTCTTCAGTCTTAGCAAAACAGAGCCGAATCATCTTGTCTTGACGGCCGCTCGAATAGAAAACAGAGACGGGGATTGCTGCGACACCATGTTCTGTCGTAAGCTTTTTTGCAAATACGGTATCAGATTCATCACTAATGTCAGAGTAATCAAATAATTGAAAATAAGTACCTTCAGAACTCAATGGTTTTAGACGTGAGCCCATCATCATTTCGCCAAAGAAATCTCTTTTCTGCTGATAGAAACTAGGAAGAGACAGATAAGAGGAAGGATCATCTAAGAAATCAGCAATACCATATTGGACAAATGAGTTGACAGAAAACACATTGAATTGATGGACTTTCCTAAACTCAGACATTAGATAATCTGGGCCAATACAATAACCGACTTTCCATCCAGTGTTGTGGAATGTTTTTCCAAAAGAATAAACAGCCAAACTTCTTTTAAATAATTCGGGATACCTCAATACACTTTGATGTTCGGTACCATCATAAATCAAATGCTCATAGACTTCATCACTTAAAACGAGGATATCCGTATCCTTCGTCAACTCCTCTAAGGCGATCAGGTCAATTGCTTTTAATGTTTTTCCAATAGGATTCTGAGGTGTATTGATGATAATCATTCGGGTCTTATCCGTCACTAGATTCTTAATTGCTGACCAGTTGATTTTATAATCTGGAGCACTTAATTCATAAGCTACAGGAATACCACCAAGCACTTCAATTGCAGGGCGATAACAATCATAGGCAGGTTCGATGAGGATGACTTCATCACCTGGGCGAATGAAAGTGGTAATTGCTGTAAAGAGTGCCTGAGTTGCTCCGGCTGTAATCGTAATTTCTGTTTCTGGATTAATTTCACAAGCATATAGTTGTTTAGCTTTATTAGCAAGTCGTTCTCTTAGCAGTGGAACACCGGACATGGGCACATATTGATTTTTGCCAGATTGTAGATGATGATTAACGAATTGTTTGAGCCGTTCAGGACAGTCAAAATTGGGGAATCCTTGAGAGAGATTTATAGCTTCATGCTTATTGGCAAGCGCTGACATTACCGTGAATATAGTCGTGCCAACATTAGGGAGTTTAGATTTTATATTCATAGGACTATGATAGTGAATTTTAGGGACATTCTATTGGAAGGAGAAAGGTTTTTTAGATGAGGGACAATGATTGCTTCGCTTGTGATCGACCTGCGGTCTTGTGATCGTTTCACTTGTGAAGGGCTAATTTATTCCGTGTTCCCTAACATCTTTCAAAAATTTGATTACTTACTTTCACTTTATGCTTATTTTAGTGCCTTAGTCAAATATCAAACAAATGGAAAAAGCAATTTTTGGAATTGAAAATTTTGATGTCTACATGGTTTTAGGCATCCTGATAGGTTTTGGTTTATTGGAGGTGATCTCTGGACATTTAGCAAGAAGTAAACGATCAAAAAGTGACTGGATACAAGAAGTGGGAAGCTTTTTTGTTTTGTCCGTGCTGATTAAGCCCTTGATTGTGCTGACTGTTTTTACAATAGGAAGCATGCTTTTTGGAAATTATCAGTACGCTTTATCGCATTGGAGTTTGTGGTTGATGTTGCCCTTTTATTTATTTACGGATGATATTTTACAATACTGGTATCATCGTTCCGCACATGAATATGAATTCCTTTGGAAGTTACATCGACCACACCACCAAGCGGAAGAGATGGGCTTTTTTGTTTCTTATCGAAATGCGGCATTGTATTATCTTTTGATGCCGAATATTTGGTGGATTGGGATCGTTGTTTTTTTAGGTGGGGCGAAAGCTGTGGCGATAGGTTTGATCTTGAAACAGGCGGTCATCATTGGTTCGCACAGTACCTTGAAATGGGATCTTCCTCTGTATAAGATTAAGTTTTTAAATCCTTTAATGTCTTTACTTGAGCGGATTATTGTAACTCCTGCATTCCATCATGCACATCATGGAAAATCTAAACGTGATCAAATCAGTGATCCTAATGGGAACTTTGGGAATATGTTTTCGATTTGGGATCAGCTTTTTGGGAGTGCTGTTTTTACCAGGAAGTTTCCAACAAATTATGGTTTAGAAAATGACCCAAAAGAACATTGGACGGCAGCCTATTTATATCCGACAATCGCTTCTGATAATCCTACTAGCGAAATATCTAGAGGATATAAAAAAGAGTGGACTGCAACTATGGAACCGCAAGAGATTCATCTTGAAAAAGGAGTACAGTATCTCTGGTGTCAATGTGGGAAAAGTAAAAATCAACCGTTTTGTGATGGATCTCATCATGGCTCGAAGACTAAACCTTTATTATTTGAAGTAAAACGCACGGGAAAGGTTCGTTTATGTAATTGTAAACGCACGAAGTCGGGGCCTTTTTGTGATGATTCGCATTTGGGGTAATTGATTTGTGTCTTGCTGCTTATTGATGTTGGTGTTAGTGTTGACAGGATTTATAGAAAACCATTCTGTCAATAGGCATCATAAAAATTGAACTATAGACATATTAAGCCCAAACCAAGAAGCTACCATTAACCGAGGTAGATAGTAACTGAGATAAGCATAATCTTTCCATTTATTGATCAATAAGATACCCATACTAATAAGATTAATGCTATTGATAATTCCGCTGATGATTAATAACTCTCTTCCAAAAGGGTAACTCTCAAGCACTAAATATAAACCTAAAAAACTTGTTAGGATTCCAAGACCTAGAAAACCAACGAGTAGCTTAACTTTATTAGAAGCGTCTTCTTTTTTTATCTCTAATTGTGGAATAATTGCAAGAAATAAGGATACTAAAATAATGATAATCAAAAAGAAAATATCAGGAAGGGGAAACTCCCAACTTTCAAATTTAAATATACCTAAAAAAAATAAGGCTAAAAAAGACAAAGTTTGTCCATATAATAGCATCATTTTTATTGTGCTAATTTGTTTTTTGAAATATCGAAATGCGGGACTAATCAAATAAAAAAGAAGTAAACCTATAAAAGCAACACCTGGAATTGTAAACCCAAAATATTGTGGAGAGAGGAAGCCCAAGAATATAATGACCCAAAAAAGACACTCTATAAAAAGATGTGTCGAACGATGATCTGGTTTTTTTGGTTCTTTTTCTTGTGCGTCGAGTATTTGATCTTTCATATTTTGAATTAGGTTTTAATCTATATAGGCTTTAGTTTAAACAGACTATCGGTTATAGGAATCGCAGAATCTATATTTTAATCAAAGTAAATTGAAATAAAAAACAGAAATTTCAATAGCACGTGTCTTGTAAATCCTGTCAATAATTAAAACACCCCAAACAAATCACTCCAGTTTCACCATTTCTTTCAACTCTCCAGTAGATAATTCCCCAATCCATTGTTCTCCAGTGGACACTGTAAGATTAGCTAATTCTTTTTTCTGTTGAAGCAATTCATTGATTTTTTCTTCAAATGTATGCTGAGTGATAAAACGATGTACAAGGACATTTCGTTTTTGTCCGATACGATACGCTCGATCAGTAGCTTGTGCCTCGACGGCAGGATTCCACCAGAGGTCATAGTGAATAACATTACTAGCTTCAGTAAGATTGAGTCCGGTGCCTCCAGCTTTTAGAGAAAGAATAAGAATTCGTGTTGCCCGATTATTTTGAAAGTCTTCGACCATTTTATCCCTTCCTTTTCGACTTACTCCGCCATGTAAAAAAGGAATGGTCAAATGAAATGCATTTTCTAATAACTGAACGAGCAAATCTCCCATCTCTCGATACTGTGTAAAAATAAGTGTCTTTTCGCCGCTTTCCTGTATTTGTCGGATTAGGTTAAAAAGCATCATGGTCTTACCAGACAGCTCAGGATTAGAAGCCCCTTTTTTTAGAAACTGTCTGGGATGATTACAGATTTGTTTGAGCGCAGTTAGAAGTTTTAATACTAAGCCTTTTCGGGCAATACCTTCTGCTTTATCAATATCTTTCATGGTTGCATCCACAACTTTTTGATATATAGCAGTTTGCTCTACAGTAAGCTGACAAAATTGATCTTTTTCGATTTTATCAGGTAAATCTTTGATAATAGATTTGTCTGATTTTAATCGTCGAAGGATAAAAGGACTAGTGATTTTCCGAAACTGATTGAGTTTGGTTTGATCGCGATCAGCTTCTATTGGACGAGCAAAATCCCGTTTGAATTTTGCTAAAGTATTCAAGTATCCCTTATTAGTAAAGTCAAGAATACTCCAATATTCACTAAGGCGATTTTCGACTGGTGTTCCACTCATTGCTATCTTGATAGAAGCTTTTACTTTTTTGATGGCTTTGGTTTGAGCAGTCGTTGGGTTTTTAATATTTTGTGCTTCATCAATTGCTAAGAGCAACCATTTCTTTTTTTGGAAAACATCGGTTTCGCTTCGAATAATACCGTAAGTCGTAATGAGTAAATCAGCGGTGTCTAATGCTGCTAAATTTCGATTGCTACCATGATAAATAAAGGTCTTTAGTGCAGGCGCAAATTTGGCTATCTCTTTTGCCCAATTGGTCAAGAGTGTAGTAGGTACTACGATAAGCGCTTTCTCCTTGCCTAGTTCTCCATCTTCTTTTAATTTGAGCAAAGTGGTAATCACTTGAAGTGTTTTACCTAAACCCATATCATCTGCGATCAAACTACCAAAACCAATCCTTGAGTTTTTATACAACCATTCATAACCACTTAATTGGTAAGGGCGGAGCTTGGCTTTTAATCCTTTAGGGACAGAAATGTTCTTGCTATCTAGCAAATGCTTGATGAGTTTTTGTGCATTCTTATCTAGGCTTACTTTCGCGCCCTTATAATCTTCAGCCAATGCTACTTGTAGTAAATCATTGGAATTTAGATTTGGAGGATCTTTCAATTGTTCAATTAAGGTCTGGACTTCATCGGCATCCAAAAATACATACTGATTATTGATCTTTACAATCCCAGAAACTTGTTTGATCATTTTTAAAAACTCAGCTTCTGAAACCATCTGATCGCCCAATGCAATCTGCCATTGAAAATCGAGCATATTATTTAGGTTGAGGAGGGATTTCTTCTTGACTACTCCTGATGCTTGATCACTTTCTAGCTGTAATGATAATTGAGGGCGTAGCAATCTTTTTAGGGCTTTAGGTAATAATACCTTTATACCAAACAAGCGCATTGTTGGTAATATTTTGAAAAGGATGTCAACAAATTCTTCTGGATCGAAAAATAAATCTTCCTGACCTTCTGAAGTAACTAAATCATTGATTTGAGGGAAGTAGTCAGCAAGCATGGCCAAATCTCGAAGTACATCTAAACGTAGGCTGGCGTATTTTTTCTGTTTTAATATAGCGCTTAATTTAATCGGCTTACTTAGGCTTGCAGACTTTTTTTGAATAGAAATATTTACTCGAAATCCTGCTTCTTTTTCATCACCAATTTTGATGATTGGCACAAATTCTTTTTCAACAATAAAAAAAGTATTCAACCAAAGTTGTATGCTATTTGGATATTCTTTTTTTTCATAAGTATCAAAAGAGAGTGTTGCGCCATTAAAAAACAAATGACCGATCTCATGTTCGCTAAAGCGATAATTGAGTTTATGATTGTGATGAACAAAATGGTTTAAAAAAACTGAAGTTAAGGCTTGTAGGTTATCTTCCTTTATGGGTTCAAATATATCCTTTCCAATTTTTAAAAATAAAAAGTCATTTGGAATAATTGATTTTAAACCATCAAAGATACTACGGATGACTGGATTGAGTATAGCAGGAATCCACCGAACTTTATAATACTTGGAGGCTATTTGGATGAGCTGAGGAATAAAAGCAGATTGCTGTGCTAGTTTGTAAGCGAATTGATAAACCAGTAATAAAGCTTTAAGTGTTGCAGAAAGTTTTGCAAAGGTACTAATCGGAATAGTGCTTAACCATTTTATAAAAGCTTCTTCTTCATCAAAAGATAAAACAGATTTTCCTTGACTGTTTCGAAAGGTAGCATTTAAAAAATCCATTTCTTCATCAAGAAGAAGATCTATCTCTTCAATGCTATCAACTAAAGGATCGAGGGCTGTTTTTACAACAACTTCTTTGTTTTTGGATAAATTTTTTGAAATAGCGGTATAAGCAAGATTCAGAATAGATTTAAAATTTCCATTAGGAAAGAAAGGAGGTTTATCTGCTAAAATATTAAGCAAATCCGTTTTGCAGTCTGGAATTCTAGAAAAATCCAATTGAACATATACCTCCTCATCCCATTCTGTTATTAGGCGGTCTGTGGTATAAGCTTGTAGTAAATCATTTCTAGAAAGGATAGTTATTTCTTGATTTCCTTGACTGGTGTAACCTATTCTTTCAAGCTCTAAAAAAAGATTAAAATCATGTAATTGGAAAATTAGAAATGGATTTTTATCAATCTCATTAGCAATTAGAAATAAGACAGCAGCCATATGCTTGCACGGAACGGCCCAATCTGGACAAGAACAATTCCCTTCAAGATCATTCCAACTATTGGGAAACAAATTTATACCTCTTTGAATGCACAAATCATTAAGGACAGGAGGCAATTGTCGATTGAGTAATTTAGAAAGATACAAAGGATTAGATAGAATGATTTCAATAATCGCAGCCCGTTCATTTTTTGAAAACGGTGGAATCACAAACCGGACTTCATAAGGCTTAAACCTACTTCCTTGTACCTTTGCGGTGATTTTATTACCTTTTATTTCAATATCTTTGGCCAATCCTTTATTGGCATAAGTGCGCCCTCGCGGAAGTCGATTAGAAAAATCAATATTGGCTAGTGCATTAAGCCATTGTTTGCCCCACCATGTATTGCCATAGGTTTTTCTCACAGAAACTTATGTTTAATTATCTCCAAACTCTTGAATCTTTTAACATTACATCATATCTAGCAATAATATCAAATCCTAAATTGCCTTTTTTTATCTCCATAATTACACTGTCTGCTTCATTGATTCTATCGATCTCAGAAGATCTAAAATCCAGTTCTTTCTTTTGTTTTAGATACCTTATTTTCACTGTGTAATAATCCCTTTTACCTCTTCTTCCTGAAACAACACGTTTCTCTAAAATTCTTGCTTTATAGATTTCTATTTCTTTGTCAGGTGAATAATAGTTTACGGCCAAAAAAATAGAAGCGATAAGCCAACATATAAAACCTGCTAGATACAAAATACCAGATATATCATCCCAAAAATCTATATAATCATTCCAAAAAAATGAAGGCTGACTAGAATAATTATAGTGACAAAGCTAGAACTAATCAATAGCGATCTAAAACTAATAAATGTTCTATCATAAATATTGGATGAAAAAATCAATAATACACATATTCCTAAAATAATTATTAGGATTCCGAAAGAAATGATTGTGAGAATTCGTTCTCCTCCCTTCTTTGAAGATACATCTATATTTAACGTTTCTAAATGCTCCGCTGTTTTGTCTTTTCTAGTCTTTTTTTGTCTTTTCAATTAGGTCTAAAATTGTTTTAAGAGAGATGGCAAAAATAATAAATTGGAATCAGTATAGATAAGAATTAGAGGAATCATATGTTGATATAAACTTGGTTTAATTCTAATTTGTAAAGAAAAGAATATGAAAAAACTAAAGTTGTTGAACTCGATTATTTCCTTATCATGGTTAGGTGTATTATTAGCAGGACTTATTTTAATGCTTCCTTTATTTGCTCAAAAAGATGTTAAAGACACAGACTTAAATGCTTTCTGTGGAACTAAATCTATAGAAGATACAATCAACTTATCTGATTCACTAGGCGTATTATATGTAGAAGGAAAACAATTGTTCAAAAGAAATTGTGCTTCCTGTCATAATAGAAATATGATAGATAATATGACTGGGCCAGCATTAAGAGGTGTAGAAAAAAGATGGGCGGCTTTTCCAAAGAACGATTTATATAACTGGATTAAGAATGCTCAAAAGTTAATAGATGAAAAACATCCCAGAGCACTTGCTTTATGGAATGAATGGAAATCCCCAATGACTAGTTTTCCAAACTTGACGGAAGAAGAGATAGACGCTTTATTAGTTTATGTTGAAAACTAGTTGAATGGCTCATTAGTCATTGAGCTTTACCAATGGTCAATGAGCCATAACTATTCTTATCCCATGTACCGCTTCAATACTTCAATCTGCCCTTCAATAGCTTCCTTGAATTCTACTTTCAATCTGGAAACCAAATCAGAAACCGAAAGTATATCCTTAATGGTAGTGACGCCTTGTCCAGCGGACCAGATCGTTTTCCATGCTTTAGCTTCAGCTTTTTCTGCATCGAGTTCATTGCCAAAATCAATCTTTGCTTTTTTATTCCAATGTGCCTCTGTGATGCCAACAGCTTCTAAACTCGACCGTAAAAAATTAGCATTCAATTTTTTAAGATTGTAAAATGTATTCCTAAACAACTTCAAACAAGCCAGCAGCACCCATTCCTCCGCCAACACACATTGTACTGACGACATACTTTGCGCCTCGTCTTTTTCCTTCGATTAATGCATGGGCGACCATTCGAGCGCCACTCATTCCATAAGGATGCCCGATTGAAATAGCACCGCCATTGACATTGAGTAATTCATCCGGAATTCCCAATCGATCACGACAATAAATAACTTGTACTGCAAAGGCTTCGTTTAATTCCCAAAGGCCAATATCATCCATAGTCAAACCATGTTGTTTGAGTAGTTTGGGAACAGCGAATACGGGCCCTATTCCCATTTCATCAGGTTCACATCCAGCGACCGCAATGCCTCTATAAATTCCTAATGGTTCAAGACCTCTTTGTTCTGCTAATTTCGAATCCATTAAAACACAGGCAGAAGCACCATCAGACAGTTGGCTTGCATTACCCGCAGTGATCGTTCCCCCTTCTGTTACCAGTCGAAGTCCACTTAAGCCTTCAAGTGTTGTACTTGGTCGATTACCTTCATCTTTATTTAAGGATGCCTCATGAAAACTAATAGCTTTAGTTTCTTTATCCATGACACCTTTTATTGTATTTATAGGGATGATTTCTTGATCGAATCTTCCAGCTGCCTGAGCTGCTGCTGTCCGCATTTGACTTTGAAGACCATATTCATCTTGCTGTTCTCGACTGATATTATAGCGTTTCGCTACGATCTCTGCAGTTTGTAGCATTGGCATATAAATATCTTTATGAACAGCAAGGAGTTTTTTATCTACCATTTGGTAGGTGTTCATATTATTATTTTGAACCAAGCTAATGGATTCAAGGCCACCTCCGATGGCGATTTTCATACCATCATGTAAAATCTGTTTTGCAGCGGTAGCAATAGCCATCATTCCCGATGAACATTGGCGATCTATAGTCATACCACTTACGGTGACTGGTAAGCCGCCAGCTAGTGCTGCCATCCGACCAATGTTTGAACCTGTGGTTCCTTGAGGCATTGCACAACCCATAATAACATCATCTATTTCCGCAGGGTCGACTCCTGATCTTTTTACCGCTTCCTTAATTGCCCAACCAGCCATCGTTGGCCCTTGAGTTGCATTTAGTACGCCTTTATATGCTTTCCCGATAGGTGTTCGGGCAGTTGATACGATTACTGCTTCTTTCATTGTATTGTATGTTTTTCTTAATTTTTTTTAAATTTCCTGCTTTATTCGCTAAAACCATTTTATAATTTTATTCGAATATACTTAGCTCAAAATTAGTACCAGTAGTTAAGTGTGATAATTTATCTAAATTACAACTTAATTATGAAAGGAAACATCAATTTTAAAATCGGTAAGTGACGGGACAAAATTAATGCTCAGCTATTTTGACATGCTGAAATTTCATAAGCGTGACTAAAAGGAGATTGTGTTGAATATTTTGGGATGTTTTACAAAAAATAGCTTATTATTAATTCCGTCTAATAACTTCTATAAAATGTACGATAAAAATCTTTTTAAAAATAAAATAGCTTTAGTCACGGGAGGTAGAAGTGGGATCGGATTTGGCATTGCTAAAATGTACTTGCAACTTGGAGCAAAAGTAATCATTGCTTCAAGAAAAGAAAAGCCCTTGATTGAAGCGGCTAAGGCACTCGCTGAATTTGGAGATTGCGATTATAAAGCTTGTGATATTCGGAAGACAGCAGAAGTAAAAGCTTTAGCTGAAGACATTCATACTAAGTATAAGAGCTTGGATGTATTGGTGAATAATGCAGGAGGACAGTTTCCTGCTCCGGCAGAATTGATCAGCGAAAATGGATGGGCAGCTGTAATCAACAATAATCTAAATGGTACTTTTTATATGTCTCAACAAATAGCAAATACATTTTTTATTCCTCAGAAAAAAGGTGTAATTGTAAATATTATTGCTAATGTTTTTCGAGGCTTTCCAGGAATGGCACATACTGGAGCTGCAAGAGCCGGAGTTGAAAATTTGACTAAAACACTGGCGCAGGAATGGGCAGAATATAATATCCGAGTTAATGCTATTGCACCCGGAATTATAGAATCTTCTGGTCTGGAAACCTATCCAGAACAAATAAAAAAGTTTTTTGCTCAAGCTAAAAAAGAAAACCTTTTAGGACGATTTGGAACAGTAGAAGATGTAGCTAATGCTATCATGTTTTATTCTAGCCCTTTGTCAGCTTATACTAGTGGAACTACATTGTATGTGGATGGATTGGAACACTTGGCAGCTAATGGAATGGATTTATATAAAGTTTTAAAATCAATGCTAAGAGACGAAGCATAAAACGGACTGTTATTTATGTCTTGTCTTCAAGTAAAGATTTATTCACAAAATAAAAACAATGATCAAGAAAATCCTTAAAATATTATTAGCCCTCTTTATCATCTTAGTGCTTTATTTCTTGTTTTGGCCAGTTGGATTTGAGCCTGTTGCTTATACCCCACCTCCCAACCCTGGCCTTCGTGGTGTCTTTCAAAAAAACAATAAACTTGAGGCTACTGAAAAAATATTAAATGGAAAAGGGCGAGGTCCGGAAGATATTACCATGGGGCCAGATAGTATGCTCTACACAGGGTTTGAAGATGGTAATATTCTTAAATTTTCATTAGACGGAAAGGAAAGTACCCATTTTGCAAATACCGGAGGAAGACCACTAGGAATGAAGTTTGATGCTGCTGGAAATTTGATCGTAGCCGACGCCTACAAAGGATTATTAGCTATAGATACACTTGGAAAAGTTACTGTCTTGGCGGATGAAGTAGATGGGACTAAAATATTCTATGCGGATGATCTTGATATTACACAAGATGGAATTATTTATTTTTCAGATGCAACTCAAAGAAATCGAGATATCATCGTTGAGGTTTGGGAATTGCAGCCGACAGGAAGGTTGTTGAGTTATGATCCCAAAACCAAAATGACTAAAGTAGAAATGGAAAATATGCGATTCGCAAATGGCGTTGCGATCGGTCCAAATGATGAATACCTTCTTATTACAGAAACGTTCGGAATGGTCATCAATAAATTCTGGCTTAAAGGAGCAAAAAAAGGACAGAAAGAAATTTGGGTAAATGAATTACCAGGTTACCCAGATAATATTACTTTTAATGGTTCGAATATGTTTTGGTTAGCAATTCCAGATAGACGAGTAAATCCAGAATTTGAAGCAGTATACGAAAAACCCTTTTTAAGAAAAGTCATTGCTCGATTACCAGAGTCATTGACGGCTGTTAAAGAACCTGCTCCATTTGGTATGGTAATCGGTTTGGATTTAAATGGAAATGTAATGCATAGTTTTCAAGACTCTACGGGTGGAATACATTCAATTACTAGTGTCAATGAGTACAATCGAATGCTTTATATTGGAAGCCTTAGAATGGAAAATGCAGGGATTTATAAGCCTGCTCTATAATAGGATAAGTGACGGAACAAGATTAATACTTTGTCCCTAAGTACATCGTAAAATAATTTTCAAACTTAAAAAACATAAATAAGATATGTTTAGATTAGATGGACAAGTAGCCATTATTACCGGAGGTGCCAGAGGAATTGGAGAAGGAATCTGTAAAGTCTTTTGCGATGCTGGTGCAATAGTTATTATGTGGGATGTTTTGGATGAGGGACATGAAGCAGCAAAGACTATTGCCAATGCTGGAGGAAAGATTTCTTTTAGAAAGGTAGACATTACCAATCGTTCAGTAGTTAAAGAAGCCGTTGATGAAATCATGACAGATCATGGCAAAATAGATATTCTCATTAATAATGCAGGAGTAATAAGAGATCGTTCTTTTATGAAAATGACAGAAGAAGAATGGAATACAGTAGTCAATGTTAATATCAATAGTCTCTTTGTGACAAGCAAGGAAGTACTACCACATATGAAAGCTGCGGCTTATGGGCGCATTATTTCTGCTTCTTCTATAAATGCAATGGCTGGAGCTTTTGGACAAACGAACTACGCTGCTTCTAAGGCTGCTATTCAAGGCTTCACTCGATCACTTTGTAAAGAAGTTGGTAAGTATGGAATTACGGTTAACTGTGTCGCGCCAGGGTTTGTTAAGTCTTTGATGTCAGATAGTATGCCACCTGAAGTTATTGCTGCCGGTATCAAAATGATTCCTGTAGGTCGGATTGGAACGCCTGAAGATATGGGCTATTCCTATCTGTTTTTAGCCTCTAAAGAAGCAGGATTCATAAATGGAATTACTTTACATGCTAATGGAGGAGCTTATCCAATTTAAAAATGAATAAATAAAATGGAAAATAACACATTAAGTCAAACACCCTATCATACTAAATTTAATCATCTAGCAGATCTGAAAGATTGGATAGGAAAAGAATTGGGTTTAACGGATTGGCATGTCATTGATCAAGAAAGCATAAATACATTCGCTCGTATCACCGATGACGAACAATGGATTCATATTGATGTTGAAAAATCTAAGCAATATTCTCCCTATAAAACAACTGTCGCGCATGGGTTTATGGTGCTTTCTCTAGCTTCAAAATTCTGTTACGAAACATTCAGTATAGAGGACGTAGGTATGGGCGTCAATTATGGATTGGATAAAGTTCGTTTTCCAAATGCTACGCCTGTTGGTGCTTCTGTCAGGGGGAGAATCTCATTGATGGAGTATGAAGAAAAACAAGGCGGCGCTCGATATAAAATGAAAGTGGTATTCGAACAGAAGGGGCAAGAGAAACCTTCTTGTGTTGCCGAATTTATTGCAATGGCTTTTACAAAATAAAGATGTTTCAATCAATTTCAATAATCTCAATCGGCAATAATTCTTTCCGGTTTGCATCCCAAATACTGAGATAGTAAATCCCCTTGCCACCTAAATCTTTTATGGGAATAGAAATGACGCTCAAATCAAGATGAGATTTAAAAACCTCTGCTTGATCATCATTTGAAATACTGATATAATAATCTAATTTTTCTGCATTAATATTGAACGCTCCCAAATCAATGATGAGGTCTTTATTAGAAAAATTGCTTGAGACGATTAATGCTTCTACCTCAAGTTCTTCTGTAGATAAGGTGGCAATATCCAATATCTCGATAGGAAAACTGCAAAATTTATGTTGATAATAACTACCATGCAACTCCAGTACACCAGTAAAAGGAAAAGTAATATTGGCTAATAAGTCCAAAGTATGTCTTTGGAAATTTAATCCTATACCATAATAACGAACTTCCTCTCTGGCTATGGTGTCTCCATCTTCATTCAGTAATAAAAAACCTGGATAGTAATATAATGAGCCAGTATAAACCTGATTCGAAACTTCTATTATGATTTGCTTCGATTTTTCAGTTTCGAGGACACCTATAAAGTCAATAGCTAATTGTTCACAATCAAAGTTATTTTGAGCAGTATGGATAAATGGTAAGCTTAAAAATAAATAAACAAAGAGTTGTTTCATGGTCTTTCTGTTTTGTAGTGATTACAGCAATTTTTACGGAGAAACGCAAGAGTAATGTCTTATATTCTTAAAATTAGTTGATTCAGAGCTGTTTTTTGGATAATTATAAAATCTTTAACTATTTATATACACAGTGTATTTAATACCCTGAAGTTATTCAAATATTTGATGGTCCTTTATGAGTATTACGCCTCTTTTAATAGGTGCTTTTTCCATGGCGATTGCAAGAACAATATTTTAGACTTATGTTATGGTGATCAGTCCTATGGACTGTGTGATTTGGTGATCGCTTTACTTGTGAGCGGCTACTCTGGGCAGACTTCAAAAATTTTGATCATTTATTTTTACTTAATCCATATTTAATAAATAACCTTGCGATTGCCATGGTGCTTTTTCATAGTAAGTAGAATATTAAAATTAATATCTGTATATTGTATATGTTTGTTTTAGAAGAACTTCCATAATAAAGATATAAATGAGCTCCATAAAAATTGAAAAAAATAAAAAATCAGAGCCAAGTTCTGATGACCGCAATATTGCTCAACGTGAAGTATTAACTAACCATCAATTCACGGACAATCGCCCCGAAGCCATCGCTCAAAGAAAACTACAGGAAAAAGCAGATAATAGTGTACAAGCCAAAGAATTTACTCAACTCCAAGCAAAGATAAATCAACATTCCAATCAAGTTCCTATTCAGAAAAAAGGCAATAAGACGGGCTTGCCTGATGATCTGAAATCAGGTATTGAAAACCTCTCTGGTCATTCCTTAGATGATGTAAAAGTACACCGCAATTCTCCCAAACCAGCACAGTTAAATGCGCATGCCTATGCTCAAGGTACAAATATTCATTTAGGCCCAGGGCAAGAAAAACACTTGCCCCATGAGGCGTGGCATGTCGTACAGCAAAAACAAGGGCGCGTAAAGCCGACCATGCAGATGAAGGGGAAAGTGAATATAAATGATGATAAGGGATTGGAGCAGGAAGCGGATGTAATGGGAGCGAAAGCTATGCAAATGAAATCCTTTGATGATAATACTCCTAGTCTCATCAAAAGAGATACAGGAAAGATAATACAGAAGAAGGTTTCAGAAAAAACCAATAGTGTAATACAATTAGTGAGAGGCTTTAGTAAATATGGTGCAGCTATGCAAGGTGATCCGGACCCTGCAATCGCTGTAGCAGGGCCAAGAAACCAAGGGCCACATACTATAGCCCATGCTGCAATTGCTGCAGTCGAAGCCTTTATTGATGATACGAGTACTTTAGTATTTTCAGGCGTAGCAGATAATGTGGACAAGTACGACCTGTTTGTTAAACATGGAATAATACTTAAACCAGGAGATTTTGATAGAAAGCGTAAAGCGGAATTATTAGAGACTAAGGCAAATAGAAATGCTTTCCCAGGAATTGGAGCTGACCCTAAAAAAGCGATTGCACCTGATGCATCATTAGATGCCAGATCTGCTAGTTATTTAGATACTTATAAAGCAGTTCATGCGAATTGTCTTTTTTGGTATAAAAAAGCATTATCAGCTAAAAAGGCCGTAGAGAAAAGAAGAAATGATGGTAAATCAGTAACAGAAGCACAAACAGAAAAATATTTGATATATAATGGAGAATTGGAAAAAGCGTTAAATGATATTCGCGATTTAAATCCTTCTGCTACTTATGCGGATAAGCAAGTAGAAGGGTATACCCATGATCAAATAGTAGGTAAAGGAGAACCTACTACTCAAGCATATATAGATCAGATCAAAACTGTTATCGCTCAACAAAAGGCTGGACACTATCCTACTTCCCAAGCATTTGTGGATGATTTAATTGGGACGATCATGCATAAAGCGGACGTTGGAGATTTACTTCCTGCCGAAAAGACCAGAGTGGATGCTTTGGCTAACTCTTATGTCAATATTCTACGAGACTTACTTGCTCAGAGGAAAGTTTAAATTTGGTTTATCTTGAGAATCATGTTTTCAATCGCATAGCCTTGAATGGATCGGAGCTTTTTATAAAAGACTATCCCTCATATCTGACACATGATAATATTTTTTAATATAAATATAAACATATTCGTTTTTTGTGTTATATTTGGCAAGCTGAATGTCTTGACTCCAAAAAAATACTCCAAAAAATGATAGGCAGTACACTGGAATTCATTGCCAAAGAATTGAATCATACGATTTGCCAAAGATTGAAAATCAATCCGTCGACCAATAAAGTATTGCTCACCAATATTGTCGATCCTGATGGCTCCATCGCAGTAAAAGATAACAATGTACTTCTCCTCAAATTAGTCAATATCGAACCTGACCCTATTGCTAACGGATCTGAACCTAATGTACACTTTCCCAGAGGAAGTGATTTGGTAAAGGCAGCCCCGCTTTATCTCAATCTTAAACTAGTATTAGCAGCTTATGTTAAATCAGAACAAGTACAAGCGGGCTTGGATATGCTGACCATGGGTATTGGCTACTTACAGGGAAAACAGATGTGGAACCCTCAAAATACACCGGGTCTGCCGGCTGATGTAAATCGACTGATATTTGAAATGGAATCATTAGATTTACATCAACTCAATCATTTGTGGGGTGTCATAGGAACAAAGTATTTACCGTCTGTAATCTATAAATTAAAAATGTTGACCATCGACGATGAAGTTATTCGAGCAGAAGTTCCTGGTATAACAGAAGTGTCAACCGATGTAAATAAAACGGATCCGTCAATATGATTACTACTAAGTATAAAAAAATATTTCAACTTGATTTCCAGCACGATTACTTTAATCATAGTAATGCGCTAAAGATTTTTAAGATGGGGACAATACTCAATGGTTCTCCATCTACAGGTTTAAAGGAAACAGAAAATGGATATTTTGCTTTTATGCCTAGCCCACATCAAAAGCCTAAAGATAAATCGAAAGAAGAAACACCAGAATGGACGGTATTTGGTTTTTCTATTCAGATAGAGGATGCTTCTTTTTTCAACTTTACAGATATCGAGTTCAAATCAGGTCATATTTTTTATTTAAATAATGAACAAGCAAAAAATTCTGTAATCCACTTTTCTGATGCGCTGAGCCTCCCTGTTTTCCCAAGTCAGTTTACTTACGATTTGACAGGTATAGATCAGCATAGTTTGAAAGCGATTCGCCTGGAAGTACCAAATAAAAAAAGCTGGAATCTTCCAATGCCAAAGGATACGAAACAAAATACTTACCCAATTGATCTAAGAGGAGAACTTGCTGGAAAGTATCAATTGACTTTTGAGTTTTCAAATGCGGAAAACTCAAAAAAATATACGTTTTTTTATTCAGATCAATATTATAAAAATCCGCCTCCGATAGTTTTTGAATGGCTAGGAGAGATAAATGAAACCAATAACAATTTTCTATCGTATACTATTTTATTTAGCGCTCGTTCTACATATTGGCGTTACAACTTCGTTAACATTGATCAACAAGATTGGGAGGAAATAAGCTTTAGCTCAATTACTAAGAATGATCAAACAATAAGCTTTTCTAAAGATAAACAAATAATCACATTACCTAATGGGCAGACCGCATTTGTGGCGCTATCTAATGCTCCAATTCCACTTCAGGAAAGACCTAATTGGAATTTGCGACTTCGTTCAAAAAGGTGGCCAAATGGTATTGTATTACCTTATCCACAAGGGAATGATTTATCTTTATTAAATACAGAAGAAGGGAATTCAAAATATTGTTCTAATATTTATTTTACCCTTTAGGGATAGAAGATCAACATAAAACGGACTTTATTTATGCTTCGTCCCTAAAGAATCTTTTGAGAAAACACAAATATTTTATTGGAGGGAATTAGAGCTTACATTTACCTCATTTAATGATAAGTCAACTGAATGGTAGAGCAGGCTTTAATGTATCAAAGAATCAAAAAATAATAATATACAATAACCTAACCTCATTATGAGACAAAATGATTGAATCAGTTATGATGAATGCTAATAACCCTCAAACACCAGGTGTTTATACAGTAGAGAAAAACGCCTTTCCTAATTCTGTAGCTGAGGTACCAACGGCGCTTCCTGCTTTTGTAGGCTATACAGAGTTTGCTGTTAAAGATGGCAAACCATTGACTGTACCTCTATTGATCAACTCCATGGCTGAATATGCACAGCATTTTGGAGGACCATTTGAAAATCAATACCCGATTATTCCTGTACTCCCACAGATAGATGCTATTACAAAAGCAAAGACAGTTCCTCCATATGATTTTGAAGTGAACGATCATTACTTTAATATTGGAGTACCGGGACCAGGAATGATGTTTTATTTATATAATAGCCTTGAACTGTTTTATCAAAATGGCGGTGGCCCTTGTTATATCATGTCCATCGGTACTTATACTAGTGAAGTAGAGGCAACGCCTCCGGCAACTGGATTCCAATCCGTACCTAATCTGCCAGATAAAGATCATTTCTTGACTGGTCTTGACGAGCTGCCTAAAATTCAGTTTCCAAAACCAACCATGATTCTGACTCCAGATTCTTTACTTCTAAGTTCTTCTGATTATTATACAGTACAGGAGCAGGTATTGATGCAATGCGGAGAGTTAGAAGACCGAGTTGGTTTGATTGATATATATAATGGTTACTTGGGCTTGGATCAAGGAGTCATTGCTAATCACCGAAATAGCATTGGGAATAATTTTATGAAATATGGCATTAGCTATTATCCTTTTTTGGAGACTACTATTGTAGAAGCTAAAGATATGACTTATGCTAATGTAGATCAGACTAGTACCTATGCTAAAGGATTAGGAGGTGTAGATTTGCCATCTATCTTTGTTGGAGAACCTGCATTGCCTGCGCTTAAAGCAATAACCAATGACCTTCATAGTGTGGCGAATTTAGTAGCCACTCCCTTTATGAATTTTGCAGCACCACTGCCCACCGCATTACCTGCTGCTTCGGTGCCTTCTCCGAGTGTTCAATATCCATCATGGAATGTTGCCTTTAATGCTTTTCCAGCAAGCGATAATCCTACAGAAATATTGCAATGGCAAATGCGGGTAGTCTTTACAATGGTTTGGACACTTTATGAGCTAGGTAACAAAAATAGCCTGGGGATGCCACAGGTTAGTATTTCAAATGTAACCTTGAGAAGTGCCGTTAAGAGTATGACTAGTTTTCAAGGAAATCTTGTTTCCCAGATTGTTAATCTTTATGCTTACGATGCTAATTTCAAACCAATCGGAGGAAAACCAACAAGCCTGGGTGTTTTGACTCCAATCAATTTAGCAAAGATTGGAATCACGCAAGATATGATTACTAAAACACCAAAATTGAGCAAGCCTTCTAATCCTTATGGAAGTAAGCCATTGACTGCTGGAGAAATGTTCAATATCGCAGATAATGCTTTAAAGAATGTTTTGACCATATTGAAAAAAGCTTTTGCTCAGGTTTCTAGTTCCGCACAGACTTTACTCAATCAGTACAATACTTCACTCGAAAATAGCAATGCCAATTATAAAACATTAATGACTGCCTTGGCCAAGCATGCAGGTACTTTACCTCCAAGTGCAGCGATGGCTGGAGTGTATACACTAGTTGATAATACCGAAGGCGTATGGATGTCTCCTGCAAATCGAAATATCAATTCTGTTATCGCACCTACAGTAACCATTAATAATGATCAGCAAGCTTCTTTAAATGTAGATGCTTTAGCTGGTAAATCTATTAATGCTATTAGATCGTTTTATGGGAGAGGGCCAGCCATTATTTGGGGAGCTCGTACGCTTGATGGTAATAGCCAGGATTGGAGGTATATCAATGTACGCCGAACAATGATTATGATAGAACAATCCATTGCTAATTCTGCACAAGAATTGGTTTTTCAATCAAATGATGCGGCTACTTGGAATAATTGTGAAGCGATGATTGACAATTTTCTTCATAATTTATGGTCAGAAGGAGCTTTGCAGGGATCAACTCCGGGAGAAGCTTTTCATGTAGCTGTTGGACTAGGCAAGACAATGACGCCACAAGATGTCTTGAATGGTATCATGCGGGTACAAGTCAAATTAGCTGTTGTTCGACCTGCTGAATTTATCATTATTACGTATGAACAAAAAATGGCTACTTCTTAAAAAAGCGCTAGCCTCATTTTAAAAAATAAAAAAAGTAATCTCAAAAAATAACCTTCAGTCATGGCAAAAAAAACAGGAAAAAAGGAAAATGCAATATGGCCAATGCCGAAGTTTTACTTCCGGGTATCCTGGGGAAGTGCAACTATAAAATTCTCTGAAGTTACTGGTCTCGATACAGAAACTCAAATCATTGAATATCGTCACGGAGATAGTAAAATATTCTATCCTATCAAGATGCCTGGTATAGGGAAAGTAGGGAATGTAACGATGAAACGAGGTGTTTTCGTTGGAGATACTACCTATTGGGATTGGTACAATCAAATCAAACTCAATACGATTGTTAAAGGTCGCCAAACAGTGGTCATCCAATTGTTGAATGAAAATGGAAAACCAACGATGAGTTGGACACTTAATAATGCATGGCCAACAAAAATCACCAGTACCGATTTAAAATCTGATGGTAATGAGGCGGCTATTGATACGATCGAAATTGCATACGAAACCCTTGCAATCAAAAATGCTAATAATCCTTAAAAGGTATATTTAGTAAGGAGACATTTGTTAGCTGTTATCAGTTGGCAAATGTCTTTTATAAGCTTGACTTTAGCATTATAAAGTCGAGCTAAAACGACTTACATTTTTTGATAAACTATTTGTCAAAGAACCAATATTATTAATATAATTTGGGTCAATTACTTTTTTATGCCGTGTCCCTAAGCCTACCCTCGGTCAAAGATCATAAGGGTGGGCATCAAAGTATAACGGCCGATCAGTTTATCAAAAAAAAACATTTTTAACCAAGAAAATTGCATAGCAGATAAAGGGTGATATACTGCAATGTGATCTATGAACAATTCGCTCGAATGGCAAAATCAAATTATCCACCTGTTGGATTTTATTTCAAAGTACACTTTGGTAGCGCTAAATTCAATAGCGAGACGAGCTTCAAAGAAGTCTCCGGCCTCAGTGTAAGTATGACACCAGAGGATATTACAGAAGGCGGACAGTTGGGCTATAAGCATCGACTACCTACTGTGGCACAATATTCAAATTTGGTATTGAAGAGAGGTTTAGTGACAGATTCTAAACTCCGTGATTGGATAGAAAAAGGAATCAATGATTTTACCTTTACACCGCTTACCATAAATATATCTTTACTAAATGAAAATGCTAAACCTTTGATGTCATGGGTCGTTTACAAAGCTTATCCAGTAAAGTGGGAGGTTTCCAGTTTTAATTCCATGAGCAATGAATTGGTAGTAGAGACTATGGAATTAGCATTTAGTTATTTTAAAACAAAGACATAATCAACAAAACCTCATAAGCATGCCGATTGAAATTAGAGAAGTTGTAATTAAAGCTCAGTTAGAGAAAAAATCTTTACCTGAATATAATAGTTCTAATCTCTCAGAAGAGAAGATGCAGGAGATGAAAGAAGAAATCATTTCCAGACTAATGGAGAAGATAGAAGAAAAACTGTGGAAAAATTTTGAACGATAATTATTATGGCAGGAATTACTAAATTAAAAATAAAATCAGTAAAAGGGGGTAAATCTTACGAGGTTGCTATTAATCCCGAATCGCTTTCTACAAAATATACAGTTAGGTATTCTGATAAACAAGGTTTGGGAACGACTGCTCCTGAATTAAAGTTTCAATATATTCCTGCTGGAGAAATCAGTTTTAAATTGATATTCGACGGAACAGGACTCATCGGGAATAAAAAGAAATCTGTAGCAGATCAAGTCAAAGATTTTAGAGCATTAGCATTCAAATACGAAGGTAACCTCCATAGTCCCAACTTGGTAGATCTATCCTGGGGCACTTGTTTGTTCAGAGGCTACTTGACGAGCTTATCTATCAACTATAGACTTTTTAGTTCGGATGGAACCCCCATTCGAGCAGATGCAGATGTTTCATTTAATACTTCGGAAAGTGCAAAAAAATCTGCACAAGCGGCTAAAAAAAGGTCTTCAGACTTGACACATATTCGTAAAATAAAGGCTGGTGATCGTTTACCTAATATTTGTAATAGCATCTATGAAGGTGTAAACTATTATATACAAGTGGCTAAACACAATCAACTGAATCATCTAAGAAAATTGAAAAATGGATCGGAGCTTAGTTTTCCGCCACTCAATGATTAAATTATTTAAACCAACTATATGTCTACTGAAGATAAACCGTTAGTCTCCTTTAAGATGTCTATTGATGGAAGCCCTGTCAAGGAAGCTTATGATATCTATGAATTTACGGTAGTCAAACAAATCAATAGAATTGCTTCTGCTAGAGTAAAACTACTCGATGGTTCTGTCTCGAAAGAAAATTTTCAGTTGAGTAGTGGTGATGAGTTTTTGCCTGGTAAAGAGATAGAACTACAAGCTGGTTTTGGACTAAAGACACAAAGCTTGTTCAAAGGTATTATAGTATCGCATAGCATCCAACATAAAAATCATTCTGGGAGTATGCTGGTTTTGGAATGCAAAGACAAGGCCGTCAAGATGACAGTAGGTCAAAATAATAACTTGTTTACAGATA
This sequence comes from Saprospiraceae bacterium, assembly GCA_965277415.1. Taxonomy (GTDB): domain Bacteria; phylum Bacteroidota; class Bacteroidia; order Chitinophagales; family Saprospiraceae; genus JAHDHW01. The sequence continues at coordinate 544,329 of CBDICS010000054.1, forward strand.
GTACAGATAGTGATGCGATGCAGAAATTGATTAGTAACCATGGCTTATCTGGTGATGTAAAATCAACGAGCAATACTTATCCACAAATTGTTCAGTATTATGCTACAGATTGGGATTTTCTATTGTCGCGAGCGGAAGCCAATGGGATGATTGTACTTGCCAATGATAATAAACTAACTGTTGCCCCACCTAAAGTGGATGGTTCTCCAGATGAGACCCTTACCTTTGGAAGTAATATCTTTGAGTTTGAAGCTTCTACAGATGCTCGTACTCAATTATCAGGCGTTTCAGCTAGTGCCTGGGATTATAAAAACCAGCAATTGGTCAATGCGACTGCTTCAGACCCTTCTGTTCCAGATCAGGGAAATATAAGTGGCTCAAAACTAGCGGCAGTATCTAATTCTGAAACCTTTAAATTGCAAACCACGGCCAATTTGGAGGAGAGCGATTTAAAGACTTGGGCAGATGCTCAATTCTTGAAATCCAGATTAGCGAAGATTCGAGGAGAAATCAAAGTCAATGGTAATACATCACTACTACCCAATACGGTAGTTAAACTGAAAGGGATGGGGGCTCGTTTTGACGGAACGGCTTATGTATCAAAAGTTGAGCATGAGGTTAGTGATGGCAATTGGTGGTCTTATGTAAGCATAGGTCTTGATCCAGATTGGTTTGCCAGAGCGGTAGAAGTAAGTGCTCGTCCTGCTTCGGCATTATTACCAGGAATCAGAGGGCTACAAAATGGAACCGTCAAACAGATTCATGAAGATCCGAAAGGAGAAACGCGAATAGAAGTTGATGTCCCTATGTTTAAAAATTCAGGAGAAAATAGCGTTTGGGCACGTTGGACGCAACCTTATGCAAGTGCGGATGCTGGACAGTTTTTTATGCCAGAAATTGGTGATGAAGTTGTCCTGGGATTCTTAAATGAAGACCCGAGATTTCCCGTTGTACTAGGGAGTCTTTATAGTAGTCAGAAATCACCACCCTATACACCAGCAGAGAAAAATCCCAAAAAGGCTATCGTAACAAAAAGTAAATTGAAGATTGAATTTGATGATGAAAATAAAGTGCTAACCATTATTACGCCAGGCGAAAATCAAATTGTCTTTAGTGATGAAGAGAAAAGCATTACGATAAAAGATCAGAACGAGAATAAGATCACTATGGGCGAGGAAGGCATTTCAATGAATAGCCCGAAAGATATTAAGATTACAGCGGAAGGAGAGGTAACTATTTCTGGGACGGCAGGCGTCACTGTTTCTTCAGAGGCTACGGCTACTATTTCTGCTGAAGCGAGTTTGAGCCTTTCTGGTTTAGAAGTTAGCCTCTCTGGAGAGACTTCTCTATCCGCTTCTGGTGGAGCAGAAGCAAGTATTTCAGCAGGAGGAGAGCTTTCGATTACTGGTGCAATGGTGATGATTAATTAATCGAATGCTAAGATGTTGGCAAAATATTTTATTTGTCACAGAATTATTTTTAAAACAAAAACAAAAACAAAAACAAGAACAAAATGCCCCCCGCAGCAACACTTACAAGTATGCATGCCTGTCCAATGGTTACTGTAATCATTCCACATGTCGGTGGCCCCGTGGTAGGGCCCGGTGCACCTAATGTTTTGATTGGTGGTTTACCAGCCGCTAGAGTTGGAGATATGTGCGTCTGTGTCGGCCCTCCAGATACGATAGTTCTAGGCTCAGCTACTGTATTGATTGGAGGTATGCCAGCCGCCTATCTAGGGAGCTTGACTGCTCATGGAGGATCAATAGTTATGGGTGTACCAAATGTAATGATCGGTGTCTAAAGGAGAAAAAAATATCATAGGAATAGGCTGGTCTTTTCCGCCTTCTTTTAACCTGCATTCTAAACAGGTTCAAACAGTAACGGGTGAAGAAGATATTATTCAAAGTCTGAATATCCTTTTTGGTACAAGACCTGGAGAGCGGGTATTGGAACAGGAGTTTGGTTGTGATTTGAATAGTATTTTATTTCAAAATTTTACACTTTCTGAAAAAACAATTTTAGAACGAAATATCAATGATGCTATTACTCAATACGAGGATCGGATCACAGTCGATAACCTTTATATAGATGTCAGTCAAGCTATAGATGGAATCATTCATGTTCAGGTCGAATTTACGATCGACAGTACAAATCATAGACATAATATCGTCTATCCGTTTTTCATTGGGGAAGGTACATTGATACCTAAGTCCCGTTAAAAAAAATAAACCTGACATTTCTCAATATAATTTGTTCTGAAATAGAAGTATCGGTTGAGGAACAAATTATATTGAGAAATTTAAAAGAGGGTTTATTTTTTTTAATGAAGTTGTTTAAAAATGGAGGTTGAACCTAGTTGTAAGTGCTTGAAGTTCAAGACGAAGCTCTTTTTGAGTTTCGTACTTGAAAAGTACGGGAGGAAAAAAGCTGAAGTATTGGGCTTCAATGACTTGCAAATAGATCATCTATCTATTTTAAAACAACTTCAATAATACTATAAATATATTCTAAAAATAATGAAGTTTCCATTCCTTTCATCTGGTACCTTGCAAACGGACAGAGCAAATGAAATGCTCCAGCCAGATTATATTGATGTGGATGAGAAAACGACCGCAGATTTTTTAGTCTTTGTCAAACAATACGCTGAACTACTCCGATACTGGAACGATCAAAGTAATCCTCAAGGTAATTGGCAAGTATTTTTCAATGAAGACCTCAGCATCTTATTGGCTTATATTGGATACGTTGATATCTCAAAATTTCCAAAACAGCACGATGAATATACATCCGACTTTCATAATACACCACTAGAATACGAGAAAGAAAAAATATTAATCCGATTGCTTCAACTCAATCTGGAGATATTTAACTTAATTAGAGATTGGTATAATCAAATTCAAAATCAAGCACTTCAAGATTTAGGTAATACCGATATTGAGATAATGATCACAGAATTGGTGAAATCCAATATTTGGATAGGGAGTTTAGAAATTAAACATTGCTTCAAACGAATGCAAATGTTTTTTAATCAAAATCCTAATACGACGGCACATCAAAACCTTGGTGCTCCTATTCACTTTGCACAAGAATTTTTTGAAACTTTAGAGCAAGGCGAACAAAAGAAAAAGCTCATCATTGAATTCAATGCTTATGATCAATTCTTTAATTACCTTGATCAACTTTATCAAAGCCTCTATGGTACGATTTCACTGATTCAGCAATCTGTTCCCAGTTTTCTAAAACAATCATTAGAACAAGCTAATCATACCCCTCATGTTAGTTTGTTATTAGCGTTTTGGGAAATGATGGGAGAAACTAAACAACTAGTCAATCAGTTTACGGCAAAGCATCTTGACTTTTATTACTTTAATATATTGCAGCAGCAATATGCAGCTTCCATACCAGATAAAGTCTTACTTTATTTTGTACTTAAACCATCTGAAACTCAAGCCTTCCTTCCTGCTGGGGCCTCTTTTGTTGCAGGTAAAAGCCCTTCGGGGCAGGCTTTATTATATGAGCTGGACAAAGATTTGGCGATCAACCAAACGCAGCCTCTAATTTTTAAAACCCTGTATAATGGAACAGCAAATACGCCTATAGGAACGGCTTCTCCAAATCTAATTTATGCGACACCCATTGCAAACTCAGGTGATGGACAAGGTGGAAAATTTTTAAAGTCACCAGCGTCCTGGCCGAGTTTAGGCATTGATTTGAAAAATGAAAATTCGCCTAATCTTGGGCAATTTGGTTTTGCTGTTTCTAATCCAATATTATATCTATCTGAAGGGAATAGACAAATTACAGTTGTACTAAAACTAGATGATGAATCCATAGATTTTTTAAAACAAGAGATTATTAAAATTGGTATTAATGAACTGGATTATTGGGAAGGATTAGAACTTTTAATAAATCAAAGTTTTAGTGTCGAATACACTGGATCCAAAGGATGGCTGAGTCCAACGGAAACAGATATCTGGTTACTGCCATTGACTCAGAATGATGAAAAGCAAGTAAAAGGAAAAAAGAAAGTGGAAATGGGGATTACCTTTTTTCTTGAGATCAATCCCACACAAGCTGCTGTCAGTGCTTATAATTCAAAAGTCCATGGACCGGGATATGCTACAACTGATCCAGTTTTACGATTTAAGATTGCTCAACAAATCACACTCAAGAAAAGCGAATTAAGTCAAAAAATTAAAAAAGAAAGTAAATGGAATAAAAAATCAATCACGCTGAATCCGTATCCTTTATTATCACAAATTACGATTGAAGAAATTCCCATTTATGTAGAAGTTGAAAATGTACAAAACTTCTCAATTCAGAATGACTTTTCTGCTCTTAACCCTAAAAAACCTTATGCGCCTTTTGGTGCTACTCCAGTTTGTAACAACCATTTTTATTTAGGAAACAATGAAGTCTTTCGAAAAAAATTAAACTTCCTCGCTTTAAAAATTCAATGGTTTGATTTGCCGCAATCAGATAAAGGCTTCTGTGATTATTATCATGATTATAACCTTTTTAATAAAAAGAAACCTTTCCATAATTCCATTTTTAAATGGAAACTAGATTTGCTAACAGCTAATGATCAACCTTTAGAAAAAAAATGGAAGCCATTGGATTTTACGTCTAAATTGAAAAAAGCAAATCCAGCAAAGCTTCCACCTTTGAATCCATCTGATCCAAATGCAGCGCAGCACCTCTATGATAATCTAGCTGAAGCGGCTACCCATACTGGACCACCAGAATCTATTTCTCCTGATTTGGCTTCCAGTATGTTGGGCAAACTAGGAAAATATTATGGATCTAATTGGATGAAAAATCAAACTGCTTCAGCAGGAACAGCAACAAAGCAAGGTCTTACACCTTCGACAGAAGAAGAAAAAAAATCTGACGCAGGCCATCCGGAATCAGTGTCTCCTAAATTAGCTTCAGGTATGCTCAATGATTTAGGAAAACATTATGGACCTAATTGGTCAAAAAATAAGCCCCCTGCTCAAAATCCAACTGGAGTTAAGAATGAAGATAATGAACAAAAACCTTCTGATCCAACTAATGCATTAAAGCCAGATGTTGTAAAAAAAGTAGTTGGCGACCTTAGTAAACATTATGGGCCTAATTGGTCAAAAAATAATCCAGATACAAGTGATGGCGTTAATCCACCTCTATTCATTTATTCTGGGTCTAATTTTCAAGGAAAACCCGTCATTGCAGATACAGAGTTCAAAGATGCTTTAGATAGACTCAATCAATATGCTGTAAAAAATAAAGTCAAGGTTCATGTAACGAGTTCTTTTCGAACCAGTACGAATGTCAAAGGAGCGATCGTAAAACCTGCGAAAATGTCAAACCATTTGGTAGGACATGCCATTGATATGAATTTAATCTTTAATGGAAATGAGACCGCGAATTCTCAGTATTTGAACAGAGCACATGAAGACATTTGGGATCCAGCAGTCAAAGGGTTTATTAATGACATCGAGCAGGATAAAGGATTGAAATGGGGAGGTGATTTTAATACTCAAGATCCAGTCCATATTGATGATCGCTTAAATGTCAATAATCCTAAAAAATGGAAAGAAAGGTATAAATTAACTCAGGCTGCATGGAAATCTAAACCATATAATGGCAATGGAAATGATAGCCAGTCAGATACCACTGATGGGAAGAAAGGGACGGCTTCAAAACCGCCACTGAAAAAGCCAAGTAAAAAAACAGTAGCTCAAAAACTTGCTGAGCAAATAAGTCAAGTACTTCCAGTCAAACCTACTCAAGAAACTGATCCAGAAACAGTAGCTACGCCTACGCCATCTCCAGATAATTCGAAAAAACAACAAGCACTCCCCTTAGCCAATTCAGCGAAAAATCCATCTTTAAGCAAAGCGATTATTCCACCAAAAGAATTGCAAGACTCAACTATTAAATCGCTTCAACCACAGACGAATCCTACAAAAGACACAGCGGCTACTTCATCTACTACTCCTAAGAACAAATCAAAACATCCAAAAAAAGAAGCTATAGGAAACCATATGTTTGAGTGGGAGGTAATCGAAACCCCCAAAAAAGAAAAGAAAGAGGAAGACAAAAAGAAGAAAAAGAAACCACCAATTGATGATAAAAAAAAGGAGCATACTCAATCAATTTTTGATTTTTTTTCTAGTGTGCAAGATCAATTATCTGATCCAAAGAAAGTAAAAAAGCTAAATAATCATATTACAAAAGTTTCGAAAGCAAGCAAGACCTCTAATATTGCGGGAACAGTAGGTTTTTTTGGAATTATAAACCCCTTTGGAAAAAAGAATACTACTTCAGCAGTTGCTCCTGTATCAACAGTCACGCCTGTTGTATCAGTCGCTCCAAAACCACCAGTCGCTGTAATAAAACCACCGACCTATAAATGTCCTCCATCAGAAGGAAAACTTAGATCAGAAAGCTTAGTTTTAATTAATGATTTTGATAAAATAAAATGGAAAAAAGTTACGGATCCAACTTCTTTTTCAAAAAAAATAACTTTTAATAATCAATCTAAAGATGGATTTCTCAGGTTTACACTCACGGCCCCTGACTATGCTTTTGGTGAAGCAGAATATCCACGCGTGATAGCAGCTGTAGCAAATCACAATATAGATTTAATGGCTCAAAAGTTAACGAAAAGCACCACAACAGACACGATACCAGCAGGTAATACACCTACTGAGAAATTGACTGCTTTCATGGGGCCGATTGAGACTTTTTTAAAAAGCCCGCTTTTAAAACTCATTGAGAAACTTCAAGGTGTACATATTAAAAAACCTTTCAAGGATGCATTAAAAGCAGCAGAAGCCATTCAAACGATTATAAAAAACAAGAAAGTAGAAACGATGCCGCAAGAGGTCTCGACCTATCTCGAAACAATATCTAAGTTTCTATATATAGCAGGAGTTGCTATTCATAAATTTTCTTCTGTTGCTTCAGGACATAAAAAAAGATCAGGTCCCATAAAGAAAACATTTATGGCAGCATTTGGTCGTCTCCCAATTATAAAAGGATTGGAAAGTGCCTTGAGTGCGATTAATCCAGTTGTGGGTGGAGCTGTCAAACTTGTAGAAGGGACTATTAAAAAGAAAATGGCTGGTGATGCTGCTGCTATTTCCAAGCAATATACTGCTGCTTTAACAGCCTCAAGTTCAGCCATTACATTTATTGAAACATTGATTTCTGGCGAAGGAGATAGTACATTAAGTGATGCACCTCCGGTAACACTTTTGCCTCCTCGACCAGCTTACATTCCTAAGATCTCTAAAATATCAGCGAATTACAGCGCAAAGGATACTATAAAATTTAGAGCAAAAACTGAAGGGCAATTTTTTCACCTTCATCCATTTGGCTTAAGTCAAATTCAAGCAAATACCAAGAAAATAAACCTGCTGCCGGTTTATGCTGAAGAAGGCTATTTATTTATTGCCTTAGAAAAAGTAAATGCTCCGGAAATAGTTACCCTCTTATTTGATCTTAATGCGGAGAGTGGAAATAGAGATTTGCCACTTCCAAATATAAAGTGGCATTATCTTGATGGTGAAGCATGGATTCCTTTTTTAAGTGCTTCTGTGAAAGATGGCACCAATGGATTGAGCCAATCTGGAGTAACTTCTTTTTATTTGCCCTATGTTGAAAAAAGTAATACTAACCTTTTTCTTGATCATCCGAATGCTGGACAGTATTACTGGCTTAAAGCTTCTGTAACATCGAATGCTGCTGCGGTCTGCGAAATCATTCAAGTATATGCTCAGGCTGGAGTAGCAACTTATGCTGGCGGAGATTCAGACCCCAGTCATTTTGACCAGCCATTACCAGCAAAGAAAATCAGTAAACCTTATCAGTCTCTTCCTGAGATTGCTAAAGTCAATCAACCATTAGCTTCCTTTGGAGGGAGAGCACATGAAGAGAACCCTGAGTTTTATACACGAGTCAATGAACGTTTACGACACAAAGGGAGAGCAGTTACTTCCTGGGATTTTGAAAGACTAATTCTTCAAGCATTTCCTGATATTGGTTTTGTAAGATGTCTAAACCATACTTCACTTAGTAAGACCATTAGCCCAGGGAGTATCAGCATCATTATACTTCCTGAAAATAGTTCGGCAAATCAACAATCTTTATTTCCAAAAACAGATCAGGGTCAGATTGGGATGGTAAGCCGCTATCTGGAAAACATTGTTGATCCCTTTGCTCAACTTTATGTTCGTAATCCCAAATATTTATTCCTGAAGTTAAAATTAAAGGTAGTCCTTTCTCCGGGATTAGATCCTGGACATTATTTAAAAATACTAAATAAAGGACTTATTGCAGAAATTGCTCCTTGGAGTAATGGCACATCAGGGATCAATCCTTTCGAAACAAAAATTAGTTACTTTTCAATACTCGAATATATTAATAGACAACTTTATGTAGAAGAAGTCGCGGTATTAAAAATAGTACTACTAAAATCTATCACTGCTAAATCTGGTAAGCAGATTAAGAAAAGTTTCGATCAAATTGAACTTAAAAAACCTTGGATGATCATTAGTTCGGTAGAACAACACGATCTAAGTGTAATCAGTAAAGAGCAATTGATTTTAGCAAGAGCAGCTGAGCAAACTAAAGAGGAGAAAAAAGGAAAGAAGAAGGCGACAAAGAAAATGAAGAAAACTCAAAAAAAACCTGTAAGCAATAATGATCCTATATCAACAGTCAAACCAAATATTCCGAAAAAGGATCCTCCTGCTTCAGAACCTAAAAAGCAAAACGCTTTATATATAGGCAATGATTTGTATAAAAAACCACATTAATCTCTAAGCTGAAATTATATAAAAGCATATGAGTGATTTAGTAGAAAATAACAGTATCCAAAGTCCAGAAGAAGCATTAAGCCCTTCACTTAACTTTCAAAACCTACGTGAAATTGGACTTTCGACTATTATCCAAACCGGTAGTGAAAAATGGACGGATTATAATGAGCATGACCCCGGTATTACGATATTAGAAACACTAATTTATGGCTTGACTGATTTGGCTTATCGGACGGATTTCCCGATTACAGATATTATTGCACAACAGCAACTTACTTATGATCAACTAGCTCAAAAACAATTCTATACAGCAAGAGATATTCTAACAACAAATCCCGTTACTTTCTCTGATCTTCGAAAATTATTTATTGATCTGAAAGGGATAGATAATGCTTGGGTACAGCCTAGTAATGACCCATTAAATACTTTTGGTGGGAAAGTGGATATCTTGATTGATGCTCAGCCGCATCCGTCCTCTTTAAAGGAAAAAAAATCCTTAATAAAAAAAGTAAAAAAAGTCTATTTTGAACATAGAAATTTAGGTCAAGACCTCAGTCAAGTCATACTTCGTGAACCGGTTCAAATTCATTTAAACTTGGAATTGGTCATTAATCCTAGCACAGTTGCTGAAGAAGTGTTAGCTACTGTACTCACAGATTTAAGTCAATATTTATCTTCAACAGTTAATTTTTTGACCTTACAAGAAATGCTTGATAAAGAAGGAGGGGATGTGAATCAAGTCTTTAATGGTCCTGCACTTTCTCATGGCTTCTTACCAGATGATGCATTGCTTCCGATGATTAAAGCATTAAAATCTATTGATTTAATCCCCATACTATCAAAAAATAAAGATGTAGCCTTGGTTGCTAGTTTGGAAATGCGAACAGATGCCCAGCAAGAAGAAGCAATAATAAAAAGTACAGGTAATAAAAAAGTAAAATCTTCTCAAAAAAACTGGTTTAATGAAATAAATATTAATCAAAATCAAAAACTTGTTCTTGCTCCTGCCAATAGCCATGTTTTTAATATTCGAAAAGGCGAAACACCATGTGAAATAAATATTTATAAGTTAGAGTTTGAGATTAAAAAAATAAAAAGCCAACAAAGGATTCCTAAACTTAATCCTCAAAAAAGAGATTTCCCTATTCCACTGGGTAATTTTAGAGATGTCCAGCATTATTTTTCTATACAATCAGAATTTCCTTTACTCTATGGTCTCGATCCTTTTGGTCCGCCACCGAATGCTTCGGAAACACGTCTCGCTCAGATCCGCCAATTGAAATCGTACTTATTTATCTTTGATCAAATGATGGCGGATTATTTAGCTCAATTATCCAATTTGGGACAATTGTTTTCATGGGATAAAACCATCACACAGACTTATTTTTATCAAGGCCTGGAATCTTCAGTTGCAAAAATAGGAGACTTATTAGTTGGAGGGCCATTAGAGGAAGAAAATGAAAATGAGGCAGATAAAAAAAATAGTGCAGCTTTAAATCAAGTACTTGAAAATTACAAACAAAAATTAGCTGCTTTTCGAGAAGATGAATCAACGTTTTTGAGTCGGAGGAACAAATTTCTCAATCATTTGCTGGCGCGATTTGGTCGAGAATTAACAGTCTATCTAGAGAGTATTAATCAAAAAACATTAAAAGAACAAGAACAGATAGGAATAGAAACCAAACAAAGAATACTAGATCAGTATGCTTTTTTAAGTGCTCAAAGAAGCAGGGCTTTTAATCAATTTAAAACTGCTCAGTTTTCGGAACAATTTTCAGGATTACGCTTATGGGTAGAGACCCTATTCGATATGTCGCCCGAAACGAAAGAAGTACTACATTTTAACAAACGATTTGTAAAACAAACTTTTGACCCAAAGACAAACAATCAACATGTATTTAGCAAATTTGTATTAGCAACTCAGGATGGTAGTTCAATTGACCTGAAAGAGATAATGCGAATTGGTGGAGACAAAGAAAATTATACTGTTGATTACCAAGTAGACAAAGCCTTTCCAGAGAAAGGATTGCATCATATTTTATTATACAAATTAACGAAGCCAAATAAGCCAGCTAAAATCTATAAACTTACGGATACTTTTAAGTATGCTGAGGAAACCTTAGAAGCTATTGACGAATTATCTGACTTGATTAGAGCGTATGATAAAACCAGTGAACGAATTTATTTAGTGGAGCATATTCTTTTGAGACCCACTGCTGTCGAACCTTATTTTGGATTAGAATGGTTGGATGAAAACGAAACAGTTTTTATGCGTACTTTAGGATGGTATCCCAAAGAAGTGCTAGCTCAAATTGAAAAGCCTATTGATCCAAATGATCAGTTTTATTATTGTATCAAAAAGGATACACCATGTACAAAAGAAATTATAGACAAAAAGAAATCTACTGTTGGCCATATTGTAAAAAAAACAATTCCTGCAAAATTCGTTTTCTCTATTCTCCCAATAGACCCAACGGCAACTTTTGTTCGATATAAAATTCAAGTTGAATTTGGAGATCCCGGAAAAGTTATAGAGATGAATTCCACGTCTCCTTTTGAATCTAAAGAGATTGCAGTAAAAGCAATAGAAAACTGGATCAATCGACTAAAAAAACAATTTGCTTCACCCACAAAAAGTAAGGCGAATACACTTTGGAATCCAATCCTTAAACCATGGGTTTCACCCCGACCCAGTCGGGGGAAATACGCGACATTGTTGAAAGACCCCTACTCTTTTATAATGACTATCGTTATTCCTAACTGGCCTAGTCGTTTTCAGAATAAGGGCTTTAAAAAATCTTTACAAAAAGTAATCAATAATGAATCCCCGAGTCATTTATGGCCGAACATCTTATGGTTGGGAAAAACAAAATTCCAACATTTTCAGCAATTACATCAAATGTGGTGGAATGCTTATTCAGAAAACGAACCTGATGCTTATTGTTATAGAAGCGATCTGATGGATTTTATCATGAAGCATAGCATTCCTAAAAAAGCAATCAAGCAATAAAAATGCCACAGCAATCTCATAGAGTTTATAGACTCAAAGTTGACTTCTCCCTTCCTGCTGATGAAAAACCAGCACCTGTTCAGGATAGGATTAGTAATCTGATTAAGTCTACACTAACACAAAAGATTGCGACACTGCTTTCGGATTTCAGTCACCCCCAACGCCTTATTAAAATTGATTCCTTAGAATTAGATGTGGGCAAAATCATGCTTGATCAATTAGAAGATCACTTGCCCAAAAAACTGGAAGAAGTTCTCAAAAATAAATTAATTCAATTACAAAAATCTAAGCCATCGATTCAAGGAGAAATTCAAAAAGCAAAATCAAGATCCCCTGTACTTGAGGTACTATGGTCTTATCTTGAAAAAGGAAGTATTCCTTGGTGGACATCGAAAGAACTTTCTGTTGAACCAAGACTTTTGTTTAATAAATTACTTTTAAATGATACCGAATTGCTGAAAATATTATTTACGAATGTGTTAGGCTCAGAATGGACGCGGAAAAGATTGGTGCATAATTTTAAAGATCAGGACCTTCAAGCTTTAGTAAGAATTCTTGCTCCAAGCAATAATAAAACTATTGTTGATTATAATGATGAACTAGCGAAGCATCATAAGAAAAAGCCAGTTTTAAAAGTAAGGGATCGTGATTTTCGAAATATTCGTTGGGAGGTGATTTTTAAATACCTTCATGAAAAACGAGGAAGCGAATTCAATCAAAAAAGTTTTTTAAAACAAATACTACATGATCTTGCTATTCGATTTAGTATCAAATATATAGACTTGATTAGAAAGTTAGCAAGTATTGCGATTGAAATTCATGCGGAGAATGAAAAAGAAGATTCACTATTGAAAAATATTTTATTGTTAGCTAAAGAAGAAAAAATATTTTCTTCAAATGAAGATATTCATTCTACTTCTCCAATAGCAAAGAATTTATTTGATGGGCTCTCTTTAAAACAAAAGAGAGAGGCTTCCATTTTTGTTTCCATCCTAGAAGGAGATAATACTGGATTTGAAAATGAAGGGATAAATTTTGAAACTGGAATTCTATTTTTGGAACGCCTATGGGAATATGATGAAAGACAAGCAAAATTGCTAATAGTTCGACTTCGAAACCTAGGTGTAATTGGAAGAAATTTTATTGCTCGCTTACCTGCCTACATGAAAGGTTTACCTACTCAAAATACTTCGAATAGCCAAGTCATTCAGTCTTTACTTCGGGGGCTTTCTGATATACAGATAAGAGAGGCTTCCGTTTTTGTTGCTCTGTTGCAAGGCAGAGATAGTGAATTAATAAAAGAGGAAATAAATGTAGAGACAGGAATACTTTTCTTTGATCGTCTATGGAGCGTGGATGAAAAACAAGTAAGAATGTTGGTAACTCGGCTTCGAGATATGGGAGCAGTTGGCTTGAGGTTTATTGCTCACTTACCTGCGTATATGAAAGATTCACCCAGGCCACTTACTGCTGAAAATAAATTTACTCAATCCTTGCTTCAAGGATTCTCTGATGGACAAAAGGAAGCGATTTCGAATTTTATTCCTTTTTTTCAAGAAGACACTACGGCTTTCCCTGAAGAGAAAATGAATGTTGGAATCGGAATATTACTTCTGGAAAGACTTTGGAATTATGATCAAGAAAAAGCAATTAATGTAATTAAAAGGTTGATTTTTTCTAAGGGTAAAAATCAAGCCTTGATAAATGACTTGCCGGATTATATGATCCAAAATACGCTCTCTGCGATTAGTCCAAATATGTATCAAGAAATTTGGAATATCAGAATGGATTTAATTAGCCTAACCAAACTTCGCGGACTTGTTTCTTGGACATCTTCTGATATTAAAAAAACAATCAACCAGGATTTTTTAAGTTTTTTAATCTTATCATCTGGGAAGACTTACGATATACGAATTTTAATTAAATTGCTTATAGAAAAACTCGCAAATAAAACAAGGAAAACATTTAGACAATTTATCGAAGAAATATTATTTAATGATCCAGTCTTACTGGATCAAATTACATTTCAATCGGATTTGATTTTTTACCTGCATACCTTTTTAAAAGATACTGCATTGTCTACTATAGAAAATTCAATAAGCTGGACTGATTCTTTTGCGAGAGATTTTTATGCTATTGGAAGTTTAAATAATGATTTGACACGTTCCCAAAATAATTATGCTATAGATGAATTTGTTTCGGATTGGGTATTTAATCCTCAAAAAGAATCAGTAAATGATTATTTAAAAAGACTTGAAAAATTATTGTCCAAAGAAAAAGCAGGTACTGTTTCTCCTCTTATATTAAACAATCCAGAACTTGCCGTTCAATGGTTGCCGGTTCTATTAGGGCAATGGGATGATTCTAAAAAACATACCATTTTAAAAAAAATATGGCCAGCTAGATTTAGCTTTAGCCTGAGGTGGATAAAGGATATTGCAGCTTTATCTTCAGAATACCGATTGACAAACACACCTACTTTAATATCAATAAAAGAAATAGAATGGCTAGTTTGGTTGAGTTTGTTAGAATCAGGAACAATGGGGCTAAATAAATTAGAGATCATTAACACAAGCCTTAGTAAATTAGCGAATAAATTGAGCTGTTCCGAAGAAGTCTTATTTAATGCCTTTTATTCACTTTCGGTTACACAGGCCGACAAACTAGAATTATCCTCAGGATTGGATCAGTTAATCAAAAAGGCAATTCAGCGAAACTTATTTGTTAACCTTCATTCAAATATAAATCATGGACATAGTGTTGACGTTTCTGTAAATGAATTAGAAGTAATCAGACAATATTTTTATACAGGACAACTCCCCGTTGGACAAAGCATTTCCTCACTTCGATCTTTTTTTGATGAGTTAATAGAATCAGAGCCGCAACGATTAAGTATTTGGATTAGAAAGTGTATTGGGATCAAAGTTTGTCAAGAAAGATTAGTATTCTTTTTATCTACTCCTGTTACTATTAAAGTAATGAATCTGGTAGAACCACAAGCAGGCGATTATGGAATTAAACTTTTTGAAATTTTAAATTCCATAGATAGTAGTATAACTAATAGTTTTAGTAAAAATGAAATAAAAATCTACTGGAAACAAGTATGGCAAAGTTTACATGAAAATATTTGGATGGGATATCGGACTAGAGGCTTTGTTTTAGCAATTATTCAAAAAATAATTCGAGTAAAAAAAATAGATGCGACCTTACTTTTTGAAAAATTAGCAAATGCTGAAACTAATAATCAGCTATCTAGCCAAAAAGTAATTCAGAGGATTCTTAATACCGCATATCATACCATAAGCCCGAAAGCATCTACGAATGACCAATTGATTAATGCAAAAGAAAAATTACTACTTGCTGATTTTTCAAAAATGAATATTTCCCAACTTACAGCCTGGGTCGACAATTATTTTCTGGCCTCTACTTCAAGTGTTTCACTTAATGATTTTCGTAGGATTAAATTAGTAGATTTTGGGAAACACATTATTCAATTGCCAGTCAAAGAAAAAGCACAATTATGGACTTTAATTAATGATCAATTAGTTGTCAATTTATTTCAACAATTAGTAAGTCAAGATGAATTGAGTCAAATCTTGGATATTGCAGAAATAGTAGGACAAGTCAAACAAAAAAAGGCAAAATCAACAAGGCGATTATTCCCCATAGAATTGTCTTCCTTATTATTGGATATTGTACTCAATGATCGAGGTAGTCTTTCCAATCAAAAAGTATTCATAACTAAATTGCTAAAAGACTGGGCACGTGCCCACAGTTTGTCTTATAAGGAATTAATCGAAACATTATGGCCGCTTGTATGGGAATTAAGCCCTATATTTCGACATCATGGAACCCTCAGTGTGCTCTCTGAAGTACTTAAGGAAGAATTGGATCAGGAGTTTGTTTTAAAAACAGTAATTGTGAAACAAGGACCTCTTGTAGAAAGTAAAACGAATAGGGATGAAGAAGAAAAACCTTATCGAAAACTATGGGATGTCCAAGAAAAAATAATAAAAATGGATGATCAATGGTTAATTCAAAATGCAGGCTTAGCAATCCTATGGCCATATTTTAATATGCTTTTTGAACGAGCAGAATTGATGGAAGAAAATGAATTTATTAATGATGAAGCTAGACAGAAAGCGGTTTTGCTATTAGAGTATTTAGCAAATGAAAACACAAAGCCACTCGAACACAATCTTGTATTCAATAAAATATTATGTGGTTATCCCGTTGCAGCACCGATTGAAGTCGAGTATGAAATAAGCGAAGACTTAATGGAACTATGTGATGGTTTGATAGGCGCTGCTATTAATCATTGGGAAATAATAGGAGATACTTCTGTCGCTTCATTTCGAGAAAGTTTTTTGATTAGAGAAGGAAACTTAGGTCTAGGAAAAGAAGCTTGGCATTTGCAAGTAAACTCTAAACCCTTTGATGTCTTATTGCGCCAACTTCCTTGGGGAATTTCAACGATCAATATTTCATGGATGGATATGGTGATAAAGGTAGATTGGGAATAAACGTGAGTCATCCCTTATTTTTATTTGACACTGAAAGACGCTGATTTATCATAATAAATCAGTGTCTTTCAGCGTCAGAAATCACGGTTTATAGATTTCCAAAAAATAAATAAATGAATCAATCATTAAAAACGCATTTAGACTGGTTTCAATCGATTTTGACTTTAAGGTTTAATCAATACTTTGAAGCAACAGATCCGATTGTATTTCCTGAACCACCTATTCTTGATTCCAATAATGACTTAGATCAATTATTCAAGGAAATGAATTTTGGATTGGATGAAAAGATAATTATTCTATTAGCCTTGATCCCTCATGTTCGGCCTCAAATGCTAGACATCTTTTTCACAACTAATTCTAATCTGAATCGAGACTTTACAGAATTTGGAGGTATAAAAGGTAAAAACCATAAAGGCTTTTTACCAACTAAAGAAACGGCTGTTTTTATTCTCGCAGGAAACGATCTTGAAAAGAGAATAGAAGTTATGGAATTATTGCATCCAGACAATTTTCTTTTTCGGCAGCATATACTCGATAGTTCGCCTCCCGAAACTGGAGAACCATTGCTTAGTACACCACTTACCATTTCTAAAATGTTTTTGCCAAAAATTCTTTGGAACAAAGCATACATTCCAGAATTCGGTTCAGACTTTCCTGCTAAAAAGGTAGAAACCAAACTTGCTTGGGAGGATTTGGTATTGGATGCTCATGTGATGGAACAAGTACTAGAGATAAAATCCTGGATAGAACACGAATCATTAATTCAAGAAACCTGGGGTATGAATAAACTAATCAAACCAGGATTTAGAACGCTGTTTTATGGTCCGCCCGGTACAGGGAAAACCCTGACGGCATCATTGCTTGGTAAAGCCCTGTCGATGGAAATTTATAAAATAGACTTGGCAATGATTGTCTCAAAATATATCGGGGAAACTGAAAAAAATCTATCTAAAGTTTTTGACCTTGCTGAACAAAGTAATTGGATACTGTTCTTTGATGAGGCTGATGCTTTATTTGGAAAACGGACACTAACCCAATCTTCTAATGATCGTTATGCAAATCAAGAGGTCTCTTATCTGCTTCAACGGATAGAAGACTTCCCAGGCTTAATTATACTCGCTTCCAATTTTAAAGGAAATCTTGATGAAGCTTTTATTAGACGATTTCAATCTATGGTCCACTTTCCACATCCGAATGTAGATGAAAGATTAGCCCTTTGGGAAAAAGCGTTTGATAATAAATTAGAATTATCTGAAGAAGTGGATCTTCAACAATTAGCAGAAAAGTATAAAGTAACCGGTGGAGAAATTATTAATGTGTTGAGATATGCTGCAATTCAAAGTGCAAAAAGGTCAACTAATCAAATAAAACTCAAAGATATAAAGGAAGGCTTGAGTCGGGAATACCAGAAGAATGGAGGAGCTTTAGGCTTATAAGAAAATCGTTATAAACCAAAAGCCATTAGGAGATTTCATCCTAATGACTTTTGATCCGTAGATTTTATTTATTCCGTGTTTTTAAACACTACTTCCAGTATATGAAGCACCTTTTTGTGCTGCTGTAAATTCTGCTTCTAATTGAGCAACATCAAATGATGCAGACTGTAATTCTTCACTTAAAATCGCAAGACTTACTTCAGCCTGATATAATTTCTGACCTAGGGTATCTGTTTTGACTTTTAATAAAACATACTCAGAAGTGAGCCGCTCTACTAATTTCGCCATCATCTTTTGATAAGAAAGACATTGTTGATAATAACTTCTGGTTCGGAAATCAATCTGTAATGTGGAAACCAAGGTCGTGAAAGAATCTTTGGTAGCTTTGACCGCAGCATTTAATGCCGCTTCTCCTTTTGCACTTGCCATTTGAGCAGCCGTAAGGAAAGGACTGGTCCACTGGTATTGAGGATTCGTTTCTTCTTTATTATAAGCCAATACTGTATTGAGAATATCGTTTACTCTTTCGAGTCCCTGAGTACCCACGAATTCAGTTGCTTCATACATCTTAGTTGCCGTCGCTTTTGCAGTTTCTGCCATTTGACTAGTTACCAAAGTACGTTCATTAAAGAATCCTGTAATGATATTAATTTGCTGCTGTGCTTTTTCTGCTTCTTCCAGACTATTTTGCGCTAAAGTAGTAGAAGTTTGCGCATTGGTATATTGGTCATTGAGTGCAGTTTTATTAGCATTAGCATTATTGTATTTCATTTGCTTTTGGCTAAGCACATTTTTAGCTGAGGCCAAAGCTGTTTTAAGTTGCTCGATAAAATTAATGGTCTGAGTTGTTGCATATGCATCATTTGGACCGCCTGTTATTGTTGCCATTTTATTTTTAATTTAGAATTTTTAAAGGTTTAATGTATTTCTAAGAAAGACGAAGACTTACCTTTTTGATAATGACTTGCCTTTTGGGATCTAAAGATTTATTTATGTTTTTGCATAAACATCAGTAAATCCAGCATGAGAAATACCCGTTTCAATAACTTGTGTCAAAGTATTGAGCGCATTATTTACTGCTTCTAATTTCAACATATCATAATTGAAATCTTGTTTCGCAGTAATATAAGAGTCCATTTCTGTGAAATAAGCATCTGCTTTTGTATTGAAATTTTTATAAGCAGAGTCAAAGTTTGCCTTAGCATTCTTCTTCATGTTTTCTAAAGAATTCATGGCAGAGGATTGTTCTCCAGTCAACAATTTACTTAGAGATGTATTCAGCCCTGCAGTACTGGAGGCTAATGTAACCCCTTCTAATTCTGCAATCTTAATTAATGGCACTTTACTCTTATTGGTAGATAGATATACAGCGTCTGCTAATTTGCTTAAATCAGTTAAGGAAGTATTAGGATCGTTTTCAATCAAATTTTTAATCTGAGTATAATTATTCCCAACTAATGCACTATTGGCACTACTACCCGATGCGGTATGATTTAACTCACTCTTGAATGCATCGGTGAGCGCAGGAAGAGACATAGAAAATTCACGGAATGCAACAGCAGCGGCTGTGATTTCCTGTGCAGCAGCTAGTGCATTAGAGCTATTGGTTGGAATAAAACTATTATAATCAGTCTTCAATTCATCCACTAGAGCTGTTGTATAATCAGAAATTCGACTGATCATTTGATAATCATATGTACTACTCATTAACTGCCCCTGTGCACCATATTCAGGAAGATCATTAAACGTTTTGCTAATCGCAATTCTAACTACCTGTTTAAATGCATTTTCTAATTTTGCAGCGAAAGGCATCATGGCCTTTTGTTGGGCAGTAGGTGTACCGGTAATATTACTGATTCCCAAGATGTTCTCTATCAGGTATTTCATTCCGTTATTAGCAGAATATGCAGGTTGAGTAAGGTTCAGTAATATAGTAGCCTGATTCTTTTTCCCATCTGTAACAGTGATAGAATACGTTCCAGCAGTTAAGCCTGATGCTGTACTGGATTTCCCATTACTGCTTAGGTTAGTATTTGGGGTAGCTTTTGTCTCAATGTTTACCCATTTAAATTGGTATTTTCCAGATCCGCCACTTCCAGTAGCGGTTATAGATCCATCATTTCCACCATTTAGACTTACATTTTTATAATTGCCTTCCGCAATTGCTAAATCTGATTTATAAATAGTGGCACTGATTGGTGCTGTTGCTGTTTTTCCATCTGTAACCATCACCTGATATTCTCCAGGAGATAAGCTATCAACGGTATTCGTAGTAGAAGATAGTGTTGTATTTGGTGCGGGAGCAACACCGACTTTTGTCCAGGTGAACTGATAATTTGCTCCTTTTGCTAATTGACCGCCTGATGCAATAGCTACTAATTTACCAGTTGATCCAGTAGTATTGGTAGATGATTGAATGGCTACTGTCAGTAACTCAGGTGCAGTTGTTCCTGATACTTTATTTGATAAAACCGTAGACGGCGGAGGATTATAAATGTTTTGGTATAAAGTAGTTTGCAAATTGGTAAAGAAAAAACTACTATCTGGCTGAGGAAATAATTTAGAGACCTCTAGTTCTAATGCTCCAACCAATTCATCTTTTTGCAAATTAGTAATCGAAATAGTGGAAGATGCAGTACTAATAGTTGTCTGTACCCATTCTCGGATCGAGTCCTCATCACTCTGATTATATTTACTTAGCGTCCCTTTTAATAAATTGAGAATCTGATTGGTAACATAGCTAATGTCAGGTCCTTTGCTTGCTATACTGGCTAAATAAGCTTTTATTTGAGCAGTTGCCCAAGGTTGATATGAAGTGCTTTTTTTATCAAAAGTACCATCTGTTGGAAGCCCTGAACCTTTTAAAATAGCATTCTCCATTTGATCTGCTAAGCCTTCCTGATCTGTAACAGAAAGGTAAGCATGGGATTCGAAAATAGAATTTCTAACCCATTTCATGCTAGTCTCTTGATTGCTCGAACTCATTCCTGTAGAAATCTGCAAACGATTAAAGACTGTCTTGAAAATGTTGATCAAATTAACGACAAGCTCATCTGAATTAATCTGGTTTTCATCTTGAGCTGCTGTTTTTTGGGATAGGACTAATTTTATAATTGGTGTAAAAGCATCTTTATAACTTTTCGCACCATTTGGTTTAGTTGACCCCAACCATGTTGGAGTAACAAAATAAGGAGAAGGCCCTCCAAAATCGGTTGATTTTGCAACGAGAGTACTTTCTGCTTGGATAAATTTATTGAGTGCAGTGCTTTCATTGGTCGCATCTGTGGTAATCTGAGTTTGCAGGCCATCAAGAATTTTAAATAACTCTTGTTGAAAAGCACTCAAAGTACTCTGTGCACTTGTAGGAGTAGTACTTTTTGACTTTGATTTCGCCATGTCTTTCTAGGGTTTAAAGTTTGAAAATGAGAAAGTTTTTATTGATTTGAATAATAATTCATATTGAGAAATCCATAGGAGGATTTTATCTTTTGAGCGTTTTGACAATAAAATGCAGGAACGAATTGATATAGTTTATCAATCAGCCTTTGGATTTATTAAATCCAACCACTTAATATTATTTATTTGGGAATAATCATTTGCTTTAGTGTTGCTCAAAAAACAAATTTGAGCTACTATAATATACTACCAAATATAACGAATGTTTCTAATATAATTATATTTATATATAAATAAATCAATATATTTCAAATGTTGTAAGCATCTTGTGCTTTTTGTAAATCAATATTTTAAAATTTTCCTACAAGTCTGCCACTTTTTTACTTGTTTAGCAAATACTTGGCCTTTACAAGTCGAATGTAGAATCCTCGACTGATCGGATTTTTTCATCTTGACACGTCATACACATATAATAATATTTATATTTGTACTTAGAGTAGACTTTTAGAGTATATTTGGGATTCATAAACTGTAAACCAATGAAACAATAAGATTAACTATGTCTTGTGGGACAATTTTAAATCAATTACTTAAAGACGGGACGCTTTCTCAGGTGTTACAGCGTAACAGTACTTCAAAGGATGAAGTCAAAGCGCTTAATCAAATTCTTTTTGAATTGGGCTTTGACGAGGTGATGGATGATCAGAGTAAACAAGTATATAGTTCTTATGGAGATTCAACTGTGGCAACAATTAAATCTTTTTGTGAGAAAAACGACATTATTAGTGATGGAGAAAAAGTAACTGAGGAAATTGCTAAAATGATCCTCAAACGTTATGAAAGATTACCTGATATGCTTCAGCTTCATTTTGATCTGAAGAATGGAAATATTTCTAAAAAGTATTTTAAAGGATCAACCGATAAGCAAGCCATTGGAGCCCTCCAAAATCTACTACACGATTTGGGTTTCAAAAATGAATTAGAATGGGAAAAAAATCAAAATAATGGAGAATACGGCCAATCTACAATCAATGCAGTAAAAGCTTATATTTCAAAGAAAGAAAAGGATTTAATTGACAAAGTGCCATTGGTGAAAAAAGATGGCCTAATTCAAAAATGCGGAAATGTAATTAGTCACCTTCTTAAAAAGGGAGGTTTAAGTAGCGTTTTACAAAAAAGTGAAATTCCTTCTGCTCCTGTAAAAGAATTACAAACGATGCTGCATCATTTGGGATTTGGTAAAAAATTAGGCCAGGAAATTCATAAGCTGGATGGCGTATTTGGATCTTCTGTGGTTGATACTGTAAAGTCTTTTGCAAGCAAAAATGGGATAAGTACTGATGGTACTAAAATAACACAGTCGGTTGCAGTAGCTATACAAGACAAATTGAAAACCTTACCCTTTATGCATCAACTGGAGCGTGATTTACGGGAAGGGAAAGTAGAGGAAAAGTATTTTAAAGGATCAAAAGATAAATTGGCAATTTCAGCATTACAAACCGTACTCAGCAAATTAGGTGTACACAAAGAATTGAACTGGGATAAAAAAGGCAATGATGGAGTATTTGATAATACTGTAGTCAAGGGTTTAAAATCATATTTTAAAAAAGGCTTTTTTAGTAAAATAAAAACGGTCACACCTAATATGATGCAAGACATATTGACGGATGTAAGTAAAGGGTTTGGACCAGACTGGAAAGATCATGTCAAAGAATTAAAAGGAAACGCAGATTCTGTATTGACCACATTTTCGGCTTCTAACTTTCAAGGAATACATGTAGTGACTAATGTGGCTTTTGTCCCAACGCTCCTGAAAATAAATAAATATGCTGTAAATAATTCAGTACATATTAAAGTGACCAATGCTTATAGACGCGGGACGCATGTACCAGGTGCTATAGTCAAACCTGCTTCTATGTCTAATCACAAAGTCGGCCATGCAATCGATATGAATCTTATATTTGGAAATGGAGAATTAGCGAATTCTACCTATATGCACCCCTCTAATAGAAGCAATTGGGCCTCACCAGTCAAAGGTTTTCTAGATGATATCATCAATGACCCTGAACTTCGATGGGGTGGCACATTTGGCACGGGCATCGACCCTGTTCATATTGATGATGATCTAAATCATAAAGATCCGGATGAATGGCACAAACAACGAGCTTTGACTGTCAAAGCGTTTGATTCAGGAGATATTCAACAATGGAAGGGCTAATCATGGCAATCGCAAGCTTATCTATTAGAAATGAATTGAGTAAAAATAAATAATCAAAATTTTTGAAGTCTGCTCAAAGTAGCCACTCACAAGCGAAGCGATCACAAGACCACAGGTCGATCACAAGCGAAGCGACCATCAAATCACACAGTCCATAGGACCGATCACCATAACACAAGTCTAAAATATCGTTTTTGCAATCGCCATGAAGGCTAAGAGTATGTTGAGGATTTAAATTAATTATTACTTAACTTAGCCGCGATAGTTAAGAACCTGTTTGAAAATTATTGTCGAAGGCGGAAAAGCTCAATTTAAGGTTCTGAAGAAGCGTTTTTGTCTTTTCATAGCCTTAGCTATGGGAATACAAAAAGGCGAAGTCAGGTTCTTAAAGTGTGATTTTTCAGCTCGATGAATAAAGTTTAAACAGGTTCTAAGTAGTATGGAGCATCATAAAAAGAAAGAGCTAAGTCTAATACTCTGGGAAAAAATACAAACGAATGATGATAAATCAGCATTTGACCAATTTTATTTGTTCTATGTAGAAGACCTCTTTAAATATGGGTATAGCCTTTTTTCAGACGAAGGATTAATTTACGATTGTATTCAGGAGTTATTTCTTCATATTTGGATTAAACGCAAGAAAATAACTTTTAAAACTGCTCCAAAAGCTTATTTGCTCATATCTCTCCGCCGGTTGGTACTTAAAAAAAAGCCGAAAAATACGCTGGTTGATATTGATACGGTAGAGATGATTGCGGGTCAAACAAATGAAATATATACTAATCCTAAAGAACAGATTGATATTAATACTACGATTCAAAAACTGCCAAAGCGTCAAAAGGAAGCTATTTATCTCAAATACATAGAGAACTTAGATTATCAGGAAATTGCTTCAATTATGGATATTTCTGTCCCTTCTGTTTATAAATCAGTATCTGCTGCGATTAAAAAATTAAGAACCCGATTGACTTTGTTTTAAATAATTGCTCGGAATCACAATAAGGTTTTTGGCCTTTGTGCCTTTGAGTCTTTGTGGCAAAAAAAAAGCCACTTTCTTAAATTCTTTTAAAAAAAAGGGAAGATTTTGATTTTAGATGCCTCTATATAAGAAATAACCTATTTAGAGAATGCTGTCTGACAATATCAAGGATCTAAAACCCTCTCCAACTCTTTTGATTAATGAAACATCAAAACGACTAATTAGAGAAGGAGAAGATATTATCAAATTCGGTTTTGGGCAATCTCCATTTCCAGTGCCTACCTCAGTAGTCAATGCCTTAAAAGCAAACGCTCATCAAAAAAATTATTTGCCGGGCAAAGGATTATTTGAATTACGAGATGCAGTTGCTAATTTTAACAACAGAACCTTAGGGCTGAATCAAAATGCAGAAAATATTTCTATTGGACCTGGTTCAAAAGAATTAATATTTAGCTTACAACTGGCCTTCAAAGGTGATCTTATTTTACCTGCTCCAAGTTGGGTTTCATATGAACCCCAAGCTCAGATACTCGGCAAAAAGACATGGTGGGTAGACACTACGGAATCCGAAAATTGGTTGATCTCTCCCTCAGCACTTGAAGATGTCTGTAGGCAGATTACTAATCCCAAAAAAATATTACTACTTAATTATCCAAATAATCCTACTGGCGCTTCTTATTCAGTAAGTCAGATAAAAGCTTTGATTCCCGTTTTAAAAAAATACAATATCCTTTTACTTGCTGATGAAATCTATGGCGAATTAAATTTTGAAGATAATCACCATTCATTTGCTAATTATTATCCGGAAGATACGATTGTTAGTAGTGGACTCAGCAAATGGTGTGGGGCTGGAGGTTGGCGATTAGGTACTTTTAGTTTCCCAGACAAATACAAATATTTGCAGGATGGAATGGCTACAATTGCAAGCGAAACATTTAGTGCCGTTGCTGCTCCTATTCAATATGCAGCGATTACTGCATTTAAGGGTAATGCAGAAATTGACCTTTATCTCAAAAAATCGAGATTAATCCTCGGGGCAATAGCTAGTTATCTCCACGCTAAATTATTAAAGTTAGATATTACAATGCCCTATCCCAGCGGTGGCTTTTATCTTTTTCCAAATTTTAAAAATTATAAAGAGCGCTTTCAAAAATCTGGAATTAGCACGAATACAGAGCTATGTAGTCGCTTATTGGCAGAAATAGGAATAGCATTACTCCCAGGACTTGCTTTTGGCCGTCCTGAAGAAGAACTGACAGCGCGATTATCCTTTGTAGATTTTGATGGAGCGGCAGCTCTCCAAAATTTTGATTTAAATAAAACCACAATCAATAACGAATTTTTGCATGAGAACTTCTCACAGATAATCACTGGTGTCAAACGATTGGAAAAATGGTTGACGCAGTAAACTAAATCTTATTTTCGAACCAAAATTATTAGACAATGAAGAAAATTTTAAACAACATTAAACAGTATTCATTACTCTTTTTACTCTTAAGTTTAGGGACAACAGTGCTTGCTCAAAGCGGCGTAATAAGCGGTAATGTTGCAGATGAAGATGGTAGTCTTATAGGAGCGACTGTATTAATAAAAGGTACATTAAAAGGCGCTAGTACAGACTTCGATGGTAATTACTCAATTGATTTGGCGCCTGGAACATACACAGTGATCGCTAGTTATATTGGTTATTCTCCTCAGGAAGCAGAGGTCACAATCACTGATGGTGGAAAAGCTATAGCTAATTTCACACTTTCAGAAGGTATTGCTTTTGATGAAGTAATCGTCATTGGGTCAAGGGCTTCCAATAGAACGAATACCGATGCAGCTGTACCTATTGATGTGATTAATGTAAGCAAACTTGCACTCGCCGCACCACAGACCAGTATCAATCAGATATTGCACCAAAGTGCGCCTTCTTTCTCTTCTAATACTCAGACGATTTCTGATGGAACAGATCATATTGATCCTGCTTCTCTAAGAGGATTAGGCCCTGATCAAGTTTTAGTACTAATGAATGGAAAAAGAAGACATAATAGTTCACTCGTTAATGTAAACGGAACTTTTGGTAGAGGTAATGTAGGAACAGACTTGAATGCGATTCCTGCCTCAGCAATCAATACCATTGAGGTCTTAAGAGATGGAGCAGCTGCGCAATATGGTTCTGATGCTATTGCTGGTGTAATCAATCTAAACCTTAAACAGGATGTTAATAAATTGACGGTAAACCTTACTACAGGAGCTAACTTTACAGATAAGATTGGTCCGTTTAATGGAGAAACAAGAGACTATGATGGAGAAGTAGTCAACCTTGGTGTTAATTATGGCCTACCCATAGGAACAGAAGGTGGCTTTATCAATTTTACTGGAGAGATGAATTATAGAGGCTCATCTAATAGAATGTTGGAATATACTGGTCAAATTTATGCTGGCTATAATGGTATTGAGCGATTGGCTGCTCAAGATGGTTTGGATGTCACGGCACTTTCTATGAGCCAAGTACAAGATTATGCTCAAAATGTAGACTATTTTGATGCTGGATTGAAATCACTTATTGGGGGGGCTCCTTCAATGGATTCTCTAGTGACTCTTTTGAATTTTAACACGACTGATGATGAATTGTCAGCAAGAGATCAGACAAGAAGCGATTTTAATATGAGGGTTGGACAATCAAGGCTGCGAGGAGGAAAGTTCTTTGCAAATATGGCTATCCCATTAGGAGAGGATCTAGAATTTTACAGCTTTGGAGGATTTGGATATAGAGATGGCCAATCTGGTTGTTTTTACAGATTACCTTTCCAAAGTCGAACAACCACTTCTATCTACGCAAATGGTACTGTTCCTAAAATCAACTCAAATATAACAGACAAATCCATAGCTACTGGAATCCGTGGAATGATTGGAGATTGGTCTATTGATTTTAGTAATGTATATGGTCAAAATTCTTTCATTTTCTTAATGACAGATACGCATAATGCGACACTAGGTACCTCTTCTCCCACTTCTTTCAACTCAGGAGGCCATGCTTTTACGCAGAATACAGCAAACCTTGACCTCGCACAATATTTTGATGAGCTTGGTTCTATCAAAGGAATAAACTTAGCATTTGGAGCGGAATATCGTTTCGAAAACTTTGAAGTCATTCCTGGTACAGAATCTTCTTTTGGAAATTATGATTTGAACGGAAACTTAGTGACACCTATTACTCCTGATAGCCTTTTGACTACTGATTTTTATGGTGCTAACCGACCTTCAGGTGCGCAATGTTTTGCGGGTTTCTTACCAAGCAATCAGATAGATGCGAATCGTTCAAGTGTAGCCGCTTATGTTGATACAGAATTTGATATTAGTGAGGCATTCTTAATTGCAGCAGCTTTAAGATTTGAAAACTATTCTGATTTTGGTTCAACCTTTAATTATAAGCTTGCGGCAAGGTATAAGATTAATGATAATATTGGATTGAGGGGCGCAGCTAGTTCTGGTTTTAGAGCACCTTCTTTACACCAAATTCATTTTAGTAGAACCTCTACACTTTTTACATTGGATGCCAATGGTAATTCTGTTCCTCAGGAAGTAGGTGTTTTTGCGAACACTTCTAGAGCTGCTCAGTTATTAGGTATTCCTACATTAAAAGAAGAAACATCTCAAAACTTCAGCTTAGGTCTAACGGCTAAAGTACCTGAAGTAGGTTTGAGAATTACATTAGATGTATACCAGGTTAATATTGATGATAGAGTAGTTTTGACAGGTCAATTCCGTCCGGATGGTAATGATGAATTAGGCAATATTTTCCAACAGGCGGGTGCGACAAGAGCAGCGTTTTTTGCGAATGCTATTGATACTAAATCTCAAGGTTTGGATGTTGTAATTTCACATAGTATTGGTTTGGGAAGTGGCGGCAATGTATTGAGAAATGATTTGGCTGCAACTTTCTCACAGACTACTCAGGAAGGAGATATAAATGCATCTGATGTATTGGAAAGAGCTGGCTTGGTTAGTACGTATTTTGATCAGACCGCGCGGATTTATTTAGAGCAATCTGTGCCAAGAACAAAAATCACATTAAGCCATTCTTTAGATTTAGGAACGTTTAATATTTATTTGAGAAATACTTATTTTGGAGAAACAACAGAAGCAACAAGTGCTGATATTTTTGATGCTGACCTTAATCTAATTGATAATTCTATTGACCCTTATAATACAGGTAAGATTATCACAGACTTAAGTTTTGCGTATAATATTTCAAAGGATCTTTCTATTACTATAGGAGCGAATAACTTATTGGATATTTACCCTGATGAAGCTGATTCAGCTTTTACATCAAGTGGTCGATTTGTTTATTCAAGAAGAGCACCACAGTTTAGCTTTGGTGGAAGACACCTTTTTGGAAGATTATTATTCACACTTAAATAATATTGAATTTTTATAAGGAACATGAGTCATTCTAAAATTCGGGATGGCTCATGTTTTTTCGTTCTTTGACAAATCCCGTGTTTAAGGGACAGGGGTTTGTCAAAGAACTATTTTTTAAAATGTTTAACTTTAAGCTTTCCGTTGCAGAAAACTAAGGCCATTAGAAAATGAACTATCACAAATTTGACTTAGAAGATTTTGTTAAAGATGAGTATTTCATCACTTGGGTTAAGTCTCCAGATGAAGCAAGCAATGCTTTTTGGGAGAAATGGATGCTTGTGAATCCTGAAAAAGAAGGAATGATTGCTGAAGCAAAGGCAATTGTCTTAACTATTAAATTTAACATTCCAATACCCGCAGAGAAGCAATTAAATACTATATTAGATAATATTCATGCGGAAATCAGCAAAACAGAACAAGTAACAGAGCTTAAAAGATTGAACCTCGTTTGGATGCGTAGGATAGCAGCGGCTGTGATTGTTGGTTTTGGATTTTGGCTGGGGCTTAATTATGCTTATAGTAACCCTGAAAGTTATTTGACTGAATTTAGCGAAACGGAAAAAATAGAACTCCCTGATGGTTCAGAAGTCATTTTGAATGCAAATTCGTCTATTAGGGTAAGTCCGGTTTGGAATAAAACCAAAAACCGCGAGGTATGGTTGACAGGAGAAGCATTTTTTTTCGTATCTTCTGAACCCCTCAAAGGTGGGAAAAAATTTGTCGTTCATGCAGGTGAAATTGATGTAGAAGTACTAGGGACAGCCTTCAATGTTAATAATAGAAACGAAGAGGTGAGCATAGTGCTGGAGAGCGGCAAAGTAAATCTTCAAGCTGCAAAAGCCGAAAATGGTGCTCAAAACGTTCTTATCATGAACCCAGGAGAACGAGTATTGTATAATACTGAAAAAAACTTTGATAAAAAGGTTGTCGATACCAAAATTTATACCTCTTGGATTGATAATAAATTGATATTAGAGGGGACTACTTTGGACTACTTAATCAAAATACTGGAAGATACGCATGGATATAAAGTAGAAGTTGAAAATGAGGATTTACTATTAGAAAGCCTATCAGGTTCATCGCTCCCTAATGATCCTGAAATCTTACTTAAAGGCATCGAGGTAGCTTTGCAGTTGAAGATGAAAAAAGAAGGGAAGAATGTTTTTATTGAGAAATAATACTCATGGCAATCACAAGATTCACTAAGCGTTTGAGTAATGGAGATAAAAGATCAATTTTTGTAAAAACACTAAAAGCAAGGTTTCACAAAGCCCTTTAGGGCTAATCACAAGACCGAAGGTCGATCACTAAATCACATAGTCCAAAGGACTGATCACCACCTCACAAGCGAAGCGATCACCATAACACAAATCTAAAATATCGTTATGCAATCGCCATGAAATAAGACTTAGTACTTAGCAACTTACATTGTTTCGAATAGATTTATAAGTCATCCTAGGTTTGATAAAGTTTATATATAGAACTAAATCAAACTGACAAAAGGCTAAACTTGAACAAACTGCTAAAATACTGCCTTTCAATTATATGCTTGCTTGTTGCTGTTAATAGTCAAGCACAAATAGACAAGAATACCCTCGTCTCCGTTGAGCACACTGTTTCGACAATAAAAAAGACGGATGCGATTGACCTGCGCACAGGTATAAAGAAAATTGAAACTTATTTCAATGTTAACTTTATTTATAAAACAACATTACTTCAGAATATTGTTGTTTATAATTTCAAAATAAATAAATTTCAAAACGCTGAACAAAACCTCAAGACCCTCCTACAGGATACAAAAATCGCTTTTACAAGATTAGATACCAAATCATATGCGCTTTATGAATCGCCTACTATTGGCTTGGTCAAAGGAACAATTGTTGATAAAAACAAAATCCCTCTTTTAGGTGCAACAATCAAAGTTCGTCATCAAAATGAAGGTGCTGTAGCAGATATTGATGGAAATTACCAACTGAGCTTAATCCCCGGAATCTACGAGATCGAAGTAAGTTATGTTGGTTACACGCCTCTAAAAAAAGCCATAGAGGTCGATTATAATGATACCATAAATCTAAATTTTGACCTTATTAATTGCCCGAACCTAGAAGAAATTGTCTTAGTCGGAACAAGATTCTATAGTAACTCTCTTCTGAGAAAAACTGAACCTGCTGATATTATAAAGAAAGAACAACTCAGACAGACCGCACAGATAGAAACAAGTCAATTACTTCAGTATACACTCCCTTCTTTTCATTCGACTTATCAGACGATAAGTGATGGAACAGATCATATTGATCCGGCTTCTTTAAGAGGACTTGGCCCTGATCAATTGTTGGTCTTGATCAATGGAAAACGTAGACATTCAAGCGCTTTAGTAAATATCAATGGTACGGTAGGAAGGGGAAGTGTAGCTACTGATCTTAATGCCATACCGACTTCCGCCATTGAAAAAATAGAAGTACTCAGAGACGGTGCTGCGGTTCAGTATGGATCGGATGCTATAGCTGGCGTAATCAATATTATTTTAAAAAAAGATATTAACCTCATTAATATCAATAGTATGTATGGTGTTTCAAAAGAAGGAGATGGAACAATTAGCCAGATTAGTGGAAACTATGGCGTTGGTATAGGTAAAAAAGAAGGCTTTTTAAATTTGACTGCAGATTTCACTCGACGAAATTCCTTTAACAGATCTGGCGCTTATACTGGACCAATATTTGGAAATAGCCAAGATGAAAATCCATCTATGGTAGATTCTTTTTTCCAACAAACTGGATATGAAAATGATCGAGTGATGTCGATTGGGAGTTCAGAAAAAACGAATGCTAGTATCTTTTTTAATGCAGAATTGCCGATTGCTGAAAAAATTAAAATATATACTTTTGGAGGACTTAGTTACCGATTTGGAAATGCTTCAGGATTCTATAGGTTTCCTTATCAAAAAGCAAGACAGTCTGGTATCTACTCGATGGGTTTTTCACCACGACTTCAAGCAAATATTTTTGACAATGCGATTACGCTTGGGATAAAGTCCAGCAATCTCCCTCTTCAAATTGATTTTAGTAATACGACAGGCACTAATAGTTTTGATTTCATTGTTAAAAATTCTAATAATGCTTCTCTTGGTCTTGCTTCTCCTACGAGGGCTAGAGCCGGTGGATTTTCTTATAGACAAAATGTTACCAATCTAGATATCAGTAAAACCAGTAAACGGGGTATTCCTATTCATTTGGGCCTGGGCAGTGAATTTCGCCTGGAAAACTATGTTCAAAAAGCTGGAGAGAAAGATTCATGGATTGATGGAGATAGGATATCAACTGGAAATAGATCAAAAGAAGTGGGTATGCAAATGTTTCCCGGATTTCGACCTGAAAATGAAGTAGATGAATATCGGTTCAACCTCGGGATCTATTCTAATATAGAAGCAGAAATAACAAAGGCATGGTCATTTAATGTTGGTAGCCGCTATGAGTTCTATTCTGATTTTGGAAGCTATGTCAGTTGGAAATTGGGTAGCCGCTATACATTTAAAGATTTATTTACCTGGAGAGCCGCTTATAATACTGGCTTTCGAGCACCGTCTATTCCTCAGATTTATTTTAGTAGCCGAGGTTTCCAATTCGTTTCAGCAGGAAATGAACAAGTGGGCATTGATGTAGCTCATTTCAATAATCAGAGTGCGGTTAGTACACAGTTTGGAATTATACCTTTGGACCCAGAAACTTCCAAGAATTATAGCCTGGGATTTGCTACGCAATTATTTAAAAGGTTTTCATTGACTTTGGATGTATATAAAATCAATATTCAAGATAGAATAGTGATTACAGGGAGGTTCTCCTCAAATGATCATCCGAGATTTAAAGAAATCCTAGAACCGCTTGGGATCTCAAAAGCACAGTTTTTTACAAATGCTATTGATACGAAAACACATGGCCTGGATTTATCTTTACAATATCGCTATAACCTTAATAAAGCTCAATTGAAATTTAATCTCGCCGCTAATGTGAATACGACCCAAATTAGGAAAAATGATGATGGTACGACACAGATTCATGCACCAGAACTACTTAAAGGTTTTGAATCTATTCTTTTCAATCGAGAAGAGATATCGAGGGTCGAAGTTGCACAACCAGGTAGTAAAACCATCTTGTCTTGTCATTTTCAAAGTAAAAGGATCGAAGTATTTTTAGTGACTACCCGATTTGGCTCTGTTCAATACATTCATCCAAATGATGGTGATCCTGAGCATTGGCAAATCAATGAATTAACAGGATTAAAAGCGTCAAGAGATCAAGTGTTTTCCCCGAAATGGATTACAGATATTAATATACTTTATAGTTTTAACAACCATTTTTCTCTTAGTCTAGGAGGAAATAATATTTTTAACATATACCCAGATAAACATACTCATTCTGCTAATATAAGTGATGGTCTTTTTATATATAGCCGTAGAGTACAGCAATTTGGCATCAGGGGCGCTTTTTTCTATACTAAAATGAATTATAGATTTTAAACTTATTCTTGCTCTCTATAAGCTCATCCAGAATAATAATCTTTTCTTTCTGCTGTTTTCTTGTTACACTTTTTAATTTTGCGGTATTAATAAATGAGTATTAAAATTATCTCTGATTGGAGGTCTTAATACCTGTTCGTAATTAATTATTTTAAAAAAGAAAAAACATGAAGATGAAAACACAATTTATTATTTTAGCAGTAATTGCTGGCTTTTGCTCTATGATGTTATCAAGCTGCGTGTCTATGTCCAGTATGCAGACCGCTAGAACTTTAGGACAAGGAAATACAGAAGTCGCAGTCGGGGTAAGCCGCGTATCGTATGAATTTCTATCAGATACAGATACTATTGAAAATAAAGCTCTCATAGGAGAGATTGATTGGAGATATGGTATTACTGACAAACTCGATGTTGGGGCAAGAGCTTCTTTGATCGGCACTTCTGGAGCATATGCTAAGTATCAATTTTTAGGCGATGATGAGTCTCCTATTGCAGGGAGTGTAGGTGCAAGTCTTGGCTTTTTAAACATTGAAATTGGTGATAGTAAGTCAAGAACAACAGACTTCTCTATTCCTTTATTCTTTTCATACCATCCTACTGATTGGGTAGCTTTATATACTAGTCCAAGGTATACATTACGGAATATTAAAAATTCAGATACTACTGGTTCTGAAGGTAGTACGTCTCATTGGTATGGAGCTACAACTGGGGTGCGATTAGGAAAAAAAGTAGCGCCCTTTTTAGAATATTCCATTTTTGGTAGTGGAGATGCTACGCAACCGCTCTCTCAAATTACTGGCGGGATTAGTATTGGTTTCTAATTAAGTTGTTAGACGGAATTAATAATAAGCTTTGAAAACTATAATCACCGGACTATTGACTTCTCAGTAGTCCGGTTTTTTCTATCTTAATAGACTATTTTAAAACTCAATTGTGCCCATGTACTTACTTAGACCTCCAACATATTCTAAATATCATTTTATTTTATGTTTTTTATTTGCGACTTGCTTTGTATTCAGCCAGGATCAAAAACCGAGTAAGGAGGAAATAATGCGGAGTATCATGGACATCAATGTATCGGAAGAAGAAGCGATTGATCTTTTATCGAAGTATTACCCTGAACTACTCAATCCGGTAGTCGAGGCTAAAAAAGACTATGATCAGGCAAATCAAGTCCAAAATACGAGTGAGGAAGGCGCTTACTATCAAACCCTTGGGAGAAAATTTTTGGATAAAAAGGATTACGACCAAGCAATTATTTATTTTCAAAAAGCAATTATTCAAAAAAAGAAAGGCCAGAATGGTAGTGAGAAACATCCCGGTATTTCTGAAACATATAAAGACCTCGGAGCAGCATTTGAAGGAAAAAATAATGTAGAAGAAGCTTTAGATGCTTATCAAAGGGGACTTATTTCAAATACCTCAGACTTTAATGATTCGGACCTGCTGAGCAATCCCAAAACAACAGATATTATTTCCAATTCATTGGCTATTCCAATATTTGAAGCTAAAGGAAACTTATTATTAAAATCTGAAAATGACGAAAATAAATTATTAGCTGCATTAATGTCTTATGAACGGGCTATTGAAATTTTAGATATAGTATGTAAAAAATACACATCAGAATATACTAAACTCCAACTCAGTCAGCAAATTACAGTGCTTAGTGAAAAAGCAATTCAGGCTTCTCTAAAATTATTTCAGGCGACTCGTAATAAACAATATAAAAAACGTATTTTCTCTATAGTAGAAAAAGGAAAAGCAATGATTCTAACCAGTGCTTTACTGGAATCAAGGGCGAGAAATATGAGTACTGCGCCATTAGAAATTGTAAAAAGAGAACAGCATTTAAAAACGCGTATTGCCCAATTAAGTCAAAAAATAAAATCTTCCTCCCAAAAAACAGCTTCCTCTAAAAAAGCCGAAAATAAATTATTTGCCCTCAATCAAGCACTTTTATTTTTGCAGGACTCTCTCAAGACATATTATCCAGATCATGAATACCTGAAGTTTGTTCCTCCAAATATTGCTATTGATAGTCTACAAGATTTTCTAGCAGGAAAAAATGCTGCCATCGTAGAATATTTTTTTGGCCTTGAGTATGCTTTTGCTTTTACCTTGACAAAAGATGATTTTCATATCGAGAGGCTTGATGATTTGAAAGTGTTACAACAAGATATAATTAGTATTCGAGAGGATATTCAAGCCCAAACGTTTAAAAAAGATGCAACAAAGTCTTTCGATAATTTTGTATCAAAAGCTAAAAGAATTTATACACTTGCTCTAGAAAAGGCTTTAGCACCACTAGATGAGGATACTAAAACATTGATTATTATTCCAGATGGTGCTTTGTGGCTCATCCCTTTTGAAATATTATTATATGATCAGGAAAGAAGTCAAGCACTAAATTTTAGCCCTGATAATTTACCTTACTTAATTAATAAATATTCAATCAATTATGCCAGTTCAAGTAAATTATTATTAAAAAGTAGCGGAAACTATGAAGAAGCATCCTTAGTTCCATTTGCTGGCTTCGCCCCTGAATTTGAAAGTCAGGATTTGGCATCTAGGTCATGTTTTGATGAAAATGCTAATCTATCTAAATTAGATTTCAATCAGACTGAATTAGAAGGTATTGCGCCATATTTTAGTGGAGAGGCGCATTTTGGTCTTAAAGCTACCCGAAACGCATTTTTAAATGTAGCACCTAATGCAGCAATCATCCACCTCTCTACACATGCCTGCCTTAATAAGGAAGACCCAATGGATAGCCGAATATTCTTTTCGGATCAACAATATATGACGACAGAAGATATCTATGCACTTGATATAAAAGCAAAAATGACCGTACTTAGTGCTTGCCAAACTGGACTCGGACAAGTTTATAATGGTGAAGGAATGCTTAGTTTGTCCAGAGCTTTTGCACAGGCTGGTTGTCCAAGTATTACAATGAGCTTATGGCCGGTTGCAGACGAAGCAACATCTGAAATAATGATCCATTATTATAAAAACTTAGACAATGGTATTAATAAAAGTGAGGCATTGCGACAAGCAAAATTAAAGTATATAGAAGAACAGCCAAAAGTCAAACAACATCCATATTACTGGGCCGCATTTATTCATTTAGGTGACTTCTCACCGATTCAGACATCTAAAATAGGGGGGATGACTTTTTGGCTTATAGTGATCGGAGGATTATTAGTGCTAGGTTTTTTCCTTATTAAAAAACGGTAAGAGCATGTTGGAGAATTGGACTTCGAGCACAGTGTGTGAAAAAAAAGTTAAAAAACGAATAAGCAATCCTTTGTAGAAAATCGTGCATAACTTTGTGAGACTTCATGTCTAATAACTTATTAAGCAATGAATAAATTAATATTAACAATATTTATCTGTTTACTTTTTCAAATGACTGATGCGCAAGTTCAGCCAGATGTTACACCACTGGTTCAACCAACCGTGATGATCATCCCATTTGCAAAAGAAGGAGAAGAATTGAGATCTGTGTATGAACGCGATGATATGCTTAATCTTCGTGTGGCACTTACAAAATTCAAAGAAGCTTTTGATCAAGAAGGTATTCCAACAATAGATTTTAGAGCTAAGATCAAACAAGTACAGATGGATGGCCATATTTCCCAAGGTAATCAGACTTCTATCAAACAAAGAGTCATCGAACTCTCCGGAGCAGATATATTTGTTGAAGTAGAAGCCGCTGTCATAGAAGATGTGGATGGAAGTGCGGTTACGGTTACGGCTACGGCCTATGATGCTTTTTCTGGTCAGGTACTTACTAGTGATGTAAGAACAACTAAAAAACATTATACACTAAACTTTGAAAGACTTACCCAACAAGCGATCAATTACTTTATAAAGGATTTTACTAATAATATTCAAAATAAATTTGATGACATTCTAAAAGAAGGAAGAGCGATTGTCCTCAATATTGGCTTCGATGAAAATGCAGAAGTAGACATGGACACTGAGCTGGATGATGGAAGCTTATTAGCAGAGGCAATCGAAAAATGGGTAGAAGAAAATGCTTATAAAAATTATTTTCATTTACAGGGAATTACTGCAACAACTATGATTTTTGATGAAGTGAAAATTCCGGTTAAGGATGCGAATGGAAGAAATTATCGAATAACAAAATTCGCTGCAAAATTAAGAAGCTTCCTCAAAAAACAAGGCTTTGATGTAAGCCGAGATGTCGTTGGAACTAAAGTTTATATCACTATTAATTGAAAATTATGATGTATAGAATTGTGTTATTCTTTTTGTGTTTAAGTACTGGTGCAATGGCTCAGTCTGACACGGTAGTGAAAGATTTGGACATTAGAATTTTATCTCCTAAACTAGAGAAGAACCTTTCATATGCTAACCAATCAAAATTAGAAAGGAAAGTCATAGACATCTTTACTCAGCATAATATTGTCAATAAAAAAGAGAGTACATTCGCCGTGTCTCCGATATTGAGTATTATCGAATTTGGAAAACTGGAAGGCCTATCCAATGAAATAACGGTCCAACTAGAGTTTGGCCTTGAGGTTAAAAATCAATTTTCGGGCCAATACTTTTTAGTGTTTAGTCAGAAATTGTCAGGTTCTGGGAAAACTAAAAAAGCGGCTGTTAATAGGGCGATTTCTAATATTCGTCCACAAAAGAAAAGCTATGCAGATTTTATAAAAGATACCCAAGAGAAGATTTCGGATTACTATACGAATGAATGCGACAATATTATTGCTGATGCTCGGCGAGCGATTACAAATAATGAATACCAAAAAGCGATAGCCTTGCTCTATGTCTTACCAGAAAACTCAGCATGTAAACAATCCAATCAGACTTTTTTAGATCAAACTTATCATCAATATCAAACCCAAAATTGTCAATCACTCATACAAAAAGCAGAAATAGCGATGCTTAAAAAAGATTATAAAGATGCTATTAATGCACTGGGACAAGTGGATGCTGATTCGCCATGTAAGGATGAAGCCAAAGCAATCCTTCAGACGGTTACAGCAAAAGTAGATGAGCAAACAGCAAAAAAAATGGATTTTCTAAATAAAGTATATAGTGATAATGTGGATATAGAAAAAGCACGCCAAAAATCAATGAAGTCTATTAGCAATACTTATATTGAAGGGATAAAAAAGGAATAATATAATTTTTTGAAGGTTGTTAAAGGTAGCCCCTCACAAGTGAAGCAATCACAAGACCGAAGGTCGATCACAAGCGAAGCGATCACAAAATCACATAGTCCATAGGACCGACCCTTATGATAAAAACGTAAAATACCTTTCTTGCAATCGCCATACAGTTTATACTAAAAGGCACGCCCAAAAGCAATACCAAACCAAGGGTAAAATATTTTTTCTGCTTTCTCTTCATCAAAGTACCCATATGAAGGTGTCAATCCAATTTTAAATACGCCCTTTCGATATCTGGCGTGGATTCTATACATAATGGTAAAAGAGGCAGCTATTTGTTTGCTTATTAGTTTGCCACCAAAATCTTCAGGATTTGAATAATTAAAATAAGTAAAACCAGCACCTATCTCTAGAAAACTTGCTTTATGTTTTTTCCCAATTAACCAATTTAGATGGACTGGAATAGCGGCTGCATTTCCGGTATAACCAATCCCGAATCTAAGCCCAGACCCTTCTGTTCGGCGTAAAAACCTAGCTTCGTAATTTAGAGAATATTGGATAGCGGGACCCCCAAATTCTAAATAGATAGTTTGGCCTCTTCTCTGATATATTTGTGCATCCGCCTGATAGGATTGGAAAAGAAAAGAAAACAGGATAAAAATGAAAATGTATTTCTTCATAGCAATTAAAAATCAAATCAATAAAAGATGTAAGAGCTTTATCTCTAAAAATTTTATTATAAAATACGCTGTAAATGTATTAATAAATAAAGACTTATGATGAAGTTGTTTAAAAATAGATTCAACCTCCATTTTTTAACAATTTTGATAAATGATTAAACTGCCTGAGAATATATTTTAGCACTAATACCTATAAATAGTTAGAGTATTTTAATATTTTTGAGGTAAAGCACACCCATCATAGAACTTTGTTTCCATTCAATTTCAGGAATTCGAAAGGTTGAACTAAAACATCATAAATGAAATATCTGAGTACTCTTTTTTTATTTATAAGTATTTGTAGTGGACTTCATGCTCAATATGATACCATTTATATGGCTATTATGCCTTTTACAAGCTCTGATTCTATTGTTGGAAAAATGATAAAAACAGCAGAAACGAACGCAATTAGTGCGATAAATAAAGATTACCGAATACTAAGAGTAGACAGAGATGTTGCTAATGCTGTAGAATGGGAGAGAGAATATCAAAAATCTGAAGATTTTATAGATGGTAAAATAGTAGAGCAAGGGAAAGCCATTGGCGCTAATTATGTGATGGAAGGATATTATGATACAAGCATCAAAGAATTGACTATTAGTATTTATGATATGAGTAATGGGGCGCTAAAAGGCTCAGTCGTTGCTGAAAAATCAAACAATAGCACTAAACAAAAAAGAAAGGGTACATTAGATTTGCTCACTATGAGAATTGCTTATGATAGTCCTGGTAAAACACCGGATCTGACGCCTGCTGAAATCCAAGCTAATGTTAAAAAATTACTCGATAAATGTTTTCCTAGAAAAGGATGGGCAGTCATTAGACCACTCAAAGAAAAAAAGAATAAGATCAAGGAATTATTAATTGCAGCGGGATCAAGAATGGGACTCAAGAGAAGAACACTCATAGAGATTGTAGCAATTAATACAGAGGAAGTTGATGGAGTGAAAATTGATCGTTTCGAATCTATTGGCTGGGGAACAGTAAGCAGAGTGGAAGATGGCAATTTTTCAATTTTAAAAATAGGTGCGGGACAAAAAAATATAAAAAAATACCTCGATAGTGGTCAAAAAATTCGATGCCGAATTCTAAGGAAATAATGCAAAACAAAATTGCTATGATAAAATTTCGACAGGTTCTTTGTCTTTTACTGTTTTACTCTTTTGGTGTAAATGCCCAAGATAATTTACAAGTATTTGAACTGGGGATACTGCCTACGGAGTATGCTGAAGGTATGCCACCAGATGAATTTCAGGATATAGAAGATGAGATTTTAAGGGCCATTCAAAGAATTCCAAGGTATAGTATTGTAAAAAACCAAGAGGATTATTATGATGCGGAATTTGGTAGTGATATATATACCCAAATGGAAGTGATTAGAAAACAAGGAATGGAAACCAATGTTCCATTTCTTTTACAGATTGTTTTTGGGGATACAGAATGGGCGGCTACGCTAGAAGAGGTAGTCATATCAAAAGCAGTAATTAAAGATGGCGAAGTGACCACTCCAAAGAAAGTGAATAAATACTGGGCACAATCTGCTAAATTATATGTAACCATCAATCTCTATAAAGTAGAAACCGGAGAATTGGAAAAAAGCTTAGTATTTAAAAGTAGTTCTATTGACAATATGAAATATAAGTCAGCCAAAGCTCCTCAAAAGAAAAGTTTCCAGTTTGCAGTTGAAAAAGCAAAAATTATTCTTTTAAAGAGAATAAAAAATAAAATAAAAAGTATCGCCCCTTTACAGATAAAGTTACTTGAACCAATAGAACAATCCGACAAATCCATTAGCACTGTTTCTATAAATGCGGGTACTTTTCATGGCCTCAAGCCTGGAGAAAAACTCTATGTTTATTATGAACATGAGCACATTATTGATGGGAAATCCGTTATTAGAGAAGTTGATGCGGGTTCTTTAGAAATAGAAAAAACCAATAGAACAACAGCAATCTGCAATGTAAAGAAAGGAGGTAAAAAAATGAAAAAATTTTGGGATAAAGGCAAAGCATTAAAATGCAATTTTAAAAACTTTATCGGCTGGGTAGATGGATACGGCTTTTAGATTAACCACATAACCACATAACCACATAACCACATATAACAAATGTCTAGAAAATTATTACTCTTTTTTATTACCATCTTAATAGCACAAATATCGTGGGGGCAAGAAAAGCAACCAGCTCTAGGTATATTAAAACTTGATGCTCCTGAATTAGAGAAACATAAGGCTGTCAAGATTAATAAATATGTTGAATCTGCTTTTCATAAATCTAAGCGATTCAATATTGTAACCAGACAGTTGGTAGAGGCAATTGAGCAAGAAAGAGAACAACAAAAAGAAAATATCGATAAAATTGTTATTCAACAAGGCATAGCTATTGGTGCAGATTATATTGTAAAAGGCTATGCAAAAGAATATAAAAAAAGTATTTATAAAAGTAGTCCACGATCCCGAACACCTTACTATTCTCGAAATCGATCAACAACGAGAACATCGCCAAGATCTTCCACAACTTCAAAGCCGAAACCGAAGCCAGAAAAAAAAGAACCAGTAGCGAAAAGCAAATCCAAAACAGTTAAGACTACAGCCCCTAAGACTTCGCCAAAATCACCAAGAACATCTTCACCCAAAAATCCAAGCACTAAGGCATCAAGCACGAAGTCTACTACGCCAACGAAGTCGAAACCCAAAAAGTCTCCGGTAAGAAAACCAAGTACAACTTCAAAGCCTAAATCAACGCAAGAAGCAGCAAAAACAAAGACTTCAACACCTCCACCTCCGCCACCTTCTTCAGAGATTGACCAAGTTTATACAAGCACTCAGATTAGTTTTACGATTAAAATAATAAATGTCAAAACAGGTATTATTGCTGCTGAAGAAACTTATAAAGGCTCTATTAATGGTGTTAATGATTTTGTAAAAAAAATCGTAGTAAAGGCTTTTCCATACAATTTTAATATTTTGGAAATCCTCGGCACAAAGGGCGAAAAAAAAGCAAAGCATGTTTTGCTTGATGGAGGTATCAATCATGGTCTTGTAAAAGGAACTTACCTTAGTGCTTATGAAGAAAGTCAGGAAAATGTTGATGGAAAAATTTTAAAAAGAGAAATATTGGTGGGACAATTATATGTGAAGCGCTTAGACACTGGAGGAAATTTTTCACTCTGTTCTATCTATAGAGGTAAAAAGGCAATTATGTCAAAAATGAAAAGTGGTGTTAAACTGATTTGTAAATAATCATAGAAAAAATAAAATGGGCGTAAGGGATCAGAATTTTATTAGCATTCCAGAAGTAATACCTCACAAGCGAAGCGATCACCAGTTCCATAGGAACGATCGCTTAGTCCATAGGACTAATCACTATATAGCTTATCTTATACTTTTTATCTTATTTCCGTTTTTTGCTTTTACTCAGCAGGAGCATTTAATAGCTGTGCAACCAACTGTTATGGTAATCCCTTTTGTCAAAGAAGGAGAAGGATTACGAAATATTTATGAGCATCAACATGCTGGCCCAATTCGGGTTTCGATATCAAGAGTTAAAGATGGACTCGATCAATCTGGAATACAAACGATT
This sequence comes from Saprospiraceae bacterium, assembly GCA_965277415.1. Lineage (GTDB taxonomy): Bacteria > Bacteroidota > Bacteroidia > Chitinophagales > Saprospiraceae > JAHDHW01. The sequence goes on from CBDICS010000054.1 coordinate 587,065, forward strand.
GATTTTAGGGCTATCCTAAAACAGGCGACGAGTCAGGAGGCCATGACGATTGAACAACAAACTTCAATAAAACAACGAGTCATCGAACTTTCTGCCGCTGATATTTATATCGAAACGGAAACACAGGTCATCCTAACTCCAAAAGGTAACTCTGTAACTGTCATCCTATCTGCTTATGATGCTTATACGGGGATGTCTTTGGTTAATAAACTTGGACATTCTCCTAAATTCTATACAGATAACTATGAAAAACTAACTGAAAAAGCCTTAGATACATTTTTAGAAGATTTTACGGATGCCTTACAAGAATCTTTTCAGGACATGATCCAAAACGGCCGATCAATTGCTGTTGATATTGGTATTGCAGAAGATTCTCAAATTGATATGGATTCTGAAATTGGAGAGGCGAATGATCTTTTGTCCGATGTTTTAGAAAATTGGTTTGAAAACAATGCGATGCAAGCTCATTTTCATGTTCAAGGAATTACAGCAACCAAAATGATTATTGATGAAGTGAAAATTCCTGCTATAGACATAAAGACCAAAAAGCTTTATCGCCCATCCAAGTTTGCAGCACGCCTCAGGAAATTTCTAATCCAGCATAACCTTCAAGTCACCAGAGATATACAAGGTTCAAAGATTTTTATCACGATTTCTGGCTAGGAAAAATAAACTTTGGACAAGTCCTCATTTTGATTTCCATCTAATTCCTCCTATTTTCACATTTGTGAAGATGTATATGCTCTTCTCCAAGATATCCTTATAAGAGAACCTTATTAATTCCGTCTAATAACTGATTATGAAGAACCTCCTTTATCTTTCCATTACCCTATTATTTGTTTTTGCTTGTAATAAAAACTTACAAACGGCTACCGCTCAAAAAACACAAAACATACAAGAAACACAAAAAGCTAAACTTCCTCAGGATCGATTTAAGGATTTAGAAACTCATGAAGGATACTTGGATTTTTATTGGGATGAAGTAAAAGGAAAGATCTTATTGTCAATAGATAAATTTGATACAGAGTTTTTATATGTGAACTCACTGGCGGCAGGAGTAGGCTCTAATGATATAGGTTTAGATCGAGGTCAATTAGGGAGAGAACGTGTGGTAAAGTTTGTAAAAGTTGGCCCTAAAGTTTTACTTGTTCAGATGAATTATAAATTCAGAGCAGTCAGCGAAAATGCTGCGGAACAAAAATCTGTTGAAGAGGCTTTTGCACAATCTGTGCTCTGGGGATTTAAAGTTGAAGGAAAATTCGATAATCGTATCGTCGTCGATGCAACATCGTTTTTATTAAGAGATGCACATAATGTCACTGGAAGTTTGAAGTCGTCTAATCAAGGTAATTATAAATTAGATCTTCTTCGCTCTGCTATCTATTTACCTAGATGCAAAGCTTTTCCAAAAAATACAGAGTTGGAAGCGACCCTGACTTTTATAGGAACACCTAAAGGAAGATATATTCGTGATGTGACGCCTTCTCCCGAAGCAGTTACCGTGCGACAGCATCATTCCTTTATCGAATTGCCAGATAATAATTATAAACCAAGGGTTTTTGATCCCCGGTCTGGTTATTTCGGAATAAATTATAAAGATTATGCAACACCTATAGATCAACCATTGGTCAAGCGGTTGATTACCAGACATCGTTTGGAAAAAGTAAACCCTGCCGCAACAGTCAGCGAAGCTGTAGAACCTATTATCTATTATCTTGATCCAGGCGCGCCTGAACCTGTTCGGTCTGCATTGCTTGATGGTGCTCGATGGTGGAATCAAGCTTTTGAAGCAGCAGGTTATAAGAATGCCTTTATTGTAAAAATACTGCCAGATGATGCAGATCCAATGGATGTTCGATACAATCTAATTCAATGGGTACATCGATCAACACGTGGTTGGTCTTATGGATCAAGTGTCATAGACCCAAGAACGGGAGAAATTATAAAAGGACATGTATCCCTTGGCTCTTTGAGAGTGAGACAAGATTTTTTGATTGCTCAGGGATTGATTACACCTTATGAAACAGGCAAGCCCGTCTCTCCGGAAATGGAAAAAATGGCACTTGCGAGATTGAGGCAATTATCTGCTCATGAAGTGGGACACACCATAGGATTGGCACATAATTTTGCAGCCAGTTATAATGACCGTTCATCGGTTATGGATTATCCTCACCCTTATATTGCACTTACTAATGATGGAAGTATGGATTTTTCAAAAGCATATGATGATAAAATTGGTGCTTGGGATAAGCGAACTGTATTATATGGTTATCAAGATTTTCCAGAAGGTGTAGATGAAGCCAAAGCTTTGAATGATATCCTTATTGAAAATAATAAACTTGGCTTAAAATATATTTCTGATTCGGATGCTCGTCCATTAGGTGGAGCGCATCCTTATGCCCACCTTTGGGACAATGGAACGGATGCCATTTCAGAATTCAACCGACTTGCTGCCGTTCGTAAACAAGCACTCAAAAAATTTGGAGAAAATAATATTCCACCGAATGCCCCTATGGCAACGCTTGAAGAAGTCCTAGCACCATTATACCTTTCTCATCGTTATCAAATGGAAGCAGTTTCAAAATTAATTGGTGGCGTAGATTATCAATATTCGGTGCGATCAGATGGACAAGCACTACACCAAGTCGTTTCTGATGAAAAGCAAAGAGCTGCATTAAAAATACTTTTAGAAAGTTTGAAACCTGATTTTTTAGCCTTACCTAAAAGTGTGCGAGCAGTAATTCCTCCAAAACCAATCGCATATTCACGAACAAGAGAAAGTTTTAAAAGCAAAACTGGACCTACCTTCGATCCTATTGCAATAGCAGAAAGCTCTATCAATGCTACACTCCAAGCTATCCTTCATCCGCATAGAGCCAATCGTTTGGTTCAGCACCATGAAATGGGAGAAAGCAGTTTGAGTTTTTATGAGGTATTAGAACAGTTAATCGCATTAGGTTGGGACAGAGAAGGGAATGCTTATGAGGCCGCATTGCAAAGAAATTCTGATCACTTAATAATAGATCAAATTATGTACTTGGCGATGGATAATCGTGCGGGTAACCAAACGAAGGCATTCTGTCATTTAGCAATAGATGAATTGGAATCAAAACTCCAAAAAGAAAACGCTAAGTCCGTCGAAAGGAAAGCGCATATTCTTTTTGCATTGAATAAAATAAAGCAATTCAAAAACCATCCTTCAGATTGGAAAAAAGCACCAGTACTTGATATGCCGGCGGGCTCACCAATTGGATCTTTCTTAGGGTGTGATCATTAGAGGAGGTCAGTCAAATCATTTGCGACTGACGGCAGTCTGTAAAAATACTCATCCCTCTATCGCAGGGGAGTACGTAAAAAAAGAAGTATAGCCAATCCTCTGTCAAGGAAGTCGTATATGTCATTGGTTTAAAAGATACAAAGAATTTTAGAAAGCGTTTTGGAAAACTATCTTCTGAGTAATTGAATTAATCAATTAATCAAAGAGGTCATCAATCGTTAAATCGTGGTGAATTAAACCTATACTATGTTTGTTTTCTACAATACCAAAAGAAGAAATCATACTAACAAAGACTTGTTTATTGGTTTTAGAGAGTATTTGAAATAAAGCCATTTTTTGACGTAAGTTTTTAGCATATTCTTTAGTCATTACAAAAGGAACATTGTAAAACTTTATTTCAAAAAGATTAATCACATGGTCACTTCTATCAATTACCAAATCTATTTGAATGCCTTTCATTCCATCTTTTCCTTTTCTATAATAAGAAGCTGCTTCTGCATAAATACCTGAAATGCCTAATGCTTTTTTTATCTGAGGAATGTGTTTTAAGCAAATGCTCTCAAAAGCATAGCCACTCCAAGTTTTATAAGCTGGTGTAAGGTTGAGTTTATCCCAAATATCAGTTTCTTGAAAAATACGACCATCAATGAATTGTAAATAAAATAGAGAGTACTCATCTGTCAAACGATACAATCTTTCTTTCTTTTTTCTACCAAATGTAGGATATATAGAAATAAAGTTTGATTGTTCCAATTCTTCTAAAACACGCTGAATAGTGCCACCTTCTGGTATTTTTGACGCTTCTATAACTGCTTTTCGAGTCAAGCCCATTCGTTTTTCTGCCAAAGCCCGAATAACTGCAATATGGCTTTTAGCATTAGAAAAAAGCGCAGCATATAAGTTTGAAAACTCATTTTGCAATAAACCATTTTTGGCAAAACAAATAGCATTGATATTTTGAGCAGCACTTTTTCCTTTTTTAATTTCCTTTAAATAATGTGGAATGCCGCCCAAAGCCATATAAAGTTGAACGATCTGATAGCGGTCAAAATAAATTTTACGACTATTCAGATACAATTCTGTTTCTTTTAGATTAAAAGGTTCTAAAAAAATACGCCGACTAATTCGATTGTGTAATCCACCGGTATGGTTCACTACTTTTTTTATCATCCAAGAAGCAGCCGAACCACATATTACAACAGCTATACTTTGATTAAGAGCCCAGCTATTCCAAAAAAAACTGAGCCCTCGAAGAAAACCGGAACGTTGAGAAGCCAGCCAAGGCAATTCATCAAAAAAAACGACTATTTTTTCTTTGGATATTTTCTCCTTCAAAAAGGCAATCAATATTTGAAAAGCTTCTTGCCAATTACTAGGTGTTTTGTAAGGAATAGTAGTGGCTGCGTATTCATTGAGTTGATAACTAAAATTGCTTAATTGCTCTTGCAATGGGGCATTTTGCACGCCAGTCACCGTGAAAACAAGATGTTTTTGATAGATCTTTTTTATTAAAAACGTTTTTCCTACACGCCTACGTCCAATGACTGCTATCATTTCTGCTTCATCGGAGATTAAGGCTTCTTGAAGTATTTTTATTTCAGGGTGGCGACCAATTAGTTTTTCCATTTTTATATCTTATTTCACTTTACTTGGAGAAATCATACTAAAAATACATAGATTTCTCCAAATTAAAAAAAATATACTTGGAGAAATCATGTTTAAATACATAGATTTCTCCAAGTATAACTTTCCTCGCTTCCATCCAATCCATCAAAAAGAATCAGAGAATACAACAATAAAGTCATTGAATAATCCATAATTGCACGCTTACACCTTATATTTCGTACGCTCGCACCTGTTCTTGTAGACCTACACCTCTTGTTTCATCCCCTTGCCTATTGATGAAGAGAGACCTTTGTCCTATCAGTTAAGTACGATAAATGCTTTTATCTGATAAGAAAAACAGACTCCTCTGCCTAGTCAACAATTATTATCTGAACTATAAACAGGGAAGTCATTTTGTATAACCTTTTAGTTAACCCCTCAATCTATCCTGCACCTATATACAATGGATCAACGGACAAGCCGCTAACTTTGTCCTTGGACAACAAGGCCTTACCTCTGATGACGTTAACTAACAATGATGGTAAGCAATGAATTGAATATTGTGAATGGCGAAGGTCAGGCGACGACTATTTACGATAGAGTGACCGCGAGTGGATGGAAAATCCTGTATATCCTATTAATCCTGTCGAAAAAAACAATTTACGGTCAGCCTGCTTAGCTATTGCGATTGAAAAAGCCACAGAGTGAGTGAAAAGACGTTTTTGTAGCTCAGCTAATATTTTTTAAATAGACTACTAAATCGATTCTAATATTTCTTGCACTTTCGCATAATTAAAATCACCCTCCTTAATTGATTCAAGAACCGTTTTTGCATTTGCCAAATCACTCTGCTTAAGAAAAGTCATGGCTAAATACCATTGAGCTTGATCTTTATAAAGTGGATTGTTGATGGAAGAAAATGTTTGACTAGCTTGCTCCATTCTATTGAGTTCTAATTGTGAGATTCCAATAGCCAACTGTATTTCTGCGTTTTCGGGCTCTATTTCTAATGTTTGTAAAAAGAGCGGAAGTGCTGCTTCAAATTTTTTAGCCTTATAAAGTTGATTAGCTTGAGTGAGATTAGATGGTGCTGGAGCGCTTCGAACACTATTCTCTACTGAATATGGTTGATAGTAACTAGCATAAAGGTCAAGTGAAGAAACATTTTGGCGAGTAGCTACATAATAGAAAGAAGCACCAACCACAAGTGCGATAGTAGCAGCTACACTCCATCTTAGAAATGGCCTTACTTTCTTTTTTTGTCCTAAGGAAACGACTTTAGCTTTTTGTGATGGTTTTTCTTTTCCGACTACTTCTGCTCGAATGAGTTTTAATTTTTTTTTCATCTCATCCTGTCCAAATTTATTTATACCCCGATGGAGAAAAGCTTGAGTTTCCACTTCTTTTTTAAAACTTGAATCGGTATTCATTTTGGATTCAAAATCAGTAAGCGCGCTACCTTTGAGTTGCTTGCTCAAATACTGATCTATTATTGCTTGTGAAATTTCATTTTGCATAGTGACGTGGGTTTTGATTAGAGCTTAAAAATGATCACAGATAAGCCTCTAGACATAATCTAAGATCACTATCAGCTTGTCCATTTTCAAACACTTGTGCTCTAAATTTTTTTAAACAACTCGACTTCTTATTTCTTGCTACTTGTGGCGTAGCATAATCCATCAACTTTGCAATCTCATCTGCTTTATGCTGATCGAAATAGGCATACACAATGATTTTGCGACAATCAGTACCAAGACCTTTCAATTTTTCAGCTACCAGATTTGCACATTCATCAACTATCAAATAAGCTTCAGGATCATTATCCATCTCTACGACTTCATTATGCTGATCTTCTAGTCGGTCACTTCTTCCTATTTTACGCAATCGTTTTAGCCATAAATTTCTACAGATAGAAAATATATAAGTTTTTAAAGCACAAGTTAAAGTCAATCCATTTTGTACTTGTTTATAAAAACTAATGAGCCCATCATGGAATATGTCTTCTGCATCAGCTGTAGATCCATTATTACTAATGATCATTCTTTCGATCATTGTATACGTTCGTCGATATACTTCTGATAGTGCTTTATCTCTCTGGATTGTGTCAGGACCACGAAGTATCTCTAGCAATTCACTATCTGGCTTGTTTACCATCTGTTACTTTTTAATATCTTTAATTCAAGAAATATAACCACAAAATAGCCAGAATTTATTATTTCATTAAGAAGTTATTTAATAATAGACTGTTGTTTTGCTACACTGTATTGATTGTCAGGGACTTAGATGAATAATTGTTTATGATGATTTTGTGAAAAACAAATTTGTAAAACTTTGACAATTAGTGCCTTATGGATGGCTCTTTGGGATTTCGTATCAAAAATCACCAAATTATTAATTTAAATAAATCCAAAAATAAAATTATGAATATTGAAAAAATCACTTATTATGTTGCAACGGCAGTCATGTCTTTGATCTTTCTTTTCTCTGCTTTCATGTATTTTACAAACTATGAAGTAGTACTTGGTCTTTTCGAAGGATTTGGATTTCCAGGTTGGCTGGTCTATCCATTAGCTGTTTTAAAAGTCCTTGGAGTGATCGCTATTTGGACTAGAGTATCAAGTTTGCTAAAAGAATGGGCTTATGCTGGATTTTTTTACGATGCTGTATTAGCACTTACCGTTCATATGATCGCAGAAGATGGCGGTTCATTATTTTCGATAATTGCTTTAGTCTCTTTGGTGATCTCAAGGTTTCTAGAAGGGAGGGTTTTTAAGAAAAGCAACTAAAAACTTCTCCAGAGTATAAATTTACGCTGTACTAAATTTTCTTTAACAAGGCTTGAACTTCAGAAAAATCTTCTGGCCTATTTACATTTTTTAATTTATCGGCCTGCGAGGTTTCAACTAATTCAATGTCAGAATTAATGAGCACTTTTCGAGGACAAGAGTATCCTTGTGCTAGAAACTGGAGCAGCGTAGGATAACTCCGGGGTTCCCAAATCGTAATCAAAGGATCGGGAAAATCAGTAGCCGGATTTAAAAATGCTGTTGCATTTTTTGATGGATTTCTTTTTGAAATTAGCTCTTGTATAAAATCCTGATCTGCTAATGGTAAATCCACCGCGATCACTAACCATGCCGTATTTGGATTTTTGCGAAAAGCCGAAAGTATCGCTCCAAATGGTCCTAATCCCGTAAATGAATCTTTAATACTTTTATAAGCTGAAAAATTGTTCACCTGATCCGCTCGACACGAAACAAAAACTTCAGTGCAAACGGGTTCTAGCAAATTAGCGGCATATTGTAATTGTGGAACACCATGATAGTTGAGCATAGATTTATCTGTACCCATTCTTTGACTCTTACCTCCTGCGAGGATTAAGCCACTGAGCGGTGCTATTTCGGAAGAAAGTTGAGTCGCTAACCAATCACTAATTGCTTTTTCTTGGTCAATATTAAATGTTGGAATGTTTTCCCAATTTGAGATATGTGTTTTCAAAAAATCATAAACCTCCGTCTCTCCTTTTCCAAAGAGGATGACTTTTACATTTGTCAGTCGATCCAATTTCCGCTCTAATGAATCCTTTTTTCTCTGATCGATTACTACGATTTGTTGCTTTGCTTTGAAATGATTCCCATTGACTAAAACAGCATCTTGTTCATTAAACCACTGTCTATATTGAAATGTATTAAATTTGTTTTTAGTATCAAATCTATGATAATCAATCATATCCATATACGCTAAACTTGCACCACTATTGAGTGCATTGTCTACCTCCGAGTTAGTAGAATCATCTGCACTTTTGTGATCAGCGTCGATATAAGCCAAATCATATTTATCATTCAGATTTTTTAATAAACCCCTGGATAGTTTTTGGATAGCACCACAGTTAGTGCCCAGGATAGCCCATTCCTGCCGTGCAAAATTTCCTAAATTTGGCCGATTGAGTGCCGTATGTTTTTGATGTTTCTTCATGGTCTTGAATTTGATAAATTTACTCAAATTAAGGTTTTTCCTTCAAATCAAAATCCCGCTTCCCGCCTGATTTTTTAATCAATCGGGTTTCTTTGATCACTATATTATGAGAAAATACTTTGCACATATCATAAATAGTCAAAGCTGCTACAGTCGCTCCAGTAAGGGCTTCCATCTCGACTCCTGTCTTAGACGTGATACTGGTTTCACATTCAACAATTACTTCTTTATTTTGGTTTAAATGAATTCGAACCTGACAATTGTCTAATCCGATAGGATGACAGAGTGGAATTAGTTCACTGGTCTTTTTTGCGGCCATCACACCAGCTATTATTGCGGTTTGAAAGACTGGGCCTTTTTTAGTTTTGATCTCATCATTTTCCAGTTGATTAAGGATGCTTTCCTCAAGAACGACTATACTTCTCGCAATAGCTATTCTTTTTGTAATCGCTTTATGACCAACATCAACCATGGACGGATTGCCCTGATCATCAAGATGTGTAAACTTATCTTCCATTTTGTGAGCATTATTTTTTATCTTAAACCTGTCTAAGAGCTTGTTAACTTATATTGTAGATTACAAAGGTACATGCTTCTGAGGAGAATCAACACTGGGAATATAAAACCAAATAAAATTAATTTCTCTTTCTCTATATAAAAACGAAAAATCATGGATCCATTCATAGCAGAACTAATCGGAACAATGCTGCTTATTTTATTAGGAAATGGTGTTGTTGCAAATGTTGCACTCTCTAAAACTTATGGTAATAACGGAGGTTTTCTTTTGATAAATCTTGCTTGGGGACTGGCAGTATTTGTTGGAGTTGTCGTTGCTGGACCATATAGTGGCGCGCATCTTAATCCTGCGGTTACTATTGCTTTAGCTATTGCTGGGAAGTTTGCTTGGAGTTCGGTAGGGAGTTATATCTTAGCTCAAATGTTGGGTGCAGCCTTAGGTGCTTTTCTAGTTTGGTTATCTTATCGGGATCATTATTTTCAAACAGATGATGCTGCTGCCAAATTAGGAACATTTAGTACGAGCCCTGCTATTAATAATCCTATTTCAAATTTGATTACAGAGGCAGTTGGAACATTTGTCTTAATTTTTGGTGTTTTATACCTCGTTTCACCAGAGTTTAATGCTAATGTGATTGCAAACGAAACAGTTGGTCTAGGCTCTATTGGTGCGCTTCCAGTTGCTTTGATTGTGATGGCTATTGGTATGTCTCTTGGTGGGCCTACTGGTTATGCGATCAACCCTGCTAGAGATTTGGCACCTCGAATTATGCATTCAATTTTACCTATGGGAAAAAAAGGAGGAAGCAATTGGTCTTATTCCTGGATTCCAGTTGTCGGTCCAATATTTGGTGCTGCGATTGCTGCGGGCTTATATATGGCTTTATAAAATGAAATTAAAGCGGGCGTCTCCCCACGAAATTCTCTAATGTTCCTATGTGATCAATGGAAATTCGGATGATGTCTTTTTCTAATAAAGTAAAATTATTAGGCGGAACGATTCCCGTACCAGTCATGAGGTAGCAACCATTCGGGAAATGACATTCTCGATAGAGAAAATCAACAAGTTCTTCATGACTACGTTTCATTTGATTGATGCTTATTCGATCTTCAAAAACAATAGCCTTGTCTCGTATAATTTCAATAGAAATTTGAGTCCCCTTTGATATTGGATCTTTTGTTACCAACAGACATGGACCTATGGCAGCTGAGCGATCGTAAGTTTTAGCTTGTGGGAGGTACAAAGGGTTTTCGCCTTCAATATCTCTTGAACTCATATCATTACCAATAGTATAACCAACAATTTTTTTATACTTGTTTATAAATAAGGTCAACTCGGGCTCTGGTACATTCCAAAGAGAATCATGTCGAATATTCACTTGTTCATTTGGTCCTGCGACCCGATGCGGCAAAGCTTTGAAAAATAATTCAGGTCGCTCTGCATGATATACCTTATCATAGAAATCATCACCGCCAGAATCTTTAGACTCTTCCATTCTAGCTTCTTTACTCCTAAAATATGTAACACCAGATGCCCATATTTCTTGTGCTCCAATAGGAGGACTTATATTAAGGTTTTTGAACTTAAATAATACTCGATCCAAATTGTCTAAATAAAGAAATAAGTTTTCCCGATTTACAAGCTCATCCCATCCTTCTGGAGGAAGAATGAAATATTGTCCTTGATATTCCGCTATTATTCCCTGTGCAGTTTTATATAGTCGATACATAATTTACTTGAAATATAATAAATAGGTTTTTAACAAAACAGTATTTTTATTTTCATATACGATAATTTTTGTTAAATTTACCTTTTAGAATATTTTCCCCCAAATATTCATTCGATACTCAAAGCCACATTCTTACCAACCAATTACCTAATTAATCCGAATTGACTGCTATATTTTAACAGTCTTAGACTGTTAAAATAGCTGTACTTAAACAAAAAACGACATCCTATGAAAAAGTTTTTACTTTCTCTTGGAATGGTACTGATATGTACCTCCTTTACTATTGCACAATTGGTCTTCTCTGAAATTCACTTCAATCCTAGTACTCTTACTCAGGGTAGTGATGATGATTGTGAGTTTCTGGAACTCTATAATGGCTACACAAATGATATTGATTTATCGGGCTGGTCTTTTTCTGAAGGGGTTACCTATGAATTTCCAAATGGAACAAGTATAGGGAGTGGTGATTATCTGGTAGTTGCCCGGGGTAATGGAAATTGTGGTGATTATGATCTAACAGGAATTACTCATATCTATTCTGCGGCATTAGATAATGGTGGTGAAACAGTGACGCTAAATGATGATTGTGGAAATATTATTACTACGGTAGAATATGACGATTCACCTGACTGGGCTGGCCAGGGAGGGGGATTAGCGGATGGTGTCGGTCAATCACTTCAACTAACAAACCTAATTGACGATGCAGACCCTGCCAACTGGACTGATGAAAACCTCCCTAATCCTGAATCTGGGGCACTCCCAAGTGGAATTCTAGCCTATACACCAAATGTTTGTTTTTCTTGTGATGAAGTAAGTTGTTTGGTCATTACAGAGATTATGATTGATCCGTGTTCAGGAAATGGTGGTTTTTGGGCAAATGAAGGACAAGGAGAATACATCGAGATTTACAACCATTGTGGTACCTCAGTTGACATTTCTGGTTATCAAATCAGAGATGAGTTTGGAACAAGTGGATATATGTTGATTCCAGATGGCACCACGCTCGACTCAGGACAATATCTAGTCGTGGGAAGTCAGGCAATTGTTGATTCCTTAGATAAGAATGGAGATAATATTATTGATGAAACCACTGCTCAGATTTTTGGAAAAAACAATAATGCTTCTGAGTTAGATAATGCTGGTCTTGAAGCTATTATAATCCGGGATTGTGCGGGCAATACGGTAGATTCAGTAGCCTGGACTTCAGCAGGATGTATGACCTCAAATGATGGCATTAGTGCAGTATTGCTAAATTTTGATTCTACTAATACAAATATTGACACGGCTAATTGGTACGCGAGTCTTGCGACACTCGATACTATAGCTGGTGGAGGAACACCTGGTAAACCAAATATTGGAGGTGCTTGTGTAAGTGGAATAGATGAAGAAATCGCTCCTGTATGTAACCAAGATCCTGAATGCGGCCTGTCTTTTACGATTTCTTTCAATTATGAATTTTCAAGTATTACTAGATTTGATGTTTATATTGATAGTGTCTTTTTGGATACGATTGGAATGTATACGACTGGAGCTTTTGATAGTGCCACAGCAGTGATTTTCTTGCCCTGCCCTATTGATGCGGATACCGTGAAATTAGAATTGCGTCCAGCTGATGCAGTTCGAAATGTTTGTTATGCTGCGACAGAGGATATTATTATCCCTGAGTGTATTGAAGGCTCTCTACCTGTTGAGTTGATTTCGTTTAGTACAAGAACGATTGGTTGTGATGTTCTTTTAGATTGGGTCACTGCAGTAGAAGAAAATTTTGATCATTTTGAATTAGAGAGAAGTAGTGATGGTATTCGCTTCGAAAAAGTCACCAGTGCACAAGGTAGTAATAGTTTGAGTAATCAATACTACCAATACTTTGATAGGAATGCTTTAGCTTTAAACTATTATCGACTAAAAATGATAGACTTTGATGCGACATTCGAATACTCTGAAACGATTCTAGTGACTACAGATTGTGGACAGAATGAGAAATTAATAATATATCCAAATCCGATTAGTGAACAAGAAGATGAAGTAACTTTAAAGTTCTTTAGTTTGTCCAATGCTGTTCAAATAAGTATTCAAGATATTCATGGAAAAATCTTAGAAAACAAGCATGTCATGATGGATTCTAATTGGAAAAGCATACAATGGGATATCCATGATTTACCTTCAGGTATTTTCTTTTTTACGATACAGGGAAATGGTGGAAAACGAATTACACAACGTTTGGTAAGATTGAAGGAATAGTAGATTAAGAACCTTTTGTATTAATAAATGATTAGCTTTTTTACTTCTTTCGTCTATTGATTATTTAAAATAAATGCCATTGGGTAAAACTAATGTATCAATCTGTTGATATGCTTCCTTTGAAGATTCCGACATAAGAAGGAGGCCGATTTTATTAAACAATTCCCATTTTTCTAATTGGAGATTTTTTAATAAAAAATTAAACTTTCAATATTTTTTGAAACATTTGAAAGATGTTACTGTTGTAATATTAAACTTTGCTCATGCGAATATCTTTCAAATATCCAAGTAATCAAACCTTATCTCTTTTTCTAAGAGAAAAACAAGGTGCCTTTTTTAACTATCAAGAACAATTAGGTACAAAGCATAAAACGCTTAATGGATATGACAATGATCATAGTTCTATCCTCTTGGGTCAAGGTATTAATGTCTGGGATAAAGCAAAATCGGCCTTAAATAACTGGCAACAATTTCCATCTGGTTGGACAAAAATTTATACTAATGATACCTCTATAAAAGAAGGAAATACGGTTCTTGTGTTATTTAAACTTTTTGGTTTATGGTGGTGGAATGCAGCACGAATAGTATACCTGATTGATGAAAAAAATCGATACGGATATGCATATGGTACCTTACATGGACATGTGGAACGTGGGGAAGAGTGCTTTTGGATAGATAGAGATGAGTCCGGAAATGTATACTATCATATCAAAGCATTTTCAAAACCAGCATTTTGGGGAGCACGATTATTTTATCCAATGGCTCGAATGTATCAAAGAAAATTTGTTCGCGATTCTTTGAATGAGATGAAACTGTGGACTAATGAATCATAAAGGAAAAAGTAATGCTATGAAAACTTTATTTCCAATATCTTTTGGATTCATCATCTGGATATTAGTGCTCTTCAATTGGCTGCCTTATTCTATTTTTAATTTGACACATGTCCAATTATTACTCATTGCTGCACCACTCTACTTGATTCCACTCTCCTTACATATATCGAGTTATTCCTTGCAACAGGTCTGGCTTGCAATTAGTAGTGGACTCCTTTTTACAACTGCGTATTTCTTTCCTCAAGGAATTATTGCTGGATGCTTAATACTTCCTTGGTTTGGCTTTACATTGTTTTTATTGATTAGAAAAATACAAATTAGCCGACTTTCTTTGAATTTTTCTCTTGCACAAAAAACAGACCTGGCAGCTTTTTTCTTCCTTCAGATTGGCGTATTTTGGACTATTATAGATCGCTTGGGTGTTCAGTTTTTAGATTATGATCCAACAATTATTTTACTCACAGCAGTGCATTTTCATTATGCTGGATTTATTTTACCACAAGTAACAAGCTGGCTAATTAAAAGGGAAGCTACTTCTATCTCTAAAATAGCAGGTATAGGTATCATTATAGGTATTCCACTTGTAGCTATCGGCATTTCTGCTACACATTTCAATTGGTCTGGATACTTAGAAGTATGTAGTGTTTCAGTGATGACAATTGCAGCTTCAATAGTTGGATTACTTCATATAAGCCTAGGGATAAAAACAAAAAAAATATTACCAAAGATTTGTTTCATACTAGGAGGGCTAGCTTTGATCATTGGCATGTCTCTAGCGTTTTGTTATGGATGGCGGCATGTTTATATAATAGAGGCTTTGACAATCCCTTGGATGTATGCGATACATGGTACTTGTAATGCAATAGGTTTTGCCTTCCCCATTTTAGTCGCTTGGAAGTTATCAACTTATAGAACAAGCAAAAACAAATTTGATGTCTAAAGTTTTCTAAGGATTAAAAATAACATCTTACAAAGTCCACTATGACTAATCATAAGCACCAAAGGAATGGTCACGATACTTCATAATTCTGCAAGGCATTTTTTAACTTACGCTGTATCCTCTTTTTTAAAACCCTTGGTTCAAGCACTTGTACAGCATCTCCAAATCCCAAAATTAACCGTTCTAATTCAAAATTTAAATGTACCTCTATTTTGATAGCGACACTTCCGTATTCAAAATGTTCCAAGACAACCTGTGATTGATGCAAGGGTTTTGTCAGTACATAAGGCGCATTCGATTTATCAAATTTTAAAACAACATCCATAACATGTTCTGGATCAAGTACGGTTACTCCAAAAGTATTTTTATAATAATGATTGGCATCGAAATGATCTTGTTTATATGCAATGGACAAATCATAATCCACGCTTTGTATACGATCCAATGCTAAAGTCAATATTTTATCTACATTATCTTTTCTTCCTACTAAAAACCATCTATTATTAAACTCCTTAAGTATAAATGGATGAAAGCAAAACGTATTCGACGTTTTAGCAGTAAAAGATTTATACTCCATTTTCAAAACGATCTTTTTTAGTATACTTTGATACAATACATCTAAGTGTTTAAGTCCTTTTAAATTTTCGTTTTTGTCTAAATGAATGATAGCTGGTTGATGAGTTCGTTCAGTATAGATTTTATCTTCAAGTCGTTGTATGATTCCTCCCAAATCTGAAAACAGAGAAAAGTCTTTGAATTGCTTAAGCATTTCCACAGTCTCAGAGAGCACATTCATATCGCTTTCATTTAATGGGATATTCGTAATGGAAAAGTTTTCTATATCATAAGCATAATATTTTTTATCATAAACAATGATAGGAGCATTATAACCCAATTTATCGCTTCGCATCAATTGTATATCTAACTGTACGGTTCGTTTACTTACATTTATATCTCGACCTTCATATTCATATAAAGCTTCCGAACATGCATCTATCAAATCTTTAAGTGTCCACTTTCTGTATTTATTCTGAAGACATTTGTCGATGGTTCGATAACGAATCAATGCATTTTTATTCTGTGCCATAATTTTTATTTTAAACCCATTTATTTGTTCAATATAACATAACTAATTGATAATTAAGACTCTGTGAGCCCTGTGTTTCCTTTCCAAACTCTGTGTCCCAAAAATAATCAAAAATAAATACAAGTGCGCAAAATAATTGCGTAGAAGGTCTGAATCTTTGTTTTATAAAAAATAACGAAAATGAAAATCACAGGAAAAACATTAGTTGATTTAGGATATAGACCAGGGAAATGGTTTAAAGAAGCATTGGGATTTGCTAATGAAAATGAATTAGAAGGTGCAGCTTTGACTCAGTATCTTGAAATGGTAAAACCAGAAGTTCTACCTATGCTAGACTTACATGAAAAAGCAAAAACATATTCTATAAATATAAAAGCGGAGAATGAATTAGAAGAAAACAATGTAGCGACAGTGATTGATTCAATGAATGTTTTGATGAAAACACCAACGATCGTTAATGGAGCAATCATGCCAGATGCTTGTCCATCTGGTCCGAAAGGAACGATTCCGGTAGGAGGTGTTGTTGTTGCTAAAAATGCAATACATCCAGGAATGCATAGCGCAGATATTTGTTGTTCCGTGATGCTTACCGATTTCGGAAAAGCTGATCCAAAGAAAGTATTGGATGCCGCTCATGCTATTACACATTTTGGTTTCGGAGGAAGACCTGCAGATTTACAATTTGATCTTCCAAAAGATATTTTAGAGGCTTTTCAGGCTAATGCTTTATTGAATGATATTAAAACGATTGGGCTTGCCAAATCACATTTAGGTACACAGGGAGATGGAAACCATTTCTTGTTTGTAGGACAATCAAAAAAGTCAGGTAATACCATGATGGTTACACATCACGGTTCAAGAGGAGTAGGTGCTAGCTTGTATAAAAAGGGAATGAAAATAGCTGAAAGATTCCGACAACAACTTTCAATAAAAACAATGAAGCAAAATGCTTGGATTCCTTTTGATACGGAAGAAGGGCAATTGTATTGGTCTGCTTTACAAACGATTCGAGAATGGACGAAGCAAAATCATATTGTGCTCCATCAAGCAACTTGTGAAAGTCTTAAAGTGGAAGCTTTAGATCGTTACTGGAATGAACATAATTTCGTTTTCAAAGATGGAGACTTATTTTATCATGCTAAAGGTGCGACACCTTTGGATAAAAAATTCATGCCTGACATTACTGGGCCAAGATTGATCCCATTGAATATGGCAGAACCAATCTTGATTGTTGAAGGAAAAACCGATGACAATAATTTAGGCTTCGCACCTCATGGAGCAGGGCGAAACTATAGCAGGACGCAGCATAAAAAAACAAAAGAAAATTTGACAAAAGAACAAGTTTTTGCATTAGAGACCAAAGGGTTGGATGTACGTTTTTTTTCTAATCAAATCGATGTTTCAGAATTGCCAACTGCTTATAAAAATGCACAAGCTGTTCGAACCCAAATGGAAGAATATGGTTTAGGAAATGTTATTGATGAAGTGATGCCTTATGGTTGCATAATGGCGGGAGATATTCAAAGAAAGAATTTTTGGAAAAATAAAAAGAAACGCCAAAAAATAAAAAGCTAATTACAAACAACAGGTCAAGTAAGCGTTACTTCAACAATTGATTTTAAGTTCAAATACACGTTTACAATTACCTGTAAAGGGGGCAGTAGCTCAGAGGTTAGAGCAGGTTAATTTATGCATTATCTGCATAGCAGGTCAATATAAATTTACTTCAGCGCTCCAAACGCCCAGGTCGTGGGTTCGAATCCCACCTGCCCCACTTTTGGTCAAAGAAGACTTACTCCAAAAATTGGTGTTTACGGTTCGAATCCGTGTTGTAGTCTTCTCATTATCAAATAAATCTAGGTCAATTGTTTCTTACTTCACCTTATCCAAATTAAGCTAGAAGCAACATTACCTGATTTTTTAATTATGCATTGTTGCATAAGAAGTTTTATAAAAAGAAAAGCAATGAAAAAAGAATTATTAAAAGTTAGTATTAGAAATCAAGCAATTTATATCCCTAGAGAAGATATTCATAGTGATTTCAATCCTCCAAATCAAGCTGTATTTGTTTTAGTCGCTAATGCTCGAAAATTAGGCTTTACTTTTTCAGAACCTTTATTACAAGCATTAAATGGACTATCGCCAGTTTCTTTGCTTGAAGTATTGGATTTATTAAAAGAGGTTACAGGCGTAAAGAAAAACTGGACACCATTAGTGAAGGCATGGAATATTCCAACCGGAGAAAGAGTAAGGGATCATATTGCTACTTTATTTGCGAACCTTGTTGGTACACCCAAGGGAACCGTTCTCCCTTGTAGACATTCTATTCCTAAAAATACTTTTCCTTTGGAACGATACAATGGTTGCCCTTTTTGTGGAAGGCCATTTGAATTCGGAGCACTTGAAAACTATGGACAAGGAAGTAAGCTGAAGGTTTTAGAATTGTGGACCAGCAAAGATATTGAGGAATACTACAAAAAACTTTTAGCTTCTAAAACAGCATTAGATGCTACTCAAATGGATAGTTTAAAGAAATTGCTTAATTCATTTGGGCTACCTGAATCTGCGACAATAAGAATCAAAGAAACTTTGATGCTAGTCGTTGATATATTAATTGATAAGAATCAAGCCAAAATGGCTTCTAAATTATTTAATAATCCTAATGATATTCTAAGGTATTTGTGGTATAAGCATACTGGTTTTTTGCAAATTATTGAACCAAAAAATATTATTAATAGAGCATCAAAAAATAATAGTCACTTCAATCCTCGTTTAGATAAGCGTGCTTCTACATTATTGAAAGCTAAAGCAGGATTAAAATTGAAGTACTCAAGAAAAGAATGTTTTCGAGTAGCGACTTGGTTGAATGCACTCCACTTAGATGTGGAAAAAGCTTGCGAAATCATGCATCCTAAAAGAAGTATGTGGGTAAGATTTATCAGAGCCTTACGCTTAGCTGAATATTCCAAAAGGAAAGGTTTTGAAAAATTATCGAATTTATTGGATGTCTTTTATAATGAAACTTATACCGTATGGCAAGGACGAATTAATTATTACCGACTAAGAAACGATTCAGCAAAAACTTTCTCGATATTAAAAAAACGACCAGGCTTATTTGCTCGTTCTCTTTTTTCTAATATGCTTTGGTTTGGTGCAGAAGAGACGCTTCATCATTTTGAAGAAATTCAGGACAAAACGCCTGCGAGATTATTGCTAAGTTTGAATATGTATGCTAAATATTATTTTGATAAAAATGCTTCTCGATTAGTGAAACCTTTGGGTGGAACGAATAAACGTATTCCTGCAAATCAATTACTTCAATTATATGATGAAAAAGATTTAAAAGGAATGCAAGCTCAAATCGAAGCGCTATGCATCGTTCATATGAAGCATCGATTTTCAAAAATATCTAATGATAACAAAACGATGTTTATAGCTGACAACTTATTCAGAATGCCTTTAGCGATTGGGGATAGAAGTGAGACCGTTCAGGATATGTCCAGCACTTTAATGGGGACACGATTTCCAATTGAAGGCAATACAATCCGATTGTTTATGCAATGGGGGGAAGGTCTAAGGGCTCAACAATTAGATATGGACTTAAGCTGTATGGTCGCTTACGATCAGACGACAGATTTTTGTTCTTATGCTCGACTGAATATATTTGGTTGTAAACATAGTGGCGATATCAGAAGAATACCGAATAAGGTAGGAACGGCAGAGTATATAGATATTAACATTAATACGCTAAGAAAAGGTGGTGCTAAATATGTAAGTTTCACTTGCAATGCTTATACCAGTGGGAGTATTACACCGGGTTTAGTAGTTGGGTGGATGGATAGTAAATATCCAATGAAGATCTCTCAAAAAACAGGTGTTGCTTATGATCCATCCTGTGTACAACAACAGATCAAAGTTACTCAAGGCTTGACCAAGGGTTTAGTTTTCGGAGTCTTGGATATTGAAAACCAAGAAATCATTTGGTTGGAGATGAGCTTTGGAGGACAAATTGTTCAGAACTTGAATACGAAAAATGTAGAAACCCTTTTAGCAAAACTCGATGCTAAATTAAGCATTGGAAAACTACTAGAATTAAAAGCAGAGGCACAAGAGTTAGAACTAGTATCTAATGAAGAATTAGCTGACGAAATCTATAATTCACAATGGGCTATGAATGCAGCTGCAGTTTCTGAACTATTAGTAGACTAGGGAGATAAAAGATTTCTAACACTCTAAATTCTAAAGAGGTCCCTAAAGGACAAGGAACAAATAGGACTGTTATATTGACGGTGAAGTGGTTTGGGAAATCTAAACCACTTCGCGTCAAGTATAATTTAATTCACTTTATAAAAATAAATTATCAATAATAATTATCATATTTTATTGATAATTAAATATTTTAACCTATCTTAGATTATCACAAGTGCCTAGTCGCACATCTGATTCATAGTTATTATAAGGGAGATAGAAATTACGTAACACTAAAAACGTATTAATTGAATTTAGTTTTTTATTTGAATTACTAGATTTTTAATACTAAAGTATTACTAAAAATATTTTCTTAACCTTATAAAACTCATTTCCATGTTTTTCAAAATACTATTTTAGATTTCATTCAAATTGTGTTATAAAAATCTTCTTGTTTTTGCTTAAGTGAAAAACAAGGTTTTATACCTAATCAAAGTTTATTTTAATTGTAATAACCTTAGTATTACAAAAAACTATAGTAGGTGAAAAAGATGTTTTTATAATCTAATCAATAATTTTTAAACAAATTCTAGGTATGTTTTTTTCTGAAATCTCAGAAAAAAACAAGACCATTTGTATACAATATAATTGTATTGATTTTAAACGGATTGTTTATTACAGTAGATTAGTACCCTTTGCCAAATGAAAAGAAAATTAAAAATAAATACTAATAAGCATCAGAAATGGGATCAAACATTTATGGCGCTTCCGGGTTGGAATTCTGAAAAAATAAGAGCTGCAAAAGTAATGGTGGTAGGTGCAGGAGCGCTTGGTAATGAAGTCGTTAAGAACCTTACTCTTTTAAATGTTGGTCATCTAGTTATTATCGATTTTGATTTGGTAGAATATAATAATCTTGCAAAATCTGTTTTGTTTAAAAAAGAAGACACGGGCTCAAAAAAGGCAAATGCTATTTCAAAAAATTTGAAAACAATCAATGATAATATTAAAGTACTGCCAATAGTTGGAGATATATCCACTGATGTTGGATTAGGTGTTTTTAGAAGAATGGACGTAGTGATTGGATGTTTAGATAATAGGCTTGCACGAATGTTTATTAACAGACATTGTCATAAAGTAAATACAACTTGGGTAGACGGTGCATTAGAAAATCTATCGGGAAAATTTAGTGTGTATACTCCTGGTGTCTCTTGTTTTGAATGCAATCTTACAGATGATGCTAAAGATATTATCCGGTTTAGAATGGGCTGTCCTGATATCGCTAAACGAAACTCTAGTATAGGTACGATTGCGACTACTCCGGTCTCTTCTTCAATTATTGGAGGGTTTCAGGTTCAGGAAGCTTTAAAAATAATTTTTGGAGATACAACAAAATCTATGGCTGGACAAAGTTTCCATTATAATGGAATGAATAATTTCTTTCTACAGTATAATGACTATCCGCTTAGAGATGACTGTGATAGTCATGTTTCTTATGACTCTATTATAGAGGCCTCAGAACTGTCACATACTCATTCTGTAAAGAAAATTCTGGACTGGATGGAGAAAAAATTTGAGACGAGTCATCTCCGAATTTTGGTTGACGAAGATATCGTTACGGAAGCGGTTACTTCGATCAGCGAACAAATTTGTCGAACGGCTATTTACAAAAATCATTTATGGGAAGCAGAAGAAATAATTCAACTCCAACGAGCACCAGATGAAGATTTGTTTATAAGAGAAAGCACCAGTTTTATAGATCGGGATTTTCCGTTTCAGGAAAAAACGCTTAAAGAAATTGGTATACCATTTTTGGATATTCTGAAAGTAGAGGCCAATGATGATATCCATTTTGTCGAATTGTCGGGGGATATCAATAAACTAATATATCAATAATAAATAAAAATAATTTTACAAATGGAATCAATCGAATTGACTGTGAGGGTTCAACCTTCTGGAGATGAAGTTACTATAGAACTTGAAGTGTATACTAGTGGAAAAGATATAAAAAAGGAATTAATAGCAGAAGGGATTGCCCCATCTACTGACAGTCAGGGAAACCCTATTGTATATAAGTTAATTTCGAAGAGCTCTAATCAAGTAATTGATGATCACAAAACACTTGATGATATTGGTATTCGTGCTGGTGAAACCTTATTTATGGTTCCTGACCTAGTAGCAGGATAATTTTATTACTTCTTTAAAACCCCAATAGTGATGTCGGTTTCTTATGATTTTGCAGACCCGATTTTTAAAAAGGAAAAACGTTATAAACGATTGGCCAGAGAGCATATGTCTATTTCACAACTTAAAAGTGATCGTATCCAATGGCGGATTATAAAGACAGCCACACATTTGAATATTCCAGTCTTGTATGAGGTTGATTATCACGTAAATAGTATAGTTGGTATAAACGAAGATCAATCTCCTGTTTTTGGAAATAAGCATACAATCGAGGTTGATTTTCCGGCTAAATTTCCGCTTGAAACTTTTAAGGTTAAAACAATATCTAATGTATGGCATCCTAATATAAAATGGGAGGGGCTAATAAAAGGCAGGGTCTGCGTAAATAATAAAAGCTTTGGCAGGGGCTATGACCTTTATTGGTTACTCCTAAGAATCGGAGAGATCATTCAGTATAAAAATTACCTCGCTGAAAATATTCCGCCTTATCCTGAAGATGCAATGGTAGCCCATTGGGTACTTAATTATGCGGAACCCAATGGTATTGTAAGTATGAAGAATAAAATCGCAACGGATGATTCCAATCTACTTGAATATACTGAACCTGTTGAAGAGCCTCAGAAAAAAATCAAAATAAAAAAGGTTATAAAGTCAAAAATAAAAATAGGAAATATTAAAAAGAAAGACAACGAATCTTGAATTAATAAAAACCTTGTATGAAAACTACTGCTCTTTACATTTTTTTTCTAAGTTTTTTATTTGCTACTCCTGCGATAGGGCAATTAGAATGGCATGAAGTACCTTTCAAATATAGGGGCGAAAAAAAGGAGGGTGTCATTGAATATCATTTCTGGAAAGACGGAGAATTAATGAAGGAATTGACAAAATATAGCGGATCAGATCAAATACATGATTTAAAACTGGAAGATGGAAAACAACATATTTATTTAGGATTGAGACTTAAAGAAATTGAAAAAAAATATAGACTTGTAGTGAGCCCTAATTGTATTGAAACGACAGGCAGCATCACGTTTAATCAGACTGAATTTTATGAGTTAAAAGAAGGAAAGGTAGATGAGATTGTTTTTAAAATAGAAAAAAATGGACTTAGTAAAATTGTAGTAGGCTTTGATATTGTTAAAAAAGATTCAGATAAATCAATTTGGAATTGTGATAAAGGAAAATTTGTTTTTGCATTCAATACCACGGGCTTGATAGAAGATATAGATGGGGATGGCATCGCCGATGAAATAGATAACTGTAAATATATAAAAAATAAAAACCAAGACGATAGGGATCTAGATGACGTTGGAGATAAATGTGATAATTGCCCTGATCGATATAATCCAAAACAAGAAGACTCAAATAATAATGATAAGGGGGATGCTTGTGAACCTAAAGAAGATAATTTTGAAAAAAATGCTCAGGAGAAATGGAATGCTACTAATACAAAAGAGATAAGAGAATTATGCAGTTTTTATTCTGAGTACAGTGCTTCTAAACATGGGAAAGAGGCAAAAAAAAATATAAGAAAACTAGAGAAGACCACGTGGGACAAAACTGAAAAAAAGAATACTATCTCTGATTATACTACTTATTTGAAATACCTGAATAATTGCGGACTACCTCTTCGTTATAAAAAAGAAGCTAAATCTGCAATTTTAAAAATCAAACTTAGAAAAGAATGGGATACTTTAAAAGCGGAAAGAAACAAAGAAAAAATAATTGCTTTTTTAAAAAAAAATAAAAACTATCAAACAGAAATAATTCCATTTATACTTGAATATTTTCCATCTCTAGAGATTAATAAAAAAGAAAAAAATCAGGATCAATGGTATTCTATAACAGTAGGAGATAAAGTATTTCACCCTCGATATAAAGATATCTCCCTGGATTATGGAATGAAAATTAATGATAAGCAATGGCTAGAGTCTGGTATTTTGCTAATAGAAATAAAAAAGCGAGGAAACTATAAATTGTTGATACAGGATAGTATAGGTAGAGAAGAGGTTTTGAAATTTGGGTATCAGTTCAAAGCAAAGACTACTGATACATCAGATAGCTTAAGGATTCATATAGAAGGTGGCGCCCCTCCTTATTTCATAAACCTTATAGATAAAGAAGGTAAGGAAGTCTGGGTATCAGAATATCCAGATCAAAACATATCTCTGATCAAAGAAGATTTAATTAAAAAAGGCATTATTGGTACCCATACAATTGTTGTCAAACATTCTTATGATAATCGGGATGAATTACAACTGAATGAAAAAATAATTCTTAAAAAATCAATCTCTGTACAAGTGATTTCTGCAATAGTATTAGGCTTCTGTGTAATGGTTTTGGCAATACTCCTTTTTATCTTTTTACGTAAAAACAAAAGAAAAAATAAAAACTTGGTTTATTCCTAAATAATGAAATTCTTTAAAACACATATTATTTTATTGCTCTTTTGTGCTTTAGCACTTCTATGTAGTACTAAAAGCTATGGGCAAAAAGGTAATTGCCTGATCGGATGTACCAATGTGATTCCAGGCGGAGGAATTATTAAATTGAAATTAACGCTTGATCCAGAGCTTGGTACGATTTCTTTTGAAAAGAATAAATATAAAATAAAATTAAAGCCATCTAAAAAACTAATTAAAGCAAAATTACTAATAGAAGATATACCAGATAACGTCAAAATTAATTTCTCAAATCAATGGAATCCGGAACCTGGTTTTATTGTAATTAAATCAATTTGTGCCTCTAAAATAAAAGATAACGCTAATAAAACCCTTTCTATCTGGTTCAATTCTAATATTGATAAAATCCCAATAAATAGTGAATTGAAATATAAGATAACAAAACTAGATGGTACTTGTGTGGATGCTGTTGCTCAACATTCACTTTATTTTGCTTTCATTGATGGAAACGAAAAACCTGTTGCTGAACCAATACAAGCACCTATAGATACTACAGTCAATAAACCAAAGGAAAAAATTGATACTAGCTCCGATTTAAATAAAAGTGAGCTCAAAGAAGAAATTGACTTAGTTCAAGAAACTTCAGAAAATAACAACAATGAGAAAATAATCAAAAATACTACGCCCATCATCAATATAGCAGAGGGAAAATCTGAAGAAGAAAAAGCTTATGAAAAAATACTCAGTCTAGGTACCTTAAAAGCTTTTGTCGACTTCAAAAATAAATACCCTTCGCATAGATCAAAAGAAGTTAAAAGAGCTATTGCTTTGAGAAAAAAAATAGATAATACGGAGTTCCCTAATGAGACGGATACCTCATATGTCATTCAATTGAAAAACGTATTTGCTGTTGTTCTTGACTCCTTAGGTAGCCGAGGAGTAGAAGGGAGAATAATAGATAGAAATGAAACAAACCATACGGCCAAACTAATTTTAAAAAAACCAAAAGGAGAAAATAATTTAACATATACTTTGATTGATCCAGAAAAACCCGATTCTGTAAATCGAAGCTTTCCTAGAACTCTCGGGAATCATATGAGCGAACCGAAATTTATTTATGATGAAGACTCTACCCTTTTAGGGTTTCAATTTAAAAGAGGAACACCTCCATATATGGTTTATTTTGTGAAAGATGATATAATATTGGGCTCAGAGGAAACCAACGAATCTAGACTTCTACTTTCTGATAAAATGATTGAGAAATATGAACTTAGAGGAGAAGTGTTTTTGAAATTCTCTGATAAAAATCGCTCTACTCTTTTTTCAAGGCCCGATTGGAAAATCAATATTCCAGAAAAATCTACCTTCACTCAATATTGGTTGGGAGGCTTGGTTTTGCTTTTGTTGGGCTTGGTTTTTATTTACCCTAAGATACTAGCCTCACAGAGAAAGCGTAACAGGCAAAAATATATGGAAGAAAGGTATAGTGATTGGGATGCTCATTTCCAAAAAATAAAGTCTCAAAAAGTAATGGATTCAAAAGAACCAAAGGAAATTATCGAAGAAGGCGGGAATGAATATAAAGAAGAAAAAAAGAAAGAAGCTTCAAATCAAGGGGCTAAAAAAACTGGAATTAAAATTAAGGGAGTTAAAAGAGCAGCAGCTAGATTTAAGAAACACTTTGATGAAAAGGTTCTGGACAAATTTCTAAAAACAGAAATTTCTTTTGAATTTGATACCACACTCTTTTGGAACGATACGATGATCTCTAGTATATTTTT
This sequence comes from Saprospiraceae bacterium, assembly GCA_965277415.1. GTDB lineage: Bacteria > Bacteroidota > Bacteroidia > Chitinophagales > Saprospiraceae > JAHDHW01. The sequence goes on from CBDICS010000054.1 coordinate 613,824, forward strand.
TACTCAAAAAGGGATTGAAAAACTTGACCATTTTTTGAAAGATCAAAACCTGACACCTTTACGAGAGCAGGAAGGTCAAATTCCAGAGATAGGAGGTATATTATTAGGAAAACCTTTCTTTTCTGATGAAAATAAAAATTACCGTGTTCTGGTTGAAGAATTTGTACCGATTGATCCAGAATACCATGACCGATATCAATTAGAGTTTAGCGCTCAGAGTATGGCGCGTGACTTAGGAAATATTCAAGATCAATTTCCAGAATTGCTTTTGGTTGGATGGTTTCATACACATCCAGGACATGGTTTGTTTTTATCAAAGCCTGATTTGAGAATACATGATTCTTTCTTTACAGAGCCTTACCAGTTTGCGATGGAAATTGACAGTTTGTCTACCAGACTGGATACCGGATTTTTTACAAGAATGAAAAATGGTAAAGTCAATAATAGAAAAAACCTTTTAAGCCATTCACAATGGTACTCCTGGCTGGAAGCAGAGATTAATAATTAACATTATCAGAGGAATATTAAAATAATGAAAGCAACTTCTTTGAGCAATATTAAAATAGTGATCCTTTGGGGCATAAGTTTCCTATGTGGAACAGTTATCGCTCAGTCAGAAATATCTATTGATAAAATAACTACTGAAAAAGCAGCACTAAATTTTTGGATTAAAGTTTTAGAAAATGGAACACTAAAAGACAGTCTTAAGAAAAGCGATTTTAAAATCCTGAAACAAGGAACTGAAGATGTTTCTCTAGAGGTCTTTTATAGAGAAAACGGTACTATCTATTCGGATAATGAAAGTGATGTTAGACAATCTACTATTCTGTTTCTTTTGGATTTGAGCAAAGAGATTGATGAAGGAGAACTGGCTAGTGCAAAAAAAATGATTATTAGAATTATTAGAGAACGAACGGATAATTCTAATACTGATTTTCTGCTTACTGCATTTAATAGTACTGCTCATGTTGAGCGAATACAAATTGATATTAACAATGCTGACAAGATATTATCTTCTCTTAAACTAGAAGAGAAAGAACCTGACTTTTTTAGAATCTTAATGAATGAGATCAGGTATCTAAAAGGACTTTCTGGGAATAAATCTATGTTTGTTTTTGCTTCAGGAAGTAATAAGGCGGATAGTGATATTTACAATAAACAACTACCCTTTACTTATGAAGATATTGAGAATTTGGTAGCTAGTTTACCTTTTAATTTTCGATTTTTCGTTGTAGCATTAGATGAGGAAAATGAACGTATTGAAAACTTTACTTGCCTAAGACATGAAGGGGCTACGCGAATTTATAATGGATCTTATCCTGAAGACTACCCTAAAATTTTGGGGAATAATAAAAAAGCACTTAGCAACTATTTAATTAAAGCTATTCCTGAAAATCCAGATTTTAAAGGAAAAAAAAGAACCTATATTGTCCAGTATAATGGAATAGAAGCATCCAAGGATTTTCGACGCGGAAGCATCAACTTCCCGGTTAATATTCAAAGGAAAGTTGATTTGATAGATTGGGTAATCTTACTAGCACTTGGAATGATTTCTATCCTTCTGATTCTTGGTGTAGGAAGCCTAATCGTACCAGCTATCAGAGAAAAGAATTTTATAAAAAAGTATGTAAAAAAATATGTTCCAGAAAGTAATGTAGTTAAATATGATCTTTATTATAATGATCCGATTGCACCAGGGGAGCAAGTAGTGACCAAATGTCGCCAGGTAACTCCTTTCTCTTCTTGGAAAGAAAATGAATGGCAATGCCCCAATTATCCGATTTGTTTAGATCAAAACTGTAATGGGTCAGGAGCTCCAGTGTCCAATAGTTTTTTCTCAATGGAAGGGATTTACCTTAAGCTCAACTGGATTCTATTTGGAGCTATCGGCGGTTTTATTGCCTGGATCATAATTACTTTGTTTAGGATGACCAACTTCCAGGCTTTAAATAAATTGATAGGTGATCTGGTCGGGCAAGATTTTTTAAAATCAATCAGTAAAGATAACCCTGAACTTATTACGCAAACTATAGGAAATAATTTATTGGTAGGTATTGCATTTGGTACAGGGCTTCTATTGATGCTAAGTTGGATGGAGGAAAGAAGAGCATCTAATCGATATTCTTTTGTAAGGTCATGGATGAGGATCTCATTGCGGACATTTGCGGGTACGCTGATTTCAATAATAGTGTTCTTTGCTGGATTTTACTTGCAATACCTCTTAGGCGTAAGCCCTTATTTAAGTGGCTTGATCTCTTGGCTTTTCTTTGGTTTAGGACTTGGTATCATCATGTCTGTATATTCTTCCATCTCTGCTATGAATGGCATTATAGGAGGGACCTTGGCAGCGGTTATTGCGTTCCAGGTTTATTTTGGACTTTCTGATTTTTTGAAAGTTGATTTTTTGATAGCCAACCTTATAAGTATGATCCTTATGGGGGGATTGATCGGCTCTATCCTCGTATCTGTAGTGACTAGCTTGGAGGATTATGAACTAGACGTGATCGCTCCATCTGGGTATCAACGCTCGATTCCAATCAGTAAATGGTTGAAAAGTAATGTCGGAGTGATGATTGGAAAATCTCCAGGATGTTATGTCTATATCAAATGGGAAGATGATGATGTAAGACCCGAACATGCCGAACTTTTTACCGAAGAGGGGAATGTCTTTCTTCGCCCGATCGAAGAAGTTCTTTTAGACGGAAGCCTTATTTCAAAACCTACTATACTTAAGAATGGAAGCACGATACAATTGGGACGTTCCAGCATTACTCGATTCCGATTTATTGAAAAATGATGATAACTTATTTTAATTGGCCAGTAAAACCATTGACTATGAAAAAAAGTATTTTAATCGTATTTAACACGCTTTACCTGACAATAGGACTTTGGGCTTTTAATCTGGAACCTTCAGTATTGTCTTCTTCTTTGACAGTAACAGCTACTATTGAATCAGATTTTAATGGAGCTGATATCAGTTGTCACGGTGGATCTGACGGCGAAATTAAATTTACAGTTTCTGGAGGAACTCCACCATATACATATATTCATAATGCGACTATTACTGAAACAGACGAAACGTGTTTCGATATAGATGGATTGGTTGCAGGGACATACAATATCATCGTGATGGATGATATGGGTTGTACAGCTCAGACCGGTATTCAACTTATGAATCCGCCCGCATTAATTTTAAGCTTAAGCTCTACTGTTGATGTTGATTGTCATGGAGAGGATACTGGAGCAGCAGCGATAGAGGTAACTGGTGGCACTGGCGATATAGATATTGATTGGCCTAGCGGAGGAGATGACTTAATAGAAACTGACTTGACTGGAGGTGTTTATGAAGTAACGGTCACCGATGAAAACTTTTGTAGTACAACACTTGAAATAACAATTAATGAACCAGAAGAATTAGAAGTCAATACCAATCAACATGAAGATATATCTTGTTTTGGCCTTACGGACGGAGAGGCTTTTGCAGAAGTTCAAGGCGGTACTTCGCCATATTTTTATAACTGGGAAACGGGAGGCACGAACGCTACTAAAACGGGCTTGGCTGAGGGTACTTATGAGGTAACTGTAACGGATAGCAATAACTGTACTTTAATCGAATCCGTTACTATTGAAGAACCTGATGAATTAATAGTTAGCATTGATCAAGTCGAAGATATATCTTGTTTTGGAGAAAGCGATGGCGAAGTATCTTTAGATGTGGATGGGGGAACAGGAGCCTATACTTATCAATGGAGCAATGGAGGAGAGGAGGATTCAATTGAGGAGCTTGAAGCTGGTCAATACTCAGTCATCATCACAGATGAAAACGGATGTACAACAAGTACTTCTATCACCATAATTGAACCAGATCCTATAACCGCTAACATCATAGTTTTGGAAAGTATACCCTGTGAAGAAAATGGAATGGGTATGTTGGAGGTAATAGCTGAAGGAGGCACGGAGCCTTTAAGGTTTGAATGGGATGATGGGCAAACAAGCGATTTAGCAGAGTTCAGTACCCCAGGGATATATTCAGTAACAGTTGTAGACGATAACAATTGTTCTACAGTTGTAAATAATACCTTAGAAGTAGATTTCTCTCCAGAGTTTGAAAATTTTCCAGAAAAGATATTTTTGGAAAACGGTCTTGTTGGCGAGCTTCATTATCTATCTGATTCGGAAGAAACAATACTGAATTGGGAGATTATTTCAACAAATAATATTGACACTAATTCTCCTTTATATATGACTCGTGGGGCTTCTACTAATCCACTTACGTTTACATTTGCTTTGCTAGAAAATCGTGCCCCTGGTTACGTGATCTTAGAAGTTTTTCCACAAAACAGTATTTGTATCGGTCCGACTGTTCAGACAAGAATTTGTGTCTCTCCTGATGGTAAACCAGTCTTTGTACCTGAGATTTTTTCTCCAAATGATGATGGTGTAAATGATGAATGGGAAGTCGTTTTTCCAAGTACTGAAAACCCGGATAATTATATGGTAAGGGTCTATAGTAAAAATGGACAAAAGGTTTATGAGGCTAATTCAATGTCAGAACCTTGGACAGCTAAAGGATGCCCTACGGGTGCTTACTATTATATTATCGAAGACAAAGTAAATAATCAACAATTTCGGGGTGCCGTGTCAATCTTGAGATAAGGAATCGTGGATGGAAACATTTTATTTTAATTAAACCTAATTAGTAGAAAGATGAAACTTCTTTATACCCTATTTAAAATCAGTTTCTTTGTCGGATGTTTTGTTTGTTTGTTTCAAGATGAAACTCAAGGACAACAAACGTCATTTATGAGTACATACCTTTATGAGCCGGCCTTTTATAATCCTGCGGCTCTTAATAATGGTCATGTAGCTTTATTGTATAAACGACAATGGACGGCCTTTGACTCTGATATTGCTCCGACTTCCTTTATGCTAAATGGAGACTTATCTAATTTACTATCCTTTTCTAATAAGGTCGGCCTTGGTCTTACCCTTAAAACGGATAAAGCTCATATCTTCAAAAGAACAAATGTCGATTTTTCTTTTGCTTACCATTTGTATAAAGAGGAAGGGCGGAGGTTTTCTCTTGGTTTGATCGCAGGCTTACTGAATCAGCGAGTAGATTTTAGAGATATAAATATTAGTAAACCCGATGATGTCTCTTTATATAGTGGAAATGCGAATCAGATTATTTTTGATGGTGGCCCGGGTTTGTTTTATACGGATAAAAAAAATAATAATGAACTAAGCATCAGTGTAGCATTTCCTCAATTATTTACCAGTGATTTAAATTATGAAGAATTAGGTCAGACTTTTGACAATCGGCTGCATGTATTGGCTGGTTTAAGTTATAAAATGGAGCTTGAAGCTATTTCGGTTGAACCTTCTGTGCTTTTCAATGGAGTGAATGGTAGTGAAGACCTGTTTGCGAAACGTACTTGTGATATTACTAGCAGGGTGTTTTTTTTAGATAGTAAATTTTGGATTAGCGGAGGTATCCGACTTAATGGGAATACTTTCCTTAGTGGAGCGGGAGTGAATATTAATGAAAAACTGAATATTCTTGGATTATATGAACGACATAATAAATTAGGATCTTCTTTTGAAGTAGCGTTTTCTTACGGTTTTCAAAAGAAGGTGCAAGGCCCTGAAATATCAACCATTATCTTAAATGAATTTGAAAAAGAAAAAGCGAGACTGGAAAATGCGGATGAAAAGCTAAGTCTAAATAGGTTTTTTGATTTAAAACAATCCATTGCTTCTGCAAGGGATGTCTATGAAGAAGCTAAGGATGCCGGACTGACTAAAACAGAACTTACTGCTAAGGTAAAGGAAATAGAACGATACATGGGAATGGCAAAAGAACAACTGGATAATTTGTTGAGGGATGTTCAACCTGCTTATACTTCTGTTTGGAACTTCGGACGTATTGTTGCACAATCAAAAGAAGCGGAAACTTTCAATCAAGGAGTCCGATCGTTGAATAAATCTATTGAAGAAGATGGAGAAGCATTAGAAGCAAAAGTAGAGAAAGCCAATCAAGAATACCTTAGTCTCAATACCGAGATTTTAAACCTTAAGCTTCAAAAAGGTATTGATGAACCAATAGGCGATTTGATTAGAGGCAAGGATATCCTCAATCTAAATAAGCGACTTAAATCGGAATTAGAAAGTGTTCCGGGTACTGGTTTTAATGCTAAAGTAGAAGTGCAGAAAGAAGAAAATATGAAGATCGTATATAGCTTTCCTTATATAGAAAACCCATATACAATTAGAAGTCGTATAAATAAACGTACGATTATTATGGATCATATTATCACCCAACTTAATCAATTAAAAGTTGCTCAAGTAGAGATCGAATCTATCTATTTGAAAATGTTATTACAAGATGAACTGGAAGATATGAAGGCTACTAAATCAGTCCATCCTTATCTCGGCGAATTTGGCGAAGTAGCACTAATGTCATTGACTTATATTGATACTGAAAACGAAAAAAGGGAGAGCCTTCCTCTAAAAATTTTTAAAGGGCAAGCAACATCAATTTCAGATTTAGCGGCATTAAAAATTAAAGGGATACATCGTTATTTTCTGGAGAGAGGAATGTCTACAATGATTCCAGTGTATAATGAAATTACAGGCCCAAATTATGATAAAGAAAGTTCAGAAACCTTTGTTCTTGAGATTGTTTTAAAACAATAATTGCTTTTGAAGAATTTCTAGTTTTATGTCTTATCCCTATACATAAAGCTTGGTAAATAAATGCAATAACATAAATGGCTAGAAATAAGAAAATAATTATTAATAAAAAGAAGCTTGTCATTCATAGTTCGAAAAAGAATAAAATGAAAGGGCAGCTTATGGCTATTTATAGTAAAAATAAAAGACTAATCATAAGAGGAGGAACATTATTGGGAGTTGTTTTAGTACTCGCTGTTTGTATGCTTTTAAATGATGAAAAACAAAAAAATATAATTAAACAAAAACCTATTAGTGAAACAAAGAAAATATTGCCAGAGCCGCTTAAAATTAATTTCGATTATCCAAATATTTTACCAGATTTTGCCAAAGGAATTTCTTACGATTGTATTAAAGAATACATCGTCTCGGATACTTCTGTCAAAGATTTTTTTATGACTAAAGGTTTGCACCAGTCTCAGAGTGATGAAATTGATTTTCAGACAAAGTTTAATCAAATCAACAAAATCAAAGCTGCCCATGCCTTTTATACTTTTAAGTCAAAAGATAAGGATATAGAAGATTTTTTTATTTACGAAATAGCACTGGACTCTTTTGCAGTAATTACTTTATCTCCAAAACCGGAAGTGAAAATCCGAACTATTCCAATTCTGAAAAAAATCGGACAAGTTACAGGAATTGTAAAGACCCATTCTTTTTGGGAATCGTTTATGGATAAACGTATTGATCATGAATTGAAGGTAGATATATTAGATGCACTCCAATGGCATATCGACTTTTACCATGTTCAACCAAATGATAAATACAAACTGATTTACGAAGAAAAATGGTACAAAAACAAACTCGTAGGAGTAGGAAATTTGCTCGCTATTTATTATCAAAATGCAGGAAAAATATATTATGCTTTTAGGTATAAAGATAAGAATAAAACTACCTTTTTTGATGAGCATGGCCAGGTAATGAAAAAGCGCTTTTTAAAAACCCCTGTTCAATTTGATATTGTTAATTCTGCATATAATCTCAATCGAGCGCATCCGATACATAAAAAAATTATGCCGCATTATGGTACGGACTATTTTGCCAAAATGAATGATCCTGTTTTTGCAGTTGCTAAAGGTAAAATCATAGAAGCAAGGAATAGAGGAAATAATGGCAATTATATAAAGATCTTTCACGACGCTCAATATCAAACTCAATACCTCCACTTGAATAGTTTTGCGGATGGGATTCGACCGGGTAAATTGGTAGAACAAGGTCAGATTATTGGTTATGCAGGGATGACTGGTGCTGCTACTGGTCCGCATGTTTGTTTTAGATTTTGGATGAATGGTAAGCAGGTTGACCATACGAAAGAAATAGACTTCCATAATAATGGAGTACCATCTGATGAAGTAGAAAATAAAATAGCATTTGAAACTCATCGTGATAGCTTACTGCTTCACCTGGATAATATGACGGTGAATTAAATAATTTTTAAACAGGGTCTAAATATTTTAAAATGAAAGTCAAAAAAAAACAGAAAGAAGAAACTGCATTTGAAAAACGGAATACTGCTATTTCGATTTTTGCTTTGGTGACTTTGATACCATTGTTGCTTTCTTTGTTTCTTGGTTTTAGTATGGGGAAAGCTGATGAAGTGAATAAAAATATATTATTGAAAGAACTTGATTCTCTGAGAGAAGCTAATAATTCTTTGAAAGAGGATGTAAGGCGTATAGGTAAGATTTTTACAGACATAGATACTTTAAGATTAAGCTTTAATGATGATATGGAAAAATTAGAGAGCGAATTAAAGGCAATTAAAGATGATGAAGATGACTTGTTGCTGAGAAAGTGGAAAAGGAAACAATCACAAAAGACAGAAAATTACGATGAAGAATTTATTGATGCAAAGACAAAGAAAATAAAGAACCCGCTATTAATTCCAATCTATCAAACATGTATTCGTTGGATTGAAGATGTAGTAGCGACTAAGGAAGATGAACTTTTTGCATGGACTTTGAAGCAGAAACAAGATATAGGAACAGATATTATTTCTGATTTAGAAAAAAGAATTCAAGATCTAGAAGGAGACTTACTGATCAAGGAAACTATGATAATAACCATGCAAGCTTCATTGGGACAGAATCAAGGAAGCACTCAAATACAATTAGATAATTCGGCTAAAGACGTAAAAGCCATTCAAGATAAGTACAATAATTTAATTGTTGGAAACCTAGGTATAAAAGATATTATAAATGATGAAATCAAAGCTATTAATCAAGATGTTTTTCCAAAATTAAAATGGGGATTGTTTAATAAGAATGAATTCAATGAATTGAAAAGCCTTTTGGTGGCTAAAATCGATGGCATTCAATCAGAATTAAACAAACTAAAAACAGAAAAATAAAAATGAATTATAAATGAGTAAAACCATTATAATTATAGCGATAGCAGCAGTCGGAATAGGATTTATTCTGGTACTGTTTAATTTATTGAAAAAAGGAGCAAAATATGTGAAATTGTTGCCAACTAATTTCCTTCTGTTCTTTTTACTTTTTGCATTACTTGGATTGCTTGGTTTCTTCTCTAAAGATCAAGTGGCCTACAACCCTATTCTGATTGGTGTTTTATTAATACTTGGTTCCTTACTAGGTGGCACGATTATGACACACAAGCTTTACGAAAAATGGGAATGGTCTCAAAGTGTCAGCTTTGCTAAGAAAGCAGTATACTTAATAGGAATTACGATGACCAGTATGTTTGGCTTTGCTTTGATTTATACTCTATGTGAACATAGGGGGCTTCCAAAAAATGGATTAAAAAATGATATTGTCTGGTGGTTAATGAACCTGATTATTGTAATGCTCTTGCCTTTAATTATCAAATACTTGCATTCATTATGGAATAACATTCCAAAAATTAGTCAGATTAAACAAATTTTTGAATTGCCAATTGGCACTCACCCACCTTTTATTGAGGCGGGAGGAGCATCTATTAATTTCTTTTTTATTATTCCATTTGATTTTCGATCACCAGAAAATGTAAAATCAAAAATCGAAGTGCCTTTAAATCAAAACTTACAGGATGCTTTTCATTACAAACTCAATGAACATAATATAGTAAAACGCTTTGCCAAGAAAATAATCTTTGCAGAAGATAATAAACGATCCAAACTCTATGGCTGGTGTTTTTACAAAACAAAAAAAATCTGGTGGGGATTGTTTACACGAAAAAAATATTTAAACCCCAGAGAAAATGTAGGCGCAACTATTTCAAATGGTGATACCGTCTATGTGCAAAGAGAAAAAATCTGGGAACAATAAATTTAAAAATATGAATTCAAGGATAGAACATTTACCCATCAACTGGAAAAATGGAATGGATTTTTCCGAACAGCACCTCAATAGTCAATACTTAGCGATTGCGGATAGTATCCGGGATGCCATTGCTTTGAATCTTACTAGTTATAATTATGGAATCCTTGGTGGTGATGTACAAAGAAGTTTCTCGGATACTTTCAGAGATAAAATCAATAATGAAAAAGTTGAAGTAACTTATTGTAGAGCGATCACCCAGAACGGCTCAAGAATTGAAATCCTTAACCAATCCTGGGATGATCTTAACAAACCTCTTTCTGAATTGATTGGTGATAAAAAATTAGACTCTGATGTATTTTGGTATATTCTTTTAGTTGTTGACCCTTTTAACTGTAAAGCAGAAGGAGAAGAAGTAATTGGAGAAAGCCCAAGAAGAAAACCCAATATACGACCTGCGTATCAAATCGAATTTGTTGGCCAAAAAAACCTTCAAATTGATCAACTAGCGAATGCGATTCCAATTGCAAAATTTGAAACGACCGCTTCGGGCTTAAAAAAAATAGAAAGCTATATTCCACCTTGTACACGAATCAATAGTTGTGAAAAATTGACTTTAAAATATGAGGCTTATGCTAATTATTTAAATAGTATAAAAGAGTCCGCAGAAAAAATAATTGATAAAATTAAGAATAAAAGGAATCGGTCGAGTGATCCTAATCCACTTGCAGATGATATTGATACACTCTGCAAAAAGTTTTTGGATTTTTTCATAACAAACTATGATGAATACGAATTAACCTATAAAGATTTGCCTCCAGTGAAATTGATTGAATTCTTTGCAAGACTAGCCAGAGGGTTAAATTATTCTATGGAAAGAGCTTATGATAAAAACCATATGCTTCAATATTTCCAGCAGCGTACCACTAATATTAGTATTGGTGAGTTGAACGCCATCATTAATAATACCTTCGAATCTAATTATGTGCATTATGATATTGCAGATTCGTTAGAAGTGGTAGATGCCTTTCTTTTGACCATTGACAATATTTTTAAAGCACTTAAAAAATTAGATTATATGGAATTAGCACCTCGTAATGTTGTAAAACAAAATACGCTTTCATCGAATCAGCAAACGACATCATCTCAAAATCCTAGAACTGGTAGAAGAATTAGAATTAAACATACTGGTAAAGAAAGTAACCTAGGTGATGGCTTAGAAGATTAGAAAATAAAATTGAACAACTTCTATATTAAAAAAAGCTTTAATAATAATAAAATAAAACATTTTATAGACCTTTTTTAAAAATAAAAAATAATTATTATTTAACATTAAAACTATTGATAATAGTTTGATTTGAAATTACCTTAGGTAAGATATTAATCTATTGATTGTAAGTTGTTTATGTATAATTATTTTAATTAATTTTTAACAATTTGTTTTGCTTGAAACCTTGGTTATTAAATAAAAAACAAGTATTTTCGATTATTAAATATTTACAATATGGCTAAAACACTTTATGGACATCGGATCGGTGCTAATATATATGAAAAAGAAGCACCACAAGGTGTGAAATTAGTACCGGATAATAAAACTTTAATGGTGATGCCCTTCAATGACGAGCATGATACTGAAGTTAAACCAGCACGCCTCAAATCTATGAAAGAGATTTTTGGACACTACAAACCTCAAAGGGAACTGGTTTTCGAATCTGTTGATAATGAGTCAGAAGAAGTCATGCTTAAATTTAATAGCCTTAAGGATTTTACGAAAGATGGGATCGTTGCTCAGAGTAATACCTTACAAGAATTGGAAGAGCAGGCAGCTATTTATTCAAAGTTTTCCGATGTGCTCCAAAATAATGAAACCCTCAAAAATATCCTTTCAAATGCTGAAAATAAAAAGGAGTTTTTAGAATTGCTAGAAACCCTAATTGAAGAACTAACAGAAATAGAATAATACCATGGAAGAAAAGGCTTTAAAATTACAAGACAAAGTAAAAGAAAAAGTTGAAGTCCTTAAAAAACTTGGAGGGTTTAAGATTCTGGAAGGCGTCGTTGATGGCAAAAAAGGAATTAGAGATATGAACCCCAAAAATGAAGCCCGACGTGCTGCATTTTTGACTGATGAGGATAAAGCAAAAAAAAGGAAACAACTAAAAATTGAATTAGAAGCTTTAAAAGCATTGGCTTCTGCTGGTTCGGTTTCTGAATCTGCTGACAAAGCAAAAGAAATGTCAACTAAGGTAACAGAAATGCTGAATAAGAATCTACGGGATGCTTTTGATAAAACCCGTGATCTTGAAGCTACCTATCGTCAATGCGATTTATTTTTTAGAAACGCTGAAGAGGTAAGTATCCGGAATTTGTTTTTGGTCAATATGCCGCTGGAAGAATTTACCAGTGCTGAGAATTCACATCTCCGAGAAGGATTTAAAGAACATTTTGATAAAAACTTTGACCGATTTTCACTTGAAGACAATTACTCACTTTTTGTAATTCCAGGTTATCTGGGGGACAATCTCAACCTATGGAGTAAAATGGCTTCTGAATATAGAATGACATTGGTTACGGACTATACAGATGAAATCGAATTCGAAGACATTGAGGACAAAATTGAAGAAAAGAAGATAGCCGGAGATGATCGGTATTTAGCCAATACTCTAGTGACCTGCAACTATGCGGTAGTTCGAAAAAAAAATGAAGGGGTGGAAGATGATGACCTGTATTTACCAATGTCAGCTCCTCTTGCTGGGAAGATGTATAGCGGAAATGGTATTCAACCTCCTGCGGGTAAGAAACATGGTAAAATTGATGGTGTGCTCGGGACACGCTTAGCGCTTCTCCGCCAACATGTTGACAAGATTGACAAAATGGGGATGGTGCCTATTATTTATGAAAAAGAATGGGGCATTGTCGCTATGTCGGATACAACACTGGCAAACGAAAGTACTGATCCAGATCTCAAAGCAATTGGTGTCGTAAGGGCTAAAGATTGGATTGCGAAAGTTTTATTGGATTATTTTAATACCCTTACTTTTCAATTGTATGATGGAAAATTAAGAGGCGAAATAAGAGGGCAGCTCAATAAATTTTTTGACAAAATATCAGGCCACGGAGGCTTGATCGAAGAGTATACAATTGATGGGCCTCATAAAGATCCAACAAATCCACAAGCAGTTAAGCTATCTATAAATGTGAAGCCTTACTTCGCAGTCAAGCATTATGTATTGGATTACTCTGGAACAGAGAATGATTTTAGTCATGAAGAGCAATAATAAGATCTTCTTCAGGACTTAAGCATCTATCAAAAATTATTTTAAGGGAGATATTATAAATGTTGCTGAAATGCAATTTTATGGGTGAATTTTGCCCATGAATTCCAGAGAAGTTCATACTTCTATTGGGATGAAATTGTTATGCTTTAAACCAAAATGTCAAATCAAAGAATTATGATTTTAAGGTTTAACCAAGATTTTTTAAATAAGAAGCAAACACAAATTAAGCACTCATTAACATCTTTAATTCGAATAATAAATCGGGAAAAAGTTTCCACTTATTATTCTCTTTAAATAACTTCTTTTAAATAATTTTTTAACTAAGTGCCTTTTTAAAATTATTGTTGAATGCGAAACCAGATTCTTGTGTGATTTTGCAAATCGATGAATAAAACTTAAAAAGGTTCTAAAAAACCAAAGTGAATTATGGCTTCAGTAATCAAAATATTATTTGTTGTTGACGGCGCCGAAAATGAAGTAATCTCATTATCCTACTCCCTTGATCAAAATATAGATAATATTGGTCAGCCTGCGGGTGAAGTACGAGGCGGACAAATTAATGTGACTCTAGGAACAAACGGTGTACCCGATCGCTTCGGCTGGATGGTCGCTTCTGATATGAAAAAAAGCGGCGAAATCAAATTTATCGATGCAGATAACAAGACTTTGAAAACTTTGAAATTTGAAGATGCTTTCTGTGTTGCATATACGGAATCCTACGAAGCCTTATCAGGAGGAGCCGGAGGCGGTGTAGCGATTAAAGAAAGTTCAAAGGAAACCCTAACACTTTCTTGCCGGACCTTAGATGTAGAAGGCGAACTGCATGAAAATAGTTGGGTTTAATACGATTCGTCTCGACTGAAACTTTGAATATTGAAGTAATTGGCTTAGCAATGAAATGCTAAAGTCCAGCTAAGCCAATTACTTATATTCAACACAACTTCATTAATTAAAACTAAATGCCTTGGCAACAGGAACTTCAAAAGTCTATATAAACGGAGAGAAACTCTTGCCCTACAACATCCATGTAGA
>CBDICS010000055.1:0-12091 GCA_965277415.1 Saprospiraceae bacterium
TTCTTTTGATTCTGGAGTCTTTGTATCAGAAATTAGAGGCGGTACGCCAACATTATCTATCAACTTTGCTTCTGGAGTTGATTATCTGGTAGAAGATTGTACAGGTACGGATGATGAATTATTGATTACTTTGAGTAATCCGCTTCCTGATTCTGCTACTTATAATGTAGCGATAAGTGGAACAGCACAACCGGGAATCGATTATATTCTAACGATACCTAATGAGGTTACGATTGCTCCGGGTCAAACTCAATTAAGTTTCCCAATTATTCCATTGTCTGATGGGTTGATTGAAGGAACAGAAACAATCATTATCACATTATCTAATAATTTTGGCTGTGGAGATATTGAATTGACACAAATCGTTGTTGAGCTTTCTGATGCACCAATTGTTGATATTTTTGCTGGACAAGACACCGCTTTTGTCTGTCTTAATGAATGTTTAGTTATGGAAGTAGATGGAGCTGTTGATTATTTCTGGGAACCAGTTGGCATAGTAGATGATCCATTTGCAGTAAATCCTGAAGCTTGTCCAACGACTAGTCAGTTTTTATATGTAACCGGTTCAATTAGTGCGCTACCAGGTTGTTCTGATACCGATACAATTTGGTTGGAAGTAGTAGATCCTCAAATGGATGTTGTCGCATTAGGTAATATAAACTTTTGTGAAGGAAATACTGTACAGCTACAAGCTGTTAATAATGTAGGAAATACAAATTTGGAATGGGCACCATCTGGAACATTAGATACAGATGACCAAGAAATCGTAACCGCTACACCTAATGTAGGGAATACTACTTATACGGCAACGGTTTCTATTTCAGGTTGTTCTGCAACCGATGAAATCACTGTCAATGTAGATCCTTTTGACTTCCCAATTATTACGACCCTGGATACTACAATATGTCAAGGTCAAAGTGTTCAATTGGCTAGCAATATTCCAATTACAACAACAACTTATTCATGGACACCTGATCAAGATTTGGAACCTTCAAATGACGTATCGGGGCCTTTAGCTACGCCACTAGTTAATACGACTTATAACTTTACAGCAACCAGCGCCAATGCTTTTTGTTCTCAATCAGCAACAGTAGATATTGAAGTGATCCCTGCTGAAGTGACGATTATGCCAACGGATACTGTTTTTATTTGTAAAGGTGAAACAACAAACCTTACAGCAACAACAACAACAGGAGTAGTAGATTGGACTCCTGAAGAAGGCTTGGATGATCCGACTAGTTTAACAGTGACAGTAGATATTGATGAGTCTAGCTGGTACTTTGCAACAATGTCAATTGGTGCTTGTACCGTTACAGATTCAGTTTATGTTAGAGTAGATTCTATTCCAGAATTACCAATACAAGTTATTCCTGATGATTCTCCATATTGTCCCGGAGAAATCCTTACACTGGTCTCTCCTACTTACGAACCTTTAGACTATCCAGATATTATGCATTTGTGGATGCCAGGTTTGGGAGCAGAATCTGATCTTGAAAACCTCAACCTTGTTATCACTACAGTTGAAACAGTAACATTTGTAAGAACTACAACCAATAATGCTTGTAGTCAAACCGATGAAATAACAATAGATGTCGTAGATGCTGGAGATATTCAGATCGCTTGGTCGGATACCACAATTTGCCAAGGAGACCCACTCTCTAATGAAGTCTTCAATGGCACTGATCCTATGTGGTCACCAGCAACAGCTTTATCTTGTACAGAATGTGCTAATCCAACTATTAATGCACTTGATACAATTACTTATACAGTCGAAGTAACCGTGATGGGTTGCCCAGTATCTGGTGATGTTCAGGTCAATGTAATCCCTGATGCTACGGGATCTGTAATTGATGATACTCAGATATGTTTAGGGGATGCTATTACCTTAAATACTGAAATTGATAATACGCCTGGTACAACATATACATGGGAATCAAGTCCATTAGATCCGACTTTAGTAAGTTCTGATCCTTTACCTAATGTAACGCCTATGGTTACAACAACTTACTCTGTAACTGTTACAAATGGTATTTGTGATCCTTATGAAGAATCAGTAACTATTGTAGTCATTGATGATCCTGTCTTTTCATTTGATGATACAGAGCAAACTTTATGTCCTGATGATGCGCTAACCTTAAGTGTCATGCCTTCTGACCTAACAACATATGAATGGATAGACCCTAATGGTGATATTGTGGGAACAGGTTCTTCTATAACCATTGAAAATCCAATCTCTGGTATTTATACTGTAAACTATCCTCCAGATATGTGTGGGAATGATTTTAATGGTACTGTCAACATTGATGTTTTACCGGACATAGATATCAGCTTTGTAGTAGAGCCTGATTCTCTATCGTATCCACAAGGTAGTATCGTAGAGATAACCGCTAATCTTAGTCCTGAACTTGACGGTACTTACAGCTGGAGTGGTGGTCAAAATGGTCCAATCATCTCGGATACTTTACTTCTAATTCCACAGGAGACAATTGTTCTTACATTTACGACACCAGAAGGCTGCGAATATATTGATTCAATAACACTTGATGTAATCGAACCAATATTTGATGCACCTAATGTTTTCACTCCTAATAATGATGGAATTTCGGACTACTTTAATGCAGTAATAACTGGAGATATTGAAGTCTTAGATTTCAAAATATTTGATCGTTGGGGAGAACTTGTTTATAATAATGAAACTCCGACAACAGGATGGGATGGTAAAAAAGACGAAAAAGAAATGCCTTCTGATGTTTATATCTTCTTTATCAGATACCAAAATCCAGCGGGTATTGTTGAGATATGGGAAGGAGATCTTACATTGATTAGATAAAATACTTTTTTCAAGAACTTTAATTAAAGATTCTAAATGAAATCGTTTGGTGTAGGTTTACTAAACTAACCAGGGCAAAATAGCTCAGTAAGTTTAGTAAACCATTTCTTTTTTATTTTTTTTTGACCAAATGAAATCAATTAGCTCCTAATTAAAAAGAGGCGATGATTAATTTTATCGCCTCTTTTTTAATTTTGGTCAATCATTTGTATGAATATAAGTTGTTCAAATCCTATTTTCAGCAAGCATTTTAAAAATTTCTTTATTTTTAGAAAAAATTACAAATATGAACAAGGTAAACTTCGTGCTTTTATTTCTCATTTGTCTTTCTTTTTCTATGATTGCGCAAAATGCAGACCATGTTAACCGAGGTGGGTTGGGTTATGTAAAGTTTGGGCTTGGATTTGGTTCGCCCAATAATCTAGATGACGATCTATCTACAACTTTTAGTCAAAATACTTCCATAAGCGGGACTTCTATTCAAGTGGGAGCCGGTGGATTAATGCTTTTTACCAAAAGAATTGTGGTTGGGCTTGAAGGTTATGGGATCATTCATGGATTGGAAGAGGTAGGCCCTTATTCTGCAAAATTAACTGGAGGAGGAGGCACAATCAAGCTTGGATTGGCTTTATTTAATAATCAAAAATTCTTAGGCTTCCCATATCTGGGGATTGGTTTTGGTGGAAATCGATTAGAGATTAAAAACGATGCGCCCGATGAGGTTCTTTTTGGAGAAACGACGGTTCCTGAATTTTTTGAAGAACGTTTAAGAATTGCTTATCCTGTACTTGATCTAGGTATTTCTCTTTTTAGAATTCCTGCACCAGATACAGATGGATTAAGTATTGGTGGACATATTGGTTTCCAGACTTCATTAGGTAAAGATACCTGGGAAATGGATAATGGTGATAATGTCATTGGTACCAATGATTTGGGACATTCTACTTTTTATATTAAGCTTTCTATTGGTGGAGGCGGATTTTTCTATAAAAAGAAAAAGGAAAAAGAAATGCCATAGCACAGGTTTATGAAAAGAATTATGATTATGGGTTGTAGTGGTTCTGGAAAGTCTACACTCTCGAACAAAATGCACCAGAAACTTGGTATCAAGGAAATCCCCCTTGATCTATATTATTTAAAACCGAATTGGGCTGAAACACCAAAACTTGAATGGGAAATCATTGTAAAAGAACTCTCAAAGCAAGAATCCTGGATCATGGATGGTAATTATGGTGGGACAATGGACATCCGAATCAAAAGAGCAGATACACTCATCTTTTTAGACTATCCGACTTGGCTTTGCCTTTTCAGAGTCATCAAAAGAACTATAAAACATTATAATAAGGTAAGACCAGGAATGTCTAATGGTTGTCGAGAACGTTTTAGTCTTTCCTTTTTGCATTATGTATTCACTTTTCGAATGATCCGTCGAAAAGGTATATTAAGTAAATTAAAAACTTTAGAAAAGACAAAGACCATTCATATCTTAAAGAATGACAAAGCTATAAAAGCTTTTTTAATGTCTTTATAATACAGAAGTTGTTCAAAAATAAAAACCTTGGAGGACATCCAAGGTTTCTATTTCTAAATATAAATCATTTTTATAATTAAGCAGCTTTTCTCCGTCTACTTGTCTTCTTCGCTGCTGGTTTTCTAGTCACTACTTTTTTAGCTACTGCTTTTTTTGTAGTCGTCGCTTTTTTAGCTACTGCTTTTTTCGCAGTCGTTGCTTTTTTAGCTACTGCTTTTTTCGCAGTCGTCGCTTTTTTAGCTACTGCTTTTTTTGTAGTCGTCGCTTTTTTAGCTACTGCTTTTTTCGCAGTCGTCGCTTTTTTAGCTACTGCTTTTTTTGCAGTCGTCGCTTTTTTAGCTACTGCTTTTTTTGCAGTCGTTGCTTTTTTAGCTACTGCTTTTTTCGCAGTCGTTGCTTTTTTTGCTACCGCTTTTTTCGCAGTCGTCGATTTTTTAGCTACTGCTTTTTTCGCAGTCGTTGCTTTTTTAGCTACCGCTTTTTTCGCAGTCGTTGCTTTTTTTGCTACCGCTTTTTTCGCAGTCGTCGATTTTTTAGCTACTGCTTTTTTCGCAGTCGTTGCTTTTTTTGCTACCGCTTTTTTAGCAGTCGTCGATTTTTTAGCTACTGCTTTTTTCGCAGTCGTTGCTTTTTTTGCTACCGCTTTTTTAGCAGTCGTTGCTTTTTTAGTTACCGCTTTTTTCGCAGTTGGTTTACTTGCTTTTTTAACAGCCATTGTATTAACTAATTTTAATATGATTAAATTATTTATAGCCAATTAGACGTAGAACAATTAAAAAAGATTCGTTTCTATTGTTTTAAGCTTCATTAGACAGATTTATTACGCACCTGGTTGAAAATTATTGAATCAAATTAGGTCTAAAGAATTCCTGCATTCTTTCTGAATAAATCCTATCTTTGCGCCTGCATTTGAAAAAATGTAGTATTATCTGATTTTAGAACTAAGTACATCGTAAAATAAATATTGTCTATTTCTGTCTATGCCTTTCTAGCCTACTCTTCGTCGCATCCTCACCTTGATAGCTAAGGCTATCAGGTTCCGGGGGCTACTCGATTAGACTAAAAATTCATTAGACATAAACCGGACACTACTTAATTTACGCTGTACTAAGAATCAGTTTCTAGTTTAACTTTCAATATCGAGAACAAATTTAGAACTGACTCTTATTAAATTTTATAGTTTATAATGGAAAGAACATTAATATTGATTAAGCCAGATGCTATCCAAAGAGGACTCGCTGGATCTGTTTTAAATCGTTTTGAGCGTAAAGGATTAAAATTAGTAGGTGTAAAAATGATGCAACTAACTGATGATCTTTTGAAAGAACATTATTCTCATATTGCAGACAAGCCTTTCTTCCCTGGGATTGCTAACTTTATGAAATCATCTCCTGTTATTGCTGTTTGTGTTGAAGGACTAGATTGTGTAGAGACAGTAAGAAGACTTTGTGGTGTGACTAAAGCTAGAGAAGCACAAGTTGGAACAATTCGAGGAGATTTTGCGATGAGTATTCAGACAAACATTGTTCATGCTTCTGATAGTCTTGAAAATGCAAAAGCTGAAGTAAATAGATTCTTCCAAGAAAATGAACTATTTGATTATAGCTTAGTCTTGGCCACTAATATTTATTCAAGTGATGAATTAGGATAAGCTAAATTATTGTCATCTGCCATTTCTCATTAGAGTATCTCTGAATGACAAATGGCAGGTGACAATTTTTTTTAATTTTTATCAATACAATTTAAATCCTCAAAAGCAACTTTCAATCTCTCCACAAAACTCCCTTCTGCCACACGTAACCACTTCCTTGGATCATAGTACTTTTTATTAGGCACATCATCACCATCAGGGTTTCCAATTTGCGTCTGCAAATATCCTTTATTCCCTTCATAATATCCTCTTAATCCATCCCAAAATGCCCATTGCATATCAGTATCAATATTCATTTTTATTGCTCCATACTCGATAGCTTCTCGAATCTCTTCACGAGAAGATCCCGATCCGCCATGAAATACAAAGTTGATTGGATTAGCCGCTGTTTTAAACTTCTCCACAATAAACTCTTGAGAGTTTTTCAAGATGATTGGTCGAAGTTCTACATTACCTGGCTTATAGACACCATGTACATTACCAAAGGCAGCCGCTACTGTAAAGCGATTGCTAATTTTGCTCAAGGATTCAAAAGCATAAGCAACTTCATCTGGTTGAGTATATAACCGAGAGCTATCTACATCAGTATTATCTACACCATCTTCTTCTCCGCCGGTCACACCTAATTCGATTTCGATGGTCATGCCTAGTTTATCCATCCGTTCAAAATACCTTGTACACACCTCTATGTTTTCTTCAATAGGTTCCTCTGATAAGTCTAGCATATGAGAAGAGTATAAAGGATAGCCTCTTGATTCAAAAAACCGTTCTCCAGCATCTAAAAGCCCATCAACCCAAGGTAAAAGTTTTTTAGCGCAATGGTCTGTGTGTAGTACTACAGTCACTCCATAAGCTTTAGCCATAGCATGGACATGCATAGCACCAGAAACACCGCCAAGTATTGCAGCTTGTTGCCCTTCATTGGACAAACCTTTTCCGGCAAAAAATTGAGCGCCACCATTTGAGAATTGAATAATTACAGGAGAGTTTACAGCCTTGGCAGTTTCTAATACTGCATTGACTGAATTTGTACCTACAACGTTAACCGCTGGAATAGCAAAGTTATGCTCATTAGCATAATTAAAAAGCTCAGTAACTTCATCGCCCCAAAGTACTCCGGGTCGGAATTTAGTTGCAATCGATGTCATTTTTAAATTTCTTTTAGTTTAGGTTATTAAGTAATTGGCCTAAATTATATTAATAATATTTTTTTGAGATAGAGTCAAAAAACAAACGTTATTTCCTTACAGTCAAACACTTATAATTTTTCGACTCATCAAATATTATTAACCTAATTCTTTACGGCTACTTAGACGGAATTAATAATAAGCTATTATTTTTTAGACTTCCCAAAATATTCAACACAATCTCCTTTTAGTCTATTGTTTATGAAATTTCAGCCTGTCAAAATAGCTAATCACTAATTTTGTTCCGTCAATTAACAAAATTGATTTATCAAATAACTATTTGGTTAAATGTAGATTTCTCAGGTTGGTTAAGAAAAGCGCTGCAAATATAAATAAAAAATATGGTATGTGGTTCCTTATTCTTAATTCGAATAAAGAACCACATAAAATTTATATCACACCTTTTGCTGCGAGGTAACGTTCCGCATCTAATGCTGCCATACAGCCCGTTCCGGCAGCTGTCACCGCTTGACGGTAAACATGGTCTTGAGCGTCTCCACTAGCAAAGACACCATCAATATTTGTCTTAGAACTATCGGCTTTCGTGATGATATAGCCTGTTTCATCCATATCTAGCCATTCCTTAAAGATATCTGTATTGGGTTTGTGGCCAATAGCTACAAAGAACCCTTTGATTGGAATATCCTGTTTTTCACCAGTTTCTCTGTTTGATACTCGAACCGCTTCTACTTCATTTTCACCAATGACATCTTCCGTCACTGTATTCCAGTAGATTTTAATATTCTCAGTATTTTTGACTCGATCTTGCATAATCTTGGAAGCCCTCATTTCATCTCTTCGCACCAACATATGAACAGTAGGACAAAGCTTTGAAAGATAATGAGCTTCTTCAGCTGCTGTATCTCCTGCTCCCACTACCGCCACTTCCATTCCTCTATAGAAAAAACCATCACAAACTGCACAAGCTGAAACACCGCCGCCGTTACGAGCAAGTCTTCCTTCATTTTCTAATCCCAACCATTTGGCACTTGCACCAGTTGAAATGATTACGGTATCAGCATGGATTTCATGTCCTGACTCTGACCAAACTTTATGTACTGGTCCTGAAAAATCTACTTTCGTGATCATTTCCATTCGGATCTGAGTTCCAAACCGTTCTGCCTGTTTTCTAAAATCCTCCATCATCTGAGGCCCCATCACGCCATCTGGATAACCTGGATAGTTCTCTACATCTGTTGTGATCATTAATTGTCCGCCCATTTCAGGGCCAGTGTAAAGTACAGGTTCAAGATTAGCTCTTGAAGCATAAACCGCAGCCGTATAACCTGCTGGGCCTGAACCGATGATTAAACATTTTATTCTCTCTGGTGAATCTGCCATTTCTATTATTCTAATTATATAAGTGGATTAATTTTTTGCAAAAATATAAATTTTGTACTTCTTTTTAGCGTCCGCGCTAATACCTTTAATAAAAAATAAATTTTGCGGATTTAGGATAAACTTAGAAGTTATTTAAAAATAGATAACATTTTGAATCTGGAATTGTTGTTTGTTACAATAAATCGCTTAAAAACAACCTTTTAGCGATGTATTCAAGCATCTTATCCTTGATTTTTGGATTGAAAGCAGAATTGTTTAATATTAGAGCATGTTAGAAATATTATATCCCCTCAGTTACCTTATAAGCCTTATCGGTTTAATTCTTTGGTTTTATTTCAAAGATAATCAGCGCCTTAGCGGTTTTATGCAAAAGCTATTCTTTAGCGGGCTAATTGTTTATATAGGTTCCCTTTTATTTTCACCGGGCTTCTTTTCAATTAAGCTATTTGCATTGTTTAGGGATTTGATCATTATGGGCATTGTCTCTCAATTCTTTAGTTTTTTTAAAACTAGTAAAATGACCTTTTTCGTTATGCTTCTTGTACTAATTGGAGCATTTCAGTTTAAAGGAATGTCTTATTTACAATCCACCTTTACTTATTCTGAAAACAATACCTCGGTTTCAAATCTCGCTGAGAAAGGAGAATTACTTGTTGAAATAAATGAGCACAATAGTATCCAAGATATAAATGCTATCATTTCAAAATATGATTTAACACATAAACCTTCATTTCATCCCGATAAAGTAAATCAAACGGATTTAGATGATTATTACACTATAGATATACCTAATAAGAATCTTTCTAAAATCGAAAGGATTATCAATGATTTAAAGGCCTCAAATGCAGTAGATTGGGTAGAATACAATGAAGTTTTCAAAATTGAACCTTTAATAAGCAGAATCAGACCTCCAGGGAAAATCCATTTTGGAATTAATGATCCAGAAGTCCGTAAACTCTGGGGATTTGAAGCGATGGAAATGGAAAAATTGTATACCCTACTCTCCAATAAAAAAATCAGCCCAAAGAAAAAAGCGAAAGTATTCATTGTCGACTCCGGCGTTGATGCCAATCATGAAGACCTTAAAGGAAGGTATCGTTCTATAAAAGTTGAATACGACAAAGATACAAATGGACATGGAACACACTGTGCAGGGATCGCAGCAGCAATAACCAATAATGGTAAAGGTGTTGCCTCCGTATTCCCCAATAATGATTTTGCAGAAGTCTCTGGTATTAAAGTAATGAATCGTTTTGGTTTGATTACACAACAAAGACTGATTGAAGGTATTATAGAAGCTGTTGATAATGGTGCTGATGTCATTTCTGTATCTATCGGAGCACGATCAAGAGAAGCAGCTCAAGAAGCTTTTCAGGAAGTTGTGGAATATGCAAATAAAGCAAATGCAATCATTGTCGTAGCTGCTGGTAATGATAATATGGATGCTAGAGATTATACACCTGCTAATGCTAGTGGCGTTATTACAGTCGCTGCCATTGATACCATAGTCAATAAGGCCTCCTTTTCAAATCTCGTAGGAGGCTTAGAGATGGGTATTGCTGCTCCCGGAGTAAACATCTACTCTACCTATCCAGGAAGTAATTATAAAGCATTAAGTGGAACTTCAATGGCTTGTCCATATGTGTCTGGTTTAGTTGGTCTAATGAAGAGTATTAATCCTAATTTGACAAGCAAAGAAGTGTATGAAATATTATCAAGTACAGGAATAGAAACTGGAAATACTGGAACAACTGGAAAGTTAATTCAACCTAGTAGGGCCATTGAAATGGTGATTAGTAATAATTAAAAAAACACCACTTAACTTATTAGAAAAGTGGTGTTTACGCAATTAAAAACAATGAAAAAACCCTAAAATCTGCTCTTTATATGTTTCCCTCAATCGGGATGATATTTCAATATAAAATAGGCTTTCTGAAAATCTGGTAAGCCTGCACCAGTTTTATTATTCATTTGATCGGGATATTGAGCACTTTGAATGATCGCATCTCTGATCTCTTGATTTGTTTTGTCCGGAAATGCACTCCAAAGTGCTGCGGCCAATCCAGATATCAATGGAGCTGAATAGGAAGTTCCACTAGCAGCATGAATTTTAGTATTAAAAATAGATGCTACAGCAATATCTTTTCCAGGTGCAACAATCTCTGGTTTAATTCTTCCATCTGCAGTAGGCCCAAAGCTGCTAAAATGAGCAAGATTTCCATATAAATCGGTTGCTCCAACTGTCAAAATATTTTTAGCGTCTCCTGGTGCGTCGATAAATCCATCATCAAATCCACCATCATTTCCAGCACTTGTCACCACCAGGATTCCTTTTGAAAATGCAATATCAGCCGCTCTACTGACCAGTGCCTTTTCACCATTCATATCCTCATAGTTATAATTCATACTTGGGATATTAAAATCTGAATAACCAAGTGATGTATTGATGATATCTGCTCCTATACTATCTGCATATTCTGCGCCCACGATCCAATTACATTCTTCTATTCTCATTTCAACTGCTCTATCCTCTGTGCGGATACATACATAGTTCGCTTGGGGTGCCATACCTACAAAAACGCCGGGTTGATTAGCCGCCATTACGGAAAGTACTTTTGTGCCATGTGAACTAGCATGAAATACATTTTGATCACCATCAACAAAGTCTTTTGGTCTAAGCATTAAATCATTCACTCTCAGGCTGTCAAAAAAACTACTCCTTTGGGTTCCTATAAAACCACCATCTATCACGGCTATCATTTTGCCAGCCCCTTTATGATTATGATCATGCAAAAACTGACCATTAAGCATTTTCAATTGTTGGTTAGTATGCTCAAATACTAAATCTTCATTTTCAATCTCATGAACTCCTCTTTTGGAGCTTAAATTATCTTTATCAATAGTAAAACCAATGAGTTGTATAGATTTTACAAAGGATAGATTTTCTAGTTTAGTTTTTGTAGATTCATCGCACTTAATCGCTAATGCATTAAACCACTTTGAACTATACAAAACCTTTGCACCTTGTTCTCCTACTAAATAAATATAAGCAGGAGAAACAGGTAAATCTTTTTTATCAATGGGTATACCTTGATTGAGTCGTCTCTCAATTGCCTTGTCAGATAAGAACTCTTGTGGTCGATCAATCCCAAAAGGATTTTCAAACTTATCTTTCAATTCTAACCAGTACTTATTATCCTGTCCATTCAAATAGGTACTGACTATCATTGCCAGAAAAAACGTGGCAAATAAAACCCTCATTATGCATGCTCAAGTTTGTTAAAAATTGAGTTCGTTTCAAATTGGGGGGTAAAAAGGGGGGGAAAGGGGTCTCTGGTTGTATCTTATGTGTAAAATTATGTCACAAAATTAAGGGGAGTTTTTTAGCGATTGGATAATACAAAGTTAGGGAAAAAAGGATGTTGGCGCTTGATAAAGAATGTTTTTTTTCAAATAAATATTTTCACCATATTAGTGTTTCAAAAACACCAAGCTATAAGCCTGAGAACAAGCTTAGTATAAATCCCAAGAAAAAGTAATATTAAAATTAG
>CBDICS010000056.1:0-70764 GCA_965277415.1 Saprospiraceae bacterium
CTAAACGATATTATTTTCGTAATTCCTTTATCAAAATATCAATTCATTTCGGTTCTGTTACTTACGATTTATAATTGTTCGTATTTTTCAAATAATTTTAAATACTAACACAATAATAATATTTAAAAACACAAAATTATTTGAAGTATCACCCATATTTTGACACATAAAAATTAGTATGGACTTGCTTGTTTTTTTTTTATTTTGATTATCCATAGATATTATTCAGTTGTCATTGGAAGCCAGAAACCATGTAATTTATGAAATCATAAAACTATTTTAAAATGAATTTTTAATGATTGATGGAATACACCTGGATTTGACACAGAATATTAGCGATTTGCAGCAAGGGACCAAAAAATGACACTTAATTCATATCTAATCAATGGATAGTACGTCTGAACATCTTTAAATTGTACTTTTTATTTCTTTCTAAGTAGCATTCGAAACGTAAATTAAAAAAAAGACATCTATATTTTGATTGAACCTAAGTGTAGAAAAAGTAGGAAAGTATGCTACATGAACAAGGTCACTTACCCCATCGGTGGACCTTACTCATGAGTGCAGAACAGTGAAATGGTTTAACAACCTGTAAGAGGTTTACATCCCATTTCGAGATGTAAACAACTTACAAGCTGCTGAAGGCGAAAGAAGAACAATGAAGTGAAAGGCCACCCTTTACAATAATCAACTAACTACCTAGGTAAATAATAAACTATTAGAGTGGCAAGAAGTCGAAGTATGAAGCCTATTAACCTACCTAACCAAATAAGCTAAATTAAAACCAAACATGAGGGACAGCAGCAGCTAGCGCTATGAAAAAATAATAGAATAATAAATAACACTCTCCCTAATGTAGGTTATCTAGGGACCCGTCAGGCGATAAGACTAACATTGCATAATAGGTACTAGGTAGTAGGAGGGTACCTATTATAAAACCCATGGGGAAGTCCTACCTAAGTATTACAACACTAACCCCGCAGCAGACGCAACAGTGAAACTTACCGTTACGTCAATTCTGCGGGTGACATCGGGTGCCTGTAATATGGATTCAGTAAATACATCAATATTTATTTTAATTTATATATCAAATTTAATTCTGTAATATATACAGTGTTAAATATATAGTATAGAGAATATCAGTTCAATTCCTGTATTGTTTACAGTAAATCACAGCTTTAATATTAATTATTTTTTTAACTCATTAGAATTTGCCAGGTATCATATGTAGAGTAGGGTGAGATATGGCACTGTGTAATCAATAGTCCACTTGCATTTAGAGTTAGCGAATACACTATTATATGTTTCTTAGTTTGCATTATAGTGCCATTAATGACGAGTGGCAAGTTCAAATGTGTTTGGAAGGCAATTATCATGAAATTTATCAAGAATTATAAAACAATTTAAAATCTTGTTTTCAATGATTTATAGAACACTCGTAATGTAAATAGAGTCGTATCAAAGACGCGGCTATATAATATATATAGAGAAATAATAATAGAACCATAATAACATGTTCGGTGGAATCATACCCGAAACGTTTCAATTTCTTAATAATGATGACTATTTTTAATATACTTTGTGCTTTTTTAATCCTTTTAAAGACTCTGAGATGTCCAAACGATTTTAATGAATATATAATAACATAAAATTATGTTTTACGTGCATCATTAAAAGTTTTGTATAATTATAAAAAGAATACTAGATGGAAAGCATAAAATAAAATGACACGACGTGGCGAGGGTGAATAATATGACTTGTATATTGCTAACGTCAGCGACTTGTGATCATTTCACCTTCTCTGTATTTTCATATAGACCTTCTAATGGCTTATATAGTATACAACTTTATTAATTTAAATACCTACTGTATTTATTTGCACATCGAGTCGTAACTCAACAAAATGTTAAAGATTCAAATAGACTAGCGAAATTATTCAATTAATACGATATCAAATGATAAATTTAAAATAGAGAACGGTTGATACAGAAACGTAGTATGTAATTGTGTTGTATGTAATAAAGTGCGACTAAATGTGCAATACGATGTGACGCAAAGGAGCAATACTGGAACACATGAATGACATCATACCGACTGAATGTTAGGGATGGGTGACAAAAGCCCACACGACAAAATTCCTAACGACAAAAGCCCATGCGACAAAAGCCTACATCAACAAAAACCTAACCTAACCAAAACTAACCTTACCAAACTTTACCTAACAGGTGTCAGCTTTTATCGTATTGGCTCTTGTTGGTGTGGGCTTTTGTCGCGTGGGCTTTTGTCGCCGCCCCGAATGTTAGATACTGAGAACATAATGTTAGATACAGAGGACATAATGTTAGATACAGAGGAGAGAATGTTAGAACAGAGGACAGAATGTTAGATACAGAGGACAGAATGTTAGATACAGAGGACAGAATGTTAGGTACAGAGGACAGAATGTTAGATACAGAGGACAGAATGTTAGATACTGAGGACATAATATTAGATACTGAGGACATAATGTTAGATACTGAGGATAGAATGTTAGATAACACAGCAAGCAACATTAAATTTGTTTCTGGTTGTTTAGCTAGTGACATTTGGAAGAGATGGTATCGCGAGTTTCAAAAGGAATCTTTCAATTACGCATCGTTGCAACAGAAGCAACATTCACGCCGCGATGGACAGAAAATTTTTAACGAAAATATCA
This sequence comes from Saprospiraceae bacterium, assembly GCA_965277415.1. Taxonomy (GTDB): domain Bacteria; phylum Bacteroidota; class Bacteroidia; order Chitinophagales; family Saprospiraceae; genus JAHDHW01. The sequence goes on from CBDICS010000056.1 coordinate 2,696, forward strand.
AGATCAAATAATTAAATCTAAGATAATATAAATATTTCAATCACTTTATGTTGTAATCAATAATCAATTTGTATATAAAACAGATAAAATAAATGAAAGAATGACATGTAACACAGTCAACAACTGTTTATAAAATTGGCGATAAATTAATCCACGCTGTTGGACACGAAAGATTTGGTCTGATCAATAAGATTTATCAGGCAACACTATACAGGCAACACTATACAGGGCATTCGTTCCATCTCTCTGCTAACGACAAAGCCATCGACTACTCTGAATAAGAGTTCCTTCAACATTGCTCAAATACCAATCAATTTAGATGCTTCTCACAATACCGAGAGCTTCTTGCAACGCCAATCAGTAACATCAGTTAGATTTATTGAAAGTGTATCATAGTTTAACATTTGAATTGAGTTTGCAATGATATTGTGGGAGGAATTGTATAAAGTGCGGAATTGTATTAAAGTTCGGAGCAATGTCCGCTGCAGCTGCCAATATCTAGAGGGATACAAATGGCACGGCGAACAAAAACGCGACAGCACAAAAAAGAGAAGAGGGATCAATCCTTATTAGTGAGATCCGCTGGACTGAGCGGGATTTAACCCATTACTGTCTACAAGTTCATTTAATCAATGAGTAAAATTATTATGACGCATTTTATAAAAAAATACATTCGAACTTATTTCCTAGCAATTTGGAAAATTAGCTTATTTCCGTTAAAAAGGTTGAATATAGTAGGTAAATATAATCATGCAAGTACTAATATAGTAATATTAAATTCTAAATAATAATTAGAACGATTATAAATTGATGAAGTACGTTGAATCAATATATACCATTCGGCAGAAACAGGATTAAACTGTTCGCCTGCAATGTTGTTACTTCGTCTGTCTCCGTAAATCTTTTCGCTCACTTAATTGATAACGACGAGTGGTAAGTTCAAATGTGTTTGAAAGGCAATTATCATGAAATTTATCATGAATTATAAACAATTTTAAATCTTGTTTTCAATCAAGACAAGATTTTAAATTGTTTTATAATAAGATTTTAAATTGTTTTAGAATTTTTGATAAATTTCATGACAATTGCCTTCCAAACACATTTGAAGTTACTACCCGTCATTAATGAGGTTATTGATATCACAAACTTGTTCTTGTTAATGGAATTATCATGGTTGAAAGAAATTAACGTGATTGCATTATTCATTAATTTAGGGATAATCTGATAATAAGACATAATAATAAAGTTACTCTAGATGAAATTAATTATTTTGTAATTTGCAAGCTTATTATTGTCAATATACGCGACCGTATATAGGCTACATTAAATAGGGAATTCCCTAGCAATTTTTCGAATGCTAGGGCAATTATATAGTAAGCCATTTATCATGTAACCTTACGTACTTTTAACCATGCAATAACCTTACTTACTGTCAACTATGGAAATTATATCACATTATTGAATTAGACTAGCCGATAATGCAGCGTTAAACTACTTTACCTAACGTTACAAATGAAATAATTTAACCCACACTCATAAAAAGTACAATTATGTCAGTTAATTACGTAAAGCTTCAATGATTAGGCAGCTCAATTAAAAACTATAAGAGCCGCATTCTACAAAGGCATTAATTTCAATTGCAAACCAAAAGAGTTCATTCATTTAGTGTCAATTTAACAAACTGAATTATTCATACATTACAATATATGTAACACTATGTATTTTTTTGTATAACTAACTTAGCAAAACATACTATAATCATAAATTAAACAATATATGCAACGTTTATTTTCTATCATTAATTTAGTTTGAATTTAACAAAGTGAATACATTAGAATATATGAAGCAATATGTATACTTTGTATAATTAGCGTAACATAACATAGAATAATATTCAATTAAATAAAATATGCAACGTTTATTTTTTAACTACTAACTGAATAAGAGAGTGGTATCAATTACGTGAAAGACATAAGTATGCACACTAATATAATACTTACAACTATACCTATCACCATAGGTATTGAAGGCGGAATTATATATACATTGTTAATATGCATTAAATAATTATACACATTTAAGTATATTGTGACTTCCATGACGTGAAAATGGTAGGGAAATGGTTTATGTTTATATATTGTATTATATTAAAGGTGGAATTTTATACATTGTCAATATGCATTAAATAAATATAGAGATCGATATTTGTCTGAATGTTTCACTTCAAACGGTGTCAACAGTCAAGTATTACAGGATATATCCGGTGTCGTGTGCATCATAATTAACCTATTGACGACAAGTGGTAAGTTCAAATGTGTTTGGAAGGCAATTATCATGAAATTTATCAATAATTATAAAACAATTTAAAATCTTGTTTTCAATGATTGATTGAACATTTTTAATGTAAATAGAGATGCAGCTCCATTAAACAGTTCAATCAATCATCGAAAACGAGATGTTAAATTGTTTTATAAATCTTAAATAAATTTCATGATAATTGCCTTCCAAACACATTTGAACTTACCACTCGTCGCTAATTGGTTAAGCTTGTGGATACAAAAACTTAAATCACTAAAATGTACTTAATTATTTCGTTTAGTACGCTTGTTTCACTACAAGGTTATATTTCAGTAATACCATAAAATTATGACAACCACGGAGGATCACGGAGTCGGAGCAACTTTCCTAACTACGACTCCTATCTTCACATTTATAACAAATCACTATTTTGCAATACATATATTTTATTTTCATTTATATTTAACTCAACATAATACTTGGAGTTCCTTGCGCACATTTATATGTAGAAACACGTCAATACCCAACACAAACTCTGGAGGAACAATAATAAAGCAATGCTAAAAAGCTTTTGTATATATATATATATATATATCAAAGCTTTTGTATTGACAACAAAGGATATCTTTAGATGTCAGCAACAATAAATAATACCAAGTACACTTGTTCTACTAAAATAAATTATATTTCAAATATGTTATAGAAAGAAATACATATTTATGATATACTTATTTTTTACTTTTGTTCTTTTTTTACTTGTGTACCTTTTTTACTTTTGCCGTGTGTTTCTAAAATAAACTATATTTCACTTGCAATATGAAATAGAAAGATATGTATTATATACTCTTAAAGGTCCACTGTCATAAAAATATTGCTTACTATGATTTTTATATCATTCAATTCATTTTATTTTTCTCATTAACAAGAATTTTACCGTTTGTTTCTACGTTGTTTCATTAAAAAGTTATATAATATTAAAGTTGATAAAAATTCTGTTAAAATGATAACCAAAATTTTGATAAAGGCTACAATTCCACTTATTGAGGATTGAACACTTTGTTTTTAAAATTTATATGTTGCTAACTTTTTAAATACCTATAAGATATAAACATAATAATAATTTATAATATAACCAATGAATATACAGGGTGTCTCAAAAAAACGAAACCCATTTTCAAAACTTTATATTTCGAATACTAATAAAGCTATCGTAATTTTACAAACATCACTGTATTTATCTACTTTTTGTGCTATTATTGGTAAAATTTTCAAATGAAATTGATCAACAGTGCCGGAGCAGTAGCTTTTCAAAAAAATATGTAAAATTTTTGCTTGACATGGGTAAGAAATAAGAAAACATTTATTTTTAACAATTTATTTCCGATATTTTTTGAAAAGTTACACCAATACAAAATAATTGCAATAAAAAAATAACAAAATGCTAGTTTCTTAGATGCCTAATGCCTGCCGATCCCCTCCACATGTGCTCCATCTCTTCTCAAACATAAATCAAGTTTATTTCTTGTTGCTCCCATAACACTCTTAATCAACTGTGGATCCTCCTTCAATAATTGAACCTACATTAGATATTCTTTCCATCAAGTCTTGTGCGTTTGCAGGAGGAGTAGAGTAAGTGTAAAAGTGTTTAAAAAGTAAAGTGTAATCTACTCCTCCTGCAAACGAACATGACTTGATGGAAAGAATATCTAATGAAGCGCAATTATTGAAGGAGGATCCACAGTTGATTAAGAGAGTTATGCATAGGTACAAGTCATTCCTATTACTAATCAGTTAACAATATAATAATTTATTTAAATTCGTACTCTTGATTGATTGATATACAGCTACTTGTCTTAATTTATATGGAATTTGCTTATATTTTAAAGATATTTTTAAAATTTCTATCATTTCCAGCAGTTTCATAAATAATAATTCCACAACTAATGGATATGCTGCTTTTTACACAAATTCAAAGCAGGGAGCAATAAAATTTTATAAATGTGATTTTATTCACAATTTTGGAAATTATATAACACTGGGATTATTTTCATCAAAATTCTTTAATATAACTAATTGCAGATTTATAAGCAATTCAAATTTTTTAAAAAGTGTAAATATAAAAGAAGAAACCAAAATGATAATTTTAACACATTTTTTATTTGGATATATTAAAAATTGTTCAATTATTAAAAACATTCAAAAAAGAGAACTATTTTCATTTTCAGAAATGTTAGTTAAAAAAAGTAAGCTGATAATATTAATGTGCAATATTCTTCTTAACAAAGCTTATTCAGGAGGAGGATTACAATTTAATGAAGCAATTAATCGTACAGTATTAATTGAATTATGTATTTTCCTTGAAAATGAAACAAAATTTTATGGCCCTACACTTAGCATGTGGATGACTTATTTATCTTATTTCAAAAAACATAATTTAACTTTATTAAATCATCTTTGTTTAAAGAATTTAGCAATTGGTGGTAATTGTTGTGAACATTTCATTTTTCATAATAATTCATTTTTTATTATGATTAACTCTATAATGAAATCAGGTAGAGGTTATAAAAATTTTAGCATGGGTTGTGCTTTTGAACTTCTTTGCGCAGGTGAAAAATATGCTGTTATAATTTCAAAAAATACCACTTTTCAAGATAATCAATGTATTAATAACCAATTTTATTGCTTTGGGTATATAAGGTATCTTGATTTTGGAAGTTTGTTCTATGATAATAAAATTGAACATCAAGCTGGTATTTTTTTTTTAATTTATGAAGCAAACATTTCTTTGTTTAAAAGTATTTTTAAAAAAAATACTGCTAGATATTCAGCAATTGTTTTAGCCGATCATGGGTCATTTTTATATGCATATAATATTTCTGTTCAAGAGTGCTTATCGGAAACTAGACTTTTTGCTTTTTCCCAAAAATCTTATTTTTTTATAAATGGAATGGTTTTGAATAATTCATTAATACACAACAAAGATGGTAGAATTTTTGATTTTAAAGATGTTATAGTATCAATTAAGAATTTACTTTTATTATTTTTAAATCAAGGGAGTATTTTCCTATTAGAAAAAGTTAAGTTTAATTTAGAGGCTTCTATTTTTCAAAATTATAAAGATCTTTTTTTGAAATCTTCTTCATCAAATTTAATAATTTTCAATTGTTCTATTCAAAATTCAATTATTCTTGGGATAGCAAAAACTTATGTTTTTTTAATTAGAGAAAATTCTAAAGCAAAATTCGTTAAAGTAATTTTTAAGAATCTTACTTCAGATTATTCAGATTTTCTTATTTATCTTGAAAGCAGTCCTTTAGTTGTTGAAATGAATATTTTTGAAAATATTTTTTCAAAAGTTGTATGTGGAATTTTTATTCTATGTTAGGTAATTTAACAATTGAGAATTCAAACATGAAGAATTTCAGTACTTATGGAGTATATTTAGATTCATTTTCAAGTCTTGATTTTCGAAATAATATTGTGGTTAATAAAAGAGGATTTAATATAAGAAATACATTTTTTGAATGCCATTTTTGCAATAAGTTTTATAATTAACAAAAGTAACTTTTTATACATTGAAAATAATAAAAATGGTGCAATTTTTTAATTTGAAGAAATTTTTTTTAAAAGGAATTTATGTAATTAATAATTCAAGATTTTCAGAATGTAAATCATACAATTTAGGAGGGGTGTTTTCAATAATTGAAGGATCTTTACTTATTATTGATTCAATTTTTACAAAAAATTCAGCTAAAAGAGGAGGAGTTATTTATTATTTATGTTCATTGAAAAATAAACATATATGCTCATTAAATTTGACTAATAATTTATTCAGTGATAATAAAGCATTGATTAATGGAGGTGTGATTTATTGGAAATATGTTAAACCTTTTATTTTTAAAATTATATTAGTTAATAATTCTGCAAAGTATGGTCCAAGTTATTCATCTTTTTATTTAACAACAAATTTTTCTGCCATTAATACAGTAACTGGCAAGGTCGAATATACTAGTAATTTAAATAAAACTCTTTTTCTTGTGAATAATTTAAGTCCTTTAGAAAAAATTCCTTTAAACTTTGAATTTAGTTTGCTTGATGTTTATCAGCAAAAAATTAAAGAAATTTTATTGCCAGTGAAAATAAAAATTGAAGTGGATTTAGAAATTCAAAAAAATTTTGAAACACTTAATATTTCCAATAAACTTTTACAAAATTTATTGATTCAGAATAAATCAAATACAAATCAAAATTTTTATAAAAAAAAGAGAACCTATAATTTATGGAAAAATTTATGAAAGACAATCAGAAAATTATAAATTTCTTTTAAATCAAATTTATACAATAGGCACTCCTTTAACAACTATCTATCTTAAATTTAGTTTGAATATGAAAGATGAAATTAATAAAAAAGAATTTATTGAAAAATTATTTCCACATGATGTTTTAAATAAAAATAATGATTTTTATCAAATAATTCCTGTTCATATTGGGGGTTGTAGGATGGGGGAAATTTATTCAAAAATTAAAAATCTTTGTGAAGAATGTATGAAAGGAACTTTTAGTTTTGATTATCATGATCAAAATTGCAAAAATTGTAAGAAAAATATGGAATGTTTGGGTGGAAATAAAATAATTATAGATAAAGGATATTGGAGATCTTCTTTAAATTCTGATAAAATTTATATATGCCGCACCTTTTTAAATAATTGTCCAGGTATTTTATAAACTGTTTTTCAATTTTTTATTTTTTTTAAAATTAAATATTTTTATTTTTTTTTTTTAGTACTTTATTTTAATTAAAATGAAATCTTTCAAACAAAAATAAATCAAAATTTTTTTTTTATAACAGTTAAATTTTTTAATTGATATTATTTTTTTTTTAATTTAAAGGCACTCTAAATTTTATTTTAAAATATAAAGGTGGAACTAATATAAAATGCAATGAAAATTATGTTGGAAGATTATGTTTCAGTTGTGATAAAAGAAAAGAAAACGTTAAATTTTTTAAAAAAAAAATAACGAACTAAATTATAAATATAAAACAATTAAATTATTTATTTCTAAATAAATTTTAAAACTAGATTAATAAATTTTTTGGAAAATCGTGTAGAAAATGCCCAGGAGTAGTAGCTATGATTTTTATTCATTCAGTGATTTTTATAGTAGGAATTTTTGTGATTTATAAAACCTCAAAATTTATTTTGAAAAATCAAGGAAATTATAAAGTTTCTGCTTCAAAAATAGCATTGAATTTCATTCATATTTTATTAATGATTGATAATTATAATATCCATGTTTCAAGTGAGTATAAAACTGCTTTTACAATTTTTCAAAAAATAAGTGAAATTTCGAATTTTTGGTTTTCATTAGAATGTCTTATAGCAAATAAGTTTTCAAAGAAGATAAATTTTTATCATTGCCAAAATGTTTATCAAATGATTTTTTTAATTTTCGGAATTTTGATAGTTTATTTAATTGAAAAAAAATATCAAAAAGGAGTAGAAAGAAAATTTTCAAAAATTATTCTTTTGTTAATTTTTATTTTTCAACCAATTATAATTAATCAATGTTTATCAAATTTGACATGTACAGAAATTGAAGGAAATTATTATTATGCAAAAGACCCAGAAACAAATTGCTATAATACTGAATATTTTTTGTGGATTATTTTTTTTTTATTCACCAGTTTTGAATTTTTTTGTATTTTTCATTCCTTATAAAATTTATAAAAGAGTTAGATCAAGGCAAAAAAAAGAAGAAATATATAATAATTATTATCTATTTTTTGATGACTTTTTTCTAAAAGATTATAGAGATGAATCAAAAATATGGGAAATTGTGCTAAATCTTTCAATTTCACATCTGCATCTTCACACATAGATCTGAACTTTAAAAAGTCAAAAACCTGATATCCTGTACCTACTCTTTTTGAGCGATAAATTATAGGCCCTTTAGAGGTTAATTTAATTGATAAAGCAATCATCAAAAGCACTGGGCTTAATATCAAAATGATCACTGATGCAAATACAATATCAAATGTTCTTTTTCCTAAAGGAATGCTAAATCGATTGTCCTCATCCAACATCTTGTACTGGAGCATATCAGATTTAAATTTCTTAAGGAATTCAATACGCCTTCGTAAATCTCTCCATTTGACTGGCTCGACATAGCAATCATCCACTCCTTTCTTCAAAAGGAAAGTCGGATCTATATCCTTTTTATCTTGAGCAAATAAGACGAATGGAATTAATTGGAAAACTGGGTTTTTGCAAGTATTTTCAAGAAGAAAATAATTGTCCTTGACTAAGAAATTTAGGTTACAAATAATAGCTGAGGGCAAACTTTTATTTTGCTTGATGCAATCATTGAGATAATTATAGGCCGAAACCGAATTATCCATTGAATTGAAACAATAACTATCCGAGTCATAATCATTAGACGAAGTCAAAGTGCTTAAAAAGTGGCTATCAAAACCAATTATAAGCAATTCTTTCACATCTAGACTTTCACAGGTAAAAGTTTTGTTCATATTAAAGTAATGGTTAAAAAATGAATCAATTATAATAATTGATTACATGGTTGTTCTTAATGTTAAGTGTCAGAGGGTTATTATAATATATAATATTAATTAGCGACTGGCGCTAATACATTATTTATTGTTTGGTTTAGATTAATAGGATCAAACGGCTTAGCAATAAAACCTTCAATTCCTAAATCTCGGCATTTCTGAATAATCCGAGAATCATCTTCACCAGATACGATAAGGACAGGAATCTCTCTAAAAAGACCACTTGTCCTTATATTATTTAAAAAGTCTAAGCCGCTTAATCGAGGCATAGACATATCCAATACAATTAAATCAGGCATGTTACCATAACTTAACCATGCAAGACCATCAAAGCCATTACTTTTGCAAGTAACATCAAAATGCTTGCTCAAAAACCGATTCAGTAAAAGTCTAATACTGTCGTGGTCTTCAATTACAAGAATTTTCTTTTTTGTCGAATTCATCGTTTCCTTTTTTCAATATGCAATAGTCAATACTCAACCATATGTTACTACTAACATTCTGGCTAAAACAAACTAGAAATTGAGTATACTATATCAACCTGTTAGTATCTAGTACTGAAAATACTATCAACTACCATCTTGTTCAAATCAAAACGGTTCATTAGTAGGTTGTGAGGGGGAACAGTATTTGGGATGGTAACTCGGAAAGGTCTCAAGCTTGGTTAAAATTGTAAGTTATATGCTTGTTCGCTTTCGTTTAGGATTTTTAATCCTTTAAACTAGTATTCTGTTCTGAGAATTATACCGCAAAGTTAGCCAATAAATTTAATAAGTTAACAATAAGTTTAGAATCTTTTTTAAACTCATTTAAAGGAGGGCTAAACAAAATATATATATTCTTATGTCACAGATACAAAGTTATGCCTTCATTCTTTTACACGATATACCCTCATTTGGGTAATTTTGACATACAAATTAAATAAATATGATTTTTAATATTCTTTATTTCCTTGTTTAATAAGCGTCAAACAATGATTAAGACTATAAAATCCCCCATTAGTCACATTTATTGGCTAAAATATTAAAATACAAAAGTACAAGATATTCAGCATTTAAAATATTTCACCTATTCAAACAAGGCAAGGTTTATGCAATAAAAGAATAGTGTTTTGACTTGTTCAAATATTATATTGAGTTCATTAATTTACAACAAAAGATATTAGGCTCAAAGCTTTAATATCTTGTGTTAATTTGGCAAGTCAAAAAAAGATTTTTGCATCTTTGCCTTGAAATTATTCAAATATAGCTTACAGAGCTGCGAAACGATCTTTTGACTCAATACTTTGTATTCATCCGCATGAAATTATTTAAATAAGATAAAATGGATTTTTCTCTACAGATTATATTTTGGTTTTGCCTTGGACTCGTTATATATACGTACTTAGGCTATGGTATGGTTTTATATCTTTTATTGAAGATTAGAAATATTTTCAAAAAACGTCAGCCAGTTACAGAATCTGCTGAAAAAGACCTTCCTAAAGTAACTTTCGTTGTTGCCGCCTATAATGAAGAAGACTATATCGAAGATAAAATCAGGAATAATCTGGCTTTTGACTATCCAAAAGACAAAATTCATTTTCTTTTTGTAACAGATGGTTCTGATGACCGAACTCCAATATTGATTGAAAATTTTGACTATCCCAAAAATGTGAGCTGGAAATTACACCATAGTCCGGAAAGAAAAGGTAAAATCGCTGCTGTAGAACGGATTATGGCTTTTATAGATACACCTATTACGATATACACAGATGCCAATACAGATGTCAATCCTAGAGCTATAAGAAACATAGTAAGACATTATAATGATCCAACTATTGGAGCAGTAGCAGGAGAGAAAAGAATTGCAATGTCCTCAAAAGATGCTGCAAATTCTGCGGGCGAGGGAATTTACTGGAAATATGAGTCTATGCTCAAAAGATGGGATGCTCAATTATTTTCGGTAGTTGGAGCTGCTGGAGAGTTATTTTCTATTCGAACTAATCTTTACACGCCTGTTCCAGCGGATACTATAATAGAGGATTTCTTTTTGACTTTGACTATTTCCAGAAATGGCTATAGAGTCATGTATGAACCAGAAGCTTATGCTGTAGAAAATTCATCTGCTTCCATACAAGAAGAATTAAAACGAAAAATCAGAATTGCTGCTGGTGGACTTCAAGCAATATATCGCTTGGCACCGCTGCTTAATATATTTAAATATGGCCTTTTAACCTTTCAATATGTTTCTCATCGTGTATTGAGATGGACATTGACACCTGTAGCACTTCCCATATTATTAATTGTCAACTTCTTATTAGCCCTAAATGGGAGTTTCTTTTTTCAAGTCTTTCTAGTTTTACAAATTATATTTTACATTTCTGCATTTCTAGGTTTTCTATTAGAAAAGCAAAAAATAAAATTCAAAGCGTTCTTCATTCCCTATTATTTCTGTGTAATGAACTATGCCGTATACCGTGGTTTTTTAAGAATCATAGGAGGTCGCCAATCAGTTGTATGGGAAAAAGCGAAGCGAGCTTAATTTAGGGATCCGAAATAAATAAAATCTTTTAGCCCTGTTTTAAAAAACTGGATATAGAAGTACTATGTATTTTTTTGAGGAAGGATTAAAATAAAAGGTCAACCTAATATAATCCTTCTTCCTAAGTATTCCTTTCTTGATTAATCGACCGATCTAAGAGATTCATCCAAATTAGTTTCTATTAGGGCAATAATTTGCCTAGTATTGCAGTCAATAATACAAAAATTAAATCCTTCTTTGACAATTTCTATTTACTTATCAAAACGAAAACAAAATCAACTTCATGATTCAATGTTTTTGTTGATCTTTCGTAAAAGATTTTATCAAAGAGCTAACAAAATTAACAATGAAATCCAAAATCTTTCTTTTCTTATTTCTTTCTGTTTCTATTCTTATTTCTTCCTGTTCTAAACCACTATCATCAACTGATGATACACTCAATAGTATTCCAAAAGATGTATCAATGGTTACCTCTATTGATGTCAATTCAATCTTAGAAAAAGCTGATTTTGAAAATGTAAAAGAGATGGCTTTTTACCAAGAGCTAATTAGTGAAACAGCACGATACAATGCTACGCTTAGCCAAGTACTCGCAAATCCTGGTCAATCTGGGATTGATTTATCTAAAAACATGTATATCTCTCACATGCTTAATTCAGATAATCCAGAAGAAGTATTTGTTGCTATTATTGCCTCCGTCAAAGATAGAGGCGCATTAGAAAAATTGATTAATTCTAATCCTTCCTTAAAGTCAAGAAAGCAAGGCAATTTCGACTTAGCAATGAAAGGCAGCCAATCCGTTGCTTGGAATGATGAAAAAGTAGTCCTTGGAATGACTAATTCTTATAATGACCCAACTGGAAATATTGAAAAATTCTTTAATACTACAGCGGAGAATTCTATTGCTGGAGATGCAGACTTGAATAAAGCTATATCCGGAAACCATGATATCAAAAGCTGGATGAGTTCAAATGCAATTGCCAATAGTCCTGCATTAAAAAATGCCTTGACTATGGCGAGTATCAGCCCTGATGCTATAAAAGATAATTTTATACATAGCTATGTTGATTTCAATGAAGGTGCAATCGAATCGCGTTCTGATATGTACTTACAATCCGCACTGGTAGAAGACATTAATCTTTGCTTTAAGGATAATCTAAGCAGTGATTTCTCTTCTTATATTCCTGCGAATGCGAGTTCTGCTACAACAGTCTCATTGGATTTAGAAGGCGTTCAGTCTGTATTGCAGAAAAAAGGCGTTTTGATGATGGCAAACTTCGGATTGAAAGAATACGGATTAACTGTAGAGGATATTGCTAGCACTTTTGGAGGCGACTTACTTTTTTATTCAACACCAGGAAGTGGAAATGCTCCCATTGGTACTTTTGCTGCTAATATTAATAATAAAGAAAAATTAAGTAAATTTCTCTCTTTGGCAACTGATTATAGACTTCTTGAAAAAGAAAGCGATAATCTCTATAATTTTGCGGGCAGTTCTATGATGGCTGGTGATTATAAGATCCAATTACTTATTCAAGATAAGATGATTGTTATTTCATCTAACCCAAGTCAAATTGCAAAGATAGCAGCAGGAGGCTATAGTGGTAGTGAGCGATTGGATAAGGCAAAGGTCAAAGCATTAAAAAATAATATATTCTCTGGTTTTGTGGATTTTGAAGAAATGATGTCTCGTTCAGGAGGAAACAACTTCAATCTTGATGTTGATCTTAATTTTGAAGACATGAATTTTTCTGCAAATAGAAAGAATAGTACCTTTAAGCTTAATTTTAAAGATAAAAATGTAAATAGTCTAAAACAGCTATTTGAATCTATCAATGAAATATACCTAGCAAACAAAAAAGAAAGTATTTAGAGCAGTCTGGAATTTGGGGAGCGATGATTTAAGTGCTTCGCTTCCCAAATTTCTATTTATTCTACCTATAATGATTCGATTAAACGAAGTTAAACCCGATCCGATTTTTGATGGAAACAATCCGAACACTTCTAATATCTGGGCAACAGATTGTTCTTTTGAAAAAGGTAAACAATATCTAATTACCGCACCCTCCGGAAAAGGTAAATCCACCCTACTCCATTTGATCTATGGCCTCAGATCCGATTATTCTGGGCAAATAGCCATTGATGAGAGATCCGTATCAGATTATAAACCAGATGATTGGTCTGAACTGCGTCAGAAAATATTATCAATTGTTTTCCAAGATTTGCGACTTTTCCCAAATCTTACTGCATTTGAAAATATTACACTGAAAAATGATTTAACTCAGCATAAGACCAAAGAAGAAATTATTGCAATGGCAGAGCGCTTAGGCGTTAAAGCTTTATTAGAAAAACCTTGTAGTACCCTTTCGTATGGTCAACGTCAAAGAGTTGCAATCATTCGATCACTTTGCCAATCATTTGATTTCCTTTTATTAGATGAACCATTTAGTCATTTGGATGAAGACAATATCAATGCAGCAACTGCTTTAATACAAGCAGAAATCACCGCACAAAAGTAGCTCAGCTGGTAGAGCACGACCTTGCCAAGGTCGGGGTCGCGGGTTCGAATCCCGTCTTTCGCTCCAAGAGCCTTCGATTGTGAAGGCTTTTTTTCTATCAGAAGTTTCGTTTCTGATCTACCCTATAACAGGATGCCCGAATGGTGGAACTGGTAGACACGCCGGACTTAAAATCCTGTGCTCTTCGGGGCGTGCGGGTTCAAGTCCCGCCTCGGGTACAAATAAACCCTCATAATCTTTTGATTGTGAGGGTTTTGTTGTTTTTGGAACGGATAAATGAGTAATAAGCAAACCTAAGCCACCATCCCATTCACAAACACCTCCATATATTCCCGCATCTTTGAAAGAATTCGATTACCAATGTTTCTCGCCTGTAAGATACTCGGTCGATTATCCAAACAAGTCAATATATCATCTTGAATAGGTTCCTGACCACTAAACATATAAGCCTCAATCAATGCTTTGAATTGAGCTTTGTCCAGTTTTTCCTCTTCGCAAAGTTTTTCTAAAGCTAAGACCTTTTGATCTTGCCAGAATTGTTCAAACTCATCTTCTATTATATCCACATCATCAATATGTGGTAAATTCTCTTCTATGAATTTTTCAATGAGTTCTCGTTTGCTCCTGAGCAATAGGTCGCCGCCCATTAGATCCATGATCATTTTCTTCTGGGCTCTGGCATCCGCTGTATTCTCTCCTTTGAGCTTGACTAAGAGTCGAAGAATATAGGCTACGTTGATTCTGTCTCTATGTATCAATTCTAATTCAAAATCAATATCATCCAGGATGGACGTTTTTTGCTTTTGATTGTCTTGACTTACTTTATCTTTTATATCAAAATACTTGCTGGCATAATTTTCAAAGTCCTGCTTGTTGATTGGTAATTCATTCCAATTGAAATCAGCATAAGATTTCAGCACGTTCAAAGCTCGCATCAATCTTCTAAAAGCCATCACAAATTGCAATTCCTCGACCTCTGAAGGAAAATCATCCACACTCTGATAAGTCGGAGCGATTTCTAAAAGATCTTTTAAAGCTCCATCAAACTTTTCGGCAATCACCTCATAGTCTGGCATGACCACTTCTTCAATAGCCTCCTTATTCGAAAATAAAGTAATCGCATCATCCGTGGCTTTTTTAAGGTTCCGAAAGCATAAAATATTCCCCTGTGATTTATCCTCTCCAAGTGTTCGATTGGTTCGTGAAAAGGCTTGAATCAAACCATGCTGTTTTAAGTTTTTATCAACATAAAGCGTATTGACCTTCTTCGCATCAAATCCGGTCAACATCATATTAACTACAATAACGATGTCTAAACGATCTTTCTCCTCATTGAATGTTGTCTTCTCTCTTTCTTTTAAACGCTTGCTGATGTCTTTAAAATAACCTTCGAATAATTTGCTGTCTTTCGTAGAAAAGCTAGTGCCATACATTTTGTTATAATCCCCAATGTAAGTTTCTAATTTATCACGGGTATGGCTGGATTTATAATCAACTTTTAGTTCTTCTGTTTTTGGAAATTCGTCTCCGGGAATGTAATCCTGCGCATCTTCATCTTCTTCATTTGTTCCATAAGTAAAAATCGTAGCAATGCGTAAATCATGTTCCTTCGCTTCTTTCTTCCGTTGAAAGATATCATAATATTAGAGTGCATGATCAATACTGCTCACGGCAAACAATGCGGAATAATCTTTATTAAAAGTTTTGTGCTCGTGATAAGCAATGATATAATTGGTTATCTTTTCTAATCGCCGAGGATCATTGAATACTTCTTTTTTATCAATGTCTTCTACTTCGATGTCTATAAAAAGATTGCTCTCGTTTTTGTGTTTGTATTTGCCAACGTACTCGATTCCAAACCTTAGCACATTTTGATCACGAATCGCATCAGTGATGACATATTTGTGTAAACAATTGCCGAATAAATCTTTGGTCGTTCGTTTTCCCAAATCATTTTTGGAAGCGTTCTCTGCAAATATCGGTGTGCCTGTAAAACCAAACAATTGACTCTTTCCGAAAAACGCGGTGATGCGTTCATGGGTTTCTCCAAATTGGCTGCGGTGACACTCATCGAATATAAAAACTAATTTCTCATTTTTTAAATGTTCAATTTTCGATTTATAGCGATCTGAAACTGCATTATTGAGTTTTTGAATGGTCGTCAAAACCAATTTTGTATCATCCGCCAATTGCTTGACCAAAGTACTGGTATTATCGGTCACATCAACGCTGTCCTTTTTAAAAGCATTGAACTCATTCATGGTCTGATAATCCAAATCCTTACGATCTACCACAAAAACGACTTTACGGATTTGCGGTAAATCCATGACGATCTGACTGGCTTTGAATGAAGTGAGTGTTTTACCCGAACCTGTGGTATGCCAGATGTAACCATTCTCATTGGAGGTAGCGACTTGTCTAATGATGGCTTCTGTGGCGAAGTATTGATAAGGCCGAAGCACCATTAGTATTTTATGAGTCTCGTTGATGACGATATAATGCGCAATCATTTTACCCAAGTGATTCGGATCTAAAAATGTTGCTGCAAAATCAGGCAGTTCGGTTACGTTTTTGTTCTTTTCATCAGACCAAAAGAACGTTTGCTTGACTGATTGCAATTTGTTATTCGCCAGGTATTTGGTATTGACGCCATTGCTAATTACGAAAATTTGCACGTATTGGAACAAACCATGGTTACTCCAAAACGAATGCCGTTGATATCGGTTGATCTGATTGAAGGCTTCTTTGATTTCCAAACCTCGGCGTTTGAGTTCTATCTGAACCAAGGGTAATCCGTTGACCAAAAGTGTTACATCATAACGGTTTTTATAAGCGCCTTCCTATGTGATTTGATTGGTCACCTTAAACAGGTTTTGAGTCCAATCTTCACTATTATAAAAGCGAACATAAAAGGAAGTGCCATCTTCTTTGGTGAGTTGAAAACGATCTCTTAGTGTCTTCGCCTTTTCGAAAACATTGCCTTTGGCTAAATGATTGAGGATGACATCAAACTCTTTATCGGTAAAGGTCGTTTGATTAAAAGTGGCTAATTGGTTTTTAAGATTGGCTACCAGTTCAGTTCCGTCAGGGATTTTTGCAGATGCATATCCCAATCCAGTCAATTGTCGGATTAGATTATTTTCTAATTGTGCTTCTGATTGATGTGTCATGCTGTATTTTAAGTGGATTTACTAAACTTACCAGGCACTTATCTAAGCAAATTTGGTAAACCCAAGCCTATATTTATTCAAGATGATCTATCTCCCCCTTATTATTAATAATAAAGTCTTTATGATAATTAATAAATGAGTCCCTTCCTTGCTCAGGGTTTTGATCAAAGTATGAAAACACATTGTTTCTTGCAATTAACGAACTTTTATTCATATTTAAAAATGCACTATAGGAACTATACTTCCAATCTTCGAAATCTTGACTAAAACCATGATGGATTGGATTGTGATGAATATAGGCTAATATATATAGCAAACGGGGTTCACTTTTTATCAATACTCTTTTAAATCTTTTTTGGAATAAACTTCCTGTTCTGCTTTCTTGAAGATTAAAGGTCAAAGCATAGGAGCTAAACATTCGCTTAAATTGGTCTTCTAAAAATTCATTATAGCTAATCTCTTTTGCAATAAATTTCAAACTTTTGGAGGTTCCTTGCTTTTTGATGGTATCTTTTATAGCCGTATTTAGAGTTTTTACTTGTATTAAAAAATGAAAATGATTTGGCATCAAACAATAGGCGTAGATTTCGAAAAACGGTGCAATTAGTGATTTCCATTTTTTTAGAAAAAAGTCATATTGGGCTTCTGTTTTGAAAATCGACTTTTTATCTATGCCTCTATTATAAACATGGTAAATGCCGCTTTCTTCAAATTTAATCCAGTAGTTGGTTTTACTCATATGGATTGCTTTAAGGTTAAGAGTTTTATTGTTCTTATGCTGGTTTACTAAACTAGCGTGGGTTCTTTCTTGGGTAGTTTAGTAAACCTACCTGGGATTCTTGCCAGAGTGGGTTTACTAAACTTACTTAGTTTCCTGCTTGGCTAGTTTAGTAAACCTGCCGGAGATTCTTGCCAGAGTGGGTTTACTAAACTTACTTAGTTTCCTGCTTGGCTAGTTTAGTAAACCTACCTGGGATTCTTGCCGGAGTGGGTTTACTAAACTTACTTGGTTTCCTGCTTGGCTAGTTTAGTAAACCTACCTGGGATTCTTGCCGGAGTGGGTTTACTAAACTTACTTGGTTTCCTGCTTGGCTAGTTTAGTAAATCTACCTGGGATTCTTGCCAGAGTGGGTTTACTAAACTTACTTGGTTTCCTGCTTGGCTAGTTTAGTAAACCTACCTGGGATTCTTGCCGGAGTGGGTTTACTAAACTTACTTAGTTTCCTGCTTGGGTAGTTTAGTAAACCCGCCATTAATATAATCATTAAGTATTTCTTCAAGATTTGGTTTTGGTATAAGACCTTGAAACCGCTCTACTAAGTTTCCCTGATGAATAACGATTAAGGTGGGAATCGACTTTATTTTGAATTGTTGACTTAACAATGGATTAATTTCAGTATTGACCTTGGCTACTAATGCTTTTCCCTGATATTCAGAGGCCAATTCATCGATTATGGGGCCTAATACTTTACAAGGGCCACACCAGTCAGCATAAAAATCCAAAAGGACGGGCACTTTTGAATTGACTACTAAGTCATTGAAATTCGCATCTGTTACCTGAGGTGTTTGAAATTTAGGTTTCTTTTTCCAAAACATATCTTAAAATATTTTATTCTAAAGCAATCAACGTTTAAAATTAACAAGTTGTTTCTCTTATCTCAAAAAGTATCAATCTGCCCCTGATCATCCTCGATCTGATAGATGAGATTTTATTTTCTCTTTTTATACAAATAACTGTTGCAACAAGCCTCTTTTAAAAGCCTGTGTTTGGGTGATCTGTTGGTTTACATTTTCTATCTTGGTATCGATGTTTGATAGGAAATTGGCGATTTTTTGTTGTTCTTTGAGAGAAGGCAGAATTAGTATTAATCTTTTCAATTGACTCGCATATAAATGAACAACGGATATTCCTTGAGCTAATCTTGCAATTGAAAACTTCAACGCTCCATTTAAATAATAAGTAAGAAAAACACCGTCACTCTTACTTCTAATAATATTCAAATCACCACCTAATGCAACATTGCCTTTTCTAACACATGAAGCTGTAACAATATCTATTTGAGATTCACCAGAGGCGGGAATTATTACATCATCAATTTCACTTAATACCAATTGACTTGTGGGCAAGTTAGTTTTTGAAAGCACTTGTTCAATAGTTTCATTATAATAAGTATACAATTCTCCATAACGAATACACTCCAAAATACCATCCTCTGAAATATCACTTTTAGAAATTCCTTTTCCTTTTAAAAATGTAGCTATCTCCCCCTCCTGAAGGAGTACTGCCACTTCCAACTTTAATAGCAATTTGTCCAACTTTTAAATTTTCCCACTCCCCATCAAACCCATCAAATCGCAATGCCGGAACCAACTCTTTTTTCTTTTCAATATCGATCCTTTCCTTTTTCATTAAAATGGGGTTTATGTTTGTATCTGTGTTGATTTACTAAACGATCTTAGGCGAATTTACTCTGTAAGTTTAGTAAACCTACTCAGATAATAACTCTAGGTGGTTTACTAAACTACCTGAGCAAGAGCCGCACTAGTTTAGTAAATCTCGTGACAAAACGCTACTATTCGTTAAAATTAAAACGGCGTATTAATTCCCAATTGTTTACAATAATCAGCAATCGTTGCATCCGTCTTTGCCATATCTTTAGCTACTTTTTTTAGTTCATTGGTTACTTCCTTTAAATCTACAGGTTCCTCTTCTTCAAAGGTATCTACATATCTTGGAATATTGAGATTAAAATCATTTTCAACAACTTCACTGAGTAGCGCGACATGACTGTATTTATCTTCTGATCTCCGTTTTTCATAGGTACTGATGATCTTGTCGATATCTTCCAGACGCAGTATATTTTGCGTTTTCACTTTTTCAAAATGCTGGCTGGCATCTATAAATAAGATGTCTTTAGCATGCTTCCGTTTTTTCTTCAAGACTAGGATACAAGTCGGAATACTCGTACCATAAAAGATATTGGCTGGCAAGCCGATGACCGCATCCAGATAGTTTCTTTCATCGATCAGGTACTTTCGAATGTGTCCTTCCGCAGCTCCTCTAAACAAAACTCCATGTGGCAATACGATCGCCATCGTTCCATTGTCCGCTAGTTGGTGAACCATGTGTTGCAAGAAAGCAAAATCAGCTTTACTCTTAGGTGCAAGCTTCCCATAAGCCGCAAAACGGTCGTCGCTCATAAACAAAGGGCTGGCAGACCATTGAGCGGAGAAAGGTGGATTGGCTACAATGGCTTCGAATCGCTGATCGATATGCTGTGGCCGTTCGAGGGTATCTTCGTTTTTAATGTCGAAGCGTTTGTAATGTATATCATGCATGATCATGTTCATGCGACAGAGATTGTAAGTCGTAGGGTTCATCTCTTGTCCATAGAAGGCCGCCACACTTTTTACCTCTTTGGCTACCCGTAGCAATAAAGAACCAGAGCCACAAGTCGGATCGTAGACGGATTTGAGTTTGGTTTTGCCTATGGTTACGAGTTGTGCGAGTACGCTACTTACTTGTTGGGGCGTATAAAATTCCCCTGCTTTTTTTCCTGCTCCACTGGCAAATTTGCCAATGAGGTATTCGTAAGCATCACCGAGCACATCGCTTTCGGTATTGTCTAGGTCGAAGTCAATCGTTTCGAGATGTGCGAGGACTTTGACGATGAGTTCGTTTTTGTCGGTTTCTGATTTACCTAATTTATGACTCGTGAGGTCTAAATCTGCAAAGAGATTTCCGAAGTCTTCTTCACTTTCAGATCCCATGGTGCTTTGCTCGATATTGGTGAGGACTTTGGCTAAGTCGCCCACTATAAAGTTGTTTTTACCTCCGGCGTTTCCTCTACGGGCGAGTTCACTAAAAAGCTCAGAAGGCTTTAGGAAATACCCGAGTTTATCTAAAGCGGCATCTTTGACTGCTGCCATATAGGCTTCTTCCTGCGTATGTCCTTCAATCTCCTCAAAGGTCAAACAATCAGGTTTCAGAATCGTATTGGCATAAAGTTTCATTTTTCGACTCAGGTATTTAAAGAAGATAAAGCCCAGGATATAAATCCCGAAAATCATCCGCGTCCATTTTCCCTCTAAGGGTATTAGCAATATTCCAGAGCTGTTGTTCTAGTTGTTGTTTCTGCTGTTCTGCTGACATGTATGTAAAATCGTTTTGAGTTCTAAACGTGCTATAATTCGTGAGTGATGAGTCTTGTTATTGTAAATATAGGAAATATTCCAAGAATGCATAAAGTGCAATAAAAGCTGTTTGTTTCCTAATGTAGAAACAACAGTATACACTTTCTAAGCGTCGCCATTTCTTCAACAAATCCAGTAAAAACAAAACCGCCTTTTTGATCACAAAAATCAAAAAGGCGGCTCAAACTAACCTGGCTTTAATCAACGATTATTTACCGCCAAGTTCTTTAATTTTGAAAGTTGCGTTTTCTTTATATTTA
Organism: Saprospiraceae bacterium; assembly: GCA_965277415.1. Lineage (GTDB taxonomy): Bacteria > Bacteroidota > Bacteroidia > Chitinophagales > Saprospiraceae > JAHDHW01. The sequence continues at coordinate 24,225 of CBDICS010000056.1, forward strand.
GCATCAGTAATTTTCTTATACGCTGATATGGCAACTGTTTTCTTGCCTGCACTCTCTGCTATATTACCTTGAGCCCAATAATATTTATCGCTTATTTCAGCACCTGCTAATTCAACTGCTTTATTGATATGTGTCAAAGCATTCGTTTTATCTTTTTTCTTTTCAAAAGACTTTGCCACATAGTAATGTACTTTATGAGATTCTTTTACTGCTAGAAAAGCTTTACCAGCTTCAATGGCTTTTCCATATTTTTTCCCAGAATACAATTTACTTACTATGCTTACTGCTTGTTTGATTGTTTTAGCAGATTTTTCAGTTTTTCCAGCTTTTTCAGATAATTCAGCAGATTTAAAATAAGCATTTATAGCTTCTACAGATTGTCCTTTTGCATTCAATCCTTTAGCTTTCCCTTTGTAAATAGCTGAATATTCAGGATTCGCTTCAATTCCTTCATCAAATAGACTCATCGCTTCATCTACTGATTTAGCTTTTAGCTTTTGAAGACCTAAATAGTAAGAAGCTTTAGCTAAGTTTTTCTTTGCTAAACCTGTAATTTGTTCATTTTCTTCAGCAATAGCTGCTGTGAGAGCGGCCTTAGTTTTATCATAGCCTGTTTGAAAATCCTTACTTTTTAAACTCGCTAACCCTTCATTGTATAAAGTCGTAGCTGTTGCATCTTGCGCTTGCATTGTAAAAGTCGCACCGATGGCAACAATAAATACGAAAACCCATTTCTTCCAATTAGTCATAGATATTTTATTTGTATAAATCATAAAAATGTTTATTTGATGAAGGTTTGAAAATATTTAGTCCAGTTTGCAATAAAACTATTTGTGTTTTACCTTAACTCAAAAAGTTCCCAAAATAGGAAATTGCTTCTAGAAAATCCAGATTGAAATTGTTAAATAAAGCCTAATGTCGTGGTCGGATTTTATTGGTTGGTTGGTTTTAGACACGGAGTCCACAGAGAAAACACTGAGCACACAAAGTAATAATTGACTGATTATCAATATTTTGTGTACTTTTCTTAGAATTCAAAGATGAAGCTTTTGTCTTAGAAAACAAATTTTGGATAGGTATTTAGTTTTTTATAGCATTCACAACCAAAGTTAATAATAAACCTATAAAAGCTCCCGCAGCAGCAAATATAAAGAGTATACTAAAAATATCGGCTAATTCTTTAAGCATATTGCCCCGATCTAAATAATTAGCGAGAAGCATACTTAGCACACAAAGGAAAACAAGTACTGCCGTCATTATCGTTAGAACTCTTATACTATTCAACTTCTTTTCCTTTATGAGCAATTGATTGCCTTGTAAAGAGACGGTTTGAGTATTATTTAATCGAAATAACATATCTGCCATTTCTAATGTCTTAATCCTGATTTGGCTTTTACGTCTATCAGATTCACTGCTTTTTAAAGTACCTCGATTAAGGTGTAACAACAGCTCATTATGCTCTCCCATTATTGACAAAACTGTATTTTCAATTTCAGGTTTAGATCTACTTAGTTTTAATAAAACAATCAAAGCTTCATAGGTTTGATTATTAGCTATTAACTTTTGAATAGTTTCTAATTGAGTCTGCATTTGGGTAGTACTTTATTTTAAGTAAATATCGTACTTATCCTTGATCCAAACTTATAGGTTTCTATGATTAATTACTCCGTATTATTAATGAATTCATTTAGTTAAAAATCATTAGATATTATTAATGAACTGGTATAAGGTCTTTCTATTTTCGAATTTCCTGACCATCAGAGTCCAAAATAATTTTCTGGCCTGAATCAGTTGTTACTTCAAAATTTAAAATCCCATTTTTTACTACACGTTTGTATTTTATTGGAATAATTATCTCTTGTCTAAGGTTGGCTACTCCTAATTTTCCATCCTTTTCGATACCATAAAAATTTTCAAAAAGATGGAATGCGGTATCATACTGATCAAACAAATGCGCACCTTTATCTGAAAGAATATAATTTCGATCTTTAGTCCGTACAGAAAGTATATTACCAATCTTCTTTATGTTTTTAAAAACTGGAGGCAATACTTCATTTCCTAAGGTATCAATAATCCCCATGTCTTCACGGTATTCTTTATTGGCTGCAACTAAACCATGACTCTTATACAAAGCATCTCCTAAAAACTCTAAATCACTATTTATGAGATAGGCAGTTTTTGTATTTGAATTGTATAGATATCTTTTATCATCAGACAATTGAATATTGAAAAAAGGTGTTCGGTAAACTCTTTTAATTTTTTTAAAATCATTTCGAGGTTTACCTTCAACAATTATGGGGTAAGCAATACCATTATAATCAAATATCTCATAAATATTTGGAGAACCAAATTTTTCTATCCAAATGGCTTCTTTGCCAAATGCACCATAATTATTAAATCCTTTGCCATATATTTCTTCAAATCGATCATTGAGTAATACGCGCTTATTGTCTTTTTCGCGGTAGGCTGAATACCCCATTGAATTGGTTTGAATGCTTTTGTGCTCAATATTAGCTTCAAATAACTTCTTTCCAGATTGATCTAGAATCTCAGCTATTTTAGATTGCTTATTTCTAAATGCGAGTAATTGTTTACCTAAGCTATTTATATATAAATATTCAAACGGGATGATAATTTTTTCTTCTGTATCAATCACACCATATTTATGCTCTTGGTTTTTAACAATGAAAAGGTTGGTCTCCTTTATACTTGACATACTATTATAACGAGGCTCAATTTCCCATTTCAATTCATCATTGAGCAAACCTGTTTTATACACTTTGTATCCCATCGGATTCTTTTTATCAGTCTTTAAACCTACGACTGCCAAATTATTGGTAAACGATAAGCGACTCGCTTTACTATTCACAGGGACATTTATAATAGTTTCTCCTTTTTCATAAAAGAACCAATGTTCTCGATTTTTATCTGTTATAGAAAAAAGATTTTTTACATTTTGATGGGTTTCGATTTTAATTTTATCTCCACAGAATAGAAATTGTTTTTTCTTTAGATCTATTAACTGATGATTATAGTAAACATATCTTCCATCAAAGATCTTTTCATTTGCATATTGATAATATTTTATACCAAGCTTTTGAAATACCTTAGAATTTTTCAGGATGGTCAATTCTCCATTATTATCACGTACAAAACTGTAAATATGTTTATCATTAGAATAAGCAATATTCAATGATTTATACTTAGGACGTATCAATACTTTTCCTTTTTCATTTAATACGCCCTTAAGTTCTCCTAGTTGGACTACCCAGGCCTTTTGGTGTTGACTAATTTGATCATATTTAGCGGGGATAAGAATCTTGCCATCCAGCGTTGCTACACCTCTATATTTTCCTGAATTAAAAAAGACATATTTATCTCTAATATGAGGATAGATATTTTGAAAATTTTCTTTAAAAATAGCTTTGCCTAATTGATCGTATACATTAAACCCTGGTTTATTAACTTCTTTACCAGTAAAATTTTGTTTGTTGGAGGCCACAATGACAATTTCAAATTTTGTTTCTATTAACCGCTTTCCATTTGTAGAGACTAAAGTCCAAGTATAATCTTCATTTTGGACAAATCTATTTTCTCCAAACTCTTTCACCTGCTTACTAAATTCTTTATTTTTTAAATAATCTTGTAGCTCTTGTATCAAGGATTCGGTGGAAGGTGGTGGCGATGGGGTTTCACCTTGGGAAGGAAATGGCGGCGGCGGTGGTGGCGGAACTTCCATCACCGCTTCTTGTCTTTCAATTATAGGCGCTTGACTAGATTTTGAAAGTTCGGGTAAAGGACAGCCTTGTTCCAAATTTAAAACTTCGTATATTGGTTTACCAGATTGTGCTTCAACTACTTCAGGATAAAAAAAAGATATAAGTAGAAAAACAAAGAGCGTATTTAGTAACTTCATTTCTATATTTTAGAGCTATGAATCTGTTTTATTATGTAGAGGTAAAGGTATGAAATTGAAGTGGTTTTTGTATTAAATCATATATGTTATAGCAATTTAATAATTGCTTCGCATGGAAGGAAGTGTATTAATGAAAATGCAAATTTTCTTTGATACTAGTAGAAATCCTTACCTTTAATCAACACAAAAACAATCTAATGAAGATGAGTAGTCAAAGATCTATATTCGTTCTATCTTTTATTCTGTTAAATATGGCTGCTCTGTTAGCCCAAACAGATGCTCATTATTGGACCCATCAATTTGGTGCTAAAGGTCTATTAATGAATGGTGCCGTTATAGCTTCAACAGAAGATGAGACTGCCGTTTTTTATAATCCTGGTGCCATGACCAGTGAGGATGACTTTAATTTATCCTTATCTTTTTTGACGCCCTCCTACTCTATTTTAAAAACCAAAAATTATCTAGGCGAAGGAAATACGGTATCTGATAAAAATCTAGGTTTTGCACCCGGGCTTGGTTCTCTGGGTTTCAATCCTTTTGGTAGTAAAAGGGTCCGAATGGCCATTACTTCTTTTACTCGTTTCAAATCCAATATTAGTTTTAGAGGGCGGGTCGTTGATGAGGTAGCCGGATCACCAAATGCATTATTTATTGGAAATTTAGAATTTAAAAGAAACCTATCTGAAAGGTGGACAGGTCTAGGTGCATCGTTGAAATTGACGAATTTTTTATCGGTTGGAATTTCTCAGTTTATGACTTTTCATAGTGAGAATTCTACTTTTGCCATCCAAAAAGAATTAGTGGATCGGAATAATCCTACTAGCCTAAATTTAGGTTGGCGAAGTCGACTAAAATATTCTTTTTCTGCCAAAGGAGGCATGCTCACAAAGGCCGGGGTTTTACTTCGATTAGGAAAGATCAAAATAGGTGCAACCTTAACAACGCCTACCTATAATTATTTTTTGAGCAGCGCTTCTTATGAATTTGATGATTTAAAAACCTATGGTCAAGATAGTACTGTGCTTTTTTCTAATTTAAATAACACAGGATTACAGGATTATAAAACACCTTTATCTATCGGCTTTGGAATGGATTTCCCGTTTAGAAGATCTCATATTTCTTTTTCTTTGGAATACTTTAAAGGCGTCGATACTTATACCATCATTAATGATTTAGATGACCCTTTTAATGGATTGTCTACTATTGGGATAGAAAATAGAATCCATGTTGCTACAGGAAATCGCCAATTAATAAATTTCTCTATTGGAAGTGAAATTAAATTACGAGAAAAACTAAGCCTTATATGGGGATTTCGAACAGACTTTAATCAAAGAAAAATATCCCAGGATTTGGAAACGCTCCAATTTCTGTCTACTACACCAAATATTTATCATTTCTCAATTGGTAGCTCTATAGAAGTTTGGAGTAGCAAATTTTCTTTTGGCCTCGATTTTGGAATTGGCCGAAAAAAAGATGATACACAGTTAGTAGACTTTTCTAATATTAGCGCTGAAAATTTATTTGACTTTACTGGAAATGGAAGTGTTATTTCTAGTTTTCAATCTGTCAATTTCATTCTGGCTTATGATTTTAGTTATAAGAAAAAAGAAAAGTCGAAAGATTAAGAGCCTGTTTAAGACTTTGGGTAATTGACCTTGTACACTTTTAATTAATTATTAAACATCAGAAAAGAAGTAGGATGAGAAAGTTTAGCAGAGTCAGCGGGTTGGGAATGTTCAAAAAGGTGGGTGCGGGAGCCTGATTTGCGTGTTAGCATTTTTTTGAACTAGAATTTTGGGTACTTTTTTTCGATGAAAAAGTACCAATAAAAGGGGAATTACCATAGCAATAAAATGCTAAAGTCCAGCTAAGAACTTATCTCACCACAGTCACAGAACCAGCAAGTACATCTGTATATATAGTTCCGTCTTCAAGGTATCCTTCTATTTCTAATTGCCAGACATAGACGCCTTCATTTACATCTTCTCCTTTGAAGGTTCCATCCCAGCGCTCTTCTTGACTATTCCCTTCAAATACTTGCGCGCCCCAACGATTAAAAACACTTAAACGCATCGTAATAATATCGTGTCCAAAGATTTCAAAGTAATCATTAGTTCCATCAAAATTTGGAGAGAAAACATTTGGTATATACACCATCGTAGGACAAATCTTCTGCAGGTATACAGAATCTACTCCTTCACAGCCAAATTCATCTGTGACCGTCACCACAAATACACCATCATCATCGACATTAAGAGTAGATCGCTCTGATCCATCTTGCCATAGATAGGATGAAAAATTCCCGGGACTAAGTATCATTTCATTTTCATTATTACAAAACACGGAATCTGCACCTAGATTTGCTTGAGGAAGTGGAAAGATTTCAACGCTTGCAATCGTTGGAAACGTTGCACAACCGGAAACAATTCCTATCACAGAATAGTCTCCAGCCATCTCTACACTTGCATTATTAAAGGTGGGCGATTGGTTTTCAGAAAAATACCCGTTTGGGCCATTCCATTCAAATGTTGCACTCGAAAGATCTGTAGCATTTAACATAAAGGATTCTCCTTCACAAATCGTTGTATCTCCTTCAGCAGCTACAGCTTGTCGCAAGCTGATCAATAAATCTCTCGAAAAAGTATCTCTAGATTCTAAACATTCATCAATTATGATTAATTCAACCGGATAGGTTCCAAGATTAGAATAAAAATGGTTAAACACTGATGCAGTCGAAATAGTCCCATCTCCCAAATCCCAAATAAATGAATACCTCGATTCAGGTAATCCAGCATCAAATAATATAGTATCATTTAAACAACCACCCTCTGGAATAGGATTTCTATTAATATTTTTAAAACTAGCTCCACCACTATAAGCATAGGATTCTACTTCACCATAACCATATGCTGTTGCAATTATTCCACATGATTCAGAAGTTATCGTATGTGCACCAGATTCTACAGTGAGTCGAACATAAGTAAATTCATCATCCAAACCTACCGTTCCATATTCAGCCGTAGTAGGAATTGCTTCATTATCAAAATTAATAAAAGGAATATCTTCCGTCGACGCTATTATGTTAATATGATTTTCAATAATATTTTGAAAACTAGAATTATATAAAGTTATAGAATCTCGGGTTTGTTCCACACTATTTAATAAAACCATAGAAGGATCACCAAGGCCAGATGGATGTCCATTACAAGCGAAACCAACATTAAACTGAGCAACCTGGATGGGCTTATCTGCAACAATAAAAGTGGCTACAGATCTTTGATATTCTATAAATTCTCCGGCATTTAAAACGTAATTGATTGTATTAGATCCATGTATGGATATCATAGTATTATCCTCTGAAGCAATAATCCGGAAAACATCAAAATAAGTCTTGAAATTAGGTACTGTTACAATTTGTTTTCCCCAAGTACTCACTGGAAACATTTGTTCTAATAAATTATCCCTAGCTTCACAACTCTGAGGCACCCTAGTCCAGCTATTACCAGAAAATAATGCAAAGTTTTTATTACTCCTTAGGTAGGAACCCGTCAAATCTCCAATTCCATTTTTAGCTTGTACTTGATAGGTTTCACCAGCGTCCAACTGCACGGAAAAAGTAGTACCTGCCGCCTTTCCACCTTTGGTCTCATCACTAAGGGTAATTGTAACCAAGGTTTCATCTTCCGAGGCCACCACTAAAAACTCAGAAGGATAGACCTGATTGTTCGAGTTGATTCCTGTATAAGCCATTGTGTAATATTCATTTCCAAGAGCATTGATTGGCAGCACTACAGTCGCTTCTGATCGGAAGCTATGATATTGATGAATATAAACGGAAACCAGATCTTCAGAAATGATTTGAATACCTGCATCATTTACATATTCAGACCCCATATTTTCAGCAGAAATCGGCAAGGGAATCAGCACCACATCATTAGCTAAAACAGTAAAAGGCTCCGCCCAATTTTGCAGAGGCATACTAATCACACCACTCGTATTCTGCTTGGAGGTGATCATAGCTACTTTTTGATTTTGGAGCGCATCTCTATGTTCCATAAACCCAAACCAGAAATGAGTTCCTTCATTTGATTGGCTTATCAACGAAGTATTATTCGACAAACAAATAAGGATTAATAAGAATATTCTCAACATGAGCAATGAAGCATTCACTTAGTTATATAGTAGAAATTGTTCACTCATCTTCGAAACAAAATATTAATGAACAACATCATATTAATTAGGTAATGAAGATATTAATCCCTTCCAAATTAATAACTTATTTTCGATCTATTAACACATATCATCGATTCTGTCCGAAAGATAGCAGGATTAACTGCTAGGAAGTCTAATTTCAATCAAAGAAAACAAATAACTTAATTTTAACAATTGTCCTATTAAAAGGCTTAAACAGCATAAAAACGAAGTTTTGAATCAAAATCAAGGCTAAACTAGCATATTCTATTAGGTACATTCTTTACTCAAATAGCATTTATAGAATAATTAATGTATCTTTGCATCGATTTAACGAGTTTATTTTTTGTTTTGTTAGTTCAAGTTTTATTACCATTAAGCTTTTCCTTCTTACCTTAAAATTTCTCTATTTTTTTACTCCCCTGTTTTTATACAGGATTTTTAAATTTTTATTAATGAATATTTTCGTAGCAAAATTGAGTTTTGATACTCAAGAAGATGACCTTAGACACGCATTTGAAGCATTCGGTCAGGTCGACTCAGCAAAAATTATCATGGACAAATTCACTGGCCGTTCTAAAGGATTCGGTTTTGTAGAAATGCCAAATGATGATGAAGCTCGTGCAGCTATTGGTGATTTAAACGATGCTGAACTTGACGGTAGAAATATCGTAGTTAAGCAAGCAGAAGACAGAGGTAACAGAGATCGACGTGGCGGCGGCGGCGGCGGCGGCGGGTTCAACCGTGGCGGCGGCGGCGGTGGCGGCGGATACAATCGTCGATACTAAGATATAAACAGACTAGTTCTGTATAATAGGAAAGCTCCTTTCGAGGGGCTTTCCTTTTTTTATGCCCATTAGACTTGTGTTGTGGTGATAAGTCCTATAGACTGTGTGATTTGGTGGTCGCTTTGCTTGTGAGGGGCCACTTTTGACAGGCTTTCAAAATTTTGATCCTTTATTTTTACTCAATTCATATTTATACCTGAAGCGAATTGATTTGGAATTTCCTAAAATCAATTCGGTCAGTATAATAGATAATTTTTCGTTTGCCATGAGGTCCAGTAATTTCGCTGTACTAGATATCAATTATTTTCTTAAATTCGCTCGAATATCTATTGCAGACAAATGAATGCATTATTCTATGAAATTGTTTATAAATACTAGCCGATGGCATTAATAAGATCCAAGCATTTAGACGCAGCAGAAATATCTTGGTTTGCTCCAATTTGCGATGGGGATGATGATTTTCTTGGCCATCGAAGTAATCATTATAAAAGCAATTGGGAAAACACTTCTAAAATCTTATTAACAGCAGACAAATTAGGCTATCGAAATATCCTTTGCCCTTCAAGTTATCAAGTAGGACAAGATACAATGACCTTTGCTTCTGCAGTAGCTCCTTTCACTAAACAAATCAGTTTGTTGACAGCAATAAGATGTGGAGAAGTTCATCCACCTATGCTTGGTCGCGCTATTGCAACACTGGATCACATTTTAAAAGGGCGCCTTACAATCAATATTATTTCTTCAAATTTACCTGGTACCTCACTTTCTTCTGAAGATAGGTATTTACGATCCCGAGAAGTGATTGAAATTTTGAAACAGGGTTGGACACAGGGTTTTATTGATTTTAAAGGTTCTTTTTATAATTTAGAATTACCGAGTACTGCACCTTTAAAAACATATCAGCAAAATGGAGGACCACTACTCTACTTTGGTGGGTATTCTCCTCCAGGTATTGATTTATGTGCCAGGCATTGTGATGTTTATTTGATGTGGCCAGAGACAGAGGATAAACTCAATAGTCTCATGAAAAACATGAGTGACAAAGCTGCTAAATATGGAAGAACTGTAGATTTTGGTTTAAGGGTACATGTCATTGTCAGAGAAACAGAAACTGAAGCAAGAGCATATGCGAAACATTTAATGTCTAAACTCGATGCGGAACAGGGAAAAGAAATCAGAGAAAGGGCATTAGATGCAAAATCTTATGGTGTAGCAAGACAAGCTGAAATGAGAAATATTGCTGATGGAGAAGGATATGCTGAACCCTTATTATGGACCGGTATCGGTCGAGCAAGATCAGGTTGTGGTGCCGCTATTGTAGGTAATCCAGATCAAGTTTTAAACAAAATAAAACGATATATGGATATGGGCATCCGCGCATTTATTTTTTCGGGTTATCCTCATTTAGAGGAATGCAATTTATTTGCAAAATATGTCTTACCTAGAATAAAGACTGTATCTCTGTCAGCATTTCATGGAAGGATTCCCAAAGAAGAACCAAACTCTCCTCTAGCAGCAGGGCAAAGAAAATAATAGCATTCAAGCATGATAGACTTAAGTATAGTCCTTGGATATTTTATTATCATTTTTATTGCTGCCATTTCCGGTAGAGCAAAAAAAGATGTAACCGCAGAAGAATACTTCCTTAGTAATCGAAATTTAAGATGGTATTCTGTTGCCCTTTCTACCATTGCTACCAATATACATGGTTATCAGTTTTTAGGAATGATGGGCTCAGCTTATGTATTCGGTTTGGCACAAGCTAGTCTGGAAATCAATGCCATACAGGGCATATTCTTAGCGGCCTTTGTTTTTGTCCCCATGTATTTAAAGCATAAAGTCATAACGATTACCCAGTTTATAAAATTGAAATTAGGTGAAACAATTGCCTTATTTTATACGGGAGCCAATATTTTACTTTTTTCTACAGTGACACTTGGGGCAGCATTATTTTGGGGTGCTTTTGCAGCAGACTGGGTTTTCGAAGATCATTTGCTTTTCATCCATGAGCATAAAGCAGTTAGAATGTCAATCTTGATCTTAGCATTAGGTGTATTTTCAGCAACTTATACCTATCTCGGTGGATTAGCAGCAGTTGTAAAAACGGATATCATTCAGTTTATCATTCTTTTGACAGGTGGACTTATCATCATGTTTGTTATTGTAAATGAGTTAGGAGGCTGGTCTCAACTATATGTAAAGACACCTGAATTGATGCATTTACATCTACCCAGGAATCATGAAAAACTACCTTGGCCTCATATTTTTGGTTTGTTTTTACTAAATATAAATTATTGGTGTACTAATCAGACCGTAGTCCAAAGATCATTAGCAGCAAAAAATCTTGGCGAAGCTCAAAAAGGTTTATTGTTTGGCGGAGTCATGAAAATTGTAATGGCAGCTGTAATTGTAATCCCAGGAATTGCACTAGCAGGTGTTCTTGGAGAAGAAGGAAAACTTGCAGATCCTGATGGCGCTTTCCCCCATATCGTAAGTCACTTTCTACAGCCAGGGTTTAAAGGAATTATTTTATGTGCTTTATTTGCCTCTCTGATGAGTACCATTGATTCTACATTTAATTCTTTGGCTACATTATTTTCAATAGATATTTATAAGAATTACATTAATAAAAATGCTAGTGATAAAGAGGTAGTCAATGCAGGAAGGAAAACGATTATAGTCGCCTTATTTACTGGGATTATAATTGGTTGGCTATTTGTATTTTTAAAATTAGATAATCCTGAAGATGCCTTTACACATACACTGAATGAAATTAGAAATTACTTCAATTCAGGTTTTGTGGTACTTATATGTTCAGCAATTTTCTTATTAGCGCCTAATAAAAAATTGGTTTTAATTGGTTTTTTAGCTTGTATTCCTTTACACTTGATTTTCATTTTTTCATTTGAAAACATGAATTACTTTGTTAGAGCGGGATGGGTTATGCTAAGTGCCTTTTTATTTATCAATCTAGCTAGTAAAAACAAGCGTTGGCAGCATTGGCAAACTTTGTTAATTTATAATTCTAGGAATCTATTACATTTTGGAATTGGCTTATTGATCGCTCTTGTATTACTTCATGTCTTTTTTCATTGATAAATCTAAGATCAATTTTTTAATCGTTTAAAATAAGCTTTTGCCTCTTTCATAACCTTAGGCGCCAATAACACAGTAGCTGTCATAGTGGGAATTGCCATTAATGCAAAAAAGCCATCAATAAGATTCAACATTGCGCTCAAAGGAAACACTGCACCCATTATTATACTAGCAATATAAAAGTAATTGTAAACGCCTTTATTCTTTACACCGACTAAAAAAGCCATACACTTAGTTCCATAATAAGAATAAGAAAACAAAGAAGAGATACTAAATATAGACACGCAAATAAGCAATAAATAACTACCAAACTCTGGAATTGAGTTCTCAAATGCGGAAGCAGTTAAAGAAACCCCATTATCACTAGTCGTTTTCCAAACACCAGTTACTAAAATGGTCAATGCGGTCAAAGTACAAACAATTAGAGTATCTATAGCCGGGCCCAACATAGCAACCAAACCTTCTCTTACAGGTTCACTGGTTTTAGCAGCGCCATGTGCCATTGGTGCCGTACCAATTCCTGCCTCATTGGAAAAGGCTCCCCTCTTAATACCTAATAATATTAAAGCGCCTAAAACTCCACCGAGAAAAGGATCTCCTTTATAATTATCTGCAGCAAAGGCATCCGTAAAAATCAAAGCAAAATACTTTGGCAATTCTTCAATGTGAATGAATAAGATTGTTAAAACAGACCCCATGTACAGTAAAACCATAAAAGGAACAATGGTAGCGGCTGTTTTACTTATTCTTTTCAAACCTCCAAAAATAACTATAGAAGTGATTGCTGCCAGAAATAAACCTATATATAGATTTGGCCGCTCTCCAGTAATCCCATTTGGAATAAGGAGGATATCATTGATAGCTTGTGTTAATTGATTTACATTAAAGACAGGCAAAGCACCAATCAATCCCGCAACACTAAAAAATATAGCTAAAGGTTTCCATTTTTTTCCAAGTCCTTCAACAATAAAATACATTGGTCCACCCTGAATCTCTCCTGCTGAATCTTTACCACGATATAAAATAGATAAGGTAGAAGTAAAGAATTTGGTCCCCATTCCAATAATACCACTAACCCAAAGCCAGAAAATCGCACCTGGCCCGCCATAAGTAATTGCCACTGCTACTCCAGCAATATTCCCCATTCCAATCGTAGAAGAAAGTGCGGTTGTCAATGCTTGAAAGTGGCTAATTTCACCAGGGGCATTGGGGTCATCATATTTTCCACGAAGGACTTGAATCGCGTGCCCTAAGTATCTAAAAGGTAGGAATCCGGATAAGATTAAAAAATAAAGCCCTCCCCCTACGAGCAATATTAATAATGGCAAGCCCCAAACAAAACTGGAAAAATCAGCTAATAATTTGTTAATGATATCAATGTAAGATTCCAATTATATTTATTTTAATGATGAAGAGACAAGGATTTCATTTTCGAAATGAAGATACTTAAAAAGATGGTTTTAGTTTGGGTTTGTTCAATAAAAAAAGTCCAAACAAAACCTTTAATAAGGACCTCTGTTTGAACTTTTCACAAATACTACCAATCTGAAATTTACCTATCAAGACTGAAAAATAAACTCCAGTTTTCCTGAAATAAGCTTTAATCTATAAAGCTTATCTAAATGTAGTTCTCTATTCTAGTTTTAAAAAATCATTTTTTTCATCAAACGTTTGCTCAAACGTTTGATGTTAGTAACTTTGTTAAAGTTTCTATATTCTGCGTTCATACGACACAAAAACTAAGCAGATGTTCGGACTTTGAGCTTAAAATCGAAGATTGATTGTTTTTTTAGATAAAGTTCAAAACCTGAATGATGTGCCAATAAATAAAGCCTAATCTGATGAAAAGAGCTACTTTAAAGGATATTGCAAAATTAACTGGTCTTTCTATTTCGGGGGTATCAAGAGCGCTAAAGGATCACCCTGATATTAGTGAACAAACTAAACAAAAGGTGAGAGAAGTTGCATTGGCATTAAAATATAGTCCAAACCTCAATGCTCGTTCTCTTCGAACACTTTCATCAAAGGTTATAGCTGTTATACTCCCAGAATTAAGTGATTTCTTCTTTCCTAAGCTTTTAAAAGGCATCAGTGAAATCGTTGAACAGAGAGGCTATTCTCTTATTTTTTTACAATCCAATAATAATTTTACAAAAGAAGAAGAACTAATTAATTTTTGCTTGGATTTATTTGCTGAAGGTGTTTTGATCTCCTTATCTGTTGAAACAGCGCACCTCAAGCATTTACAAAAACTAAAGGAAGCAGGTATTCCAACGATTCTAATTGATCGAGTTATTAAAAACGAGGACTTCCCTAGTATTACAATAGATGATAGTGAAACTTCTTTTAATGCGGCAGAATATCTATTTCAACAAGGCCACTCAGATATCTTAGGTATATTTGGAGATCGAAGGCTAAAAATGACCCAACTCAGAATAAAAGGATTTAGGCTTGCTCACTCTCATTATCAAAAAGCATTAAAAAATGAAAAAGTGCTAACCATAGATAATCAAAAAGATATTGGCACAACTATTATTGAGCATTTGAAAAAGCATCCTAATACTTCAGCGATATTTACAATGTCAGACACTATTCTTGTCCATACTTATCATGCCATTAAGCAATTAGGCTATTCGATTCCTAAAGATTTCTCCTTGATTTCAATAAGTGATGGTATGGCTCCCAATTATCTTTATCCCAGAATTACTCATTTACATCATTCCGGACATGAGGTCGGAAGTAAGGCGGCTAATCTACTTTTCAATATTATCGATGGTATGTCTCCTGCTTTTAATTTTTATAAAATTGATGCTGAATTAGTAAAACTTGGTTCATAATATCCATGGCAATTGCAAGAACGACATTTTAAAATTTGTGTGATAGTGGTCGGATCGACCTTCGGTCTTGTGATGTGGTGATCAGCCCTGCGGGCTATGTGATTTTGTGATCGCTTCGCTTGTGATCGACCTTTGGTCTTGTGAGGTAATGATCGCTTCGCTTGTGAGTGGTCTTGCTTTCAGTATTCTTATAGAAATTTGATATTTCATCTCCACTATACTCAAGCTTTCAGTGAATCTTGCGATTGTAATACATAATATCTTTAAAATTTTTGTTTTTCTCAATACTTAAGTACCTTAGAGCTTGTCTAAAATTTCATTAATTGGCTACAAACAGTAAATTTTCTCCTGCATTTCGTTAAGTTTTTCGTCGGATTGCCCACATCCGACTCCAAAACTTGCCTCATTCAGAACAAGATTTGCTCGCTTTCGCTCAATCATGAAAATTTAAACAAGCTCTTAGATCGAACCAACCATTTAATTTTCTTCCAATTTACATACACATACATTGTTATAATGCCTTGTTATTTTTCAAGATTATAGCAATCAAAACAATTATTCAAAATGAGCAATTTGGATACAAATCTCGTAACACTTGACTGGATCGTTATCGGAGCATATTTTATGGTATTGATCGGTGTCGCCTGGTGGGTAATCAATCAAAAAAATGAAAATACGGAAGACTATTTCTTAGCTGGCAAGAATATCGGCTGGTTTGTAGTTGGGGCTTCTATTTTTGCATCCAATATTGGATCAGAACATGTAGTTGGTTTAGCTGGAAATGGAGCCGATAATAAAATGCCTCTATTGATCTATGAACTCCATTCCTGGATTGTATTGATGCTAGGCTGGTTATTCCTGCCTTTCTATGCCAGAAGTAAGGTATTTACAATGCCGGAATTCCTTGAAAAAAGGTTTGATTCGAGGTCTAGATGGGTGCTTTCCATTGTATCTATCATAGCATATATCTTGACAAAAGTTTCGGTTACGATATTTGCAGGTGGGGTTGTCGTTTCAGTTTTATTAGGTATTCCATTTTGGGTAGGTGCCATATCCGTAGTAATCTTAACAGGAATCTATACGATCTTAGGAGGGATGAAAGCGGTGGTTTATACAGAAGCCATACAAGCAGTCATTTTAATTATTGGCGCAGCAACCTTGACCTTTATGGGACTTGATGCAGTTGGTGGTTGGTCTGAACTTAAAGAAGCGGTGACTCCAGAATATATGGATATGTGGCGTCCCAATTCAGATCCTGATTATCCTTGGTTACCTTTAATTATTACTAGTTCTATTGTAGGTATTTGGTATTGGTGTACAGATCAAGTGATTGTACAACGTGTACTTACTGCAAAGAATATTAAAGAGGCAAGACGGGGTACTATCTTTGGTGCGGCATTAAAAATTATGCCTGTTTTCTTATTCTTAATTCCTGGTATTGTTGCTTTAGCCTTAAAACAAAAAGGCGTTATTGATTTTGAAAAACCTGATCAAGCTTTTCCTGTTTTAATGACTCATCTATTACCCGCTGGTCTTAGAGGCCTAGTAGCTGCCGGATTATTAGCTGCGCTCATGAGTTCATTAGCCTCTGTCTTTAATTCATGCTCTACCCTATTCACATTGGATATTTACAAAAGATTATACCCAGAAAAGCCAGAAAAACAATTAGTCAATGTTGGAAAAATAGCGACAGTGATTGTAGTCATTTTAGGAATTATTTGGATTCCAGTAATAACTATCTTATCCGAAGGCTTGTATGAATATTTACAAAAAGTACAATCTTATCTGGCGCCTCCGATCGCAGCTGTCTTTTTATTAGGTATTTTCTGGAAGCGTATTAATGCAGCAGGAGCAATTGTTACCTTGAGCGTCGGTTTGTTTATTGGAATGGCAAAATTGATGTTAGAAACGTTTAAAGATTCACTCTCAGAAGGAAGTTTTTTATACAATTTTGCTGATTTCAACTGGCTGACTTTTGGAGCTTTCTATTTCCTAACTTGTGTCATTATTGCAATTGTTGTTAGTTATCTAAGTCCAGCACCAAATGAGCAGCAATTAGAGGGACTTACCTTTGGGACAACAACGGCCAAACAAAATGAAGAAAATAATGCTAGTTTTGGGATATGGGATATTGTAGCAACTCTTGGAATTTTAGCTGTTATTATATGGATTATGGTCTCGTTTAGTTAGAGGTAAGCCTTAGCTAGAAATCACAACCAATTCGTCCAGATTTGGAGCAGGATTGCCATCGGGTAATTCAAGTGTCACCGCAAAAGCGTCCGCATGTTCTACAAATGGAACTTCGATTAGAACCGCATCAGAATTAGGATTGATAGCAAATACTCCCATCGAGACAGGCTGGCCAGCAACCAGTGCCCAGAGTTCATAATTTTTACCTGCCGGAGCAGCAGAAAGCGTACCTATATTAAGATAGGACTTTTTAGTATCCGTATTATAAAAAACAGATGCTAAAGCATTTTCTCCATTCATATCAATACGTCTATTATGCGCATTGATAAGAATTTCAATTTGATCATTTAATTGTTCTAGCTCTTCATCTTTATCATTGCAGTCTTCCTCTAATTGCTGATAAACATTTTGCTGCTGCAACAAAGAACTTTGAGTTTTATCATACTCACTATTTAAAAACCAAAGCAATATCAAAGCGCCAAGCAAAAGAGCACCTAGAAGATATGGCAGCCAGCTATTTGATCGCTTGGATATTTGATCATCAGAAATTAATCTTGGCGTATTCTCAATTTCTTTTAAAATACTTTGTTCTAAACCCTCTGGAGCTTTTAATTTACTCCCTTCGGCATAAACTTCTAAAGCTTTTTCAATGGACTCAAGTTCTTGTCTTATTTCCGGATACTGGACAATATACTGATATATCTCCTTGCGTTCCGCTTCGGAAACAAGTCCAAGAACATACAGTTCAAGGATACCTGATGCTATGTATTTTTTAATGTCCACTTATTAATTCAATAATAATATTGAAAAAAATATTAAAAAGATCAAAAGTTTATCTGCGTAGTCCTTACCAAGTTTACTACGTAATTCAATTATTGCTGTTCTAAGTCTTGTCTTAACGGTACCAAGCGGAATACTAAATTCTTTTTCAATTTCCCTTTGCGAGTATCCTTGATAGTATACTAATTCTATCAATTTTCGGTATTTTTCATCAAGAGAATCAAGCACGTCCTTCAATCCTGAATCGACAATTTCCATTTCCGAACCCAAACTATCATTAGATACGACGGCATCTATACTATCGGTTTTTTTACCTTTTTTAAAATCTGCAGAGCGCACTCTATCAATCGCAGCATTTCTGGCAATATTAGCAAACCAGGTAAACAATCGTCCTTTTGATTGATCGTATTGAGCAGAATATTTCCAAATTTTAATAAAGGTATCTTGAAGTACTTCTTCAGCTACTTCCCTGGATTGGACGATTTTAAATATCAAACCTAATAAGACATCCCCATAGTTTTTATAGGCTAATGAGATAGCCCGCTTATCTCCTTGTTGGAGTAAGTTGATAATCTCAGCTTCTATGTTGCCTTTATTCTGGATACTAATAAGTTTTAAACGGGTTCAAGTCCATTTTTTAAACAAGTCTTAAAAATAAACACTTCTATTATAATTCTTGCAAGCGGATTACATATTTTTAATTTAATTGAAGAGCTGTCAAATGAAAGACAAGAAAGTTGAAGCTGATTACTGCTTACCTGACGTTGAAATAGGCAGTCAAGTTCAATTTAGAAGAACCTGACTGCCTATTGTAGATTGTAAATGAAGCCTATAGATTATAATTCTTGGGCGAATTCCATGTATTAATTAATTATAATCTGGTAAATATGAAAACTTATCTGCATAGTAAAGCATTTGCTCTGCAAAGTCAGTTGGATAAGTCACTTTAATATCAGTAATTTTTCCTGAAGCATCAGTTTCAGGAACTAGAATTGGATTAATAAATCCACGATAAGGAGAGATATTCAAATCTTTTACTCTTTTTAAAACTTCGGCATGAATAGCAGGATCGACCTTTACACCATAGTCTTCTACTAAAGCTTTACCTGCCTCATAATCTCCCATAGATTTAATTCGCTGCAATTCTTTTAATAAATCTCCAAAAAGAACCCTAAGTTTTTGATAATCATTGATATTGAAATAAGTTTTTCCATCTTTAGCCACTTTCTCTATAACATTCCCTGCTGCTCCTTTTTCAAATACCCAAGCTGAAATCAGTTGACGGTTTCGCATATGAGATTCTTCAATGTCTTTACCGAGTTTAATCCTTTGTAGTTGTTTCATTAAGCCATTACTAATATAACTGTCATACTCAGCTTTTGCCGCATCTAGAGAAGGGATTAGACCAAGTTCAACAATTTTTGGATCCATTATAAAATATAATGCAATAATATCCGCTCTAGCTTCTTCTAGAGTAGAAGCATAGCTTTTCAAGGTCTCTTTAGGCGTACCGACACCTTCTTCAATCTGTCCTGAAGCATGTCCAATGACTTCATGAAGTGCTGTTCCTAATTTATCAGCTTTAGCGCCATATTTTTTAATTCTGTCAATTTCTTCCTCATCATGTGCAAATTCATCAAGCATTCCAGGTCCTGAGGCTGCTTCATATGCACTAATGATATTACCAAGGCTTACAGATTTCGAACCATGTTTTGCTCTAATCCAATTCGCATTTGGTAAATTAACGCCAATTGGTGTTGCTGGAGAAGCATCTCCAGATTCTCCTGCTACTGCAACAACTTTATAACTTACTCCAACTACTGTATCTTTTTTATGTTTGGCTGCTATAGTCGAATTATCTTCAAACCATTGAGCATTTTCAGCGAGTACTTGCATTTGGGCTGATGCTTCAAAGTCAGTAATCTCTACTATATTTTCATAAGATCCTGTATAACCTTTTGGATCATTATATACTTCCACAAAGCCATTGATATAATCAATATCTCCTTCTGTTGCTTCTACCCAAGCAATATTATAGTCATCCCATTTTTTAAGATCACCAGTTTGATAATATTCTATTAATAACTTTAGCGCATTACCCTGCGCTTCATTCTCTGCAACAGTTACTGCTTTTTCAAGCCATTTGATAATTTCTTTTATTGCATCTCCATACATTGCATTAGCTGCATATCTTTTCTCAACTAAAGCACCATTTTGATCTCTTACCAATTTAGAATTCAATCCTGAAGAGATAGGTTCTTTAGACTTATCTCCATTAGCTGCATAATAATCGTCCACTTCATCTTCAGTAATATCTGGATCATAAAAATTGACCGCAGATCCTTTTACCAATCCTTTCGATGGATCAAGGTTAACTTTTTTATTATCAGTTTCTGGATTAAAGATTACATCTATGACTTCAGCGGGAAGACTTGCATTGCATTCTTTTAAAAGGGACTGCATATAGTCTTGAGAAAAACCAGGGACAAATTTATCCATAGAATAATGGTGATGTATTCCATTGGCAAACCAGACTTTTTTAGCATAAACCATCAAACCATTCCATTCCTTGGAATTGCGATCTCCTTTATAATTTTTAATAACATTTTCGAGTGCCCGACGGATCGTCAAATTGTGTCGATAGTTTTGGTCATAAATAATATCCCGCCCTGCTAAACCTGCCTGTGTCAGATAATACACCAATTGCTTTTGTTGTAAATTCAATTTATCAAAGCCAGGAATTTGATACCGAAGTATTCCTATATCAGCAAAAGTTTCTGTCTTCCAAACGAAGTCTTCACTACTATCTGTATTGGTCTCATCATTTATAGGTTCATCTACTACTGGATCTCCGCATGAAAATATAAATAGTGAAAGAAAAAGAAAAAAATAGGATTTCATCTCAATGTTTTTTGATTAGGAAAAATGATTTGTCAAAGACAAATAGGAATTGTTCAAAAATTAGTCTAATAACTTCTAGTAAAATTACAGAAAATTATTCTTAATCAATTTATAAGTTTCATTATAGCAAATTCATTTAAGAACAACTTCATTCTCTTTTTCAAGAGCAATTGCGTAATTTTTGTATTTTGCACCTCAATCAAAGCATCTAAGATGGCAGATGCTTGGCAATGGCTTAAACAAGGATTAAGTGCTCAAGAAAAAATAGTGACCGAAGAGGCCAATTTCACGTCAGAATTTTATAAAAATAAAGTAAGGATCTATATAAAATTAAATTTTTAAAAAATAATCAAATCGTAAAAATGAGTTTAGAAGCAATTGTAACAAAGATTTCAGAACAAGCAAAAAATATCTCTCCAATAGGTGCAACTGTTAAGTTTGCATTAGATGACAATGTAATTCATGTTGATGGTACTGGAGAAAGTAATGTAATATCAACAGAAGACAAAGAAGCAGAATGTGTGATTTCTACTTCGATGGATACTTTTGTGAAATTAAAAAATGGAGATATCAATCCTATGATGGCTGTAATGACTGGTAAAGTCAAAATTAAAGGAGATATGAGTATTGCTATGAAATTGCAGTCACTAATGAGTTAAAACCCATGAAGCATTCATTATCCTGTTTATTTTTCTTAGCCTTCACCTTAACACCTCTATCTGCTCAACTGCAGGTGTCCAAAATATTTTCAGACCATGCAGTATTGCAAAGAGGTTTAGAAGTGCCTATTTGGGGGCAGGCCAGACCTGGACAAACAGTAAAGGTTAGCCTTGACAGTATAAGTTTTCAATCCGAAGCAGATCAAGCAGGCAATTGGAGGGTTCAATTACCGCCAATGGAAGCAGGTGGCCCATATAAGCTAATAATTGATTCCGATACAGAGAAAGTAATCTTTCAAAACATTCTGGTTGGGGATGTTTGGTTATGTTCTGGTCAATCTAATATGGAATGGGCGGTAAAATATTCAAATAATGCAGAACAAGAAATCCAACAAGCAACTGATGATCAAATCAGGCATTTCAAAGTACCTCGCTCCTATGGTTTCTGGCCACAGGATACTTTAAAAGGCGGAAAGTGGACAGTCTGTAATCCTGAAAATGTAGGTAATTATACAGCAGTAGGCTATTTCTTTGCCAAGGAACTTCGAAAACATCAGAACGTTCCCATTGGCTTATTAAACACTTCTTGGGGAGGAAGTCGTATTGAACCTTGGATGAGAGCTGAAACATTAGGTTATCCAAATCAGGAAGAAGCCGCTCTGAGTATACAATCTTATATGGATTCGATTAGAAACCTAACCAAGGCTAGGCTTGAAGCATTAATTGGCTATCTACCTGAAGAAGACCTAGGAATGAAGGATGTCTTCCCGCTTTGGGCTTCTCCAGAATATAATCATGAGAATTGGAAAACAATGGATATTCCGGGTACTTGGGAATCAAAAGGATACCCTGAATTAGATGGTATTGTCTGGTTTAGAAAAGAAATATTCCTAACAAAAAGGGATATTGAGCATGATTTGATCTTAAACCTTGGCCCAATTCAAGATGCAGATATTACTTATTTCAATGGACACTTAATTGGGAAAACAAACTCTTATGATTCAAAAAGAACTTATAGTATCACTTCAAATCATTTAAGAGAAGGTCTTAATACTATTGCCATTAGAGTACATGATGGAAGTTGGAGTGGCGGCCTTACAGGAAAGTGTGAAGACTTTTTTTATACCAGTTCAATAGAACAAAAAAGTCTTTGTGGAGCATGGCATTTTAAAGTAGGACAAGTAGACCTTAAAAATGCTGCTATGCCTATAAGGTTCCATACCTTATTATACAATTATATGATTCATCCAATACTTGATTATCCAATCAAAGGAGCACTATGGTATCAAGGTGAATCTAATGGAAGTTTTGCAGATGCTAAAAACTACGCAGCTCAATTTGAAACGATGATTGAGGATTGGCGAAAATTATGGAACTGTGGAGACTTTCCATTCCTTTGGGTTCAATTGGCTAATTGGCAAAAACCAAATCAGCAACCGACCGATACTGGCTGGGCAAGGTTGAGAGAAGCACAAACTAAGACATTAGAAAATGTTCCTAATACAGCACAAGCAGTCATAATTGACATTGGAGAAGCCGATGATATCCATCCTCGAAACAAACAAGATGTTGGCTATAGACTTGCACTAGGTGCCAGAAAAATTGCTTATAGCGAAGCACTAGTTCATTCTGGCCCTTTATATAAATCAATGCGGATTCAAGAGAACAAAATAGTTTTGAATTTCGAATTATTCGGCAGTCAATTAATGACTAAAGACAATGCAGCGCTTCAATCATTTGCTATTGCAGGAGCAGATCAAAAATTCTATTGGGCCACGGCGAAAATTGTAGGAGACCAAATCATAGTATCTTCTCCACAAGTAGCTCATCCTCTTGCAGTTAGGTATGCATGGGCAGATAATCCCAGTACTGCAAACTTATACAATAAAGAAGGCCTTCCAGCTTCTCCTTTTAGGACTGACAGTTGGTAAAACAGACTCTTTAATCTCCTAGCAATCCTTGAAACTTAATACTTAAATTAAGGATACTGTGGTCAAGGTTGGTGATTACTTGATTCAGAACTAAAGTATTATCGTTTTCTATATTAGAAAATGATTTTACGAATGATAATTCTGGGCTCATTGAAAATCTATTAAAATCTTTCCGTAAACCAAAACCAAATCGTGCAGACCAGAAATCATCTTTTATTGAAAGTAAACCATCCCGCTCTCCGTCGGAAATATTTGTTGCATACTCAAGGCCACTCAACAGATAGAGCGCATTTTTTCCTTTAATAATGTCAAGTTGCAAATCTAATGGCACTCTGATATAGACTTGTTCAATGCTAATTTTATTCTTTTGATCGGAGTTATAATCAATTTCCAAGGCTAATTCAGAAAACCCAATCAACAACTGCGGTGAAAGCTTAAGTCGGTTACTCACTTTAATAAGACTTTGAATTCCCAAATGAAATCCTGGTTTACTTTCAGTTGTCAAAGATTTAATCTGATTACTTAATGAAAGGTCTTGATCTATTTGAAGTTCATTAAAATTAATACCTAAAGCAATACCTAAAGAAGCTCTTTGTGAAAAAGATAATGATATTGAACAGGCAAATAAAATGGAAAGCGTGAATGTTTTCATTTTTGTATTTTTTATTAAAAAACGTCTAAACCATTCAAGTATTTCTTGTTAACAATTCATAGAAACAAATAAGAATTGAAAAAATGACTAAAATTTCAAAATTCCTATTAACTTTATTCTAAGTTTTATTCAAATTCCCGCCAGCATTAAGCTTTTTTGCTTTAATGTCATTATATCATTGACTAATTTCGTATTTTGAGACATCCTATTGATTAAACCAGGTTAGTCAATCTATTAAAATAAAAATTAGTAACATTTTTTAGCCAAAATACTAGCTATTATGAAAAAGAAGGTTACCCTCTGGTGTAACAATCGGGATATTCATTTATTTCAGATAATTGTAAAATCTATTTTTACGATTATCCTTTTTCTTGGCGTAAAGTTATCTTCTTCTTTTTCAACAAATATCTACACATATAGCTCATTCCATTCATTCATTAGTTCTGAGGACTTATTCTCTTTCTCAGATTCTACTTTAAATAATTCCTTTAACTCAAATCAATCTTCAAATTTACCCCCTGTCATTATTTTCATAGAGCCGGTAGCTGATGTTTGTCTAGATGCAAATTTTCAAATAATTTCCATGGCAGTAACCATACAAGGTGGAGATGGTACTGGACTTGGATTCTGGAGCGGTCCAGGTATCACACCTGATGGTAATTTTAATCCTAGTTTGGCGAACATAGGAGCAAATCAAATATATTACACTTTCACAGAGAATGGATGTACAGTAGTTGAATCAACTATCATCAATGTCAATTTTATTCCTCAAGCTAGTTTTACAGTATCTTCTCCATTATGTCTAGATGATGTATCACAAATAAACGCTACGCCCCTAGCCGAAGCAAATTATATATGGGATTTTGATGGTGCAATTATACATTCTGGAAATAATTCTGGTCCATATGAGGTCACATGGACAGTGGCTGATACCCATTATATTTCATTGACAGTCATAGATTCTAATAATTGTGCCTCAAACATGACAACAGAAATGGTTGAAGTCATTGCTCCTTTAGAGCCTCCAGTTTTGAATTGTAATACCAGTAATTCAATGATTGAATTTAGTTGGGATAGTGTAGATGGCGCAACGGGCTATGATATTAATGTGCTTTCTGGCTCTACTGGTGTTTTAAATGGAAATAATTATTCGATTTCTTCATTAGCAATGAATGATTCGGTTACCATTGAATTGATTATTAATGGTGCACCACCATGTGGTGATACCTCAGTAATACAGACCTGCTATGCTAACAATTGTCCTCATATAATAATTGATTTGGATCCTGTTCCTGATTTTTGTTATACTAATGGCATCCCACCATTTTCTTTGATCGCCAATGTTTCAAATAGTGATAATTCTGGAACCGGGATTTGGAATGGTAATGGTATCCTTGACACACTAACAGGACTATTTGATCCTAATGATCCTGCCCTTACTTATGGGCCCAATTTGATCACCTATACATTTATGGAAGATAGTTGTTTATTTGCTGAAACAATGACTATAAATGTATTTCGTACACCAGAACTAAGTATTGCCCCAAGTGATCCAATATCCTGCGAAGATTTACAAATAACTTTAAATGCCAATATTACTGGTTCTAACCTAGACATTCATTGGTCTGGCGGAAATATAATTGCTGATCACTTATCTTCGATGCCTATTGTTGATCAATCCGGATGGTACTATATTACTGTAACAGATAGCCTTTCTTCTTGTACAAATTCAGACTCTGTATTTGTAGGGATAGATAGTATTGTTCCTCTTGCTATTATTCAAAACCCACTTGATACTATAGACTGTCTTATTACGGCCTTATCTCTCCAAGGGATGGAAGTGCCTCATTCAACATATCAATGGGTTCATTCAAATGGAGGAATACTAGGAACAGCGCCTGATATTATGGTAGAAGAACCCGGATGGTATACATTTAATGTTTTAGATACTTTAAACGGATGTATTGGATCAGAAAATATTGAGGTGATTGATATATCTGGATATCCTGTGATAAACCTTGAAACGCCTAACAATTTGACTTGTAGTATTTCTGAAATTAAGTTAAATGGTAACAATTCACAAATAGGCCCAAGTTTTATTATTGAATGGTCTGGCCCGATTGGTGGAATTTCAGGCCCCACAGATGCATTAATTACAACAGCAGTTTTGCCAGGTTTATATACCTTAACTTTGACAGATACTTTAAATGGGTGTTCAAATGATTCAAGCATAATGGTTAATTTAATTGATGATGCACCTACTGCCGTAACAAATATTCCTGAAAATTTAGATTGTAATACTTTTATGGTTGAATTGAGTGGAATTAATTCAATTGGTATTGGTTCGCTTACTTATGAATGGTTATTCAACAACACTTCTATTTCACACGATATAAGTACCAATGTAAATGCTGAAGGTCATTATTCCCTCATTGTAATTGATGAAAGCAATAATTGTACTGACACGACATCAATTGAAGTTACAAAAAATGAAAATACAATCAGAAGAGCATCAATCGATATTGAAGAACCTTCCTGTTATGGTTTGAGTGATGGGACACTATTTGTCAGTCAAGTCTTTGGAGGATCGCCAGACTATCAATATTCAATTGACTCCTCCGATTATTCAGATAATAATTTCTTTGAAAATTTGAGTGCAGGTGAGCATACCCTTAGTATTATAGATAAAGAAAATTGCAGTTGGGAAACAGCAGTTTTCATTCACAGTCCACCAAAATTGGAGTTGATTTTAGGGAATGAAATTAATCTTCAACTAGGAGAAAGCACGACTGTTCCTATTCAATTTAATATTCTTGAAAGTGAGCTTGATACTATAATTTGGTCACCTATGGATCAATTGGTTTGTATTGATTCTCTATCTAGCATATGCAAAGAAGTATATATTTATCCTTTAGATAATTTAGTGATTTCTGCCACCATGATAGATAAAACTGGCTGTTCTGTTAAAAGTGAATTATTAGTCAATGTAAAAAAAGACAAACTTGTTTTTATTCCTAATATCTTTTCTCCAAATGGTGATAATAAAAATGATCGTTTTATGATATTCGGGGGCCAAGGCATAGGAAAGGTCAATCAATTTTCTGTTTATGATAGATTAGGTGAAAAGATGTTTGAAGCTCATGACTTTTTACCCAATGACCCTGATTATGGATGGGATGGAAATTTAGAGGGCGCACCGATGAGTCCTGCTGTATTTGTTTATTGGGCCGAAGTACAGTTAATTGATGGGCAAACTACTATTCTTAAAGGTAATGTTACCCTAATTAGGTAATAGCATTTCAAAAGTCTTCATGTAGACTTTTTTTATTGATTTTTCTGCAATTTTTGGCCTATACCAAATGATAATTCAGATCAAGAGCAATATTGCTATTTTTCCTTATGTTTTATCGGAAAATAGCGATATATTAGCCTGCTGATTTTTTTTAAAAAATAGACTTCCCTTATCTGAACCTTAATTAAGATTCAGCATCCCAATTTAATGCGATTATAGTTCCGACCATTCTGACTGTTTTTTTTAACCAAAAACTTCAATGATGAGAAGATTTTTACTCCTCTGTTTTTTTATTATTCCTTTACTAGTTCAAAGCCAAGTTAAAGAAGCTGAACAACTTCAATTTGAAGGACAAGATCCTCTGCAAAAATCAGATTTAATTGGCCTTGATGTAAATCAATTAATTGATCTTGGTTTTGGAAATATTGAAAACTTAAACACTTCTTCTACTCAAACAAATCAAATTGGCGGAGATCGAGAGGATTGTTTTGATGCATACATTCCTGTTGACCCTGCCACTTACACTCCTGTACCAAGAAATGATGATGGTTCATTATTAATTCAAAATTTAGGCTTTACATTTAGCTTTTGTGGCACATCTTATACCGATTGTTATATTAACACAAATGGCAATTTATCTTTTGGTTCAGCAGTAGCCCAATTTAGTCCAGATGGTTTTCCTTTTGGAACGCCGATGGTTGCTCCATTTTGGGCAGATGTAGATACTCGAAATGAAGATTGTGGTCAGGCATGGTATCGACTTTTTCCAAATTATATGATTGTTACGTGGGAAGATGTTGGATGGTTTAATCAGATGTGTAATCCTTTGAACTCTTTTCAAGTGATTATTAGTGATGGAACGGCTCCTATTATTGGTGTAGGTAATAATATCCAGTTTCGATATGGAGATATGGAATGGACTACAGGAACAGCTTCTGGAGGTGGTCCTTTTGGAGGATTTGCAGCGACTGTTGGGCATAATAGTGGTGATGGTGTAAACTTTGAACAAATTGGTCGTTTTAATGTCAATGATAGTAGTTATGATGGCCCATTTGGTAATAATGATGGCGTTCATTATTTAGACTTTAGATGTTATGTTTTTGATTCAGCAGGTGGTTCATTTACCTTAGAATGTAATGATATTAGTAAGGCATTGGATGCCAATTGTTTGACAAGTGTAACTCCTGAGGAAATAGCTACAACTACCTCTTCTGGTTGTGCTACTATTGAGCTTGAAATAGATATTTCTGATTTTGGATGTGATGACCTAGGCCCTAATATTGTAACGATTACAGCTACTTCTGGTGGTCAAATAGAAACATGTACAGCCATAGTTGATGTGACCAATGGATTATGTTCAGCACCACTTATAGATCCAGTCAGCTCATTATGTGGAGAAGACTTTCCATTTACTTTATCAGCTAGTCCTCCTGGTGGTACTTGGAGTCCAAATGCTCCAGGTGGCGTTTTTGATCCGAGTCTCTCTGGCCCTGGTAGCCATGAAGTAATCTATACCTTTTCAAGTGGTTGCCCAACAACAGTTTCAACTTTTGTTACAGTCAATGAAGCTCCTCAAGTCTCTATTGCTCCAGATCCACCAGAGTTTTGTGAGAACGACGGCTTTGTTGAATTAGTCGCTACGGGTACAGGAGGAGACGGTAATTATAACTTTGAATGGACAACACCATTTGGAAATCAATCTGGATCATCTATTCTAGCAAATTTTGCTGGTTTATATTCAGTAACGATTACAGATGGTAATGGCTGTAATTCATTTGCATTTACAAATGTAGCGGTCAACCCTAATCCTATAATAATGATCAATGATCCAGGGCCGATTTGTAATAGTGAAATAGCTATCCAACTGACCGCTACACCTCCCGGAGGTGTTTGGACTGGGGTATTTGTAACGCCAGATGGATTTATTTTTCCTCAAAATATGCCTATTGGTTTTACTCAGGTTACCTATACCTATATGAATTCTTTTGGTTGCGAATCAAGTCAAACCTCAGATATTGAAGTTTTGGCTTCACCAGACGCATTGGCTTTTAATGATGGGCCTTATTGTGAAGGAGAACCAATACAATTATCTGGAAATACAAATGCTCCAGGAGTAGCTATTTACTCTTGGATCGGGCCAAATAATTATACATCTGGAGATCAAAACCCAACTAATGCCACAGAACCGGGCGCTTATATTCTTGAAGTTACTGTTGATGGCTGTCCTTCAGAATTGGCCCCTACTATTGTCGAAGTTACACAGGCACCAGATGCATTAGCTTTTAATGATGGGCCTTATTGTGCCGGGCAAAGTATCAATTTGTTTGGTAGTACTACAGCTAGTGGTACAGTGACAACTTATGAATGGTTAGGCCCAAACAATTATTCTTCTTTCAGTCAAAATCCAACTAATGCCACAGTAGATGGTATCTATACTTTAATTGTTACCGTTGATGGCTGTCCTTCAGAATCTTCATTCACACAAGTAGATTTTACTGCACCGCCCGATGCGATTGCTCAGAATTTAGGGCCATATTGCGAAGGAGATGATATTACATTAATTGGAGGTACGAGCACTAATGGCACAATAATTACCTATTCTTGGACAGGTCCAAATAATTACACTTCTGGAAATCAGAATCCAGCTGATGTAACAGAACCAGGAACATATATTCTTGAAGTTAATGTCGATGGCTGTTTATCCAATTTGGAAAGTACTGAAGTCCTAATCAATCCACTCCCTCAACCAATAATCACTGGAGATAATACTTTTTGTGATGGTAACAATTCTATTTTAGATGCAGGAAGTGGTTTTGCAATATATGAATGGTCTACAGGAGACGGGAGCCAAACTACTGTAGTTGATGCTACTGGTTTAATATCTGTAACCGTAACAGATGGCAATGGATGTACAGGTGAGACTTCTTTTTCTGTAACTCAAAACCCTAATCCAGTCCCAAGTATCACAGGTCTTACTTCATTTTGTACTGGAGATGCTACCTCCTTAGATGCTGGTGGTGGTTATGATTTGTATGAATGGTCAAATGGAATGTTTACACAAACTATTTCTGTTTCTAACCCTGGAGATTATACTGTAATTGTTACAGACGCTAATGGATGTACCGGGGAAGCTATGGTAACCGTAGTAGAAAATAATGCGCTTACACCTGTTATTACAGGAGATTTAAGCTTATGCCAAGGAGAGGCTTCATTACTTAATGCTGGTGATGGTTTCTTAACATATGAGTGGTTTGATGGAACAATGGATCAGACTATTCTCGTAGATGCTACAGGAGATTATAGCGTGACTGTAACAGATGTGAATGGCTGTACAGGAGAAGACATGGTCTCTTTGATAGTCAATGATAATCCAAGTCCTACTATAAGTGGAGAAGACGCGTTCTGTGAAGATAGCACTTCTGATTTAGATGCAGGAGCTGGTTTCTCGGAGTATGCATGGTCTAATGGCTCTTCTACACAGGTTACAACAATTGATGCTACTGGAACTTATATTGTCACCGTAACAGATGGAAATGGTTGTACGGGGGAAACTCAATTTACAATCACAGAAAATCAAAACCCTAGTCCTACCATTACAGGAGATGATGCATTTTGTCAAGGGGCTGGAGTCGCTCTGGATGCAGGTAGTGGCTATGATGAATACGATTGGTCGGAAGGCTCTTCTACACAAACAATTGATATTACGACAGGAAATACCTATTCTGTAACCGTGACAGATGCGAATGGATGTACTGGTGAAACTGAATTCATCGTTACTGAAAATACAATCACGCCACCTGATATTACTGGCCTAATTGAATTTTGTGATGGTGATGCTAGTATTTTAGATGCAGGAACTGGTTATAATATTTATGAGTGGTCAGACAATACTGGTAACCAAACCGTTACTGTTGCTTCTTCAGGAATCGTCAGCGTAACGGTTACAGATGCAAATGGGTGTACCGCAGAAGACCAAGTTGACATAACTGTAAACTCTAATTTGACTCCACAAATATTGGGACAAGTCGAATTTTGTGATGGTGATTTTTCAACATTAGATGCAGGTTCTTTTGATACCTATGAATGGTCGGATGGATCTGATGGACAAACACTCGACGTCACTGCTAGTGGAACATATAGTGTGACGGTAACTGATACCAATGGCTGTTCTGGTGAGGATGAAATTAATATCACTGCCAACCCAAATCCCAATCCTAGTATAGCAGGATCAACTTCATTTTGTACAGGTTTCTCAACTATCATAGATGCTGGTTCGGGATACGATATTTATGAATGGCAAGATGGTTCCAATGGACAAACATTTGAAGTTTCTATTGGCGGTACTTATACTGTGATTGTTACGGATGGCAATGGCTGTACTGGTGAAGCTACTATAGATGTAGAGGAAAGTTCTTCTTTAAACCCAGTAATCTCAGGTGATCTTGAATATTGTATAGGGTCTTCAACTATCCTCGATGCTGGTGCTGGCTTTGATACTTATGAATGGTCAAATGGAGCTTTTACCCAAACCATAACTGTTAACTCGCCGGATGATTATAGTGTTATCGTTACAGATATAAATGGTTGTTCAGGAGAAACCGTCGTTTCTATAATTGAAAATAATTTACCGACACTAAGTATTTTAGGAAACGAGCCTATTTGTACCGGAGCTAATATAATACTTGATGCTGGTGCTGGCTTTGACGATTATGAATGGTCCAATGCATCTTTAAATCAAACTATCGATGTCACTTTAGGTGGAGCATATTCAGTAACTGTTACGGATGCAAATAATTGTACGAATGAAGCGTCTGTAGTTGTTATTGAAAACCCCAACCCTACTCCTGTTATTACTGGAGATCAATCATTTTGTGTTGGTGAAACCGTCACATTAGATGCTGGAAGTTTTGATCAATTCGAATGGTCGGATGGAAGTGGTTTATCTACTCTGGGTATAACAAGTGGTGGCACTTATTCAGTCATCGTCACAGACATAAATGGATGTACTGGTGAAGATCAATTTACAGTTGCTGAAAATCAATTACCTATTCCAGAAATCACTGGAGATTTGGAATTTTGTGAAGGGAATTCAACTACGCTCAATGCACCAGATAATTTTGATTATGAATGGTCAAATGGTTCTGATCAACAAAGTATTTCTATAAACTTAGATGGAAGCATAGGTCTGACAGTAACAGATGCAAATGGCTGTACTGGTGAAACTAGCGCGACACTTATTGAAAATCAAAACCCTGATCCTACTATTTCTGGATCTTCTACATTCTGTATTGGAAATTCTACAATAATTGATGCCGGAGCTGGTTATGAAACCTATACTTGGTCGAATGGAACACTAAATCAAACTTTAGAAGTTACCATTGCTGGCGATTATGAAGTAACCGTTACTGATGCAAATGGTTGTATTGGCATCACTCAAATAAATATTATTGAAAGCCAATCTTTGCAGCCTGTAATCCTTGGCGACTTAATTGTCTGTGATGGGGAAGCTAGTATCTTGGATGCTGGAGCAGGCTTTGACACTTATACCTGGTCCACAGGTGAAATTACTCAAACAATAACCGTAGATACAGATAATAATTATACTGTAACCGTATCTGATACCCAAGGTTGTACTGGAGAAAATTCAGTCGCATTTGCAGTTAATCAAAATCCTTTGGCAGAGATTACAGGCCTTGATGTTTTATGTGAAGGTGAAACATCAACATTGGATGCAGGAGGAGGATACGATTCTTATTTATGGTCAAATGGTGAAATAACACAAACCATTGAAGTGAGTACTTCAGAAACATTTGGAGTAACCGTCACAGATACAAATGGTTGTGTGGATGAAACTCAAATCAATGTTATAGTAAACCCTAATCCTACGCCTCAAATAATAGGTCCTAGCTCTTTTTGCTCTGGTAATTCTGCAATACTTGATGCAGGTGCAGGGTATAACACATATGAATGGTCAACCGGAGAAATGACGCAATCCATTACTGTTGAAGATGGTGCATTTTATAGTGTAACCGTCACTTCAGCAGAAGGATGTTCTGGTGAAATAGAGACGGAAGTTATTGAAAATTCTTCTTTAACGCCAGCGATCTTTGGAGACCTTGATTTTTGTGAAGGTGATAATTCTATTCTTGAAGCAGGAAATGGATTTAGTACATATGAATGGTCAACAGGGGAAATGACGCAATCCATTAGCGTTACTGAAGATGGAAACTATAGCGTAACCGTAACAGATACAGATGGTTGTAGTGGAACTACAAATGTTACGGTTGCTACTTTCCAAAATCCTGAGCCAATTATTGCCGGATCAAGCACTTTTTGTACTGGAAGTTTTTCAACATTAGATGCTGGAAACTACGACTCTTTTGTATGGTCCACAGGTGAAATAACACAAACCATTGAAGTCAATACACCGGGTATTTATACGGTTGATGTGATTGATCAAAATGCTTGTGCAGGTACAGCTTCAGTAAATATCACTGAAAGTACTTCCCTCAATCCGGTCATTTCAGGTCTTCCTGCTTTCTGTACTGGAGGAACTACTGAACTAAGTGCTGGAGCTGGGTTTGAAACTTATGAATGGTCAGATGGTTCTTTCGGCCAGACCCTTGAAGTTTCTATTGCTCAGGATTATGGTCTTACTGTTTCCGATGCTACTGGTTGTACTGGTGAAACGACCATTTCAGTCATTGAAAATACCCCGCCATCTGCTGGAACGGCCATCTTACCTCCAGATTTTTGTGCTGATGAGATTGAGATGGTTTCATTAGGAGATCTATTGGTCAATCAAGATCCTAATGGAATATGGACAGAAGTTTCAAATATTCCTTCTCAAAATGGAGCATTTAATGCTGGCAATGCAACCTTTGATATGTCAGGTCAGACAAGTGGAACTTATGTATTCGAATATACTATTTCTTCTTTTGGGGCATGTCCTGGTGATAGCGAACAAGTTGAGGTAATTATAAATGAATTGCCAATCGTAATAGCAGGAGCCTCTATAGAGTTAGATTGTGCTAATCCTAGTCTTAGCCTTGATGCTATGGGTTCTTCTATGGGACCAAATTTCGAAATCCAATGGACAGGAGGAGTTGTAGTAGATGGAAATGAAAACACGATCGCACCGACTGTCGACCTTCCTGGAATGTATACATTAACGATCACTAACCTCCAGACTGGATGTAGTGCTTCAGATCAGGTAGAAGTTACTGAAAGTGCTGATACTCCGAGTGCATTTGCTGGAAATGATAATCAACTCACTTGTGACGATACGGAGATCACACTACAAGCAGGTGGAGATATCGGTACAGGCTTTGAAGTTGAATGGCAAGGACCTTCTATTACAATGGATAATATGAATGAAATTAATCCTGTCGTAGACTTAGCAGGCCTTTATATTTTAACAATTACGAATACAGATAATGGATGTGTTTCTTCACCAGACTCTGTTACGGTTATAAATAATAATCTTGCGCCAGAGCTTGTAATTGAATTGCCTCTTAACCTTGATTGTAATAATGAATCTATAGCAATCATCGGAAATTCTAGTAATGTAGATGTTTCATTTGAATGGTTGAATAATAATGTATCTATTGGAATTGGTTCTTCGATAGATGGTATTGACTTACCAGGTATGTACACCTTGGTTGTAACAGATAATCAAACAGGTTGTACCGGATCAGAAACAATTGAAGTTTTCCAAGACATTGAGTTTCCTTCTGCTGAAGCAGGACTACCACAAATCATAGATTGTTATACTCCAGAAGTTACGCTTGATGGAAGTGGATCTCAAACTGGACCAGAAATCATTTATAATTGGACTGGTCCAAATGTTTCAGGAATTCCAACTGAGGCAATCACAGCAGTTAATCAGAGTGGAATGTATATTATATCTGTAATAGATAACTCCAATGGTTGTGAAAGTTTTGACACCGTATTTGTTGATCTAAATACAACACCTCCAAATGCTATTATTATGCAACCTGATCAACTGGACTGTACAATAAATGAAGTTAGCTTAGATGGCTCTGGTTCTTCCAGTGGCAACAACTTTATTTATAGCTGGATCGATCAAAATGGTAATGAACTTGCTTCCGGTAATAATAATATTGATGTCCAATCAACGGGTACTTATTTCTTAGCTATCCAGGATACAAACAATGGTTGTGTTGATACAACAAGTATAATCGTATCTGAGAATATGGATGTACCCAATAGTGCTGTCTTCCTGATCAATAATCCAGATTGTTTTGGTGATGATGATGGAAGTATTTCTGTCCCTGAAGTTATTGGTGGTATGGCACCATATGTATTTTCTATTAATGATGAAGCCTTCGTAACAACAGGTTTTTATACACAACTTACTCCTGGTAGTTATGACCTTATGATTCAGGATGCCAATGGCTGTGAATGGGATACTACAATTAATATTATCCAACCTATTGATACAGAAATTAACCTTGGAACAAACCTCGAACTAATAATGGGCGATAGTGCAACTGTTCAGGCTACTATTAATATTCCACTCGAAAATCTTGATACGATTATTTGGACACCTGCTGATTTAATTGATTGTGGTGATCCGGATTGTCTGGAAGTTGGATTTAGTTCTTTCTATAGTCAAGTACTTACTGCTACTGTGATTGATATAAATGGTTGTACAGATGAAGATGATATCTCAGTTAATATAGACAGACAAAAGAATGTATATATTCCGAATGTATTTACCCCAGATGGAGATAGTCAAAATGATGTCTTCATGATTTTTGGTAATCAGGAACATATTGTTAAAGTCAACAAGTTTATGGTATTCAATCGTTGGGGTGAACTCTTATTTGAACAATTTAACTTTCAGCCTAATAATCCGATAAATGGTTGGGATGGAAATTTCAGAGGAGAGATAGTGAACCCCGCAGTTTTTGTTTACTTAGCTGAAATTGAATTCATTGATGGAGAAGTCCTTTTGTATAAAGGAGATGTGACTTTGGTTAGGTAGTCAGAGTGGTCAGAGTGGTCAGAGTGAATTTAAACAATTACTAATATAGTAGGCGGCAAATTAATTTTGCCGCTTTTTTTTTGATTTTTTTTGAAGTCATTTAAAGCATACTTGTTTCAATCTGTAGCAATTCTTTTGCCACTAAGACGCTAAGGCACAAAGATACATCCTGCTTTATACCTTTGTGTCTTTGTACCTTAGTGGCGAAAACTTTACATGTACTACCATTTTCAAAAAAATCTAAAAATAAAATCATTTTGCTGTAGCGTATTTGAATTAATAAACATCTTAGAGTTGTATACATTTATTGACATGTTGTGGATGCTATAATTTTCGGGTTTTATAAACTCACTAAAAAGAAATGCAATGAAAAAATATACTCTAATAATAATTTTACCGCTTCTTGTTTTCATATCCTGTCGAAAAGATATTGCGGAAGTCCTAGTTGAAGTAAATGAAGACCCTCCCATTGTGCTTATTGAAAGTAGCATTCGAGGAAAAGTTGTCAATGAAACTGGACTTGCTGTGCCCTTTTCAATTGTCTCTATAGAAAATTCAAGTACACAAACCGATGCTGATGGCTTTTTTCATTTAAAAAATATAGAGGTGAAAAAATCAGGTGGAATCATTAAGGCCCAAAATCAGGCTTATTTTGATGGAATAAGCCATTCCAATTTTACTGCAGAAGGTAGTTCATTTATAGAGATCCGAATGATTGAAAAACCTAATGCTATTTCTATTGATGCATCAACAGCAGCAGCATTTACAAGTAATGATGGATTAAATATAGAAATCCCCTCGGGAAGTCTTGTCACATCAAATGGAACTGCTTATACTGGAACGGCAAATGTATTTCCTAAATGGTTAGACCCAACTGATGAAAACCTTGGTGGCATCATGCCAGGTGCCCTAACAGCGAAAGATGAAAATGGCGATCCATTGGTACTTGCTTCATTTGGAATGCTTGCTTTAGAGCTCGAAGCTCCAAATGGAGCGCCTCTAGATATCAAAGAAGGAAGAGCAATAACAGTAGAAATTCCAATTCCAGATGAATTGCTCAATGATGCGCCAGATGAAATTCCATTATGGTATTTCGATCTTGATGAGGAGCAATGGGTATTAAGTGGTGCTTGTAATAAAGAAGGCGGGAAGTATGTTTGCACTATTAAAAAAACAGGGTATTGGAATTGCGATATTCAACTTCCAGCAATTTGTCTATCTGGTCAATTTTTCAATAGCGATTCAACTTTTAGTGCTTACTTAAAAGTGACTGTAGAAGATCTAACAGACAATTTTATTTACTGGGGATATACAGATTCGCTGGGTTATTTTTGCGGTTCAGTTCCTCAGGCTGCATTACTTAGAATAACCGTTACTGATCATTGTGACAATATTGTTTATACGGATGACATTGGTCCATATTCACAAGATTTTGATTTGGGAATCATTTATCTAGAGGAAACAGTAGAAGAATTTATAATTAATTTGACAGGTACAGTTCAAGATTGTGCGATGGCCGATGCTGCTGGGCACATAGCAATTCGATATCCAGGAAAAATCAGAATTTATCCTTTTAGTAATGGCATCTTCGATATTGATATGGGCTTAAAATGCCTTGAATTTCCATTGCTTGAAATCACAGCATATAATGCTAATGCAGCTGAATCATCTCTACTTACAGAACATAGTACTTTTGCTGATCTTGATCTTGGATCTCAAGTAACATGTGAACCATTAGATGATTTTTTCAATCTCACAGTAGATGGCACAGATGAATATTGGACGGCACCTACGCAGTTTTATTTAAAACCAAACACAACAAGCAATTGGATGGTACTAGAGGGTTTGAGTGGTGCTGGAAAATTTATATTAGATTTACGAGATTATACTGGAGTAGGACAATATAGTGCGAATGTATTTTTCAATGTTGAAAACGATACGCCACTTCCAAATTTTCAAATACTGACGACATCTAGTCCAGACATTAATCTAGAAATCACTGGAGACGATGGTGAATATATAGAAGGTAATTTTACAGGTACAGCTTTAGATATCAATAGTATGGTACATACAGTAGATGCAAGTTTTCGAGTCAGGAAAGCACCATAATGGTATGATTTAGAGCTTGTCTAAAAGAAAATCTAAACAAGCACTAAAAATCTATTCGATAAACAATAGTTCTTTTTGCATATATTTTAGTTCAGTTTTGTATATGATTAATAATTTAATTAAAAGTTGTAAAAACTTGGATCGAAAGGCTCAAAGAGAGATGGTCAATTATCTCTCGCCTTTCCTCTTCCCAACTTGTAAAAGGTATTCAAATAATCATGAAGACGCTAAAGATATTTTACAGGAGTCCTTGATCTTAATTTTTAATAATATCGAACAATGCAAATCTGATGAAGTGCATTCTTTTAAAAGTTGGTGTCGTCGCATAGCAATCAATACAGCACTTGCAAAAAAAAGAAAAAAGAAAAACTTCATTGAAAATATTATTGAAAATGAAAACCTAAGACCTTCCAGACCTATTATTTATAGTCAGCTATCCGTAGATGAAATATTAAGACTATTAAAATTGCTCCCTGAAAATCAACGAAATGTATTTAACCTAGCTGTCATAGATGGTTATTCTCACAAAGAGATTGCTTCTTTTTTAAATATAAAAGAAAGTAGTTCTAGGACATTTCTCGTACGTGCCAGATTGGCAATGCAGCAGCTTATTAAAAAACAAGAGATCGTAAAAAAATGAAGTATAATAATAAATTTGAAAAAGACATTAAATCGTCCTTCGAAACATATACCTCTGATCTTAATCACGATGAGATTTGGGACAATATTGAACCTCATCTAAAGAAAAAGAAAAAGCGGCGATTCTTTTTTATCTGGTTTCTTTTAGGAGGCATAGGAATTAGTTTATTTCTTTCTAATCTATTTACGCCTGTATCAATTTCGCCAAGTACAAATGATACCGTTTCAAATGATCTTTCTCCTTCAATAATTGAAATGGATCAAAGCAACAATAAGAAAGAAATCGATATAAAAAAAGAAGCAGTCGTATCAAATAATAATGTGCCTGACTTACCTAAAGTCATCAATCCTAAAAATGATGCGCTTCTTACTTCTCCCCTAGTTGAAGTCCCACAAAATCACAGCTCTTTTAAAAGTGCCTTAAACATTGAAGAAAAGACAATAAGCGATAATCAATTGACCGCAGTACCTTTGATTAAAACTAAATTGAATTTATTAAATATCCCAATAAATCAAGCAGAGCCAAGTCTTGAACTTTCCTTAGATAAAAAGAAGAAAGCAAAGAAAAAACTTACAAAACCACTTAAAAATCACTGGCAGCTCTATACTAACTTTAGCACAGGTTATATCCTACCCATTAAAATTTTATCAAGTAAAAACGGATTTAATGAAAACTATAACTATAAACAAGACAGGAAGAAATCTGAAAAACAATTAGAAGCATTTGAGATTAATTGGAATTTCCAATTGCAAAACAGAAGAGGCTTTATCTTTTTTTCTGGCTTAGAATACCAACGAATCAATGAACGATTCCAATTGAAATCAATTAGTGAAGATACAGAACAGGTTTGGAGTACAATATCCGTTACTGAAAATGCTTTAGGCCAAATAATTAATTCTGAATCTGGATTTAAAACCAGGACGACGACGATAACAAGAACAAACAGAACTTATAATAGTCATACTTTTATAAACTTCCCCATCGGTATCGGAAGAGCATGGAGGACTAAAAAACACAGCTATAAAATAATTGGCGGGTTCAACTTCAATCTTTTCCATGAATTCAAAGGTACTTTTCTATTACCTAATTTAAGCATTGTAGATTTAAGAAATGGAAAAGACGCTGGTGCATATGATCAAATCTTCAAGAAGAAAACAGGTCTAGGTTTTTGGATTGCAACTCAATATTATCGCCCAATAAACGAAAGGACGCAATGGTTTCTAGCTTCAAAAGTCCAAATACCAATAAACGCCATTACCAATGATGATTATTCACTGGCACAACGATATATTAATCTAAACATTGATATTGGAGTCAGTTATCTTATGAATCCCAAAAAATACAAAGCTACTAATAAGGACTAATGGATAGAAGAATTATTTTTTAGAATATAGCGCAAGACTTTTGGCCTTGTTCAATTTCTCGTGGTCAATTAAGATTTATATTTAGGTCAAAATCTTGCCTTGTAGTATATCCAGTCGCTATTACTCCCTTTCAATGATTTTATAACTTAAATCCTTAAATAGGAATATACCTTTTGTCCCATCAAATGATATAAAGGCTAAAACATTTTTTCCAGGAAGTTCATTGACAACGATTCTGGCATAGGCAATAATTTCTCTCCGATTGGTTAGAAATTCCCCATTTTCCCAAGATAATAATTCAACTTGATTACTATTAAATAAAGTATAATGATAGGTATAATTTTGAACCGTTTCAGTTACATAAACAAAGTCTTTCGGACTACTGATTACATTGGTAATAGGCTGTGGAGATTCTGAGACTAACAAGTCTCCATTATAGGAATATAGGTCGTATAATTGATTTATCCTTGCAATGGCAAAAGTATCCTTTAGGTTTATTTCATCGTAGACTTTAGGGAGCACCGCTGACAAATCAGGGTTCAATAACTGCCATTTTCCACTATCTTTTACCGCATAATAAGGTGCTCTATCCTGATAGGTGCTTCTACCCATGTAAATAGGCTTTGATTTATTGATAAAAAAGACCTTGATGTCTTCTACATTTTCCAAGAGCGTTTTTTGAGTCTCCACATCGACTAAATCATAAGAGTTCGTCTTTTTGTCTCCTGAAGTTATAAACCTACTGCCTCCAGCATGCGAAATCTTTGAGAATTCAAAAGGAAGTAAAATTTCATGATCTGAATTTAATAGCCCTTTCTGACTAGTGGAGTCCATAACGAGATAATAAGAGCACAAATAATTGAGTGAAAATATATAGGCGTCCTGCATGCATGCAGCATCCGTTTCGTCGATAGCATTAATTGCACAAGCACTATTGGGAATACGAACGACTGAATAATAGGCTGACTCGGCCAATTGATGCCCAGCTAGATTAAAAAGAGAATACTTATCCGAGTCCATTTTTTTTACTGGAACAAACCATGAATAGGGAGGCCCAAGTATTTCCTTGAATTGTGGAGGGATAACCTCTTTTCCATCATGGGTATACAAGCCTGTTTTTCCGTCTATTTTTTTTTCTTTATATAGAGCAAAATTCCAGGTACAATGGGTATTATTGGCATTTAGCTGTTGTACAATTCTTTTTTTCGCATCATATACTGATTCTGTGTTTAATGGTCTCTGAGCTTGTAAGTTCAGTGCTAACAATCCAATGAACACGGTTAAGAGAAAATTTGGACTCATAAACTATTTTATGTCGGATTATTTTCTAAGATTTTGAAGTTCAATTTCAGTTAAACCAGTAATTTCAGCAATCTCATCATTATCCATTCCTTTTTCAATAAGTGACTTAGCTATTTCCGTATTTCTTTTATCAATTCCTTGTTCAATCCCTTGTTCGATTCCTTGTTCAATCCCTTGTTCAATTCCTTCCGCTATACCTTCTTCTCTAGAAGTATCAACTACATTTTTGATGTCTCTATAATATTTTAAACTTTCTTCATAAGCAACTTTTTCTTCTTTAGTGAAATTCGCAATTTCTGCTGCATCAAACAATTTTGAAAACACCTTTTCTTGTAATGCTTTGGGTCTATCTTGTAATTCTGATAGATGCTTAAAGACATAAAGCCATTTGTCGAAATGATCTTTTAATTCTGATTCTTTCTTTTTAAATTTTGGTAATTCAATATAAATAAATTTCAGTTTATCATAAAAGACGTCACCTCTTTGATTTTTGAGTTCAATAATATGCAATAATTCTTCTTCATTTTTATGATCATCAAAGATAAAATCTAAAATCCCTACAGTATAAACTGGTTCTAACCTGAAATCCCAATCTCCTTTCTTTGCTTGTTCTTGGATTGGAAACGATGAGTAATAAATACTTCTGTCTTTGAAGTAGTTCTGTTTTGCTTTTTGTATTTCAACGATAAATCTCTCTCCGGATTCACCAATACAATACAAATCAAAGATTGCTCTTCGATCCAGATCATTTTGACCAAATTGTTCATTTCTTGAGTAGTTGAGATCTTTAATTTTATGCTTCTCAGGCAGGATTTGATTAAGAAAATCAATTAGCAGTAACTTGTTAGGTTCTGTACCAAATAGCTTTTTGAAGCCAAAATCAGTTAGAGGGTTTATATATTTTCCTTTTAAACTACTCATTATCAATTATTTATACTTGTGCTACTTCGCTTCTTTATAAACAAAAATAATCAATTTTGAGTTCTATTACTTATCCTATCTATAATTTCTTTTCAATAGTTCTAATTGCATTTTTGCTATAGACTATAACTCTTCTTACTATCTACATGCAGTTTTTGATTAATTACAATTCTTAAACCATTGTGTTCATCAAACCAAAAATATTTGCTATACCTAAAACAAGCTCAAATACAATCCCCTGAGTTATTTGTTTATTCGGCTTCCCGTCAACAGCTATGCTTATCAATCTGCCCATTAAAAAACCAAGAAAAATTAGTCCTCCAACTACAAATGAAGTATAGGTTAAACTTGGAATGAATATACCTAATCCAGCTATCAGCCCTCCACTAAGCATTAAAGCACTTACTCCTCTCATCTCGTTTAACAAGTTTATTTCGTTTTCAAGCTTAATTCCAGAATTTTTTAGATAGGCATTTATAGGATTACTTAACCTACTTATACTTACAAAGAACAATAAAAGAGCTGATAAGGACAGAATAACGATTTTGATAATTTCCATTTTGATAGATTTAAAATTAATAAAGTTCAAACATACAATGTACTTGTGACAGAGGTATGTCAGGGGTCTTTTAGTTTTTTATGTAATCTTCAAAATATCGTTGCATTGTCATATCGTGAGGCCTAAATGTTTCGTCTAATGGAACGAGACTTTCAATATAGTCAATTCTAAAATTTCTGAAATCACTTCTCATTCTGCAAAAAGCAATCAATAAAAAATTCCCATTGATGCTGTACACCCCAAAAGGCTCTATATTACGAGTAGTTCGTTTATTCTCTGAAGAAAAGTAATCAATCTTTAAAACTTGGTAACGAGTAATTGATGATTGGATCTGCATTAAATTGTTGCTCGTTTTTTCCAAATCATCATTCCCTCCAAAATAAATCCTATCTGCCAACAAATCTGCATTTCCTTTTTGAGTGTATTTTAAAATGGCTTTTATCTTTTCTATTGCGCTCGAAACATTATTGCTGAATGATTGGTCTTTATTTTTTATAATCAATTGTTCTGCTGTAATTAAGGCATTTGCTTCTTCTTCTGTAAACCGAACAGGCGGAAGATGATAGCCTTCTATAATAGAATATCCTTTGCCTTCCTCGGTTATAATCGGTATTCCTGATTTTTCGAGGGTTCGAATATCTCGATAAATCGTTCTTATACTTACATCATGCCTTTCAGCTAATTGACTGGCAGTAATAATCCTTTTTGATTGTAGTTGAGTAAGAATTGCAGTCAATCTCGAAAGTCTTGGTTTTTCTTTTTCTTGCATTTTCTTTTCTTTTGTCCAATAAGCTTAGGGAATTTCACCCAAAGCTCTCACAGAACAGTAGGTGATTGTCTCCCATCATACGGCTCTTAATATACAATAAAGTTATGCATTTATAAATCCTTTTTCCTAATGCGCAAACAGAATAAAATTCTTGGTGATTGGTTTGGTTCGGTTCGGCAATTTGGTCAAAGTCTTGCTTTGTGGGTGACTTTGAAGCTTATTTATTGTGATCAACCTTTAAAATTGTTATTTACTTTCTGAAAATTAT
Organism: Saprospiraceae bacterium; assembly: GCA_965277415.1. Lineage (GTDB taxonomy): Bacteria > Bacteroidota > Bacteroidia > Chitinophagales > Saprospiraceae > JAHDHW01. Next base: position 68,400 of record CBDICS010000056.1, read on the forward strand.
TCACTACTCTAAATTAAAAACTCTGTCTGAAATTTTAGCAGAATATTGCATTCCGTAAACTTGCTTAGGAATATTTAATTCATCTGGGGAAGGAGCAATCCATTCACTTTGAACACCTTCAATTTTTATTTGGCTATGCTGAATATCGATTTCCATAAATGCAAATAAAGAATCTTTATAGCTACCTAATTTATCTAAATGTTGATATTTTTCATAAAGCTTAGCTGGATATCTTGTTTTATTGCTGTATTTTTCACCTAACCATTGATAGGACTCCAGTTGGATTAATCAAACTCTGATGAGAAAGAATTATAGTATGCAATTTAGTGTTACGAAGATCATTAATAAGCCATTCAATTTGTTCTGGCGGAATATAAGTTCTCCAATTATCATTGACGTAAAAGTTGGCCGTATCATACGCTTTATATTGATTATCATAGTACAAATAATTTGGATCTAAAACGACAAAGTGAATATCCTTTTCGTCAAAAGAATAGTATTCTTCCTGCATTCCCCAAAAGCTCATTGTTTCTTTTTTAGAGGAAACATCCATATCATGATTTCCTAGCAGATGATATTTATGCTTTTTAAACTTATTCCATAAATTCAGAAAATCTAAATTTTCTTTTTTTGGGAAACAAAAATCTCCTAATTGAACAATAAAATCCACATCCTTAGAAATTGCTTTGTTAATAAATTTTTCCAACCTTTCCATTTTGTCAGGTATCAAGTCTGCATGAACATCTGCCATTATACCAAATACTAAAGGAGAAGATTCTTTGGATATAATCTTATTTGTTTTGCAACTGGAATAAAAGGGAATTGGAAGTGCAAGAGTGCTAGTGGCAACTCCTAAATGTTTAAAAAAATGTCTTCTTGAGGGAATGAATTTCTTATTCATTATTTGTGGAATTCGATTATTTTAAATTTTACATGAAAGTTTTTAAATTAATTCAACGTCAGTATATAATCATAGCCCCATTGTCGTTTTATTGTCTCAATGGGATGTTCTATTATCGATTGGCGGATTCCTGTATAATTCTCTCTTTAATTGTACCTGTTCTATATCATTCTCTGCAGCTCCTAGTAAGTATTTATTCTTTTTATTCAATCCCCATAGTTGGCAATAAATCCTTGGTGGCCAATTTCGTTCAACATTAAGGTCAAAATCTTACCTTACAGGCGGCTTTCGGCCTTAATTATTATATGCATTTTATTTCTTGTGATTAATTAATATAACTTGTTTTCTAAAACTCATAGAATGATACAGTTATATTTTTATTCTCTCCAATGGATAAAATTTGTTCATAGTCAATTAAAAGCAGTTTTTCATCATCAATAAAAATATTAACACCCTTTTCATTCGTAGTTATTGTTTCAATTAACTCAAAATTGCTTGAACTATATTTATTTATTTTATTATCCCTAGCGATGGTATATATGTATTGTCCATCTGAATTTATTCTATAATCGATAGAACTATTATTAGGGCTTAGTATATCTGCTTCCAGTTCAAAATTTTCTTTAGAATACTTACACCCCGTTCTCCCCTTTAAGAAATAATTCAAATTTTCATTACTACGAATGAATGAAGAAGACGAGCAATTATTATAGTTGAGAAAAGAGCCTGATGAAAAAATCCCTTCAGAATCAAATTCATCTATTATATAGTTTGATTGGTTAGATAACCTGGGAAAGCTGATACAAATATATTTATTTTGAGCAGAATCAAAATATGGAGAAAGGAGCCTAAAATTAGCTGAATATTCTGATTGTGAAATAAATTCCAACGTATTTCTGTTATATATCCTTACATTATTATCCATACCTCCTGAAGCACCGATAAATAAATAATTATCCAACAGTTCCACGTTAGATACATTTAATGTATTAGGGATTTGGATAGAAGCGATATCGTTCAGATTTCTGCCATCCAAGATTCTAACGACATCATTATTAATGATATAAATTTCTGATTGTCCATTATGTGTCCCAACAGAATGAGAAGGCATAAATGAAGAAAAGTTATAATCTCCGATATTTCGGATTGCTAATACACTATCAAGCTCATAATTGTACGATATAAGATTTGTGGATGTATAGCTTTCAGTATCTTCTCCTAAAAGGAAGAATAAAATATTATCTTCAGGATGGTGATAGGCATATTTATAAATAAACTTAGTTGTAGATATAATTTGATATCTATCTAAGGTAGTAAAACTAACCTCCTCTCCATATATAACATTTTCATTTGAATCAATCACATAAGCTTTGGTAAAATAACTTGTTGCTTTATCTAATGAGTTTAACTGTGCTTCCATAACTCCAACTTGGCCAGATACTATAATTTTTTCATCAGTTATAG
>CBDICS010000057.1:0-5604 GCA_965277415.1 Saprospiraceae bacterium
TAAATACATCACTCGTGAGATTTCAATAGGTGATTATGTCTTATCTGGCGGCGAATTGGCGGCAGCAGTGATTGTTGATTCTATTGGGCGGTTACTTCCCGGAGTACTGAATGATGAAACCTCTGCCCTATTTGATTCTCATCAAGATAATTTATTAGCACCTCCTGTTTATACTCGTCCAAGTGATTTTCGTGGAATGAAAGTACCAGATGTTTTATTATCAGGTCATGCAAAAGCCATTGAAGACTGGAGATATGAGCAAGCTTTAGAAAGAACAAAGAAGCGAAGACCTGATTTATATAAAAAGCTTTAGTAACGGAGGAAAAATAAGTTCGTTATTTGAGCTATTTTTGATAGAATACTAGTTGAAAAAAGCGTGATGTAGCGGGCTACACGCAGTTTTTTTTCAAGGAAGTAGTCTATTAAAAATAGCCGTTCAAATGCGGAAGTTATTTTTTGGGCGTTACCTAGAATTAACTTGGATGAGGTTTTGAGATTTTTATAAAACGAAAATCAACATTTGGAAAAAAAAATCATACATATTGATATGGACGCTTTTTACGCTTCAGTGGAGCAACGCGATAACCCTGAGTTTCGTGGAAAACCTCTAGTCGTAGGAGGTATTAAGCGTGGTGTCGTCGCTTCGGCTAGTTATGAAGCCCGAAGGTATGGTGTTCGTTCAGCTATGCCTAGTTCATTAGCTTTGCGCAAATGTCCACATTTGATTTTTACTCGTTCTCGATTTGATGTGTATCGGCAAGTTTCCCAGCAAATTCGAGATATATTTTTTCAATATACTGATTTGGTTGAACCGCTTTCGTTGGACGAAGCCTTTTTGGATGTAACAGAGAATAAAAAAGGCTTAAAATCTGCTATTTTTATAGCTCAACAAATCCGAAAAGAGATTTTTGAACAAACACAATTAACGGCATCCGCTGGTGTTTCGGTCAATAAATTTATTGCAAAAGTAGCTTCTGATATTAATAAACCAAACGGGATTAAAATCATTTTACCTGATGAAGTCATTCCTTTTTTAGAAGCCTTAAAAATCGAAAAGTTTCATGGTATTGGAAAAGTCACTGCCGAAAAGATGCACAAATTAGGTATTCATACAGGTAAAGATTTAAAAAATCATTCACAAATCGAACTCCTTCAACGCTTCGGCAAAGCAGGTAAGTTTTATTACAATATCGTAAGAGGTATTGATAATCGTCGCGTTAATCCTAACCGAATTCGTAAATCTATTGGTGTAGAACGCACCTTTTTTGAAGATATCACGGATATCAAAGAAATGGAAGCTAAAGTCGCTGCTCTGGCTGAAAAGCTTTTTTCTCATGTTGAAAAAAATCAACGCTCTGGCCGAACTTTAACGCTCAAAATAAAATACGCTAATTTTGAAATAGCTACTCGAAGCCGTACAATCAATAAAGATTTACTAAGTTATAATGATATTTTCACACTAGGTAAGTCGCTTTTATATGAAAATATGGAAGAAAATATTAGAATTCGTTTACTGGGCTTGAGTATTTCTAACTTGAGTCACGATGAAGAGGAAAACTTTTTTGGACAGTTGAAGTTTCCATTTCCAGAGTTGGAGAAAAATAATACTCCTAATTCTACATTAAAACTCTAAGTTTATCAATTGAAATTTGGTGTTACAGGTTGGGCGGAAGTAAGTAACGTCCAAAAAATAACTTCCGCATTTGAACGGCTATTTTTAATCGACTACTTCCTTGAAAAAAACTGCGTGTAGCCCGCTACACCACGTTTTTTTCAACTCGTAGTCAATCAAAAATAGCTCGTCAAATAACGAACTTATTTTTTCTCCGTTACTAAGTAATTCTCTTGCTTCTTTTTTACTAAAAAACACTCGATAAATACCCTTAATCAGCATTTATCGAGCATTCAAAATTCTACTATTCTTTATCTTTTTCCTTGCCTTCTTTTCTTTCTTCTAATATTTTCAAATAATCATTCACTACTTCATTAGGAACAGCGATAGCTAAATGATAATGTTTGATTTTCCAACCGTCTTCTGTCATTACAAGCACGCCAGAACCTCTTGCCTTCCCCATCCATGTATCTAAAAGCTCATCAAACCAGACTGTCTTTCCATCTTCCGAAAAGTCTAAATGCCTTTCTTCTGGTATAAATGTCCAAGCACTTTCTTTGTCGAAATATTTACTCGACCAATCTTTTAACTCATCCCTTAGCCAACGTTCAGAAGCATCCGTACCAATATAAATTCCATCTTTAGTCATGGAGCCAAAAAACACATCTTCATCAGCCGTAGCCGCTGCATTGTGCCAATCATCTAAAAATTGATTGATAATCGTCTCATTACAGCTACTTCTTCTTCTCGTGTCTGTAATATTGACAATTTCCCAACCTTCTTTCGTTTTGAATAACTGGAATACATTTACTCCACAATGGCTAAATTTATCACCTAAATAAAAGGAATACTCCGTCCAAACAGAAGCCAATAATCCATCAATTTTGACATCATAACTCCAAATTCTTTCATCCCAAACTTTAGGATGTGGCGTTCCTACGGCATCTAAGAACTTTTGAGGCTCATCTTTCACCATTCGATGTTCTCCTTTTTTCGTCTTAAAAACAGTATAGTTCTGAATATTTTCAGAAAAAACACTACTGACCATAGCGCTATCACCAGCTCTCATTCCATCAAACATTGTTTTAATCACATTGATAATGGTATCTTCCTCAGTGTTTTGCGCATTCGCTACTACCGCGAAACAGGTTATTAATAACGGTAAAAATATTTTTTTCATAAAATAGGTTTTGATTTTGAATTTGGGTCGTTGACAGTTTTTGCATCAGAACAAAAGTAGGGCACAAAAGCGACTAATAGGAAGCGCTTTGCCTGCCTGTCTGCCGACAGGCTTTATTTCTTTTTGATTATTTGCAAAAAATGTCAAAGACACATAAATTTTAAACATTCAATAATACTAACTTATCTAATCTTTCTAAAAAATATTCTATCAGTTTAGGTGGAATAACACTAATATGCAAAAAAGCTACCCTCGAAAATACGAGAGTAGCTTTTTCTAACTAAAAATATATCTAAGAAATCATTCATTCTACAAACCAGAAACCACTATAGTTTTGGTTGCAAATTGATCATTTACTCGAATACGTACTTGGTAAACACCTGCGGGTTTGTCCACGAAGTCAAATGCGTATTGTTTAGCAGCTAAATGTTCTTCATCACTGCTATAAACGACTTGACCAATAGAATTGAATACTTCGACTTGTACATCAGCCGCTTCTTCTAATTCTAAATCTACCGTGAATAATCCCTGAGTCGGGTTCGGGAAGATGTTGAATTTCTCTAATCCGTTGATGTTCTCTGTTCCTACTGTGAATACTGAAACAGTAGCTACTGCTTGACAACCCGCCGCATCTGTTACAGTTACCATGTATTGACCATCTGCCAAACCAGTAGCTGTAGATGTATTTTGAACAGGAGTAGTATTCCAAGCATAAGTATAACCACCAGAGCCGCCAGTAGCAATTACCGTAGCTGTACCTGTAGTTCCTCCAGCATCAGTCATGACCATTGATGAGTCAAGAACGATATCATTAGGTCCAACATTCACTTGAACAGGAATTCTAGGAGAAGGACAACCTAAGTAGTTGATATTAATATCATAGAAGAAGTAATAATATCCTCCTAAATTATTCAATGGCCCAGGCATATTAACTGCTCCCGGTTCGCCAAGTGTAGAATAGTTCGTACTACCGAAACCATTTCTCCACATCTCTACTGCATTAGTCGTCGTACTATCTGCGTCAATCGTATAACCATTTCCTCTAGGGAAATCTACGTTAATAGGAATAGTTGTATCTCCAACACTTCCCCAGAAAGTAGTAGTAATGCTTTTCATTACATTACCTGCTGCATCTTTGATATTAATCACAATATCCGCAGATGTTGCACCATTTATCAATCTTGGATAAACAGTCAAATCTTCCATTGTAAAGTCAAAAATAGCATCGAATTTCAATCCATCAGGGAAGTAATCATAGTATGCACCAGCACCACCTACTGTATCTGGACGACCAATAGAGGTATAGAAAGGATTTCTACCTTCTACCCAATATGTAGTTGTATCACTCAATACAGGAGTAGTAAATGTTGCACCAGAATTGATATAACCACCACCATTTTGGTTATCATACCAGAAGTATTCAGTTGCATCACCTGTCACAGATAAGTTAAATGAACTTGCACCACAATTAGCAGTATCTGTACTTGCATTTGCTACTGTACTTAATCCTGTTGCTGCAATACTAGTTGACAACGTATCATTACCATTATTGAAATCTGTATTGTTATTGATAGTAGACCAAGCTTTGAAGGTAAAGTTTCCACCACCAGAAGTGTTGAAAGGTCCTATTAAGAAGGTCTTCGTAGTTTCCGTGATAAATGGTAAATTGAATGTGTCTGTAATCGTTTTAGATACAGGTCCTGTCATTTCAACTGTTACAGAATAATTTGACTCTGTAAAGAAACCTGAATTATAAAGATCTACAGAAACATACTGATCGCCATATCCACAACCATTTTCAACATCATATACATCTACTACTTGTAGATCATTAGGAACGTTATCTTTCACTAAGAAATCATCAAGTGCAATATCAGAAGTTGTAGCACCTAGGGTAGCTTCAAATCTAAATCTAACAATTTTATCTTTATATGGTGAAAGGTTAACAATACCTTGTAACCAGTTATTACCTTGATTACCTGTTTTTAACCAAACTGTATTCCAGTTACCTTGTCCAGTAGAATCAATCTGCAAACGCAAAGATCCTGTAGCTGTACCAAACATATGATACCAAAAACGAACTTGTGGTTGATACAATCCTGTAAAGTCAAAACAAGTCGTCTCTATATAGGTTACATTACCTGTACAACCTGAAGACTCTGTATATATATACTTATCATTACCTGTAGTATGATCAGCGTTAGGTCCTGTATTCGTTGAACTTGTTGTACCTGTATTAATACTCCAATCTTGGTCATCTCCAAGTACGTTTTTCCAACCCGGTGTACCGATTGGGCCTAATCCAGCACAAATACCATCTGTACAGCCAGCTAAGCACTGATTCCAACTGTCAAAGTTTTCAGTGTAAGGGAATGAAGAAATAGTAGAAGCACCATCATTCAATAATGACAATGAAATATTATCATTGAAAGGAAATGCATCACCATTAATTGTTGCTTGAACACTAACGGTATAATTTCCAATTGCTGATAAATCAGCAGGTACAGAGAACGTATGTGTATAAGAAGCACCTGTTGCAATTGGTCCTGCTACTACATCAGTTACTACTGTTTGTCCATTTATACTTAAAGTGATATCTGAATTCACTGCAGGAGCTGCACCATTATTAATAAAAGTAACAGTTACTTGTTCGCTTGCAGTATAAGACTCACATTGATTAGAAGTCGGAGCATCTATTGTCAATGCTTCTATATCATTAGCAGGAGCTTCACCCACTTCAAAGTCATCAATTGCCATATCAGAAGTGAAAGATGTACCTGTTTGACCTACACCTCTAAACTTAACCACTTTA
>CBDICS010000058.1:0-140380 GCA_965277415.1 Saprospiraceae bacterium
GTTCTAGGTCTTTCATTGTATGCTTGATCTGATTCCCACGTTCATCATATTCAAACTCATCAAGTCGGATTATTTTTTCATCTTCATTTAGGATTTCGATCTTATTAATTCTTGATTCTTCATCTCTATAATAATCATAAAAACGAACTGTTTCATAGCCTTCTTCATCAAGGCGTACACTTTCTACAACATCTCCATGTTCGTTATATTCAAACTCTGCTTTAGTCTCTATCTTGCCTGATTCATTATAAATTACTTCTTCCAGAATTCGATCTTCTCCATCAAATTTTCTAAATTCCTTCCCTTCCTGCTCTCCAGCCTGATCTACTATGTCAATGGTAGTCGTCTTTTCAGCTTCGTCTCGACTATAATTCTTATAAGAAATTGAACCATCTCTAAACTCAATAATTACCTGATGTGCTTTACCACTATCATTATACTCTATCTTTAAAATTTGATCTGGTTGCTCATCACTCGAATATTGTTTTTCTACTACTACCCTAGCCTTTTCATCAAATTCATACTCTGTTTTACCTTCAAGATTTCCTTCGTAGTCATATTGTTTATGCAAGGTAATATTACCTAGTTGATCCCGCTCTTCATATGCATTCAACAATTTTTCCTCATCTTGATCGCTTCCGATGAAAGTAGTAATTGACTTGATTTTATTCATTACAAAAGTTTTATATTGAAGTTGTTTAAAATAGTTTGCTAAACTATAAAGTATCTATTTCTCGACATAGTAGTCATCTTTGAACAGCTTCATTCTTTAAAAACAGCAAATCTACCAAAACAAAGGCAAAACTATAAGAAAAGCCATCTTTTCCTTAATAGAAAAGATGGCTTATTTTTTAAGTTTGAATTAAAAATATCAATGTATTTATAGTTCTTTGACAAATCCCGTATTTAAGACAAAGCCATAAACAAGATCAACGCTTCTTTTAGTCGCTTTTGATCTTATTTACGGCTTGTCCACAGGATTTGTCAAAGAACCGTGGATTTATTTTACAATAAACTTCTGTGATTTTGTAAACTGTTTAGTTTTTAAAGTCACAATATAAGTTCCCGCCTGATAATGAGCTGCATTAATGAAATACTTGGAAGCTCCAGCAGGTACTTGACCTTCAAAAACAGTTTCTATACTTCGACCTAATATATCTTTTACTTCAATTATTCCATCAATTGCTTGAGCACTACTAATTGGTATACATGTGATTGCACTTGCTGGATTAGGAAAAACTTCATCCAGTGAAGTAGCTGCAATATCCAAATCAATCGCATTGACAAAACAGTCAGCTACATTAAAAGTGAAAGGTCCATCAGCTCCTGGAAGTGGTCGTGTGATTGTTTTCCCATCGGTAGCCGTTGCCTCAATATAGTAAGATACTTTTGTTCCATCTGGCATTTGTGGAATTTCAGCAGACCAATTGTCATCAACGGTGTTTTCCATATCAAGCGTAAGCCAATCAGCCGTCTCCGTTTTATAAAATAAAGTAGCACTAGAAACACCTAAGTGATGCTTAATTTGAGATTCGACAAGAGATGGTTCATCAACACATCCAGATTTAATAATATTTGTACTTATCCAAAGTGGTTCTTCAACACCAACTTCTTTTGTAATACAATGAATCGCCCCTAATGACGGAATAATATCATTGCAATCAATACCAACAACATTATATCCAGGCATATTTTCTTCCCATATCCTTAAAGCTGTAGTATCATATTGTTCTTCATAGACAGGAACTAATATTGTCTTATTTACAAATACAGCATTGGCATAAGTTCTATAATCTGCCCACCATGTATCTGGATATGCGCCATTATCTGGAGGCATAGGAATACGAACGATATCAAATGGCTCGCCATAAGCAGTCGTAAAATTATTTAAGAGGTATTGTATATTAGCTTCTATTTGGGGACCATCAGCGACACCTTCTGGATATTCGCCTACTAAAATAGTTTTTTCATTAAGTAGTTTCATATGCATATCAATATGATGGATCACATCATATGGTAAAGCTGTCATCAAAGGATAGGTAGTGATTCCCATAAAATCTTGCATAATCTGCATAACCTCATCTTCATCATGGTTAGAAGTTCCCCATTCGTTGAATGGACCATTTTCCTCTAAAAAAAGATCAGAAGAGAAGGCCGTTCCTAAACCATCCGACATAAAATTACCTCCAGTATGTACTAAGTCTGTTGGAGCTTGATTCGTACAATAATTATCTATTCCAAGGTATGATGCTACGACTTCTGGAACTCTATCATCATCAGGTCGTGGTCGGTTGTAAATCCAATCAACAAAAGCTAATGCTCCAACATCATCCAAATACACAGAATTAGGCCCATAATCTCTGACCCAAATACTATCAAATTCATCTTCAATAAATGTCACATTAGAAGACCAGTCAACACCAGCACCACCTAATTGATTTTTAACAACATTCTCATTGCCACAAATTATAATCACGTTAACCTCTTCTCTTGCATGTCTTACGATTTCAGTCAAAATAGCAGAATAAGATGTCCAGGTAATCACAAGAGCTTGCAACTCCTCCCACTCAGCCATTGATCTTATTGAAGTAGCATCCGGTGGTGTAGTTATGCAAGTTAAATTTCTATTTTGAAAAGAGGCGATGTAGTCTTTCATCTTTTCTTTCTCACCTGGAGCAAATCCCTTTGGCAGGATTGTATTTGTATTCCTAGGCACTAATTGAGCAGAAAGAGAAGTAAAAGAAAAGCATAATAACAAGAAAAGTAAAAATCTCATGGGTCCTTTTTTATGCAGTTATTTAAAATTTGACAATTACTATACAATTTACAGCTTTAAAAGTTAAGAATCAGTCCGAAGCTTGGCAAAATAGGCAATTGGTCAACTCGTGTACCTGTAACACGATCTACGAAAAAGATATTATTTCGATTATAAACATTAGTAACACTTAAAACTGTCTCTAATTTGGTATATCTCGTGAACTTAAACGTCTTTTTCAAACTCATATCAAACCTATGATAAACAGGTAATCTTCCACCATTTCTTATATCTGAATAGATGATTTCTAAATCACCATTATTCGTATAAGGGTTGGAACTAATACTATTATCAAAGTCCTCAATCTCATAAAACCCTTGAGTTTGTGTAAAAGGGAAACCAGTTCCAAAATTCCAGCGACCACTAACCTCCCATAATTTAGATGGTCCAAAGCTATAAGTCAATAAGGCATTGATATTGTGTCTACGATCAAAGATAGTAGGATAAACCTGCTCCCCATCATCTCGATTTACATATCCATGAGAGTAGGTTAGCCAGAGATAAGTTGATGGATTCTCATATTTAAAAGACAAGTCAATGCCATAAGCTTCACCAGATTCAGCTAAATAATCAGGATCAGTAGCTTCTATTTTATTTCTATTTACGTTTATTAACTGGGTAAAGCCCTTATAATAAGGTTCAAGATTTAGTGAGATATTATTATTAACATCGTATTCTATTCCAAAAACTGCATGATAAGCTGTTTGTAATCTGTTTTCAGTTTCCATTCCTGTTTTAGGATCCAAAATTTGTTCCTCAGGCCCCGTTAAAAAACCAACAAATAAATTAACGACATCTCTCTCATTAACTGTACTAATTAGATTTTGAGAATATATTCCTGCAGCAGCTTTAAATCGAAGCTTATCCGTGGTATTATACTTTACACCAAATCGCGGTTCCAATCTAAATTTTGATTGAGATGCATAATATTGAATACGTACACCTGGTTCAAGAATAAGATTATTGACTTTTATCTTATATTTTCCATAAGCAGCAACTTCCATGGTAGATTCTTTCTGCTGAAAATCTAAGCCAAGAAAGTTTCTAAATTTAAAATCTGTAGCGATTCCATCAATTGCTATACCATAATCCACTTCCGTATTCGTACCAAAATACTTAAAATTCAAACCTGCTGAAAAGCTGCTTATGCCACTTGTTCTTGGTATACCATCTAATTCTATCAACTCCACATCATAATTAGAATAAGTGATATTACCACCTATAATCATATTAGAAGTGGGAGGAATCAATGTAAAATCAGCTCCGACCCCAACATTTTTCCATTTTAAATCAGCAAAGCCAGTAAAATCAACTCGATCATTAAAATTAAAGCCAAATAGATTGAGTTTACTACCATTAGAAGAAACAAAAGAAAGCTTTCCATACACATCGGTAAAGCTGTAAGGAAGTCCCAAATTGTCATTATTCGAATTTGTGTCTACTGCATTCGCAAAATTGTATAATGAGGTATCTACCGCGTAAGAATACAAGGTTTTGGATGTCTCATTGATATATGAATGTTTCCCTGTAAGGAGAAAAGATGTACTTCCTCCTCCTTCTTTGAGTTTTTTCAATGGTCCCTCCAATAAAAGTTTGGATTGAAAAGGATTAGCAGATGCAACTCCACCCAATCGTTTTTTGTTTCCTTCTTTCGTTTTAATATCTACTATTGCCGAAATCCGTCCACCATACTCTGCATTAAAGCCACCTGTCAATACATCTACCGATCTTATAGCTTCTGTCTCAAAAACAGAAAAGAAACCAATTGAATGAAAAGGATTGTAAATAGTCATTCCATCCAGCAAGATTTTATTCTGGATTGGTGATCCCCCTCTAATATACAATTGTCCCCCCTGATCTCCTGTAAAGATAACCCCAGGTATGACCGGTAAATATTGAGCAATATCTGGTTCTCCTCCAGTAGATGGCAAAGATTTGATTTGTTTAGGTGTTACCGTAACAACCGAAATTTTCACTTCATTTCTAGCTTTTTCACGTTCTGCTGAAACTTGTACGGTTTCTAAGTCAATTCCAGCAGTTTTTAAAAAGAGACTCTTATATGTGATCCCTCCGTCTTCTATTCTTACATCAACGGCCAGACTATCATAGCCTACATAAGTAACAATCAATTTGTAGTTGCCCGCAGGTACTCCCGCAATCGAAAAGAATCCATCAATATTGGTATTGGCTCCTACTGTTGAATTGTCTAATCGTACGGTCCCATATATAATTGGCTCACCACTATCTTCATCATAAACATTTCCCCTTACCGTTCCTTGTCCAAACACACTTGTACAAAAAAACAAGGTCAATGTTATAGCGTAAATTATATTTTTTATCATTTTTTTTTATTTCAACTATTAATGCTCTATCTTATTGAAGACTGCAAATATAAAAGGTCTTAGTCGTAATGCATGACTATATTCTTAATTATATCAATTTTGTCGTAAATATACCGAACTAATTTTTTTAGAGAAAACTCAAGGTTAGTATTTAAGGGATGTGTACATCTTTCAATCTATCAGTTCCTTTTGTCCGGCCCTAAGGACCTCTACTTCTCCATTTGATACATCAACTACTGTAGAAGGAACATTGTTTCCCACTCCACCATCGATTACAATATCAACAAGTTTTTCAAAATCTTCATGAATTTCATATGGATCTGTAAAATATTCAGTGATTTGATCATCAGATTTGAGAGAAATAGATAAGATTGGATTGCCAAGTTTTTCAATAATTGATTGTGCAATATTATTATCTGGAATCCTAAGACCTAGAGTTTTACGTCGATTGTCTAATGCTTTAGGTAATTTTCTACTCGATCTGAGAATAAATGTAAATGGTCCGGGAAGGTTTCGTTTTAATAATTTAAAAATACGATTATCTATTTGTTGAGTATACTCTGAAAGTTGACTAATATCTTTACAAATAATGGTCAGATTAGCTTTTTGAGGGTTTAACTTTCTAATTCTACAAATCCTTTCCACAGCTTTTTTATTAAAAATATCACACCCTAGTCCATAAATAGTATCTGTCGGATATATAATCACGCCTCCTTCCTTTAACAAATCGACAATCTGATTGATTTTCCGGTTATCTGGGTTTTCATTATTGACTTCTAATAACATCGAATAGGGGTATTTTCTTATAAAAGTAATAAAAAAAAAGTGGTGCAGCGAAATGCTACACCACCTTTAAAATTAATCATTATAAAGAACTTAAGCTTAGTAAGTTTTCATAACCATTAATTTTTTCACTTTATGAAGTCCATCTTTAGTACGGATGTAAACATGGTAAGAACCATTTTTCAATGTACTTAAATCAACTTCTAGTAAAGAATCTTCCAATGTTGGGCTATTCGTAATCACTTGAGTTCGACCAAGGTTATCTTGAATGCTGATCGTTACGTCTTTTCCTACATAACGCTCAAGGTTTAGATAAACTGTTGATGTCGCTGGATTCGGGAACATAGCAAAATCCGGCGTATCATAAAACTCAACCAATTTAGTATTCGTGTAATCATGTGTTCCATCTCTGAACATCACTTTTACTCTATAGTAGTTTTTACCTACTAAAGGCTCCATATCAACATCTTCATAATTCCAAGCTCTATCATCACCAGAATTGTAATCAGCTACTTCTCTAAGTGTTTCAAAGTTTACACCGTCAGCAGATCGCTCAATTACGAAGTTTTCATTCTTAAATGATGTGTTATTAGCCCATAATAGATCTACACTAGCAACTTGCTTAGTCGCAGCTAAATCTAAAATAGCAGCACTTCGCTTATCATTAGGAACAAATCCAGCATCTATGTTAGTGATTACTCCACCATTGAAATTAAAGTCATCAGTGAAACCCATAAAGTTCAAATCACTATCTACATCATCATTTGTTCCTTGATCTTGCCAAGCTACATGGAATGATCCTGGGTTAGCAAATTTAATTCTGTAAGTACCTGGTACTACATCCGTAAATTCATAGAATCCATCCTCATCAGTAATTACTAATTCTACATTTTCTCCAGTATTAGCTTCTACTAAGAATACATACACTCCTTCTAAACCATAATCTCCAGCATCTTGGATTCCATTATCATTATCATCAACGAAAACGTAATCACCAATACTATTTCCACCTGGATCTGGCGTATCACAAGCATCACCAATACCATCACCGTCAGAATCTGCCTGACTTGGATTATAAGTATCTACACAGTTATCCTGATTATCACAAATACCATCACCATCTGTATCTCCTCCTTCTCCTTGACATGGATCAATAGGACCATCACAAGCATCACCGATACCATCACCATCAGAATCTGCCTGATTTGGATTATAAGTACCTACACAGTTATCATGCTCATCACATACTCCATCATTATCAGAATCACCTCCTTGTACATCACATGGATCAAGATCATTGATATCAATGTAGAATATTTTGGTACAAAGTTGTCCCCAATCAAGTGTGAAAGTCTGAATAGTTACAATATACGATCCTGGGTTAAACGAAGGTGTAGAATGAGCATTACTATTCAATAGCATTCCACTATCGTGTAATACTGAACTCCAGTCATCAGTGTAAACTTTAATGAAAGCAACAGGTGCATTATAACCATTAAGGGTAATCACTCCATTACTTACTGAAATAGAGATATCATCACATGGATCGCCAGTTGTATCACAAGCATCACCAATACCGTCTCCATCAGAATCCGCCTGACCTGGATTATAAACATCTACACAGTTGTCAATATTATCACATACTCCATCATTATCAGAATCACCTCCTTGTCCTTGACATGGATTATCACAAGCATCACCAATACCGTCTCCGTCAGAATCTGCTTGGTTAGGATTATAAACATCTACACAGTTGTCAATATTATCACATACTCCATCGCCATCACTATCTCCACCTAAACCTTGACATGGATCATCACAAGCATCACCAATACCATCTCCATCAGAATCTTGTTGACCTGGATTGTAAACAAATACACAGTTATCCACTACATCACATACACCATCACCATCTGTATCCAAACATGGACCTGTAATATCTAAGTAGATGATTCTGTTACAGATTTGTTGCCAGTTAGCCGTAAATGTCTGAACCGTCACAATGTAAGAACCACTTGGGAATGGAGTCGTTGTATGAGAAGAACTATTTAAAAGCATTCCACTATCATACAATAAAACACTCCAGTCACTAGAATAAACTTTTACAAATGCGATAGGTGCATTATAACCAGTCGCTGTAATCGCTCCATTATTTGAAGAAGCTGAAGCAGTAATGGCATCACAAGGATCATTTTGATCTCCATCCAAAATAGTCACTGTACCTTGTGGGTCTGCTATTGTTGCATTCGTAGGATTGCTTAGGTTTACAAATAAGTTTTCAGTAGGCTCACCAATGTTATCATCAACAATTGAGATGATTACGTTAGTACAAGTTTGACCTGGCTGAATCACGCCACTTCCATTAAATACAGCAACATAATCAGCACCTTGTACTGCTGAATTATTTTGTGTAGAAAAGTTGAAAGATATAGCATTAGTACTTGATGTACTAGCACATACTTGTAAGATCGCAATGTTATCTTCTTCATTTACTGTAATATCATTGATTGTCAATTCTGGATCATTAGGCCCATCAGTATCTAAGATAGTGATTGTACCCTGTGGATCTCCAATCGTTGCATTCGTAGGATTACTTAAATTAACCAATAAGTTTTCAGTAGGCTCGCCAATATTATCATCTACAATTGAGATAATTACATTGGTACAAGTTTGACCTGCCTGAATCACGCCACTTCCATTTGAAACTGCTACATAATCAGCATTTTGAATAGCTGAATTATCTGCTGTAGAGAAATTGAATGTTATAGCCTCAGTACTTGTCTCATCAACACATACCTGTAAGATCGCGATATTATCTTCTTCATTTACCGTAATATCATTGATCGTCAATTCTGGCACTGCAGGATCATCAGTATCAAGGATAGTAATTGTACCTTGTGGATCTCCAACAGTTGCATTGGTAACATTACTGATATTTACAACTAAGTTTTCAGTTGGTTCGCCAATAAAGTCATCAACGATAGAAATAATTACATTAGTACAAGTTTGACCTACCTGGATAATACCAGTTCCATTAGATACAGGAACATAGTCAAGATTTTGTAAAGCTGAATTATCTGCTGTAGAGAAA
Organism: Saprospiraceae bacterium; assembly: GCA_965277415.1. Taxonomy (GTDB): domain Bacteria; phylum Bacteroidota; class Bacteroidia; order Chitinophagales; family Saprospiraceae; genus JAHDHW01. Next base: position 9,032 of record CBDICS010000058.1, read on the forward strand.
TTGAAAATCACAGCATCCGTTGCAACTTGGTCTATACATACTTCTAAAATCGCAATGTTATCTTCCTCATTTACAGTGATATCATTGATCGTAAGCACAGGATCAGTAACATCATCATCCAAAATGGTAATTGTTCCTTCTCCATCGAGGATAGTTGAGTTTGTAGAATTAGTAATCGTAACGATCAAATCTTCAGTTGGCTCTCCAATTAGATCATCAACAATTGAGATAATCACATTGGTACAATTTTGACCAGCCTGAATAATACCACTACCATTAATTACAGAAACGTAATCAAAATTTTGTAAAGCTGTATTATCTGATGTAGAGAAGTTAAAAGAGATTTGGTTAGTAGTCACCTCATCTACACAAACTTCTAAAATTGCAATATTATCTTCTTCATTTACAGTAATATCATTGATAGTCAATGAAGGAATTACTACTTCACAAGCATCACCAATACCATCTCCGTCAGAATCTGCTTGGTCAGCATTAGCTACGTCAGGACAATTATCACAAACATTACCAACACCATCTCCATCAGAATCAGCCTGATTTGAATTGAAAGTAGTTACACAATTATCTTCATCGTCACATACACCATCACCATCTGTATCTCCACCTAATAGAATACAAGGATCAGTAGGATCTCCACAAGTACATCCATCCGCTAAGATTACTTCACCTGTTGTAGTAGGATCGCCATCATCACATGCTGTACCAGGAGGTAGTGGCGTAGTTCCATTGTTCGTTGTAGCAACTTGAAGGTTTCCATATATTTCTGAACAACCTCCCCAAGAACCTCCGGTCCAAGAACCAATTCCTAACAAAGAAGATTGTTGGTTTCCTGCACCATATCCAAGGATAAGATCTGCATTTGGTTTATCAAAAATTGTATATACTGTATTTCCTACAGTAATTGTTCCATCTAATTCGTGATAATAGTGCCATGGACTTACGTTATTTACATAACAAGCAGCCGTATATCCAATTCCTGAAAATTGTTTATTAGATAAAAGGATCTCTACTTCTCCAGTCTGAGCACCATTATAGATAGTCCCCGTAATATAGGCTGTTCCATTATCATACTCCGTCAAATACAAATCAGATCCTGCTGTCCAAATTTGGTGGCTGCCTCCACATCCCGCACCTCTTCTAAAGAAGACTCCTGAACCTGCACTAAGACCAGGACATGCTGGATCAGAGTTAACAATACGATATGTATTTGTTGCATGGTCATTACAAACTGTTGGTCCGCCTTCACAAGCATCACCAATACCATCACCATCAGAATCAAGTTGATTAGGATTATAAGTAAAATCACAATTATCAACATTATCACAAATACCATCGTTATCACTATCTCCACCTTGTCCTTGACATGGACCACAGTCCTGAACAAATACTGTTTGTGTAGTAGTTACTCTACAATCAAAACAGTTTTGAGTAGCCCAGTAACCGCCGCCGCCGCCGCCGCCAGATCCAGATCCAGAACCACCGCCAGATCCAGAACCAGAACCGCCAGATGGGAAATCAACCCATACCAGACCTGGACAAGTAACCGCCACTCCAACACCTGTGTTAGGAGTACAGTTGTTATCTATAGTCAAAGAAGCAGTAATAGTACCAGTCGAGTTAAATGTAATGTAATGTGGGCCTATACCTGAAGCAGTACTAGGAGAAGCATTAGCTCCAAAATACCAGGTATATGTCATACAAGAATAGCCAAGATTAGCAGTAGAAAAGACTGCTACTTCTCCGGCACAGACTTGCCCTGAAGGTCCGTTAATAACTGGAGTTGGACAGGAAGAAAAAGCATTGAATGAAACAAACAATGTCAAAAACATCGTAAGGGCCATATAGGTGCTTTTACCTGGAAACCCAGATATTCTAGTTAAAATTCTTTTCATGATTAAATGTAAATTTTAGTTAATAAAAAATATTTTTTCTAATTGTTTTGATTCGTTAAAGTTTACCTCAATAAAATACATCCCCTGAGTGAGGTTGAATTCTTTAAGGTTTATACTCTTATGTAATTCGGAATTTTTCTGAGAAATAAATAAGACATCTCCTAAAACATTATAAATTTTAAAAGACCAGTCTACTATATTGTTAGTTAATTGTAATTCGATATTGACCATATCCCTTGTAGGATTTGGAGAGATTCTAAAAGCAGAATCATTAGATAAATTTGATGTACTACTTGGCAATTCATTTGCTACTCCGGGTGTAATTTCCTGGTTTACAAAATCACCTATTCCATTGGGAATTCGGGCACTTGCAAGATTAGTTAATTGAACATCAAAAGTCACTTGATCAATCAATGTACCGTCCTCATGAAAAAGCAGAATTTCATCTCCTGCTTGAGATAATTTAAAATTAGTATGTATACCTGTTTGACTAATATTTTCATCTGCCCAAACAATTAAATAATCGTTTGGAGCAATTTTAGCATCTTCTGGGAAAGACCATTTAAGTGGTCTTGAAGCATCATCACTTAAATAAAAATGGTCAAGGTTTACTGTATCTAAGGTATTATTATACAATTCAATCCAATCGTCGTATTCTCCATTTCCATCAGGGTATCCATTTTCATCAGCAGATGCTATAAACTCGTTAATAACTACATCATGCCATTCTAAAGAAGTAAAGGCATCTAAACAGTCATGTTGCAAATTGGTGATATCTTCCTCAATTTGAGGAAAGCGCTGAATTAAGAAATGCTTAAGTGCAGGAATTTTAGCTTCTGTTCCTCCCCCAGTACCATTCCCAGTATCATATTCAAAATAATCATGTGAAAACAGGTAATTAGGATCATTGTGAATAGCTCCTCTTAGTAAATCGCCAAAATATTCGATTTTAGGAAATAAAGCAGTATAGTTAAAATGTTGCTCTTTTATTAAGCAAGTAATGTCCAGATAACGATCTCTAAATTCCGGAACAGAAAGTAGTCTATGAATAAGTACCTTATTAGAATTATTCAATAAAAGATTATAATCAGTATCATAATCATTTCCTGCACTTATATCTGTAGGTGCCGGATTGTTTTGAAACTCTATATACTTCAATTGACAAACGGCATCCCATGTGTCAGCACAACAAAAATCATCGGTTTCAATAACTTGTTGAAAAATTGGATCAGTAGCCGAATAAGGACAAGATCCATTTAAAATCGTTTCACATTGTCCAGGATCAGCAGTCAAATCAACTTTGATACACCTCTTCTGCTCACATACCTGATCATTAGATAGTCTATAAACAGAAAGGCAAACATCATAGATTCCTGGTGTATCAAAAGTATGAGTTGGTGCTTTTTCATCAGAAGTATTTCCACCTCCAAAATCCCAAAGATATCCTTCAGCATTTGGTAAAGTATTCTCTGTAAAAAAGACTTCAAGGTTGTCTCTAGTGTAACTAATATCTGTCCTAATAATACAATCTGGATCGAAAGGTGGATAGGGATTTCCAGTTAAATTAATTCGGCCTCCCATTGACAAATTATAATCCCAAGGAATCCAATGAAACAAACCACTTTCTGGTTCATGATACAAATAAAAATTCCGTGCATTGTCAATGTAGGAATCCCAGTTATTCGTCATTATATCTACTGCAAGTACATGAAGATATTGATCGACATTGAAGACTTCCTTAATAGCCGAAGGAAAATCCTCATCTGATGCGTTATTTATAACATCTAATAAATTAATAAAACTACTCCAGTCATCTTCAATTTTATTCGTCTTAAGTTCAAAGGTATCTCGATAAGTATCTGGATTGTTTCCAAACCATTCTAACTCTGACCACCTTTGATTCTTAAATAAATTTCCTGTATCATCTGCAAAATTATTTTTAAGAAACGTTTTATCAACCTGCTCTACAATATCATAAACGCCCCATAATTCTCCATTAATATAAAGTTGGCAAAAAGAAACTCTAGGTGCAGCAACTCCTACATTTCTTAAAAGATCATATGCCAATAAATTTCTTTGCATCCCTGGATCCCCCACTCCATTATGTAAATTGATTTTTTTTAAGCCATCAAAATTTTGTCCTGAAATAAATTCATTAATATCTATTTTAAAAGGCTTTTTATCTTCCACATAATAGTATGCTGATTTACCTTTAAATCGAATACCAACTGAGTCAAGTTCAAGTCCGTCTATTGTAATTGTAGCAGGAAGGTATGGAATATCAGAGCCACTAAATTGAGCATTTTCTTCGTAGTTCGTTTTCAATATATCCCAATATTGAGCATCGTAAAAATCTATATGAATTTCGTGTAGATAGGTATTATCAAAGAGCAAGCTTCCATTTTGTCCATTAAGACAAATAGAACTAATCAATACCCATAAAGTAAGAATAGTTTTAAATGGACGCATTTTCAGTTTGATTCGTTTATTGTTTGATAATTCAATCATATATTGACTTACTAGTTATCCCATAGCAAATGCTATAAGAACCAGGTCATTAATGGTCTAATTAATTTTTATAACGTCTATTTTAAATAGGGGGAGAAACAAAAAAATCTATTCTGACAATATGAAGTATTGTCTCAAAAAATGAATAGAATGAATATGTAAAAATTTATACTTAGCGAGTATTCCAGACATTGGAAAAGGGGGGATTCGCAAATACAGTGGCAAGGTAGTAAACTTTTTAGTTTAATGCAAATATATACTTATTAATAAATTATATTTTTTTAATTACATTATACATATATACCATCTGTCATAGAGTTTAACAGAGCTTGGAGTTAAGCTAAAGCTAATAGCTGACCAAAGGCAATAAATAAAAGGTGGTGCATTCATTTTCACCACCTTTTATTTATCTATTATTTTTCAATCATGATATTTCTAATGCAAATATTTTACATCTAATTATTGCCCAAATCATCAAAGCCATCATCATCATCAAACATCCCAGCTAACATATCACTAAAATTAAATGCTGAATCAACAATATCCTTGCTGATGATGTTAAACTCAGAAAGGCCATGAAGAACTAATTCCATAAAAGTATATCGGTACGCATTATTCGTATTTATAGCATCTACTAATTTTCCTAATCCAGCGACTTTCTCCAACTCTTTCTGATAAGATTCATTTGTTCCATCATTTAAAAGGTCGATTGTATTGCCTGCACTAAACCAAGCTCTAATTGTACCATAAGGGTCTCTTTGTTTGCCCTTCTGTAATTTATCTGGATTAGGAAAATGATCCAAGAATTTCTTTTTAAGCGCATTAGATAGTAAAGTAAGGGCAACCGAGTAAGGTCCTTCTTGCTCTCCTTCATAGACTAATTCAACCTTCCCTGTAATAGCTGGCACTACACCCCAGAAGTCAGTGATTCGTACCACAGTATTTTTTTCAGCATTCAATAACATTCTTCTCTCTGCAGTACTTACCAGATTTTCATAAGCTGAAATACTTAGTCGAGCCGATACCCCACTCTTTTCATCAATAAACTCACTTTCACGAGCTTCAAAAACAATTTGCTCCAAAATAATTTTTAATACCTCAGGGATTTCAATTGCTTGCTTTTGTTCTGGAGCTATATTAGCTTCCTGGTCTGTAATTTTTCTAGCAATTTCAATTGATTTTGGATAATGTGTCAACACCTGGCTTTCAATACGGTCTTTAAGCGGGGTAATAATACTACCTCGATTAGTATAATCTTCAGGATTGGCCGTAAATACAAATTGGATATCCAAAGGCAATCTTAACTTAAAGCCACGTATTTGCATATCCCCTTCTTGCAAAATATTAAAAAGTGATACCTGAATCCTTGCTTGCAAATCTGGTAATTCATTAATTACAAAAATGGACCGGTGAGAACGAGGGATTAATCCAAAGTGAATCACTCTTTCATCCGAATAAGGTAATTTTAAGGATGCCGCTTTTATTGGATCTACATCACCTACTAAATCAGCAATACTTACATCAGGTGTGGCTAATTTTTCTACATATCTATCATCTCTATGCAGCCATTCAATAGGCGTATCATCTCCTTTTTCAGCAATAAGGTCTATTGCGAACCTTGATATAGGATGTAGAGGATCATCGTTCAGTTCACTTCCTGCAACGATAGGGACATATTCGTCTAGCAGGTTAATCATAAGTCTGGCGATCCTAGTTTTAGCTTGCCCACGTAAACCAAGTAATAATATATTATGCTGAGAAAGAATAGCTCTTTCTATATCAGGAATGACCGTATCTTCAAAGCCTAATATTCCGGCAAAGATTTTTTCTTTATTTTGGAGCTTGATGATTAAATTCTTACGCAACTCCTCTTTGGTTGATAGAGATTGATAATCAGATTTCTTAAGGGCTCCTAAGGTTTTTATTTTTTCCATTCTTGTATGACTACTTATCGCTTTTAAAATAGAAGTTGTTCATAAACAACTTCAATGCAAATAAAGCAATAAAACATGGTATTTGAAGGATTGTTTTGAATTTTATTTTTCCAATTCAAAACAGAGGTTTTATGAAGCATTCAAAGCCTCTTAGGAATAAATCTTAATCGTTTTTTCAAAAATAATTTCAAATTTATTTTAAAACTTAAACCACTTTTTAAAATAAAAGCACTACAAATAATAATACACTAATAATTAACGCTTTATACATATACAAATATTGATATTTATTTTTGAAAAAATAATTTAAACTCAAAAAATCAATAACAAATTTGTAAAAATGAAAGCCAATTGGCTAATTATAGCACGCTATTTGCAAAATGGTAAGTAACCATTAAGAATACATAACGAATATTACACGACAGAGCCAAAACTATTTACTTTTTTAAATTGAAAAAACGTGAATAGTTTTATAAAATATATACCTGAAAGTCTTAACGACCACAAAGCATTTGTAGAGCATATGCTCAGTATCATAGATACTAAACTCCAATTTACGAAACATCGTACTAATGCTTTGATCGCTTCCTATAATACTTCCACAGTCTTGGAAGGAGCAAATGATACTGCATTTCTAGAAAATTTTACATTCGATCTTGGTATTGCTCCTTCAGAAGATGAACAAATCTTTATTCTCATAGAGAAATATAGTAAAACTACTAGCCTACTATTATTACTTAGAAATAAACTCAAAGAAAATAATGTCAGCCTTATTTACGACTTGTTAAATAATGATAGGTATCTAAGTTATGAGAGTGAAGACCTTGAAAAACTCCTTGAAAATAATCAATAAAAATAGATTGGGATTCTGAACAGGATAAGGAATCTATTTAAAAAACTAGATTCTTTGACAAATCTCGTGTTTGAGACAAAGTCATAAACAAGATCAAGGCTTCCTTTAATCGCTTTTGATCTTATTTACAGATTGTCCACGGGGTTTATCAAAGAACGAAAAATTAAAAGCGATTCCTATTTCTAGGAACCGCTTTCTGAGTTTTCGCAAGTATGTTATATTCTAGCGATAAAGCTCTAAGTATCCTTTAAAGACTCTTCTTGCTTCATCATTTAATTCAAGTATATAATAATAAGTCCCATCAGGTAAATCTCGGTTGCCATTCCAAGTACCTCGCCATTCATTATTGTAGCCTTCCGTTTCGAAGACCTTATTGCCCCATCTATTAAAGATATATAGTTTATTTTCTGGATATTCTTCAATATTTGCAATGTAGAATACATCATTAATACCATCTCCATTGGCTGATACTGCGGTAAAAATGACAATATCTACACATTCAATACAAATCGTAACGTTTGCAGTGTCGCAACCTGTGGGTGTGCAGACAACATATAGAAATGAATCTATCCGTTCACAAACTTGTTCATCTGCATTATAGGTCAGTGATCCATCCAAATTGATAGTTGCAGACCCCCAATTAGGTTCTGTCAAAATATACATCGAATCTACGCCTCCAAATAAGGTATCATTTTCCTGTAGATCTAAAACAACAGGAGTCCCTTCTACTATTCCAGGAAAACATATGGTATCATGTACAGCAACAGGAGGATCAAAATATTCTGTTACTAGCACACAAAACATCGTGGTATCACAAAATCCAAGGTCATCACAAACAACTACACATGCTGAATCTATCCCTAGCTCAACTCCAGTATATTCCATGCAAAACCCATTAGGATCAATAAAGTAATCAACAAAATCTCCAGATAAATCCGCACAGAAATCTTCAACCGAAATTATATTGCCAGGTAAATTAAATGTATCAACGCAATAAACCTCAGTTTGATTAATAAAAACAGTATCCTTTACATATTCAATAGATTGCGTTATACATTCATCTACAGTTACAATCAAGTCTACCACATCACAATTACCGAGTGCATCGCAGAACTCCACACAAATCGTATCTGTTCCAAATGCCATTCCCGTATACTCGATACATAAATTTTCAGTATCTAATAAAACCTGTACAAACCCATTAGAAGCATTATCACAAATATTTGTCATATTGGTTACAGGGCCTTGAATGTTAAGATCAGTAGCATCTACACAAAAAGATTCTTCATCATTAACACAAATATTAAAACTATTTGTACAGCCAATAATAGCTATCAAGGTATCTGCACATCCGGTAAGTGTATCTGCTATTACAATTTCATGATATCCAACATCCAATTGAAGTTGGTAGCCATTCGGTATTGAAGTAAAATTAATGCCTAGTTCTGATGATGTACCAAAGTCTATCGCTTCAATAATCATAGAACTATAGGTTGAACTTGAGTTTCCTCCAATTATAAATTGACCTACTGGTGCTAATTCCCAATTACCTTCAGGATCCCAAACATTCATAGAATCTATTAAAGCAGGTATATCTTCAAACTCCCCAGAATACATTATTCCATCTACTGTCCAAGAGGTAACATCATAAGGCCCTAAGGTACCTTGTCCAAATAATTCTGAATATGCATATACAAGCATCGAATCAAAATTACATCCAGAGACAGGAAGGCTATAAGGCAAACCATTATCGAGTATTTGTAATTCTAATACCTCCTGTAAAGAAAAGTCAAAACAATAAGAAGCAAGTGCATTACAATCTAATGCATCCAACATTAATGTATCGAGCCCTCCAAAATAATCACAAGAATCAATACAAGCAGGTACAATTATAGCATCCTCGACAATTACACAATTAAGTGAATCCGTCACAACGAGTCCATAGGTACCAACACCTAATAAACATACATCTTCAGTATCATCTAAGCCCGGGATATGAGACCAATCATAGGTAAACGGTGCGGTTCCACCATTGACAGTTACATCAATACAAGCATTGTTTTCACAATCAGGTGTCACAACCATATACAAATCTATTACTTCTGGTTCCTGTATTTCAAAACAGGCAGAAGTAACCAAACAATCCATTCCATCTACTAAATACATACAATAAGTCCCAACAGGTAATGCGCCGTTTTCATAAAAATAATTGCCGTCTGTAATTATAGTATCACTAGGAAAGGTAAAGGTAGGCAGGTAAGCAACATCAAATGTTACTGCTCCATCTTCGCCTCCAAAACAGCTTACATTCATCGTATCTAGAATGCTCATCGAAGCAGTGCCAACACTATCTGTCAAAACAAATAAGAATTCATATTCACAAGCAGTTGGATCGGTATCCGTAATCGTTACGCCATATACTCCTGAAGATAGACTATCTCTAGTTGCATTAGAAGTACTAAAATCATCATCCCATTCAAAAATATAATTACCACTACCATTGAGTACATTAATTGTTACAATCCCATTACTTACACCACAATCTGGATAATCATCAACTATTAATCCTGCAACTAATGGGCTTTCTTCCTCAATTTCGAGCATCATTACATTAGGGCAATCTGGATTATTTAGCGTATCTGTTAAAGTCACGAAGTAGATTCCCGCAGCTAAATCATCTCTAAATGCACCTCCTCCTGGAGTATCCCAAAGGTATAAATAGTCCGCTGGATCAAGTGTAGCTGTACCATCTGAAGCTTGGCAAGTTGCTGGCGTAGTTGTAACAGTAGCCGTTGGCCCATCCGAATTGGTAAGCAATACATAAACTTCTGTCATACAAGTTGGATCGTCAATACTCGAGACTTCCACTAAATATCCGCCAAACGGCAGATCTGTCCTCATATTGCCTATTCCCTGGGCTGTACCAACATCTGGTATCCAATTATAATTATATAAACTATCATTTTCAACTAAATGAATAGTTGCAGATCCATCAAAGTTTCCACAAGTAGCTTCAACAATAATAATGGAATTTAATTGTGGTGGTTCACAAGCACAAGGTGATACATCCACAAAATCTGTAATACTACAATTATTAGCATCAACTACAGTAATAGCATACGAGCCAGCATCTATCCCTATCAAATCTTCAGGATCATCTGTCCCGGCTACATCATCCCAATCTATTGTGTAAGGAGGTGTTCCTCCTGAAACTTCAAGGTCAATACTTCCTCCATTTTCGCAAGCTGGACTTACTGTAAACAGTAGTAATAAAGAATCCGGTTCTAGAATTGTAAAACAAGCTTCTCCAGCAAAACATCCATTCCCATCTCGTATCATCATACAATAATCTCCAGCAGCCAAACTACCATTTGTATAATTATTTATACCATCTGTAATTATTGTATCAGCAGGATGAACAAAAGCAAGATCGTAGGAAACTGAAAAATTAACACTACCAGTATTTGTACCACTACATTGTGTATTCATGGTATCTATTATTGAAAGCATGGCAGCTGGAACATTATCCGTCAATGCAAAGGTAAATATCAATTCACATGTATTCGTACCGAGGTCGGTAATGGTAACAATATGTATTCCTGAACTTAAATTGTTTTGAGTATTGGTATTATCTCCCCAACTAAAAGAATATGGTCCTACTCCTCCAGTCACGTTAATACTTACAGAACCATTAGACATTCCACAATCGGGTTGATTATTAACGGTAACTGAAGCTAGCATTGTATTTTCTTCCTCTACCTCAATTTGAATTACATTTGGACAATCTACATTTAAAGGATCAGTAAATGTTACTGAATAAATCCCACTTGATAAATCATTCCTATTCGTATTCATTGAACCATCCTCCCACTCATAGTTAAAGCTTGATGGACTCAAAGTCACCATACCATCCGATAAGCCACAACTAGCAGGTGCTACAATTACTGTTGCATCGGGGCCATCACTATTCTGTATTACGACATCAAGGGTTGTCCTACATAATGGATTTGAATTATCTATAATTTCTACTGAATAAGCCCCAAAAGGTAATCCAGTTCTTTCATTTCCAATAGCATTTGCGAATCCAATGTCTGGTGTCCATTGATATGTATAATTATTTTCAAAACCACCCATATGGATGATAGCGACACCATCATTATTACCACATGTTGCTTCTGTGATCGCAATACTAGTCAATGGAGGAGGAAGGCAAGGTGCCTGAAGCACAACTAAAACAGAATCTATTGCTGTACATCCAGTAGCTGTCGTTACGGTGACTGTATATGTAGTCGAATCTTCTATTGGGCTTGCAATAGGTTGTGCAGCATTAGAATCATTTAAAGTAGCAGCTGGTTCCCAATTATAAGTATAAGGGAAACTACCGCCTACTGTATTTGAATTTAGAATAGTACTCGTTCCAGAATCTAAATAAATTGTATTGCCTAACTCTGTATTAATACCAGCACCTAGGATGATTTGAACCGTATCACTTGACACTCCAAAACATCCAGGTCTTATCGTTTCAATATAATATATCAAAGTATCTTCTGTAATCCCATCAAAATTAGTCGTCAATACTGGATTAGCAATTGTAGTAGAACTCAAATCTGCGGTCGTAGCTGGAGGAATCGCAAACCATTGATAAGTATATCCTGTCAATGCGGCACAAGCGGGATCTCCCAAATTAGCGGAGACCAAAGTTGGTGCTGTTTCACAAATTAAAACATCACTTCCAGCATTTAATAGTTGGCCGCTATCTATAGTAAACATTGAACCATCGCAAAGGCTTAATCCAGTAGTATCTATCAAACCAACTATGTTACAAACCGCAGCTGCATCAACTAAAAAAGCATGTTGGAATGTAATACTTTCACCAGTTAAAAGTGGGCCTACTTCTGTAAAGTTTGCTAATTCAATATCGCCAATTGATACATCACTACTATTATCCACATCATTATAATAACGCATCGTAAATGAAGGATTCAGAAAATTTATTCCAAAATTCGTAATCGTTCCATCAATCACCATCTGTTCTTCAGTAGGACTTGCACAAGTACTAGAAATAAAATCAATATCAATATCTAAAGCATTTTGATTAATTGGTAAGCCTGTCAACTGACCATTATTGGTGGAAGTAATCGATTCTATATCACAATTTAAAGCATTAGTAGAACAAATTAAATCCTGTCTGAAAACAGAAAATAAACCAACATCTAAACTATCCACATTACAATCATATAATGGACTACTTAAAGACAAACTCATCGTCACACTATCTCCTTGAGGTATTCCTGCAGGAAGGCACCAATATAGATTTTGATAACCTGATACCGTATCTATTTCTGGCTCTGTAATCATCCATGAAGGAGGATTAATAGCTATTGTAGAACCTGAACTATAATCAATACCAAGCGGGAGCCTCAATAAAATTTTATCAAGTGTATCGGTAGGCGTAGTCGTTAAATTAACTGCTGTAATTTCTATTGTGGATGATCCGCCAGGTATCAGGCCACTTCCTTCATTAAAATGTACATCAAATATTTTTGAAAGGCCTGAACCTGCACCGTTAATGTCAAGTGGTAAGGTTTCGCCTGTCTCAAAATTCGTTGAATCACCACAACCTTTCAAACCCTGCAACTGATAATATGAAATTGAACCACTTATATAATCACAATCTGTTACAATTCTATATCGAATTACAAATTCATTAGAATCTGTCGGATTAGTAGGACTAAACCCTGGCAATCCAGTATTATGAAGGTAAGTATTAAGCTGTGAGAAATCATCATATTGATAAATATTTCCCCTAGCGTTTACACCAGCGAAATATGGATCTGTAGGTACAGAAACTAAAGGTGCACTAGAAGGATAAGCAAATTCCACACTACCTGGCACAATCTCTATTCCTTCTAAAGGTAAAATTAATTGGGTCGTTACATCAAATGCATTTCCCTGATTTGTATTCCTTACCAATATCGCAATAGCCGTCGTATCACATAAATCAGGATCTGTAGCTGGCTGTTCTATAATATTTCCATCAAGAAATGGATCTAGTGTGGTAACAGATAGGTCTAGACTTAATTCTTCACAAGGTGGATATAATTCAGGGTCCCAGTTAGGTTCTGTAAACAATACACAATTCCATCCTACTTTTGCAGAGAAATTCGTAACACCACACTCATTAACTAAGGCTCTTATTCTTAATGTATTACAAACATCTTGAATTGGTACACTTCCATCTCCCCTGCTAAGTCCTGGCGTAAAGGCAAAATAGTTTTCTCCGGAAGTTCCATATGCATTAAAAGGTAAATTTGTAACATTAGAAGGATCACTAATATCTTCAATAGAAACAACCTCTATCGCAAACGTTGAATCTTCTATCGACAACCACGTAACCCCTGCATCTGCAGTGAAAGAGGTATTACAATGTTGAATAATCCAAGTCGCAGTATCCGCTGCTAAATTAAAATTAGGATTAGAAACATAGTTTAAATTAAAGGTAGGCGGATCAGTATAAAAAATATCTCCATCTGTTGCCACTGTTACTTTTTCAGAACAGGTTCCATCTCCTATATCATTTGCATAATAGCGATCTTCGTAATAGATCTCCGGATCAAAGTCAAATCGGTTATTACCATTTATACTAGAGGTAAGTGACCTACAATTGGGTATAGCTCGTATCCGAAAATTAAAAGAGTGAGACAATACATTATTTAAAGAAGGGACACTTGTCAAAGTATCAAAGCGAATAATGTATCGACCATCAGGAAAAGATTCAAAGGAAGGCATTGAGAAGAAATCATTGCCATGAGTCGGATGGTCTGGAATCGAAACCTCTGGTTCTAATACTGTAAATGCATTATAAAGAGAAGTGTCAAAGTTTATCACCATAGAATCAATACCTATTGCTTGTCGGTATTCATTTCCAAACCATTCATTAAATCCATTATTCACGGTAATCAATCGATAATTCAGAAATATTTCATCACAACCTTCTGGAAAACTACTGCTGTTTGGAAAATTAAAAACCGTCTGATTTTTGGCAATTGTAAAAATATCACCAAAATTATCGCAGCTTTCATCCACCCCTCCAAATCTAGCATAACCATAGCCTCTAAGGTTTTGCACTCTTGTAAATTGAACGGGGTAAGGACCATCCGGATTAACCGTAAAGTTTGCCCTAAAATCTACTGTATCTCCGGGATTTAATGTAATCCCAAGACCAGCCAAACAAGGATCAAGGTCAAAAGTTAGGACTTTAGTACTATCAATACTTTGAACATCTAGTATAGACGTATCAACGGTACACAAATATTCAGTGCCTCCGTTTGTAATACGCAAGTATCCTAAACCAAAAAGAAAAGTCTCTGTTAAGTCTAATGATTCATCAACATTATTATAAGTAATGACCATTCCTAAGCTATCGCTTACTGGTGTATCACCTACTATATTTAAAATACGCATTTCTACAGAATCACATGATATCGCTACTTTAGTATTTGCTAAGGTCGGATCATATGATGTTGTATAGTTTGCATCTGTATATCCAAAAGTTGTTCTATTGACATCAAAATCAGTCGTTCTAAGGCCAATTGGACAAGCAACCGGTGGACATGGAGGATCTGTAGAATGTATATGAGGTCCTTCTAAATCTCCACAAAACCAAATATGTCTACAGTCACAATCAGGGCAATAGAAGGCAAATTCCATAGGAAAAGTAGTTGGTCCTAAAGGCGCAGTACAATCTGCCTGAAGTCCTAATAAAACTAAATATTCTCCATTAACAAAATTTGTTACTGATGCATCAAAGACGAGAAAGGTCGTATCATTACTAACCGATGTACTTAATAAAGGAAAGGAAGTCGCATCATTTCGAGTCACTTCCGTTACAGAAGGTATTATGCTTACTCCAGGCGGTAAAACCACATTCACCAAAAATTGCTCTCCACTTGAACAGTTTTTCTCAAAAAATCGAACCCCTCGGGTTTGGGTATGAGTGACATAGAATGTATCCGTCAATGCAAAAGCATCCGGATCAGTCAGGTTTTCAATTTCAGCTCTTGAATTAGACGGTCTAAAATAACTGGATTCTAATCTAACAATTCGCTCATCACAGGTATTCGTATGATCTATTCTTGCATTAAAAGAAGTAGAAAAGCTATTAGGACAAGTTTCATCATCTCCTAAATCTTGAGCCTGTCCGCAATCAAAAGTATAAAAAGCTGTAATTTCTATTGATTCATTAAGTGGCAAATCATCAAAGAAACCGTCTCCATCAAAATCAGTTAAACCTCCTGGGCCATCCGGATCAGTCATAAATTGGGTATGCTGATCTAGATCTACTAATGCCGTCGGAACTGTAATATCTACTCCTGCTATTCTTAATCCAGTAATCTCAAATCCCGGCGCTGTCAAAGCAAAAGCACCTCCCAAACCTATACCAGCAGTTACATCCCTCATAGTGGCAAAACCAGGATCAACCTCTAGGCCGTCATTTAAAAATGTAATTGTGGAATGGCCTACTTGACAATATCCACTATTAGTATCTGGTAAAGAGCCGGAGTCCGTAAAAATTAAATTCGCAGCTCCTTGTCCAATATCCGCAAATCCATTTATAGAAGTCGTCTCACAAAATCTACCATTACAACCCCATTCTACACTATGAAAACTTGTTCTATCTGCAAAACAGTCTAATATGCATATGTTTTCTGTAATAGTAACTGTTTCATTCGGATCAAAAAACAAATCTGCATCTCCCATTCCACCTCCTACCGTGTTATCAGTAAATTGAGTACCATCAATAATTACAGTAATCAAAGTATCAAATCCCAAAACTTGTTTATCCACATTGACTAACTGGCCATTGACAAGTATACTTTCAACATAGACACCCGGTCCTTGAATATTGGTATATACAATAGTATCTACGAAACCATCCAATCCACTATTTGTAGTAACGATATCTCTTGAATAACACTCTCCTACTCTTGCTGGTCCAAAATTATTAATAAAATCAATTGTAAAAGATGGAATAGCAAAGGCATCTCTATATTCAATATTCGCATCAAATTCTGTAATATTAGTAGTAGTGCCCAAATCATAGGAGAATTCCCATAAGTCATATACCTGAGCCGCATTATTAGCAGAAAGTGTATCTAAAAACTCACAATTTGCTCTAACAGAAAATGCAACATTAGCAGAACTTATACCAAATGGACTTAAAGGCGGTATCGTAAAAATAGGATTGGAAAGATCTGAAAGATCAAAAGGGCTTACACCTAAACTTGAGTTTGCAGCATCAAAGCTAACAAATTCAACACCTTCAAAAAGATGTGCTGTAGCTAAAATATTACTTCTAACATTAGGATCTAATCCATCCACACTAATTTGTACTATTTCACTATCCTCATCACCACAAATGTTTAGGAAATCTGGAACTGCTGCCGCATTAGCAAAGTCCACTCTTAGGTTTTCCTGAGCCACTATTTGGTTAAAAAGGGGAAAAAATAGCAACAGACAAACTACCCACACGTTGTTAAATTCCTTTTTCATATCAGAAGGGAAATGTTCTGGTCAAATCGTTTTGAATTTTTACTGTTGATGTCTTTTTCAACATTTGAAACTATTTATTTATAGTTTTACCAAAAAGACCTTATCACTAAAATTGTTACCTATCGCATCCGAAGAAAAAAAGAATCCTTAAAATATCAAATTAAACATCTTTTTAATATGTATAATTACTCTTTTATTACTCCAGTAAAGTGAAGGCTAAAACCATACCAAAAACAGTAGGTATAATGCAGGTGGGAATATTTATATATAGGATGAAAGATAGACTAAAACCACAAAACATTGATAATGAATCTTTTGCAATATAGATTATCTTTTTTAAGGGCTTGTTTAAAAATTATCGTTCTTCGACAAATATTGATCAAGAATATAAGTGATGCGTGAGTACATGAAGATACGAAGGTAGCTGGATTATCTTAGCCATCTTTTGGATATTTACTACTATTTAATGTTATTGATAAAATCGTGAACAGTGATATAGACTTTAAGATTATTGTTTCCTTCAATATGTGTTTGATATTTATCTACTGCTTTTACATGTTGTTCTCCATATCCCATTAGTTTTATATTTTTCTGTATGCCTTTTTCTATAGTATGTAAAATTGATTGATCTCTTAACATTAAATGATTAAGATGACCGCCTTTTCCAGTCTTAGAATTATATGTCATAGCCTTATTATATTCATTATCTGATAAATGCTCACTATAATCCTGATCTGGCATAACTAAAGCTGGTGTGGTTTGTCCACCAATGGGGTTATTCTTCAAAAAATTGCTATAGGTCGCATTACCTCCATAAGGAAGCTTGTCAACTTCCTCCAATAAACTCCGAATTATTCCAGCTTTTTCCATACCATTTTTCTCTAATTCATCTCTATTCGTTAAGGTACTTTCGTTCAGGCCTACATCTTTAAAATTTTTCCCAGGGCCTTTCACATACGGTATGGCAACCGTTAAAGTGTTCTTTAATTGTCTTTTTTGAGCATTAATATTCTTATACGCAGACTCTCTCTTCTTATCTGAATTTGTCATAAGGAATATTTCAAATTCTTGATATAAGAAGTGACCTCCAAATGCAGCAAAGGCAAGAAGGTCTTCCCCTGGATGTACATTTATATTACGACCAGGAACATTAAAACCTGATTCATCTTTTGTATCATCATTCATGGAATTGATATTAATATTTATAGCTTTTTCCCCATCATTATCAGCTTCTTTACTTTCAATTGGCATAGAAGATTTGAATCGTTCAAGTGCCGCATTCTGTATATTAAAATCTCGAACAATATCCAAGGTATTTGGATGTTGATTGTGCTGTTCTCCTACAACATGAGTTAGTTGACTATTTTGAATTTTAGTGCCTAATTCTAAATAATTTATCATCAATTTATCATCGTCTTTAATATCATAATTAAAAGCGGGATTTATTATCCTTTTTACGATTGCCTTTTGTTGAGCTGTAAGTTGTTTACCCTTAAAATGGGTAGCAATATAGTTATTGACATCTTGGTCAGTTATTTGTGGAGCAGAAGCTGTTGCAGGTTCACTATCCCTATGTATAAGAGAACTTTTTACAAACTTTTTTACAGCAACTGGAGGAGTGGAGCTTGTTGCATCATCAACAGCATTGGACTTTACAGCATCCTCTGTATCTGTTGAGCTATCTGTAGATTTTTCACCTGTTTCTGTTGTGATTGTAGGACTTGTACTTTCAGTTGCTTTAGGCTTTGTTTCCTTCTTTTTTTCCTTAGCTTTTGTTGTGTTTTTTGGTTCTTTGTTTTCAGTAGTATGCTTGTTCGTTTCTTCCTCGGCTCCTTTTTCCGATTTGGGTTTTGGAGGGACTTGTGCTTCCTCATTTTCTGTAGGAACCGTATTATCCTTCTCGACCCAAACACCTGCCTTGAACCCCCATTCGGAATGCTCTTCCTGCTTATTATTTTTATCTAGTTTTTCTTTCCACATTTGTTCATCTACACGTTTATAATGCCAGATATATTTTTCGCCATTGTATTCCCAAAACCAAGCCTGTATCACTTCTCCCGATTGATTAATCGAGCTTGTTTTTTTCTGGATCGATGCCTGATTGACCTTATCCTGTTTTAAAGCTTCCTTTCCCATCACATCTGCTTCCCTTTCCAAGTGTTTATCATCATTTACATTCACCTTACCTTTCATCTGTATCGTCGGTTTCACTCGTCCTTGTTTTTGCTGTATCACATGCCAAGCTTCATGAGCTAAGTGTTTTTCCTGCCCAGGTCCCAGGTGAATATTTGTCCCTTGCGCATAAGCATGTGCATTTAATTGAGCCGGCTCAGAAGAATTGCGATGTACTTTGACATCATCCATAGAAATCCCTGAAAGGTTTTCTATCCCAGATTTAAGTTGATCAGGAAGTCCGGTATGATTAGTTTTTCCTTTGGGCTGAATCACTTCATTTTGGCTTGATTCTTTAGTAGGCGAACCATTGATTTTGGCTTGTAATTGAGCCAATTTTTGTGCTTGTGGACTATTATCCGCTTTTTCTTGTAATTTTCTTTGAGCGATGGCTTCGGGGCGATTATCTACAAGTTGGGGCATAGACTCTCTTGCTACTTTTTGAATAGTAGGTTTTATTTCAGATTCATTCGCCTTTTTGTCTTCTGAGGTTCTCATACTTACATTACATAACAATAAAACATATTCAATATACTGACATTAAATTGAAAATCCTAGCTTTTTAGTCTTCTCAAATAACTTGAGTAGTCATACTTAGCTTAGTGACAAGTACTTTTATAGATATTAGGTGAATCAATAGCTGCCGAATTGGATGGTACTATTGAACGTCATTGGGTTCGCTAATTAGCAAACGGGGCATCTACCGTGGGTGCTTTGCCCTTCAGAACGATTTTATACAGATCGAGGCAAACCCGTTAAGAGATCAACGGATAGGTATATCATCACTCAAGCCCTTGCTTGAATTTCGAAAAATAGTAAAGTTATAAACTAAGAGAACTCCAGTATTTTAATTTTCTTTAGCTGAACGAACTCGATTAACAAACATTTGAGCAGAACCTTGATTGACTAATGCTATTTCATAGAAATATCCATCATCCATCTTGATTATTTTTTCTTTCTTTTTAAGATCTTCTACTGCTAGATTAAATTTTTCATTATTAGAAGCACAGTTCAAAATTCCTTGTTTATAACCAAAGAAATAGAAATTACCAGAAGGTGACTTTATGTAAATGTATACCCTATCATCTTCATTGGTAGGCATTTTGAATTCAACATAACATTCTAACATTCTATTGATTACTTCACCGTTTACACTACAAAGACCTACTTTGTCTTGAGAAGAGATCAGGGATTGCAATTCTGGGTTCCACTCCATTGGCAAATAGGAGAAGAAAAATTCAAATTTATCATACTTATTAGGTAGGTCAAGGCCAATATTTTTCATTTTATTTAAAGCATTATTAAAATCTTTTCCTGCTGGAATAAATTCTGATAATGCCTTTTTATATAAAGCTTCATCTTTAAGATAATCAACTACTCTTGCATCAAAACTACTTGATTGAATATCTGTAGCCATAATTTTGAGTAATTTATCAGGAATAATTGCATCCACCCCTGCCATTAACTCAAAAGATACTTTAGTATCGCCCGGTTCTGGAAAGTCTGTTTCTTCAACGGGCCCTTCTGCAAAAGTTGTTTCTATTCTTCCAGCGGCATCTATACTCATATAATCCAGACCAGAACCAATATCCATCTTTCCCTCTGCAATTATCTTCCCATTTTTATTAGCATAAACTAAACTATTACCTCTGAGTGTTCCACTTGTCATCAAAAGGGAATCTCCAAAAATAAATCGGTCATCCTTTTTGTCATATTTATAAATACCAATTCCATTTTCTCCACGGGCTTCAAAAATGCGCCTATCTTTTCTCACATATAGAGGCATCATAATACTAGGATAAATTTTTGCAGACGTTTTGCTTACGAAAATACCTGTACGGAGGGGATCACCTAAATGATTTTTGGGCACTTTATATTGGATTGCTAAATCGTTTTTATCTCCTTCAAATTTTACAGAAAACCATCCCCGACGTTTCATATTAGGAGCATCAAGTCTAGCAAAACCATCAAATTCCAAGTTTTTAGATTCTGCTCGAAGTGCAATTTTGCCTCTGTATTCTGTTTTGTGGTCTATATAAAATCCATCTTCTTTTTTCACTTCTCCATTTGCTCTCGTTTCTGTTTTTTTCTCACTTCTCTTACCTTTACCAACCCTAGTTCCTATAATATCTGAAAATTCAATTTCTTGTTTTCTTTCTCCAATATTATATTCATAAAATCCTTTTGCTCGATAATCTTTTTTCCCTAATATATCTACCGTCGCTCTATTGATTACATGATACTTATTTATTGTATTTGCAATAATTTTTGCATTCTTCAAAGTGCCCATTTTTGCACCTTTATTGACCTCTACATTTCCATCCTCGACATATACGTAAGCATCGCAAGTTTGAATCTCTTCTACCCCACCAATTTTCAAATCATTTGTTTTCAGATCATAAAAGGCTGTTTTTCCTTCAAATTTTAAAGAATCCTGATTAGGATGAATGGAAGTAAAAGTTCCAAAGCCTCCTTCATCATTTTTGAAAGTTACATTTTCTTCCTTCATATTCCATACATATTCATTCAAGGAAGTCTGGTATTGATTAAACGGCATTACTGTTTCTACATCATCATCATTTGCTTTAATGCGACCAATTTGCAAATCAAAGTCCAATTCTGCAGTTACATTATTCGTATTCAATGCCAATGCATCTTCACCAATAGTTTTAATTCGAATATTCGCAGTATCAGAGGTTGCAGAATAAACACCAAAAGAGATTAAGTCAGATTGAAGGCTACCTTTATCCCAGTCAAATAAACCCCTACCCCTTAGTCCTTCAGGCGTAAGAATTAATACGCCATCAAGTGTATGATTATTATCAGAAAATATATCAAATGCTTTTTCTTGAGTTGTAACATACATCGAATCCTGATATGGTTTCCAATCAATACTCACATCTATTCCTAATGCATTAGGTATCTTTACTTCACCTTTATCTTCTTTTAACTCAAATCTATCTGCTGTAGCAAGCATCTGTTTCGGTTTGAAAATAAAATCTTCCGAATTTACATCTGCGGTTAGATAACTTAATGTACCATTTCCTAAAAACCCTTCATTACTTAAAGATATTTCTCCTACGTAATTACCTTTTTCTGCATAGGTAGGAAAGCCCTCTTTAGGTTTGTCAGAATTAAATCCAAGTGACTCATCCTCTTGAAGTACCAATGTCTCTTCAAAATCTGGGAATATACCAGCCGAAACCATCTTGCCTTTAAAGGATATATCTTCTTTAGTAAATCTATCTAAACTATTAAAACTAAATTTATCTAATTCAAAATAAAAAGAATCTCTTTTATATGCTCCTCCTGCAGTGCCTTTATAATCATAATAAACATAAGAAGAGCCTTTGCTTTGATAGGAAGGAAAAATGGGAATATCCTCCACACCCGATTTATTGGCAGGAGCATCAATGAGTAAAACACCTTGAGAATGTTCTATCCTAGAGCCAATAGAAAGTGCTTCTGGCACACCTTTCTTACTTACAACTCCTGTAGGAATAAATAGATCGAAATATCGGACAGAGTCCATTTCAATATGATTTTTATCATAATAAAAAGAAAAGTCCTTTCCTTCGAATAGTCCAAATCCAGCAAAAATACGTCCAGCAAAATCTAAATTTCGATTTCTTTGAATCGTTACTTTATTATAGAATGGCCTGACAGCAACTTTTTGAGATTTACTAAATTCTATAGAACTAACACCAGAGGCTTCTATTGTAAAATCTTTCAAGGACATCACAGCATTAGTACTATCTGATTTAGAAAGTATTTTTAGAAAATCATAATCCACTTTACCTTGAGAAGCATCGGCATAATGAAAGACTTTATCTTTAACAAAAACCTGCTGCCTATCACTATCATAATTCACAAACCCTTTTGCAACAAGATCATATAACAAACTTTGGATACTAGTCACCTCAAACTTAGGATTCATTTTCTTTGCAAGATTCCGGGCATTGAGCAATTCACCTTCTTCATCTGCATAAACCTTGATTGTGGATATTGGATTGATTGACGAGATGTTTTGTAGTCTAATATAATCGCCTTGATCAAAGTATTTTAAGGACTCAAATGTAACGGTCTTCTTTTTCTTTGCGAAGCCCACACCAGTTTGTCCAAAAACAAGTGAATCTCTGTCTAGGTACCAATCAATATTTTCAACATGCACATTTACCTTATGCAAAGAATTGAAAAACGGGTTACGATCACTTCCACGACTTCCCCTATTCAGGTTTAGTTCTTTATTTGGTATATCAAACTTAAGATTTACAGAAGGATGATAAAAAGAATCTTGTTCGAAGTACAAAGTTGTCTCGACACGTTCTCCAGCAATTCGCTCTCCTTTTCGGATTACAAATTGTTCAGAAGCTCCTCGAAACTGTAATTGCTTATTCGCATCATATACCGCTATCTTGGCATTTGAGTCTTTACTACCATATCCATATACAGTGATTCCATTTAATTTAAATCCGCCAACATATTCGACTCCACCACCTATATTATTAATTTGTAGTATACTATCTTTCGACTCAAACCTTGGATAAGATCTACCTTTTGCATTATTAGAGGCCACAATTTTATCCGTAAACGATCCTTCAATTCCACCATCAGGAAACAATTCAGGATAAAATAAAGTAGCAGACTTTACATCATAGATACTTTTCTTTGTTTCGATTTCGTATTCCGTAAATACGACATGAATAGAATCGCCTAAACCGAATCTGTCCCATTCTACCTTTCCATCCTTCCCTTTCCATAATCCTTGATTAGGATAGTATACGCCAGAAGTCTCCAATATTTGGATAGAGTCTTGTTTACGAAATCCAATTAAGTCAAGTTTATCATATTTAATAATTGGTTCATTTTTTTCAAAACCCAGATTAAAATCATCTGCTCTAGCTATCCAATTGACACCACTTTTTGAATAACGTAGAGATTCGTCAGTATAAAAACTTGTCGAAAACTTTAGATACGTCTTATAGGGAGTAAGTTTCCGATTTTTAATATTCCCAATAATTGTTTTTAATACATTATGCCAGTCTTCAAACTTTTTAGGCCCATTTTCTCCTTTCTTAATAATAGTCAGCGTTTCTAGATATGAACTAAAATAAGGGCTGGCAGTCATCTTTTGAGACAACATAGCATTGCTGACTTCATGAATGACTACAAATTCTTCTTGTGTGAATGCTCCTCCTTTAAACTGTTTTTCGAAAGCTTCAAATATTTCTTCCATGACTTTTCGTTTACTCGAAGTCATGAAAGATTCTAATTCTTTCATATACTCAGCCTGGGTAGAAGAAAATTCAGTAATTTTTTGTCCAAGACCATTTTGACAAATAAATACTATAAAAAGAATAGATACTAGTAAATGATTTCTCATACTGGAAACCTGTTTTAAGTGATGGATCAAAGTAATTTCGGATTAGGTTTTCTCTAAAACCATAGCAACCCAATTATCTTTATTTTTTGAGCTCAAGACGGAAAAACCGAATTGTTCTGAAGACTTAATAAGTAGTTCTGTATCTTTTTTAATAAATCCAGAGGCAATTAATTTGCCGTTTTTCGCTAACCTATCATATAACGTTGGTAACGCGTCTAAAATTACGTTTCTATTAATGTTCGCAAGAATTATATCAAAAGCCGTCTCTTTCACGTCAAGCAAGGTACCATGTATTGCATTAATACAGGATATATTATTGATTTTGGCATTTTCCTGAGTATTTTCAAAGGAAGCTAGTTCAATATCAACAGCTTCAATCGTCCTCGCACCTAATTGTGCAGCCAAAATAGCTAAAATTCCTGTCCCACATCCAAAATCCAATATTTTTCGATCATTAAAATCTAAGGCTTCCATGAGTTCAATCATCATATGGGTGGTCGCGTGATGTCCCGTACCAAACGCCATTTTAGGATTAATGATTATTTCATGCTTTGTTTTGGCATCTACTTGATGGAAATCAGCTTTTATAATACAAAAATCCTCAATAATGATAGGTTGAAAATTGGATTCCCATACTTGATTCCAGTTTCTGGCTTTGATTAATTCTTTTTCAAATTCAAATTCAAATCGCTCTGAAAGCTCCAAGACTTCTTTTTCAACTAATTCAGAATTAGACTTGGTCGCAATAAAGGCATCAAGTCCTGTCGATACTTCCTGAAATGTATCAAATGGCAAATCTCCCAAAAAAGCGATTAAGATCTCAGTTTGATCAACTGAACAGTTGATGTGATATTTATAATAATCCATGAATTATCCAGTCTGGAGTTAAAAAACGATGAATAAATTTAGAATAAATTTGAGCGTTTGATATTTCTATTTATAGACTTCTTTCTTAGCTGCTCGTAAAGTATTCCTAATCAGCGAGGTTACAGTCATAGGTCCAACTCCTCCCGGAACAGGTGTAATAAAAGAAGATTTCTCAGCGACTTCATCGTATTTTACATCACCTGCAAGCCTATACCCTCTTTTCGCATTAGCATCATCTACTCGATTGATTCCTACATCTATTATAACAACCCCCTCTTTGACCATATCAGCAGTTACAAATTCAGGTATACCTAAAGCGACTACCAAAATATCAGCCCTTAAAGTATGGCTTTTTAAATCTTTAGTTCGGCTATGACAAAGTGCAACAGTGGCATTACCTGGTCTTGCTTTTCTAGAAAGTAAAATACTAATAGGCGTTCCAACGATATTACTTCTACCTAGTACCACACATTCTTTGCCCGAAACTTCAATATTATATCGATCTAACATTTGAAGTATTCCAAATGGTGTCGCAGGCAGATACGCAGGTAAACCCTGCGCCATTCTTCCAAAATTTACGGGATGAAATCCATCTACATCTTTTCTAGGGTCAATGGCGAGAATTATCTTTTCTTCAGTAATATGCTTTGGCAAGGGAAGTTGGACGATAAATCCATCAATTTCAGGATTTTCATTTAGGCTAGTTACAATCTCTAATAATTCTTCCTCCGTAATAGTAGCTTCTTTCTTAATAAGTGTCGATTGAAATCCAACTTTTTCACAAGATCGGACTTTGTTTCTGACATAGACTTGGCTTGCAGGATCATCCCCAACGATAACTGCCGCCAGGTGTGGCGCTCTTTTACCTGTTGCCACTAATTCCTTTACTTCTATTGCTATCTCTTCAATAATTTGTTTGGAAAGTAATTTGCCATCCAGAATCTGCATACCTAATATTTTTTTATGATTCTTTTCTTTTGCTACAAGCATACCATAAGGAACAAGGAATAAATAAGTCTCTATTTTATAAAAATGTTTTGTTCCTATATGCTCTCGAAAAGTTTTTTTATGAAAAACGCAAAGGTAATAAATTTGAGGAAGGTCTTACTTAAGTTTTACTTTGAAGTTGTACTAATCCATAAATATTCCTTCATAAAATTGAAGTAACTTTTTCTCTTCTTCTTCCCAGTTATAAATCTTACTGGCTAGTTTACAATTGTTTTGGAGTCTATTATAAAGTGTAGCATCATTCAAAAGCTTATTTATTGCTTGTACAATAGAATCAGGATTCAAATCATCCAATAAGATAGCGGTCTCAAATGCAGCATTAAGTTTTTGGTATTCCGGAAAATTCATATTGATAGCAGGGACATTTGATTGAATATAATCAAAAGCCTTATTGGCTAAAGAGTAATAATAACTAAGTCCATTATTTTTTAGAAGATTTAATCCAATGGTAGCTTTTGAGGTCATAACCTGAAGCTCACCAGGGCTAATGTAGCCTTTAAATTTTATCTTATTTTGAAGGCCTAATGTATCAACTTGGCTTCTTAATTGTTGAGACAAATCTCCTTCTCCGGCTATCCAAAGGTCTGCATTTTCAATAGATTGCATAGCAATTATCATTTCTTCTAAGCCTCTTCCTTCATTTAGAGCACCTTGATAAAGGATTATTTTCCGAATCTTTTCTGGATATCCGATTGATTGGCTTTTTTTAAATGGAACATTCCGAATGACCTCAAAAGGCGTTTTATATTTTTCTTCAAATAAGTCTGCAATGCTTTCACAGACCGTATAAGCATATTTCAATTTAGGGACAATAAGGCATTCTAATAATGTCCATATTTTTTTGACTATAGGTCTGGCAACTACTTCCGGTACTTCTGTAAAATATTCATGGGCATCATAGATTAGTTTTTTTCTTTTGAGTCTACTTATTAAATAAGCCGTGCCTAAAGTATCCAAATCAATTCCACAAACCGCATCGAATTTAGAAAATAATAGGTACCAAAAAAGTCGGAAATTATACTCTATATAAAATAGCTTTCCTTGATTAAAGAAGCAGGAAAGTCGCTTTTGTTTAAATAATTGTTGTTCGAAAGGTTTGGATTGAGGCAATTTACGTCCAATCAAATGTATTTGATACCCCTGCTTAGCCAAGGAAGTGCAAATCCTAATCATCCTCTGATCATAAGTCAAATCATTTGTAACCGTAAAGAAAATTATTTTATTCAATGCTCCTTTTTTAATAATGGATTGCGCCTTTGCTTCAATGTGAGTTATTTTACCGCAAAGTTGAACTGTCCTTTCTCCTCAATCAATATCCCTTCATCTAGCAGGTAATCTACTGCTTCAAGGATTTCATTCTTACGTTTTGGTGCAAAGGAATCCACAATATCAACTAAACTTAATGGGCCGTCTTTTAAGATCATTCGAATCTTATCTTCTATTTTTTTAAATGATTCATTATCCAGTCCCGATCTAATTCGGTCTAAGCAAACATCACAAATACCGCAATAAGGCGCATTATGCTCTCCAAAATAAGCCAGCAATTGTCTACTTCTACATATTTGATCTTCGGCATAAGCGATTGCTTTTTGTATGCGTAGTTTATGCCGTTTTTTTCGAAATTCATATAAAACTTTATCTAGGTTAAGATTATTATTGTCTGTCCTTTCCTCCAATAAAGTGATTTGCGGTTTGTCTTTTTGTGGTTTATAATTTATAATGCCCAATTGCTTTAATTTTTCAAAAAGCTTAGTTAAATCAGCTCTACTAATTTTCATAAAATTAGCCAATTGGTATTCATTAAGTTTGACAAAATGGCTAAATGCTCCCTGATATGTCCTCAATATGGTTTTAACCAATAAATCATAATTCTTGTTTTTCAGTTGGAAATCGTAGAGTTCTTCTTTTGAGACAAGCACATTCAATCTACTTGGAATATAAACGGCTTCACTCATTGTCAACCAGGCACCATCTTCTAATATCTTTAGACAATTATAAACCTTCATTACTCCAAAACCGTAATTTTTAGAGAATGCAATCATATCAAAGTCAAAACTCTCTCCTTTTCCACTCCCAATTGCTAGCTGTAAGAAGCTCCCCAAAGCTTGGTAAACCCTTCTTACTTCTTTTAAATCTGGGAAAGCTAATTCGTAATGATTTTCCAGATTGATTTTATCTGCTTCATTATACAATAAGACTGCATATGCTTTTTTACCATCTCGACCAGCACGTCCCGCTTCTTGGAAATAAGCTTCTAGGCTATCCGGCAAATCCATATGCACTACAGAACGGACATCAGCCTTGTCTATCCCCATACCAAATGCATTGGTTGAAACGATAATCCTTGTTTTACCATTTATCCAGTTTTCTTGTTTTTTTGATCGTTCATCTGGACTTAATCCCGCATGGTAGAAATCGGCTGAAATATTTTTCCTTTGCAGATACATACTTATTTCCTTAGTCTTTCTACGACTCCTTACATAAACGACCCCACTACCTTTTACATTTTTTATAATACTGAGTAGTTTTTCCATTTTATTCTCTTCATGGAGCACTACATAAGCTAAGTTTGATCTATTAAAACTATTTTGAAAGATTTGCCCATTTTTAAATTCCAGTTTTTCCTTAATGTCTTTAACCACTTCAGTTGTTGCCGTTGCTGTTAATGCTAGAATCGGAATATCTTTTTCATACCATTCTCTAATCTCTGCGATTTTCAAATAAGAAGGCCTAAAATCATAGCCCCATTGTGAAATACAATGCGCTTCATCGACAGCGAGCAGATTGATATTCATTTGCTTAATGCGTTCAATTGCCAATTCAGACATCAATCTTTCTGGGGACATATATAATATCTTTACATCACCATAGATACAATTATCTAAAACCCTATCAATGTCTTTAAAATGCATTCCTGAATAAATAGCTTCAGCTTTAATATTCCGTTTCCGAAGATTATATACCTGATCTTTCATTAAAGCAATCAAAGGAGAAATCACCAAAGTTATTCCATCTTTACAATGAGCAGGAACTTGAAAACAGATAGATTTGCCTCCTCCTGTAGGCAATAAAGCTAAAGAATCCTTGCCATCTAAAGCAGATTTTATAATTTCCTCTTGTAGAGGTCTAAAAGAATCAAAACCCCAATATTTGCGTAGGATTTCTATGGGAGAAGTGTCGTCCAATTTTAAATAATTATTTATTTTTTAAGTCGGCCTATGAAAGAGAATGAATATTCTTTCTGAAAGGTAGAAATAAATGGAATAAACTAAAATAAAGAAAGCAAGTTATTATGCATTAATAACTTGCTTTCTTTGAAGTAGTTCTATAAACTATTTTAAAAATTACTATAACAACCTGATTTTTTACGGCCTCTTGATCGGCTCCCAACTAATCCATTATCAAGAAAATTCACAGATACAGAAAATCCCATGAATACATACCAATCCTTAATATCTGGATTTCCTCTTACACTGCCTCCCGAAATTGATTCACCAGTTCGATTTGCTAAAGTAGCAGCCAATTCTCCATTATTAGCCAATAGAAAATCATTATCCACATATACTGTACTTACATCATCTAGATAATCTGTAAAAGTTTTCCTTAAGCCCAATTCTACTCCAAGGTTCCACGTATCACTAATTGCATATTTTAAGCCGCCCCCAAATGGGATAACGACTTGAACCAAACCATATTTGGAACCAAATTCAGCATTGCCTTGCCCTTCTGTACCTAATGGTTGTAATTCAATCCATTCTCCATCAAGCTGCGTTCTAGGATTGAAATGAACAAAACCGACACCTAAAAGAATATAAGGAGAAAACACCCTTTCTAAAGCATAAGGCTGATATCCAAGGATGTTGAACTCTCCGGTAATACTCACATCAATTAGGTTTGACCTGAAACTCAGGTTTCTAACTCTATTATTATCGGCATCATCTCCTGAAATAGTTCCAGCGGTAATACCGAGTTTTACTGAAACAAAATTATTCATATTATATCGTCCAAATACCCCAAATGAAGCATGAGTACGACCTAAACTTGTACGGAGGTTTGAAGGGGCTAAATCTCCTTGATAGTTAGTCGTTCCAGCTATCAAGCCAATTTCCGTATACTGAGCACTTAAAAAAAGAGGAATAATCGTGATTAGTGTAAGACAGATTTTTTTTAACATTACAGGTTTTTTATTGTTCATGCATAATATGGTTATAGAAGTATTTGAATCTCAATAATTGTTCCTTAAAGTCAAATCAATATTCACTAAAGGCCTATTGTATATACATTCAGTGTCTATTTAATAAAAATAATAAAACGTCTTCTATTCCACATTTCTATCTCTGCTTTTTTTGAAGTTGTTCAAAATAAACAGGGATATATAGATTCTTAGACGCAAAATTAACTTTTTTGATTCATTGTACATTGTTAAATTGGTCTTTTGTAGAACTTAAATACTGATTTAACCTTAATAAATCGACAGTTTGTCTAATTACAGATAAGGCTAAACTTTGTTTTAACTAAAAATCGTTATAAATATTATATTTTTGAGAAAAATTATATTGAAAGGTGTTTTTTAAAACACTGAATTATTAAAAATCATTCAAAATCAGAAAAGTAATGAAGTTTAAATTATTCCTATTAGCTACTTTGCTATGTTTAGCTACTTTTTCAATAGCACAGGGTGATGCAGCGCCAAAAGATTGGTTTCACTTAAATCCTGCAACAGATAATGTTCCTGGTATTGATACTAAAAACACTTATGAAAAATTATTGAAAAACCGGAAATCCGAAACAGTAATAGTAGCTGTAATAGATGGAGGTGTTGATCCTATGCATGAGGATTTAAAAGACATCATGTGGGTGAACTCAGGAGAAATTGCAGGAAATGGAATCGATGATGATAAAAATGGCTATATCGATGATGTTCATGGTTGGAATTTCATTGGTGGTAAAGATGGAAAAAACGTTGGTGCTGATGCATTGGAAATCACAAGATTAGTGGCAAAATATCGCAAGATGTTTAAAGATAAAGACATTGCTTCTCTTTCAAAAAAAGAGAAAAAAATATATGACAAGTACCAAGAGATGGAAAAAGAAATCACTAAGGAAAAAGAAACTTGGGAAAAGCGATATCAAGAATCAGGTATTCCTATGGTTAAAGGTATTTATGTAACCTTAAGAAAGCATTTAGGAAAGCATGATTTCACGGGTGAAGATCTTGAAAAGATAAAAACTGATGACGAAGAAGTTACCCAAGCAGTAACTGTACTTCAAGGTATCCTTGCTAGAGGAGCAACAGTTGCCGGATTAGAAAAACAAGTAATGGATGGCGACAATCAATTACTTCCAAGAGTAAATAGCTATTACAATCCTGATTTTGATCCAAGACATATCGTTGGCGATAATTATGCAGATGCTAATGAGAAATATTATGGTAATCCAGACATAAAAGGACCTGATGCAGATCACGGAACACATGTTTCTGGAATTATTGCAGCCGTCAGACATAATGATATTGGAATGGATGGTATTGCAGATAATGTAAGAATCATGGGTGTACGATGTGTACCTAATGGTGATGAAAGAGATAAAGATGTAGCAAATGCAATTCGATATGCTGTTGACAATGGAGCATCTATTATCAATATGAGTTTTGGAAAAAGTTATTCTTGGAATAAAAACGTTGTAGACGAGGCAGTAAAATATGCTCAAAAAAATGACGTATTACTAGTTCATGCGGCCGGTAATGATGGAAAAAACAATGATAATTCTGATAATTTCCCAAATGATACTTACTCCAAAAAAGGTTGGTTCAAACCTAAAAAATCAAAGACTTGGATTGAGGTAGGCGCACTTAATCATGATACAGGTGATCATACAGCAGCCTCTTTTTCAAATTACGGAAAAGACCAAGTTGATGTATTTGCTCCTGGTGTTGCAATATACTCTACGACATCAGATAATGAGTATGATAGCTATCCTGGTACTTCTATGGCATCTCCAATGGTAGCTGGTGTAGCGGCATTATTACGTTCTTATTATCCAGAACTGTCTGCTAAACAGGTCAAAGAAATTTTATTAAGTTCTTCTGTTAAATCCAACAAACAAGTGATCAAGCCTGGTACTGATGAAGATAAAGTGAATTTTTCAGATCTTTCTGTAACTGGTGGAATGTTGAACTCTTATAATGCTGTTCAAAAAGCAGGAAAAACAAAAGGAAAAAGAAAGAAGAAATTTAGATCTAAAGCTGCTTCTAATGCTGCAAAAATTGCAAAACAGAACAAAGCTTAAGTTGAAGTTGTTAAAAAAAAATAATGAAATTAGTCATTGGTCATTTGGAAATTCCAGATGATCAATGACCAATTTAGCGAATCACCACCTCTTTTATATACTCTTCTCCCAGTTGTTCATTTATAATATCTAATATTTTCTGCTTTCCCATACTCAGCTCTTGTTTCAAGGAAGAAGAATTAATGGACACATAAAGTTTTTTTCCTCTAATACTGATATCAGTTGTGTGTCGACTTATACTTGGCCCCATCAATTCAGCCCAAAGTGATTTTATTTTAGTTTGGTTCAACTTTGACCTAAGTCGGTAAGTTTCTACCATTTCTTTAAGGACATCTTTTAGATGTTGGTCATTATGTCGTTTCATATAATTATAAGCTGTTAGCAGTTCCAGACTCGATGACAAATTTATTGAAATTAGAACCAAACTTTTCAATTATTTCTTGAATGCGATTTTCATGGGTGTCCGTAATAAAAACTTGGCCAAAATCTCCATTAATAAGTAAGCTAATCAAGTGTTCTACCCTATTCTTATCCAGTTTATCAAAAATATCATCCAATAGCAATATTGGGCTTTTATTTTTTATACTTTTTAAAAATTCATACTGCGCAAGTTTCATAGCAAGGACAAAGGATTTTAATTGGCCTTGTGATGCAAATTTCTTTAATGGAAATTCATTAATATAAAATTTTAAATCATCTTTATGTATTCCAGTCGTAGTTCTTTGCAAAATACGATCTTTTCCTATATTCTCTTCTAGTTGTTTTCTAAAGTCAATATCAAATAATTGAGTCTTATAATCACACCTTACACATTCTTGTCCTCCAGATATAGTTTTATAAAACTTTTCAAATACTGGCGAAAACTCACTGACGAAAGCAGCCCGGCACTCAGCAATAAAATTTGCAGGTTTTGTCATTTGTTCATCAAAAGTATGTATTAATGCTTGATCAAATGATTGACTTTGAGCAAATTGCTTCAATGCTGAATTCCTTTGTTTAAGGATTCGATTATAGTGAATCAACTGGCTGAGATATTGAGGATTGGATTGGGATAAGGTATTATCAAGAAATTTTCTTCGCACTTCACTCCCTTCTTTAGCCAGCTCTGTATCATCTGGGACAATCATGACGACAGGCAGCAAGCCGATATGTTCTAGCAGCCTTTTATAGGGAATCGCGTTTTTCTCAAATTCTTTTTTCTTTCCAGGAATGACTTTAGCAACAATTTTATGTTTTTTCTTTTCTATTATAAATTGTCCTTCTATTCTAAAAAAATCAGCCTGCCTTTTCATTACATTCCGATCATTAAGGCTTGTACTACTCTTACACATGCAGAGGTAATAGATGGCATCTAAAAGGTTGGTCTTCCCC
This sequence comes from Saprospiraceae bacterium, assembly GCA_965277415.1. GTDB lineage: Bacteria > Bacteroidota > Bacteroidia > Chitinophagales > Saprospiraceae > JAHDHW01. The sequence goes on from CBDICS010000058.1 coordinate 42,878, forward strand.
ATTCCATTTTTCCCTACGAAACAATTTAATTTTGAAGAAAAGATCAATTCTTCAACACTGTAATTCTTATAATGTGTTAACTTAATTTTTTCTAGATGCAAGACGCTGTATTTTTTGCCAAAGATAGCTAAATGAGGTAACTTATTTACAGTATATGCTAACGCGAAGTGGTTTCGGATTCTCCCAAACCACTTCGCATCAGGTATATCAGAAATTTTCTGTACGCTTTCTGACTTTTTTACCGTTCCTACGTAATTTTTATTCTGAACATCAAGGATTAATTTTTGTTTTATGTTTTCAGACTGTATCTTTAAGCCTTCATTTACTAAAAACGCGAATGTTCGCTATATAGATTATAAATTATGACGAAAGCAGTGGAAAAAGTGAAATCAAATAAAAAATCAGCAAATAAGTTTGATAAAGCGACTTATCTCAGATGGTATGAGATGATGCTTAGAATCCGAAGATTTGAGGAAAGAACATTAATGGCTTATGGTCAACAAAAAGTCAGGGGATTTTGCCATGTATATATTGGTCAAGAAGCAATAGCTGCTGGGCTGATTTCTGCAATTCGACCTGAAGATGCTATTGTCACCGCTTATCGTCAGCATGGGATAGCGATTTCAAGAGGCATATCTACTAAAGAATGTATGGCTGAGCTTTTTGGTAAAAGCACAGGTGTTGTAAAAGGTAAGGGTGGATCTATGCACTTTTTTAGTCATGAACATCGATTTTTTGGTGGAAATGGTATTGTTGGAGCTCAGATTCCTATTGGAGCAGGTATAGGTTTTGCTGAAAAATATAGAGGTACTGATAATTTGTGCGTAACGATGTTTGGTGATGGAGCAGCAAGACAAGGTGCTTTATTTGAGTCTTTTAATATGGCGATGACCTGGAAACTACCTGTATTATTTATTTGTGAAAATAATCAATATGCTATGGGTACTTCTGTGGAAAGAACCAGCAATGTACAGGATATCTATAAACTAGGCAGTGCTTTTGATATGCCGAGTGAACCTGTTGATGGAATGAGACCAGAAGAAGTCCATAATGCACTTTCAAAGGCAGCTGAGCATATTCGTGCTGGAAAAGGTCCATATTTTCTAGAAATAAAAACTTATCGCTATAAAGGACACTCTGTTTCAGATCCAGCAAAATATCGAACTAAAGAAGAGTTACAAGAATACAAAGATCAAGATCCAGTAAAAATGACTGAGACTAAGATCTTAAAGGATAAAATTGCAACAGAAGAAGAGATTAAGGCCATTAAGGATAAGATTAAGGTAGAGATTGATGAAGCTGTAAAATTTGCTGAGGCATCACCACTACCTGATCCTAGTGAGCTCTATACAGATAATTATACACAAAAAGATTATCCTTATTTGACCTAAATTATATGGTAATTTAGCTATCAAATAGAAAAAAAGATAGGAGCATGCAAAAGTACTCCTATTTTTTTTTGTCAAAAGGAGCATCAAATTAAAACTTTCCTTATTTTTGCGTGGCTTTTCTAAAATCTAACGATTATTCTAAACACAGGGAGTTTTAAAAAACCCGAAAACTTAATTTTCATAAAATGGCAAGAAGACGAAATAAAAAGAAACAAGACGAAACATTAGTTGACCTAGCTGGTGCTAAAGATCAAGCACAGGATTATGTAAACAAAAATTCACAACTTATCATTGGCGGTTTGATCGCTTTTGTGGTAATAGTCGGTGGATATTTTGCTTATCAACAGTTTGTAAAAATTCCAAATGAGAATAATGCCCAAGTTGCAATGCGTTTTGCACAAGATCAATTTGAAAGAGATTCTTTCGCATTAGCACTTGAAAATCCAGGAGGAGGAAACCTTGGCTTTCTTGACATTGTAGATCAATATGGCGGTACAAAAGCTGCAAATTCAGCACTTTACTATATTGGTGTATCTTATTTAAATTTAGGAAAGTATGAGGTTGCAATTGATTACCTCAACGAATTTAGCGCCAATGATGAATTACTACCAATTTCAAAACTAGGCCTCATTGGTGATGCTTATGGAGAATTAGGTGATTTGGATAAGGCGCTTACTTATTATCAAAAAGCTACCAAAGCAGGTGATAATGAAACTTTAGTAACTTATTATTTAAAAAAATTAGGCTTACTATACGAAAAACAAGGAAGTCTCGATTTATCTAAAGCAGCTTTTGAAAAAATCAAAACAGAGTACCCGACTAGTACAGAGGGACAGGATATTCAAAAATACATTACCCGAGTAGCTAGTAAACAATAGACTTTATCCTTAGATAATTTAAAGTTCTTAAAAAAGGTAGGGTCATTACTTGATTCTACCTTTTTTTATGACCTCATTCGAAATAGTTAATCCATTACCCCTAAAGAAATAGCTAAATATGTCAAGTGCGCAAAATAACCTATCCACTTATGATGAATCTTCGATTCCTTCTGCTCAGGAAATGAGTTTTGGTATTGTTGTCTCTCAATGGAATACAAAAATCACTCATGCCCTCTATGAAGCTTGTTATGATACTTTAGTTCAACATGGCGCCAATCCTGAAAATATTTTTACAGAACAGGTGCCGGGAACTTTTGAGCTTCCAGCAGGAGCGAAAATCCTTGCATCTAGCGAAAAGATGGATGCCGTTATCTGTCTTGGTTGTGTAATCAAAGGAGAAACTTCTCATAATGAATATATCAACCATGCTGTAGCCACTGCACTTGCTAATATGAGTATCGTTTCGGGTAAACCATTTATTTTTGGTGTACTCACTCCAAATAATGAACAACAAGCAATCGACAGATCCGGTGGCAAATATGGTAATAAAGGAGTCGAAGCTGCTGTCACCGCTATAAGGATGGCTTCTCTAAAAAAGAAACACGGTGTTGGAAAACAAAAAATAGGATTTTAGACCACGTCAAAGTTTATTGCTATAATGGGATATGTGATTTAGTGATCGCTTCGCTTGTGATTGACCTGCGGTCTTGTGATTGCTGCACTTGTGAGAGGAAGGATAGTATGCTCAATGATTTAAATCTTGTCAAAATACACTAACCTCATCCAATCAAAATTCGAAGTCAGGTTCTTTTAACTTTCTGAAATATATATTTTATATGAAAATAAGCGTAATCAATACTGGTTTGTTCAAATTAGATGGCGGTGCAATGTTTGGAGTTGTTCCTAAACGATTATGGCAAAGACTCAATCCACCAGATGAAAATAATATGTGTACCTGGGCAATGAGGTGTCTATTGATTGAAACAGCAGATCGTAAAATATTAGTAGACTGTGGTATAGGCGATAAACAAGATGAAAAATTCAGGTCTCATTTCGAACCGCACGGTAATGATACCCTTTTAAAATCAATAGAAGAAAAAGGGTTAAATACAGCAGATATAACAGATGTTTTCTTGACCCATCTCCATTTTGACCATTGTGGTGGTGCTATGATTAGAGATTCAGAAGGAAACCTTATACCTACATTTCCAAAAGCAGTATATTGGACTAATAAAACGCATTACGATTGGGCCATCAAACCTAATCCAAGAGAACGAGCTTCCTTCCTAAAAGAAAACTTTGTCCCTTTATTTGAATCTGGGAAACTTCAATTTGTTGATGAATCTAATTTAAATAATGTTTTTGAAAACATTGATATTCGATTTGTATATGGTCATACAGAAGCAATGATGACCTTACATATACATGCTAAAGACTTCACCTTAGTCTATTGCGCTGATGTGATTCCATCTTCTTTCCATATTGGTTTGCCTTATGTAATGGCTTATGATTTAAGGCCACTCGTGACTATGGAAGAGAAAACAGCCTTATTAGAAGAAGCTGTAAGTAAAAAGCAAATCTTATTCTTCGAACATGATCCTAAAATTGAGTGTGCGACTGTTCGAAAAAATGAAAAAGGTAGGATTGTGATTGATGAGGTTTTTTCTTTAAAAGAACTCAATTAACTTTTTTCAAGGACTTTCCCTTTGCTTTAGGTTTTTTCTGATACTTCTTATTGGGTTTAGGTCGTTTATACAAAGGCATTTCAGGTTTATAATAATAATGAAACAAATTATAAATAAGCATAAAATCTACTCCTGGATATTCAAATTTAAGTCCATAAGGATTACCATTTCTATGATTGGTGTGAAACCAAAGTTGAGACGACTTCCAGCCATCAGGTGCATTACAATTTGGTGTTTCAAAGCAAGGACCATTCCAGGGTGCGGACTTTATTAAATGCTCAAAGTCTGTTTTCTGAATCGATGCATCCAACTGCCTATCATTCAAAACTGCATCCGCTAAAGCATAAAAGATTTTACCAGATTTCTTTGTCCGCTTTGCCATTTGTTCAGAAGTCCATTGGTCCGAAACCATCATTAATCTAAAAATCATAGAATAATTTCTATCATTATGCAATCTAAATGCCCAAGAATAGGATCCTTTTAATAATTTGCCCAGAAAAGTTCTACCGTGATAATCATAATCAAATTCCTCATTTGTAATATGATCAGCTGCTTTTGCAAAAAGAGTATTAAACGCCCTGGCATCTCCTCCCCAACGGTTAGATACTTTTTGCCCATCAGGGCTTTTGATCTTCCATTTATTTTTATTCATATAAGAAATAATCAGGTGTGTATATAGCTTGGCTAGATCACCCAATTTTTCATTGCGCTCTGCCTTATAAATAACATCTCCCGCAAATTTCTTAACAAAAGCAAAACCAAAAAGTAAGGAAGTTACCTGATCTTGACTGATATAAGCGCCTCCATCTACCTTTCTATCTGCTTTGCTAAAATCTGACGATACACAATCGTACCCTCCTATTTCTGGATGCTGAAATCTCCTGGATGCTGGGTTTTCTTTATCTTCCATATAAAAATCTAAAGGAACATCATCTCGTAGAAAGAAACCATTTAAACTAGATTCCAATCCAAGGCTTACTTCTGCCATTCTATCCAATCGCTCATATGCCTTTAATGCAAAATACAATTCTTGAACAACAGCCCGTGTATCTGCTTTTGCATCTTTCAAGTTTTGATATTCCATTGAAAGCATAGCTAGATAATAACCAAGATGAACCGTTGCATCTCCCCATCGCAAAATGCCATCTCCTTTATGCCGTTTGACTTTTGATTGGATCAAGTGCCAGTCTCTAAGACAGTCGCACTCAATATTCCTCATCGAAGTTGGAATACTTTGACCTTGCTCCATTCCAATGCTTATAAAGCCACCGTAACCATCTTTACCTAAAAAGCGGTTTCGATAATTCCAATACTTATTTAGATCATCAAGGGCAGTCTGCCCAAAGGAGTTCAGGCTTAGGAATAGTAAAAACCAAGAGGTAATCTGTAAAATTCTCAATAGTACTTTTTTGCTAAAACTTAAAAAATTGAAAAATATTGTTAGACTTGGCAATCGCAAGATTCTAATCAGGATCGTTTCACAAGGCGTAGCCGATCACCATATCACAAGTGTAGCGATCACCAGCCAATAATTCAAGGTTTGAAACCAATCTTGCAATTGCCATGTATTGCTAGACTTGCAAAAGACTTTATAGTGATATTCTAGTTTCATTCTTATACCTCCTCTCCTACCATTAAATTACACCCACGAATATCACTGGCATCAAGTCTACCTAATACTTCAAAAGTACCATCTTTATATTGTCTGCCCAAATCATCTGTCGCAATAAAAGCACAAGTATCGATATTAGCAAGGTCAATAATATTAATCGCTCCGTTCTTTTTTTCTCCGATTATACAAAACGGATCCGAAATCTCTCTCATCAGAATCTTCATTGTTAAACTGGGTTCAAATATTCCATTTCCTTTGGAATACGCTTGACTGAACAATTCTGTCATTCCATACTCTGAATGAATGGTTTTGACTTGAAAACTATTTAGAATTGGGGCATGTAATTCACTCCTTGTTAGTTCTTTCCTTCGTCCTTTCATTCCTCCGGTTTCTATAACTATCAAATCAGGATAAGCTATCTGATACCTTTCAATAAAATCTAGAAGTCCAAAACTTACACCAAGAAGTATCGTTGGAATTTGCCTTTTTTTTAAATCAATCAATTGATCGGCAAGCTGTTCAAAGTCATTCAAAAAAAAACCACTACTTTTAAATTTAGATTGCTTAATAAAATGATCCACCATTAATACTAAAGAAGATCCTGATCGCTCTAAATAAGATGGAAGAAGAGCAAGAAAGCAAAAGTCATTAGGATTTCCATAAAATTTCTTAAAGCCTAAATCAACTACCTTTTTGTACCAATCTACAGATCTTACCGCATGTTTACTCGTAATTTGTTGAGTTGTGCCGCTACTCTGGAAAAGGGTTTCTTTTTCCCATATTCCTGTTCTAATCTCCTTGTTTTTAAATAAGCTGATCGGCAAGAAAGGAATTTCACATACACGATTTACTTTTTGGGGGTCACAGGATAACAAAGTCAAAAACTGAGCGTATAAAGGGTTGTATTTTGCCTGAAAAGCAAAAAGCTCAAGCGCTAAATCATCAAAAGTAAAAGCATTTACCTTTTGAATCCTAGACTGAAAATTTGTCCGTTGTTGTTCGAAATTGATCAAACTAAATGCTTTTTGCTAATATTTTTAGTATTTTGACGTTAGAAGCAAAAGTAATTATTTTGTATACACATAAGTAGTTCGACGGAATTATATTAATTTATTTTTTTCTTAAGATTTCGAAATTTTATAAATAATTTCCTTTCAGTCAATTATTTATAAAATTTTTCAAAATCAAAAATAAATCAACATAATTTTGTCCCGTCACTTAGCAATTATAAAGTAACATGAAAATATTATCTCTTTCCTTACTTTTGGTTTTTACTATTCTAATCTCGTGTACCAAACCACCTGATTACCCTATAGAACCAGTAATTGAATTTAGTAGCTTAAGTCAGACTTTTATGAGTCAAGGCGAGCCGCCTACTGATAGTCTATATATGACTTTCAGTTTCACTGATGGAGACGGGGATTTGGGTAGTCAAGGAGATTCATTAGATGTTTTTTTGTCTGATACCAGATTTGGTTTATTTAATATCACCTTTCGACTTCCATTTGTTCCAGAACAAGGAGCGGGTAATGGTATCTCTGGTGAAATTACGATTGGATTACCAGGCACTTGTTGCATTTTTCCTAATAATGTAAGCGAGCCTTGCGGAATAAACCCTGAATTTCCAACTAATGCCTTGTTCTATGAGGTTTACATCAGAGATCGAGCAGGAAATGAAAGTAATAGAATCATAAGTGAAGAAATCACTTTGCTTTGCGATTAAGTATATCATAAAATAAATCTACGATCCCTAATCATCAAGCCAATCCAGTTCTTTAATAAGTTTAGCTTGAGTCTTTGCTTCTGGGCTTTCTTCTTGTATCTCAAATTCATAAGTCCATTTTGCCATTGGAGGCAAACTCATTAGGATAGATTCTGTTCGACCATTTGTTTCTAATCCGAATTTGGTTCCACGATCCCAAACAAGGTTAAATTCTACATATCGTCCTCTTCGGTGAAATTGCCAGTTCTTTTCAGTATCAGTAAAGGGTTTATCCTTATTTTTTTCCATTAATGGAACATAAATGGGCACGAAGGAATTTCCTACTGACTTCACAAACTGGAAGAGCGCTTCTTTGTCTAAACCAGATTGCTCATTTAATTGATCAAAGAAGATTCCACCTATTCCCCTTGTTTCATTTCTATGTCTAATATAAAAATAGTCATCTGCCCATTTTTTAAATTTTGGATAGAAATCTAAATGTGCTGAATCGCAAGCTTCTTTTAATTTAGTATGAAAAAACCGAGCATCTTGATCCTCAATATAATGTGGCGTCAAATCTATGCCTCCACCAAACCACCAAGTATTTACTTTTTGTGAATTTGGGTCCGTAATTTCAAAATAACGGACATTCATATGGATGATAGGCATATGAGGGTTAAATGGATGCAGTACAATAGATACACCACTTGCAAAAAAATCGCTTCCAGGGTCTAATTTTAAACTCTTTGCAATCTTCTCTGGTAAAGCACCTTCAACAGCTGAGAAATTTACGCCTCCTTTTTCAATAAGCTGGCCTTGAATAACCCTAGTCCGGCCACCACCACCTCCTGGACGCGTCCAAAGGTCTTCCTTAAATTTTCCCTGACCATCTGCCAACTCTAATTTCCCACAAATAGTATCTTGAAGTTTTTCAAAATACTGCTGAATTTCTTTTCTATTTGGATTCATAAAACTATAAATTTGCTTTTGCCGCTGCGACTACTTTTTTAGAATTACCGACAAATATTTGCTCATCAATTAAGATAACTGGTCTTTTTAAAAAGGTATACTCTTCTAAAATTAAGTCTCTATAATCATTTTCAGAAAGTGTTTGCTCATGCAAACCTCTACTTCGAAACTTCATTGCCCGCCGACTAAATAATGATTCATATGAACCAGTTTGTTTTGCCATGGAGTCTAATTGATCCGCAGTAAGTTTATCTTCTTTAATATTTTGAAGTTCGAACCCTTCTCCATTATTTAGTTCTTTGATGATTCTTGCACAAGTACTACAAGATGCTAAGTGGTATATTTTTCTCATTTAATTAATTGATTAAAAGACAGGGTATTAATAAGTGTCCCCAAGTAGATTAAAGCTTCAGTTCTTTCAATTGCAAATTAAATCATATTTTTACAAAAAAAGCAGAATTAAAGAGCTAGAAGTTGTACTTTTTTAAATTGCCTAATCCAATCCATTAAATATAACAAATCATGACCCGACTTTCTGAATCGGAGCTAATCCTAAATGCTGATCAAAGTATCTATCATTTAAATCTTCATAAAGAGCAATTAGCCGATACCATTATCACAGTCGGAGACCCTGATCGTGTAAAACAAGTATCTCAACATTTTGATAGAATTGATACTAGCGTACAAAAGCGAGAATTTATTACACATACTGGAGAGATCGGTAACAAAAGGATAAGTGTCATCTCAACTGGTATTGGTACGGATAATATCGATATCGTTTTGAATGAGATAGATGCTTTAGTGAATATTGATTTTGAGACTCGAACTGTAAAACAAGAATTGACAAGCTTGGATATTATCCGAATTGGTACAGCTGGTTGCTTACAGAAAGATATTCCTATTGATAGTATTCTTATCTCTGAATATGGTATTGGCTTAGATGGACTTTTGCACTTTTATGATTATTATAATAATGCAGATGAAACGATGTTTCAACACGTCTTCTTAAGATTTGCAGATCAGAATACTGGGTTTCCAATTCGGCCTTATTTCGCTCAAGGTAATCAAAGCTTATTGAAAAAGATTGGTTATGATATGCAGAAAGGAATAACGGTGACCTGCCCAGGATTTTATGCACCTCAAGATCGCAAACTAAGAGCAAGTACTCAGTTGGACGGCGTATTAGAAGCCTTAGCTGAATTCAACCATAATGGATTAAGGGTCACCAATTTTGAAATGGAGACTGCGGGAATTTATGGTTTAGCAAATATATTAGGGCATCGGGCAATCTCTTGCAACGCTTTATTAGCTAATCGTGCAAATGGAACTTTTAGTAAACGTCCAAAACAAACTGTAGATAAACTAATCGAGATCGTCCTCGGGAGAATAGTATAGATTGAAAATTAGTCATTTGCCAATCGGCATTGGTATAACATACTGACAAATGACTAATAATCTATTCTTATTTTCTAAGCATTCGCTTTTTTATGATCAGCCAAAAATTTAGCTAAGCCAATATCTGTCAAAGGGTGATTAAGTAAACCTAATATTGAAGATAAAGGACAGGTAACCACATCGGCACCAGAAATTGCAGCATCGACGATATGTTTTGCATTCCTAATGGATGCAGCCAGTATCTCGGTTTCATAACCTTGGATAGCATATATTTCTGCAATTTGTCTAATCAAATCCATGCCATCCCATGTCGTATCATCAACTCTTCCAATAAATGGACTCAAATATGTAGCTCCTGCTTTGGCAGCCAAGATAGCTTGTCCGGCACTAAATATCAAAGTACAATTCGTTCGGATATTATTGTCGCTAAACCACCTTAGTGCTTTTACACCATCTTTAATCATAGGTACTTTGACAACAATATTGGGTGCAATAGTTGCCAATCGTTTTCCTTCTTCTACAATTCCTTCAAAATCAGTAGAAATCACTTCTGCACTAACATCTCCATCCACGATATCGCAAATAGCACGATAATGGTTCAAAATATTTTCTTCGCCGGAAATCCCTTCTTTCGCCATGAGTGACGGATTAGTTGTCACACCATCGAGTATACCCAGATCACGTGCTTCTTTGATTTGACTTAAGCTTGCAGTATCAACAAAAAACTTCATTGAGCTAATTTTTTTTTTGGTTATTGAATTGAGCGCAAAGGTACATAATGAGGAAAGAATGAAAGAATTGAGTAAGCAAAAGTTCTTGAAGATAATTAGTAGTAAAAAGAAAAAGGAAAGAAAAAAAGAGGTGAGAAATCATATCGAGCTGCTCAACCGCCTACCCTTGCTGCGTTTCCGCCCTGGGGGAGTTCAGAGGGAGCTAGTCATATGACCCTCACCAGCCACAAAAGTAATTTGATTTTAGGAAAAAACAAGGAAATGATCAGATAAAAATAAAGATATTTTTATCTAGCACTAAATTTCACTCAGCTTCCTGAATAAAGTCCTTATCCAAGATGAGCATTACCGTCGTCAAAACGAGCAATGAAACGATAGCCATACCGATGAAATAGTTAAATTGAAGTATTTTAAAAAGGAATATAAAGAAAGAAATTCCTATTAGAAGAGAGATAGAATATGCAGAAATTGCAAAAAAGGCTTTTTTCATGGATTCTGAAGTTTTAATTAAAAGCTAAGAAGTCGTAATTTCTTATCAATAAGTTGAGTAAGATATTAACGAAAAAAACATGCCATAAAGTCTTAAAAACTGTTATAAAAAAATGTTTTTTAGAATCTCAAAATTACATCATTTTTAAATTTGATAATCAAGGCATTAAATATAACAAACATTTTTAATTATATAAATAAATATGTATCTATGTTTAAATATACCATCCCGAACTATTCATATAGGAGATGTTCTAAACATAGTAATAAATATAAACTGATTATACTTGATGCGATTTGATTTGGAAATCCAAACTAATTCAACTTCAGTATAAAGTAGTTTACATTATGATTTAGGAATAACTTCGATTTCTTCTCCAAAATACTGAACGAACTGCTGCATTGCATTTGCCAGTTTTTGATTCTGAGTTGCTTTAAAATAAGTATCAGCCATCGCTCGAAGGGTTTGAAAAAAGAAACGATCCATTTCATGAACTTGCATTTCAGTCGTCCAAAGATCAACCTTCATGGTATCTCTTGTTTCTTTATCAAATACAGATAATAAGAATGCTTTACACTCCGTAAATTTTTCTTCATTTGGATTATCTGCAGCAGCCCATTCTATTTTAACAGGAATTTTACTTTCATCTAATCCAACCTTGATTTTTATTTCAGAAGTATGTTTAACTTTCATAATTATAAAGTTTCTTTATTTTTTGCAATATAGGAAAAGGATTAAAATGAAAGTCTGAAATACTTCTATTTATTACGAAGATGTCAAAAATAGAAGTTGTTCAAAAAAAGGAGCACCTTACAAATGAAGGTGCTTCCACTTTAAAATCCGTAATGTTGCATATAATTAAAGTACACTTTCCATAATAATTTCTGTAGGCGTTTTAAAACAAAAAAGACATGCATAAACCATTGGATAAATGTCTACCCATTCTAAATCAGTCCCTAAACATTTATTCAGAAATGCAGAGATTCGCTCTAAATAGTTGAAGTTATAAACTATAAACTCACTATTATTCTCCCTACGCTTTGATACGCTTCAGAGCTGCTCAATCAGCAAAATTTGGCAAACTCTTTACAGAATGCCCAAATGTATACATTATTTTAGAAAAAATATAAAAAGGAAAGAATTATTTAGCGAAAATTCGCTTTGAGATTCATTCCACAATTTGGGTATAATAATATGCGGAATATCCACCCCATATTCCAATGCCTCCATTTATATTGGTCTCAACTCGAGTATAAGAAGAAAAGGGGCCTTGGTTGATCGCATTAAACTCTAAAGTATTCCAAAAATTAAAGTTTGCCCCATCTATAGTTGTCCATTTTACAACTACTGTATCTCCTACCGTATAAAGTCCAAAACTCTCCGGCCCGTTTGAGCCAGTTCGTGGTTCTCCTTTAGGCAAAGGGAATTCAAATGCTTGTCCATTAAAGAGCGCATCGTCTGCGACTGAATTATACCCCGGTATGAAACGTCCTCCATTGATAGAAGTAAAGTACCGATAGAAATTAATTTCATCTTGAGGATCATTGATAATGGTACGAAGTTCTTTTAGCGTATCTGGCAAATCTCCAGGCGGGATAATAAAGTTTAGTGAATCTAGTGGAACTCTAGGTTCTAAAGTTGTTGAAGCTGTCAAAATTTTATCCTCTACTTCAATTCTCAAATCATAGGTTTTTCCGATTTCTCCTATCATTTCTAAATTTAAATCAATATAAACACAAAAATTTCCAGGAATCGAATCTAAGCCGCCTAGCCCTGACTGACTTAGAAAAATATTTACAAGTGCTTGTTGATCTTCATCCAAATCATTCCAACACAATTCTTCCAACATAACCGTTTCAGTTCCATTAGACACTCTAACTAAAGCATCATGGACAAAAAAATTGTCAAAATTGCCTATATCTAATTCAGAAAAAAATGGTTGACTTCTAGTTAAAATCACATAAGGCGGCAAGTTAAACGCTCCTGCTTCTATATACCCCTCTACCACAATATCTTGTGGATCAGAGGTGATTTCTGGAATAAATTCTTCTTCACAAGATAGCAAAGTACATAAAAAGCATAAGGGCAAAAATAGCTTAAATAGACCGTATCCAAAATTCAGATTTCTTTGTACAATATCATTCATATTTTATTGATTCATGCTTTGTTCTATTTCTTATTTTTGTTTCCAGTTAAAATTCCACGTAATAGAAGGTATAATTGGAAATAAAGAAACTTTATGAGCTGAAGCTCTCGCCGTTAGATTTTCAGTATTGGTTTCAGTGAAATAATAAATAAAAAAAGGATTCTTCCTATTGTACATATTATAAATAGAAAAAGTCCAACTAGAAGAAAAATTCTTATTACTAAATGGCTTTGGCGTCAAAGTCGCGGAAATATCCATTCGATGATAAGGTGAAATTCTAGCACTATTCCGACCTGCATATTCAACATTTAAATTATTTTCAATCAAATACAGACTTTTAATTGGTGTAAAAGAATTGCCTGTCCCATATACTAATACAGCACCGAACTCCCATTTAGGATTAAGTTTATAATTCAAAACAACCGATAGATCATGTGTTCGATCATAAGTCGCATTAAATCGTTCGCCATTATTAATATCATTGAATTGACGATCGGTTTTGGCTAAGGTATAACCTATCCATCCATTTAGATCTCCCTTACTTTTCTTCAAGAACAATTCCATTCCATAAGATCGGCCGGTCCCAAAAACAAAATCATTTTCGACATCTGCAGCTACATCATTTACATAAGTTTCTCTATAATCAATCTGGTTTTTCAAATCTTTATAATAGACTTCTATAGAACTTTCAAACTGATCATTGTCAAAATTTTTGAAGTACCCAAGTGCATACTGAATCCCTTTTTGAGGTTTAACAATTTCACTACTTGGCACCCACACATCTGTTGGCAAAGTGCTCGTTGAATTACTGACAAGATGAAGGTATTGATTATTAATAGTGACTCCAGCTTTTAAAGAAGCATTTTTGCTTAGGCTATACTTTGCACTTAGTCGGGGTTCTAATCCCATATAGGTTTTTACGGGTTCTAAGTCTTTAAAAACATTTCCGGTTATTGTTGAAGTAAAAGGGCCTACTTGTGTAAAAAGAGTACCTCTTAGACCAATATTAAGTCCTAGTTTCGAAGAAATTTTATAATCATCCTGAATATAGATAGCCGCTTCATGTGCATATCTTATTTGAAGGTTATTTTCAAACTCTACTTCACCTGAAGTAGCATTAGCCAGATTAGGTGTCATTTTATGATACGTATAATTGACTCCAAACTTAAAAGCATGATTGACATTGGGGTAAAAGTCAAAATCAATTTTAGCATTATAATCCCGAACTCCAGAAATTACACCAACTGAAAAATCGGATTGCGCACCTTTAAAGGAAAAGTCGTAGTCATTATAGATTGCAGAAACATTCATAAAGAGTTTATCACTAAAAAGATGATTCCACCTGAGTGTACCTGTTGTATTACCATATGGCATACGAAAAGAGAAGCCACGTAAATTTGATACATAATTCAAAACATCTCTACCAAAATAACCGCTTAGATAAATTCTATCTTTATCTGAAAATCGGTAATTCACTTTAGCATTAAGATCATAGAAATAGTAATTAGTCCCTTCAAAATCCGTCCCTTTCAAGAATGGCTGCGCCAAATCAAAAGCATAAGTCCTTCTTCCTGTAAGCATAAATGAGCTTATATTCTTTTGAATGGGCCCTTCTACAGTCAATCTTGAGGCAATAAGACCGATTCCACCTTTTACTTCATAAGATTTGTTATTCCCTTCCTTCATTTGTACATCAACGACTGAAGATAAACGGCCACCATAATAAGATGGCATACCGCCTTTTATTAAGGTTGTATTTTTAATCGCATCTGCATTAAAAACAGAAAAGAATCCAAGCATATGGCCACTATTATACACCACTGCTTCATCTAATAAGACAAGGTTTTGATCTGGGCCTCCACCTCGTACATAAAACCCGGCATTCCCTTCTCCAGAAGATAATACACCAGGCAATAATTGCAAGGTTTTTAAAACGTCAACTTCTCCAAATAAAGCTGGAAGGGTTTTTATTTTTTCTATTGGTAACTCAACAATTCCCATTTGGGTACTTGAAACATTTTTATCTTTTGCTTCTGCAGTAATGACAACTGTTTCGATCTCAATACCTTCTTTTAAATCTACATTTAATCTAACATTCTCTTTTAAATTGATCACAACTTCTTTTGTAGTATAACCAAGGTAAGAAAACTGAAACGTGTATTTTCCTTCGGGCAGGGTCAAAGAGTAAAATCCATATCCATTGGTAGTCGTTCCTTGACTGGTATTACTTTTATTAAAAATATTTGATCCAATTAAAGTCTCTCCATTAGTACTATCTTTTACATAGCCACTAAGGGTATAAGTTTGTTGTGCAATAGCTAAGTGAGTCATGCCGATCAGCAAAAATAATAGCCAGTTTTTCAAAACAGTCATTAATCATTATTTTAGAACCTGCCGAAGATTTTTATACAAGTCAATTATAAAACGAGGAAGAAGAAGAATTGTTAAAAACCTATCAAACTTTAACCAGTTTAGTGTTAATTTCCATTTGGATAAATTGGCAAGAAGATTTCAATGAAGTGATGTTAAGCAAGTGACAGAACAAAACTACATCCTCTTTTAGTTTTCTCAATATTAACTGTTCTTCAACCAATATCCATATTTCAGAACAAATTCTATTGAGAAATGTCGGATGCACCATTTTAAAGGCACTTAGCAAAAAAATTAATGCCGTCATCCAGACTTATTAATCATATGTCGATGAATACTTTAATTTTAACACTTTTTATTTAAATTGTAACTTAATTGGTATTCCTCGTCAAAACCAAAAACCGTTTAAACATAAATTTTCATAATGAAACAATTCATATTATTCATTACTATACTTACCAGTTCTTCTTTATTTGCTCAAGAGGGTACAACTTTAGAGGAGTATAGATATTTAAGCAAAGGATATATTTACCAATTAGAAATGGGACTTGACGCACAAAAAGAGGGTTATTCAATCAAAAAATTGTTCAAAACATCAACTGAGGCTGAATTAGTAGGTCTTTACCAAAATGGAAAATCAGAGCCAAGAGCACTTTTAATCATTCTTGATAATGAAAAAGGTAAAGCAAACTATGTTTGTCTACCTAATGGTAAAGCAGATGCTCGTGTAAAAGACTTAGCTAAATCTGATCAGAAAAAAATGGCTACTGATCAAAAAACAAATTATCAAACAGCCTTAAACGAATTTTTATTTGAAGCCTTATCGAATCCTGATTTAAAAGCCCTTGCTTATACGCCAATGAAGTCAAATCCAAGCAATTATCAAAAAGATGAAACTTTGGTAAGCAGAAGTGCAGATTTAAATCAATTTATCAAAGATGCTCCTGAATTAAAACCTAAAGAACCTGAAGTACAAATGACTAATGCTAAGGCTTCTAAACGGACAATAATCGGAGAAATTGCAAATCGAACGGTTTTAAATGCTGAGAAAGCAATTGCTAATCCTCAAAAAAAAGGCATAATTGCGATCAAAATCTGTGTTGATTCGGAAGGTAATGTAAGGACTGCGAAGTTTACGCAAAGAGGTTCAACAACTTTTGACGCTTATTTGAAAAAAGTAGCACTTAAAGCAGCAAAAAGTATTAAATTCGCAAAATTAGACATCGCAGAACAATGTGGGATTATCAATTATAAATTTTAATTATATTTTATTTAAGTTGAAAAGATAACAAAATAAGAAATGCAGAAAGACCTTAAAACACTATTTGGAAAAGATCATGGACTGGATCAGAAAAGTGTAGAATTTTTAACTAATGCACTAGAGAAGAGTAATTTACCAGGTTTTGATTATATTGAATTTAAACTAAGCTTAGGTGCATTAGCTCAATTGAATATGGATGAAGCTACTGCGTTTAAATCCTCTTTTGCGACAGCTTCTACTGTTGGTTTGACTAAAATGAAACTGCTAGAAACAGCAGAACACTATAAAAAGGTTTTGAAAGACGAAAAGTCTCAGTTTGATGTAGCTTTACAAAATCAGATGCAGCAAAGAGTTGCTTCTAAACAACAAGAGGTTGTAAAACTAAAAGAGCAAATTGCTAAGCATGAAGAAAAGATAGCTCAACTAAAAGAGCAAGTTGCTAAATTTCAAACAACTATTGATGGAGCTGATGCTCAAATTGATGCCGCTAAACAGAAAATTAACTCAACACAAGTTAGTTTTAATAGCACGCATCAAAGTATCCTTAATCAAATTGAAAAAGATATTGAAAACATTCAAATGCATCTCTGATTTTAAATCAGAATTACATTTATACAATAACTATCTATACACTACAAAAAAATATTAAAAAATATGTCTGACCTAACGCCTATTGACACGGATCAGTTTAAGAAGAAAGGATTTTGGAAACGCCCAGAGGGTGTTACAGGAACTATATTTGCAGTTGCTCTTGCTGCTGGAGCAGGATATTTATTCTTTCTTGCGCTCCCTACGATATTATTAATGGTTCAAAATACGCTACAGCTTGCACTGCTTTTACTAGCATTAGGTGCCATTATATATATGGTATTAGATCCCAAAATGCGAAATCTCATTGGGTATGGCTATAAAAGTGTTATGCGAGCGATCACAGGAATGTTTGTTACGCTTGATCCAATAGGGATTTTAAAAAACTATGTGGATGATTTGACCAATAATCTTCGAAAGATGAGTACACAGATCGGTAGCATTCGTGGTCAAATGCGTAAGCTTAAGACAATTATGACAGAGAATGAGAAAGAGATTGACAATAATATGAAATTAGCCTCAATGGCTAAACGAAAGGATAATGAGAAGCAAGTTATGTTGTCAACTAGAAAAGCTGCTCGCCTTAAAGAAAGTAATGCAAAATATCAAAGTTTACACTCTAAAATGGATGTGATGCATAAGATCCTTTCTAGAATGTATCAAAACTCTGAGATTCTGCTGGAAGATACCAAAGATCAGGTAAAGCTTAAAGAACAAGAACGCAAAGCTATTCGAGCTTCACATTCTGCCATGACATCTGCCATGAGTGTCATATCTGGAAATCCAGATCAAAGAGCCATGTTTGATATGGCCCTGGAAGCTATTGCTGACGATGTTTCTAGTAAAGTTGGAGAAATGGAACGGTTCATGGATATGTCATCCAGTTTCATGGATTCAGTAGATTTACAAAATGGCGTTTTTGAAGAAGAAGGTTTGAAAATGTTGGAAAAATTCGAAAAAGAAAGTACCCTACTGTTATTAGGTAATGAAGATAGTGCAACACTAGACTTAAATAAACCAACTGCTGATCCAGAGGTTAGAGAAAGCGGAGATTCTTCTTATGAAAATTTATTTGACTAGTAGAAATCAATATAAATAAGGAAATAAGGGATATCCAAAGCCCGATAGCGGGTAACTTTATATTCAATCCTTATTAAGGGACAGCACATCAATACCTGATGCGAAGTGGTTTGAAATTCTCCCAAACCATTTCGCGTCAGTATATTTTGCTTTGCTAATCAAAACATATAGTTCCTATTCATACAATGTCCGCATCAATTCCTTGTATTAAAAATATTCTACTATATTACTACTTAATTATTTAAAAATTTCTATCTTTCCGTCCTTATTCTAACTACTTACCAAAAGAGAAATAAAAATCATTTTTTTAGGAAGACATTTGATTTTCCATTCACTCTAGCAATTAATGTGATTCCCATAGATGTATAAGGTATTTTTTACCTGGTAATTTTTATGTCAGCCCATATTTAAAACCTATTTATAAAATTAATTTTTTAATTAACCAAAATTCTATTTATGAAACAAATTTATCTAAAAATGAGATTGATACTAATGCTTTCAATCTTCTCCGTTTGTAGCATTTATGCTCAAACAACCATATCAGGTATGGTTACAGATGAAAACAATGAACCTTTGATAGGTGCATCAGTTCTGGTGAAAGGAACAACCATTGGAGTCATTACAAATATTGATGGCAAATTTTCAATGGAAGCACCAAACGCTAACTCTATGATAGAAGTATCTTATTTAGGATACACTAGTAAGAGTTTAGAAGGAGGCACAAACTTGACTATTGTACTTGAAGAAGATATCAATCAATTAGACGAAGTTGTTGTAACTGGTCTAGCCACTACGGTAAAAAGAAAGAATCTAGCCAATTCAGTAGCTCGAATAGATGCTGGAGAACTGACAGGAGTGACGCCACAATCAACTTTAGATGGTGCACTTTATGGAAAGTTTAAAGGAGCTGAGATTAAAGCCAACTCTGGAGCACCAGGTGGTGGTTTAAGTTTTAGACTAAGAGGAACTACTTCTATCAGTGGGTCTTCACAGCCACTTATCATCCTTGATGGTGTGTATATCGACAACTCTTCAATTCCTGCTGGATTAAATATTGTATCCGCAGCATCTTCAGGAGGTAGTACATCAAACCAGGATAATCCTTCAAACCGTCTTGCTGACATCAATCCATATGATATTGAATCTGTTGAGATCCTTAAAGGTGCATCAACAGCTGCGATCTACGGATCAAGAGCATCAGGTGGTGTAGTGATCATTACTACTAAAAAAGGAGAAGCTGGGAAAACGAAATTCAATTTTTCTCAATCTATTGGAGTTACTTCTCAGCTTAATAAACTCGGTATTAGAGATTGGACAGCTGAGAGAGTGATGAATTCTAGTTTTTCAGGAGATATAGACTTGTATAATGCTGCTGTAAATAGTGGTACTATTCAAAATTATGAAGACCTTTTATACGGCACTGGAATTTTATCTACAACCAACTTTAGTGCAAGAGGTGGTAGTGAAAAAACTCAATTTTATGTTGGTGCAACGCACAAAAATGACGAAGGAATAGTTGAAGGTACTGGCTATGAAAAAACTTCAGCACGATTCAATCTAAACCATAAAGTCAATGATATTTTTGACTTCTCACTTACAAGTAATTATATCAATTCAAGTGCAGATCGTGGTTTTTTCAATAATGACAACTCTGGAACGACAATGGGGGTTTCCTTTACATCGACTCCAGCTTGGGCACAATTATTACCTAATGAGAATGGTGTTTATCCTTCAAATCCATATGCGCCATCTAACTTTTTGGAAACAGCAGCTAGAGTAACCAATAATGAAGGCATCAATCGTTTTATTGGTGGTGGTTCTGTATCTGCAAAAATCCTTCAAAAAACAAATTCTTCTTTGAAAGCTGTTTTTAGAGGAGGAGTAGATTTTTATAATTTAAATACTACGGCTATTTTTCCAAACTCTGTACAGTTTCAAAGAGATGGTGCAGGACTTAATGGTGTTTCTGTACAAGGATTTACCAAAAATTTCAACACCAATTTATCCTTATTCTTAGTACACAATTTATACTTAGAGTCTGGCCCAAGCTTCACCACTTCTGTAGGTGTTACTCAAGAAGACTTTAATCAAAATACAATTATTGGAGTAGGTAGTGACTTGATCGGATCACAAACTAATCTAGATCAAGCTGGATCAAGAAATGTAATTCAAAATAGAAGAATACAACAGGATAAAGGTTTCTTTGCACAAGAAGAGGTGAACTTTAATGATCAATTTATTGCAACTGTTGGATTTAGAGCAGATAAATCTTCAAATAATGGAGATGTTAATGAATTATTCTTTTATCCTAAAGCAAACGTTGCGATCAATATTCACAATTTTGACTTTTGGAACTCAGATAGTCCAATCAATCAATTGAAGATTAGAGCTGCTTATGGAGAATCTGGAAACTTTGCCAATTTCGGTTCTAAATTCACTACACTGAATTCTACTATTGTAAATGGACAAGCTGGTGTATTTACACCTGCACTACGTGGTAATGCTAGTGTTGGACCAGAAAGACAAAAAGAACTAGAAGTTGGATTAGATTTAGAATTCAATAGAATCATTTCTCTCGATGCAACTTATTATATCAAAAAAGTTGAAGGACTTTTACTTAATGCAGATTTACCAACTTCTTCTGGTTTTTCAAGTCAAGTGACGAATGCTGCTGAATTAGAAAACAAAGGAGTAGAATTAGGTCTTAACCTTAATCTTGTTAATACTGAAGAATTAGTATGGAGTGCTCGATTTGGATGGTGGACCAATGATGCTGAAGTAACAAGATTAGACGTTCCTGCATTTACAACTGGTGGATTTGCTGATTTCTTAGGTAACTATATGGTTAAAGAAGGATTTAGTCCAACTACAATTATTGGTGTAGGTAATGATCCAACGGTTACATTAAATGGTGATGGTGCCCCTACCCTTCAGGTGTTTGGAAATGGAGAAGCTGACTTTCAAATGTCTTGGACGAATATGATTGCTTGGAATGATTTCGAACTTAATTTCTTATGGCACTGGAAACAAGGTGGTGAGAATATTAATCTGTCTACCCTTCTATTCGATTTGAATGAGACAACTCATGACTTTGATGATATTAGTTTAGATCCTGAAGGTGTATTAGGAAATGGTGATTATAGATTAAGTCAATTAGGTTCTAATACGGAGCCATATGTCGAAGATGCAGGTTATATCAGACTTCGTGAAATTGGATTATACTATACGCTTCCAGAAACTATGCTTCCTGGTGATGCAAAAGTAAAATTGGGTTTTTCAGGTAATAATCTAATTAATATTTTTGATTACAATAGTTATGACCCCGAAGTATCCAACTTTGGAGGAGGTGGATTATCGTCAGGTGTAGAAGTTACACCTTTCCCTTCATCAAAAAGATATGATTTCCACCTTATTGTAAACTTTTAATTGAATTTAAAATTTAGAAATAATATGAAAAATTTAAAATATATAATTTTTGCACTTCTCCTAGTTCCTATGGCGAGTTGTGAAATAGATGATTTATCAAATCCGAATGGTTCCAGTATTGCTGAATTCGAATCGGATGCTACAAAAAGTGCCCTTCAAACACTTGTTACAGGAATTGAAGACTTACTTCGACAGGAAGTTGGTTTTTATTATGATGTAACATCAATTGTTGGTAGAGAATATTACTTTTTTACTGGATCTGATCCTAGATATACAGGAGAAGTATTAGGTAAAGAGTCTTCACAATTAGACAATGCAGGATTCTATGGTACGCGTCCTTATTTTGGTAGATACAGAACAATTAGAACGGCGAATGTTTTACTTGATGGTGCTGCAAACTCTACACTTATTACCGCAGAAGAATTAAACGGATATATAGGTTTTGCAAAAACTATCCAAGCTTATGAATATCATCTAGCTGCCAATTTGCAATTTCAAAATGGTATCCGTATTGATGTAAGTGACCCTGACAATTTAGGTGCTTTTGTTTCTTATGACCAAGCATTGGTTGATATTAATAGAATACTGGCTGAAGCTGCAACTAATCTTCAGAGTGCCGGTGCTACTTTTCCATTCAACCTTTCCAGTGCTATGGCAGGATTTGATACACCAGCTTCTTTTTTACAATTCAATCGTGCATTAAGTGCAAGAATTTCATTGTATCAAGGAAATAATTCAGATGCATTAAATCACTTATCTGATTCCTTTATGGATTTAGCAGGTGATCTAAACGCTGGACCAGCTCGGTTTTATTCTACAGCAGGTGGTGATTTTACAAATAACCTTTTTAGAGCCCCTGATCAAGCTGATGCGATCATTGCTCATCCATCATTTGTAGCAGATGCAACAGCTAATGATACAAGGTTATCAAAAGTACTTTTACGTCCTTCTGGTACACTTACTCTAGATGAGCTTTCAGGAGATTATGATGTTTGGGTATATACGTCCTTAAACGATTTTGTACCTTATATGAGAAACGAAGAGTTAATACTAATATATGCTGAAGCAAATGTTGGTTCTAATAATACTGAAGCTGTAGCAGCTATTGATGTCATTCGAAATGCGGCTGGTATTGGTGCTTATTCTGGTGCAACTGATGATGCTTCTTTAATAACTGAAATTTTATATCAAAGAAGGTATTCTCTATTTGGAGAAGGTCACCGTTGGATTGATCATAGAAGATTAGATCTCTTGGATGATTTACCAATTGATCGTCCTGATGATGATGTTTGGGTAGAATTTCCTAGACCGGTATCGGAAGGTGAATAATAATTACGGATAATAAGTTATAAAAATAGATAGAGGCTGTACTTAATGAGTGCAGCCTCTTTTTAGAATTAGAGCATCAATAAATGTTCATTCGTATAAAAGTTGTTCAAAAGAAAATTAATGATGCATAAAGCGGAAATAATAAAAGTGCTCAAGAATTATAATGTTGATAGCGAACGAGGTTTTCTACCAAGAGTTGATCCAAGTACTACCCTACCTCCTATATATAAGGAATGGGATGATTTAGGAACTCATTTCAGTGAATATTTAAATGCTGGAATCATACGAGAAAGAATTCTTGAAATGCCTCTAATCACGCAGCTCACCTTTGAGCATCAAGGGCAAATGGAACGCGCTATGCTTTTGCTCTCTATGTTTGCACATGCATATGTCAATGCCTACTCTAAAAAAATGGATCACATTCCTATTTGCATTAGCAAACCTTGGGTCGAAATATCAAATCTGCTTGGTCGGCGACCTGTACTTTCTCATGCTTCCTTGGTTTTGCAAAATTGGAGAAAATTAGATCCAAAGAAGCCAATCCAACTCGATAATTTGGCTACAATAATTAAATTTCATGGTGGTCTGGATGAAAGTTGGTTTTATTTAGTCACCGTACAAATAGAACGTGTAGGTGGTCCAGCAATTGTAATATTGATGAATGCGATTAAGTTTCTTGAAAAACATCAATTTGATCAAGCAATTGAATGCTTAAATAAGGCAAGTCAGATTCTAAAAAATATGACTGAGACACTTTTACAAATGTATATTCACTGTGACCCTCCTGTTTTTTATAAAAGGATTCGACCTTTCTTAGATTCATTTGTCGATGTCGACTATAAAGGCACTAATTTAGGCAAACAAAGTTTCCACGGAGGAAGCGCGGCACAAAGTAGTCTTATCCAATTTTTTGATTCGATATTAGGTAATCGTTACCATGACCTTCCTAATACAAACCATTACCTCCTTGAAATGAGGAAGCATATGCCGCCTAAACATGCGGCGTTTCTTCAATTTCTCGAATCCAAGCCATCCATCAAAAGCTATTCTGATTTAGATTCTAATTTAAAGACAGCTTATCAAAATATAATGGATCGTTTGATTGAATTCAGGAATGAACATTTAAAAATGGTAAGTATTTATATCATGAAACAAGCTAAAGCAGAAAATGCGGAAGCAAAAGGTACTGGTGGTACGAATCCACTACTCTTTTTAAAATCTATTAGGAATAAAAACAAATCGTAAACCTCTAAATCATCCTGCCATCCCTAGTGGTTTTCCATGTCCAAAAGATTTCAGCATTTTTACATGAGAAGAAATGGCACTCGTTAATTGTTCATATTCGTAATAAGGAAGACCAAATTCCTGAATCGTTTCTTTTACAATTTTAGATACTTCAGGATAATGGACATGGCAAATGGAAGGAAATAAATGATGCTCTATTTGATAATTGAGTCCTCCAACACACCAAGTAATGAATTTACTTTTTGTTGAAAAATTCGCGGTTGTTTTAATCTGGTGAATGGCCCAGGTGTTTTCTGAGTTCGTCTCTTCTTCTGCTTCAAAATGCTCTGGCCCTTCGACCACATGAGCCAATTGGAATACAACTGTGATAATAAAACCAGCTATTGCATGAAGCAATAAAAACCCAAGTAAAGCTATCCCCCAATGGACGCCCAGGAGGATAGGAACGATCAATATATAAGTAATATATAAACCTTTAGAAGCAATCATTTCAATTGTTTCTTTTGTGGGGTTAAAACCACTTTTGGAAGTCAATCCTGTTTTATTATAATGATATAATTGTCTAAAGTCTTTAGATAAGACCCAGCTAATCGTTGCTAAACAATACAATACGAAAGCATATAAATGCTGAAATCTATGGTATTTCTTGAGTTTACCATGAGGAGAAAGTCGAAGAAATGGCTTATCGTCAATATCTTCATCTAAATGATAAACATTCGTATAAGAGTGGTGCAATACATTATGCTGGATATTCCATGTAAAGGTGCTAGCTCCAACTAAATTCATGCTATAACTCATTATTTTATTGACCAATGGGTTTTTAGAATAGGCCCCATGATTCGCATCATGCATAATACAAAGTCCAATTCCAGCTGTTCCAAATCCTAAAATCGCATAGGCTAATAAAGCACTCCAGCCAGATAATACACCAGTAAGCATCAATACATAACTTCCAAAATATGCAAAAAGGATTAAAAATGTCTTTAAGTACATCTTGTAATTCCCTGTCTTTTCTATTTGATTCTCAACGAAGTATGTATTAACTCTTTGTCTTAATGTTTTGAAAAAATGTGCAGGATCCTTTCTAGAAAACCGAATGGAATATTTCATGATAATAGTTTAATGTCCTCCTTCAAATAGTGAAGTTATTAAAAAATGAATCAGCATACATTCTTAGAATCTGTTTAAAAATTATTGTCGAAGGCGAAAAGGTTCAATTTAAGGTTCTGAAGAAGCGTTTTTGTCTTTTCATAGCCCAGCTATGGGAATACAAAAAGGCGAAATCAGGTCCTTAAAGTGAGCTTTTGCAGCCCGATGAATAAAATTTAAACAGGTTCTTAAAAAAACTTCAGTGATAGACTTCAAATATCATTAATAAAAACGATATTTCACCCTTATTTCTTATAAATTTCATAAGTCAGCTTTACATTTTGGGTAAATGCAAAAAAATATACCTTTACTAAACGTCAAAAATTTAGTAAAGGTATACATGAAGAAAAACGATGATGTTATTCAAAGACTAGTTAAAGACATTGACTAAATGAACTTCAAAAATCAACACTGAATTTTTAGGGATATTCGATCGTTCATTATTTCCATATCCGGCATATGAAGGGATGTAGATTTCTCCTTTAGCATTTTTACTAAAATTAGGTAAGGCTACCTGCCATCCGAATACTAAACTATTGAGTCCTATTTCTAAATAGTCATCTTCTCCTTCTATCCTTTGATCAAATGGATCATCCTCACCACCGATTAAGTATCCTTTATAATAAGTTCTAATCGTGCTAAATACATTTGGAAAATCTTCACCATTACCTTCTTCTGTGATTCGATAATAGACACCGGTTGCTTCATCTTTGATAGCTTGAATGCCATTTTCAGTTAAATAATCCTGAATTAACATATCATCTATCGGTCTATAATCTACATCATCTTTACAAGATCCTAAGACACCAATAATTAGTAGTAGAAATAATAATTTTTTCATCTTTTGTTCTTAGTTATGAATTGTTTAAAATAGTAACTGCATTTTATTCTACAACGCTGCTTTGTATTCAATCCTTTTCCGCTAAATCCAAACCATGTTCTTTGGCCACTTCAAGCATAAAGGCATATGCGGCATCATAGTCATTCTGTATTTTACCATCAAGTATTGCTTCTCGAATAGCAATTTTAATCTCTCCAACTTTCCTGGATGGCGGAATACCAAATGTCTCCATAATCATCTCACCTGATATCGGTGGTTGCCAATTACGAACTTTATCATTTTCCTCTACCTCTTTTAGTTTTGATCGAACCAAATCATAATTTTCTAAATATCGTTTTACTTTTTTAGGGTTTTTAGAAGTAATATCAGCCTCACATAGTTTCATCAAATCATCAATATCATCACCGGCATCAAATAATAAACGTCTGACTGCAGAATCTGTAATATTTTCCTTTGTCAAACTAATGGGTCGTAAATGCAATCGAACCAATTTTTGGACATACTTCATTTTGACATCCATTGGTAAACGCATATTTCTAAAAATACGAGGTACCATAGTTGCACCTAAAGCTTCATGTCCATGAAAAGTCCACCCATGTTGTGGATCAAAACGTTTGGTTGGTGGTTTTGCAATATCATGTAAAACAGCAGACCATCGTAACCAAATATTCTTTGTTGTCTTGCAAAGATTATCAACTACTTCAAGGGTATGATAAAAATTATCTTTATGACCTTTACCATTCTTTATTTCTACCCCATAAAGGGCTGCCATTTCAGGAAAGATTAAATTTAACAAACCTGAATTAAATAATAGTTTAAACCCAATAGAAGGTTTATCTGTCAATAGTATCTTTTCAAGCTCTGTTGTGATTCTTTCTTTAGAGACAATATTGATTCTATTTTTATATTTTGAAATAGACCTATACGTCTCCGGATCAATTTCAAACCCCAATTGAGTCGCAAACCGAATAGCCCTCATCATTCTTAGAGGATCATCCGAAAACGTTTTTCCGGGTTCAAGAGGTGTTTTGAGTAATTTTCTTTCCAAATGGTGCAAACCACCAAAAGGATCAATGATTTCTCCAAAGTTTTCGGCATTTAAGCTTACCGCCAGCGCATTTATAGTAAAGTCCCTGCGATTCTGGTCATCCTCTAATGTTCCTTCTTCAACAGAAGGTTTTCGACTATCTACCCGATAAGATTCTTTTCTCGCGCCTACAAATTCAATTTCTAAATCTTTATGTTTGAGCATAGCTGTTCCAAATCTTTGATAGACAACAATTCTGGGAATCGGTCTTAATTTGGAAGCAATACTTTGCGCTAGTTTTATTCCGCTACCAATACATACAATATCCATATCTTTGGAAGGTCTTCCAAGCAATCGATCACGTACATATCCACCAACTACATAAGTAGGAAAAGTCAAGTCAGTTGCCACCTGCTCAATAAGCATAAATATTTCCCGTTCATGTGGTTTTATATCAAATACCATTACTATAATAGTTAATGAAAGTTATTTCCAAAGAATAACTTAGAATTTGTTTAAGTTTAATACATCTGAATATTTGTCTTCAATCTCATCTAAAATCGAAAATACAAATTCAGGATTATGATTAGTTACTAATTGCATTCGATAAGGTTTAATATTAGGGAAACCTCTAAAATAGTTAGTGTAATGTCTTCTCATTTCCAAAATCCCCAATTTCTCTCCTTTCCATTCAATCGAATGCTTTAAATGTTGTTTAGCCGCAGCTACTCGTTCATGTACTGTAGGTGGAGCCAAGATTTCTCCAGTTGCAAAATAATGTTTGATTTCTCTAAATATCCATGGATATCCAATACTTGCTCTTCCTATCATAATCCCATCTACACCATATTTTTCTCGGTAAGCTTTAGCTTTCTGAGGGCTATCAATATCTCCATTTCCAAAAATCGGGATTTTCACTCTTGGATTTTTTTTAATATTTCCAATAGCAGTCCAGTCCGCTTCGCCCTTATACATTTGTTTTCTAGTCCGACCATGTATTGATAATGCTTTTATGCCTACATCTTGAAGTCTTTCCGCCACTTCTTCAATATATATGGTTTTATCATCCCAGCCTAAACGAGTCTTCACAGTTACGGGAAGATTAGTGGATTTCACAATAAGCTCTGTAAGCCTTACCATTCTATCAATATCTTGAAGAATTCCAGCTCCAGCCATTTTGCAAACAACTTTTTTGACTGGGCAGCCAAAGTTAATATCTAAAACTTCTGGTTGTGCATTTTCTACGATCTCCGCTGCTTTACGCATAGATTCTTCTACGGCACCAAAGATTTGAATTCCAATAGGCCTTTCATAATCATAAACATCCATCTTTTGGACACTTTTATGAGCATCGCGAATGAGACCTTCCACACTGATAAATTCAGTATACATCATATCACAGCCTTCTTTTTTACAAAGCGCTCTAAAAGGCGGATCACTAACATCTTCCATTGGTGCTAATAACAATGGGAAGTCTCCCAACTCTATATCTCCAATTTTTATCATAACGGATGCAAAATTACGTATTTTTTACTTAGAAGTTGTTCAAAAATAGCTCACTAAACTACGAAATGATATTTTGCCTCAATACTTCCTTATAAAAATCTCACTTAGCCCTGCTATGCAGCGATTTTAAAGCCTCGTCTTGAAGCAAAATATCTATTTCTCGTAATAAGCAGCCATTTTTGACCAACTTCTTATTAGGTAAGAATAGATGGAATCAAAAGATAAGTTTCTGTTTAATAATAAACTGGCTTTTAGATACATTGACCCAAACAATTACACTTTCAGGAAGATTATAGTTCAATGTTGGTAAATTCAAAAAATTCAAACTCAAAATAACAGCATAAAATCTAAAAAAAACTAGTATTTTGCGGCCGTTTTGAAACAGAAATTAATAATAATTAGTACATACTACTTAACACACTATCAAAATTATTGAGCAACGATGTTAAAATACTTCTTAGGTAATAGTCCCACTTGGTATAAGCAAACGATGATTGGCTTTCTACTGTTCAATGTAGCTGCATATTTCATTTTAGGTCCAACAGTTACAGCTTGGATATTTATTGGAGAGTTTATTTTCACCCTAGCGATGGCTTTAAAATGCTATCCGCTACAATCTGGTGGATTACTGGCTATTCAGATACTTTTGTTAAACCTCACTAATCCTAAAAGTGCTTATCATGAGGTAGAAGCTAATTTAGAAGTGATTCTCCTATTGGTTTTTATGGTTGCGGGAATTTATTTTATGAAACCTCTGCTAATGTATATTTTTAGTAAGGCTTTTACTAAGATAAGATCTAAACTGATTCTTTCTTTACTTTTTGTGTCTTTGTCAGCTGTTTTATCTGCCTTCTTAGATGCTTTAACAGTAACGGCTGTATTAATTAGTGTAGCTGTAGGGTTTTATGGTGTATATCACAAGATTCACTCAGGATTTTCAGATTATGATCATAGTGGGGTACTGGATAAAGAAGAGTTAAGCGGTGAGACGCTGGAACAATTCAGAAGTTTTTTGAGAAGTTTGACCATGCATGGTGTAGTAGGAACTGCTTTAGGAGGTGTTTGTACCTTAGTTGGAGAACCCCAAAACCTTTTGATTGGAGAACGACTAGGCTGGAATTTCATGGAGTTTTTTATGAAAATGGCTCCTATAACTTTGCCAGTCTTCGTATGTGGTTTAATTACTACTGTTATTCTTGAAAAAATGGGATGGTTTGGATATGGAGCAAAATTACCAGAGGTTGCCAGAAGGATTATTGAACGTTATACGGAAGAAGCTGATGGCAAAAGAAGTGACAAAGAAAAATATGGTTTGATCGTTCAAGGCGTAAGTGCTGTTTTATTAATAATTGGATTAGCATTACACCTTGCTCCAGTTGGATTTATAGGACTGGGATTAATCATCATTCAGACTGCGTTTATGGGGATTACTGATGAACATTCATTAGGAAAAGCCTTTGAGGAAGCATTACCATTTACAGGTCTTTTGGTTGTATTTTTTGTAATTGTGGCTATGATTCATGATCAACATTTATTCAAGCCGATCATAGATAGTGCCCTTAGTATGGATCCATCCAAACAGCCTTCTATTTTTTATATTGCAAATGGAGTATTATCTGCTATTAGTGATAATGTTTTTGTGGCTACCGTATATATTGGAGAAGTCCAACAAGCTTTTGAATCTGGATTGATTGATCGAGAGCAATTTGAGACTTTAGCTATAGCAATCAATACGGGTACAAACCTCCCAAGTGTCGCTACCCCAAATGGACAGGCTGCCTTTTTATTTTTATTGACTTCCGCACTTGCCCCATTAATTAATCTCTCTTACGGGAAAATGGTAAAAATGGCTTTTCCGTATACTATTGTTTTAGGAATAGTGGGATGGATTGGTGTGATGTATTTTTTGTAGTCGGGGGTGGTCAGAGTGGTCAGGTGGTCAGGATAGTCAGAGTAGTCAGAGTAGTCAGGTGGTCAGGTGGGTCAGGTGTCAGGTGTCAGGTGTCAGGGTAGGTAGGTAGTTAGTTAGAAGGTTAAGGGCTTTTGTATCTTTTTTCGTTTATTTCATTAGTATAATAAAAAATTATGCGGAAAAATGTTCTACTTGGTTTATTGAGCTTTGGTTTTTTATTTATGGCTTGTGGAGAGGAATTGGATAAAACAATGCTTTATGGAAGCTGGAAGGCTGATCAGTTTATTCGGGGTGATAAAGCTGCAGAAATGAATATTTCAAATATGGGTTTTACCTTTAATGCTGAAAATATTTATACCTACCAAAGTAATCTAAAATATAAAGAAGCTGGAAGCTATAGACTGGAACGTTCTTATTTATACTCTACAGATACATTAAATAATGAGCGGGTAGAAAAAGTCGTAAAAATCACGCTTCTAAGCCCTGATTCTCTTCATTTATCTATGAATAATGGTGGTATAACAGAATCCATTATTTTACATAAGTTAAAATAAACAACTCTAGTACTCTCATTGTCAACAGTTTAAGAATTTCAAAATAAATAGGCACAGTGCTTGTAATTTAGATAAAGGTCCATAAACCTTTTATTATGATTACTTACGAGCAAGTCACATCTTCAATGATTAATCCTCCACCAAAGGCAATTATTGATACATATAATGAATTAGGTCAAATTATCCTGGCTCATCCTCTCTGCATCAAAGAGCAACGTTCATATAGAGAGAAATTTGCTTTAGGGAAATTTTGCATTTGTGCAACCAGTATTCAACCCGATTATATTGCATTTGTATTAGGAAAACATATTGATTCAAAGTTTCCTGATGAAATCATAAATCTCTTCTTTAATGTTGATAGTGACTTCCGGGTACAATTTGGAAAAATAACGGGCCGAAATGTAGATGGTTGTATTTGTCTTATCCATCAGAAGGAGCAAAATTTTAACCTTCAAGAGGTTTACGAATATATTTATACTTAAAGCATTCAGCAAGCTTATATCCTAATCACACCATCGCGTCGTTCATCGCCACTTGCATAGAGTGCTCCATGATCACACATAATAGTATGCACACCGCCAAAGAATAGAGATGGTGCTTCCCAATTATTAATTTCTTCTTTAATATTGAGATCAGGTGGGTTTACATTGAATCCTGGTTCAAGATTAAATATCCCATGTCCTAGATGTACTCTTGGATGATTAACAGCCTCATTTACAGAAGCCTTAAAATCAATCAAATAATGTAATACTTGAGTGATTGCAGACGGTATACGGCTAGCGCCTCCACTTCCTGTTACTATTTTTAATCGATTGTTTTCATCTTCAACTATAGTTGGTGCCATCATACTTGATAATCTAACATTCGGACTCCAGGAATGTAATCCATCTGGAAGTAAAGCCGCTTCACCAAGCATATTATTCAACTGAATATCTGTACCTTCTACAAAATGGCCAGATCCTTCACCAATAGTAGTCGTTAAACTAATGGCATTACCCCATTTATCTATAATATTAAAATGAGTAGTACTACCATGTTTCTTATCCCGTTTCAAAAGATTAGATAAAGATTCTCCTAAAGCCAGAGGTCGTCGATCCAATGCCTCAAATTTTGAAAAAGCATCATATAGATTTGATACATAATCTTTGCTCATTGGAAATTCAGCAAGCTCTAACGATTCTAAAGCCTTTAAATAATGGGTCATCAAAGTACCACCTATACTAGGCAAAGGGTTCGTATATATATGCTTTCCACGATATTTAAAACTAAGTGGTTCGCGAATCAAAACCTCGTAATTTTTAAAATCTTCCATAGTCAAATATCCGCCATCATTCTGAGCAGCAACTATAGCCTGAGCAATTTCTCCCTGATAAAATGCTGCTGGACCTTCTTTTGACATATAATCAAGGAAGTCAGCTAATTGAGGCATTTTAAGCACATCTCCAATCTGAAATATTCGATCATTTTTATAAAATAAAGATTTGCCATGTTCTGTATAACCTAAAATATCTTTCAATAACCCCATATCTTCTGCCTGAAAATCATTCGTAATGACCCCTTCCTTTGCATACTGGATTGGGATTTGAACAAGTTCTTGCATTGGAATTGACCCAAAATGCTTATGCAATGAAAATATTCCAGCAATACTCCCCGGTACGCCTACCGAACCTTTTCCTATATGAAATAATTCGCTAGTAGTTCCAAAGTCTACTTCAATAGGTTCAAACTCAATTTGGTCTAATGATTTTTTTATGCTTGGCGTTTGACAAAAGAAATCAAATATTTGACAAGTTCCATCAGCTTTACGAATCGTAGCAAATGCGCCACCACCTCCAGAAGACATACAGGGTTCGGCAATGAATGAAGTCATAAAAGCGGCAATTGCCGCATCAAATGCATTTCCTCCTATTTTCAAAATTTCCTGGGCAGTATCTGCTGTCGCATCATGTCCCGCAGCAATGGCAAAACTCATTTTATCTCGATTTTTCTCAAAAGTATAAATAATAATGGAGGTGAAGACTTGAATGGAGCTAAAGTTTAAGAAACAAGCGTACTTAGACTTAGAACGATTTGATTTCTACATTTAATTTACCTTTAGCAAGTAAAGAAGCTTCAAAGCCTAAATCATTTAAAAACATTTCAGCAATTTGAATATCATCAAGTTTACCATTGATAATAATATGATCTGATACTTGATAGCCTTCCAAATGAGTTTGGATTAACTTTTCCAAAGCTGTTATATAATGACTTAGTGGAAATTTCATTGCTTTGCTAAGCCTTTTTTCCAATTCTTTTCGAAAGAGCCGTCCTGCTAATCGCATTAAGATATTTCTAGTCTTGAGTTCAAATTCAAGATCTTCAATTTCTATTGCCTTATCCTTTTTATTAAAAACAGGCTCTCCTCTTAATAAAACTAATCCGGTATAAGTTCCTGACAATTCAATACTTACCTCTAGTCTATTATCCTTATAGTATAATTCAATATCCTCAACTGTAACCGATTTATTGTCAAAATCAAAGGATTTTCCAATCAAAAATGTTTTTGCTATTTTTTGAATGGCAGCTAAAGAAGACTTTCCGATCAATTGAATAGCTACTTCATCTTTTATCTCATCTGAATAGCTAAAAGGAGGAAGGGGACTATACGCCTGTTTATTGGGTTCACTACCAATA
Organism: Saprospiraceae bacterium; assembly: GCA_965277415.1. Lineage (GTDB taxonomy): Bacteria > Bacteroidota > Bacteroidia > Chitinophagales > Saprospiraceae > JAHDHW01. The sequence continues at coordinate 76,838 of CBDICS010000058.1, forward strand.
ATAACGTTCGTATTTGCAGCGATCAATATTTTACTTGATATTTCATCCCCATTGATATTTAAAAGTGTCATTGACAATTTTTCAGGTAGAATACTTACCCAAATATTATAATCCTTTGATACTTGAATAGGTTCTTGGATCTTACTCCAGGCTTTCTTTACATGATCTTGAAGATTTACTTTAAGCGCTAATTGTTGATCTATAGATTTACAAATTACTGCTTTACTTTTCTCTATAATTTTATTAGCTATAGATTTAATGGGGATATCAAATAGTGCAAATTGAATTTTTGGTTTTTCTAACCATCGATAGTCTACTACACTTGTATCTGTTATAATTTGCCAATTAGATTCGATTTCATATTTAGTTGAAAATTCCAAAATAATTTCCCCAGTACCTTCTATATTGGTAAGTCTTATATTTTTTTTCATCCAAATAATTAATGGAACCTGGTAAGTGATATTATAGCGATCAACTATCACTGATATATCCGCTTTTTTCTCAACTCTAACCATCAATTCATCATCCTCTATATTATTGTCTTCATAAATTAATCCTTTGATTAAATCATTCACCGCTAATTCAATATCTTTTCTAGTTAGCTTAATTGGAAGGCAAACTATAGATGTCTCTTGTTTAATCATATTTATAAGATAAGTGTTTGTCGCCCTAAGGCATGGCAATTGCAAGAACGATATTTTAGACTTGTGTTATGGTGATCAGTCCTATGGACTGTGTGATTTGGTGATTGCTTCGCTTGTGAGTGGCCACTTTTGGCAGACTTCAAAAATTTTGATCATTTATTTTTACTCAATTCATTTTTAATAGATAACCTTGCGATTGCCATGCGCCCTAAGGGACAAAGCCCAAAATACAGGAAAAAATACTTATGATCAAACAGGATTTTTTCCAAATTTCACAAAAACCTGTTGGAATTGTAATTGATCAGTAGAATAAAAAAACCTAAAGGCCACCGACAAATAGCATGTTTTATAATCTTTGTGATTTGAAACTCGTTTTAAACCTACTCTTAATCATCTCATCAATTGGGATTTCCTATGTAGTTTTTCATAGTTTTGAATTGATCTTTTTAATATTTTTTCAAGTTTCAAACAGAAAAATCACTTATAAATGCATTTTTTTTGCTCATTTTTTGGGGTTCTGACTTAAAAAAAAATAATTTTATCTCACATTTTTCGACAATAACACAATAAATAAAAACATAATACGTTTTTATAAAACAAGTTATATATTTTATATTTTCTAATATTATTTATTATTATTTTATTTAGATACCGAAGTGTATTTTTTTAAATAGAAGAAAAGTAAGATCATTGTAATGTGAAAGATAGGAAACAGTGTTGAAAGACTAAGCCGATGAAAAGAATTGGCTTCACTAAATTTGGATATGTTCATGGGATTATAATTTGTTGTTTAGTGAGCTGTAATATCTCAATTATTTGGGATATTACAACTCCTCACTAAATTTCAGAAGAATCAGAGGAGAAAGGAATATCTCGCACTTCCAAATTTTCGCTAGGATTACCTAGCCACCAAACTCGGATATGTTCATGGGATTATAATTTGTTATAGTTAGTCGTATTATTTACTTTATGTGATAATACGACTTTCTTCTTTTTAGCAAGTTTCTCATTAAAACCTTCCCATTCAAAATGTGTTCTCTTACATCAGTCCTTTCGAAAATAACATGGTTTTTTCTATCTTGCAGTATTAGGAATTTATTTTATAATTACTTTGACGATCGATCAAAACGATTACCTACTCACAATACAAGAATGAAAAAACTAAACTTCAAACTCACATTTCAAAAGCTATTTTTGATAGCATTCGCATTATTTCTATTTGTCCCTTCCACAGAAGCACAAAAACGAAAAAAGAAAAAAAAATCTGTAGAAAGCCCTACCCTTCCTAGCATAACTTATGATGAAAGCCTTTATAATTCTCTACAATGGAGAAATATAGGTCCGTTTCGCGGTGGTCGATCCTGTGCAGTTGCAGGTGTTTCTGGTAAACCAAACCTCTACTATTTTGGAGCGACTGGAGGAGGAGTCTGGAAAACGACTAATGGTGGCCGCCATTGGGAGAATATTTCAGATGGCTTTTTTGGAGGTTCAATTGGAGCAATTGCAGTGAGTGAATCCGATCCTAATGTGATATATGTTGGCGGCGGTGAAGTCACGGTTCGAGGTAATGTATCTTCAGGTTATGGTATCTGGAAGACTGAAGACGCAGGCAAGACTTGGACACAGATAGGATTAAAAGATTCAAGGCATATTTCAAGAATCAGAATTCATCCGAAAGACCACAACATTGTCTATGCCTCTTCGATGGGGAATTTATATAAAGCTAATGAAGAACGTGGCGTTTATAAAAGTGTAGATGGAGGTAAATCCTGGAAAAAAGTGCTCTTTGTTAATAATGAAGTGGGGATAGTTGATCTCTGTATGGATCCTAATAATTCAAGGATTATGTACGCTGCTTCTTGGCGTTTTAAGCGAACGCCTTATGACCTATCAAGTGGTGGTGAAGGTTCCAAAATTTTTAAGAGTAATGATAGTGGTGAGACATGGGAAGATATCACTTATAATAAAGGGTTACCAAAAGGCACAAGAGGTATTTCTGGGATTACGGTTTCTCCAGCTAATTCGGATAGAGTTTGGGCAATCATTGAATCTGCGAAAGGTGGTGTATTCCGATCTGATGATGCTGGAAAAACATGGACCAAAGTGAATGATGAAAGAAAACTTCGTCAACGTGCCTGGTATTATACTAGAATTTATGCTGACCCTGTAGATGAAGATGCTGTTTATGTAATGAATGTTCGTTATCACAAGTCAGTCGATGGTGGAAAAACATTTAAAGCATCTCGTACACCTCATGGCGATCATCATGACCTCTGGATCGCACCTGAGAATCCAGATCGAATCATAGTCGCAGATGATGGTGGCGCTCAGGTCACCTATGATAATGGTGAAACCTGGAGTACTTATCACAACCAACCAACTGCTCAATTTTATCGGGTGACGACTGATAATCATTTCCCATTTCGCATCTATGCAGCTCAGCAAGATAATAGCACTATTAGGATTAGTAATAGAACAAGTGGTCGTTCTATCGGCGAGGACGATTGGGAGGTTACAGCGGGTTGTGAATGTGGTCATATTGCTATTGATCCTCTCAATAATGACATCGTTTATGGAGGTTGCTATGATGGTCTATTAGAACGAAAAGATCATGAAACCGGATTTCTAAGAGTCGTAAGTGTATGGCCTGACAATCCGATGGGACATGGCGCAGAAGGAATGCGTTATCGTTTTCAATGGAATTATCCAATCTTCTTTTCGCCTCATGATCCCAAAAAGTTATATACAGCAAGTAATCATTTACATGTAAGTACTAATGAAGGCCAGTCATGGGATATCATAAGCCCTGATCTTACTAGAAATGATTCCAGTAAATTGGTTTCTTCAGGTGGACCAATTACCAAGGATAATACTTCTGTTGAATACTATTGTACCATTTTTGCAGCCGTGGAATCTCCTAGAGTAAAAGATTTACTCTGGGTGGGATCCGATGATGGTTTAGTTCATATATCAAAAGATGGAGGCAAACATTGGGAAAATGTTACCCCGCCATCTATGCCAGACTGGATGATGATCAATAGTATTGAAGCCGATCCTCATAATGATGGCGGTGCTTATCTAGCCTGTACCATGTACAAATTAGGAGATTTCCAGCCTTATCTATATAAGACTAAGGATTACGGAAAAACATGGACTAAGATTACTAAAGGCATCAATGAAGAACATTTTACAAGAGTCATTCGAGCAGATCCTGAAAAACCTGGAATTCTTTATGCTGGAACTGAGACAGGAATGTATATATCATTTGATGATGGAAATTCATGGCAGTCATTCCAAATGAATCTACCTATTGTACCTATTACAGACTTAACGATTAAACATAATACACTCATCGCAGCTACCCAAGGTCGTTCTATTTGGATGATTGATGATTTGACGGTACTTCATCAATTAGAAAATTCGAAGAATTCAGAAATTTATCTTTACCAACCTCCAGCTTCTTTCCGTATTGCGGGCAGCCAGGCCAAAAATTTAAAAACTGAAGGCACCAATCATACTGGAGGCGTCGCAGTTCATTACTATTTAAAAAATGATCCTGATACTGCTGAAGTAAAATTGGAATTTATGGAAACCAATGGAACGCTTATAAAGACCTTCTCTTCAAAAGCAAAAAAGAAAAATGAAAAGCTGGAAGTCGTAGAAGGAGGAAATACCTTTTCCTGGAATATGTCTTATCCAGATGCTAAAAAATTTGAAGGAATGATCCTTTGGTGGGCAACACTTGCAGGGCCTAAAGCCATCCCAGGTGATTATAAGGTCAAGCTCACCGTCGGTGAACAAGAGGTTGAAAAAGATTTTAAAATTGAAAAAGATCCACGAGCGACAAGTTCTGATGCTGATGTAAAAGCACAATTTGATTTCATTAAAGAAGTAGTAGACAAACTTACTGAATCTCATGAAGCAATTATCAATATTAGAGATATCCGTAAGCAAATGAATAATTATACGACTCGTTTGCCAGAAGGAGAAAGTATGCAGGATTTAAGGGATGCCGCTGAAGCCATTGATTCAAGCCTAACCCTCGTAGAGGAAGCCTTATATCAAACTAAAAATAGAAGTAGGCAAGACCCTTTGAATTTTCCAATCAGGTTAACAAATAAACTGGCCTCGCTCAATACAATGACTAGAAGCGGTGACTACCCTCCTACTCAACAAGCGATCAAAGTAAAAGATGAATTGATTCGAGAAATTGATATTCAACTCCGTGAATATAAAAACGTTTTGGGAAAAGATCTACCAGCATTTAATCAATTAGTTCGTACCAAAGAGATCAATGCTATTATGATTAAGGATAAGGAATAACGAATTAATAAGTATGCTTAAACCAACATTTTTTAAGACTCCATCGGCACTTAGAAAGTGGTTTATTAAAAACCATTTATCAAAGAAGGAGTTACTTCTGGGATATTATAAAAAGGCCACTAAAAAAGCTAGTGTAGATTGGTCTCAATCTGTTGATGAAGCGATATGTTTTGGCTGGATAGATGGTATACGAAGGCGAATTGATGACGAGGCCTATTCTATTCGATTTACACCTCGAAAAGAAAAGAGCCATTGGAGTGCGGTGAATATTGAAAAGGTAAAACGCTTGACTAAGGAAGGATTGATGTATCCTGCTGGCGAAGCGGCCTTCAAAAAACTGGATTCAAAAAATGCTATGCAATTTGCTTATGAACAGAAAAAAATTGTATTAGATAAAAAATATGAAGCTCAAATTAAAGCTAAGGAGAAAGCTTGGAGCTTCTTTGATAATCTGGCGCCTTCTTATAAGAAATCAACTATTTATTGGATTATAAGTGCTAAACAAGAAGCAACTCGCTTGAGAAGATTAAAGATCCTAATTGAATCTGCTGAAGATGGTTTGATGGTTCCTCATCTTCGTAGAAAGAAGTGATAATTAGACATTAGATATTCGTCAATAGGATTAAATCGACGAATATCTAATGCCCAATTTCCTTTATTTTTTCAAAACGATCCGTTTAATAAATTTCTGTCCGCCAATTTCGAATTCTAAATAATAGACACCTTCAGGCTGTCGGCTAAGGTCAATAGCTATTTCAGCTCCACCATTTGTTTCAAATTGTCTAGTCCCAATTATTTGTCCTTGTGTATTTAAAATCTGCAAATCAACATATCCCCTAAGATGATCAGACAATTTCACTATACTTAAGCCTTGACTAGGATTTGGAAAGATTTGAATATCCTCTAAGTTTGCTTTTAATTCTGCATTTACGATTTCGGAAAAAATTTCACGCCCATCATGATCAACTTGCCTCAGTCTATAATAGTATTCAACTTCTGGCCTTACATTTTCATCTATAAATGAATAATTTACTGCTTGTTCGCCCTCTGAACGTCCATCAATCCAAGCAATCGTTTCAAAACTAAGGCCTCCTTGATTTTGACGTTGAATGTCAAATCCTTTATTATTTAATTCAAATGCAGTTGTCCAATTCAATTCAATTTCCAGATCTTCATGATTAGGAACAGCTTTAAACATCGTCAATTCAACAGGCAATGGTGAATTTTCAAAAAGCTCTTCGTCCGTCATTAAAGGAACATCAGGTGGCAGATCAAAAGCTTCTGTTTGATCACTTCGACTACCTGAACTACCTTGATTTGCTGAAAAGCCTAATCCTCTTCGAGCAAAAACATTCCAAATAATTGACCGATTGGCTTCTCCATTATTATCCAAATCAGCTTGCAATATCGCATCTCTTCCATCTACAAAGCCAGGACTACAAGGCTGTTCTTTCAATCCATCTAAAATCAATTGCGCCGTGATGTTATTTCCACCAGTTCCATTGTATAGATCGAAATCTAAACCATGTTCATTAATCATTGCCCAATTGAGATCCCAAATCATCGTACACCAAATGAATCCGATACCATGAGGTTGAGATATTCCCGCATCATCAACATTCCCATAAGTATAATCATTAACCGTCATATCCGTTGTATACGGAGCAGGCCGAATTCCATTTCCAGATGTAGATTCACCTAAAGCATAAGTTCCAACACCTCTGCTATCATCATGATTATCACCAGGTTCTATCGTCATCCATAAACCAAAAAAATCACTCCATCCTTCACCCATTTGTTCTGCATTGTTTAGACAACTGCTGGAAGAAGGGCCACCGGTAAGCCGTATAGAAATTCCATGTCCATATTCATGCGCAATAATCCCATTGTCGAGGTCACCATCTATCGCTGGGCTATCATCAAGTACAGTTGCATTGAGTCCATTGGCCAGTTCAGCTCTGAGGGTCGTACAATCCTCTTGACGAATCATTACAGCAGGAATAGTTACTGAACCACCATCATCCCCTGGTCCCATCGTCACTAAACCGGGTACATTATTACAAACGATGACACCTATGGCCCCTGCGTTTTGAGCATTTAAACATTTTGTACCAAACTCACAATCACCTCGATCTAGTAAAGCTATATTTCCAGAAATTTCCCCACCATTTACTAAGGCATTACAAGCCCATGTCGGATTTCCACTGCCATCATCTACTTCTACGACATCTCCAGTAGTTGCCGTATTCAATGAGCCTCCAAAAGCAGCAGGTTCCATTTCATACAATCCAGCAACATTCATAGGTGCATTGATTTCCAGTGCACTTGCAGCTCCCCATAAATACATTTGCATCCGAGGATTTCCACCATCATTGGGCGTAGAAAAATTTGCATTATTAGTTCCTCCTCCATCTTGCGCTTCAGCATATACATAGTCACCTCCTGCACCTCCTCTGCCTTGATTGTCTTCTTGAAAATTACCTGAAACCTCATCAAACCCATATTGATACCAAACATCATGCATCAAATTGTTCCAATAGAATAAATTAGTAATATATGGATCCGTATCTAATTCTGGATCAGTGTTTAAATCTAGTGGAAAATCAAATTCCAGGCTTGCACCGCCATCAGCTCGGGCATCATCACCGCCAGTTGGTCCATTTGAGTTATTATGATCCTGATAAGCATCTGCATTATTTCCTTTGGTGTGGGTATAAGTAGAAGATCCATCATCATGCCAACCCAATGTTCCTGCATCACCAGCATCATCCCATGGACTTACAGCTATTGTTCTACTACCATGACTAGGGCTTTCTACTGGGAAAGCAAAAACATTATAAGAATTAGCCACGAGTGTTGCATTCTTTAAAAGGGTAATTTCAGCTAAATGCTTTACTGCTGCTTTAGTTGAATGATTATGCCCCTCCTTATGAAATGAACAATGAATGACTTGATTGTATTCCGCTATGATCTCGCTAGTTTGAGCATCTACAAAAGTATTCCACCAATTATCAGCTGAAGCCTCATACAAACTTACTTCCCAACACAATTTAAGTGTTGCTTCTTTTTCAAAATAAACCAATCTAACTTTGATCTGCTCAAGTGCAATACTTCCCTTCTCAAAAATAGTCAATCGATCAGCACTGTTCGAAGCTTCTATCATGGATGGCGTTTCACCATTAAGCTCATGCACCTCCATTACTTTTTGCAATGCATTAACGGCACTGATTTGAACTTGAGTAGTATTGATTTTTGTTTCGACATTTGATACAAATACTCCATTGGCACTTAATAGTTCAGCTGATTTAATATTAAAATTTGTAATGGAATTCTTTATTTCAATGCCTTGATATTTTTGTTTTAAATATAAATGGGTGATCCCACTATGGCGGCTTTGGTATTCATCACTTATTTCAATATCTGATAAATCTATTGCACTGTACTTTCCGCTTTCTTCAAGATATTGAATGGCAATATCATAAGAGGACTGAGCATAAAGAAGAGAGGACAGTAGGCATAATCCTACCATCAGGGTGTTCTTGATCATCATAATTAGAGGGCTAGTTTTAAATAATTATTCTAAAAATAATAAAGAAGCTTAAAGTTTTCAAATAAATATTCTAAAATGTAATATATAAGACTGCATGATACCCGAATCTATGATTAACAACAATGAAAATGAGTGAAAGAAGAAAATCAAAATCCATATTTCGATGACAAAATCTTATCTTGTGGAGTAGTACAAACAAGAATTGATAAAGATTTTAAAAATCTGACCTTGCATTAATTTTATAAACACTAATCTTTTTTTACACCACAAAATAATATTTATTCATGAAAAAACTAGTACTCCTCCTAAATGCAGTTTTAATACTTAGCATGAGCAGTTTTGCTCAAAACAATATTCAGCTCAATATCAATCACAAATTAGGTGGCGCTGATTTTGCAATGGAAGCAGGTGCAAAAAACAACCTTGACAATGACTTTGAAGTCACGCGCTTACAGTATTACATTTCTGAAATCTCGATTGTTCACGATGGTGGAATGGAAACAGTATTTGATGATTTATGGGTTCTGGTAAATGCTTCGGAAGCTACTCAAGTTGACTTAGGAGATCATAACATCAACTCAGTTGAAATGGTAAAAATACACATAGGTGTTGATTCCGAACATAATCATTTAGACCCTGCTAGCTATCAGGCTACACATCCATTAGCTCCAACTTTTCCTTCCATGCATTGGGGTTGGGCGCCGGGATACCGATTTGTTGCTTTTGAGGGATATGGAGGAATCAACTTTGATCAACTGTTTCAACTGCACGGTTTAGGCGATGTAAATTATTTTACAACAGAAATTCCGCTTATAACTGAAGCTGCCAACAATGAAGTTATCATAGATATTAATGCAGATTATACCCGTGCATTAGAAGATATTAATGTCAATGCTGGAGTTATTGTTCACGGTGATTATGGCGAAGCAAAGCAATGTCTTGAAAATTTTAGAGACTATGTATTTACAGCTGCAAATGGAATAATTCCCACGATTGACTTTAGTGAAGTAAGTAAGTTTGAGGTATTTCCAAATCCAACAAACGGACATGCAACGATAACATTAGAAACAAGTCAAGATTTAAATTATCAAGTATCGGTTACTGATATTCTTGGAAAACAGATTCTGTTTTTTGATGCTGTAAATAGTAATTCAACGATGGACTTAGTATTTAAAGAAGCTGGTTTTTATTTTATTAATTTGATTAAAGAAGGGCATCCGGTTATTACAAAAAAATTGATTTCAAAATAAGGAAGTATGAAGTGGCTCTATTTTACTTGGCTGATTTTGATCCTTATTTCTTGTCGAAATGACGAAGAAATAGAGCCGCTTCATATACCTACTCTAATGGAAATTCCGAAAGGCTTTCCCGAAATAGATTTTCCAGAAGGCAATGAATTCACCAAAGCTCGATGGGACTTAGGCAAGCGCTTATTCTATGATCCGGCTTTGTCTTTAGACAGTTCAATCAATTGTGCTTCTTGTCATCAACCAGATTTAGCGTTTAGCGATGATATTGCATTTAGTTTAGGTGTGAATGAGCAGATAGGTACTCGAAATTCTCCTTCATTAGCGAACGTAGCCTACCAACCTTATTTTACTCGTGAAGGTGGCGTTCCTACTTTAGAAATGCAGGTCTTGGTCCCCATTCAAGAACACAATGAATTTGATTTCAACATTGTTCTTATTGCTGATAGATTAAAAAATGATCTGACTTACATCAATATGGCTCAAGAGGCTTATGACCGTGAAGTAGATGCTTTTGTCATCACTCGTGCTATAGCTTGTTTTGAGAGAAGCCTTCTAAGCGGCTACAGTCCTTATGATCAGTATCAACATTACGATATTACCTCAGCACTCTCCCCTGCTGCGATCAGAGGAATGAATCTCTTTTTTAGCGAACAGACCAATTGTTCAAAATGCCATAGTGATTTCAACTTCACCAATTATGCTTTTGAAAATAATGGCCTCTATGAAGTCTATGCAGATGAGGGTCGGTTTAGGCTAACAGGTGAAGCCTCCGACAGGGCTTTATTCAAAGTACCAAGTTTGAGAAACATCGCATTGACAGCTCCATATATGCACGATGGTTCTTTGAGCACTTTGGAAGCAGTCATCGAACACTACCAATCGGGTGGGAAAAATCATCCACATAAAAGCGAATTCATCCAGCCATTGACTTTGTCCGAAACAGAAAAAGACGACCTTATACAATTTTTAAAATCATTGACTGATGAGACCTTCATCAGTAATCCATTATTTAAGAAATAATTTTATAATCATGTCTAAAGTAAAATACCTCGTCCTTCTTTTTGTCAGCATACTCTTTGTAGTTGCCTGCAATAATGATGATGATCTACCAAAAGAACCTGTAACACATGATGAAACTCCTTTTCTTTTAGAATACGGGACTTTACCGACTCCTGATCTTCCTGCTGATAATCCCTTAACCGCACAAGGTGTACAATTAGGTAAAATGCTTTTTTATGAAACCATGCTTTCAAAAGATGGCAGCCTATCTTGTGCCAGTTGTCATCGCCAATCTGATGGTTTTTCGGATACTACTCGATTCTCTATCGGTGTTGAAATGCTTCCTGGTAAACGCCAAGCCATGCCCATTTTTAATATGGCTTGGCATAGCAATGAATTCTTTTGGGATGGTCGGGCACATTTGCTACGAGACCAATCTTTAAAGCCTATTCAAGATCCATTAGAAATGAATGAGACTTTAGAAAATGTCATTGCAAAATTAAGTGCCAGTGAAATGTATCAAGATCAATTTATAAGAGCATTCGGTTCATCGGAAATAAGCGCTGAAAAAATGTCATTAGCCATGGAGCAGTTCATGTTGAGCATTGTTTCCTACGATTCAAAATATGATAAATTTTTAGCTGGTGAGCTACAATTAACGGAAAGTGAAGAGAGGGGACTACTCCTTTTTGAAACAGAATACAATCCGTTTTTTCCAGATCTTTCAGGAGCAGACTGCGTTCATTGTCATGGAGGTGCAAATTTTGAGAATGATCAGTATATGAATAATGGTTTGGATACAGATGCTACAATGACAGACATTGGTAGAGAAGAGGTAAGTAATGATCCAAATGATAGAGGGAAATTTAAGGTGCCATCATTAAGGAATGTAGCCGTAACACCGCCTTATATGCACGATGGAAGATTTCAAACATTGGAGGAAGTCATAGCTCATTATAATGAAGGTATTCAGGAATCTGCAACAGTTGATCCTACCGTTTTAAATACAAAAGATACAGGATTATTGTTGACGGAGCAGGATAAAATAGATTTGATTAATTTCTTAAAAACCTTGACGGATGATACTTTTTTAAATGAATCATCTTATAAAACGCCTTTTTAATTTTTTTGGGTATTCTAATGCCAATGAAGCATATTCGACAGCAATGTAAATATAAATATTGTGTGAAATTTCTTTTGATTTTAGAAGTCTAAATTAAATTGAGGATTGTCTAAATTCTTTACATTTCTATAAATATCTTCCATTTTAATATGTGTCTCAATCGAATTGAGATAGATGGATTTATCTAGCCCAATTGTAGTCACCATTTTCCAATATTTATTGTCTACTCTAAACAATGTATCAATTACAGGTTTGTATTGATCTATAAGTACATATTCACAAAAGGAACTTAAAGAGCGATACTTATGAAATTTATTTCCTCTATCATAACTTTCAGTAGATTTCGAAAGTACTTCAATTATTAAGATTGGATTAGTTACTGAATGTTCATCTTCAATAGATGTTTCTATTTCACCGCATATCATCATCCCATCAGGATAAACAAATGAACTTGCTTTTTCTACATAGACTTTTACATCTCCATTGATAGATACACATTTTGAGTTCTTCTTTTTGAGAATGCCATTAATTTCAGAATTTATATTGTTACCAATTATGCCGTGATTTAAGCTTCCCCCAGTCAAAGCTAAAACATTACCATTTTCATACTCATTCCGTATATTAGACTGGTTATCATAGTCTAAGTATTCAACAATTGTATATTTGTCCAAAGTCTCTTTTTGCATAACAACTATGTTTTCAATTTCTTATACAAGATACTGAATTATGGTCTAATGTCCAATAAATACATTCTGCAATCTATGCTTATATTTTAATACAGACTTTACCTAACGGTAATCGTTTGATACTTTTCAATTTAATGCGTTTCATTAATGCCATTGCTTATTTGAATTTTTATTTTTAGAACATACACCCTTGAATTAACTTTCTCACCTTGAAAATCTCCTCTCCAATATTGGTTTGGAGATTTATATTTTGAAGTTGTTTTTTATTCCCTATTCCCCTTTTGTCTACAAAACACTTACTGACATTTTCAATTTCTTTCTGACTTATCCTGCTTAAATCGTCTAATTCGTGCAAAATTGAATTTTTAAAAACTTAGAACCTGATTTCGCTTTCGACAATAAATTTTGGATAGGTTCTCAAAAATAAAATTCAAATGGAAACATTCCTTGACAATGCAAATGGTATTTTAGAATATATATTAATGATTAGCCTATTGAGTACCGGCCTTTGGTTAACGTATCGACTAGGCTTTATACAAATTCGGCGACTCGCTCACGGCATCGCAGTCGTTAGAGGCAAATATGATGATCCAAATGCCCCCGGGGATGTCAGCCATTTTCAAGCACTCACCACCGCACTATCCGCAACCGTAGGCATTGGCAATATAGCTGGAGTAGCAATAGCCATTCATTGGGGAGGTCCTGGAGCAATTTTTTGGATGTGGGTCACTGCCTTTTTAGGTATGGCTACTAAATTTACGGAGGTTACACTTGCACAAAAATTTAGAGTCAGTATTCCCGATAAAAATGGCAAAGAAACGAATTCTGTTTCTGGAGGCCCTATGTATTATATAGAGCATGGCCTTGGAAAGAAATGGAAACCTATGGCACTGTTTTTTGCAGGTGCATTGATCACGATGGCAATGATTTCAGGCAATGCAATTCAGGCAAATACCTTAGCGGATTTAGTATATACTGTTTTTGAGATTCCAACATGGTTGACCGGATGTATCAGCGCAGCCATTGTTGGATTAGTCATCATCGGAGGAATTTCAAGAATAGGAAAAGTAACCAGTATACTTGCTCCTTCTATGGCTAGTCTTTATGTCTTGGGTGGATTATTGGTATTATTTTTAAATGCCTCAGAGGTCATTCCTGCTCTCAAATTGATTTTCACAGAAGCCTTCAATCCTACAGCAGGTGTTGCAGGAACAGGAACCGGGGTATTTTTACAAACTTTAATGTGGGGGGTCCGTCGTGGTTTATTTTCAAATGAAGCGGGTCAAGGATCTGCACCAATTGCTCACTCAGCTGCTAAAACCGATGAACCCGTATCAGAGGGCGTAGTCGCTTTATTAGAACCTTTAATTGATACACTCATCATTTGCACGATAACAGCTATGGTCATTCTAACTACCGGAATCTGGAATAAGCCGACACCTACTGATATTGTTTTAGCTTCTGGAGATCTTACTTATCAAGTAGAAATCGAAACAGGCTATAAAATCACAAATTCACCTAAAACCATTAAAGTAACAGATGGAAAACAAGCATCCTCAACATTGCTTTCATGGCATGAAGTCCCTGTAGAATTGCTCTATATAGATCAAGATCAAAATAATCTATTTGATGGTACTATATATCCGCAAGAACAATACGCCCTTGATACAAAAGGCCAACGATTTGAAACACTCTATGGTTCTGCTATTGAAAATTCAGCTCCATTAACCATGTGGGCTTATAAAGAAGGGCTTGGCCAATTCGGTGTTTTTATCGTTGTACTTTGTGTTATTCTATTTGCGATCTCTACAGCTATATCCTGGAGTTATTATGGAGATCGCTGTGCCATTTACTTATTTGGAGCTAGCGCAATACTCCCTTATCGTATTATTTATGTAGTCATGCATTTTATTGGAGCCGTGGTTTCCTTAAATGTCATTTGGGATTTGGGAGATTTAGCAATGGCTCTGGGAACCATACCCAATGTAATTGCGCTGGTTTTATTATCAGGGCTTGCTCGTAAATTGAGTAAAAATTATTTTGAGAAGAAGCCTTATTTGCGAAAGTAGGAGAATTCACGAACAGGAAGAACCTGCCCATAATTTTTTTATTGGACAGGTTCTGACTTATCCTTTATTTTTCGATTCGAGATAACTGCTGTTTGATCAAACTATTTTTTCCATCATTAAGTCTATTTCAGGTAGATTCCCGACCATAAAAGTATGTTCTCCAAAAACCTTAAAACCTTGTTTCTTATAAAAAGAAATGGCTCGCGCATTTTCTTCCCAGACGCCAAGCCAAACTTTTTCTTTACCCTTCGATTTAGCGATTTCAATTGCAAAGTCGATCAATACCGTACCCAAGCCCTGACGATAAAATTTTTTTAATAAATAAATCCGTTCGATTTCTAAATACCTTGAGTCAAGTTTTTCTGTTTGGGCATTTCCTTCATTCAATTTTATAAAACCAGCTATTTCTGCCCCTTTTTTAAGAAAATAAAAAGCACTCTCCGGATTTTTGAATTCGGATTTCAACTGTTCAATCTCGTATGCTCTATCTAAATAAAGTTGAAAATCTACTGGATGTTCTACAGGCTCATAAGCTTCTTTAAAACAGCGGATACCTATTTCTCTAAAAAGGTTTAAGTCTTTGATATGGCATTGAACAATCTTTATGCTATTCATATTAAATCTTCTTAACATTCGAAATTCTAGACAATGAAGATACTGAGCGCTTTATAAATTTACAATAATCTTCTTTTATTAAATTAAGAACAGATAACTATAAATTGTATAATCTGACTTATATTTACTTCAAACAATTGAGAAACATGGAAAAGAACGAAATTCAGGAAAATAAAGAATTAGCATTATGGGAAGCAATGATTCCTGTCATTATACTCATCGCATTATTAGCTTATAATATTTTCTTTAAAAAGGGAGAATGGCTTGGCGGTTACTCTAGCCATTATATCTTATTGATAGCTGGTGCAATAGCAGCAATAGTTGGTCTTTTTAATAAAGTCAGTTTATGGACGATGGTAACGGAAGTGTGGGAAAACTTAAAAAGTGTGCTGATTCCTATTTCTATATTACTCTTGGTAGGCGCACTTGCAGGTACCTGGATGATTAGTGGGATTGTGCCTTCTATGGTTTACTATGGGCTTCAGATCCTTAATCCTACTATTTTCCTAGCTGCATCAGTTGTGATATGTGCAATCATTTCACTAGCAACAGGCAGCTCTTGGACGACTACAGCAACAGTCGGCATTGCACTTGTGGGCATAGCCGGAGCCATGGGCATTTCACCTGGAATGGCTGCGGGAGCTATCATTTCGGGCGCATATTTTGGTGATAAAATGTCTCCATTGAGTGATACTACGAACCTTGCTCCTGCAATGGCTGGTGGCGAATTGTTTAGCCATATCAGATATATGGCCTACACTACTATTCCATCTATTACGATTACTTTTATCATTTTTATAATTTTAGGATTCACTACAAATAGTGGCACTCCTCCTTCTGACAATACCATTATTAATGACTTATTAGTTGACAAGTTTCATATTACACCTTGGCTTTTTATAGTCCCTATAATTGTCGTAATTGCCATTCTATTAAAAATAAAACCTCTGATTGCTTTATCAATTGGCGCTTTATTAGGTGGTGTTTTTGCGATCATCTTCCAACCTGAAGTTTTAAAAGAATTGACAGGGGACAGTACTTTAAGTATAGGTTCATATGTTAAAGGTGTATTTAATGCGCTTATTGCGGATACCCAATTGGGACTACCAGAATTCATTAAGGCAATGAATTTAGGCGATGATGCAGAAGGTGGTTTGTCTAAATTATTAAATGGTAAAGGTGTAGAAGGGATGTTGTGGACAGTCTATTTGATTATCTGCGCAATGGTATTTGGTGGTGTCATGGATGGGATTGGAGCTTTAGCCAGGATTACCCAATCTCTTTTGAGTATGGCAAAATCCGTATTTGGATTATTTGCAAGTACGGTTGCAAGTTGTCTAGCACTAAACGTCACAGCTTCCGATCAATATCTGGCTATAGTTGTACCAGGAAAAATGTTTAAAAAGGCTTATGAAGACAAAGGCCTTGCTCCTGAGAATTTAAGTCGTACATTAGAAGATTCTGGGACAGTGACCTCCGTTTTAATTCCCTGGAATACTTGTGGTGCTTATCAGTATGGTACGCTTGGGGTTTCGGCAGGAGAGTATTTCATCTATGCGATTTTCAATTGGCTAAGCCCTATTATGACCTTGATTTTTGCTGCTTTTAGTATTAAGATTAAACAGTTGGCAAAAAAATAGGTGTAATAGATTTTTATGACACGGCTCTATTCTAATCATCGATTTGTGAATGAAAATTCTATGAAAATAAAATTATTGTTCTTCCTACTTCTGTTTTCAATGATTCCAGCTATTGGTCAAATATATACCCTTAGTTCAGAGAGTTTACCTAATGATGCTACTGCTCAAAGTATGGATGTAAAGGCAGCAGATATTGATGGCGACGGGGATTTGGACATTGTATTGGCTAATGAATTCCAAAGGAATATCATCCTCACTAATGATGGGCAAGGAAATTTCACCAATAATGGAAATATTCCAAATACCATTCATGACAGTGAAGATGTCGCAATTGCGGATTTTGACTTAGATGGGGATTTGGATCTAATTTTTTGTAGTGAAGATGACTTCATTCATGAATATTACTTAAATGATGGTGCTGGCAACTTTTCCGCTTCATCCAACTATTCTTTTCCAAATTCTATTGCCAATGCAGTTATTACAGCAAATCTAAATAATGATACTTTTCCTGATGTCATCTTTGGAAATGCCAATCAAAATCGAATATTTATAAATAACGGAGATGGTACCTTTACAGATGAAACAAGTACTCGATTACCGGTTTTGAGTCATACCACTCAAGACCTGAACCTTACAGATATTGACAATGATAATGATCTAGATTTATTAGTTGGGAATGAAGGAAATAGCAAAATCTTAATCAATGATGGTCAAGGTGTTTTTCAAGATGAGACAGAAGATCGACTTCCAATACATCCATTAGTTGAAACCAGAAAAATTTCAACAGGAGATATTAACGGAGATAATTTTGCTGACCTCTTCTTTTCTAATGTAGCTTTTCTTCCTTCAAGTGGTCCCTATCGATCTAATTTACTTTTCCTCAATGATGGTACGGGTAGTTTCACAGATGTCAGTACTTCGCAAATGCCTACTGATAATGATGATACACTGGATGCCATATTCGAAGATGTAGATAATGATGGCGATCAAGATATTGTTTTAGCTAATGTTAATTTGCAGTCAACGGCTAATCAAAAAGTGTATATCAATGATGGTACTGGAAATTTTACAGATAAATCTCTAGATATTTTTGAAGTCTTACATTATGATAATGCATTGGGTGTCATCTCAGCAGATCTCAATCAAGATGGGTTTAATGATCTTTATTTTTGTGAACGCAATACGGGTGGAAGTGTTAAAGATTTATATTTTACAAAAAATATAATTGATGCTTTAGATGAACCGATAACTGAGATCTCCAATCATTTGGGTATTTTCCCAAACCCAATTAAAGATGAATTTAGAGTCTTTATTACTTTTAAGGCGGAAGAAAATTTCTCCATCCAAATGATTAGTCAAACAGGAAGTATCGTAAAAATACTTGACGACTATGAAAAAATTGAAGTTAACCTTTTTCAATTTTCTATACAAGATCTATCGCTTACATCAGGTTTCTACTTTTTAAAAATCAATAACGGATCTCAAGTTTATTATAAGAAAATACAGGTTCTTTAAGTGAACACTTACAACAAGCCACTCTTTATAACATACTTAAAATCAGAATAACGATTATCGAAATAACGATAAGAATAGGCAAACTAATTTGCCAAGTTGTAAAGAAAGCTTTAAGTGCATTCAGCCTTCTGCCTCTATTTTTCTCGATCAATTGTTCAATTTGATTAAATATAATTTTTTCTTCACTTTCATATTCTCCATCTGCTTCTGCAATTAATTTAATGAGTTGTTCTTTTACAACCGCCTCCACCGCATTCTTTGAAAACACTGCATATTTACCATCCAGTTCAGGGAGCTCATTACTATCCATCAATCCGAAAACAAATTCTTGTTCTTCTTTAGTAAATGAATTTATATTTTCAATTCGATCTTCAATGACTTCCTTTTCTGCCTCTTCAATAATACCATCTGCCTTGGCTAAATAAATCATTAATACGATTTCATTTAGTTTATCAATCTTCGCTATATATTCAGATTGAAAAAATGCCCTGCTTACTAAATTTTTAAAATTTGATTTGTAATCAATGGGTTCTTTAAAATTCGAATGATAAATTATAAATGGTTTTTTATCAAAGTCAATGATTGACAAAGCATGCGTTTTATTGGTCAAAATGTGTTTAAACTTAATATCAAAAACAGGTATCCCTTGAAAGTAAATATGCTCTCTTAATAACATTGGATATTTATCTAATGAGATATTATTAGATTGATTTATTGTTTTAGAGAGCAACTTACTCGTTTTGCTATGCTTGACATCTCTTTGCCCATTGACCGCAAAATATACTTCCTGTAAAGGGTCTGGTTTTAAAAAATTCGATTTAATGTGCGCAGCAACCAAATTAGATTCTGGTAATATTTGCCCATTACTAATAATATACGACCCATTTTTCTTTAAAATTTCAGAAGAAATAGTTTTAAAATCTGCTACTTCGCCCGATGCATTACATGATTTACAATCTACCTTACCATATGTTTCTCTATTATTCAAATCTCCATGGCAGTCACTACATTCTGTGTAAGTATCACCTCCGCAATTCCCACATATCACCCTTCCTGTTCCTTCACAATTTCTACATGGAATCCTTCCTGTTCCTTCGCATCCTCCTTTTTCTAAAACCCAATTCGTTGAAGATGGATTTAGTACATACTTCTCTTTTTCCATTTTTTACAATTGCTCCTTTTCCAGAACATTTTCTACAAATCAAATCACGAGAACCATTACAACTAGTACAAGTTTTATAGCCCGTTCTTCTACATGAGCTACCATGGAATTCTATGTTGACCATTACAATTCGTACAATGCAAATACTTATTGCCTCTACATTCGCGACAGATATATATTTCTATATCCTTTGGGTCAAAGAAAACAGGTTGAAAATTTGAAATACTTCTTTCTATTCTAGAAATGGGAAGATCATGATGCCCTTGAATTCTCCTCTTGTTTACAGCAGCCTCATTGCTGGAAAAAGAAATTGCTTCATCAATTTTTTTCAAATTATTAAACCCATAAGTTGCATTTTTCCTTATTTCTCTAAATTTCTTTTTTGTATCTGGAAATAGATATACTTGATAATTAACAGCGTTCCTGTTTATGGCTGTTGAATTATGATTAACTAAATAATGGGGAACCCGTTGCTCCGTATCTTTTAATACACGAATTTGGTTATAATCTACTGGATTATCATTTTTAATTAATTCAATGATTTTTTGACTTGGGATTAAATTAGCTTTTTCTAATCTTTCTTGAATAGCATTCTCCCATTGGGCAATTTTATTATTAGACGAGTTTAATTTTGCCAGTATTGATTCAACAGTTTCTGGAGTTTCTTTTCCAGTTACGTTTGAAAAGTCAATTCTTTTTTCAGGAATTAAACTTAATGAATCAATATTTTTTAGAGATTTTTTTATGCTTTCTATTAAGTTTGGTATTTTTTTATTCTTGGGAGCAATCTTAAAATCGTTATTTGAAATCACTTCCACTAAATCCGAGTATTTGGGATTATTAGGCTCAAAGGTAAACCAGGCAAATCCGTGATGTCCATAGAGGTGTTCAATAACCAATTTTAAAAAATCAGGATTAGGATAAATGCTATAACATGTAAATAACTCGTTTACATGTAGAAAGAAATATCCATAGAAATTCTTTTTATCTATATTTTTAGACTTTAAATATTGTTCATTAATATTAAATATTGCATTTTGAAGCAGATAAAAATAGTGATGTGCAATATCTCGTGTGATATTTTCTAAGTCATCTTTTGAATCATCTTCTTCAAACTCTTCTTTAGCTATTTCAAGCCTTTTAATTGTTTTTCTAGCACTGTCTTGTATGACTTCAATTTTATTTTGTCCAAGATAAGTACACAGTGCATTATACAAAAAACTATGAGGAGCATCAGGACACATCACTATTAGTTCTTCACTATGTTCTAAAGCTTCACTAAAGCGTTCTAATCGAATGTACTTTAAAATCAGACTCCTTAATCTCTTGAATTCATTATACTGATCTTTGGGTACATTGGGATATTCGAGCGCCAAGCTTTTCTCAAAATTAAAGTCATAAGAAACACTTCCACAGTTTCCACATACTATTTTTTTACCTTCCCGACTAGTATTTTCATCGAATTGTTTTTGACATTTTGGGCATCTAGTTGCTTCTAATTTTTCAAAATAATCATTAAACTCAATCTTTTCAGCCTCATATTTATCTCCCGCTACTTTATCTCCTTCTACTTGAGTATTTTGATATTCTTCATTCTCTTGAAAGTTCTGTCCCATTGCTTATTTTTTGTTTATGGTTATTTTTTTTGCTTTATACTTATCGCCACCTATCATATCTCCTTTGATATGATAAGTATTGACGGGGTTTTTAGTTTCTGTTTCTTCCTCACTTTCATATTGTTCCATATCATTAAGCATATGTAAAATGCTTTGTGCTATTCGATTTTTTAATACCTCAACCTCATTTAGAGAAGCTATGCCTTTCATTAGATCTCTGATTTTATCATTTAATCTGAAACATTGTAAGTATAATTCTTCTCGCTTTGGATTATTGCTTTCCTCAACTAGCTTCTTAAGGTTTTCCATTGCTGAGGATAATTTACCTTCTGCAATTAGGTTTCTTATTTTTTTATATCTCATTGAATTCCTTGTTTGTTTATCTTTTATTAGCTAATAGAAGTTAGTATAAATACTTTAGAGCATTTAAATTTTAGGGACGAATTACGATGAAGGTTTTAACCTCTATTTATTGACTAAATTAGGTATTTGTTCTTAAGTACTTAATCGTCATTTTCAATGAAATTTCATCATCAAAAATGAGTACTTAAAACATGTTGGATATTTCTTTTTTTGTATTCCTATAGCCAAGCAGGTTGGACGGAAATAGTTTTATTTGCGATAGGATATGCAGAAGTTTCTATAGCCTGTATGGTTAGGCAAGAACAAAAGGCTTCTTCAGAAACTTAAGAATTAAGCTTTTTCACGATTCGTTCAATGGTCTTCCAATTTCGGGTTGTAATTTCCTTCCCAAAGTTTTGTTCCAGAGATTCCATTGCTTTTGGTGTTTTTAATGTGGAAAGGTCTAATACACTTAAGATATCTTTACCTCTTTTATCAAGAATATGATAAGATTGATCTTTACTCTTCCAAGGTATTTCCAAATCAGAATTGATATCGTTTTTCAATAGCGATATATAAAGTCGAATATCTTTTGTCACCCTCACTTCTTCAAATGGATGGCTATAAAACAATTCTTCAATCATTTCTGATTTTCGAACAATAGTTGGAATAGGAAAACCGAAATGCTTTTCTAAATGTGTTGAAATGATATTCTCAATTTCATCTGATTGTTTAATTTTCGAATCAAAAAGGATATTACCAGAATTCAGAATAGTTATTATGTTTTCAAAACCTAGGCTTTCTAACTCATCTCGCAAATCAGTCATTGGTACTTTGTGATGCCCACCTACATTTATTCCTCTTAGAAAAGCGACATGTGTTTGTTTTGGTTTCATTGAATGGTTACTGTATTTTTAATTATATGAACCTATTTGGGTTTAGTAAAGTATCTGCCAGCAAAAGTCTTAAGGGAATATTTCTACTGCCTAATCACTTTCAGAAAATATTTATTCATTTGAGTATCACTAATCGAAATATGATAAATGCCTGAAGGGACAGCACTTAAATCTAAGGTATTGTTTCTTTCTAAATAACCTGAGGAAACTTTAAGTCCAAGCGAATTAAATACTTCATAAAATCTGTCATCATTCAGATCTGCATTTCTAAAATCAATGCTGATTGCATTACTTGTTGGATTTGGATATCCAAGTACTTCTATATGTTTTCCATTATGGATAAAAGGTATATTTGTAGAAAGGTTACAATTAATGGGTTCAGGAATACCAGAATCACCATTTGCTCCCAAGAAAGAAACAGTACAGTTTTCATCAACCTTAAAATACCAAGTATAAAAGGCTGTACATCCAGCAGGGCAATCGCCCCAGCCAATTACAAAATCAAAATACCGTTCACCATCTAATACTTGATAATTGATCCGGCTTGCATCACCTATACCACCTATTCTTTCAGCATAAACAATATTGTTATCCATTTCTATACTATCAACTAATGCCTCAAGGTTTAGATATTGATCCGTAGAAATGGTAAATATATCAAGAGAAGGGAAAGAAGCTTCTACATTATCAAAACCATATGTTTGCATAAGCGCATCCAAGGACGCATTTCCTGTCAGGATATTACCATCTGACCAATCTTGATACCAAGCAGCATTTGGGTCTAATTTTATATACATTGAGTTGGAGATTCTTAAATAGTTGGCCGTTGTCCAACTGTGATGATGTATACAATATTGATCAAAGACCTCATCTCTGGCATTAGATTCTGAATTAAAAATGGCAGCTAAGCCTTCCCATATTGTATCTTGCCAAATTTGAGGGATTTCGACATTGTCCAATTCTTCGGCATCAAAGGCTTCCATTCTTATCAGCGTTAGATGTTTGACATCTTTTTCATACTCCTCCAACAAGATCGGAGGCACTTCGCAATTTTGAGCATTTACAAATTCCAGGCTTATTAAAAGTATCAAATAGACTAGGTGGTTTTTCATATTTCTTTATATTAAACAACTTCATTTTATGATTTGTAAGTCCTTATAAATTTATTAAAAAAAGAGCCATAAGTGAAATTCACTTCCATCGATTCTCAGCTTCCAGCTACTTTTGTACCTTCTGGCACAATATTTTAAGGTAAAACATAGAAAAACACCATTCTCTTGAACTAATTACCCTAAATTGTAATAAGTTATTTTAAGAATGTCCCATAAGTTTACATATAAGCACTTGACTTCTAATGCCAAGCTTATTTTCCTTTTTGTAGCCGGAGTTATAAAAATTAAAAAAGCTAAAGTCATTAGAAATCAATGACTTGTATGTAAGTCATCTATTCATTTTTAAATGACTTCATTAAGATTAAACGCCAATATTTATTGGATTTTGTTACAAAATTTAGATATTTGGCATAGTTTAAATATGTAATGCTATTACATTCTGTATATTAATTGGAAAATTACACTTTAGAAACACAAAATAATTAAACAATGAAAGTGTCTAAAATCTTTATTTTAATCCTTGGCACCATTATGTGTCAATCGACATTTGCAAACACAATCTATATGGAATACGATCCAGCTTGTATGGATCGGTATGAATACCGCTATAAAGGTGTAAATTCTGGCTTTAGCCATATCGTTTACCACCTTCGTTTGAATGACAAAGAAAAAGTCATCCTTGAAGTAGGTATTGAAAGTAAGATTGATTACGAGACAAAGCCTAATAATGTAAGACGTTGTAAGGATGTTTCTTTGAATGAAAGAATGGTCAGAGAAATCAATAATGGCGACCTTCAGGTTTTTATAGTAAAAAAATCCGGAAAAGGTTATAATGTCTCACCTGTTGGAATAAGTACTTATGCTCAAATTTCAAAAAGAGGCATTGGTTACTCTTCTGTTGATAATATCTTTGCTTATGATTATTCACAACCTGCTAATGGCGCTAATCTCGCTAAAAAAGGGAGTGATGCAAAAGTATATTATAATGGCACACTTTCGCATGCTTGTCCTAAAAAGTATCTTTTTACAAAGACAAAGTCGCGCGCAGGTAAGAACTATACTGAATTAACTATCATTCCAGGTATTGGTACGGTTCAGGAAAAAACTGGTTTTAACCAAACAGATGCAGAAAGTAATGTATTAGATTTGATTGCAATTAATGGTTTACCATTAACAAATTATATCAACAATTACTGTAATCAAACCGATAATGATATTGCTAGTACTTTTTATAGTACTCGAAAAGGCTCCGTAGACAGCCCTTTCCACCATACTAATATTGATAATGGTAAAGTTGCAAATAATGGTGGCAAAACAAATCCAAATACGACGACGACTAATCAGCCCACATATACTTCAACTAGTACTTCTAATTGTCCTATTTATAAAGATTTAGATCGCAATTTATATATAGATAGATCTACAGGACTTCCAGCAAATACTGCATGTGGAGGCAATACATTCCGAAATGGATTTTTAGTTGGGGAAGCAACATCGACTACAACGACTCCTCCGGTTACTAATTATCCTCCTATTGTAGAAACTGCAACGAATACGAATGTAGTAGATGTGAATCCTGGACCAAGTACTTATATCTACTGTAAAGAAGTTTCCACATATGGATCTCATATCGTACAACCAAATGAGACCTTATATGGTATAGCCAGACAATATGGACTTACAGTTGCTCAAATAAAAAGCATCAATGGACTTAATAGAAATGTAATTAGTCCATGCCAGAAGTTATATACGCGTCCATATAATGAATTACCAGCAAGTGGAGGAGATATATTGGTATCGAAAGATGGTACACAATCTCTTCATACTGTACAAAAAGGTGAAACGCTTTACCAATTGGCTAAAAAATATGGTTATACCGTTGATAAATTTAAATCTATAAATGGATTGACCTCAAATGCACTTAATGTAGGTCAAAAACTTAGAACTTCTGATTGCAACTGTCCTGCGGGAAGTGCAATTCCAGCAGCAGCTTCAGCGGTTGTTTCTGTTACCAGAGATGTACCGACTAATTATGGCGCAACTGGAGGTCGCTTGGTTGCAGATGCTTCAAGTACTCAAAAACGCCAAATTCACATCGTAAAAGAAAATGAAACGATTTATAGTATAGCAAAAGGATATGGTCTTTCAGTCGATCGAATCCGGTCACTCAATAATCTTGAAATCAATGAAGTGATCATTCCTTATCAAAGATTATATGTCAATTAGAAATTAATTTCATTTTTAGAAATTTATTCAAAAAAGGGTCAGAACATAAGTTTTGACCCTTTTTTTATACCTTTGCATTTCATCATTAAAAACATAAATGTTAACAGTATTAATTTGGGGTTTAGTTTCAACCATTTTCTCTTTTTTATGCTCTATTTGGGAAGCAGCTTTGCTCAGTATTACCCCGGCTTTCGCAGAGATCAAATTTCAAGAAAACACTGTTTTTGGCAATCGCCTAAAATCTTTCAAAGATAATATTGACCAACCACTTGCCGCTATTTTGACCCTCAACACTTTGGCCCATACCCTAGGAGCTATTGGTGTCGGTGCTGCTGCTACCACTGCATGGCCAAATAATGAAATAATTACTGGTTTGGTTGTACCCGGTGTAATGACTTTGGTCATTTTAATTCTTTCCGAAATTATTCCAAAAACACTAGGCGCTAATTACTGGGAAAAACTCTCCGTGTTTACCGTCACTTCATTATATTATATCATCTGGTTACTTTGGCCGCTAATTTGGGTTACTCAGTTAATAACAAAACGCCTAAAAAAAGATAAAGACAAAAGCATATTGAGTAGAGCGGACTTTGTTGCTATGGCTAATTTGGGTGAAAAAGCCGGTGCATTAAAACAAGGAGAAAGTAGGATCATTCAAAATCTACTGCGTTTCAATACCATAATGGCTAAGGATATTATGACCCCACGAACAGTAGTAAAAGTAGCCAATCAGGAAATGAAAATTGCTGACTTTTATGCTGAGAACAAGCAATTAAGGTTTTCTAGAGTTCCAATCTATAAAGATTCAAAAGATCATATCTCCGGATTCATTTTAAAAGACGAATTATTATCAGGAATCATCAATGAAAGAGGTAATGAGCCTTTGAAAGATATCGAAAGAACAATACTAATTGTTAGTGATGTACTTCCCATCCCAGATCTATTTAACAAATTGATGGAAAGCAGAGAACATATAGCTTTAGTCGTTGATGAATTTGGTGGAATGGCAGGAATTGTCACTATGGAAGATGTTATTGAAACTTTATTGGGAATGGAGATTATGGACGAATATGACAATGTAGATGATATGCAATTACTCGCTCGAAAGAATTGGGAACGTCGCGCCAAAGAACTTGGAATCATTGATAAAGACACGTCATTGGATTCTACTCCAAAAGATACCCCAAAACTATAGAGATTATATTTGTGAACTATAATCTTTATTTTTCAAGTTAGGGAAACATCTGCCTTTCATTTTATCGTTCTTTGACAAATCCCGTGGACAAGCCATAAATAAAGTCAAAAACGACCAAAGGAAGCCTTGAGTTTGTTTATGGCTTTGTCTCAGACACGAGATTTGTCAAAGAGCCCATTTTATAAAACCCGAACAATTCCATCATGAAAGAAGTAGAAAAAGCATTAGAAACTACGCTTAAACAAGAAATAATAGAAGCTGAAGAGGTAAAAATGGATACTGCCGTAAATATTGATTTGACTGAAGGCAGCAATCGGTATCCAGATGTATATACCAATCATCGCCCAAATGAAATAAGAGGTGTAAATAGAGAACCCTATAATACTTTTATATTTTCTTGTAAAAATGAAATTCAGCTAAAAGTTGAAGTATATACTCATCGTATTTTTCGATTTAGATATAGTTTAAAAAAAGAATTCCCTACAGACTTTTCCTATGCGATTGATCAAAACTTTAAAGCGCAGGAAACCACAATTGATTATCAGGTTTTTACAGATCATTTTGAAATCTCAACAGATAGTCTTACTTGTTGTATTTCAAAAAGCAAATTACAAGTAGTTTTAAAAAATAAAGCCGGAGAAATTGTCTGTGAGGAAGACCAAGGGTTTCATGCTCGTACGACCATCCTCAAAGGTTTAGAATATATTGCTATTTCAAAAAAAGCTCAAAAAGGAGCTGCTTATTTTGGACTAGGAGACAAATCTTGTAGTCTAAATCTTAAAGGGAAAAAACTCGAAAACTGGGTGACAGATGCTTTTGCCTTTGGTGCAGATACAGATCCTTTATACAAAACAATTCCTTTTTATTATGGCCTTAATAATGGTCTGGCCTATGGAATCTTTTTTGATAATTCTTATCGAACTCATTTTGATTTTGATAGCGAAAAAACTGGCCAAACCACTTATTCCGCCGCAGGAGGGGAAATGAATTATTATTTCATTTACGGGCCTGACATCAATGAAGTAGCTACTCAGTATACAGACATCACAGGCAAACCAGAACTACCACCACTTTGGGCACTTGGCTTTCATCAATGTCGATGGAGTTATTATCCTGAATCCAGAGTGAAAGAAGTGGCCAAAGAATTTAGAAAGCAAGAAATTCCTTGTGATGCCATCTATCTTGATATTGACTACATGGATGAATATCGATGTTTCACCTGGAATAAAAAATATTTTCCAAATCCTACTCAGATGATTCGAGAATTGCGAGAATTAGGGTTTCGAACCATCGTCATGATTGATCCAGGACTCAAAGTTGATGAGTCTTATCCTGTGTATAAAGAAGGGAAAAAACTTAATTTCTTTTGCAAAAGACCAGATGGAGAGGTCATGGAAGGTCCTGTATGGCCGCCTAATTGTGCATTCCCAGATTTTACCATCCCCGGTGCACGCTCCTGGTGGGGTCATCAATATGCTGGCTTGTATTCTAAAAATCGAGTTGCCGGATTTTGGAACGACATGAATGAGCCCGCTCTTTTTAAAGTAAATTCCAAAACCTTTCCAGAAGATGTAAGACATCACTATGAGGGGCATTCTGCCAGCCATTCTAAAGCGCATAATATTTATGGATTATGTATGTCAAAAGCAACAACAGAAGGGCTTTTAAGACTCAAATCACATCGACGCCCTTTTGTTATTACAAGAGCGACTTATAGTGGCGGTCAACGATATGCTTGTGTCTGGACAGGAGATAACGTTGCAAGTTGGGAACATCTGCAAATAGCGAATATACAATGCCAGCGATTGAGTATTTCTGGTTTTTCATTTGTCGGTTCTGATATTGGAGGCTTTGTAGATATGCCTGATGGAGAACTATTTGTACGATGGTTACAGTTAGGTGTTTTTCATCCGCTCTATCGAGTTCACAGTATGGGAAATAATACTGACGGCGCTACTGAAGTTGATGGTGAAGTCGTAAAAGAACAGGAGTTGAATAATAGAATGGATCAAGAACCTTGGGCTTTTGGAACTCAATATACCGCCCTTAGCAAATATGCAATTGAACTACGGTATCAACTGCTCCCTTATATTTATACTAGCTTTAGAGACTATACAGTCAGTGGAAAACCGATGATTCGTTCTATGATATTTGAAGATCAAAATGATCCAAAGCTTCGGGAGATAGAGCGTGAATTTATGTTTGGCAAGGATCTACTCGTAAGTCCTGTCATCAAAGCAGGTGTAAAAAAACAAAAAATATACCTACCCAAAGGGCAATGGTATCATTACTGGACGGCTGATTTGATTGATGGTGGAAAAATGGTTAAAGTAGCTGCACCACTTCATCAAATTCCTATCATGGTTAAAGCTGGAGCAATTATTCCACACTACCCTATTCGTCAAAATACCGATCAAGTCCCTATTGACGAATTAATGCTTCATGTTTATTATAAAAAAGGCAGCACTAGCAGTCAATTATATGAAGATCAAGGCGATCATTTTGAACATAAAGCTGAAAATTATAGCCTAAAGGATTACCAATTTACTGGTGCTCAAAATACGGTTGAGCTTAAGCAAAACAAATCAGGAGGATTCTCAGATAGCTATTTGCATGTCAATATTTTCCTTTATGGTCTACCCTTTGAGCCCACTACTTGTCAAGTTGATGACCAAATTATAGATTTTCAGGCGATCAATAGAAATGGGAATAAGGTTTATATTGTAACTTGTGGAAACAGCTTTCGAAGACTTGAAATGAAGTAGGCTTAAGTCTTCCTAGACAAATTCACCTTTTACTTCTACTACCATGAAAATAAAATATCCATTAGTTCTTATTTGCTTATCATTACTAAATATCCTCTCTGCTCAACATTGGACAGTCACGGAATTGTCTTCGATGCCAGAAGCAGTAAGTAATAATGCGGTTTGCGAGGGTTTTGTCAATGGTCAACCTTATGTATATTCTTTTGGTGGTATTGATGAAACAAAAGAATACAGCGGTATTCACAATCGTGCCTATCGCTATAATATACAAACTGATGAATGGGAGTCGATAGCTCCTCTCCCCGATCCTATGGGAAAAATTGCAAGTGGAGCCAGCAGAGTAGATGATATTATTTATATAATCGGCGGTTATTATGTTTTTGAAAATGGTTCAGAAACTTCTTCTAATCGAGTCCATCGCTATAATACGCAAAGCAATACTTACCTCGAAGATGGTGCTAGCATTCCTGTTTCAATTGACGATCATGTACAAGCCGTTTATAAGGATAGCTTGATTTATGTGATTACAGGATGGCATGATACTCAAAATGTAACGGATGTTCAAATCTATGACCCAGTAGCCAATGAATGGCATCAGGGAACGCCAATAAGCTGGATGGAAGAAGCTTCATTTGGTGCTTCAGGAACCATTATTGGAGATACTATATACTTTTATGGAGGTGCAAAGAATGGCGACTTTGGTGCTTCTAGACGACTGCGAAAGGGAGCTATCAACCCTGATAACCCTTTAGAGATATCTTGGTCTTCGGAGGTCTTAAGTTTTAGTTTGACTGCATATCGTCCAGCCGCAACGAGTGTTGGAAATAATGTATATTTTCTTGGAGGTTCAGATCAGACTTATAATTTTGATGGTCTGGCATATAGCAATGGAGCTGGAGTCAATCCGAATAATCGAAGTTTGGTTTATCAAACCTCAACTGGTTCTTTCGAAGAAGACTTATCAAATAACTTACCTATGGATCTTCGAGGAATTGCTAATGAAAATGATACTGTAAAATATATTTCTGGTGGTATGTTATCTAATCAAGTTGTAACTAATAAATTATGGAAACTAGTTGCAGATATAACTACAAGTACTTTAAATCCAAACTTGAATATAGATTTTATAAAGACCTTTCCTAATCCAGCAAAACAGTATCTGTATATCGAAATACCGACTGATTTAGATTGTAATAATCTTCAAATCCAAATTTTTAATCAAGTAGGGACAAACATTTTGGAGATACAAAATAGAGGTTGTGAAAATCAAATTGACATAGAATCCTTAGTTCCTGGAATTTATCAAATAAATATCTCAGATGGAATTCATAGTGGAATAAGTCGATTTGTGAAAATATAAGCATCTAGTTAGTTCACCTTCACCCAATCCAAGTCATCAAAAAAATTATCTATCCATTTTTCAAACTGGATTAGATTAGCAGGTGCATCGAAGTGATCTAAAATTCTTTTGTCAAGCCCGCCTCTTTTGATATAGGTAATTGTTCTAGGCAAATCAGAAAGCACACGTCCATCAGTAGGATATTGACTGCGTAAGGCAAAAAAACTGGCCTCTTCCGCAGCAAAGAATATAGATTCTATACCCTGTGCGCTACACAATGCTTCATAGTATCCAATCTTCTCTACATGGGTTTTTCCGTGATATATTGCCCTTCCATCAGAATATAGTTTCACAGAATAAGATGGGCAATCACCATAACAAGCCGATCGTTGTATTTCGCATAAAACATAAACGGCTTCTTCCTCTTCCACTGCTTCAACTATTTCTTCTTCCTCTATTTCTTTTTCAATCTCCTCACCAATATTGGGCGCATCAGTTTCCACTATCACTATCTTTTTACTACATGACAGTACACCAAGTAACAAAAGACTTAAAAACAAAATTAAATATCGAATCACCATTTTAAAAATCTAAAAACATCCCTACAATCTAAAATGCTAAGCCACTGCACCGAAGGTACCCATCACTATACCGAAGACATCCATCACTTTACCGAAGGTAACAATCCCTATTTTCTCTCCAAAAGAAAATCTATCCCTATACCACAGGTATCCACTATTTTTTCCGCCCCTTCTTACCTTTCTCCTTCTCCGCCTGAGCCGCTTGAGCTTGCTTCATAGCATCCGCTAAACGATCTTGAAAACCTCCTTTTTTCTTAGGTTTCTTCCTATACGCCTCCAGTTCTTTTTCAATTTTCTTTTTATCTATGAGGTATTCCTTGGTTACAATGGTTTGGGTAATATTCATTAAATTACTAAAGAACAAATAACAAGAAAGTCCTGAAGCAAAATTATTAAAAAAGAACAAAAACATAACGGGCATTGCATATTGCATATATTTCATCATCGGATTGACCGACATATCCATATGTTTGGTATTATAATAAGTATAAATTACCGTTGTTACGGCCCAAAGAATAGTAAACAAACTTACATGAGCCCCATAAAATGGAATATCTAAACCAAAAGGAAGGTAAGTAAACACATCATAACTAGAAAGGTCGGTAGCCCAAAGGAAACTTGCCTGTCTAAATTCAATAGAGGCTGGAAAGAACCGATACAATGCAAACCAAATTGGCATTTGTAATGCAATCGGAAAACACCCGCCCAATGGATTTACACCAAATTCTCGATACAGTTTCATTGTTTCTACCTGTACAGCCTGTGCATCATCTGGGTTTTTCTCTTTTAATTTTGTTAATCTTGGTTTTAATGCACCCATTTTAGATTGAGAATGAAGCATCTTATAGGTCAGCGGATATAAAACCAATTTCACTAATAATGTCAACACAAAAATCACGATTCCCATACTTCCAATAAAAGAAGATAGCAAATTAAATATAGGTCGAATTAACCATCGATTGATTGTCCCAAAGATACTTCTGCCAAAAGGAACAATATCTTCCAGAGCGATATCATAACTGGCTAGTCTATCATATTCATTAGGTCCAATATAAAATTGCATTGAAGCGGAATTATTATTCAAAGGAATTTCTACTTGGGAAGTTAATTTCTTTATATCCTCATTCGCTTCATCTGTTAATTCAGTAATCAAATTTGTCTTATCAAAAGCATTATTGGCAATCAAAGTGGTATTGAAAAACTGATTAGAGTGAGAAACCCACTTTATACGTTTACCATCTACATCTTCAGTATCCGCTCCGGTACAAGAACAATGATCTGGATCATCATCCATTTCCTTAAAGTAGATCGCTGTATAATTCTGCTCATAGCTAGTATTGTGCTCAATCCGGTCTAGATAATTAACCCAGTTGATTTTTATCTTATCAGCTCGATTTCCGACTGCCTGTAAACCAACTAAGTTTACATCATAATCAATGGTATAATCATCAGGAGAGATTGTATACTTCTGCTCAATATAAGCTCCGGAGCCTGCATTTGCTCTAAACGTGATAGTATTTCCATTTTCAACACCTTGAAAAATCAAATCTCCAGTATTAACTTTTCCGCCAGCTGCTCCTGCAACATCAAGTTCAAATTCAAATTTGTTTTTCTCATCCTCTAATAGTTTTAAAGGACTTTTATGCTCTACTCTCGCACTATCTACTGTAAGTTTATCGTATTTTTTTAATTCAACCTCTTTTATTCGTCCGCCTTTATTTGTAAAAACAACCTTAAATAGATTATTTTCAATAGTTTGCAACCTTTCACTCCCTTCTACACTTGAGCCAAATGCCCCATAAGTACTATTTCTTAGTACCATTTTCATAGAATCTGATAATTCAGGGGT
The DNA here is from genome assembly GCA_965277415.1 of Saprospiraceae bacterium. GTDB lineage: Bacteria > Bacteroidota > Bacteroidia > Chitinophagales > Saprospiraceae > JAHDHW01. The sequence continues at coordinate 110,335 of CBDICS010000058.1, forward strand.
GTTTTCAATTGCAACTGTATCTAGTGGATCGAGACCATTTTGAAGTCGGGCTTGTTCAGCAGCTACATTTTGTAAGGAATCCTGTATTTCTTGGTTTCTTTTAATCTCTTCAGGGCTAGGTCTTCCATAATAAGACCATGCCATGACCAATATAAAAATCAGAATTAATCCAGTAATATTATTCTTATCCATCTATTGTATAAGTATTAAGTATGTTTAATTGCTTTTAAATGAAACAATGTCCCTATAAAATGCTTATAATATAAAAGCGGTTTAACTATCTAACAAATGGCTAAAAGCCAATATTTAAGTAGTTTTTTATCAAAAGCTCCGCAAAGGTACAATTTTGTTTATTTTTATCCTGCTAAAATTGCGAATCCATGGATTATAATTCAAATAACATAGACCAATCTCTTATCACAGCATATCAGGATACCGTATATTCCACTTTCCAACCTCCTTTGCAGCTCAAAATTGGAGAAAAGAATGAAGCTTTGACCGTCTTCCTATTCGACAATAATGCTTTTACATGGGCTTTTGTTTCAGCTTCAAATCCTTTTTCGATCAAAATCGAAGCAAAAGAAAATCAAAAACGCCATAGCGCACTCGTCAATTTTGTTAAAAACAGTGGATTGAGGTTCATTGAAGGGGAAGGAAAAAGTAAAGACTCCACTTGGTCAGAGAAAAGTCTATTCATCCTTGATATATCCAAAAAAGAAGCTATTATACTAGCTCAAAACTTCGAACAAAACGCCATTGTCTTTGGTTATTTTGATAGAGCACCGGACTTGGTGCTTTGTAGGTAGTTCAGAATCTGCATTTATGATCTTAGCATTTAGAGTTCTTAAAAACTTTAAGAGTTTTCAAGATTTAGCCCTATCCTTTCTTAAATCTTTCTTAAAACTATAAATAAACAGCACGATTCACTAACGTTTTAGCTTTAGTGGGGATAAAAGATGTACGGATGGTTTAAAAAATCCTCCAGCTCTTAATCCTATTTCCTAAAATGAAAAATGAATTAAAATGGAACCAACACTTATGATTTCATGCTTATTAGCGAGCATAACAATCATTCTTATTTATATTGCTATAAGAATGACTGATTTCAAAAAAATCTTCAAAAGGTCTGGCAAAAAGAATCAAATTGAAAAATTTGAAATCAGAAAAGAAAGGCTATTTTTTCAAAAATATGCCAATGTTAATTCTAAATTCAGGACAGTTACCATTACTCAGGCAATTATTCAGGGGTTTGAAATTTTAAATAACATTGCTTCAATCTCCAGCCAGTCTTTGGCTTCACAGGAAAGCAATACTAAAAAACTTACTAGAGAAGCTAGATCCTCTCTATTAAATGTGATTCAATCAGAATGTGATCCAGGGGATATTACTTTAAAAGAATTACAGGCTGCCAATGCTGAATATGAGGCTGATTTAAATGAAATATTAGGCTTCGGAAATTTAAATAAACTTTGTAAATGTCCTGGTGGAGAAGGTTTTTGTGATTGGACACCAGAAATGTTCACGCGGTTTATTGTAAGACGAGATCTTTGGAATTTAACTAGCATTCAAATTTTTAATGCGAAAACCAATGCTCTAATATCAACCTGGAGTATTAATAATATTGAGTATTCAGGAACGAGGACTAATGCCTTAGTCGTCATGAGTAATCAAGATGACCTTGAAAAATTAGCTGCAGGCGCTATGGTAAAAATCATATTTAAATGGTTGGCTATAGAAGATGGAAAAGAGGTAGAACGCTGTATAATTATAATGAATAAGATTCCTGAGTCTGACAATACCAATACTGGAATAACAACATTAAATCCAGTAGATATACTCAGCGAAAATAATAGCAGAGTAGTCAATTCCTAATTTTTTAGTATCTTAACAAGGTGAAGTTTATTTAACTTCACCTTTTTTTATTTCAACACTTGAGACCCATTAAAATGAAAGAAGCTACCAATTGGCAGAGCTTTGCCCTAGGCTTGCTTTTTTTTATCCTTCCTTTTGCAACCTCTGCACAAATCAGTACTGCGGATAGTCTTGTCTATGTTTATTATTACGGTCAAATAAATAAAGCAGAACACTCAGATTCTATTTTTTTTTACTATGACACTATAGTAGATTTTTCAAAGCGAAAAAAACATCTGGATAAAACTATTGAAGCTTTATTTTTTAAAATCGGATATGCAATAGAAAATGACCAACTAAACATTGCAAAAAATAGTTTTCATCAAATATCGAATTCTATTAATAAAATAAAAGATAACAAAAAAAAGCACTCATTAAACTTTGATAAACTAGTATTAAAAAATCATTATTATAGACAAATCGGCAAAAAGAGTCAGGCTTTAGAAGAGATGGAAATAATAATTAAAGATTTAGAGTCAGATCATACTAACACAGCGAATGACTCTTCAAACCTTTATTATACCTATCTCCAATTGGGGCAAATACATAGTGAAGAAGGCAATTATGATGAAGCAATTAACTATTATAAAAGAGCTCGTGATTTCACCCGTAATCCTAAAGCTTTTTATGGTTATATCGGTGTTGCTTATCGTAACAAAAAGGAATATGAAAAAGCAAAATTTTATATTAAAGAAGAAATTGAAAGTTTTATAGAAAGAGAAAAAAACAATCAGCCTTTCGCCCCTTCATTATTAAGTGCAGACTACAGAAATCTTTCAAACATCTTAGTTAAGGAAGGGAACTGGGATAAAGCATTACAGTATTTATTAAAATCACGAAACTATATTTCTAGCAACAACTCCGCTTATCCGTATACCTATATTCAAGAAGGGAATATTCATTTAGCGAAAAAAGAATATCAAAACGCATTAAACAGCATTAATGAAGGCCTTAGGCTTAAAAAGAAATCATTACAAATAGATAAGAACGTTCAGTTTGTTAAGTTCTATTCCAGTCTAGGAGATGTCCATTTCGAAAAAGGCACACTACTAAAAGCCCTGGACTATTTCCAGTTGGCAATGATTAATTTAGTAGAAAACTTTAATGATACAGATTTCTCTGAAAACCCTTTGCCTGACTACTTAGATAATAGAAAGAGTCTATTAGAAATTTTAAATAAAAAAATAAAAGCTTTAGTAATTTTAAGCGAAGAAGAAGTAGCTTTAAGTAAAGAAGATCAGAAATATACAAAATTAGCTTATAAAACTGCAAAGACAGCCATTGCACTCATCGACAATATTCGTGTAGATTATTTTTCAGAAGCGGATAAACAGTTCCTAATGGAGCAAAGCTACCCAATCTATAAACAAGCGATTCAATTAGCATATAATCGTGGTGAAATAGAGAAAGCATTTCAATATACAGATAAATATAAAGCCGTAAATTTATTTGAAGCAATGAAGCTTACTCAAGCGGAGGCATTTGCGGATTTAGATGAAGATATACTTATTCAAAAATTTGAATTAAAAAAGAAATTAATTAATTGTCAAAACTCAATGTTGACCACAAATAGCGCTATTGAAAAAGAAAAATATAGCAAGCAGTTCTTTAAATTAAAAAAAGAATTTGAATTACTCTTAAATAAAATGAAAGAGAATTCGCAATTCAAATTTGCACTGCAAGAAATAACAATTGCCTCTTCTTTAGAAATCAAAAATAATGTTTTATTCCCTAATCAATCTTTATTAGAATTTTTTGTAAGTGAAGAATACATTCTTGGTTTTTTAATTAGTCCAGAATATGATTCGCTAGTCGTAAAGAAAATTCCTTTTTCAAAAGAATTGAAATATGCTATTGAGCATATTAACGATCATATCTATTTTATTGAAAACGCTTATATCCAAGAAGCACAATTAATTTATCAACAATTAATTGATCCATTTTTTGAAAATACAGGTTTTCCAGAAAGTTTAGTATTGATTCCAGATGGTATCCTATGGAATATTCCATACCGAGCATTAATTACGGAATCTGTTAAAAATGAAGCCCAACCTAATTTCAAAAAATTAAAGTATCTAGGTATACAAGTAGCTCTAAGCCGCTGTTTTTCTGCTTCGACTTATGCAACGATGAATCGTTCTACCCAAAAGACGGACTGGGATCAAGAATTATTAGCCTACGCTCCTCCTTTTAAACCAATAATTAATAAAAAAGGTGGAGATGATCGCGGCGAACTTATGCCTTTATACAATACAAAAGAAGAAATCATTGATATTGGGGCTAAATTTAATCAACCAGAATTAATCTATGACACCCTAGCCATCAAGGATCATTTTTTAAATCGTATTTTTCAATTCAAATATAAGATCATACACTTTGCTACACATGGAATTGTAGATAAAGAACATCCTGAGCGGTCCTATATTGCTTTTTCAAACCTTGTTCACAATGGTGGTAATGATCAGTCTTTTAAGTTAGGACTTAATGAATTGTACAATATGTTTATCCCCTCTGAAATGGTTGTCTTAAGCGCTTGTGAATCAGGAATTGGAAAAATGTATAAAGGAGAAGGCGCAATCAGTATTGCTCGTGGGTTCATATATGCTGGAACTAAAAGTGTCATTACTACGCTCTGGCGTATTCCTGATAAGGCTTCTTGCCAAATTATGAAAAACTTTTATTCGGAATTAATGCAAGGCAATAGAAAAGATATTGCTTTGAGAAATGCTAATGAATCCTATATTCAAAACTTCGATATAGATAATGATCGTGCTCACCCAAAATATTGGGCAAGTTTTACCGCTATTGGTAATATGGACCCCATTCAAGTTTCGTGTTTTTCTATTAAAAGAATAGCATTTTATTTATTTATTATTTTATCTCTTACTCTGTTGTATAAACTTTTCAAGCGGTTTCGTAAGGGATAAACTAATAAATGCACTATTTCTAAAGCAAATTTAAAAGTGTTTTTGCCTTTCTTCCATAAGTCTCCTCAGGTTGTTCTTTTAGAAAATTATTAATTCTAATTATCAAGGCTTCTTTATTCACTTCAGATTTTTTACAAAGTTCATGATCACAAAGAATCGCTATCCATTTAGCATTATCTAGGTTAACGGTATTTATCCAGTTTTTATTAGTCGTATTATATGCTTTAATCAACTTTTCAAATTCTTGTTTTGCGATATTATAATTTCCAGATTTATAATGAGCATGGCCACTTAAATATAAAGCCTTTAAATACAAACTATCTTTAGGTGTGATCGTCTTAAGTCGATTAATACATGCTGTATAGTCCGTTTTTCCATCGGCTACGGAAGCAAAATCAATTTCAGCCAAATCATATGTTGAAGAAACCCCGTCAGATCTTCCACCTCTATCAACATCCAATACAGGTCTTATATACTTAGCTTGTTCAAATTTTTGCCAGGCATTTTTCTGCATCCACCAATAAGAAGTCCCTATTCCAATAATGAGAAATACAATAGCTACAGCAATCTTTCGAACGACTGAGTTCAAGACAAAAAAGTTCTTTTTATTTATAGGTACTTCTGGTAAAGATTCATTCCAAGATCTAACTTTATTTTGAAAAGATTCGTCTCGTAAACTTTTTAAACCTTTATAAATCACTTTATAATCTTCGACTTGCTCACTAAATGCTTTATCATTTTCTATCTTTTCTTTAAACTTCCCGAGTTCTTCTCCGCTTAGTTTCCCTTCAATAAAGAGTTGTATTTGTATTTGTTCATCCATCGGTTTTCTTTTATTTATCTTTAAATTTTTGGTAAATTTTTCTTAATTTCTCCATACATTTAAATCTTCTTTGCCTGACAGCTCCTGCACTCGCAATATCCATTTTTTTTGCAATGGCATCATCTGCATTTTCTTCTATATAACTTAATTGTATTAATTGTTTACAGTCAGCTTTTAATTGAGCTAATAGCTTTTTGATCAAATCACCTAAGGCTTCCTTATTATAATGATCATCAATTGCCGGATTTAGATAAGCTCCTTGTATCGTTTCTAAATCATCCGCGCCCCGTTCTTTCATTCGCTTCTTTTCATCAAAATACTTAAGTCTATAATTCTTACCAATCCCAATCAAATAGGATTTCAGATTACTCTTTAAAGGAGGAATTAATTTCTCATCTCTTATATTGAGATAAAATCTTGTGAATGACAATTCATATATCTCCAATATTTCTTTTCTATCTAGATTTCCCAACTTAAAAAAATAAGAACAAAAGTAAGCCCAATATTCGCCATGCAATTGCTTAAGCAGAACTTGATTGCCTTCTTTTATTTTCATCAATAGTTGTTCATCTTGTGGGTATGCTCTAGTCATTAATCTTTCTAAATTTCAATTTGTTAGTGTGTGCTCAATTATTATTTCTAAAGTTAAAAAAAATAAACAATATCCTTATAATGATCAGTCCTATGAACCATGGCGATTACAAGAACAATATTTTAAATTTGTATTATAGTGATCAGTCCTACGGACTGTGTGATTTGGTGATCGCTTTGCTTGTGAGGGGCTACTTTGGGCAGACTTTAAAAATTTTGATCATTTATTTTTGCTCAATTCATCTTTGATAGATAAACTTACGATTGTCATATCCTATGGACTAAGTGATTTGGTGATTGCTTCGCTTGTGATCGACCTGCGGTCTGGTGATCGTTCCTTCAGATATAATCATATTGTATGTCGAGGTTTTCTATTTTTTATAAAAAATAAACATTTGGGTAACGCATGATAAAGAAACTGGATTAACCGAAAAGAAACATAAATCATGCTAGGCATTTCAATAGTCTATAAGAAAATCTAAAATTAATAGTATTATGCGTCCTAATCAATTTACTCAAAATCATGAAGTCATTCTTTCTATTAAAGAATTAAAAGACTCCTTTAAACAGCAGGATACAAAATTAATTGTATCTGACATCATTGATCAAACAGGCCATCAATACGTTGACCTTGTACAAGAAGGTGGTGGTATTTTAGGGATAGCTTTGGTAGGGTACATATACGTGTTGGAAGAAATGGGTATTCGTTTTCTCAATTTAGGCGGCGCATCTGCTGGTTCTATTTCTACTTTATTTTTAGCCGCTATCGGGAAACCAAATGAAAAAAAATCTGCCAAGCTTATTGAGATTTTGGCAAATAAAGACTTCTATGATTTTGTAGACGGAGATAAAGACGCCAGAAAGTTCATCAAGGCAATAATCCAAAAATCGGGTAAGTTTAAAACCATTTTTAGAGGATTAAAGATAATTGATAATATGAAAAGAGATATGGGGCTTAATCCTGGTAAAGATATTCAAAAATGGGTAAGAGATACCATACAAGAATTTGGAATCAACACTACAAAAGATTTAATAGACAAAATTCAAGATCTTCCAGATAGTATAAAACTGAGACAAGATAACAGTCCTTTAAATCAAAAAGATTTAAACCCTTCCTATAAAATTATAGCATCTGACCTCAGTACAAATACTAAGGCGGTATTCCCTGATATGGGAAATTTATATTATGAAAATGTTTTAGAAACTAATCCTTCAGAATTTGTTCGAGCTTCGATGTCTATCCCAATATTTTTTGCCCCTTTTAAAATAAAAAATATTCCTAAGGGAAAACTTCAGCAATTGATGTGGGATGAATTAGCAAATTATCAAGGTGAAATACCTGATGAAGTTTTTATGGTAGACGGTGGAATTATGTCAAATTTCCCAATAGATGTTTTTCACCTTAAAAATAATATTCCTAGAAAACCAACATTTGGAGTAAAACTAGGCTTAGACAGAAAAGAGGTCAATGATATTGAAAACTATTTTCACCTAATTTATTCTTGTTTCCAATCTGCTAGACAAATTCGAGATTTTGAATTTGTTTTTAATAATGATGAATTCACAAAATTAGTTACCCATATTGATGTTGAAGGCTTTAATTGGTTAAATTTTGATATTGATGAGCCAGATAAAATCAAATTATTTGTATCTGGTGTAAAAGCCGCTTGTAATTTTTTAAAAGATTTTAACTGGCAAGAATACAAAAATTTAAGGTTCAAAAAAATGGTGACAGAAACAGAAAATGTTGCCATGATTCGAGGACAACGATTAGCAAATGAATAAGAATCTTTAGAAATCATAAATAATTTTAGAAAAAAGATCTGCGGGTAGTGTAGGTGGCGCATCAATTTCAGTTAGGGTATATTTACTACGGCCTCCAGACAATAGGATTTTTCCATATTTTTTGTACCCATCCCATGCAGTTAAAAATCGAGGTTCTGTATCATTCTTATTAGAATAAAAAGTCCATTGATTGACTAGTCTCGAAGACTTATCAACATAGATATCGTATTTATTTTCTGGCGTTACGCCTACCCCATTAAAAGTTAGTTCCAAAATATCAGACGCTTCGCCTTTTTCAGTTTTTCCCTCTCCTTTATATTTTAAAGTTACTCCAGAGTCCTTTAATTTATAAGGCATTACCAACCAGTAAGCATCATTAATCCATGCTTTCTTCCCCATATCCAGATATTTCGAAAGGGAATCCGGATGAGAAACTATTTCATTATCCTTTTTAAGTTGACCATCCATCGTATGAATATTCATCAAAAGCATATAATTATCTTTTTTAGATTCAATTCGAATATCTCCAGTATGTTTATTCCAATAATGCTTGCGAGAGCCAAAAAAATTCCAAACCAAATAAGGTGTTTCATCCCAAGCTTTTCTTCCCCCCATCGCTTCCATTACTTCATCTGCAATTGCTATTGCTTTAGCATCCGACCCATTCAGATCAAACCCTTCCGAAGGAGGATTTACTAATTTGTTATTGCATGCAAAAGAAACTAAGCCGATACAAAATAAAAGACTGGTTATTCTATTTTTCATATTATTTTTGATTTATCCGCAAAATACTTAGAAGTTACTCAAAAAGCAAAAAGCATTTCTCTTCTCATCTTTTACAATTTTCTTTATATTGGGACACTTGTATTTGTTCCTCAAGCCATAAAACCAAAGCAAATGAAAAATTTAATCCTTATCTTTTTTTCTTTTAGTATTTTACTTTTTATTAATTGTGATGATAGTGCTAATTCCGGTAATGGTGATCATCAAAATCCACCACCACCCGATAATGAAAATCCACCAATAACACCATCACCACTACCAGAAATTCCATCACCCGCCTTGGTGAGACCAGCAGTCAGTGCCCTAGCTCCTGATGGTCCAGAATTAACGGCTTATAAAAGAGCTATCCGTATTATGAAATCCAGACCTGCGAGTGATCCAACTAGCTGGACATATCAGGCGGCTATACATGGAAGTACTGAACAGCCAGCGCAAAGAGCTTGGAATAACTGTCAGCATCAAAGTTATTTTTTCCTGTCCTGGCATAGAATGTATTTGTATTTCTTTGAAAGGATAGTTAGAGATGCATCAGGAGATCCCAATTTCGCTATTCCTTATTGGGATTATACCACGGATAATCAAAGATTTTTACCAGAAGCATTTAGGATTCCAGCTAATGCCTCAAATGAACTTTATGTAGCTCAACGCAATCAAGGCGTCAATGATGGTTTTGAATTGCCTGCTTCAGCCACAGATTTTTCTCAGGCATTTTCATTTGACAATTTCACTTCTCCGGCAAATTCTCCTCTAAGTTTTGGAGGACAAAGAATTGAAGAATCTGCTCGTTTTGGAGGTAGAAATGGGCAGATAGAGCAAGTGCCACATAATGTCATCCATGTTGTTGTAGGTGGTTGGATGACAGATCCGAATCTTGCAGCCCAGGATCCAATATTTTGGCTTCACCACGCTAATATTGATCGACTTTGGAATAAATGGTTGCAAGAAAATCCAGCTCGAAGCAATCCTATTGATGATGAAAACTGGCTGAGTGAAAGGTTTGAATTCTTTGACGAAAACGGAAACCTCGTTGTCATGACTGGTCGAGATGTTGTGAATACAGCCGAACAATTAGGCTATAGATATGATGATGATACTGAATTACTTGCGTCAAATGATAATAGTGAAAACCAAACAAATGAAAGCACTATTGTTAATGCACAGCCCATTACAAAAAAAGACAGCATCATGGAACCTATCAAAAAAGGAGTATTATTAGATCAAGAGGTCAATATAGATATCTCAGAAACTAAAACCAGCTTTCCCTTAAAGCTCAATAACAAATCCAAAACTGCAATGAGTAATAATTTACCAAATGCAAAACAACAGCGATTTGTCCTCAACCTTGAAGATATTACATACGATAAAATTCCTACAGGCTATTATGAAGTTTACCTTAATCTTCCAGAGAATCTTAGCAATCCAGATTTTGAAAGCATATATTATGTAGGTAGTATGGGATTTTTTGGTCATGCTCATGATCCCATTCATAGCCATCATGGCGGAGGGCATGGAAAAAACGCTAATTTTGAAATTACAAAGCTAATTGGCAATCAAATGAAAAATGGCGAATGGGATTTTGACAATTTAAATCTTACTTTCTACCTAAGGGGAAGTGTCATTGCTCCTAAAGATGCTACAGAAGCTGTTTTAGAACGTATAAAACCCGAGGGTAATATTAAAATTGGAAAAATTATGGTAGAGCAATTTGAATGAGATGAGGTAGAAGAAACTTTTGATTAATATTTTGAGACGGTAATCGGTTCTATGGACTATGTGGTTTGGTGATCGCTTCACTTGTGATCGACTTACGGTCTTGTGATCGTTTCTTTGGAACTTTTGAGGTCTTACCTTTACTTAATAGATAATCTTACAATTGCCTTAGAAAGAAGGATTAAAACAAGGCTTTCCTTTACAAAATTTCACTATATTTGCTTTTTAGAACCTGTCCAAATTTTATTATCGAAGGCGAAAGAGTTCAATTTAAGGTTCTGAAGAAGCGTTTTTGTTTTTTCATAGCCTTAGCTATGGGCATACAAAAAGGCGAAATCAGGTTCTTAAGTGTAATTTTGTAGCCCGATGAAAGGAATGAACCGACTGGATTCATTGCTTTGGACAAGTTCTTAAAGTAGAAGTCATTCAAAAATAATCAGAAGACCATGTTTGATAGTTTAAATGAAAAGTTAGAAGGTGCCTTTAAAACCTTAAAAGGCCAAGGTAAATTAACGGAGATTAATGTAGCTCAATCAATTAAAGAAATTCGACGAGCCTTAGTTGCAGCAGATGTAAACTATAAAATCGCTAAAGAATTTACAGATAAGATTAAGGATCAGGCACTGGGGACTAAAAATGTATTAAATGCCGTAAAACCCGGAGAATTGATGATCAAAATCGTCATGGACGAATTGGTTGATCTAATGGGAGGTGCATCAGTTGGAATTAATATAAAAGGAAGCCCTGCTGTCATATTAGTTGCGGGACTTCAAGGATCGGGTAAAACTACTTTTTCTGGAAAATTGGCTTATCACTTAAAAGGAAAAAGAAATAAGAAACCATTATTAGTAGCTTGTGATGTCTATCGTCCTGCTGCGATTGATCAGTTGACTGTTCTTGGTGAGCAGATCAATGTTGATATTTATAAAGAACCTGAAAACAAAAACCCTGTTGAAATTGCTGGAAATGCGATACTACATGCCAAAACAAATGGACATGATGTAGTGATTGTCGATACGGCGGGGCGACTTTCCATTGATGAGGAAATGATGAAGGAAATTGAAAATATTAAAGAAGCGATTACGCCTAATGAAACGCTTTTTGTAGTAGATTCGATGACAGGGCAAGATGCTGTCAATACTGCTGCTAATTTCAATGAACGATTGGATTATGATGGTGTCGTATTAACCAAACTTGATGGTGATACTCGTGGTGGTGCAGCTTTGACCGTAAAGTATACGGTTGGGAAACCCATCAAATTTGTCAGTATGGGTGAAAAGATGGATACACTGGATGTATTCCATCCCGATCGAATGGCACAGCGTATTCTTGGTATGGGGGACATTGTCTCATTTGTAGAAAAAGCTCAGGAACAGTTTGATGAAAAAGAAGCAAAAAGAATTGAGAAGAAGATCAAACGTAATAAATTTGACTTCAATGATTTCTTAAGTCAACTCAATCAGATTCGAAAAATGGGCGATATCAAAAGCCTGATGAATATGATTCCTGGAATGAGCAAAATGACTAAAGATATTGATATTGATGATTCTGCTTTTGCAAAAGTCGAGTCTATCATTTTTTCAATGACTCCAGAAGAAAGAGATAATCCGGAAGTGCTTAATATGAGTCGAAAACGTAGAATTGCTGCTGGTTGTGGTAAAGGTATCCATGAAATCAACCAGTTTATCAAGCAGTTTGAGCAAATGAGAAAAATGATGCATAAGCTTTCGAATAATAAAGGCTTTGGCAATATGATGGGAGGAATGCCAGGCATGAAAAAAAGGTAGTTTTCTTTTACTTCGCTATGCTAATCTTGGACACGAAAACCACAGACAAAACCCAATACTCTTACGGTTGAGGTAATGTATCTTTTTATAGATTCTTCATTATTGTTAATGTAGTTTTATGTAGAATAAAACTGCATTTGAATCGTTCAAAACAATAGGACTTATTCCAGCGTTTTAATAAACATTTTTTGAACAATTTCAATTTATAATTCGAGGTGATTCACATTTCGAACATTTTATATAAAGCCGAGCTTTTTAAATTTAATTTCCTTCTCTTGAAGGCTTAAAACAAATCAAACTAAAACACAATATTCATGTCTTTGACATTCCGTATAAACAATAATTTTTAAACAAAACTAAACCCTGTCATGAAGAATATTTTCAAATTCCTCATTCTATTATTTATTTCGACAAGTGTTTTCTTTGCTTGTACATCTAAGACTACAGCACTTCAAGAGTCTAAAACAGCAAAAGAAGAAGTGGTTGAAGCCGTAGAAGAAGCAATGGTTGAAGTAGAAGAAGCCGTTGAAATGGAAGAATCGGTTCCACCACCACCACCACCTCCACCTCCTCCTCCAAAGATGAAACCGATTCCAGTAGACCCTGATATTAAAACAGGACAATTAGCCAATGGAATTAAATACATCATTCGAAAAAATTCAAAACCTGAAAATCGTGCTGAGCTGCGCCTTACTTTAAATGCAGGAGCGATGCAGGAAGATGATGATCAACAAGGTTTAGCGCATTTCGTTGAACATATGGCATTTAATGGATCAAAGAATTTTGCAAAGAGCGAATTGGTCGATTTTCTAGAATCTATTGGAACAAAATTCGGTCCTGACCTTAATGCATATACTAGTTTTGATGAAACAGTTTATATGCTTCAGGTGCGAACAGATAGTACAGAATTATTGGAAAAAGGATTACTTGTTTTAGAAGACTGGGCTGGAGGAATAACTTTCGAGAATGAGGAAATTGACAAAGAAAGAGGTGTAGTTGAATCAGAATGGAGAACTCGATTAAGTGCCAATCAAAGGATGTTTAATGAATACCTGCCAGTTATGTACTTTGGGTCAAGATATGCAGAGCGCTTGCCTATTGGGAAACCAGAAATTATCCGTAAAGCTCCTTACGAAACAGTAAAAAGATTTTACAAAGATTGGTATCGACCAGACCTTATGGGGGTAATTGTAGTTGGAGATATTGATGTGAATAAAATGGAAAAAGAAATTCAAGCGCGTTTTGGAAAACTAAAAAATCCTTCTAATCCTCGTGAACGCGAATATTATGAAGTTCCAAAACATAAAGAAACCTTCGTTTCTGTCATACAAGACAAAGAAGCTGCTTTTACTAATGTTCAATTGATGTATAAGCATGATCACGTTCCTGTAAAAACAATGAATGATTACCGACAAAATATTGTCAGAAGACTTTATAATAATATGCTTGGAGCGCGTCTAGATGAATTGGGACAAAGTGCTGATCCTCCTTTCAATTTTGCTTATACTGGTTATTCTCGGGATTTAGGAGATATTGACACCTATTCTTCTTATGCCATGGTTCCTGAAGGTGGCGGCACCAGAGGGCTTTCTGTCCTTCTTGAAGAAAATGAAAGAGTTCTACGTCATGGTTTTACTCAAGGAGAGTTAGAGCGACAAAAAACAGAAATCCTTACCAATATGCAGCGCGCACTAAAAGAAAAGGATAAAACAGACTCTCGTCGTTTTGCTTCTCGATATGTAGCACATTTTGTAGATGGAATTGCTATTCCGGGTATTGAAGATGAAGTTGATTTTTATAAACTTCTATTACCTAGTATTCAACTTTCTGAAATAAATGCCTTAGCTAAAAAGTGGATTACTGAAGAGAACAGAGTTGTTGTGATCACTGGTCCGGAAAAAACAGGTGTTCCTTTTCCTTCTGAAGAGGATGTCTTCGCTATTCTTGAAAGTGTAAGTAAGAAAGATATTAAACCATATGTCGATAATGTTTCTGATGAACCATTAATGGCTGTCATTCCAAGTCCTGCTCCTATCAAAGAAGAGAAAAAATTAGATAATATTGGTGTTACTGAATTAACACTTGCCAATGGATTAAAAGTAGTTTTAAAACCAACAGATTTTAAAAATGATGAAATCCTAGTTAGCGGTTATAGCCCTGGAGGTTCTTCCCTATATGGAGATGAAGATTATCCAAATGCAAGTAATGCTGCCAGAATTGTAGATAATTCGGGAATTGCTACATTTGATGCCCCTCAGCTTCAAAAGAAATTGACTGGAAAGACCTTACGTATTTCTCCATATATCAGTGAGTTATATGAAGGGTTCAATGGATCTGTTTCTCCTGATGATCTTGAAACTTTATTACAATTGGTTCATTTGTATTTTACAAAACCAAGAAAAGACGAAGCAGCATTGCAATCATATATTGCCAAGCAGAGTTCTATTTTTAAAAATATAATGGCAAATCCTGATTATTGGTTTTCTGATCAAGTTGCAAAGATTTCTTATAATAATCATGCAAGACGGGGTTTCCCAACTGAAGGTCAACTAAAAGCAATTGACTTGGATCGTGCTTTTGAAAATTTATAATGAAAGATTTGCTGATGCAAGTGATTTCACTTTCCTTTTTGTTGGAAATTTTGATGTAAAAAAGATTCAGCCTTTATTGGCTACCTATCTTGGTTCTTTACCAGCGCTTAGTCGTGACGAAAAGTTCAAAGATGTCGGAGCGGATTATCTTCCTGGTAGCATTACTAAAAAACTGACTAAAGGTGAAGCGCCAAAAGCATTGGTAAACATTATCTATCATGGAGATTTTAAATGGGATCCAAACAACCGTTATAATTTTACTTCAATGATCGATGTATTGCGGATCAAAATGAGGGAATCAATGAGAGAGGATAAAGGTGGCGTATATGGTGTAAGCGTCAGAGGTAATGTTTCTCAATATCCTTCTTCAGAATATTCCATTACCATATCTTTTAATGCCGATCCTCCAATGGTAGACGAGTTGATAAAAACTGCAAAAGCAGATATTCAATATGCTCGAAAGAATGGAGCAGGTGAAAAGGAGTTGACTAAGGTAAAAGAAACACAACGTCAAGGTAGAATCAAAGACCTTAAGGAAAACAGATTCTGGAGCAGAAGTCTTCGATATGCATATCAGAATGGAGTTGATCCTGCTGGTATTCAATTTGAAGATTATGAAAAATACATTGATGGATTGAATTCAAATGATGTCCAAAAAGCAGCTAATGCATACTTCGATGCGAATAATGTTATTCAAGTGACGATGATGCCCGGCTGAAGGAAAAGAAAATTAAATTGATTATTAGTCATTGATCATTAAGTAGTTAATGATCAATGACTAATCTTTTAACCTCTTGGCAGACTCAGTCCCTTCTTAACCGCCAAACTTCTTATCCCTATTACAATCATCACCGTAATAAAGACAACATAGTCTTCTCTTAATCCTGTTTTCAAAATTAACAGATAACTCAAACCTCCAATAATACAGGCAGTAGCATAGATTTCTTTTCTAAATAGTAATGGGATTTCATTTGACAAGACATCACGTAATACACCTCCAAAAACCGCTGACACCGTTCCCATCATAATCGCAATTACCGGAGAAAGGCCAATAGCAACAGTTGCTTTTAAACCTAAAATTGTAAATAAGCCAATTCCAATCGTATCAAACAGGAACATGGTTTTTCTTAATCTTTGAATGTATTTTTTAAAAAAATAACTCACGGGAATAGCTGATCCAATGACGATTAAATAATTTAAATCCTTCATCCATCCAACTGGCGTATTGCCAATCAATAAATCTCGGACTGTTCCACCTCCTACCGCAGTAACAAATGCCAAAACAACCGCTCCAAAAATATCAAATCGTTTTTCGGCAGCAGCTAATGTCCCACTAATCGCAAAAACAAAAGTTCCAATTAGGTCAAGGGTATAGATAAGATTCATAAATTATTTTGATTTACATATCAATTTGCTAATTTACATAGTACCTATTCAAAGGTACAAGGACAAGGCCTATTTTACAATGGCCTAAAATAAATAAAAAAATGAAGTCGCTTTCTTCAGCTTTGGTAATTCTTATTTTCATCAGTCTATTAGGAAGTTGTAATACTAGTAGTAAAACGATTTCGACGGATCTATATTCAAACTTAGGTGACCGTATCCAAAACTTTGTTTCTTGTCATAACAATAGAGATTTAGACTGCCTTTTGGACTTATATCATGAGGATTATGCCAGTTTTTCTCCGATCAATCGACCAATAAGTATTTCCACTTTTATAAAAAACAATTTAGCCAATCTCGACAAAAACAATTTTGAAGTGAGCATTCAAATTAAGGAAATTGAAACGGGGGAATCACAAGCATTCATTGCAATGGACTGGCAACTCCGAACAAAAGGCAATCCCAAAGCTGATGATCCTTTTGCCAATGTCCAGCGATTAGATATTTGGAAAAAAGATACTTCTGAAAAATGGCGTATTTATAGAACTATTATTTATAGTGAGCGTACTTTTTAAGGACATGGCGCTCGTTTTAGGACACAGTGCGCACTGGGGAAACACGGAGATCACAAAGTATTGATATTTTTAAAAATGTATTAACTTGTGTGAAATATAATTCATACTCATTTAAATTTATCATATGCAATTTCCGTTTTTAGCTTTTAATAAAAAAACTTGCCTTCAAACTAGTTTTCTATCATTGATAGCTTTTCTTTTTTCTTTCCAAGTCCTCGTAGGTCAAAATTCACATGGTGAAAAATTACATCAGCTTATAGATGAAGAATGGAGTTTTCGAATGAAAATGAACCCCGGGTTGGCCACCTCATTAGGAGAAGAAATAAAAGGTGAAGTCAAAGCAATGCCCACGATTGAAAAAGAAAAAAAGAAAGCCGCCTTTTGGCGTAATATAATAGACAAACTGGATTATATCAAGCTGGATTCTTTAAGTAAAAAAGATCAAACTAACTATAAGATATTTCGCTTCATTCTTGAAAATGATGTTCGTCAAATCGCCATGGAAGCTTATCTAGTTCCCATTCAATCTGATGGTGGTTTTCACATCGACTATATCTATATGGTGAATGGGTATCGGTTTAATGAAACGAAGGACTATTCAAAATATATTTCTAAATTAAAAGAATTTAAAGGAATAGCAGCAGATAATATTGAAGTAATGCGTATTGGATTAGAGAAAGGGTTCACCATGCCTCAAATTGTTTTAGAAAACTATGAATCCAGTATGGACGTTCATGTAGTTGATAATCCAGAACAAAGTTTTTTCTACAAAGCTTTCCAAACCAGACCACAAGGTGTCGATGAAGGTGATTGGGAAGAATTACAATTCAGTGCAAAAGAAGCTATTCAAAAGAGCATCATTCCCGGTTATAAAATGTTCAGTGATTTTATTAAAAATGAGTATCGTCCAAAAGCACGAAAAACATTAGGGGCCTCTCAGTTACCAAATGGCAAATCGTATTATCAGCAACAAGTAGATTATTATACCACCCTAAACATGACTGCTGATGAAGTCCATCAAATCGGAATAAAGGAAGTTTCCAGAATTCGGAAACAGATGCAGGATATCATCAAAGAACTTGAGTTTGAAGGTAGTTTTGAAGATTTTTTGCAGTTCCTTAGAACAGATGCTCAATTTTACTGCGATACACCAAAATGCTTACTTAAAGAAGCTGCATACTTGTCTAAGAAAATAGATGGACTTTTACCTAATGCGTTTAAAAAACTTCCTCGCCTACCCTATGGCGTCCAACCTGTACCTGATGCTATTGCACCAAAATACACCACTGGACGATACATCGAAGGTTCAGCCAAGAATTTTAAAGCTGGAACCTACTGGGTTAATACTTATGATTTAAAAAGCCGCCCCTTATATGTTCTTCCTGCTTTAACCTTGCATGAAGCCGTCCCAGGTCATCATTTACAGATTTCCTTAGCTGCGGAAATTAAAGATCTTCCAAAGTTTAGACAACATACTTATCTCAGTTGCTATGGTGAAGGTTGGGCATTATACTGCGAGTATTTGGGAGAGGAATTGGGTATGTACTCCACCCCTTATGAGCGCTTTGGTCGATTGACCTATGAGATGTGGCGTGCCTGTCGCTTGGTAGTAGATACCGGAATCCATTCTAAAGGATGGTCCAGAGAAAAAGCATTAAATTACTTATCTACAAATACCGCGCTTTCTATCCACGAGTGCAATACAGAAATAGATCGTTATATTGGTTGGCCAGGGCAAGCACTTTCTTATAAAATTGGAGAATTGAAAATTAGAGCATTAAGGAAATTAGCAGAAAATAAGCTAGGGGATAAATTTGACCTTAGAGCTTTTCACGATTTGATATTGTCTCAAGGTTCTGTTCCTTTATTTATACTTGAAGAAATGGTTAATGATTGGGTCATGACATTCAAAAAATAGATATTTATTGATCAAAACATGAATCCAGAAATCGTACAATATTTAACTGAATTCCAATTACGCTCCTTTTATGAATGGTGGCAATTTATTGTGAGCCTTGTAGCCTGCCTTGCTTTGCTATCCATTTGGTGGCATATTGGAAAACGACAGAAAGATCTCGGTCAGGTTTGGCTAGCACTGTCTCTACTCTGTTGGACTTGTTCGGGTCTGATTGACATTTATTATTCAAACCAAATACAGCAAAAAAGAATAGCCGTCTATCAAGATATACATCAATTGATCAAGGTAGAAAAACCACCAGAATCTTTGACGGAACAATTAAAGCAACATTATCAGGATAGTTTAATATCCCATTCCGAACAAACGTTATTTCTAAATGGCTGGCAAAGTATTTTGTCCTTATTCAATAGTTTACTTATTCTACTTGCCCTACCTTGGTTCAGGTATATTCCTGGCAGATTAGAAGCACTTATCAAATCAAAATACTGGTATTATATCATTGGCTTTCCACTTCTGTTTTCTTTACTGCATACGATTACGGGGATGATAACCGGAAATGATGAAACCTGGATTAGAGAATCTGATTTATATTATGGGGTTTTCACCCTTGTATTTTTAGGCGCAGTGCTTTGGGAATCCTTTTCAAAACGAAGATTAACCTTTCTGGCTTGGTTAAGCATCCTTATAATTCTTTTTACATTAATTGCTCAAATATTCAAAATATTCAATTCCAATTTTAATCTTTTCTTTTCAGCGATTTTCAAAACATCTTTAATCATGTTGTTTTTTGCCTTGGCATTAAGTTGGGTCAAAGAACTCGCTCAAAATATCATTCCTCAAGTTGAAAATCTATTGCTTTCCTTCAAACGTCAAAAGAATGAAAAAGGTAAGATGGATAACCTCATTACAATCAAAGGATTTCCGGGAAAGGCAGATCGGAAAGTATATTTAAGTCCGGGTATGTATGACCTTCTATTTAAATTTGCCCATCGAAAAACTCAAAGCGAACAAGATGATTGGCTGGAGATCAAACCCAAAAACGATATGCGTTCTTCCAAAACCTATGATATCAATGACTATAATGAAATTCGAAGATTAATCAATGCGATGCTCGACGAGCTTTTTGGCAAAGGAAACTGGACCAAAGAAATACACTTTTTACCGCTCAAGGATTGTCTATTTGAAATGTCAGAAAAACGAGAGCGAAAAATTCGGCTCCGAATTCCACTAAAGAACTTATCTTTTTGAACGACTTTATTCCTTAAAATATTTCTCCAAGACTTTTATGGCAGGTTTACCTTGCGGAGAAAATTTTGTATTTCCGATTTCTTTAGGTATAGCAAACCATTGCCAGAAAAAACTTCCCGCAATCCAAGATTTATTTTTTATTGCTCTAAAATAGGCTTCATACAAATTTACCTGGGCTTTATTATTCAATTTTGATTTTCCCTTATCATGTATCCAAGGTCTCAATCCAGCAAAAGATACATTGCGATAACCTATTTCAGTAATCAGGATTTGTCTTTGCTTTAAATTTGAAAACCGTTTTAGTTTTCTCATGACTCTCCGCCAGTTTCTTGTAGTTCTTCTAACCTTAGGTGTTGCATCCAAACTTATAGGAAAGTAAGCATCTATCCCAATATAATCCAAATCATCCCAAAAAGTAATACGTGTATATTCATCCCAATTTGCAGAATATGTCAAAGGACCTGAATAAATAGCCCTCACCTTTTCAATCAACTGTCTCCAATAAAATGGTCGTTTAATCGCCGATTTTTTCAATTCACTGCCAACGCAAAATAAATCCACATCCAGAGAATCTGCTAAAGTGGCTAAAGCCAAAATATATTTTTCATATGCACCTTCCCAAATCATCCAATCTTCCTTATTCTTTGCAGAAAAATTGCCACGCCATGAAGCGCCCCTCGTTTTATCTTCCTCCCTTTTGCCAGTAGAAGAATACTTTAAATTTAAATGATCTTTCATATCTTCCAATCGGATATGTGGCTTGAGCATTACTTTTAGTCCCTCCTTCTTTGCTAATATAATTCCTTCGCAGCTTGCTTCTATTGTTTCACCCCACCAGTGATTGATACTATCGGGAAGTAGATATAAAGTACTTCGATCTAGCGTAGCTTCAGGTACAAATGCGATCCAATTAGCTCCAGTCTCTTTAAGTGGTCTTATCATCTCCGCATTTAAAACTGGCTTTTTAGGGCCATTAAATACTATTCCATTAACCTGTTCTGTCTTTACAACAGGCTGTGCAAGCAGGCTAGAGCATCCAAAGATCATTTTGATCAAGAGTACCGTTTTTATAAATAAAAAAGCACTTGAAGGCCTTTTATACATCCTAAATAATTAGTTTAATCTATTTTGTAAAATTGGGAGTCTCTTAGAGCCTGTTTAAAAATACTGGCCTAAACCAACTACAGGTCCTCTCTGGGATGGATTGAAAACATCTACTCCATAATCAACTCGTATAGTTGCTCCATATATTTTTTGATAAGCCAAACGAAAGCCGCCACCGATAAAATGCCGAAATTGATCTGGGTCAAATATATCCTCAATATCTCCACCTGGATTTCGCCAGGTTCCAAGGTCTGAAAAAACAACCAACTGAGCACCCCAAGATTTTTTATGATAGACCGTATGACGATATTCTAAATTGTAGATAGCTTGTGCAGTTCCGCGATCAATACGATTGCCCACTCCACGTAGATTAACATAACTATCCACAACAAAAGGAGCAAATGGCGAATCATTATTTGTAGAGATAGCTAATCGAAGCCGCATGGCAATGTTTCCTCTTTCTTTTATTTTGATATACTGCCGTCCTTGAAACTGGATACTATGAAACCAAATCCTATCTTTAGTATTATAGACACTTTGAAAGGTAGTCCTCCAACTCAAGCCATCCAAATAAAAATAATTATAGTTTAAAAAATCTTCATGATATTCTATTCTACTTAATATTTTGGGCTGTGTAAATGCATCCGGACCAGGAGGATTGTCTATAAACTGTGATTCACTCTTATCATAATTTTCAATAAAATAAGTCCCTCCAAATTCTAATTTTCGATTAATACCAAAATTACGAATCGCTGTCAAACCTAAACTATTGTTATCATAATCATAAAAAACAGCGCCCTCTGGAAAATACAAAGGTTCACGAGAAGCCCTACGACTTAAGCTGATACTATAGCCCCAATTCGTTTTTTTAAAATTTGGATTTCGATAATAAATTTGTCCCGAATGTCTTCTATCATTATTTTGATAGTGCATACTAAAAAACTGCCCCTTCCCATTCCAATGAATATCTGAGCCCCCCAATTGAAACCAAAAATTGTCTTTGATCCCTCCAAAATTAACAATAGGTAATAAGGTTTTTACTTCATCAATAATAAACGTAAGCTCTATTTTTTCATCAAGTGTATCTAGTCGATAAGTTGCATTTCCGATACCTGCAATATTCTTTAAACGCTGTACATCTTCCATCAATAGACTATCTGAAGGCATCTTTCCCAATGAAGTATTCAGATAGTTATTTAAAAAAGTGGTATTCGTTTTTTTTAAGCCTTCGAATTTAATCTTGGTAAGTGTTTCTTGCGCCCATGTATTAGTAAAACAGCAGACTAAAATAAAGAGCAAAAATACTGATCTAAGTTTCATTGACATATTCTATTTAAACTTGTAAACATGAATTACCACAAATTTATAAGCTTAGTACACCGTAAAATAATTAAAATCGCTTTTGGTGGTCTCTTTTTCGATTTGAACTTCCTCAAATATTCCTTAAATAGCTAAGGCTATTCGCGTCACATTTGAGTCGTCAAATCAAAAAACAGCCTCAACCAAAACGCAAAAGAATTTAATTTACGCTGTACTTACTAATATCATTTGTCACTATTCCTTTGAGAAATTCTCCAAATGAATAGTGACAAATGACAAAGTTGTTTTATACTTTGATGACGATCATTCTCAAAATTCTCACAATTTAAAGAGATTTAATAAAATTTCTCATTTAAAGCATTTAAACATTCCTCACCTCGTTTCTAAATATTAAAACGAAATCCAAGATTATAAGTTGCCGCTTTACCTCCTGTGTCTGATAAGAACTTATTTGTAAATCCGGTGTAAAAGTAATTCTAGCTCCAGCTTTGGTGTAAATTGATATTTACCGCCAAATCCACCTTGCAAGAAATAATCAAAAGTACTTTGCCAGTATGGAGAAAATCCGCTTATTGCATAAATCGTCCGTTTTATTATTTGGATTAAAACTAAGGATCAAAGTCACAGGTGTAGAAAAACGGTTAATATGTCCATCTGATTTACTACCAATATCTTCTAATAAGAAATCCAACTCTGTAAAAAGAGAAAAGTTATTTCCAATAGAGAAGTCATTAAAAAACTGAGTATTCCAAATCGGGCCAGTCCAATCAATATAAGGCTCGGTTGAACTTCCAGCCAAATCTTCACCTATCGGAAAAATAAAGGCACTTTGTAAAGAAAAATTCTCTAATGCTTCAAATGGAGCAAATCGAATCTGAGGGCCAAAGCCTGTGAACCCCTGTCTTGAACTTTGCGATGTTTCGCCTGGCGAAAATACATCTAATGCAGAAGAAGGCAAAGAACTATTTTCAACTCTTCGATACTTTCCGGTAAAACCTACATTCAGTCGGTTTGTCAATCCATAGATAAAACTAATAGTTTGTCGTAAAAAAAGTATTTCGATCTGTCAAAGCATCATTCTGAACTGTCCGCTGGGTATACAAATTATTAAATATTTTCACCTCTACACTTCCTTTTGGGATAGTAGAAGATACAATATATCGACTTGCATTATTACCTTGCGCCGTTCCTGTTTGATTCGTATTAGTTTTAATTTCATTCAAGGCCCAATCATAGTCATAATAAGAGGTTTTAGTATTTTCAGCGATTGGACTTGACCTATATTTATTAATAAAACTAATTACTGATTTAGTACTACCGCCAAAATCACCCGTATACCATTTGAAAATTTGAGACAAACCAGTCTTATTCCCTTCCACTCTTATAAAGTTAGGATTATTCAATGCCAAGCTAGTTTGCTGGTCTAATTGCATATCTAACTTTTCAGGTAAATAAGCGAAGTCCGTTATTGGAGGACAGCCTAATGCACCACAGACCAAAACGAAATGTAATCGGCCATCTTTATAGGGTTTCAATAATTTTTGTTTCTCCAAATTATTCAATGTCGTTTGATCTCCTGCTACTTTAACTTTTTTACGGTCAAAAAAGCCAGCAATATCTTGTACGGATTGAATGGGGTATCCATCTACCCCTTGGTTGATTACATGCAGATTATAAGCATTGATATAAAAAGCCTTTTTAGTGGCATCATCCGTTGAAGATAAATCCGCATTTTCAACGATTGCAATAAGCGATTTCAATTCGCTATTACTTTTCAAGCTTGAATAATCTAATAAGCCATTCTCAACTTCCTTTGCAAAGAAACTATTGGCTTTTGTAAAAAACTGTTGGTCAATTTTTTGAGCAAATAAAGGGCTACTCAAAAAAATGATCGCAATGAAAAAACTGATTAAAGACTTCATGTTAGTTATTTTTAAATTTTATTGTTTTAAGTTATTAGACGGAATTAATAATAAGTTATTTTTTTAAGACATCCCAAAATATTCAACACAACCTCCTTCTAGTCAATTGTTTATGAAATTTCAGTATGTCAAAATAGCTTATTATTAATTTTGTTCCGT
Organism: Saprospiraceae bacterium; assembly: GCA_965277415.1. Lineage (GTDB taxonomy): Bacteria > Bacteroidota > Bacteroidia > Chitinophagales > Saprospiraceae > JAHDHW01. The sequence continues at coordinate 134,872 of CBDICS010000058.1, forward strand.
CACTTACTAATTATTAGTTAATGGTTTCGAATCTGAATCTAATGCTGCTAAAGCTTGTTCTAGTTTATACTGAGCAATAATGCCTCCGAACATGGCTTTGATTTCACCTGCTTGAATCAAAAGTAAAATCGGGTTTTTTGATATTTTTAATTCCTGCTTTATAAGCGCAGATGCTTCACTAGACATTTTTTGATAGCCAAGCTCTTTTCCATATTGTGCTTGTACATTTTTTATAATTTGATCCATCAGAAAAATTATCATTACCACATCGCGTACAAAGATTTATAAACATCGGTGTTTTTTGATGCTGGAGAAATAAAGAGCAATTCTGATAGACTATTTATATTGTTAAATTCCATGAATTAAATGCTTATTTAGCTTTTATAATCCAATGGCTATGCCAATTGATTCTCCAGCACACAAAAACATTCTAAACATCTGATTATCAACCATTTAAATTTACCCGCTATTTTCAATAAAATAAAAACAGCGAAAATACTTTACGATATATCGTAATTTTACGAAAATATCCTTATCTTAAAAACTTACCAATACTGCTTAAAAAAGCAATCATATCTATATGTCACAAGAGCATAAACCTATAGCAAAACTGTCCTTATTGGCACTAAAAAATTTACCGGAAGCAGTCCTCTGGTTTGATAAACAAGGCAATTTTTTCGATGTAAATGATATTGCCTGCAAACACTGGGGCTATACTAGAGAAGAATTTTTAAAGATGAGTGTTTTTGATGTTAATCTAAATATGAGTCCAGAGACTTGGGAAGCACATTGGGAAAACAAACAAAAAGACACCTCTACCTTCGAAAGTTCTCATCGCCGTAAAAAATGGTGAGATTTTTCCAGTTGATATCACTGATCTTTTCGTAAAGCTCAATAATAATACTTATAGTTGTGCTATTGTCCGAGACATTACAGTTCGAAAGCAAAAGGAAGCCGCTCTTCGTGGAGCATTGATGGAAATAAGGGACTTGAAAGAAAAACTAGAAGCTGAAAACAATTATTTACAAGAGGAAATTGAAATACAAAACAATTTTGGAGAAATTGTAAGCAACAGCAAAAAATTTCGAAAAGTACTCAAACAAGTAGAACAAGTTGCAGATACGAACTCAACCGTTTTGATTACAGGTGAAAGTGGAACTGGTAAAGAATTGATTGCACGAGCTTTACACCAATTGAGTCGCCGTAGCAAACGTCCCATGATCAAAGTGAATTGTGCAGCATTACCCAGCAACCTGATCGAGAGTGAATTATTCGGTCATGAAAAGGGTGCTTTTACAGGAGCGATTAATAGTAAAATTGGTAAATTCGAATTGGCTGATGGTGGTACCTTATTTCTAGATGAAATTGGTGAGATACCCGTAGAGCTACAAGCCAAATTACTTCGCGTTTTACAAGAAGGCGAAATAGAACGTATAGGTGGGCAAGTGGTCAAAACTATTGATGTTCGAATTATCGCTGCTACAAATCGGGATCTACCAAAAGAGATTGAATCCGGGAATTTTCGTGAAGACCTCTATTATCGACTCAATGTATTTCCCATCCATAGTATACCTCTTCGAGAAAGACCAGAAGATATTCCACTATTAGTACAGTATTTCTGCGAAAAATTAGGCTCTAAATTAGGTAGAAAAATCACAGACATTCCACAAAAAATAATTGATAAACTAATCACTTATGAATTTCCTGGAAATGTTCGGGAATTGGAAAACCTAATCGAACGAGGCATCATTACCTCTACTAATGGTAAATTAAAGCTTGGAGATTGGTTTAAACCAAAGAAAAACCGAATAAAAACAAAAGATTTCAAATCACTGGAAGCCGCACAACGCGCACATATCGTCAAAGTACTTCAATATACTGAATGGCGAGTAGGAGGAGAAAATGGTGCTGCAAAAATTCTTGATATGCGGCCAACTACGCTTTATTCTAAAATTGAACGCTTGGGTATCAAACGGAGTAATGAGTTGTCGGAGGATTAGGTCAGAATGAAGTTATTAAGAAAAAAACAAAACCCCATGGATCCCATCTCAATTCTAATCAATGAAATAAACAACCAAAACTTGTGGCATAAAAAATTAGAATTACCACGCAATCATTACCTAAAAGTACAAGGTAGTGTAGATACGAATTTATACCTTGTAGTAAGTGGCAGCTTGAGAATCTTTGTACTTGATGAAGTAGAAGAGCATACTATTAGATTTGGTTATAAAAACAATTTGATTGCTGCACTCGATTCATTTATACATGAAGAAGCATCAGATTTATATATTCAGGCGCTGAAGAAGTCGACTATAAAAGCCATTAGAAAAACGGATTTTATGAATTTGGTTTTATCTACGCCTAAACTCACAAACATTTGGTATTCAATACTTGAAAATCTTATTTTACAACAAATGGAAAGAGAAAGAGATATCTTAACCGCTTCACCTATAGAAAGATATAACAGGGTCCTAAAAAGAAGTCCACAACTCTTTCAGGAAATACCGAACAAGTATATTGCTTCTTATTTGAGGATGACACCAGAAACTTTATCCCGAATTAAAAAATCTTGATTTCAATCAATAAATGTGTTCTAAATAAACACCAATTTTACAATAAAAAATGAATTCAGAAACTTTAATTATTGATTTGGTAAATCGGACAAAAGAAAACCTGAATAAGGTTCAAAGCTTTGTTGATTTGAATAAAGAAGTATTAAACTATAAAGCATCTCCTGAAAAATGGAGTGTTTTAGAATGTATAGAACATCTAAATAGATATGGAGATTTTTATATCCCTGAAATAAAACAGCAAATTCAATCTTCTAATTATAAGCACTCTGATCACTTTAAAACTGGTGTCTTAGGGAATTACTTTGCAAAAAGTATGCTGCCTAAAGAAAAATTGAACAAGATGAAAACGTTCAAACCTATGAATCCCATAGGAAGTAAATTGAACAAAGAGGTCTTAAGTAAATTTATCACCCAACAACAAATGTTGCTAGACCTGCTAAACAAAGCAAGAAGTGTAAACCTCACTAAAACCAAGACCGGTATTTCCATATCGAAATGGATAAAACTTAGATTGGGTGATACCTTTAGAGTCGTCATTTATCATAACCAAAGACATGTTGTACAAGCAGGAAATGTATTGGAGCGTTTTGATGAACTTGTTCATAGTTAGTACAGTGTAAACTAAATATTTCAATTTTCTTTAAAAATCACTACATTTAGCAAATGAATTCAAAAATCCTATTTGCTAAAGCAGCATGCTTATTCTTTCTCTTTTTGAACATCAGTTCATGTACTCAAAAATATGGAAGAACTATTTCAGAGAATTTAGCAGAAGTGAAATCTCGGCCCTTTTTCGATCAATCATTAGATGCAGATGATAATTATGAGGCATCTAATCGAAAAGTCATATTTAAATATTGGGATTGGGCTATACCATTCTGTTAAGTGGTTGTTTGTCAGGAATTGAGGAATGAATTATTATTAGACTATTTCTTTTGACTATTTATGCTTAGAAGACCTATTACTTATTTCATTCCTCCAATGAGCATTTTCTACGGTTAATATATCTTCGAAATTCTTTACAAACTCTTGAAAATTAGCTTTTTCATAATCTCCGGTTTTTGTTAAAAACTGTAATTTTTCTCGCTCCATTAATTCTAAAGTCCTGTTGTATTTTAGCCAATTCCCTCTATAATCATAAACTGAATTAAGTCCAAACAATATTATGGCTAATACGGCTAATAAGCCAATAATGCCTACCAAATTAAACATATTTGATTCTGTAATAAACCCAAGTAATACTAAAAGCACCACTAAGCATAAAATGATACCTGTATAAGTTAATTGGAAAATCCTTTTATTCCTTAAAGCTTTTCGAGTATGCCAACTAATTTGATCATCTACTCTAGTCCTTAAATATTCTGCTTGATATTTATTATCAACATCAAGATCTGAAATTCCTTTCGGAGATAATAGTTCTTCTACTTGATCAAATTGATTAACAATAAGTTTGGATATAAAATCATACGAATAGCCCATGCTTTCAGGATCCGTAATACTTCCACTCAGAACCGGCAGCTTCTCACCGAATGAAAAGAAAGCAACATAAGGAATTTTAACTCGCTCAATAATTTTATTAACCTTAATATTTTTAGGCCTCCAATCATCCAAAAATGACGACATTTCTTTAGACACTAAATCAAGCCACTTTTGGGATTCATTATATTCAGTTCTTGTATCAAACCTTGATAAGATAGGTAGAATTGCTAAAGGAGCTCTATCGTATGGAAGTTTTTGCCTTCCATTTTGGGCTCTTTTAACTATATCTTTAACACCATACAGGCTTTGTTCATTAGCGGTGAAAACTGGAATTATAATATCCGGCAGTTGAATGGTACACACTCCACCTGAATCTGTCAATCCAGTTCGGCTATCAATCAATATATAATTATAATCTTCTAGCATCTTCCGTCTAAAAGTTTCAATAAAAAGACTTCCATTACTTTTTTTGAAAAATTCTTTCCAATCAAAAGATTGCAAATTTTTAATATAATTTTCGTCTTTACTTCCACTTGTCATTATAGACAGCTTGCCATCAAATGCTGTTTTTATAGTAGAACAATAATCTGAATAATTCGAATATTTTTCTACATTATTATTTTCTTTTTGAGTGATTAGGAAATCAAGCAAACCACCTTTTTCGCTATCTAATATTTTGAAATCTTTAAAATACTTTTCAAGTCCTGGTGCTTCAAGGTCCCAATCAATCATCAATACACTCACTCCACGTTGAGCCAATAATACGCCTATATTAGCCAATGCCATTGATCGCCCAACGCCCCCTTTATAGGAATAAAATGTTATTATTGAATTGAGCTTTTTCATAATGATGGTAATTCAAAATTATCCGGCGATTCGTTTCTACTTCTAAATAAATCCTCAAATTCATCCGTTACAATATTCAACCAATTAGGTTTTCGAGAGGGGGCCTCACTCAATCTTTTTTTAATATCTCTTGACCAAAGCTTAATTTCATCTCCTAATAATTCTCTCTTAGCACTCGTACTAATCATAAATGGATTAGCATAATCTCTTAATATTTTAGATTGAATAGCCTTGATAATCGGTGGAAAATCCTCTCCATCATGAATAATCGCCGGAGTAATTATACCATTAGGTTTTTCAGGTGTTCTCAAGCCTAATTCTCTTTCGCGCGCCAACATAACAGAGATTTCCTTCCTGCACCATTCACTATTAAAATACTGTCTTGATAATAAAGGAATTAATACAGCAGATCGACTCAGTGCTGACCCTAGATCATTTGGCCAGGAGTTACCTGATTCTAATTCATACTCATCCAAAAAAATTCTTGGATTCCTTCCCAATTCTTCACCAAGCCAATGTTTAAGGATAGGGATAAAATGTGCTTTAACCCAATCGGGCCAGCCTTCATGTCGCCTATAACTTATAAAAATATCGTAATCGTAAGTTCTTAG
>CBDICS010000059.1:0-30456 GCA_965277415.1 Saprospiraceae bacterium
CTACCATGCAAATGCTTATTGATCTATCCAATAAGGAATTAGCAAAAGTCCTAATCACAGGGTATTACGAAATGGAGGATTATATCCTTTTTGACCCAATTCCAAACTTCATTTTCACAAGAGATATCGCAGTTACGATTAATGATCATGTCTTAATCACTAAAGCTTCAAAAACAGCTCGGTTTAGAGAAAATTTCTTAACCCGATTTATATTTTGGGTACATCCGCTATTTAAAGACCTAAAAGCACAAAATAAACTGATTAATTTAAATAAAGTTGAAGAATTCCCTCCTTCCAGGAGAGGAGCTGCTGTTTCGATGGAAGGAGGAGATGTTATGATCATTAACAAAGATTATTTATTGATTGGCCATAGTGAACGTACCACCCAACATGCTATAAAATCTCTGACTAAATTATTATTTGAAAAAAATATTGTTAGCAATGTTGTTCAAATCAATATTCCTGCTGATCGCTCTTATATGCATATTGATACTATTTTTACTCAAATCAATGCAAATCACATTGTAGCCTTCAAACCTATCATTGTTGATGGTTTAGGTAGTAATGTAGAAGTGCATCGCAAAGACGGAAGTACGATAATGTATCCTTCTGTAAAAGAGTTTTTCCTTTCTGAGATTAGTTCATCTATGCAATTTATCCTCAGTGGACATGGAGAATCCCCTTATCAGGAGCGAGAACAGTGGACTGATGGATGCAATTTGGTAAGTCTTAAACCCGGAGTTGGATTAACCTATGATCGGAATCCTAAAACTGAAAAAGCATTTATTGATGCTGGTTATAGAATCATTCATGCTACTGAATTATTGAAACGATTTGAAAATGGAGATGAAAAACCTGAGGATGTCACGAATACTATTATAACTTTACCTTCTAATGAATTATCAAGAGCTAGAGGAGGCTCGCATTGTATGACTTGTCCGATACTTAGGGGATAGTTAGGTGGTTAGATAGTTAGATAGTTAGATAGTTAGATAGTTAGATAGTTAGATGGTTAGGTGGTTAGATGGTTAGATGGTTTGGGTTTTATTGATAATTTTTAATTTAAATTGATGTTTATACATTCATTCCAAAAAAGAGTGCGATATGGTGAAACCGATCAAATGGGTTATCTTTATTATGGAAATTATGCCCAATTATATGAAATCGGACGTGCAGAGCTCATTCGTTCTATCGGCTTAACTTATAGAGATATGGAAGAGAAACATGGAATTATGATGCCTGTTTTATCCATGAACTCAAGATTTGTTCGGCCTGCACTTTATGATGAATTGTTGACCATTAAAACGATGCTTAGACATTTACCTGAACAAAATATTACCTTCTTTCATGAGATTTTCAATGAACAAAAAAAATTGGTAAATGGCGGATCTGTTAAATTATGCTTTATAGACACCACAACTGGTAAACGAGTTGGAACACCGTCTTATCTATTAGAAGCTTTAGCGATCCATTTTAAGTAAGCTTGCACATAAGAGAAATAGATAATGTATGGACAAACAATTTGAATCAGATAAATTCATCTATACCTAACGCGAAGTAATTTGGGATTCTCCCAAGCCATTTCGGTCAGTGTAGACTCCAATTATAAATCGAACTTATTCAAAAGTAATTTTTGTGAAAATACCTAGCGGCAAACAAATAAAGGAATTTATATTCAAGCTACCATTTATTACTAGTATTTTAAATTGGTCTAAAATAAACTCCCTGCCTGGTTTCTTTGATGTTCCGCTATATGATGTTGTCGTATTTATACTAAACGAAATCAAAAGGGATGCGCTTATATCTCGAGCAAATTCTATTGCCTTTAGTTTCTTTTTATCCATTTTCCCTGGGATTATCTTTATTTTCACATTGATCCCGTATATCCTACCATATTTTGATTATTTGATTATACCCTATATTCAAGAAGATCTGTTAGTAAGAGATGCCTCAAATGCCGTAGATTTTAGTTCAACGATTATTAGGCAAATTGGATATTTATTATCTGAAGTCAAAATTCTTCCTGATAATGCACGAGAGGAGATTACCATGATGATTTCCAAACTTGCTACTCAAACCCACGGAGGAAGGCTCTATTTTGTTTTAATCCTGACCGTATTCTTTTCTTCCAATGGGATGATGACCCTATTTCGTGGATTTGAAAAATCACATTCTAATACATTTAAGAAAAGAGGTATTCTCAAGAAAAGATTAACAGCGATACTTTTAAATCTATTGCTTGCTTTCCTTGTACTAATTGCTGTATTTTTAATTGTATTAGGCCAAACTCCTTTAGAATCCATACTGAGTTATTTCAATGTAAGTCGATTCCAAACCTTTATGGTACAAGTTCTTAAATGGGTAGTGGTTATTGCATTATTCTATTCTGGTATTTCTGTTCTATATCGTTATGGAGCCTCCACCTTTATTAAATTTAAGTGGTTTTCTCCCGGAGCAACTCTAGCTACTATATTAACCATTCTTTCTTCTATTATCTTTTCCATCTATGTAGAAGACTTTGGTGCCTATAATGATTTGTATTTGTCATTTGGAACCATCATTGTTATCATGCTTTGGATTCAAATTAATGCTTTCATTTTACTCATTGGCTTTGAGCTCAATGCTAGTATTGCTGTCAATCGAGATTTGAAAATCGCCAAAGAGGAACTAGAATAAAAATTGGATAAGTGCTTAGGAAATCATGGCAGTATATCACTTTTAAGATTTGCACATAAAGAAGTTGTTCAACAAGAAAAAACTAAAACTAATTCATACATTTTTTAAACAAATACATAAAACAAATATACTTTGATTTATGTAACTCCAGCCGAAACCACGCCGTAAAAAAAATAGACCGCTTATCTTACATTTTGTACCAGTTGATAATTCGCACTCAAGCAATTAACTAATGCTTATTATTTTGTAACCCGATTAGAAAGAAAACGTACAAACTGAGGTAAAAATCCTATTTGTTCTGTCCCCAAGTCCAAAGTATTTTGACCCAAAACCAAATTCTTTACATGCTCAGGAAGCCTTTGAGCTAAGCTGATTTTAAAATTTTGAAAAAATCAGCCTTATGTATGGAGTTTACTAGCAATTAAAAATGACCAACTTAAAAGATCGAAACGGACCGATAAAAAGTAAAACTTACGAATACAGCAAATTAGAACAAGTAACCCGTAAACTGTCACTATGAACCACTTTTACAACCGTAAGGATGCAAGGGACTTATTGTATCTATACGAAACACTATTAAAAAAGGGAGTTGAAGTAAATTTGCGCGAAATTGATTTTTTAAACTTAATCGCACACTTAGAATCAGACTATAGTATAGCTGATGCGATTGAAGCTGCTGATCATGCGCTAATGAAATTCAAGTTCTCTCCACGCTTGCATACTTGCAAGGCACGTCTTCTGATTAGTCAAGGTCAGGAAGAACTCGCATTTGAAGCTCTAGACAGAGCTGAAGTCTTTGGTCAATCTTTTATAGAAACTGATATTTTACGTGCGAAAGCCTATTTATCATTAAAAGAGACTAATGATGCATATTCTATCGTTCAGGATTTAAAGTTTAGCTACCACACGACTCCAACAGAGAAAAGTAATATTCTTTATGTTGAGGCTTTGGTTTTTGAACAAAAAGACGAGTTTGACGCTATGTATAATTGTCTTGCAAAAGCAGCACAATTAAATCCTTTCAATAATGAGGTTTTACAAAAGCTTTACATCGCAGTTGAACTGGCAAAAAAACATGAGGAAAGTATAGCATTACATCATTTTGTATTAGATGAAAACCCTTATGCTCATATTGCGTGGTTTAACCTAGCACAAGCCCATTATTTTCTATTGGAATATGAAGAAGCTTTGGACGCTTTTGAATATGCATTTATTACTAATGAGCGTTTTGAACCAGCATATAAAGAATATGCTGAGGTTTGTTTCCATTTGAAAAAATATCAAAAAGCATTAGATGCGCTTGAAGAAGCTGTAGAATTCTTTGAAGCAGATGAAGAATTATTATTAAAAATTGGTCAATGCTACCAATATCTTGGAAAGACAGCAAAAGCTAAAATTTACTTCTATCGAGCACTGAATTTCAATAATATGGCAGATGAAGTGTATTTCCATATTGGAGAATGTTATTCCTTAGAAGGTGCTTATTCTAGTTCCGTCCACTTTTACAAACAAGCTATTAAGATAGATGACCTCCGAGAGGATTATCTCATGGCCTTAGCTAAATCTTATAGCCATATGGGCCGTTATCAAAAAGCTTTACCATTGTTTCAAAAAGCGACAGAATTAGGTCCTGAAATCAGTGAAAACTGGGTTGATTATGCCTGGTTTCTCGTTCAAATAGATGGTCTTGAGGAAGCATTCGAGACGATTTCAGAAGGGGAAGATTATTCCTATGGTGCTAATTTATATTATTGCAAAGCTGCCATTTTATTCAAAATGAATAATAGAAAAATGGCTTTAGATGCGTTAGGGGAAGCTTTGATCGAGAATTTCAGAGATCATGATAGCTTTTTTAAATATCTACCCAATTATAGAAAAGATAAGGATGTTCAATCCATTTTAAAATATTATGCTGCTGAAGTATAAGAACTTGAACCTAATTTATATACATCAAAGATTCCCTGATAGCAATACTATCGGGGATTTTTGATTAAAGCTGTTCAGAAAAATTATATGGTATCTTTTTATTAATTTTTTCACATTTTAAATGCAAAAAGAATATTGAATATTCAAGTTCCAATAAGGAATATTGAATTTTAGAATCGTTCTTATACTTAATTTCAGATCAAATTTCCAATCTTTAAGTTTTATTCTAGTCAAAATCTGAAAAACTGCCCCTATTGGATATTCAACAATCAGTATTCAATATTCTTCTTCTGAACACTCCTAACTTTGAGTCGTTTATAAGTGGCTCGTCGCAAAAAGGTGAATCCTGACTATACCTGACGCAAAGTGGTTTAGGATTCTCCCAAGTCATTTCGGTCAGTATAATACTGTATGAAATACATTTATTTTCCCAAATTACTTCAATGTCAGTATACATTTTTAAGCTAGATTTTTTGTTAAATTTGTATTGACATAGTCTTATCATAAAACCATACTCCTATGTGCGGCAGAGCAAGTTTGACAAAAAGCCAGAAAGAATTAGAACAACGATTCCATGCAGCCTTTTATCAAGAAGATATAGATCAATACGATTCTTTACCAAGCTATAATGTAGCTCCAACACATTTCCACCCAGTACTCACAGGCGAAAAACCTCAACATTTTCAATATTTCAAATGGGGGCTTATTCCGTATTGGGCTAAGAACAGTACTATTGGGAACAAAATGATCAATAGCAGAATAGAAACTATCCTTGAAAAACCAGCCTTTAAGCAGGCTATCGAACAAAGAAGATGCATCATTCCTTTTGATGGATTTTATGAATGGAAAAAAATTCCTTCTGATAAAATTCCTTATCGCATCACTTTAAAAAACAACGAGTTATTCTCTGTAGCAGGGATTTGGGAAAAATGGAATGCGCCGAGTGGAGATCTTATTCATTCTTTTTCTGTGATTACCCAATCCTCAAATGACTTAATCAAAGATATTCATGATAGAATGCCTGCGATTCTTTTTCCAGATCAAGAAAAACATTGGTTGGATAGGAGTTTATCTGCCAAAAATGCCTTGTCGATCATCAATCCCTATCCATCAGAATTATTAAACACTTACACGGTTTCCGAACGAATCAATAAAGTGTCTTTCAATGATTCTAGTCTCATAGAAGCAGTACCTTTTGATCGACCAATCCAAGGTAGTCTCTTTTAGGTAATTATTGTAGACTTCAAATCCAAAAACAGATTATAACAAGCCAATGATTCCATATATTTTTCTGAGAGCTTTTGTCCTTTTTGTCAAGTTTATTCCTTTCTCCTTACTTTACATTTGCTCTGATGTTCTGTCTTTCTTCCTTTATCGTATTTTAGCTTATCGGAAAAAAGTGATCTTAGGCAATCTTAGAAAAGCTTTTCCTGAAAAATCAATGATTGATCTACAACTAATTTTAAAACATACTTATCAAAATCTAAGTGATATTACACTCGAAGGAATAAAAGGAATGAGTGCTAGCCATGCTGAATTGACAAAAAGGTATAAGTTTATTAATCCAGAAATTGCCAGTAATATTTTTAAAAAAGGACATTCTGCGATTGGACTAGTTGCTCATTATAATAATTGGGAATGGGGCGCATTAGCCACAGCTAGTCAAATTGGTGGACAGGTGGTAGGCGTTTCAAAATCTATCCGAAATGTCTATATCAATCAATACATCAAGAAAAATCGGGCTAGATTTGGCGCTCAAATAATTGATATGAAAACAACTGCAAGAGCTATTATTGAAAATCGGGGGCGCCCTACTCTATTTGTATTAATAGCAGATCAAAGCCCGTCAAATTCAAAAACGGCTCATTGGTTGAATTTTTTAAATCAAGATACTGCTTGTCTTATCGGTCCAGATAAGATTGCCCAGAGAACAAACTACCCGGTTCTCTACTTTGATGTAAAACGAATCAAAAGAGGCTATTACGAAATCGAAGCTACTTGTCTTCATCCAGAACCAACAAACCTACCTCCTGGTCAAATCACTGCAATGTATATGCAAAAATTGGAGGAAGTTATTATCAAAAAACCTGAAAATTGGCTCTGGTCTCATCGCAGATGGAAAAAGAAAAGAAGTCTACATTAGGTTTAGTTCTCTTTTTTTCTGCAACATTCTAAATTAAATCAATGTGAATTCTTATTTTTAAACTTTTAATAATTAACCCCGAAATTTATTACCAGATGAAACAAGTCATTTCTATTCTATTCATTTCTTTCAGCTTGCTAACTTTCTACTCTTGTGATTCTAGCACAAAAGATTCCAAGGATAATAAGGAAACCAATACAAAAGACACGACCCCCGAAGCTGCATCTCAGGATCAAACCAATCAATCCGCTCCTATTCATGGCATTGATATATCACAATTTCAAGGAGATGAAATAGACTTTCTTGATAAACAGAAAGATAATCTTTCCTTTGTTTTTTGTAAAGCAACAGAAGGGATTACTTATACTGATCCGGAATTTCATAATAATTGGAAAATGATTCCTCAAAAAGGATTTATAAGAGGAGCCTATCATTTCTACCGAACAGCAGATAATCCAGATGACCAAGCAGAAAATTTTTTGAATGCTATAAAAGATATAAAAGCGACAGATATACCTCCCGTTGTTGATTTTGAAGGTGGAGGTATTGACAAATCACAATCAATAGAAACGATTCAAACTGGTCTTATACAATTTTTAAATAAAGTAGAAGAACAGCTCAATAGAAAACCTATGATTTATACAGATATGCCTACCGGAAATAAATATCTAAATGACCCAAGGTTTGCTAAATATGCATTGTGGATGGCGCTTTATGTAGAGGGCAATGCACCTACACTTCCTGATGCCTGGAAAGGACAAGATTGGACTTTTTGGCAAAAAGCCAGTGACTATAAGATTGATGGTAAAAAGAATGACTTCGATGAATTTAATGGCGACCTTAATAAATTAGTCAATTTTATTAGTAGTTATTAACTGGCTGAGCGTAAATTGTTTTTTTTGACAGGATTAACAGGATATACAGGATTTCCTATGTATCCGTGGTCACCCTGTATTAAGCTGGATTTAAGAAAGTACAAAATAAAAATCTAAGAACTTGTCTACTTATTCCAATAAATGCAGACTGACAAAGTTTAGCAGGGTCAGCGGGTTGGGAATGTTCAAAAATGTGGGCGCGGGTGCCTGCCGGGTGTAGAGCATTTTTTTGAACTAGAATTTTTGGGTACTTTTTTTTCAATGAAAAAAGTATCAAGAATAGTAAGCACTGTCCTAGTAAAATAATTAAAATCGCTTTTGGTGATCTCTTTTTCGATTTGAGCTTCCTCAAACCTTCTTTAAATAGCTAAGCAGGCTGACCGCAAATTATTATTATTTCGACAGAATTAATAGGATATACAGGATTTTCCATGTATTTGCGGTCACCCTGTATTAAGAACAAGTTTAATCTTTTTCGCCCCAACGATAACTCTCTAAATCAAGCCCAATCAAATCTATCATACGGTCAACAACCGTAGCGGCCAAGGCTTCAAAGTCTTTAGGATCGCTATAGAAAGAAGGGCTGGCTGGGCAAATTATACCGCCCGCTTCCGTAACTGTTTTCATATTGTTGATATGAATCAGACTATAAGGTGTGTCTCTAACCATAAGAAGCAGTTTCCTTCTTTCTTTTAATATTACATCTGCCGCTCTCGTTACTAAATCATTAGATACGCCTGTTGCAATTCTACCCAAAAGCCCCATCGAACAAGGACATACAATCATCGCCTCATACTTGGCAGAACCAGAAGCAAAGGGAGCCATGAAATCGTTTTTATCATAAAACTGAATAAAGGAATAAGCTTTCTCTAATTGCTTATACGATTCATTTTTAAGCTCTAATTCCCAATTATACTTAGCATTATCACTCATTACAATGCCGATTTTTTCAATCTGCTCAGAAAGACCAATAAGCCGGTCAAATAATACCTTGGCATAAATAGATCCACTTGAACCGCCAATCGCGATGACAATCTTCTTCATTTTGAGTTAATTATGGTTAATTGATCTGTTTATGTGATATGCTTACTTAGCTTATGTAGTTATTGGGTTTATGTTTTCATGGCTATTATGAATACCCTTATTATTGAATTATTGCTTCTAATTATTACTACCCAAGCACTCATCGCCAGACAATTAATGTTAATTATAGTTAAATCCGCTATTTACAAGACTTTTGCTGTTTCTAGTTTTAAAAAAATGTAATAACTTTGGAGAGTCAATTTAGCAACTTAAACTAAAAAATTATACATCATGAATAGATTATTTCAAATTGGAAGCTTACTACTTGTCGCATTAGTATTTGCTTCATTTATGCCAAATAACGAAAAAACACCTATTGAAGGCGGAGATGCGGTCAAATGGTATACTTGGGAAGAAGCGATTGCAGCAAATAAAAAGAATAAAAAGAAAATCTTTGTTGACGTTTATACAGACTGGTGTGGCTGGTGTAAAAGAATGGACGCAACTACCTTCTCTGATCCAGCAGTTGCTAAGCACATGAATGACAAATTCTACTGTGTAAAATTAGATGCTGAACAAAAAGAGGATATTAAGTACAGCGGTAATACTTATAAATTTATTGCTAATTATGGTAGAAAAGGGGTCCATGAATTTGCTTATACCTTATTAGATGGCACAATGTCTTACCCTCAGTATGTTTTTCTTGATGAAAATGAAGGGAAGTTGATCATTTCTAAAGGTTATAAGAAAACGGATGAGTTTATGAAAGAACTGATGTATATTAGTACTAATGCTTATAAAAGTACTAGCTTGAATACTTATAAGTCTAAAGCTAAATAATATAGTTTAGTAAACTTACTGAGCTATGTTCCCTGGTTAGTTTACTAAACTTACTGAGTTATTTTTTCTTGGTAAGTTTAGTAAACTTCCATTATTTAATCCTTGTCCCTAAGTTACTAAGTAAGTTTTCTAAATACTCAAATCTCCAGGTCAATTTCCTTTGATCAATATCATGATCAAAAATCAGAACCTTATCAGGGCTTGTATCCGTTACATATGCAGGTTTAAACTTACCTAGCAAAGAATTATTAATTCCTGAGCCCAAAAACCAAATTCCATCTTCAGTCCGGTATTCAAAAGATTTACTTCTTTGTCCCAAGTCACCACTCACTAAAACCACTTGAATGCCTTTATTTTGAATACTTTGCAAAAGTGGGTAGATTTTAGATTCAAAAGTATGTTTGTTCTCACAATCTACACGTAGATTATTATGATATAAATTGAAATAATGACCTACTTTAATGGAATCCTTAGTCAATGAATCTGTCAGTAGTGCATGATGATGAAGGATCACAAGATGTGAAGCTGTTTGAATGGTATCTTCAATGTTTGCGAGCATTAGCAATTGCCCTTCCAGCATTTCACATTCATGTGGCTTTGGATGGTAGGCCGGATGATGAAACTCATTGGTATTTAAAACAAGCAAATGGATACCATCGAAACTAGTCGAATAATAGGTCTTTCTCATAGTAACCTCCTCAATTTGGCTAAGTGCTCCATGCTTAATATCATGATTTCCTACCGCCCAATGTGTCCTGGCAGCAGATAAATCAAAAATGCTATCTAAATAATTTAGAGTACTTACTTTTTCATTTGTTCGAGCAGTAAGATCTCCTCCAAGCCAGATTTGATCATATTTCTTAAATTCAAAACCTTTTAATCTATAATCTATTCGATTGTTTTCTTTTACGCCCCATTGATAACAATGGCCCAAAAACAGGTAGGCCTTGTTTTGTTTTTTACTCTGGCAAGAAATTAATAATGCACAAAAGAGTACGGTCAGAACCAGTTCAAACTTTAGCATTCGGCCTGCAAAACCACATTTTAAAAACATGATTTCGCTCTTTTGTATTCCCATGACTAAGGATAGGGTTTAAGGATAGCGGATTAATAAGTTTACATGCGTCTTAGTTCTCTTGTAATCTCTTTAAGCTCTAACTGCAATTGCTGTGCAGAATCTAAGGAGTTACTTTCAAGCATTTTTAAAGAAAGCTTTTCTATTGTTTCCAAATAAGCCATATTATATTCCATATCTGATCGAAGAGATTCCATCTTAGCAATATCTTCCATATGGTCTTCAGCCAATTCATTTAACTTAGCTTGCTTCTCTTGTAAAGACTTTGAAAATCGAAAATTATACAATAATGTGTCTAATTTGGATTTACAAGTCATATAAAATTCTTTTTTCGTATCACGCAATGCCAATTCTCGATAAAAACCTGCTAGAATACGCTTGCTTTCCTGTCTATTTATAGAATCTAATCCATTTGAATGATCCAAATCTGACTCTAATTCTTGAATATTTTTATTAATATCTCCATTTTCACTCTTGTTTTTCCGAATCTCCCTTCTACACAATTCTAATTGATTTTCAATATGAGCTTCAATATTTACCGTATCTTCTGCATATTCCGGTTTTCGCAGTACTCTTATCATGAAATAGATCCCACCGATTAATAAACTAACAGCTACTAAAAAAAATACAAGTAATAGCAATGGTCTATAAACCAGGCCGATTAAGAGCATAATACCAAAACCAATAGCCAGCATTATTAATATCGAATAGATATCCTCTTCTTTATTCTTCAAGATTTTTATTTTTTAAGTGAATAGATCATTCCTTTATAAAAAAATCCAATTTGTTGCAGTCTAAAAACGAAACTAATGAAAATGAAAGAATTGTTCGAAAATGAGGGCATTAATTTACATTTTTAACAATTCTAAAATGTATTTTTGCGGATTCAAAGCATTACGAGACAAGGCATAAATAAAATTCCTTGTTCCTAAAAGCCTAGTCATAAAACTTAGTGTCATAAAATGGATTTAATACAGAAAATACAAGAAAAGTATATTCAGGAATTTACGAATAATGTACCTTTCGATGAGTTTTTACTAAATATCTTGGTCGTTGCCATACTTGCATCATTTTTGAGGTATTTTTATATCCGATTTGGGAATGCTGTTTCTAATCGTCGAAAATTCGGAAGTAATTTCCTACCGCTCGCTCTAGGGACTTTATTGATCATTATGATTGTAAAATCCTCTATAGCGCTCTCACTTGGTTTAGTCGGGGCTTTATCTATTGTGCGTTTTCGAGCAGCTATTAAAGATCCTGAAGAACTAACTTTTCTCTTTTTTGCTATTGGAATTGGACTTGCAGGTGGTGCAAACCAGCCTGTGCTTGCACTCATCGCCTTTACTTTGATTATTGGTATATTGTATTTAAATAAGCTTTTCACTAAAAAAGGCGCTTTCCGCCAAGAAGATCGCATGTTTGTAAACATCAATACCGATGTAGAAGATCTTGATAAAATCACCAATTTATTAAGTTCTATTTTTCCATATGTAGAATTAAAACGTCTTGATACCTTAGATAAAGGAATGGATCTTTCTTTTATTTGTAAAGCAGAATCTTTAGAACAATTGTCTAAAGCTAAAAACGAAATCACTCAACTTTCAGAACAAACTAGTCTTTCTATTGTAGATCAACCGGACTTAATTGTATGATAATTTCGGATGTCACTTCTAATAAGTTGACGAAAAAAAGTTTACTAATCGTCTTTTCTATAATAGTCGTCGCAGCGATCCTATTACTTATAACTACTTTTACCAAGCAAAAACCAGTTACGCTGGGTGCTTATTACTGTGATATGGAAATTACAGAGGGCGATTATTTCGTATCTAGTAATACCTATTTCAAGCGATCTGAAACTCAAAGTAATATTTATTCAAGAAGTGGAAAGTATTCTTGCTTTTTAAAGAAATCAAAAGAAAGTCAGTTCGGTGTAGAATACAAATTAACTGACTTTAAGGCCGGAGAAACATACAAAGCTTCTGTATGGAGATATAGAGAGAAAGGAGGTGATGACGGGCATCTAATTGTCTCTGCATCTGGAGACGGCCAATTTTATAAAGGCACCACAGATATTATCAAGTCTGTAGGTGGTTGGGAACTCTTAGAAATAATCTTTAAAATACCTGTTTACAAAAAAATTGATACCGTCAATATCTATGTTTATTCTTTAGGAAATTATCCACTTTATTTTGATGATTTACTCATTCAAAAAATCAGCGAAGCCAAGCAAATTGCTTCAAAAAGTTGGACTCCACAAACGATTCAATTAAACATTGATGATAAGTCTTTTCAAAAACTAAGTAAAAAGAGGGATAAAGCATTCCAAAATGGCATCCTTGAAAGTAGTGATGATGATTGGGTCAAAACAAAAATCACCAGGACTGGAAATGAACCTGATATCAAAGCAAGCCTGCGCTTAAAAGGAGATTGGTTGGATCATTTGAAAAATGATAAATGGTCTTTCCGTATCAAAACAAAAGAAGGAGAATCCTTCAATCGACTTCGGTATTTTTCATTGCATACACCAGAAGCAAGGTCTTTTTTGAATGAATGGGTACTTCATGAATTATTCAAACAAGAAGAAGTATTGACGACCCATTATGATTTTTTAGTCGTCGAACTCAATAACAATTCGCTAGGTGTTTATGCGATTGAAGAACATTTTGACAAAGTACTTTTAGAAAGACAGCAACGGAGAGAAGGTCCAATTATTCGTTTCTCTGAAGATGGCTATTGGGCAGGTGTAAAACGGCTCCTTTCTCAGGTTAATTTTGTAGACCATGATATAAGACTTAGTTCTAAAAAATTAAACAGTTCTCCGATTAGGCCCTTTAGAGAAAAGAAGGTATTAGCGGATGCTTCTATGAAAGAACAGTTTGAACAGGCATTACTTCTTTTAGAACAATACAAAGAAGGAAACATACCCGTATCTGAAATATTTGATTTAGATAAAACAGCAAAATATTTTGCGATTTGTGAAGCGATGAGTGCTTATCATGGCATTACCTGGCATAATCAGCGATTCTATTTTAATCCAGTGACTAGTAAATTAGAACCCATAGGATTTGATGGCTATGCAGAAAAGGCGATTAGAAAGAATTACACACTGGCAGAAGGGGCTTTCAATCCTAAAAAGATAGTTCAAGAAAATTTAGAAAACTTCCTTTTCTTCGATCTTGAATTTACGGAACTTTACATTAAATATATCCAAAAATATACCTCCCGAAGTTTCCTAAACGAATTCTTTGCAAATATTGAGGAAGAACTAAAAGCCAGAGAAGCCCTTATTAACACAGAATTTGAAAACTATAAATTTAAGACAGATCAATTAATCGTAAACGCTCAGCGCTTGAATGCGACCATTCTTCCTTTTGATGATCATGTCGTAAAGGCCTATACTCAAGAAAAAAGCAAAAGTGCAAAAATGTTACGGGTTGCTAATTTTCATGGCTTACCAATAGAACTCATCGGTTATGGTGAAACACAAACCATGATGACGGATACACTGGCCTCTAGCATTATTCTTGAAGCTTTTCACGATCGCTTATTTCATTCTCGAAGGCAAATAAAAGATACTTCTGCCATTAATATTACCAATAGTGATATTTGGAATACTTTTCAAAAACAAGAAACAGTATCCTATAAAGCATTAAGCGTTGAGCCCGATGCCCATTATTTATTCTTCAGACTATTAGGTATTGATTCTGTATTTCATTCCGAAATCTCTGATTGGAAATTAACAGAAGGATTGACCATTCAGCAGTCAATATTTAAAGACATCGTACTATCATCAAACGATATCTATAAAATTTCAGATGGCATGGTTTTCTTTAAAGAGGGGAAACACCAAATATCAAAACCGATTATTATTCCCGCTGGATATCGTGTCATTTTCCAGGCGGGCTGTCAATTAGATTTTGTGGATAATGCTTTCCTCATTTCTAAATCTCCTGTTTTCATGAACGGGACAGCAGATGCACCAATTCTTATTAACTCTTCTGATAAAAGTGCGCAAGGTTTTACTATTTTACAAGCTGGGCAAGAATCAAAATTACACTATGTCGATTTTAATCAATTGAATACTTTAACCAAAAAAGGATGGACATTGACTGGAGCGGTCACGTTTTATGAATCAGATGTGGTGATAGATCATTGTGTT
The DNA here is from genome assembly GCA_965277415.1 of Saprospiraceae bacterium. Taxonomy (GTDB): domain Bacteria; phylum Bacteroidota; class Bacteroidia; order Chitinophagales; family Saprospiraceae; genus JAHDHW01. The sequence goes on from CBDICS010000059.1 coordinate 14,718, forward strand.
TTTAAAAACAATCTTTGCGAAGATGCCCTAAATATAATTCGGTCTAACTTTAATCTGGAAAAAAGCCTGATCAGCAATACATTTGGAGATGGATTAGATGCAGATTTTTGTAAAGGTGAAATCAAAAAAGTAAGTTTTATAAATACAGGCAATGATGGGATGGATTTTAGTGGAAGCGTCATTTTAGTCCATGAAGCAACTATAGATCAGGCGGGTGACAAAGGAATCAGCGTAGGTGAAGATACGGATGCTTCGATCGTTAATGTTACGATCAAGAATTCAAATATAGCTACTGCTGCAAAAGATCTTTCAACTTTAGTGATTGAAAATATTCAATTGGAAAATTGTAATCAAGGTTTCACCGCTTTTCAAAAAAAACCTGAATTTGGTGGCGCTAATATTATCATTAATAAGTACGCTGCAAAAACGGTAAAAAGGCTTTACAATATTCGAGAAGGAAGTACCTTACAATTAGAAAATAAAATGATATTTGGAGAAAAATTAAGAAGATAATCGAATGATAATTTCGGATAAAAATAATATAAATTTAGCTCAAAGAAAACGCTTTTGGTTTTTCCTTGCTATCGGTGTCTTGGTCGCGGTTTCTTCCTTATTTTTATTCTCCGTTTATAATTACCTCAATAAACCGATCAACAAAGATATTTACTATTGCGATGCAGAGTTTACAAGAGGAAACAAGTTTTTTTCAAATGGCTTTTATTTTGGAGGTGGCAATGAACAAAGTAGTAGCTTTTCTAAAAGTGGTAAATATTCTTGTAAGCTTAAAAAGTCAAAAGATTATCAATATGCTTTTGGAATGGAATTACCTGAATTCAAACCAGGAGAAACCTATAAAGCATCTGTATGGAGGTATCGAGTCAAAGGAGGAGATGATGGTTTTCTCGCAGTTGCAGCCGAAGGTAAAGGACAATTCAAAGACTTCACGCGACAAATCATTAAAAGTACAGGATCCTGGGAATTATTAGAACTCGAATTTCAAATCCCTTATTATAGTGAAGTAAATTCCATAAAAATTTATGCTTATACGGCTGGCAACTATGAAGTGTACTTTGATGATTTCAGAGTTCAAAAAACACAAGAAGCTTCTAATCTAGCGACAAGTAAATGGACGCCAAATACAATTAAACTCAAGTTAAAATATGAAGCGCTCAATAAGATAAAAGAAAAAAGGAATCAAGCATTAATTGATGGGATTCTGGAAAGCGCTGAAGATGATTGGGTTAAAACGAAAATTCTTGAAAACACCTCCAGTACTGAAATTAGTGCTAAACTAAGGTTAAAAGGCGATTGGTTAGATCATCTTGGAGGTAATAAGTGGTCTTTTAGAGTAAAAACTAAAAACGGAGAAACTTATAATCGACTCCGCTATTTCTCCTTACACACACCTGCTGCTCGATCACATTTGCACGAATGGGTTTTGCATAAATTATTTGAACAAGAAGATGTCCTCACCACTTTTTACGATTTTTTATATGTTGAACTTAACAATAAATCTCTAGGTATTTATGCCATAGAAGAACATTTCGACAAGGTACTATTGGAGCGGCAAAAACGAAGAGAAGGGCCAATTATCAAGTTTTCTGAAAACGGTTTTTGGTCAGGCATGAAAAGACATAATGTACTGCTTAACAGAATTGATAATACCTTAGATCATAGTATAAAAAAGCCTGAGGCTGCGCCTGTTTTACCATTCCATGAAAATAAAACGATTTCAACACCGCTATTAGAAGCGCAATTTCGAACAAGCCTCTACCCTCTTGGATCAATATAAGAATGGGACTATATCGCCTTCAGAAATCTTTGACCTTCCAAAACTCGCAAAGTATTTTGCGATTTGTGATGCCTTAAGTGCCTATCATGGTATTACCTGGCATAATCAACGGTTTTACTATAATCCAATTAATAGCAAATTAGAACCTATAGGCTTTGACGGATATGGAGGGCATATCTTTAGAAAAAATTATTTCACAGGAATGGGCGCACTCAATTCTAGAAAAGTAGATAAGGAGGCTATTGAAAATTTACTGTTTTTAGATGTTGAGTTCACCAAACATTACAGTCATTTTTTATACAAATTCACTTCTCGTTCCTTCCTTAATGCTTTTTTTGCATCTATTCAGGAGGAATTGAACACCCGGGCAGCTTTTCTAAAAACTGAGTTTAAAGAATATAAATTTGATCAAGAAAAGATGATTGATAATGCTCAAAGGAATGCATTCAATGATATTGCCTTTCAATGATCATTCTTTAAAAGCATTTATACAAAAAAAAGATGACAGCTTCAAAACACTAAAGGTCACTAGTTATCATGGGCTGCCTATAGCAATAGTAGGTAGTGGTCCATCAGCTTCTAACATGAATGATACACTTCACAATCCAATGATTTTAGAATCATTCTACAAAAGACATATTCAGAATAGAAGACAAAGAGATAGTGCTGCATTATCCATTACATATACGGAGGTGGAGCAAGCCTACCGTGCACAAGAACCAAACAAATATTATACAGCTAAAATTAGTAAGGATAATCAATATCTATTTTTTAAGCCCCTTGGTATTGATTCTATATTTAGTACTAAAATCCATAATTGGCCGGTTAAAAATGAACCTACTACTCGGCAATCAATTTTTGAAGATATTAATTTAGTTTCTAATTCGGTATACACGGTTTCCGATAGGATGGTATTTTTTAAAAAAGGAATTCATAAAATTTCTGAACCGATTATTATTCCATCAAATTATCGAGTTGTCTTTGAAGCAGGCGTTCAATTGGATTTTATAAAAAGGGCAATGTTCATTTCAAATTCTCCAGTCTTTTTTAATGGAACAAGCGAAACACCCATTATAATTAAATCTTCAGATAAGAGCGCACAAGGATTCACGATAATGCAAGCTGATCAAAGGTCAAAAATCCATTACACCATCTTTGATCAATTTGATACCCTTAAAGAAAATGGTTGGTCACTCACTGGAGCAGTTACTTTTTTTGAATCTGATGTTGATATTCAATATGCTGTTTTTAAAAATAATGTCTGTGAAGATGGGCTCAATATCATTCGCTCCGACTTTCTATTTCAAAACAGTTTAATTAGTAATACATTTAGTGATGGCCTTGATGCAGATTTTTGCAAAGGAAAAATTGAAAACGCTACATTTATAAATACGGGCAATGATGGAATGGATTTTAGTGGAAGTGTCATTTACATTAACCATACTGATGTAAAAAACGCTGGAGACAAAGGTATTAGTGTAGGAGAAGATAGTGATGCTTCAATAGGTCAAATTTCAATTGAAAACTCTAATATTGCAGTTGGAGTAAAAGACCTCTCCACGCTGATGATTGAAAAAATAAATCTAAAATCATGTAATCAGGGTTTTATTGCATTCCAGAAAAAACCTGAATTTGGTGGTGCGACTATTATTGTAAAAAATTATGTATCAGAAGAAATAAAACGTTTACATAATATTAGAGAAGGTAGTACTTTACAACTGATTGATAAAATGATCATTGGAGAAAAATTAGGTCGTTAGGGACACGGCATAAATAAAAAATACATTGATAATAAACAACGCAAGGAAGAAAAAAGTAAACTTCATCAAAATATTACGGATCAGTATTTTGATGGCTATTGCTTTGCTTGCATCTATATACCTGATCTATCCACTTTACTTGAACTTGAGTTCTACTAAGGACGCCAGTATCATCTACTGTGATGCTGAACAAACCTATAAGAAGTCATTCATATCAAACGGAAAAGAATTCTTTGGCGCCAAAACTCAAAGCAAAGATGCTGCTCACAGCGGGCAATATTCTTGTAAGCTGGATAAAGGAGATGGCTTTCAATACGGATTTGGTTACGACTTTTCTAATATCAAACCTGGACAAATTTATGAAGCTTCTGTCTGGGTAAAAAAACCTAAAGATGGAGAAGGTTTTCTTGTTTTTTCTGGTAAAGAAGATTCAAAATTTTATATGGTTTCGAATACTATTACAGCTTCAGAAAATGGTTTTGAAAAGATCTTATTACATGTCAAGGTGCCCAGATATTATAAAGACAATACTGCAAAAGTCTATGTTTATTCAAGGGGAAAAGAAGTAGTTTATTTTGATGATTTAACCATCAGAAAATTGGATAGCCTTCCAGATTCGATTCCACAATATCACTTTGATCCGCCACATTTAGATCTCCAAATCAAAGAAAAAAATTATAAAAAACTAGAAGCCAAGATTCAAGAAGCTTATCGAAAAGGCGTTTTAATAACGAATGAAGATAGTTGGGTAAAAGCCAATCTTATTGATAATAAAGAAAAAATACCGGTCAAGGTTCGACTCAAGGGAGATTGGCTGGATCATGTCCAGAAAGACAAATGGTCTTTTAGAATAAAAGCAAAAGATCCTTTCACCTGGAATAGAATGATCACTTTTTCTGTTCATACGCCTCAGGCGAGGTATTATGCATTGGAATGGCTATTACATGAATTTTGGAAAAAGGAAGATATCTTGACGACTCGATATGACTTTATTACCCTATCCGTCAATGGGAAGTCACTGGGTACTTATGCCTATGAAGAACATTTCGAAAAACAGTTATTAGAATATCAAAATAGAAGAGAAGGCCCGATTATTCGTTTTTCTGAAGAAGGACTTTGGGATGATAGAAGTAGAAAGATTCAGGCAGGTGTCAGTAAAAATACAGTAACTGAAATTTCGAAAAGCACTGCTGCAGATATCAAACCTTTTAAAGAAGCTAAAACAAGTAAATCTGAAGTACTTTCTGAACAGTATACCATCGCTCAAAATCTATTGTATCAATACCAACAAGGGTTGAAATCAGCGGAAGAGATTTTTGATTTGGAGCAAATGGCTAAATACCAGGCGATTATCGATGTTTTCAACTCCTATCATAGCATCGTTTGGCACAATCAAAGATTTTACTACAATCCAGTGACTAGTTTATTGGAACCCATAGGTTTTGATGGATTTGCCAATCAACCAAGAAGAGATCCATTAGTATTAGGAAAAGCACAAATTGAAAACGGTGAATCTTATAATAATGGACCGCTCTATACGCTCTTTAGCAATGATGCATTTATTGAGCTATATATGACTTATCTCAATAAATTTACAAATGAAGACTACCTCAAAACCTTTTTTGCTCAAACCCTAAAAGGGATGACGGCTAGGGTAGATTTTTTAAAAACTGAATTTCCAGAATTTAAATATAGCAAACAAAGAATATTGGCGAGGGCGAGACAAATTCAATATAGACTTCTACCCTATCAAGAACATTCCATCCAAGCAAATTGGACAAAGAATACAGATGGATCTACAGGATTACAAATTTCAAATAGCCATGAATTACCGCTTCAAATAGTTGGAACTGGCCTTAGTGCTGAAAAATTGACCTTTAAATTAGAAAAAAGGATCAATATGCCTGCTTTTAGAATGGGCAATCCGAAAATCAGTAGAAGCCTAATGGTTCCAGGTAATTCAACATACATTTTTTATAAACCCTATGGCATTGATACTTTGTTTTCAAGCCAGATTGGTTTGTTTAAAGCTCCGACTAATTTTGTACCTAGACAAGAACTCTTTGAAAATGCTGCTCTGGCATCCAATGAATTATATTCTATCGAAGGTCAAAAGATTATATTTAAACAGGGGATTCATAAGACCAGTAAAGATATTATTATTCCAGCTGGCTATCGCGTCTTCTTTCCAGAAGGCTTTTCTCTAGATATAGTCAATAAGGCTAAATTTATTAGTAAATCTCCTGTGTTTTTACAAGGTACATCTGAAGATAAAATTCAGATTTTTTCAAGTGACCGCACAGCTAATGGATTTACAGTTCTTCAAAGTCCAGAAACTTCTGAAATAAACTTCGCAGTGTTTAGAGACCTGAATACCTTAAATTATAAAGGATGGACCCTAACTGGTGCCGTTACTTTTTATGAATCTGATGTAAATCTCACCAATGTCCGTATAATCGATAATCATTGCGAAGATGCTTTGAATATTATTCGCTCTACATTTAATATTCAATCTTTAGAATTAGTAAATCCTGCTTTTGATGGTTTCGATGCAGACTTTTGTTCTGGTAGAATCGATCATTCTATCATAAGAAATCCAGGAAATGATGGTATAGATTTTAGCGGTAGTAAAATCCTCGTTACGGATTGCGAAATCTATCAAGCAGGAGATAAAGGCATCAGTGTAGGGGAAGAATCAAAGATCACAATCGAAAATACAATTGTTGAGGGAGCCGTAATTGGCGCTGCCTCAAAAGACCTTTCTTACCTAAAAGTCAAAAATTTACAATTAAAAGACTGTAATCAAGGGTTTGCGGCTTATCAAAAGAAACCAGAATACGGCAGAAGCACTATCTTTGTAGAAGGTTATAATGCCGAAAATGTCAAATACTTACATACAATTGCACCGCGTTGTACGTTAGAACTAAATGGACATGTTATTGTTGGAGAATAGATCCTATTTTTCCCATTCTACACACTACAAATAAAGAATATCAATATGATAAAAAAAGCTATTATACTAATTTATACGTCTTGCATATTCTTTTTTCTTATGATCCTGCCTGCTGGCGCTCAATTACTACCTGAGTTTGTGGATGAGACCTTGAGTACTGTTCCTACAAAACCTGTTGGAATCGCCTTTGACAATAATGGCCAAGCTTATATTTGGGAACAATCAGGCTTAGTACATATTATGAATAGTGAAGGAGAAGTTTCGGATACTCCGCTGCTTGATATCCGAGAAGAAGTTTCGGAATTTGTAGATCATGGTTTATTAGGCCTATGCTTAGATCCAAAATTTAATGAAAATGGCTATATCTATCTTTTATATGTAGTTGATCCACATCACCTTTTTAATTATGGGACAGCTAATTATGATCCCTCTATTACAATTATTAATGAAGCTACAATTGGAAGAATTACCAGATATACGGTTGATATAAATAATTTTGAGGCCATAGTCGAAAACAGTAGAAAAATAATATTAGGAAATACACCTCAAGATGGCTTTCCTATTGTTGCCTCTTCTCATGGTGTTGGATCACTAACCTTTGGAACAGATGGCACCTTGCTGGCCTCTTGTGGCGAAACAGGAAGCTTTGTATCTTCTGATGCTGGGGATCACCCTGATTCTTTTTATGAACAAGCTTTACAACAAGGGATCATTAGCCAAGCTGAAAACGTTGGTGCATATCGTTCTCAATTACTCAATAGCCTTAGTGGTAAGATTATCCGGATTGATCCTGAAACAGGCTTAGGCATCCCTTCTAATCCCTTTTTCGAAGAAAGTGACCCTGGTTCTAATCGCTCTAAAATTTGGGCACGTGGATTGCGCAACCCTTTTAGAATTTATCTCGACTCGGAAAGTGGTAGCCATTTTCCTACAGATGCTATGCCAGGTACTATTTATATTGGGGACGTAGGAGCAAGTAAATGGGAGGAGTTGAACATTGCAACAGAAGGAGGGTTAAACTTTGGTTGGCCAGTCTATGAAGGCATGGCTAAAAAGAATTCCTTCAACAATAAAATTCGTCCAAATATGGATGCACCAAATCCCTTATTCGAAATAGATGATTGTGAACAGGAATACTATACTTTTCATGACTTAATTGTTCAACCCAATATATCCATTACCCCATCTATTCAAAATCCTTGTAATCCTTCAATTCAAGTAGAAGAAGCATTATTTCCTTCTGTACATACACGCCCTACCATCGCTTGGTTGAACCATAACCAAATGACCGACTCTATCGCTGTTATTCCCAATTTTGATGCAAACGGTAATGCTACTTCTTTAGAAATAGAAAGACCAGAAGCAAATGTGGAAGGCATCCATTTTAATGGTAGTTCTAGTATTGCAGGATTTCATTATCACGGTGAAAACTTCCCTGAAGAATTTCGAGGCCGGTATTTTCATGCGGACTTTAATGGTTGGATTTCTATTTTTGATTTTGATACAGATTATAATTTAATTCGTGTTGATACCTTTGCAAGTGCGGTCAAAGGAATCGTAGATATGAAGGTAAGTCCTCTAGATGGTTGCCTTTATTATGTAAAAGTAATAGAGGGAGCATCCATTCATAGGATTTGTTATGGCAGTGATCCACCTCCAATTGCGATTGCTAAATCAAGTGTAAATTTTGGGCCTAGTCCTTTGATGGTTGAACTAGATGCATCAGAAAGTTATCATCCAAAAGATTACCCGATAACGGTAGAATGGAAATTGCCAAATGGAGAAACCTCAACGATGCCAATACTTAATTATGAATTTGAGGCCAATACTTCCCAAGCAGAAGGAATTACAGTAGAACTCATTGTTACAGATAGTCTTGGCAATACAGATACGGATGAATTGATCATTGCTTTAAATAATACACCGCCTCAGGTTGAAATCACAAGTATTAAAGATGGTGATTTATATCCCATTTCGGATTTTACCTATCTCCCACTCCGAGCTAATGTCTCTGACCTAGAACATACTGAAAGTGACTTAGTCTATAATTGGCAAGCATTTCTATATCACAATACGCATAATCATGCAGGGCCTATTGACAACAGCATAGAATCTTTTGCCCTCCTAGAACCTGTAGGCTGTAATGGAGAAACCTATTGGTATCGGATTGAACTCACCGTCACTGATCCGACAGGCTTATTTACAAAAGATGTTGTAGAGGTATTTCCAAATTGTGATACAGGGTTTGGTATGGAAACAATCCTGACTGGAGAAGCCAAAAAAGATATGAACCGCCTCACATGGATTAATAATAATCAGCAAGCTGTCCAAAGGTATGACATCCAAAGAAGTGTAAATAATACAGATTTCATTACGATTGGGCATCTTGAGGCCACTAGTAATTCTACTTATACATTTGAAGATAATAATCCTATATGGGGGACTAATAAGTACCGTATTGTCATTATAAAAAACGATGACACTTACGATTATTCGAATAAGATAAGCCTTGAATTTCCCGGGGAAGTCGAGTATAGTGTTTTTCCAAATCCTACTTTTGGTATTCTAAATATTAATGTTGTAGAAAGTTTGGGGCAAATAGAATTTGATCTTTTTGACGCAAGTGGTAAATTACTCCTTAGCGAATCCTGGATAGACGATGTCATGGATGGTATAGAGCAATCTATATCGATAAGGACATTAGCAAATGGCGTCTACTATTTTCAGATTAAAAATGGGCTTTCGACCTTTCATGGAAGTGTTATAAAGCTAAATAATCTTTGATTAATGTTTTTGGACACAAAGTTTCACAAAGGGGGGGACTATTAATGGACTAAAATAATATGAGCAATATGACTAAGAAAATATTAATACTCTTTGTAAGCTTAATAACACAGTTCAGTCTCTTTGCACAATTGATAAGTGACTTTAGTGAATCGTCTATTACCAATGAGATTTATCGTCCTGTTGGTATCCGATTTGATAATACAGGAAGAGCCTTTGTCTGGGAAAGAAACGGAGTCGTTCATGTTATCGATAGTAGTGGTGTCAAACGTACAGAGCCCTTGATCGATATTTCTGAAGAAGTAGGCCATTGGGGAGATCATGGTTGTTTGGGTTTTGCGCTTGATCCGGATTTTTTACAAAATGGTTATTTTTATATGCTTTATGTAGTAGATCGGCATTACCTTATGCATTATAGTACTAATACTTATGATCCGGATTCTACACTTACCAATCAGGCCACTATTGGTCGAATTACTCGTTTTCAAGCTAACCCTGCCACGGATTTAAATACCACAATCGAAAGTAGTCGAAAGGTGCTAATAGGAGAAACAAAAGAAACTGGAATCCCTATATTGATTGCCTCTCATGGAGTTGGTTCATTGGTTTTTGGAACAGATGGAACCTTATTAGCCTCTACTGGTGATTCCGGAAGCTTTTTGTCTGATGATTTTGGAAGTGACCCAGGTACTTATTTCCAACAAGCACTGGATGATAATATTTTAAAACCTAAAGAAGATGTAGGTTCATTACGCTCACAAATGATTGATGTATTGAATGGTAAAATCCTTCGAATTGATCCTGAAACTGGTGATGGCATTGCCAGTAACCCCTGGTATGATTCCAACAATCCAAGATCAGCAAGATCCAGGGTATATGCTTTAGGATTAAGAAATCCTTTCCGATTTATTATTAAGCCCAATACAGGCAGTCATAATCCAGATGATGGACTACCCGGTACGCTTTACATTGGCGATGTTGGTGGATCTAAATGGGAAGAATTAAGCGTTTGTGATCAGCCGGCGATGAATTTTGGGCATCCTTTTTTCGAAGGGGTTACTAAATATTCCGTGTTTTGGCAAACAAATCGTGTGAATCCTGATGCACCCAATCCCTTATTCGAAACAGATGAATGTATGTCTGAATATTTTGATTTTCAGGATCTTACCAAACAAGCATTACAAAATCAATCTAATAGTTTTCCTAATCCATGTAACCCGGATATACAAATTGATGAGTCCTTAACTTTTGATCATGCGTATCCTAAATTGATGTATACCAACAAACTCAGCAATCCGCCTGCAAGGACATATATTCCAAATTTCAATACAGATGGCGAATTAGAAGCTTTAAACTTAAGTGATCCTAATGCTCCATTCCAAAGCCAACCATTTAGTGGATACAGTAGTGTAGCTGGTTTGTTTTATGATGGAGATAATTTTCCAGAAGCTTATCGAGGTCGTTATTTCCATGCTGATTATTCTTTTTGGATCAGATCTATGGATTTTGATGAGAATGATGAACTACACGGCATAGAGCCTTTTCATGGCAGTAGTGCTTATGTACTTGATTTAGCGGTCCATCCTAAGAATGGATGTATCTGGTATATTGGTTTTCACAGTAGAGTAAATCAGATCTGCTATGGTGGAAACAATCCGCCTGTTGCCCTTGCGAAATACGATGTACAATATGGTTCTAGTCCTTTAGAGGTTAATTTTAATGCAGAAGAATCCTTTGACCCAGAAGCAAGTGTCCTAAGTTATTTTTGGGATTTTGGTGATGGCAATACTTCAATACTTAAAAATCCAAATCACACATTCACAGCTCCAAATAGTAATCCTCAATCCTATGAATGTATCCTTACTGTCACGGATGAACTTGGAGCAACAGGATCAGCGTCCTTTATCATTTCCTTAAATAATACGCCTCCCCTGGTTAACATTACAAGCATTGAAGATGGCAGTTATTATAGTATCAATGGCTACAGTATTTTACCATTAGCGGCTGATGTTACAGACCTCGAACATAGTGATGGTCAACTAGACTATTCTTGGACCACCATTTTAAAGCACAACGTGCATGAACATGCAGAACCTCCTGTAAATCAAAAAACTACGAATACTTTAATTGAACCAATCGGCTGTAATGATGAAAATTATTGGTATCAAATTCAGCTTAAAGTAACAGATGAGGCGGGACTGATTGGAAGTGATACGATTGATCTATTTCCTTATTGTGGCGATCCTTTTTTTGTATTAAAAAAATGGGAAGGTCATGCTGAAGAAGATCATATTGTATTAGAGTGGGAAACAGAACTTGAATTTGATTTATCTTATTTTGAATTGCAAAAGATCAGTTCGCAAGGTATCCAAAGTATTGCAAACATCTTACCCTCTGGTTCAAATACGATGTACCTTCATCTTGATAATTCCCCCATTGCTGGTTATAACAACTATCGCCTGAAAGCCTTTAAGTCCGATGGCACTTATGAATTTTCTTCAGAACTCAGAATCCTTTGGCCTGCTCAGCCGGAAATTATTTTATATCCGAATCCTGTAAGTTCTAAGCTTAACTTTGAAATCAAAGAAGTTTTTGAAAATATGTTTTTGGAAGTCTATGATACGAAAGGTGCTAAGGTTTTAGAAGGTCAATATGATACCAATATTTTTGAAATAAATGTTGAACATCTAGCTGCTGGAGTTTATACTTTTCAATTGAAAAATGGCGAATTGGTTCATGCTGGAAAATTTGTAAAAGCGCCATAATCCGAAGGATGATCACATGTTCCGAAGGAACAATCACAAGCAAAGCGATCACAAAATCCAAAGGATTGATCACAAGTTCCGAAGGAACAAGCACCCTAAAGCCTCTTCTTCGAAAAGAAAGGAATATTATACAATATAGGAATCGACAAGAATAAAGGAATCTTAAATAAATAGCTAAAAGGGACATAGAAAAACCCATAGAAAATCACCAGGTAAAGCTTCAGCCCTATTATCAAATATATCTTTGTATTCAATCCTTTTTTTCTAAAAAAGAAATAACCCAAGAGGAGTAAAATTGCAGTGATCCCACAAACAGTAATATGAACTTTCCGATTGAAAGATAAACGATCAGGAACGGTATATTTTTGATAATCATAAAAATAAACAGCGACACTTAATCCTTGAATCAAATGAAAAGGTTTAGCGCCTTCAGCCTGCCAAGGTTGTGTTTCCCATTGTCCAACGGCTGTTTTTTCATAATAGTCCAATCCCTTTTTCAGTATCATCCAATCTTTTGATAAAAAAGGAAGCACATATAAACCAATCACTCCAAGCAATACATAAAAGGATACTTGGAATACATTTTTAAATCCATATTCTATCCAGTATATCAATAGATAAACGGGCAACCAAAAAGTAAAGGCATATCGAGAAAGCAAACAGAGTAAAATCCCAATAGCCATAAGCCAGGGTCGCTTATTAAAGATACTCAAGGTCAATAAAAGGTAAAATCCAATAGGAAGTAATTCTACGGCCATTCCTAAAGTTCCTGATGCAAATTGGGTAAACACGTACAACCACACAAATGGTATAGACATTTTAACCAAAACTTCAAAAATGGGGATATCCTGTTTGAGGAGTTTTAACTGATATAGAAAGATTGCAATTAAAAAGACGCCATAAGCCGTCCAACGATAATCAATTTGAAGTAAGTCTGAAAAGATATAAGGAGCCCATAGCAATGGGAAATAAGTAGGATCAACGCTATAGCCATCAAATGGAAGCGGTCGATAAACTTGCTCACCATTTAATAGCCTTTGAACATACATTTCCAAAGACGGTATGATGTCAGAAAGTTTAGCATCAACAGGAATTCGCTCAAATATATTATCCAGGAAGTTTCCACACCAATAAGCTCCGAGGGCAAATAACAACACAAATGTCAAATACTTTAGCATCGGATTCCAATTCAATCGGCGAAGTACCTGATTCCCTTTGTTTAAAGGTACAGTAGGCTGCTTAAAGCCAACTAATCCAAATGCTGCTAAGGAAACAGAAATACCAGCAATTATCCAGATCACAGGGCTTTTATAAATGCCAAACTTATTTTGCCAAAAGGTTTGTAAAGCCAGTTCTGTCACCATCCCTAAAATAAGGACGCCCCAAAGCCCATAATGTAAGATTTGTTTTCTAGACATAATGCCGCAAAGGTAATAAACCTATGGTAATTGTAAGAAAGGAATTTGGCTTAGATTTGTGAGAATTTTGTTGTAGAGATCATTATTACTCACATGGAAAACTTTATTTATTAGATTATCTATTATACATAAGGTTAATCTCTTTTAAAAAATTCAAAATTTCAGAAGTATCCGTTTTAAGATGCTGGATATCTACATTTTCATATAGCTCAAAAGGATTGTATCCATTTTCCAGATCTCCAATGTAATTTTTTACATGCGGAAAAATAGAATCTATTTCTAAATGACTAAGTTTTGATAATTTATGCTTTTGGTATAGAATGTCAATTTCTTTGAAACTATAAGGCCTCAAATTCATTATAAGATCTACTTCTATCTCCATAGAGTCGTCTTCTATTTCTCTATATTCAAAATCTAATATTTCTCTACATTTATATATAGCATCCCTTTCAAAATCACCTTCTTTCTTTAGTTCTAAATTCATTGTAAAATAGGTAAGTTTTTCCTCTACCCCATCAATTGAATTCCAGATTGAATGTTTAACTTTTGCATAGTCGCTTTCATTAAAATAAACTCTAATTATTCCATCATCTGTTGAAAATAGCTTACATGGCTTATCTAATAAATCGCTTTCTTTGAGATAATTATACGTTTCAATATCCTTCTTAAGATAGGCATCGGTGGGATTAGAGTTAAGAATAATCTCAAAAGAATCTTTTAGAACTTTAGTCAAAGAATCATTCATATCGTAAAAACTTTCGAAAACCCAAGGATTAAATCCTGTTGCACCTTCAATTATATGAGATTTTCTATCGTTTTTGCAATTGATAAAGACAAAAATCAAGATGAATATATATATTGTACTTTTCAAAATATGTCATTATTTAATTGAATCCAATTATTAAATTTCATTCTCAATATTCGAATAATTATATGAATCAAATGTTTTTTTCGCTTCTGAGGGCTAAGGGACACGGACTATGCCCTAATTATGTTTTACATTTTGTTTAATTTGATCAGAGTCTTTATCAAAACCAATCAGTTCAAAATTATTAAGCCCTAATTCTTTAAGGATATATCTATTCCACTCTTCTAATTGATCGATATTCCGGCCTGCAAAAGCTTCTTTAATCAATAAATTGTGCTTCATATCCATTTCATCTATGGTTTTATCGTAGATAGTTTGAATACTTTTTACAGATTTATCAGATTTTTCTATTCTTTCCACCAACTTTCTTCTAAAAACTTCTCCTATATCAAAATAAATATTGACATAACAATTCAGAGCAACAGATTCATCCAGGTAATTATAAGAATTGAAAACATCTAGGATCGTGCTACTTTCATAAACTAAATCTTTACCAGATGAATTAATATCCAAATACAATTTGATATCCAGTTTCAATTGATCCAGCGAAAAATTTTGAGGCTGATTAATCAAACCTTCCCTCGTAAAAACCATCTCAGTATTTTGATTTTGTTTCTTCTTTTTCTTTTTAATAGTAACCCTACCCTTTTTATCCCATCTCGTATAATTATGCTCAAAGAATTTTTCATTTAGAAACACATTATCTTTAAACGTTTTTCCTCTTTGTTGAATATCATTTTTAACAACATACTCTTCTTTAGTTAGCTTTATTTGATTCAATTTTTGAAGCTTTTCCCAGATGGTATCATTTTGGGGAGGAATAGTAAATAGTCTGTAATCAGAAATATCTTCAGGCGTTTCGAAAAATGGCAGGATAAAAGTAGAATTATGATCAAATAAATGAATTATACTTTGAGAGCTTATATCTAAAATTTTCAAAGAATCATTCTCTTTCTCAAAGGAGTTGGCACTCACTACCTCCGCATCATAATTGAGTTTTATAAAACTTAGAACAGTATTATCATTTTTCTTTTGGAAGGAAAATTTTAATGTGTAATTTATATTTTTAATTCTGCTTAGACCAATTCCTTGAAAAAGTTTTTGATCTTTATCATCCGATTTAAGTTCGATAGCCAATAAAGAATTATCAAATTTATCAATCCAGATTTTTCCTTTAAAAAACTTCGATTTATCTCTTCTTGGTTCAAAAGAAATAACGATTAATTGATCTGTTTGATTTTCTAAAGTTAGCTGATACCTTTTTCTTAGTTTCTTTTTAGAGAGTTCTAATGGATTAGTGGGAAAGAGGTAATGTCCGGCCAAGACGGAATATCTAGATAAAGCTTGACTTATATTCAAATTAAAAAAGTAGCTTCCCAGATGATTAGGAGCTAACACA
>CBDICS010000060.1:0-49904 GCA_965277415.1 Saprospiraceae bacterium
ACTGTATAACAAACACCGCCAGAGTTTGTACCATTATTCAGTCCATCAACATTTCCAATTTGAGGTGATCCTGTATCAGGACCATCATAGAAAATGATTTGGTCGTTAGTATTTTCTAAGTTATAATACTCAAGATTAAATGTAATACAAGCATTTTGACCAAAAGGAGGGCAAATGGTAAATGTATTATTTTCATTGCCACTATAATCTCCGTCTGGTCCACCTGTATCGAAAAGGACACCAGAACAGGCATTAGAACCGTCTTCGTCGATGGTATTGATTGGATCTATTTCATCGATACAAAGAATGAAAGAGCCCCAGTTTGGCGTTGCAGTTGCAGACCAATCATTGATTCTAATAAAATAAACTTCATTCGGGTCAAGGTCAAGGGCATCTACTTCAAGAACACTTTCGCCATCATCAGCAGAACCACAGGTGAGTAGTGCCAAATCATCAAAATTACAATCTCCACGATATATCATGATTTGTGGATTAGACATTGGATCTGAGCCCATGCCATCTGTTATACCCGTAACCGTAATGGTATAATCTGTAATCGTATCACTTGTAGTAAATTGAAACCAAACATCGTTACCTACAAAAGTAATATCGTTATTACCACAAGCACCGGGCAAAGGGATATTATCATTGCCAATGTCTGTCTCGGTAGCGTTTAAATTAGTGAAGAACATATCGTCTGGACAAAAAGGAACGACACCTAAATCTATTATTCCAGAACAATCATCATTGATCGGTTGTGCAAATAAACTAATTGTAAAAAGTAAAAAAACAAAAGTAAAGCATTTTTTCATCTGAACCTGAATTTAGTTTGCTGGTAAATGGGAAAGAGTATCCTCATATAATAACAGCTCAAAATACATACTTTTTAAAACTATGCATTAAAATATCACTTAAATCCTGTCAGATTTAAGGCAAAACAAGATAAAAGCTATTATTAGAGCAGAGATTACTTAGGGATTCATCAGAATTGTAAAAAAAAACGTTCTTTGACAACTCCCATGGACAAGCCGTAAATAAGATCAAAAGCGACTAAGGGAAGCCTTGATCTTGCTTATGGCTTTGTCTCAAACACGGGATTTGTCAAAGAACCAAAAAATAGGAATGATACTTATTTTGAATTGCATTCTTTTAGTTGTATTTCTACTTTTTTGATATTAGAAACACCATAGTTATTTCCCCAGGAATGATTGATGTAGTTAATGATATTGTTGATCTGTACATCATTGAGGGTTTTGATGCCAATCATCTCTGTATCATAGATCTTTCCATTGACTTCAATTGGTCCTTTTATTCCATTTTTGAGCAAACATGGAAGCATAGTTTGGTTTTTTTCTAAAAAATCTGAATGAGCTAAAGGAGGGATTAAACCTCTTAGACCAATACCATCTTCCATATGACAATTGGCACAATGAACTTCATATAGTGTCTTTCCTTGTGAATAAGGTTGATATTCACAATTAGATATTAGAAAAGCCAATAACATTGAAAAGAAGAAGAAACTAATTTTTTTCATTTAGTAATTTTTCAATGTCAATCAGAAACTTGTCAACAGATTTAGGGTCTGTACCTTCTGCAAATGCTCTAATATGACGTTTTTCATCAACTAATATAATTCTTCCAGAATGGTCAAATCCTCCAGGAGCATCTTCATTGACTAATGCGGCAACAAAATAATCATCTGCTATTGAATAAATCAAATCATGATCACCTGTGACAAAATGCCATTTTTTTGAATCGACTTCCAGTTTATCTGCATAAGCTTTTAAGGCAGGAATAGTATCGTTTTTCGTATCGAGGGTATGAGATAGTAGGTACAAATCGTCCTTATCTTCATAGGCTTCATAAATCCGCATCATCTGAGCTTTTACCTTCGGACAAATAGAAGGGCAATGAATAAAAAAGAAATCAGCAATATAGGCTTTTCCTTTAAAGGTATTATTGGTGATTTCATTACTATCCTGGTCGATAAAGCTAAAATCAGGAACAGTATGATAAATAGTATTACCATTGGTATCTGTATCTTTAAAACCAAGTATTGGTAATGGATCATCTGAACTTTTCAAATTATCAGTTACACAAGAAGCAAAAACAATTGTAAGGAATAAGAAAGAAAGAAAGAATCGCATAGTCTTTGATTAAGGTTAAAAGGATTGAATGTTGGAACTATTTACTTTTTTTTAATGCTTCGAGCAATTTATTTCCATTTTCCAGGCTGGAAAGCATCAGCTCTTTCACTTGAGTGATCTTTACTTTCTCTTTATTCAAATATTCCATTGTCTGTTCAAAAGGCATATCTCTAGAAGGAGATTTATATTCTACCATCCATTTGTTCATAGAATCTTCAGCTTTAGTAAGTTGAAATATTTGATCTTTTACATTATTAAGTATAGAATCATTAATTAAGCTGTCTTTTACCATCTTTTTAAGTTGCCTGTTGACTCTATTTATGTCTATGTTTTTCGGCATCACTTCATCGTGGATCTTGATGACTTCTTTTTCCAGTCGTTTAACTTGAGCTTCAGGACTATCACAGCCTAAAAGGAGAATTAAAGGAACGATCAAAAATAATAATTTCATAGTTTAGTAGGCGTTTTATTCCAATGATGAACAATTGAATTTATCTAAAGTTTTGAGAGCGACAAATATAAGCTATCGAGGTGAATTAATTCTTAGAATTGTTCGTCAAGAAAATATTATTAAACTATTTTTGTGCTATAATTAGAAAACAAGAGTGAGAGAGAGTTGTTATTAAGTAAGATATGAGAAAAGCAGATTCCTCCGTAAAAGTTATTTATTCAGTTAAATTTCAATTATGAAACGCCAACGTGTCATAATATGGTTTCGTCAAGATTTGAGACTTCATGATAATGAAGCACTGACAGATGCTATTAAGAGTGGGGAAGAAGTGTTTCCTATTTATGTCTTTGATGATCGATTGTTTACAGGAACTACAAAATACGGGTTTCCAAAGACAGGAAAGTATCGGACTAAGTTTATTATAGATGCTGTCAAAGACTTGCGATCTTCACTTCGAAAACTTGGAAGTGAATTAATTATACGAATCGGTAAGCCAGAAGAGGAAATCTTTGAACTAGCCAGACAAATAAAATCAAGCTGGGTATTTTGTAATCGAGAACGAACCAGAGATGAAGTACTAGTTCAAGATGCTTTAGAACAAAAATTATGGTCTATTGGGCAAGAGATCATTTATTCCAGGGGCAAAATGCTTTATTATACTCAGGATTTACCTTTTCCGGTGACGCATTGCCCTGATGTTTTTTCTACTTTTAGAAAGGAGGTAGAACGAATTGTTCCAATTAGAGCACCTCTTCCAAGTCCAAGAGAGCATTTTAATCCAAGAAGTATTCAGGTTGATCCAGGAGAAGTACCAGATTTGCTGACACTAGGTATACCAGAATTTGAAAATGATCAAAGATCAAAGTTCACTTGCCTAGGCGGTGAAAAAGAAGGACTAAAAAGGCTGAAGTACTATCTTTGGGAATCGGATTTGGCTAAGGACTATTATGATACTAGAAATGAGTTGATGGGTGGAGATTATTCTACTAAATTTTCTCCTTGGTTGGCTCAGGGATGCTTATCTCCCAAAATGATTTATTATGAATTAAAAAGGTATGAATCAGAACGAGGAGAAAATAAATCTACTTATTGGATTTTCTTTGAATTACTTTGGCGGGATTTCTTTCGGTTGATGGCTAAAAAACACGGCAATCAAATTTTTCTTAAAGGAGGAACGCTTAAGAAAATAAATACTACGCTTAAAAACGATACTCATTTATTGAACCTTTGGATTGAAGGGCGTACTGGTGTACCCCTGATTGATGCGAATATGCGGGAATTAGCTGCGACAGGGTTTATGTCCAATCGCGGACGCCAAAATGTAGCTAGTTTTTTAGTGAAAGATCTAAAAGTCAATTGGCAAATGGGCGCGGAATATTTTGAGAGCCAGTTGATTGATTACGACCCTTGTAGTAATTGGGGAAATTGGAATTATATAGCGGGTGTTGGTAGCGATCCTCGTGAAAACCGATACTTTAATATACTATCTCAAGCTCGAAAATACGATCCAAACGGAGACTATGTTAGACATTGGCTTCCTGAACTTGCCGAAATTCCTAAAGAAAAGATTCACCAACCAGATTTGCTTTCTGAAGAAGAACAAAATATTTGTCATATAAAAATTGGTGCGGATTACCCTAGGGCAATGATTAGCACTGCGAAATGGCGGTAGGGTTATATTAGTTATGTGAGTTATATGGTTGTTTAACTATATAACTCACATAATCTATAAATATCCGTTTATCTAATGACAATAAACTTTTCCGTTATATTACTTTGATCAGAAAGGAGATGAACGAAGTATACTCCGAGGGCTAAATTTTGGACATTCAATTGTCTGGATTCCGTTGAGGAAATAATTTGAGAATGCTGAATGATCGAACCGTTGATATCGGTGATGATTAAATTTCCTTCTGTATTTTCTGGCAATGTGATATCAATTTGTAAAATATCTTTTACTGGATTAGGATAAACTTTTAAGTTTGTTTTTTTAGCTAATTCGCGCCGATTTTCTTCAACCTTTTTTTCAATATGATCATTCAGATCAGAATTGACTTGTAATGCAGCAGGCGTATCATTTTGAAAAGGATTAGAAGGACTATTTGCGATGATCAGCGAATAGTCTTCGACTTCTCCATAAGAAAAAGCTTCACATGGAGAAGGGGGAGTATTGTATTGCATACTTACCCGCATCCGTAAATCACTTACTGCAATAGAATCAGGAATAATGAAAGAACCAGCAACAGTGCTTTGCCCAAATGCTGAGAAGACTTCTTCATTCGGATCTAGGAAATCACCATCGCGGTTATAATCTACCCAAACCTTCCAGTGTTCATCGTATGGGCCATATCTAAACCCAGGCGTTAAAGAAAGAGATACCGTATCACCGATATGAGCAAGGGTATATAAGAAAGTAAAATCTGCATATTCGCCACTTTCACCTGAGGTTTGATTTATAGAACCAATCTGAACAGTTTCAATCCATTCAAATAATTGACTGGATGCGGAAGAACTACAATAAGAAATTGATGGGAAATTATTTGTACAAAAAAAAGTGGATTCGAAAGATTGAAATTGCCCATTACTCATGAAGATTGTATCATTAGTAATATTATTAACTAAAAAATAATCACCAATATCTGAATCACAACAATCAGTGCCTTGGTCACAACAAAAAGCGCCATTTAAATCAATCATGGAAAAGGTGTAGCAATCACTAGGTAAACATATGATATCTTCAAACTGACCATCCCCTTGTAAGACAGTTTCTCCATTCATATCTTGTACTAACCATTGAAGGGTGGATGTAGAGTCCCCCATTAAAATGTTTAATGTTAATTCCTGTCCATAGCAGGTTTCATCAATGATAGTCGTAGTAGCACTTTTTGTACAACTGTTTGCATCTGTAACCATCACGGTATAATCTCCAGCAGCAAGGCCACTGAGATTTTGTGTATTTTCTCCATTACTCCAATCATAAGTATATGGAAGGACACCACCATTAAGAGTAAGGTCTATAGCCCCGTTGTTTCCTCCGTTCATATTTGTAGGATTAAGAGAAATTATAATTTCATTACCATAACATGGGACACAAGGAGAAGTACAAGTTGCATTATTTACTGTATTTAATAGAACTGCTTGAGGCTGAGGGCCAAAGCCAAGGTTAAAATTAATACCTGTAGTCCAATGACAGTAACTCATGATTGTTCCACCGTTAGGTGGACTGCTTGGAAGCGAACAACTACCTTCTGTAAACCCTGAACAACCATCAATCGCAGTATTATTACCATTCCAGACACAGGCATGCGTATGCCTTGATCCGATCAAGTGACCCATCTCATGGGTAATAAGTACTACAGACCATGAATATTGAGGAACGATATTATAGAAATCATCAACACTACTGAAACATTTACTACTATCAGGGGTTGAATTACAAACGCCACTAAATCCAGCAGCGATTCCACCGCTAGCCTGGTAAGATACTAAATGACTAAGGTCACCATTAAAAGTACCGGTGTGTGTTTGATAAGAATGAAGCATTAGATATGAATGATTTCCAGAATATGGAGCAGGTGTATTCCATGCAAGGATTTCAGAGATAATCATGGTTAGACCATCATTTGCATAAAGAGTAATAGCCT
The DNA here is from genome assembly GCA_965277415.1 of Saprospiraceae bacterium. Classification (GTDB taxonomy): domain Bacteria; phylum Bacteroidota; class Bacteroidia; order Chitinophagales; family Saprospiraceae; genus JAHDHW01. The sequence goes on from CBDICS010000060.1 coordinate 6,243, forward strand.
CATTAAACATACCCGTGATATAGTTGGTAGCTGCTGTAGTACCTCCTTTTTGAGTAACGATATCATCATCTATTTCAATATAGACTCGTATACAATCGCCAACAGCTCGGCTTCCTTCAAATTCAAGTTCACTTGGATGATAAGCTTCACCATCATCTTCCATTTCACAATCTAATCCAATAGGATTAGTTAAATCAGCATCATCATAAATGATATGTTTATTGGTTCCCGCAACTTTTCCTAGAACAAAATTGCCATTGTCAGTCATAATCATTCCGTTGATTTCATCATTGAAAACACTGATTGCAACAAGAGTATTCGGATCATTACTGATTACACCATGGTAATATTCACCTGCATCGAATTTGATATGGCTGCTTACATTAGAACTTTGTCTAAGGATAAAATCTTCGGAGAGCACTTTATTTTTAACCAAATCAACTGTAATTTCAATTTGGTTAGGAAGGGGTAAACTAAGCTGTACAAATTCTGGTTTGTCAGCTCGTAATTGACTAATTGCCTTAAAATTGAGGTCTAATAATAAGCCATTCGATACTTCTGCTTTAATTGCAGGAGTCATAAATTTAGAAGGAGCGGGTTTTACTAAATTGAATTCAGCACTACTTGTGGTGGATTTTGTTTTTTGTACTTTTTCAAATATTTGACTTTGGGCGATCACCAGAGAAGGGATCATCAAGAAAATTAATAATTTGATTAATTTCATGTTTTTAAAGGGTATAAATTGATTAAAAAATAATTAAATACACTAGGCAAATAAAATCAAAGAAGAAGATGTAAGTTAGATACGTATACAGCTATCTAACCTACATCTAATCTTAATCCCACTATCTAATGACAATAAACTTTTCCGTTATTTTACTATGATCAGAAAGGAAGTGTACAAAATAAATCCCTGAAGCTAAATTTTGAACATTCAAGCGTCTAGATTCAGTTGTCGAAATAATTTGAGAAGGTTGAATGATCGAACCGTTGATGTCGGTGATGATTAAATTTCCTTGGGTGTTATCCGGCAATGTGATATCAATTTGTAAAATATCTTTTACAGGATTAGGATAAACTTTAAGGCTTGTTTTTTGAACTAATTCCACTTGACTTTCTTCATCTCTTTTTTCAATACGATCATTCAGATCAGAATTGACTTGTAAAGCAGCAGGCACATCATTTTGAAAAGGATTAGAAGAACTACTGGCTATGATCAAAGTATAGTCTTCGACTTCTCCATAAGAAAAGGCTTCACAAGAAGCGGACGGGGTATTATATTGCATACTTACCCGTATACGTAAATCACTTACTACAACAGAATCAGGGATGATAAAAGAACCAGAAACAGTGCTTTGCCCAAATGCTGAGAAGACTTCTTCATTCGGATCTAGGAAATCACCATCGCGGTTATAATCTACCCAAACCTTCCAATGTTCATCGTATGGGTCATATCTAAACCCAGGCGTTAAAGAAAGGGATACCGTATCACCGATACTAGCAATTGTATTTATAGTATCACCGGTACTATTAACTGGACTTAGGGAAGTAAAATCTGCATAACCACCATTTTCCCCTGAGGTTTGATTTATAGAACCAATCTGAACAGTTTCAATCCATTCAAATAATTGACTGGATGCGGAAGAACTACAATAAGAAATTGTTGGTAAATCATTTATACAAAAAAAAGTAGATTCGAAAGATTGAAATTGCCCATTACTCATGAAGATTGTATCATTATTAGTATTATCAATTAAAAAATAATCACCAATATCTGAATCACAACAATCAGTGCCTTGGTCACAACAAAAAGTACCATTTATATCAATCATGGAAAAGGTGTAACAACCAACAGGTAAACACATGTTATCTTCAAACTGACCATATCCTTGCAAGACAGTTCCTCCATTCATATCCTGTACAAACCACTGAAGGGTAGATGTAGGGTCCCCCATTAAAATGTTTAATGCTAGTTCATGGTCATAACAAGTATCGTCAAAAATAGTAGTAGTGCCACTTTTTATATAATTATTAGCATCTGTCACCGTCACGGTATAATCTCCAGCAGCTAGGTCACTGAGATTTTGAGTGCTCGCTCCATTACTCCACATATAAGTATATGGAGGTAGACCTCCGTTGACAGTAAGATCAATAGCCCCATTATTTCCTCCATTCATATTTGTAACTGTAAAATTGAGGTTTATGGGACTTATACAAAAAAAAGTGGATTCGAAAGATTGGAATTGTCCATTACTCGTAAAGATTGTATCACCATTAGAATTATTAACTAAAAAATAATCACCAATATCTGAATCACAACAATCAGTTCCTTGGTCACAACAAAAGATACCATTTACATCAAGCATTGAAAAGGTGTAGCAGCCACTAGGTAAACACATGCTATCTTCAAACTGACCATACCCTTGTAAGACAGTTTCTCCATTTATATCCTGTACAAACCACTGAAGGGTGAATGTAGGGTCCCCCATTAAAATGTTTAATGCTAGTTCATGGCCATAACAGGTTTCATCAATGATAGTCGCAGTGGTACTTTTCGTACAATTATTAGGATCCGTCACCGTCACGGTATAATCTCCAGCAGCTAGGCCACTGAGATTTTGTGTATTTCCTCCATTACTCCAATCATAAGTATATGGAGGCACTCCACCATTAACAGTAAGGTCAATAGCTCCATTGTTTCCTCCGTTCATATTTGTAGGATTGATAGAAATTGTAATTTCATTACCATAACATGGAGCACAAGGAGAAGTACAAGTTGTATTATTTACTGTATTTAAAAGAACGGCTTGAGGCTGAGGACCAAAGCCAAGGTTAAAATTAATACCTGTAGTCCAATGACAGTAACTCATGATTGTTCCTCCATCAGGTGGATTAGCTGGAAGTGAACAACTACCTCCTGTTGCTCCTGCACAACCATCAATAGCCGTATTATTACCATTCCAAACACAGTCATGCGTATGGCTTGATCCGAGCAAGTGACCCATCTCATGTGTAATAACAAATACAGACCATGAATATTGAGGAACGATATTATATGAAGCATCAACACTACTAAAACACTTGCTAAGATCAGGATTTGAATTACAAATACCACCGACTCCAGCAGCGACTCCACCATTATTTTGGTAAGAGACTAAATGGCTTAAATCACCATTAAACGTATCGGTGTTGCTTATGTAAGAAAAAAGCGTACCTGTTGAAGTACTTCCAAGATAAGGAGCAGGTGTGTCCCATGCAAGAATCTCAGATATAATCAAGGTGAGACCATCATTTGCAAAAAGTGTGATAGACTCATTAAACATTCCTGTGATATAGTTGGTTGCATGAGCAGTGCCACCTTTTTGAGTAACGATATCATCATCTATTTCAATATAGACTCGTATACAATCGCCAACAGTTCGTTGGCCTTCAAATTCTAATTCGCTAGGATGATAGCCTTCACCATCATCTTCTGTTTCACAATCTAATCCAATCGGATTAATTAAATCAGTGTCATCATAAATGATATGCTGATTTGTTCCCGCAATTTTTCCTAGAACAAAATTGCCATCGTCAGTCATAATCATTCCGTTGATTTCATCATTGAAAATGCTGATTGCAACTAAGGTGTTAGGATCACCACTGATCACACCATGGTAATATTCGCCAGCATCATATTTGATGTAGCGACTTATATTAGAACTTTGTCTAAGGATAAAATCTTCGGAGAGTACTTTATTTTTAACCAAATCAACTGTAATTTCAGTTTGGTTAGGAAGGGGTAAATTAAGCTGTACAAATTCTGGTTTGTCAGCTCGTAATTGACTAATTGCCTTAAAATTGAGGTCTAATAATAAGCCATTCGATACTTCTGCTTTAATTGCAGGAGTCATAAATTTAGAAGGAGCAATTTTTACTAAATTAAACTGAGTACTAGTTGTCGTAGATTTAGTTTTTTGTACTTTTTCAAATACCTGATTTTGGGCGATCACCAGAGAAGGGATCATCAAGAAAATTAGTAATTTGATTAATTTCATGTTTTAAAGGGTTTTAATTGATTAAAAAATAATTAAATACACTCAGAGTGACCAATAGGATTCTTGAGTTTGAAAGGCTTTAGGGATAAAGTAGTTAAGGCTATCAGGTTCCGGGTGCTCCTTGATTAGATTAAAAATTCATTAGCCATAAACGAACACTACTTAATTTACGCTGTACTTAGTTGAACTATAGAAATAGCTGAAGTGTGGATTTATAAACTTCAGGAATGATTTGTCGGATGTGAGATTTTTGTTTTAATGTTTTTGAATCGGATTCTGATGAAAAGTGCCACGGATTATTGAATATTTTTGGTTTTAAATTAGATTTAATCTGGGCTTGCGCCTTATTGAAAACACTTATTTTTGTAAAAAGGAATAAGATAGAAAGTAGCTTGTACTTCATGTTATAACTAGATTTTAGAATTAAAGAAAGAATAAACTAGCTATTAGGTAAGAACGGAATATACTTGAAGATAAAAATTAAATGGCTTGATTCATTGGTGATTTGTTGAAATTGTATTTACGCAGACAATTGAAATAGGGGTAAATACGAAAGAAGAAAAAGTAGATTAGATAACTATTAGTACACGTAGCTATCTAATCTACAAATATCCGTTTATCTAATGACAATAAATTTTTCCGTTATTTTACTATGATCAGAAAGGAAGTGTACAAAATAAATCCCTGAAGCTAAATTTTGAACATTCAAGCGTCTAGATTCAGTTGTCGAAATAATTTGAGAAGGTTGAATGATCGAACCGTTGATGTCGGTGATGATTAAATTTCCTTGGGTGTTATCCGGCAATGTGATATCAATTTGTAAAATATCTTTTACAGGATTTGGATAAACTTTAAGGCTTGTTTTTTGAACTAATTCCACTTGATTTTCTTCATCTCTTTTTTCAATACGATCATTCAGATCAGAATTGACTTGTAAAGCAGCAGGCACATCATTTTGAAAAGGATTAGAAGAACTACTGGCTATGATCAAAGTATAGTCTTCGACTTCTCCATAAGAAAAGGCTTCACAAGAAGCGGACGGGGTATTATATTGCATACTTACCCGTATACGTAAATCACTTACTACAACAGAATCAGGGATGATAAAAGAACCAGCAACAGTGCTTTGCCCAAATGCTGAGAAGACTTCTTCATTCGGATCTAGGAAATCACCATCGCGGTTATAATCTACCCAAACCTTCCAATGTTCATCGTATGGGCCATATCTAAACCCAGGCGTTAAAGAAAGGGATACCGTATCACCGATATGAGCGACGGTATATAAGGAAGTAAAATCTGCATAACCACCATTTTCCCCTGAGGTTTGATTTATAGAACCAATCTGAACAGTTTCAATCCATTCAAATAATTGACTGGATGCGGAAGAACTACAATAAGAAATTGTTGGTAAATCATTTATACAAAAAAAAGTAGATTCGAAAGATTGAAATTGCCCATTACTCATGAAGATTGTATCATTATTAGTATTATCAATTAAAAAATAATCACCAATATCTGAATCACAACAATCAGTGCCTTGGTCACAACAAAAAGTACCATTTATATCAATCATGGAAAAGGTGTAACAACCAACAGGTAAACACATGTTATCTTCAAACTGACCATATCCTTGTAAGACATTTCCTCCATTCATATCCTGTACAAACCACTGAAGGGTAGATGTAGGGTCCCCCATTAAAATGTTTAATGCTAGTTCATGGTCATAACAGGTTTTATCAATAATAGTGGTGGTAGCACTTTTCGTACAACTATTCGCATCTGTAATAGTTACGGTATAATCTCCGGCAGCTAGGCCACTGAGATTTTGTGTACTTGCTCCATTACTCCAACTAAAAGTATGTGGAGATACTCCTCCACTAAAGGTAAGGTCTGCCGTACCATTATTACTTCCGTTCATACTTGTGGTAGAAATATTGAGACTTAAGGAGTCTGGTTGAGAGATTATTATTGTATCATAAGCTATTTGATTATCAAGATCTTGAACTCTAAAAGTATTGATTCCTACATTTACTGGAAGAACAGCTATAGTAGTAGTGGCGCCGATTGCTGGCTCATCATTTATATATAATAAATAATAATTATTATTTTCAAATTCTATTGGGTATCCTCCTGTTATTTCTCCTGTGACGAAGATACTGTCTCCATAACAAGATGCTTCAGAAAAAATACTTACATCTAACTGAAGGATTGACTCTACAATTCTACTACTAATAAATTGATTGTATTGGGTATTAATTCCATTTATTATATGTGTAGTTTTTGCAAAGCTATAAACAATATCGCTTGGGATATTTCCATTCACTTGAACTTGAAAGGATAGAGTAATTGACTGTTGTGGGTTTAATGAAATAGTTGAGAAATAGATAGTGTCATTGTTTAATGTACCCCCCGATAAATAACTTGAAAATATTGGCAAAGAGGCTTGAGCGTCAATATTATTTAGGATCGAATCTGTTTTGTTGAGTAGTGTTAAATTAAAAGTGACCGTATCTCCTGGTACGACAAATTCTTTATCAACTGTAAACACAGCTTCAAGGCTAGTATCAATAGGCACACTGTTATTGACTATATAGTCTTTTGTATTTCCCCTTGCATAAGGATCAATATAGTCGGTAATATGTTTTACTGACTTGTTTACAGTATGAAAGCCTTTATGTGAGATATCCTCAGATCGAGAAGCTATAAGATCATCGAATTCTTGTCCAAAATAGGATTTGATTTGTGGGGATTTTGCAACTAAATCGGAATGCATAATAGAGGATTCTTGAATCTCAAATTGTTCAAATGTTTCATCGGGAATGATTTGCCGGATTTGGGATTTTTGTTTTAATGTTTTTGAATCAGGCTCTGATGAAAATTGCCATGGATTGTTGAATGTCTTTGTTTTTTGATTTGAAGTTTTAAAATTGGATTTAATCTGCGCTTGCGCATTATTGAAAGTACCTATTATTGTAAATAGGAATAAGGTAGAAAGTAACTTGTACTTCATGGTATAACTAGATTTTAGAATTAAAGAAAAGATAAAAAATAAACGAGCTATTAGGTAGAAACGGAATATGCTTAAAGGTAAAAATTAAATGATTTGGCTTATTGGTGATTTACTGAAATTGTATTTACGCAGACAATCAAGGAAGGGATGAATGTGAAAGAAGAAAAAGTAGATTAGATAGCTATGTAAGCTAATAGCTATCTAATCTACTAATATCCATTTATCTTATCACGATAAACTTTTCCGTTATTTTACTTTGATCAGAAAGGAGATGAACGAAGTATACTCCGAGGGCTAAATTTTGGACATTCAGTTGTCTGGATTCCGTTGAGGAAATAATTTGAGAATGCTGAATGATCGAACCATTGATATCAGTGATGATTAAATTACCTTCTGTATTTTTCGGCAATGTTATATCAATTTGCAAAATATTTTTTACAGGATTTGGATAAACTTTTAAGTTTGTTTTTTCAACTAATTCCCGTTGATTTTCTTCAACCTTTTTTTCAATACTATCCTTCACATCAGAATTGACTTGTAATGCAGTAGGCGTATCATTTTGAAAAGGATTAGAAGGACTACTTGCGATGACCAGCGTATAGTCTTCGACTTCTCCATAAGAAAAGGCTTCACAAGAAGAAGGGGAGGTATTATATTGCATACTTACCCGCATACGCAAATCACTTACGACTACATTATCAGGGATGATAAAAGAACCAGCAACAGTGCTTTGCCCAAATGCTGAGAAGACTTCTTCATTCGGATCTAGGAAATCACCATCGCGGTTATAATCTACCCAAACCATCCAATGTTCATCATATGGGCCATATCTAAACCCAGGCGTTAAAGAAAGGGATACCGTATCACCGATATGAGCGACGGTATATAAGGAAGTAAAATCTGCATAACCGCCACTTTCCCCTGAGGTTTGATTTATAGAACCAATCTGAACAGTTTCAATCCATTCAAATAATTGACTGGATGCGGAAGAACTACAATAAGAAATTGTTGGTAAATCATTTATACAAAAAAAAGTAGATTCGAAAGATTGAAATTGCCCATTACTCATGAAGATTGTATCGCCATTAGTATTATTAATTAAAAAATAATCACCAATATCTGAATCACAACAATCAGTTCCTTGGTCACAACAAAAAGTACCATTTACATCAAGCATTGAAAAGGTGTAGCAGCCATTAGGTAAACATATAATATCTTCAAATTGCCCATACCCTTGTAAGACCGTTCCTCCATTCAAATCCTGTACAAACCATTGAAGGGAGAATGTAGGGTCCCCCATTAAAATGTTTAATGTTAGTTGATTGTCATAACAAGTATCGTCAAAAATAGTAGTGGTATCACTTTTCATACAATTGTTGGCATCTGTAACTGTTACTGTATAATCTCCAGCAGCGAGGCCGCTGAGATTTTGTGTGTTTGCTCCATTACTCCAAGTAAAAGTAAATGGAGATACTCCTCCGCTAATGGAAAGGTCAATAACCCCATTGTTTCCTCCATTCATATTTGTGACTGTAAAGTTGAGATCTAGTGGATTTAAATCAGGAACTATTATGGAGTCATCAAAAAATTGATAATCTGCTGTATCAAAAACTGCAAAATAATTTGTACCTGGTAATACTGGAAAAGCTATTGTAGGTGAAAGACTGAACATTGGTTGACTATGATTTAATACTGCGGAATAAGGGCCTGTTCCACCTGTAATAACTAAGGTTACTATAGATGAATCACCACTGCAAGCCGCTTCGGTAAGGACTAAATCAAAATGAAGCAAAGTTGCTACTATCTTAGTCCTAGCGTAGAAAGTGGATGTGTATACTATAGTACTACTAATTCCATCAGTAGCTTGCGCAGAATTTATAATAGTAGTACCTATGGGCACATTATCGTTTACCCTAACTTTGAAAGTTAGGCTAGTCGATTGAAGCGGGGCTAAGGAAATAGATGAAAAAGATACAGTATCTTGATTTAAGATTCCACCAGATATATAACTTGTATTATTTGGTAATACATTACTAACGGAAACATTATTTAAAGTGATACCGAGAATACTTGAAACTGTTATATTATAAGTAATAGTATCTCCAGGTCTGGCAAACGCTTTATCTGCATTAACATGCAAGCTTATATTCCTGTCATAGAGCATTATACTATCGCTTACAGAGCAATTATGAGCATCAGTAAGGGTTATACTATGTGTTCCTACTGGTAATTGTGTATTGTTTTGATTCGTAGCTCCATTACTCCAGGCGTATTGGTAAGGAGGCGTACCGCCATTAAATGAGATGTCGACAGACCCATTATTTCCTGAAGCTGCATTTATCCATGAATCAATACTTAGAGTCAAAGGCTCGAGAATATGTATATTTACTTGTTTCGATTTTTGTTTAATAATCATTCCTGTAGTTGGATCGAAATGAGAAGCAGAAATAGTGATAGGGTAGTTACCGGGAGCGAGTAGATTTAAGTTTTGAAATGAGAGGACAGATGTTCCAGAAGTATTAATAGAATTTGGAGTAAAACTCGCAGTGACCCCAGAAGGGAGACCAGAAGCTGTAAGTGATATCATACCAGAGAAAGTACCTGAAGCAGCAATAGTAAGATCATAGTATATTGTTTGTGGTTGACAGCTAGAGATTTCTTGTCGCTGTTCTGATAAAAAATAGTCATTCTCAGTGCCTGTAATAGTAAAGTTTTGATTTGAAATATCAAAGAAGATGCTTTTGTAAGCTTTTACCATAACCCGTGCTGTAGTGGTTGGGTGATAGGGGACGATTACATCTTGCTGCCCATCATTTGGTACTTGACTTGCGAGTGTAATAGGATAGGTTAATCCACCATCTGTAGACAAGAGAATATCTACAAATGAACAAAAAATAGGAGCATTTGTAGTATTTGCTACGTTCCAGGTTACTGTTTCAGTTGCATCTGCATTCCAGCTAGTAGCAATATTAGGAGCAGTAAGGGTAAATGGCCCAGAATCTCCATCTACGATTATATTAACATCATCTTGTACGGTACAACCTGAACCTTGAAAATTATCTCGAACAGTTACTCGAAAATCCATACTGCGATCGACAGTTGGTAAAACTTCCCAGGTGGGTTGTACATTATTTACTATAGCTGTAATATTAGGAAAATAGCGAATCGAATCAGTACTTGGAGGCAGAGACCGAAACATTGGCCCAACTGCATTAGTACCAAGTGGTGGCATGGTACCTGGTTCCGTGTTTATTTGTTCCCAAGAATAGGTTAGACTATTATTCCCATTTACATCATTTGCATCAGCTGCTAACATAAATTTAGTGCCACCAGGGATGGCATAATTTAAGTCCGGATTAATAGTCGGTGCATTGTTGCTAATTGTTGTTACTGTGGCACAATTACCAGTAGAGGCATTTATTAGATTATTCTTTATTTGACTTATACTGAATCCATGGTAGTAATCATCAGCATTGTTTTGAATATTGGGGGCACAAGCTCCAGCATAACTCATAATTGTCGATCCACTTCCTGGTTCAACAGAACTCGAAAGGTCTCGGACGCATGAATTATTTTGTGTATGTACAGCACCAAATTGATGCCCTATTTCATGTAAAAATATGTATTCGAGAAAGGCACCTATTGGGTTTTGATACCCAGATACACCTTGAGCTTTATAATTTGAATTACAGACAATACTTAGGAATGCTAGACCTCCAGCTGAAGTACTCAGGACATGTCCAATATCATAATTTGCGGAGCCAATGACCATGTCGCAATTGGTTTGATTTTCTCCTAGCATAGTAGCGAAAGATGAATTTGTGTAAGGGTCTGTAGCTGCGTTGGTATAGATCAATTGGTTATTATTGGCAACAAGTTCGAAATGTATTGCAAAATCTCTTTCCCAAATGCTATTAATATCAGACACAAGTGTATTGATAGCTGCCATTCCACCTGCGACTGTTCCGCCATGAAAGGCTGTATATTCTCCTGTTGCAGCCACAGCCAAACGGTAAGTTCGTAGCTGACAATTGCTAACCATTTTTTCCAAGTTTGAGAAGTCTTCTTTTTGTTTCTCAATCTGAGGGTGATCTATTTCATCATTCAAACAAAAATGTTCACTAGGAGAATCATTCTTTAGATCTTTCCGATAATAAATGATATAGTCCTTAGTATTGCCCATAGCATATGGATCAATATAGACGGTACTGTGCTTTCCTGATCGGATTACTGCATGAAAGCCTTTATGTGAGATATCTCCAGATAGAGAGGCGGAAGGGTCATCAATGCCTTGCCCTGAATAGGATTTGATTTGTGGAAATTTAGCAGCCAAATCAGGATGCATGACGGAGGATTCTTGAATTTCAAATTGCTCAAAAGTTCCATCGGGCATGGGTAAATTTATGATTATTTTATTTTGACTTGCTTCAACACTGAATCTTTTTGGAGCTTGATTTAAGTATGTTTTAAATTCCTTCAAATCTACAGTCGCTGTTTTATAAACTTCAGGAATGATTTGCCGGATTTGGGATTTTTGTTTTAATGTTTTTGAATCAGGCTCTGATGAAAATTGCCATGGATTGTTGAATGTCTTTGTTTTTTGATTTGAAGTTTTAAAATTGGATTTAATCTGCGCTTGCGGATTATTGAAAGTACCTATTATTGTAAATAGGAATAAGGTAGAAAGTAACTTGTACTTCATGGTATAACTTAATTTTAGAATTAAAAAATAAACTAGCTATTAGGTAAGAACGGAATATGCTTGAAGATAAAAATTAAATGGCTTGACTCATTGGTGATCTGCTAAAATTGTATTTACACAGACAGTCAGACAGTCAATCAGTCAATCAAGGAAGGGATAAATACGAAAGAAGGTATTAATAAACTTTTAAGATTGGTTTTAGACTAGTATCTTACGATTTTCAAGGTATCCAGATTTGCTCTGATTCTTATAAAATTCTGAACCCTTGGTTCTTCTTGTCGAATAGTAGAAAGTGGTGTTTTGGCTTGCCATCGAAGTAGTAAAATAGGTAAGTCGTTTACACTCCTGAAATTTGATTCTTTTGCTTCAGCGAAAGCAACTTGATCAATGGCAGGGAAAGCAGCTTTGAGTTCACTACAAATACTAGAAAAGGCTAGTGTATCTGACTGAATGCTATCTAATTGAGATTGTAATTGTTCGATCAATAGAGCTTGTTCTGATTTTTTCTGGCTGACTAGTTTTAAATCTTCTGCCATATGCTCAAAACCATCAATTTTAGATTCTAATTTTTTCAAATTATCCCAATCAACTTCAGAGGTATAAATTAACTCAACTCTAGTATTTTTTATTCCATAATTATTAAGCGCTTGCTGCATTGTTTGTTTATTAAAGTGCTCATCTTCAGTCCCATAGACTTTTATACCAAGGATGTTAAAAGAGTCCCTTTCTATTATCTCCCAACTATCGATATTTCTCATTTCTTCTTTAGAATAATCGACTATAAAATTTTCGATATTTTGCTTTAACTTAAATTCTTTCCATACTTGATTTAGGATAAAAATACTAGGAATAATAATTAATAAACTTATTGTATAAATAAGTAAATGCATATTTCGTTTCTCCTTTTCTGTTTCATACTGCTTCATAGGAAAACGTAAAAAACGAACAATCAGAAAAGTGGCAAAGGCAACTAAGGTTGCATTAAGGAAAAACAGGTAAAAAGAATTGAGAATAATTGTAAAATTTCCGGTTGCAATTCCAAAACCAGTGACACATAAAGGAGGCATCAATGCAGTTGCAATAGCGACACCTGGAATAGCACTGGATTTATCTATCCGTGAGCCAGAAATGATTCCGGCAATACCACCAAACAATGCAACCAAAGCATCAAGGGTATTGGGTTCTGTTCTCTTAAGTATTTGAGGTGTTGCATCACCAAAAGGCGTAAAGAAAAAATAAAAGGTACTGGTAAAAAGAGCGATACCAATGGCAATGCCAAAGTGTTGAAGCGAAATGTAGAGCGTTTCCTTATCATTAATTCCGACACCTAAACCAACACCTAAAATTGGCGACATCAAGGGCGAAATTAACATAGCACCGATGATGACTGCTGGAGAATCCAAATCCAAACCTACAGATGCAATCATAATAGAACACATCAGAAGCCATGCATTGGCTCCCCGCATCCGTTTATTGTTTTTGATGTTTTGGATCGTTCCTTTCCGATCCATCCCTTCTTTTAGATCCAATAAATCATAAAAAAAACTCCAGACATCCTTTAGAAATGTCTTAAAACTCGAGCCCATATTTGGGGTACTATTTTTAGGGATTTCTGCCATATCAAATCAATAATTGAATGAAGTTGTTTTAAAATGAAGGTTGAGATTGATTGTAAGTGCTTGATTTTCAAGACGAAGCTCCATTATTTTTTCGTAGCCTTAGCTACGGTGAAAATAATTAGCTGAAGTATTGGAGATCAATGGCTTGCAAGAAAATTATCTATCTATTTTAAAACAACTTCAATGTTACATTCGTCATAAAAGACCATCTTTCATGATCAGTGTACGATCACTCATCTTTGCCAATTCTTCATTATGGGTAACAATAATAAAAGTTTGCTGAAAATCATTTCTTAGTTTGAACAGCAATTGATGCAAATCCTTTGAAGATTCTGAATCAAGGTTGCCACTGGGTTCATCCGCAAAGACTATCGCAGGATTATTCATCAAAGCTCTTGCTACAGCTACCCTTTGCTGTTCTCCTCCAGATAGTTGTGTTGGTTTATGAGTCAGGCGATTGCTTAAGCCCAAATAATCAAGGAGTTCTTTTCCTCTTTTTAAAGCTGCTTGTTCACTGGTTTTATTGATGAAAGCTGGAATACATACATTTTCAAGTGCAGTGAATTCAGGAAGTAAATGATGAAATTGAAAAATAAAACCAATATTTGTATTCCTGAAATTTGCCAATGGATTTTGAACCAGATTGGACACTTCGGTTTCATTGATAATTAAGCTGCCTGTATCTGGATTATCGAGTGTACCTAAGATATGTAACAAAGTACTTTTTCCGGCACCTGATTTTCCAACTATTGATACGATCTCCCCTTTCTTGATTTCTAAATCCACACCTTTTAGTACATGAAGACTACCGTATGACTTATGAATATTTATTGCTTTAAGCATAAAATAATATAGTGATTAAGTGGAATTTGTTCAAAAATAACTGCTGTTTTTGAACAACTTCATATTATAAAATTAGAAGATCACTTTCAATATGAACTTTTCTTCTATCATAAGCATAATTTCAGACCAATTCTAAATAGATTATATTTAGTAGAAAGCAGACCAAAAACCAAAATTAACCAAACGGGCTTAAAAACCAAGAAATTATCTAAAAAGAACTAATTTTATATACCTATTCTTCCTCTCTGATTCCGGAATATGCAGCCATTTTGAACAAATTCGAAAACCAATAAAATTATGCTACACAAATCATTACAAGATTTAACTTCTTTTGAAGCTGGAGATAAAACTGAAATAATAGAAATTTTACATCCGAAAAACGATAATATTCCATTAGGATACAGCTTAGCACATGCCAGTCTTGATATAGGAAAAGCCTCATTACCCCATATTTTGGAATTGTGTTCAGAAACTTATTTTATCCTTGAAGGAACAGGAAGTGTGTTTATCGGGGCTGATGAAAGAAAGGTGAATAAAGGAGATATGGTTTTTATTCCTGCGGGAGCAAGTCAATATGTTGAAAATCAGGGTGATACAAAATTAGAGTTTTTATGTATTGTATCTCCGCCATGGTTTGCAGAGCAGGAAAAAATCCTCTAGATCAGAATAGGAAGCGGCTTTTAAGTTGATTATTGTAGATAAAATAAATTACTTTTGCACTTAAGAATAAGTTGCACTAAATAAGGAATGATGAAGATTCTACAGTTGACAAAGAAGTTTCCCTTTCCGCTTAAGGACGGTGAATCTATTGCGATTTCCAATTTGGGAAAAGCAATGAATGATTTGGGATGCGAAGTGACTTTGTTGAGTATGAATACCCAAAAGCACTTTTTTGATATTAAAAATCTTCCTTCAGATTTTAACCACTATAAGCATATTCATACGGTCAAAATAGATACCGAGATAAAGAAAAAAGATGCTTTTTTGAACCTTTTTTCTAATGAATCTTACCATATCGCTCGCTTCATTTCTGCTGAATTTGCAGATAAATTAGAACAGATTTTACAGGTTGAAGATTTTGATGTAATCCAATTGGAGACTTTGTATTTAGCGCCTTATATTACTACAATACGAAAACATTCGAATGCATTAGTTGCGATGAGAGCACATAATGTCGAACATGAGATATGGGAACGTATTTCTAATAATACAAGCAAGTCTATTAAAAAGTGGTATCTAAGTCATTTGACCAATAAGCTCAAACGTTATGAAGTAGAGCAGCTGAAAGATTATGATGTTTTAGTGCCTATCACGGAAAGGGACCTTCAGAAATTTAGAAAAATGGGGTATAAGAATGGTGCTAAGGTGACTCCAATAGGTGTGGATAAAACGCAATATCAGCCTGATTATGCTGTATTTGAAAACGAACTTTCAATCTCATTTATCGGATCTCTGGATTGGATGCCTAATTTAGAAGGAATTAAATGGTTTTTAAAAGAAGTTTGGCCTTTGGCAAGCAAGGAATTTCCAAACTTAAGCCTTCATATTGCTGGACGGAATACACCAGATTGGATTAAAGAACTAGCAGTACAAAATATTCATATTCATGGCGAAGTGCCTTGTGCGCCAACTTTCGTTAATCAACACCCTTTGACAATCGTACCTTTATTATCGGGTAGTGGAATGCGTGCAAAAATTTTGGAAGGTATGGCATTAGGTAAAGTCGTACTTACTACATCAGTAGGCCTCGAAGGTATAGAAGCCAAGCATATGCAAGAAGTATTATTAACGGATACGGCTGAAGCATTTTTATCAGCAATTCGTTTTTGTCATGAACAAAAGGCTCAACTGCCCGAAATCGGAAAAAAAGCGCATTCTTTTGTGATAGATAGATTTGATAATTTACAGCTTGCAAAGCGCTTAACAGAGGCATATAAATCCCATATAAAAGAATCGATTCAATAAAGGCTAAAGAGAATTTTCAATGCTCCTATTTTTTAAAATACTTTTTTGGCTTTGTGCATTTGGTCTATTTCATTCCTATGTGCTTTATCCAATTATTCTAAAAATTAAGTCTCGAAATAAAAAATCAAACTCGATTTGTTATCATAAAGAAGATAATCTTCCAATCGTGTCTATTATAATGTCGGTGTATAATGAAGAAGCGGTCATTAATGAAAAAATGCAGAGCATATTGGCACTTGATTATCCAAAAGACAAATTGAAAATTTACATCGGTTCTGATCATTCGGACGACCAAACAAATCAGCTATTAGACGATTTTCAAAATAAAGTAAGTAATCTTAATTTTCTTCCATTTAAGACCCGTCGTGGAAAACCGCATGTGGTCAATGATTTGGCAAAAACTGCTTTTAAGCAAGACGGACAATCTGAGGATCATATTTTTTTAATGACGGATGCCAGTGTTATGCTTCAGCCAGATACCTTATTTGAATTGATCAAACATTTCAAAAATGAAAAAATCATGTTGGTTGATACTAATATGGTAAATACTGGTTTACAGTCCAAAGGCATTTCTAAATTGGAAAAACAATATATCTCTTCGGAGGTCAATATCAAACACTTAGAAAGCCTGGCTTTTGGCAAAATGATTGGCCCTTTTGGAGGCTGCTATGCCATTCGATCTAGCCACTTCTCTATGATCCCTGATAAGTTTTTAGTTGATGATTTTTATATTACGATGAAGGCATTCGAAAAAGGGGGAGATGCCATCAATGAGTTGAATGCTATATGCTACGAATCTCTTCCGGATGATATGTATGAGGAGTATCGCCGAAAATCTAGAATATCAGCTGGTAACTTTCAAAACCTGGTCACTTTTAAGCATTTATTATATAAGGTTAATAATTTGAGCTTTGCATTTTTCTCTCATAAAGTTTTGCGATGGCTCGGGCCCTTTTTTATTATCTTTGCCTTACTTTGTGGCCTTATTTTGACATTATATGGAAACATCTTTTATCAGAGCTTGTTTATCATGATGTTGATCGGAGGAATTGGTATTCCAATATTAGACTTTATACTAAAAAAGTTGAATATTAATATTCTTGTTTTTCGAGCAATAAGATATTTTGTAGTGATGAATATAGCTTTGCTTGAAGGATTTTATAAATTTTTAAAAGGAATTAAAAACAATGTTTGGCAACCACCTAAGCGAACCTAAAGAATTGAAATTGAATACAATAGAGGAAGCAATTGCTGATATTAAAGCAGGAAAAGTAGTCATTGTCGTTGATGATGAAGACCGCGAAAATGAAGGCGATTTTATCTGTGCGGCAGAAACGGTCACACCTGAAATCATCAACTTTATGGCAACTTATGCCCGTGGATTGATCTGTACGCCAATTGATGAAAAACGGGCGGATGATCTGGAATTGACGATGATGGTTAATAAAAACAGTGATCCTCAAGAAACGGCATTTACCATATCAATTGATTTGATAGGGCAGGGCTGTACGACTGGGATATCTACTTATGATCGAGCGACTGGTATTAGAGCTTTGGTTGATCCAAATACGAAAGCTTCTGATTTTGCAAGACCAGGGCATATTTTTCCACTTAGAGCAAAGACTGGTGGTGTATTAAGGCGTACCGGGCATACGGAAGCTACGATTGATTTGGCTCGTTTGGCTGGACTTCATCCAATTGGTGTTTGTGTAGAGATACTCAATGAAGATGGTACGATGGCACGCTTACCTCAGTTACTTGAAATTGCGAAACAACATAATTTGAAAATTGTGTCAATTGAAGATTTAGTGGCTTATCGAATGAGAAATGAGCGGATTGTCAAGAAGGAATATTCTGTAGAAATGAATACCAAATTTGGTACATTTGAAATAATTGCTTTTACTCAAATTACAACTGGAGATACTCATTTAGCTATAAAAAAAGGTACTTGGGGGCAAGATGATGAGGTATTAGTGCGGGTGCATTCTAGCTCCGAAACGGGAGATATTTTAGGGACTCTTTTTGAAGATTATGGAATGCAACTACAAAAATCCATGGAAATAATTGCCAATGAAGGCAAAGGCGTTTTGATATATATGCGACATGGTGAAAAAGGCAATTCTATCCTAAATCGTTTGAAAAGCTATGCTTTAAATGATGTATCAAAAGGGGAAGGAACAAAGAGTACGGAACAGCGCGATTATGGAATTGGTGCACAGATTATTCGAGAGATGAATATTTCCAAAATCAGATTGATTACAAATAGTACAAAACGTAGAATTGGACTAATTGGTTATGGACTTGAGATTGTTGAAAACATAAATCTTGAATTATAGAGCCTCACAAGTGAAGCGATCACTAAATCACTTATTCCAAAGGAATGATCATTTAATTTGTAAAACTAATCATTGCCTTTCTTGAAGGATACGATGAGAGAAATATCATTATGTCTAATCACTAATTAAAATATGCGTTACGAAAGAAAATATAGAATAGAAAGTCTAAGTCCTGAGGTTGCCCGGCAAGTGGTTCAGAATCATCCGGCTTCTTTTCGGAAAATTTATCCAGATAGACAGATTAACAATGTTTATTTTGATACGGCTAATCTAGTAGCTTTTAATGAAAATGTTGATGGGCTTGCAGAACGTCGAAAATTTAGAGTAAGGTGGTATGGTCAGGATATTTTTAATATTCAAAAACCTCAATTAGAGATCAAAATAAAAAGCAATTTATTAGGTAGAAAAGAAACCCACCAAGCTATTGATTTTGGATTAAATGATTTAAACGCTTTAACAAAATCTATTAGCAATTATAGCCAAAGACGCTTGTCTTTTATTCCTACGTTAATAAATTCTTATCAAAGGTCATATTATGGAACGATGAATGGCAATTATAGAATTACCATTGATCGAAAATTACAGTACTTTTCCTTATTAGGTGGACAAAAATTTACTAGGTACAATATTTTCGATGATGCTATTGTATTAGAATTAAAATATGAAGAAGATATTGATGCAGAAGCAGATGGCATCTTACAGTATATTCCGTTTCGATACTCAAAAAGCTCCAAATACGTCACGGGTATGAGTTTGACGAATTAATTGTTAAAACTTAGGACAAAGAATCGAATCATTTTCAAAATCACCCAAATAGGTAATAGAAAGTTCAAATGCTCCCTGTCTAACGGTATTGATACTTTGAAGATTTAAATCATAGGATAAACCAACCAAAACTGCATTTAACTCAATCCCCGCCATTAGTACGATAGCATCCAAACTGATCGAATCATCTTCGTTACTAACAGGTCGAACCCAGCTACCAAGATGAAACGAGGTAGAGCCAAAATCATTTAATTGGTATCGGAAATTGGTGCCTGTGTTAATTTCTAAGTGAGGACCTTGAGCAGCAATCAGAAATCTTGGACTTAGAGATAGCAGATCAGTCAAAGGAATACTTGCACTTAATTGAGCAGAATATTTTGAATATAATTTACTGTCTCCTCCATCATCTGTAGGATAAAAAGTAACTTGAGGTTGTAAGACATGATGCATAGCAAAACCCGCAAAAAAGGAAGTTCTATTAGAAGGAGAATAAATATAATTAAGCCCTACAGAAAGGTCTGTAAAGGTAAAATTATTTTCAGGTAGGTCTTCACCAGTTGCAAATTCGAATGCGTCGATAGAATTAAATTGATCATGAAAAACTAAATTTTCATAATTAATATTTCTTTGAAGTATCCCACCTTGAAATCCGACACTGATGAACTGCGTTTTATCAAAATCAATGCCTTTATGAAAAGCACCAGAAACAGCAATCTGATTGGTACTAAAGTCAATACTATTGACATCATCATTATAAAACATTAAGCCTACAGCAAAGGCATCTTTATATCTAGAATCCAATTCTACATCAAATCGGACATCAATGGCACTTGAGAAAGTAACATATGGATCATCTAAGGCGTTTCTCCATTGATCTCGATAAATTGCACTGGCTCTATATTTACCATTAAATGCTCCAGTCAATGCCGGATTTAAAGTCAAAGGAGAAGCATAGAACTGCGTAAAATGCTGATCTTGAGCTTGTCCAAAAACTGCTATCGTTATCAAGAAATAGAAGGTAAATTTTATTTTTCTCATAAAATGGAATTATAAAATTGGATTCTTTGACAAATTCCGTGTTTGAGACAAAGTCATAAACAAAGGTCAATGCTTCCTTTGGTCGCTTTTGATCTTGTTTAGGGCTTGTCCACGAGACTTGTCAAAGAACGTAAAATTAAAATTATTATTCAAAGTTAAGAGACTGGGGTCAATAAGTGTGATATGGAGCCCTATCTCTAAAATATGGTCGCAAAGTTAATTTTTCGCGTCGTATTTTAATAAGTATTTACAAATTCAATGCTGGATTCTCAAAAGTGTGGAATAAAAACCTATTCCTGAACGGAGATTTAACATTATTTATTATTTTTACCATAAATATGGTTCTATTTCCATTTAAAATAATAGCCTCAATCAATGAATTTCGGTATTAGTCCTTTAAGTGTTGTTCCAATTCGTCGTTCTGCTTCTGATAAAAGCGAAATGGTTTCTCAAATTTTATTTGGCGAAATGGTTGAGATATTGGAGACCAAGGCTTCATGGTCGAAGGTTCGTTGTAGCTGGGATAATTATATTGGTTGGATTGATAGTAAGCAATTGAAAACAATAACACCTGATGAATTTCACCTTTATCGCTTAAATCACGCTTGTAGTATTGAATTATTGCAACCAGCCGCAGCCAATGGATATTACCTTCCTATCACAATAGGTGCTAATCTTCCAAATTTTGATGGACTGCGGTTTTCTTTGAATGGTAGTAGCTTTCAGTTTAGTGGACAGGCAATCACACCTAGTGAAATTGAACATAGTGCTGAGATGCTACTCAAAATGGCTCGACGGTACTTATATGCCCCTTATTTATGGGGTGGTCGATCTCCATTTGGGATTGATTGTTCTGGTTTTTCGCAAGTTGTGTTTAAGCTAATAGGTGTTTCTTTGCCACGGGATGCCAGCGATCAAGTTAGTGAAGGAAAATTGATTGACTTTATTGAACAAGCTCAAGAAGGTGACCTCGCTTTTTTTGAAAATAGAAAAGGGAAAATAACTCATGTGGGTATTTTAATGGCGGATAATCAAATCATCCATGCATCAGGCCAAGTTCGAATCGATAGGATTGATCATTTTGGTATTTATAATAATGATCTAGGCAAATATTCTCACCGTCTTCGTGTAATCAAAAGGGTCTTACCAACATTTAAAAAATCAAGTTCTTCAGCAGAAGAAGAAAGTGCTATAGAAAATCAAGTTCCATTGTTTAAATAGAGACTTGATAATCAGTTCTTGATGTTTTGTGAAGTTGATCTTGTCCACTTTCTTTCTTTCTTTCTTTCTTTCTCTTAATCTCTTTGGATTTGTTTTATTGTTCATTCATAGATTTCAGAATCTATGAATGAAGCTACATATTTATAGGGCAAACGCATCAAAAATTTAATTCCATTTTTCCAAAAAAGCACTTGAATTTTCATCAGAGATTTAGTAAACTTTTGAGCATAAAAGCCATTGAATCTGTTTTGATGCGTTTGCCCTAATATTTTATGTATAATACTTTTTTGAAAAATATTTCTTACTTGGCCTCATATCTTTTCAAGCGTACACCAATTTTTCTATTCAAGCATATTTAATTTATTGATAATCAACTCAAAATAATGCAACACCTAAGTTGCCAAATGAACCATTTTCTATTCTGGTTCAAAGGTTTGGTTTCATATTGTTATTGGTTTGGTTTAAAAAGATAACCTTTCTATGGTCAAGGCTATTAATGCTTAATAGCATCAATAAACAATTAAAACTTAAATTATGAAAAATCACACACTACAGATTAATAGCATGTATAATATATACTCGACTAAAATAAGAACCAGACTATTGATGGTTTTAAGTTTATTGATGCTTCTATCTACGATCTCAGAGGCTCAGTGGACATGGGAATGGGGTACATGCAAAGACTGTTATAATACTATTCCGAGTTCAGAAGGGTACAAAAAGGGGAATGTAGGTATCGGCACTTTTACTCCAAGCGAAAAATTAGAGGTCAATGGCAATATCAAATTGTCAAACGCCAGTCAGGTGATTTCGACAAATCGAGGAAGGCTTTGCTTTTCTCAAGTGACGAATGATTGGAATCATGCGATTTATAATAACCACCAAAATATAGATGGTGAAGGAGTTTGGGATGGAATGAAATTTAATGTATTCATGGGGGCATCTTTCAGAGTTGGAAATGCCTCAGGTGACAAACCACCAATTACCGCTTTGTACATTAATTCAGTCGGAAGTGTAGGGATCGGGATGGACAATATTCATGAAAATTTCAAAATGCACATCAAAGGTGGGAACGGATCCTGGAAAGGAGGACTAGCATCAGGAGGTACAAATGCTGCTGTGACTATTGGAGAATTATCAGGAAAAGCTACAATTGGGGGACATACTGCAGATCTCAATGGATGGGCTACTTTACTGATTAATCCTCATGGCGGTAATGTAGGGATTGGTACTTCTGATCCTGGAAGTTATAAGTTGGCAGTAGAAGGCATCATTGGGGCTCGTGGGATTGATGTAAAAGCAGGTGCTTGGGCTGATTTTGTTTTTGCACCAGATTATTCGCTGAAAAGTCTGAAAGAGGTTAAAAACTTTATTAAACAAAACGGTCACTTACCAGATGTACCATCAGAGGAAGAGGTTCTTGAAGAAGGAATCAATGTAAGCGAAATGTTTAAGATACAAATGCAAAAGATTGAAGAACTAACCCTTTATATCATCGAACTTGAAGAAAAAGTTTCAAAATTAGAAAAAGAAGATTGATAATCTTGCCTCAGTTTATTATTCTATTTTTTAGCCGCATTTAATTAATGTCCTGCTCAAACAAGCTCACCTCTATCCCTAAAGGAAATAGAAGGACTCAAGTATCTTAAACTATTTAAAATGAAGCATTCAATTTTCTTATTGAATAGAAGGTCTGCATTAATATTACTCAGTCTTATGTCAAGCATGTTGTGGAGTGTTTGGCTAAATGCACAACTTCATCCTGATAAGGTTTATCCGATACCAGCCAATTATACTTCTGTCAACGAAAATGGGGTGAACCTAATGACAGGTGATTTGAATCTGGATATTCCAATTGCGACCATTTCTGGACGGGATCTCAGTTATAGTATCAAATTGTTTTATAACAGCCGATCAGCAAGTTTACCAGTAATCAATAATTCGGTAGGTGGACAGGGCTGGAAGCTAATGGATTATGCTAAAATAATAAAAGAGGGTGATTTTTATTACTATTTAGATGGACAGAAAAGCTATCAATTAAAAAATAGCAAACCTTCAGAACCACGTTTGTATCATACCAATGCCCCTTATTGTCTATGGAAGTTTACCTATAATCGAAACAAGGATGAATGGCTAATAAGAACAGAAGCGGGAATACTTTATTCACTAGGTAATAAAAGTGAAGAAGCCACGTATTCAATTTATCATCTTACACAAATTAAAGATGACAACTGGGGTGATCATTTGGACTTTAAGTATGCTCAAGAAAAAATAAAGTCGATAAGTAATCAATTAGATGAAGCACTAGAGTTTGATTATAATGTTGATGGTAAACTTATAGCTATTCGCAATACAAATAAAAAGATCAATAGAGCTGAAATTTTATTAAAGTACAAGAATAAGAAATTAAGCAGTATCGAAAGTGAGTCAAAGCTTTCTACCGGTCTTTTCAGCAGAAATGTAAGTGCAATTCATTTTAGATATAATTCTCATAACAGAATTCATGAGATTCTCAGCCCCTCCGGTGCTATCAAAAACTACAAATATTATATAACTGGGAGACATCCTGAACTAAGTGGAAAGGTAATTCGCTACAGTATTAATAATGGATATCCTACACATACCTTGGCAGGAGAACAACCTCAAGGTGAAAATAAAAATGCGATGTATTCCGATATATGGTATGGATTAGGATCAGCTTACAATGAAGACAACTACTTTTTATACAATAAGGTAAGAATTTATCCCGGAGGATTTTACGAAAATGACCATGAGAAAATTACCAATCCATTTGGACATCATAATTATTATTTCTTAAATGGAAGCCATTCAAAAGATTTAAAAAAATTACCTGGAGAATACAAAAATATTGATGTGACCGATCTCGCTCTCCGAGGTGTGACTTATCTTGAAGAACAACATAGCGACCTGGGATTGCATGAACATCCGGATCACCTTGTCAATATCAATAAGAATTTGTATACTTTAGCAATTTCTCACCATAGCTCCAATGCTGTAAAAATTCCCTTACTAAATGAAACAAGGCATTCTGTAGATAATATCAAGGAGCAATCGATTTGGTATCTATATGATTCCATCTTCCATTTGCAAACTAGTGTCATAAAATCTATACAAAATCCAACTAGTGATAATACTAAAAAGAAGCAATATCAGAAGATAAATTATCGTCATGCTTATAAGGACTATTCTGAATTGAAAAACCTAAATTTATTATCAGTGTTCAGTCAACAATACACTACTACGGCTGAATATGTTGGCAATATTCCACCTACACATCCGGATTTGGAATGGGGAGTCATGGATGCTTCTTTAATCCTTTGGAACTCTTGGACTGAGACTGATACTAATACCGATAGTTGGAGCCCTGAGGAATCTTACGTTTTGCTTCAAAAAATAGACCCTGATAATTTCCCTATTGATCTAAATGAAGAACCTGATCAAAAGAATTGGTTGTCTAGCAACAAAGTATTAGAACGGAGCCATTATGGGGATATTCTCACCTCAACAGATTATACTGGAAATGTTCAATCCACCCAATTTGACGGTTTACATGAAACCTATCCAATAGCTGTTTTTGACAATGCCAATGCAATGAAAAATGAAGCGGGGTTTCTTGGTTTCGAACAATATGAATCTTTTGATGGCTGGAATCTTCGAGATGGAATCGAAAACACTTCATTTGGTCATACGGGATATCGGTCTTGGAATGTAAGGAGTATGCTGGAGGCAGCGGAATACCAGCCTAAAACAAATAGATATCTGTTTGGAGCATTTATAAAAAACTTATCTTCAAATCCTGGTAGAATTGGTTATCTGAAAAATTCTTTATGGAAAGCATCAAAGGAGATTCCTGCAAATAACAAGGAATGGATTTATTATCATGTTATGACAGCGCATGCAGATTCTACTGCTCTTCCGACGATTGAATGCGATAGTTGCTTGGTTGATGATATACGATTTCACCCTTTAGATGCTTCATTTTCATCTAATGTATATGCCAATAATAAATTAGAAACGGATTCAATGGATATTAACCAAGAAGGAGTGTATACTGCAAATCGAAAACTAAACATATCCTCAGGGACTCAGATATCACAAGGTCAAAACTTAGTTCTCAAAGCAGGGCAGCAGATCTCTTTTGAACAAGGAGTACGCATTGACAAAGGTGCTACCGTAAGTATTTCCCTAAGCAATTATCAGGAAAATATGAATCAACCAATAGCCACTCTTGGTAGCAATGGCGAAGTATTTCGCCAGATTTTAAATGCGAAGGCTGAACCCATAGGGATTGTTGGTCCAAATGAATCTGTAAAAGCTTTAAACCTAAGTTATCAATCACGAGATGGCATTTCAATGTTTGGGAATAGTGATCCAGAAAATCCATCTTTTGATAAAAACCATCCAAATGAAAGATTGCAAGTGTTGCCAAGAAAAAAGAGTTTAGTAGAAGAATTTAGAGGAGGAAATAGCAAATTTCAATCAATAAGTGGAATGTATATTGAAGATGACTTATTTAAAGTGGGCCCTCAATTTTGCGAAGCAATATTTTCAGATTCAATTTCAGCGAAAGATTATGCTTTGCATGTAGAGATTTTACCCATGGCTGGTTCATCTATCAATGGTACTATGGGAATGAGTATTAACAATTCTTGGGGGCAACCTCGGTTTACCTGCGGATTAAACAATAATAGAATATTTTTATATGTGAATGAAGAAGGCAGCGAATTTCAATCAATTAATATTCAGGAACCATATGAAAGCTTAGGTCTTCTGGTCGTAGTCATGGATAATAGACATCTTTTTGTGTATTTGAATGGGCGCTTTCTTTTTGAACATTCTGGCAGTCAAACTTTTACTGGTAATTTGAAATTCCATTCCAATAATGCCAAGGGTTCCGCTTTTGATAATTTTATGTATTTGGAAGATCCGATCATTGGCAAAAGCACATATGATGCTCTGGGGAATCACAAACAACACCTGATTCAAAGTGAACCAGATGAACTGTATGTTAAAGAAGTGCTTTATGGAGATGCACTCAACCTTCCTATGGCGATAAGTCGAGGTACACATATAACAACAACAATAGGGGATAGAGGTCTTGCTCACAGGTCTGATTTTGCAACATTGCAACTCATTAAGAATAATCGCGGAGGAACATTAAGGCTTACAGGAGAGGTTGAGCAAGCGTATAAGCACAATAAATCGTTTACTGTAAGTCAAACATACAACAATGATCCTACGATAAGGGCAGATAGGTCTGGTTTTGGAGGAGCATTAACGGTGGGTTCTGGTAAAAGTGTAAACCACATCCATAAATCAAATCAAAGTAACGAATTTGCTTATGATCAAAAAGCTTTGCAAAAAACTGTAAACTTTTCACCATTTAGTAAATCTAGAGACGTGACTTCCAGCACTTTTAGCAGCACATCTTCAGGAATAATATTCGCTTCTTCAGTAAAAGACAATGCATCTGGTAAGGTACAAAAGCAACAAATAAATTATGATGAGCAATTACGACTCAGACATCACATCCAGGCAAACTATTTCGAGAAACAGGATGCTTCCTTTCATACTGAGATTGATTACGATTTTTCAGGTAATGTTATTTATGAACGTGATCCTGATTCTGGTATTAAGCAATATGCATACGACAAAAATTTTAGAAGGCGTGTAATGCTGGATTCAGAAGGTACTAGCGCTAAAAAACCTTACTATCGGTATTGGAAATATGATTCGATTGGAAGAGTGATTGAAGAAGGCTTATATGAAGGTGAAAATATTAATTATGCTGATATGGGAGATACCCAATCAGAATATGTAAAAAGGGCGCCTGGATCTGTAACTGTAAATGCGGTCTTCAATGGAAAATTGCTTGAATTGAAGGCGGGAGAGGAGATAACATTTAAACAAGGATTTAGTATTGCTTCAGGTAAGACTATGCGGGCAAAAATACAACCCGGATTGTTGCTTAATGTATTGGATACCTTGTTGGAGGATGATCAATGGCCCTTCGAATCTGACCCCAAAAGGAAGATGAAAAAAAAGTATGAATATGATATAGATTTGGAAAACAAAGACAATCCTGCTCTTGGACGTTTAGTATCGATAAAGATGTACGAAGAAGGAGGATCAAGAGAACGCTGCTCTGAACGGTATCAGTATGACTTGAATGGCAATATTACCAAAGTAAAGAAAAAATTGAATGAAGGTGGACAATCTATTTTGAGTGTGTTTTTGTATCGCTATGATCAAATCGGACAAACCACACGAATTACTAATGATCCTGATAGTTCTACTTACCCTTCCAACTATGACGTATTTTATACTTATGATCGCCTTGGGCGAGTAAGTTCTATAGGGACAAATTCCGATAGAAAAGCATATGTATTTTATGATTATAAAAATGGAAGTTTAATTGAAAACCTGGGTAGAAAAGAATCAGGTGAGTATGGCGTATCTATTACACATACATTCAATGAGGAAAGGCAGTTGAAAAGTATAATTGCAAAAAATCATAGTGGGAATAAATTATTCGAAGAATCGCTTTTTTATACAGTACGTCCAAATAATGCAGGAGAAGGATATTATAATGGATTAATTGCTGGTATAGAATACAAATCCGGATCATCCTCCAAATTTCATAATTATTACTATGATGGATTTGGTCGCTTGTCAAAACGAATAACAGGCACCGGAAGTACAGATGTAAATAATTATGATTACGATGCGAATGGAAATGTACTAAATAAGATGGTTAAGCATTCCAATTACCCTTATAATTATCGAGCGGGAAATAACCAGGTGTCTTCAGCTCAAAATATCCAATTTACATATGATGCTATTGGACGAATCACTTCTTCAAAAGAAAATCACAACAAGACAACTTTCAACTATAATGATTACGTCGGACAAGTTTCTAAAATAGAACTGCTTGATGGTAGGCAAATTGAATATACCTATGGCGTTCATAATCAGCGTATAAAAAAAGTAGTCAAGAATAGTGATCTTAAATATCTTAGGTACTTTCATGGCTTAAATGATTATCCTTTGATGGAAATTGAATTGAATGGTGAAAATTTTAATGAATATAAATACATCTACGGGCCAACTGGGCTGATTGCCTTTACTTTAGGCAATAGTGTGGATATGAAAATTGTTGTAAAAGATCATCTAGGTTCTACAAGAGTACTTACTGATAAATCGGGAGAAGTTAATGCAAGATATAATTTTGATGCATTTGGAGAATTGATAGAGAATAGACAATCAAGCTACTATTTTCGGTATCTGTACACCGGTCAGGAATATGATCGTGAAATAGGTATATATAATTATCGAGCCAGAATGTACAATCCTAAGTTAGGAAGATTCTACGCTCCAGACCCTATGAGTCAACAGAATAGCGCCTATGCATATGTTGGGAATAATCCAATAATGTATACAGACCCTACGGGAATGTTTAGTTTCAGTTGGCAAAAGGGGCTAATGTCGGTAATAGGAGCTGCTGAGATCGGAGTTGGTTTAGGCCTTGAAGCAGGAGGAACACTTTTGGATGGAAGCGGCATCGGAGGAATAGTGGGTATAGGGCTCAATGTAGTCGGTTCAGGATTAATAGGTAGTGGATTAAACACCGGAACGGATATTGCTATTTCAAGCTTTTCTGATAAAAAAATGACTTGGGGAGCATTTACTTCAGATCAAATTATAGGTTCCGTTACAGGTAGTCTGGGGGCAGCAACTGGACAACTAAGCACTGCAGGAACGAAAGCGGTAATAAAATTAAGTGGAAAAGTAGGGAAAGTTATTGGAACTGGAGTAGGAGCTGGAAGTGGACTCATTTCTGGCGGAATTACTTCAGGAACAGGGCAATTAATTAGTAATGGCCTACAAGGTAAAAAATGGTCGGATGGGATCGGAGACTCTATTGGATCGGGCCTGGTTTCCGGAGCTATATCCGGATCTTTTGGAGCTTATATAATAAGTAAAAGGAAGTTTCGAAATGTTAGCCCTAAAGTTCGACCACCGGATGAAATAATAAATAAAATTTCAGAGTATTTGGATGGTGAGGATTTCTATAATATTATAAAAATGGATCAAGATGCATATAAATATAACCTTAAATTGTTAGGTAAAAGAGAGCATTTATCAATTAAGGATGCAAACAGGGCAACCCTATACAAAAATCAATATCTGATTAAGAAATTGAAGTCGAAAGGACATTTATAACTTTAGTAAAGTAATATAAAAGCTGAGTTTGTCCTCTATTCTATTCTAGCATTTGATCTAATTGAGTTCTATCATAATAAGCTCCCTGTTTAAAAACTGCTTTAATATTTTGAGTGTTTTTGATAGCTTCCAATGGATTAGCATTGAGAATGATTAGATCTGCTAGCATATTCTCCTTGATGGAGCCTAATTCATCCTGAAGGCCAAAATATTTAGCTGGATTTAAGGTAGCTGTTTTTAATACTTCTAAGGGGGCTAGCCCAGATTTTTCTAAAGCGATAAGCTCTTGATGCAAACTATGACCGGGCACTAAAAAAAATATTGGACAATCTGTTCCCGCCATTATATCAATATCGGCCTCATGGATCTTTTCAACCATGTTAAATTTCCAATTGGTATATTGACGATCAAAATCACTTATTTCTCTTTGCAGGACTATTTCCATATTCGATTTCCATTGTTGTTCAATTGAATCTGGTAAATGTTTGTATGCTTCCAACCAATCAGTTTGCGAATAATACCTTTCTGTGAAGTTTGTATTTAAAACGATTGTTGGAATTTGCCAGGTTTGATTTTTGGATAAGACTTTTAAAACTTTGTTTGCCTTTTGCTCATCATAATTTTCTATTGCATTTTGTCTTTGAGCTTGGTGAACCCTGGAACGTAAAATTCCGCCAGGATCTTTTTTACCAGTCATCAATAATTGAATTCTTTGTTCTAGCAATTCATCCGCATTAGAAGCACAGGACAGTTCCAGGTTTCGCAAATGCTCCATGCTATTCAGACCAGCATTAGATGCACTGATAACATCCATACTTAGCGGAACATGTCCGGTAACTTTTAAACCCTTTTCTTTCCCCATTTTCGCCACCATAGCAAACTGGTCAGGGCTTAACATTTCATAAGCTTTCAACAAATCTACACCTTGGCTATCTAATTGATTGACTTGTTGCACGACAGCCTCCATTGTACTTAAGCCAACAGAAAGTGGAGGTCGACTAGGATTACTACCATCATAGACATTAGGTATTCCATCTAGGAGCGGACCAGCAATCATTACTCTTGGTGCTTTATGTGGATTAGCTGATGATTTTTCTTTCCATTCTTTTACAAAACCTATTTCTCCCCCTGTATCTCGTACGCTAGTAATACCAAAAGCAAGAAATAGATCAAACATGCTCGGCGCTAATTCTTCAATATATGCAAAGTGAACATGAGCGTCCCATAATCCTGGGATCAAAAATTTTCCAGTGCCATCAATAATTTGATTTGTTTTAGACAATTGTAATTTGTCGGAATCAATTATTTTAAAAATTTTGCCATCTTTGATGATGACTGTTTGATTTTCTTTCAATCCATCTTCAGGATCAATAGTTGAAATGTTTTCTATACAAATAGCATCCAGAAAAGTTACATCAGGGGATTGACAAGCTGATAATAGACATGCTAATAAGATAAGAGACTTAAGTGAGTTTTTCATTTTGAAAGATTAGTAGA
Organism: Saprospiraceae bacterium; assembly: GCA_965277415.1. GTDB lineage: Bacteria > Bacteroidota > Bacteroidia > Chitinophagales > Saprospiraceae > JAHDHW01. Next base: position 37,520 of record CBDICS010000060.1, read on the forward strand.
CATTAAATCTACGATAAAAAAACAACTTCTATATCAAAGGATTTATAGTTATCTGTTTTTGCAGAAAGGATTGTTTTAAAGAATATACTTCCTTCAATGATTTGACGTTACAATCTTGTAAAATAGTTCGAAATTTAATGCTTATGAAAAATATATACGCCCTTTCTTTCCTAATCCTTCTTTCTTTCACGGTAGCTAATGCTCAGACTAAACTCATATCATTTAAAAGTCATAGTGGGCGTATTTCAAATTTCAAAACAGTCTTAGCCAATAATCTTTTTGATATTAAGCATTCTAATTTCGGAGTTGCGCCAACACCTGAAGTTTTATATGCGGTATTAGACAGCATTGTTTATATCAATGATAGTACTTCGATAATGTGGACAAGTAGCTTTTGTACATGGGGAAGAAGAGGCCGGGATACTATAGATTGGACACCAGGTGGTACATACCTTCATCGACATCCTTTGTTTTCACGAAAGCATTCCTTGGACAGTATCAAAAACGTATTGGATAAAGAATACAATTTTAGAAATCCAGCAGACTCAGTTGTATTTATTGGTTATGATAATATTCAACCAGATACTCAAATTGATCCAGCTAAGACAGGAACATCAAAGTCAAAACCCGTTTTAGAGAAAAAAAATATTGAAAAAAATAAACCGCAAAAACAACAAGAGCAAAAGAAACTAAAGCAGCAAAAACAACAAAAGCAGTTAAAAAAGAAAAAGGTAAAATCTGCACGAGCATCTAGTACCAAGTCTGCGGTTTTTATACCTATAGATATCCAAGATCATCAAACGCCACCTCCTTCGCCTTGGATAATAAAAGTTTCGTTGATTGGAATACTTGGTTTTATTGCGATCTTTATTGGAATAGTTTCATCTAAAAGGAAGCGTCCTATTTTTCATGTCTTTTGAAGATTGGCAAGAATGTCGAATCATAAGTATTTTAATTTTTTAAATTTAGTCTCGTATATATTTTTCTTATACGGTATTTTATTTATACCATTTCCATTTTATTTTTTTTCTTTTCAAGAAGCCATTACTTCCTTTATCTTTGAAGATTTTATTGCGATCCTTTTATCGAAAGGGTGGGGGATTACATTAGAAAATCGAGCTATCACTTCCGATTCAATGAGTTTATATGTTTTGGTATTGCTATTGTTTTTATTAGCGACAATAACAGTTCTTGGTTTTACTTTTATTAGAAAATGGAATAAATATAGTGAAAGCATATACGCCATAATCCGACTTATATGTATTTACTATTTATCCATGCAATTATTGAAATACGGCTGTGATAAATTATTCAAAGCACAATTCTATTCACCGGAACCCAATATTTTATATACCCCTTTAGGACAAATTGACAAAGATTTGTTATTCTGGTCAAGTATGGGGACCTCCTATTCTTACAATCTATTCATGGGCTTTTTAGAAATCTGTCCTGCCTTACTGTTATTGTTTAGGAAGTTTAGAATATTGGGATTGTTATTGGCTGTTCCGGTTTTAATAAATATTGTGGCGATCAATTTTAGCTTTGACATTTCCGTAAAAATCTATTCTATTTTTTTACTAAGTATAGCCCTGTTTTTATTGATTCCTTATTTGAAATATATCTATGACTTTTTAGTGGAGCAAAAAGAAATCAGATTGCCAAAACTGACCAGTGTTTTAAAAAGACAGCCTCAATTAGCGACTACACTTAAGGTCTTTTTTATAGGATTGATTTTTTTAGAAGTATTGTCACCTTATTTTATCACGCTCAATTTTAATGATGATTTAAGTCCTCGACCTTATTTACATGGCGCTTATCAAGTTGAAGAAGTGATATCCAAAAGAGATTCTATAGATAAAACTGATTTAGATATCAAAAGAATATTTGTTCATCGACGTGGGTATTTAATTTTTCAAAACAGAGCAGATGAAACGCAGGATTTTCGCTTAAGAATTGATACTATTCAAAGACAGTTTATACTTACAGATTATAGCAGACAAGAGAGAAAATTAGATTATACTTATAATGAGCAAGATAGTATACTAAGCCTTCAATTTTTCCAAAGTGAACAAGAATACTGGCTGCAAACAAAAGCTTTAAACTGGCGAAATTTACCAGTTATTCAAGATAAATTTCATTGGACAATTGAAGGTGTAAAATAATTTTTTATATTTAGACCAATGAATCTAGAAGATATCCATATCAGAACACATTTCAAACCCGGGGATATAGGTTATATCACCTACTTACATGGGAGTTATTATAGTTTTGGCCAATCTTTTGAAATTTATGTTGCTCAAACGCTTTCTGCTTTTTATGAAAATTTTGATGCTAGTAAAGAGAGAGCCTGGATTGCAGAATATAATGACGAAATCATTGGGAGTATCATATTGAAAAATACAGAAGGGAAAGCACAGCTTCGATATTTTTTTATAAAGGATACTTGCAGAGGAATCGGACTTGGGAAAAAACTCTTGAATCTATTTATGGACTTCATGAAAGAATGCGGCTATCGATCTTCATTTTTACTTACAGAAGAGCGCTTGAAGGCTGCTGCCCATCTTTATACACAATTGGGCTTCCGACATGTTTCTTCGGCTGATAATGGCCTTGGATTGGTAGAACGGCGTTATGAACTAGAACTTTTGTAAAAATTGATTGTTGAGAATATTAAGCCCTTGTCCCTAATCCAACCAAAACTTAAATTAGAGCCCTAAAATGAAAAATATTCAAATAGTAGCTTACCAAGCTCAACACAGATTTGCTTTTAAAACCCTCAATGAAGAATGGATAAATACCTATTTTACATTAGAAGAGGAGGATCGAAAACTACTAGATAATCCCCAAGAAAGTATACTGGACAAAGGAGGTCTTATTATCATTGCTATTCTTGAAGAGGAAGTAGTTGGCACTTGCGCCTTAATCCCAATGGATGATCCCCATTATAAGTATGAATTGGGTAAAATGGCTGTTTCTCCTAAAGCTAGAGGAAATGGAATAGGGAAACTATTAGGTCAAGCGATTATTCAAAAGGCAAAAGAATTAGGCGCTGAAAATATCTACCTGGAGAGTAATTCTGTACTCGCCCCAGCTATTAATTTGTATCATAAATTAGGATTCAAAAAAGTGACCGGACATTGCTCCCCTTATCAAAGGTGTAATGTACAAATGGAATTAGATCTTAGTGTCTAATTCCATTTGTATTCGATTTTTGCTTCTAATATTTTATAAGTTTTTCAGTGACTAAGACTTTTTCTTGGCTTTTGATCTGGATAGTATAAATACCATGATCGAACTGCCTCAAATCCAGCGTATAAGTATTTGCACCAGAAGTCCATGAGCCATTAGTCACGATTTGGCCAATGGCATTATAAACTATATAATCTAGATTTTCAGTAGTAGTCGGTGTGTCAATTTGGTATTGACCTCTTCCTGGGTTTGGATAAATAGCAATCTCCTGCGCTATTTCTTGATGATTCAAAACAATGACTTTTGAATACTCAAAGGTTTCATCTAAATCCACCATTTTTAAGCGATAATAATTGCTTCCATTTTTTGGATTATCATTTAAGAACTGATAATCATGTCTTGCATCAGAATTTCCAATAGCATTGTTTTCGCCAATTGAACTAAAAGATTGACCATCTAATGAATGTTCAATTAAAAAATAATCACTATTACGTTCACTCAAAGTTTGCCATGTCAAAAGATGCTGTCCTTGCTCAATTATCTGTCCTTCAAAATTTGTTAATTCAACAGGAAGTGGACCATCCTCTGAAAACAAGAAATCATCAATAGCCATATCACTTCTGAAGCTAGTACCTCGCTCTGCTCTAAATCGAATTTGGATAACTTGGCCAGCATATGCACCAACATTAAAGGTTCTTTCTTGAAATGCTTCTGCGCTACTGCTTTGTTGTTGTCCAGCAATTGCGGTACTAAAGTCATTGATCCAACTGCTTCCATTATGCAAATCAATATGCAAAGTGCCCATACTAGAGCCATACATATGATACCAGAAACTTACGGTAGCATTGGTAGCACCTGGCGAAATTTCTAAACAAGGTGAAAAAAGTTCTGCTATATCTCCAGGGTTTCCAGATGTTGCTTCAGAAAAAGCATAAATTCCAGTTCCTGTACCTAAAGTATGATCAATGCTTGGTCCTGTATCTGGAGATGGGGTTCCACCAGTATCTAAATTCCAACGATAGCTGGAGGTGGTTGCTTCAGGAGATGTTGTCCAATTATCTTGATACCCAGTAGCATTTGTTGCGGTATTGAAATTTTCTAAATCCGTTTCAAAAGGGGCAAGACTTGCACTTGTATTGATATAAGCAGTTTTAACTTTTGAAATGGTGTTTGTTCCATCTGAGATCGTCAGACAAACATCAAAAAAACCTTGAGAAGTGTAAGTATGACTTGGATTAGGTGTCGTATCATCTATGGTGCCATCATTTTCAAAATCCCATTCATAGGTCGTTTCTCCATCTGCTTCTTCAGTAAAGTTGACTGTAAAAGGTGTCGTACAAGATTGGTTGGCATCTACTGAAAAATCAACATCAAAACCAGCACATGCCCAATAATTTCTAACATTTAAAAAAGTATATGAGATAGCTGCAAATTGTTCTACTGAAAAGAAATCTCGACATGGTTTTCTAGAGTATGACATAATATTATGCGTATTGGGATTATAATTTGCACCATTGGCATCCGTTTCCGTCCCTGTATATACACAACTACTATTGACTGTAGAATAGCTCAATTGCGGATCTGCTTCTGTATCGCAAAACTCATCTCCAGCTGTTGTACAATTTGTTCCATCAACCAATTCATCTCCTCCAGAATGTGTATGTGGCAAGGAAAAGAAATGCCCAACTTCATGTGCTAATGTACTGCCATTCATTGTACAACTGTTATCCATAAGAATAACATCCTGGTTACCAGGATAGTAAGCATAACCACAATAGGAACTTGGCCCATCCGAAACAGAATTGCAAAAATAGATGTTAATCAAATTCGCAACATTATTGGCTCCCGTAAGCGCAGACTCCTGACTTTGATCAAAATCATAATAAGTATCATCATCAATATAATTGATGCCATCACATAAATAAAAAGCTAGACAAGCAGATTCATAAATAGTGTTCATATTGTCGATCGCATCGTTCAATTCTGTTTCAGTTAGTCCTCCTGTTCCATCGTCATGTCTTAAGACATGAGCTTTGATAGGAGCATAATTAATACAACTTCCTCCGGAAGAATGATTTTCAGCTCTGGCTTTAAAGTCTTTTAGAAATTTTTTATAAGCTTTTGGACTTTTTTCGCGATTGGATTGATACTTTTCTGGAAAAACAGTCGCACATTCATTTTGCTGACTATAGCTAATAAAAGGAATGGCTAATAAGGATAACAAAAAGACTAGAGAGTAATAGTTTTTTGTATTCATTTTGTGTAAGTTTTAGGTTCCGAAGAATTAAGGGATACTAATATAGTAATTAAATCATATAATATTTATTTGATGTTATAAATATTATTGATCCTTTTATTTTTGTTGAAAAAATATAGTTTTTCTAACTCTTGCTTATTGAAGTTGTTTAAATTTCATTCCGTTTTAGTTGTTCTACAGCATAATTAGCTGCTCTGGCGGCCAAGGCCATAAAGGTCAAAGATGGATTTTGAGTAGAAGTAGAAGTCATACAAGCACCATCTGTGACAAATACATTTTTACAAGCGTGCATTTGATTCCATTCATTAAGTAAAGAAGTTTTTGAATCTTTGCCCATTCGAACGCCCCCCATTTCGTGGATATCCAAACCCGGTGCTTTATCTTTGACATCAGTCGTCTTGATATTTTTAAACCCCGCTTTTTCATACATATCGGTGAATTGTTCAATAAAGTCCTGGGTCATTTTATGATCATTATCATCATAATCAATAGAAATACCAAGAAGCGGAATGCCCCATTCATCAACTTTTTCTTTGTCTAATCGAACTTCATTTGTAAGTTTAGGAATGGTTTCGCCCATCATATGAGATCCCACACGCCAGGGGCCAGGTTTTCGCTCTTGAAAAATACTATCCCTTAGCGATTGTCCCAAACCTTCAATTTTTGGACTTTCTAAACGTCGTGTTGCGCCAAAACCAGCAGCATAGCCCCTCAAAAAGTCTGTTTCTTGTTTATGTACATTCCTAAACCGAGGAATATAAGCACTGGTAGGGCGACCTCCTTTTGTCATTTTATCGGGATGGCCTTCATAAATACCTGTTATTCGCGCTCTGTAATTATGGAAGGCTAAGTACTTTCCAAGCAGACCATTATCATTACCAATGCCATTAGGAAAACGCTTTGATTTAGAGTTTAGTAAGACAAGGTTTGTGTTTAATGCTCCAGCATTTACAAAGATTACTTTTGCTGAGAACTCTATTGTCTCTTTTGTATTCGCATCAATGACCTGAACGCCTTTAGCTTTGCCACTAGCTTCATCATAGAGTACGGAGTGAACAACAGAGTGGGGGCGTAGCGTCAAATTTCCAGTTTTAAGCGCCCAGGGAATTGTAGAAGAATTGGCATTAAAATAACCACCAAAAGGGCAGCCCCGTTCACATTCTCTACGGCTAAGGCATTTGCCACGACCTTGTTTTAAATGAATTTCCTGAGGCTCGGAAAGGTGGGCAGTTCTACCGAAAATGACATGGCGGTTTTGATAATTACTTTTTACAAAATCACTAAAATAATTTTCAACACAAGATAAATCCCATGCAGGTAAAAAATCACCATCTGGCAATATATCCAAACCATCTTTATTACCCGCTACACCTACAAATTTTTCAACATAACTATACCAGGAAGCCAAATCCTTATATCGAATAGGCCAATCAACAGCAAAGCCATCACGCGCGGGCCCTTCAAAATCATAATCACTCCATCGCTGAACTTGCCGTGCCCACATGATTGATTTGCCGCCTACTTGATAGCCTCTAATCCAATCGAAAGGTTTGTCTTGAATATAGGGGTGCTCTTTATCTTTTACAAAAAAGTGGGCATTATCTTCCCTATAGGCATAACAACGAGATATGACTGGGTTTTCTTTGCGAATATCATAAGGCATTTGTCCTCGATGTTCAAATTGCCAAGGATTCATATTGGTAGTCGGATAATCTTGATGTTTTACATCTCGACCTCTTTCTAATAATAAAGTTTTGATCCCTTTATCGCAAAGTTCTTTAGCGACCCAACTGCCGCTCATACCTGCACCGATTATTATAGCGTCAAAATTAGTTTCCATATTTCTTGTTCTTCATTTTTGAAATTAAACAGCCGTTTAATGGTTTGAATCCTCTATTCTTAAATAGGAGCACATCCGTTAAAAGGATTTTTAGGGATCAGACTATAGTCTAAATGCTCTGTCATAAAGTATTCAGAAGACATTAGGTTTTGAATAGATAAATCTTTCGTCTTATTAATAAAAAAGATTAATGAGCTTGGTGGTTCTTCTGCGGTGTCTAAATCATTATCTATAGAGGGAATACTTTTACCTCTTTCTGCAATTTTTTCTATAACACTTTCTACAACTGGAATGATTTCATCTTCACTTGCAGATTGTATTTTTAGCCGACTTTCTTTCATCAATAATTTATATTGTTCAAAGCCTTCAGCAAAGCTTGCTATTTCTTCTGGACTATGACAATCATTGATCATCGTCATAATAAAATCGGCAGGGTTTCCTATCTCATTCTTGAGGTCTGCAATTGGTAAAAAAGACTCACTTATTTTTGAAAGGTAGTCTTTATGATTACTATCTAGCTGCAAACCTTTATCCTGAACGAGGTCTACAACATTGACTTCTGAACATCCAGTGATAAAGAGGGTACTGGCTGAAGCTAAAAGGATATTTCGGATGGCTTCTCTTCTTTTCATATATAGTAAATTTTGCTTCGAAAAGATACTAAAAATGAATGATTAATTCGAATGATAAGTAGCATAGTATTTGAAAATAGCAGGAAAGTATATCTGGACAATTTTTTATAAAATGTTAGTACATCTTTTCTATAGAACTTAAAATAAGAGCCCAGTTACTTTCATAGCTGAGCTCTTGAACATTTAAAAAGACTTAAATGAAAATTTTTATGTTCATCTATTGAATTACAAATTTTAGAATTGTAAGTTCTTGGTCTTTTAAAACTTTAATTAGATACAAACCAGATTTCCAACTAGAGTCGATTTGCAATGAATGTTTTTCTGGAGCAAGTTTTGTAACTAATTTTCCGCTACTATTTAGTATCTCTACATTTTCTGCATTCTTAATTACTTCTTTTTGGATATAAAGAACATCTCCAATCTTTATTGGATTTGGATAAATTAAATTTTCATATTTCTTGTTATTCATAATTGAGGAATTATTTTCAATACGAAAACTGGGTTCGTTATTTCCAAAGTGAAATCCGCAATCTTCAATTAACTGATTATTTGTAATTGTACAAATGTTTCCATTTTCTAAATAAACGGTTGCTTCAACCACAGCAAAATGTCCATGAGCCTCAAATCCTAATACACTATTTTGTAATGATTGAGTCAAAGCGTTTTCGGATGGATGTTCGAATACCTGATCTCCAATTAGTACTCTCCAATCTATATTTTGAACACAATCAGGTAGACAACTTTGGTCAATATCAGCAAATAGCGTTTCACATTCTGCTGGATGTCCTTTATGATGAATGACTAAACAATTATTATTCATATTGTCACAAGTACATCCTTCTAAAAAAGTACAATCTACTGATGGATCAAAACAGGCTTCTTCATAAAATGACATTCCACCATCTTTACAAAAAGCAGCAACAGACCATAAAAAGCATTCTCCTTGCAAGGTTGAAGAAATATTATAATAATTATCTAAAATAGAAGGCGTATTGATCGTATAAGGTACTCCATTTGGACAACATTTAGGAGCGTTTACTTCAATTGTAATAGCATAACCAGTTGCTCCTGGTACTGGATCCCAAACAAGTCTGGTTTGAGTTCCGTTTTTTGTTTCACATCTCAAATTTTCAGGAACACTTGCCTCGCAGCTAGGTTTTGGATCACAACAGTCTGCTACAACTTCATAAGATAAAACTTCTGTACATCCTTCTGCATCGGTAACGGTCACAGTATAAAGACCTTCACCTGCATTTAAAATCGCAGAATTAATACCATTTGTTAATTCTATTGCTTGACTATTGGCTGGTAGTGTCCATTCAAAGGATTCTGCACACTGAATGAAAATGAAGCCATAATCTCCTTCTTCTTGGCAAGCCGTTAAGTCGTTATTCTCTTTACATTCAAAGGGTTCGCATTCTATTTCCTGGATACCAAAATCGTCTATAAATAATGGAGTTTGAGAATTTCCTATTGGGTTTATTGCTCTAAACCATATTTGATCAAAATTGGCATCTAAATCATCTATAGAAATCGTTACTTGCTGCCAATTATCTTCTGAGTTAAGATAAAATGATTCAATAATATTTGAACCATTAGGAATGGTGGGTACTAAAGGGTGATCACCACCACCACTTGAATTACAACTAGTCATACAAGGAATTACATCGTTAGATAATATTACCTCTAAATTTATTCCTGAGCCCCTCACCATAAATGATATGTCATAAGAATGATTCTCTATGAATTCATTTTCTAGAGCAATACCCATTCCGGTAGGTAAGAAAGGTTGATTGAATACACCACCAATAGCCATGTAAGCGTAATAGGAACCATCAGCAGCTTCAACATTATCGAATGGTTGTCCTTCGGCTACAATTAATGGTGCTCCATGAGTAGAAAACCAACCTTCATTAGTTAGGTTTGTGCAAGATTGAATAGATTCCTCAAGGCATTCAGGGTACTCGAAGCTTTCAGAAACTTGAGCTTTAAGGGCCGTATTACATAGTATTAAAATTACTAATAATTTAATGTTCAAAAATTTTGTCATAACTATTAAGTTTTAATTTTCACCTACTCTGTTTAGGATTTTCGGTTTACTCCTATTTAGATTTGTACACGTGTATTTAATTAATCCTGGAATTTCTAGTATGTGACACAATGTATTAGTGTGTGAAAAATAAAGTTCTAACTGAGTATTCACCTAGAACTTTATATGGAATAATTAAGAGATGTCTTCAATAAATTATTTGTCAATTGAAGGTTTAGAAAATGAATTGAATCTGTTTCTCATTTAGTCTAATTTTGTAAAGAAAATTAATAATTACTGTTTTTACAGATTCTATTGAAGCTAAATCAATAGCTTGCAAATAATGAATTAATGCTGGCTTCTGTATTCGTACTACCTGGTATTACTGAAGTATTAATACGATCTCTAAGTATTAAAGGTGAAGTAACGGAAGCATCAAAAAGATTAAATATTTGACTATTTGTTATCCCGGAAACAGCATCTAGAACTACACCAGAGCCGCCACCTCTATTATCAAAGGAAGTTGGTTCGATTCCTGTATCAAACATATCATGATAGATGCCTATTGGTATATGCATTGGAGCATCGTTTCTTGTTTCCTCTAGTCTAGCTAAATAGGTGTTAGCATTAATGTTATTCATTGTTCCATATTTCATATCTGTAAATACATGACCAATATGTTCTGCCCATGATTCAACAATTGCGATTCTTCCAGCACCTAAACTAGTAGAAAAGCCCCCAAGAATCACCATCTAAAAAGAATGCAGTAATTTCAGCAGTGGCTAAATCTTCCCAATATGATGGCCCCACTTGAAGGAATAAAGAAGCATGAGCAAATTCATGAAATACTAAATCTCGGTGGAAGTCAGAAAAAGGATGGTTTATTCCTACCATTACGTCCGGTATAAAGTTTGAGACTGCTGCTGCTGTTAGTCCACCTGTTACAGCGGTTAACTGATCTAACATATCCAGGCCACCTTCTGGGTTAACACCATCTAAAAAATTTAGATTTGAAACAAGACGTGATTCATGCAATCCATTTGCAATGACATTACCTAAACCATCTGGACCAAGGTAATTAGTCATCAATGCAAACCCTTGCCCAGCCCTCCTATGTGCTACATAAATATTTAAGTTTGGCAATTGAGCGATTCCAATAGATTCGGCGTAATCTTGAAACTCCCTCATAAGCATTATTCGTCGAAGCTGCTCCCCAAAAACGATGTGCTTGCGAACTCTGAACAGACCACATATTATAATTCACTACAATGTTATTAAATACTGGGCCATGCACTAAACCTACATAATCTTGTACAGTCCATTGATGCTCCCAAAGTCTTGCTCCACTTCTTGCCCCTCTGATTTTTTTTCCTTCTCCTTTAAACTTAATCCAGAAATATGCTTTGCCTCGATAATTTCTGTCTATACGCCAGCAGCCATTATCATCTGTGTGAGTACGATCGATTCTAAACCAGCCATTCCAACCAATTACTTTTACTTTTCTGACGCCCTCCATTCCTAACTCTGTGTCTTGAACTCGTACACAACCACCTGGGTTTCGATGGTTTGATGATATTATGCAGCCGCAATCATTCAGTTCAAAATCATTGTTAGGAGGATCATTATCAATACAGTTTGGATATCCAGGTAAGCCAGGGTAGCAATCTGGATCGAAATCTCGACACCAATCAGGATAGTAATCATCTTCACAATCATAGCTATCCGCAAGACAACAAGGCCAACCCGGACATTCAGGATAGCAATTTACAGTTGGATCAAATGAAGATGTTTCTCCTAACCCATTTGGGAAGCGCTCTGCTATTTCATCATCATTTCCTGTCATTTTGAATGATTCTCTTAATAAATATGGATCATTCTCAACCGCTAAGTTTAATTCTGCTTTTATCTCATAGGATATGTTCGGAAAATCAAAACCTGACTCTACTACTGTGTATAATTCGGGAAAGGTATTATTATCATCTGATTCAAAATAATAGTCCCCCATTTCAATAACTTTTCTTTCTAGTGGGAAATCAAATAGTACTAAGTCAAGGTCGTCTAAAATTCTAATCTCTTCTAGGTTTTGTGGGGTGAATTTTATATATAAATGGGTAGTCGACATTTTGGTGACCGAAGTTCCATAAACTCGGTTCATTGCTTCTGCTAGTATTCCTACTTCAAAAGGATTTTCTCGTGATTTTCCTAAGATGGTCTTTGTTTGATTTGCGTTCTTATTAATTTCAGGTGTATTAAAAATAATTGGAATTGACAAGGTGTTTTCTTGTTTTAAAGTGTTGGTTTCTGTAGGTTCTAAATCGATTTTTTCGCAACTAAAAAAGCTGCAAATAAAAGTGCAAATTAGCAGGAAGCTCAATTTTTTTATTTGAGTCATAATTGATTAAGTTTTAATTTTTACCTACTCTGTTTAGGATTTTCGG
>CBDICS010000061.1:0-53027 GCA_965277415.1 Saprospiraceae bacterium
TATGATATCCAGATGTTGGACAAATTGGTATCTACGAACCACATTTGGGGGATTATCCAATCATTGAGATTCGAGGATGTGAAGAAATTCCAAATCCGCAGTATGGAGATGAGATGATATTTTGGATTTATAATGATAATGGAAATATCCATGCCCAGACTGGTGGTGATGCTATCCAAATGGAAGTGCAAGTACAGGCTTTTGGCTATGCGACGAATGATGAAGTAAATGATATGACCTTTTATCGTTATAAACTAATTAACTGGGCGATTAGTCCAATTGATTCTACTTATTTTGCGATGTGGGTTGATCCTGATTTAGGCTGTTATTTAGATGATTATATTGGTTGTGATACATCATTAGAGTTGATGTATGTGTATAATTCAGATGCATTAGATGGTGTAGCAAGTTGTCAGGATTGTGAAGCGTGCAAACGTACTGTACTACCATTCCAATCTTAGGCGTAGATTATTTCGAGGACCATTAGGGCCTAAAATGTTCATCAATGGAATGGATGACACGGATGGTCTACGTACACCTATGATTGGTGAAGTGCCGGATACAATTGTTGAATTAGGAATGACTGCTTTTACTTATTATAATAATCCGAGTACGGTCCAACCCTCCTCCTGGAACTACAGATCCAACGACTGGTGTACCACAGCAGTTTTATAATTATCTATCTGGGTCCTGGACTGATGGTACTCGATTTACTTATGGTGGAGATGGATATGATCCAACAAGCACTGATTTTATAAATTATGCTTTTACTGAAGCACCAGATGATGTTAATGGTTGGTCAATGCAACAAGAAGGACTTCCTGATGGAGACCGTCGACAATTCAAGCATCAGGGCCTTTCGTTTGGATCCTAGTGCGAAAAATGAATTGATCATTGGAGTTGTTTGGGTTCCTAATGAAGATTATCCTGCACATCTATCCGACGATTGACTGCTGCGGATGAGGTAGCACAGGCTTTATTTGATAATTGTTTTGATATTACAGATGGACCAGATGCACCAGATGTTTGTTTTGTAGAACTAGATGAAGAAATTATCATTGCACTTTCAATGAAGAAAGTTCTAATAACTTTAGAGAAGCTTATTCTGAAATTGATTTGCGTGCGCCTCCAGGATTGCCTGAGGAAGAAAAGTCCTATAAGTTTGAAGGATATAAAATATTTCAACTTGTAGCTCCAAATGTTGAAAGTTTTGATAATCCAGATGAGGCACGATTAATTTATCAGGTAGATGTGAAGAATGGAGTTAAAACTTTATACAACTGGACAGCTATTAATAATCCTAGTGTAGGTGGTGAAGCTATTTTTGTTCCTGAATTAAAAGTTGAAGGAATAGATGAAGGAATATCTACGACTTTTAGTGTGACAACGGATCAATTTGGTCTAGAAACTAATAAGCTGGTTAATCATAAAAAGTACTATTTCTCCGTAATAGCTTATGCTTATAATGAATATTTGCCATTTGATAATGCACCTCCTGGTATAGGCCAAGCAACGCCATATCTTGAAGGTCGTAGAAATATAGGCCCAGAAAGTGGAATCAATGGATATACGGTCATTCCACGCCCAATTGTAGATCGAAAAATCAATGCTAATTATGGCGATGGCGCAGTTGTTACACGTCTTGACGGTATTGGTGCAGGAGGAAACTTCTTGGATGTTTCAGACGAAACACGCGAAGCTATGCGGGCCAATGAAACAGAAGGAAGAATTACTTATGCTCCAGGTGGTGCGCCAATTTCTGTAAAAGTATACAATCCACTTGATGTCCTTGATGGGGAGTTTGAATTAACTTTTGAAGATGATAATGGTGGAGTATTAGATGATGCAAGTTGGAGGCTTAAGAAAGTTGGAGATAACTTTGAAGTGCTTTCTGCGGAGACTATCGAGCGATTAAATGAGCAGGCGATTGCAGAATTTGGTTTTTCTATTAGTATCGGACAGACAGACGATGCTGGTGATAAAACGTCTGATAGTAATGGCGCAATTGGATTTGATTTTATTTATGCTGACGTTAATAAACCAGATTGGTTGAGTGCCGTACCATCTGTTGGAGCACCTCTCAATTATGTTGGGGGTGGAAGTACGGTCACTACTTTTGACCCTGAAAGAGGGCTTACGGATATTGCATCTGGTATGTTCTACCCATATAGAATGTTGGATTTTGGTTTGATTACTCCACTTGTTTCACCAGCTTGGATGAATGGTACAAATGGAAATGCAAATGCACAGAACCAACTGCAAAGCTTACCGAATATAGATATCGTGATGACTTCGGATACTGAAAAATGGAGTCGATGTGTAATTGTTGAGAGTGCAAGTAAATTCTATTATGAAGATTTAGGACTTCCTACAGAAGGAGGGGTGGAGAATTTCGTACCTAGAAATGCACCTTCTGTTAAAAGTACAGGTGGCGATTTTCCTGATGTTGATAACACAGGGACTACTGGAATGGGATGGTTTCCTGGATATGCTGTAAACCTTGAGACAGGAAAACGCTTGAATATTTTCTTTGGTGAAAATTCTACTTATTCTTGTGATGTCGTTCCTGCTCTTTGTGATAATGGAACATTATCTAGTGAACAGCTTACAGGGAGAGATATGATGTGGAATCCTACATCTGATATAATTCTATCTTCTATTATTGGAGGTAATTCTATCTATACATTTAATGGAGGAAACCAGCATTTTATCTATGTCTCTGATACGGAATATGATGAATGTAAAGAAATTTACGAAGACCTTTCATCTACTAGTTCCTTTGATAGACTTAACTCAATTAAGACGATCAAGTGGGCAGGCTTTCCGCTTTTAGCAGAAGGTACGAGCTTATTATCTTATGGAGAGGGACTAATTCCTAATGATGTTACCATTAAACTAAGAGTAGATAATCCATATCAAGAATATGTTGGAACAGGAGAAAATGAAGGATTAAATAAATACCTATTCTCATTTGAAGGTGTTGAAGCAAATCTTGCAGATGAAGCGGCAGAGATTGAGACTCAATTAGATGCAATTAATGTTGTTCCTAATCCATATTATGGGTACTCTGCATACGAGGTTAGTCAATTTTCTAATACGGTCAAAATCACGAATCTTCCTGCTAAGAGCGAGATCACTATCTTTACAATAGATGGAAAATTTGTTCGACAATATGTCTTAAATGAGGAAAGAGAAGCGAAAGAGGCAGTATATGCTACAGTACTTCGAGATCAGATTGTTCCTGCACTTGAATGGGATTTGAAAAATGAGAAAGGTATTCCGGTTGCAAGTGGTGTATACCTTATACATGTAAATGCGGAAGGCTTAGGAGAAAGAGTAATCAAATGGTTTGGCGTTGCTCGACAGTTTGATCCTAGTGGATTATAATAGGAGAATAATGTTGAATCCCGAATATATCGGGATTCAACATTTGATTTAATAAAAAATACTTTATTGACTTATGATTGCATGCAGATAAGGATAAACGCATTCATTGATTTTATTTGATTTCTGTTTTAAATTATAAGATCTGTCAAAGAATAAAAACTAAGATAAAATGAATAAATATTTTTACATCTTTCTTACTCTTTTAGTGAGTTTATGTACAGTCGATGTAGAGGCTGGAAATCCAGATCGACAGGGAGAATCAGGTGCTGGTCAGCTTATCCTTAATCCCTGGGCAAGAACTGCGGGCTTACATACTATGACAACTTCATATGCAAGTGGTGTAGAAGCGATGAGAATAAACCCTGCAGGTGTAGTAAGAATTAATAAAACAGAATTTGTAATTGCAAACACGCGGTATTTAGAAGGGACAGAAATTGCGCTAAATGCGATTGGCTTTGCTCAAAAAATAGGAAAAAATGGCGCACTTGGTGTAAGTATTATGGCCGTTGACCTAGGAGATATTTTAGTTACAACTGAAAATCAACCACAGGGAACTGGAGCTACTTTTTCTCCATCTCTTTTTAATTTAGGCTTAGGATACAGTCATATTTTTGAAAACAAAGTTTCGGTTGGAATCACCATGCGAATAGTTTCAGAATCGACAGCAGATATTTCTGCTTTTGGTTTGGCTATTGATGCTGGCGTTCAATATGTAACAGGACCTCAAGATAATTTCAAATTTGGAATTTCCCTTAGAAATGTAGGTACGCCTATGAAGTTTACGGGCCAAGGACTTGCTGAGCAGGCTCCTAATCCAGACCCTCAAGCTCCATATGAATTAACGTACTTTCAGCGTTCTGGGCAATTTGAATTACCTTCGGCATTAAATATTGGAGGTTCTTATGATTTTATATTAAATCCTCAAAATCGAATAACGGCTCTCACTAACTTTACATCTAATTCTTTTTCTCAAGATCAGTTAGGAGCAGGAGTAGAGTATTCATTTAATAATATGCTTATGTTAAGAGCTGCTTATAAATACGAGTTAGGTTCTTTTGAAGATGATGGACTTAGAGCACCGGTTTATACGGGAGTGAGTGCAGGTGTTTCAGTAGAAGTTCCGCTCAAAAAAGGAAGCAGCAACAGATTCGGGATTGATTATGCTTATCGACAAAGTAGAGTTTGGAATGGTTCTCATAGTATTGCAGTCCGATTTATCTTATAATAAATTGATTGAATATTTTAGACCTAATATGACTTAAAATTCTTATCTTTGAGCTAAGAATATAAGTAAAAACGTTTCTATCAAATTTGATAGAAACGTTTTTGGTATATATGAAAGTTCTCATTAATAACTTCAATATTGGGAATTGAAGTGAACTTCCTGTTTTTATTTTTAAAATCCATTTTTTAAATTTGCGAAGTAAGATTTTTGTGCTTGGATTCAGAGGGTACGGAGTTAAAAGTATGGAATAAAAAATTTTAAGATATGTCTGATACAGTTTATTTAACCAAAGAAGGATACGATAAGCTTACTGCTGAACTAGAGATTTTGAAATCTGTGGAACGACCAAAAATTGCAGCTGCAATTGCAGAGGCACGAGAAAAAGGAGATTTATCTGAAAATGCAGAATATAAAGCTGCTAAAGATGAACAAGGTATGTTGGAATTAAAGATAAATTTACTTGAAGGTAAACTTGCTGTAGCTAAAATATTAGATACTGCTAACATTGATACTTCAAAAGTAACTTTACTGACAACAGTTACGATAAGGAATGTAGCAACTAAGAAAGATTTGACTTATACCTTAGTTCCTGAAGCAGAATCTGATTTAAAAGCTAAAAAAATAGCATCCAACTCTCCCGTTGGAAAAGGACTAATAGGTAAGAAAATTGGTGAGATTGCTGTAGTGGAAACACCAAGAGGAAATATTCAATTTGAGATAATTAATATTACGGCCTAAGTATGTCTTCTATATTTACTAGAATCATTAATGGCGAAATCCCTTGTCATAAGGTAGCAGAATCTGATAGGTTTTTAGCTTTCCTTGATATTAATCCTTTAGTAAAAGGACATACTTTAGTCATTCCAAAAAAGGAAATCGATTACATCTTTGACTTGAATGATGACTTACTTGGTGATCTAATGGTCTTTAGTAAGCAAGTAGCCCGAGCAATAGAAAAAGTAATCCCTTGCGAAAGAATCGGTGTTTCTGTAATTGGCTTGGAAGTGCCACATGCACATATCCATTTGATCCCTATGCAAACTATGGCAGATGTGAATTTTCAGAACCCAAGGCTTAATTTATCTCAGGAAGCCTTAGCAGAAATAGCTTTACAGATTCATCATAATCTATAATTACAGATTTATTTCTTAATCCGATTCGGATTGTCTTTGGCGAAACTATCCCAACCTCCATATTTTTTTTTGCCAGGAAGAGCACTAGAAGATTGGAAATGGTGACATACTGCTGTCGCTAGAGCGTCTGTTGCATCTAATGTTTGCTTGTCAAGTTTTGATTTGGTAATAGTTTCTAACATCGCTGCGACCTGCTCTTTGGATGCGTTTCCATTTCCAGTGATTGATTGTTTAATCTTCTTTGGTGAGTACTCCGTAACATCAATTCCCTTAGTCATGCCTGCTGCTATTGCGACACCTTGCGCTCTACCTAATTTGAGCATTGATTGGACATTTTTTCCAAAAAAAGGTGCTTCAATTGCCATACCGTCAGGAGAAGTAGAATCAATAATTTCTTCGAGTCTTTCGAATATTTTTTTTAGTTTTAGCTGTTGAGATTCAAGATGACTCATCTTTACAACCCCAATCTTTACTATTTGGATTAAATTCTTTTCAATTTGAATGATTGCATAGCCAAGGAAATTTGTTCCTGGATCGACTCCTAATATGCGTTTACTTTTTGACATTATTCAAAGATAAGAAGCCATAGATAATTATGTTAACATTACTGAAGTTATTAATACAATGAAGTTGTCCAATTCTAAAATGTAAAAAATTGCTAAATAAAGGGAATAATCAAATAGCCAATTGGTTGATCAAAATACTTGTTGGTGTATTATTAATATGGGTATTGTATCAACAAATTTTTTCAAAAAAAGATATTGACAAAATTTGGAATTTGTTTTTATATAATTTAAAGACACAACCTTATTCTTGGCTGATCGCCGTGTTATTACTTATGCCTGTCAACTGGATTTTTGAAAACCTAAAATGGAGGAGTTTGATTCAAAATTTTGAAACAATATCATTTAAAAAATCAATGGCTGCAATCTTGGCAGGGGTTACCTTCAGTATCTTTACACCAAACCGAATCGGGGAATATGGCGGAAGAATGCTTTTCGTAAAGCCAGAGAATAATTGGAAAGCAGTAGTTGCAACCTTAGTAGGAAGTTATAGTCAACTATTGGTGATTTTGAGTTTTGGTATTTTGGGTTTTGGAGTATTCATGTCATATTATTGGGAGCTAGATACGATAGTCTTGAAAAGTGTTTTATTTATAAATATAGCATTAGTACTAATAATGCTCTTTTGTTTTTATAATATTAATCTTGTAATTCCTTTAGCAAAAAAAATCCCGCTCGCATATAAATTCAAAAATATTGTCAAAAATGTCAATGTACTTAGGAGTTATGATAAAAAAACGTTAAACACAACCTTAATCTATGCGAGTATACGATATATCATTTATACAGTACAGTACTATTTTATACTACAGTATTTTGGCATAGAAGTAGAATTATTGGAAGGCTTTGCAGGGATAGCTACGATTTACTTATTTCAAACTAGTGTACCTTTACCTCCATTATTAGGCTTGGTAGCCAGAGGAGAACTAGCTATCTTTATATGGAGTAATTTTAGCGAAAATGAAATTAGTATCTTAGCTGCTACCTTTATTTTGTGGATAATAAACTTAATTATACCTGCGTTAGTTGGTACAATATTTATCAGCAATATTAATATTATGAAATCGCTTGGATTTGGTAAAAAATCAAATGATATTCAAAATTAAAGCATCATGGGGCGAAAAATAATAGCTATACTTGGAGTCTTAGCACTTGTTGCAATCGTATTTTTTGGGACTCAGTACTATTACACAATAGGAGAAGTATCGAGTGAGGAGAAATCACAGATACTACTTGAAAAGATTAAGACCGTTGCTAAATTGGTGACCGTTGAAGGGTATTTTTCTGAAGTTTATTCATATGAGGATCATTGGGGATATGATATCAGTTTATTTCAAAAACGAGCTTTGATTCGAGTGAAAGCAAAAGTATCAGTAGGATATGACCTCACAAAAATGACTGTTGAAGCACTTCCGCTTGAAAAGACTTTAGTGATTAGTAACCTTCCCGATCCACAAATTATTTCAATTGACCATGATCTAGATTATTATGATATAACGGAGGGCACATTTAATTCTTTTTCAAAAGATGACTACAATAAAATGAATGCGAAGTCAAAAGATAAAATTCGAGAAGAAGTTCGAAAAAGTGATATCTTTCTGGCCGCTGAAAAACAAAGTAATGATATGCTTGACCTCATTCGATTTATGGTGGAAGGAGCAGGATGGAACTTGAGGTATAAAACTAGAAGCGAAGGTATTGAGATTGATACTTTAAGACAATAAATAGAGTCAGGTGGAAATGATTAAAAATATAAATTACGAACAATTAAAAGAATGGCAGTTAAAAGATTTACCATTTCAATTGATTGATGTTCGAGATTCAGTCGAACATGAGACTTTTAATATTGGTGGTTTATTGATACCTCTACCTGAGATAGTTCGTGAAAAATATAAACTTGAACAAGCAATGCCAATTGTGTTTTATTGTAAAAAAGGGATTCGTAGTCAAATTGCTATTCAAAAACTATCTAAATACTTTCCACAAGGAGACTTCTATAATTTGCAGTCAGGAATACAAGGGATATCTGAGAAGCATTAGAATTACTGTTCCTTAATCCTCTGGCGCTGTTGCAGAAAGTAGCTTTCCAATTTCCCTTCTTTGATCCATTCTCGAATTAGAAAATATAAAAACCCTTTAAGGATAAGCACCATTCCAATGATAGGCGCTTCAAAAGATAATTTATCCGTTTTAGATTCAAAAAAAATAACATATGCAATTTGAATGATTGCATAGGTGTATAAAGGCAGCAGTACAAAACGATTGACATTCAAATAATGGCTTTCTAGTCTGCCAAAAAAATAAAGCATTACGATTACATTGGTATATCCAAGCATATAAGTCCCAGTCCCATCAAGAAAACCCAGATTATAATACCGATCAAGTATTGACATCATAGAGGAAAAACTCAATCCAATAGTGAAAATAATAAGGTATCTATCAAAAGTATGAATAGATTTAGGGGATGATGATTTAGGAATACTTTCTACATCCATTACAGAGAATAGATATGCAAAACATAAAGAACTCAAAATTGTAATGATATCAGAAACAGATTGAGCATATGGATCCGAATAAATACCTGTCCCGTATAAAATACAAAACCAAATATAAAGGAAAGAGAAACTTAACCATAGGTTTTTCCAAGCAGTAAAAAATTGATTTAAAGAATTTTTTACTTCAGGAGGATAGGTTTTAGGAATATTTCGTATCCGATCTCTTCCGCCAAAATCTGAGAACCTAGTAATAAAATAAAAAAGAATGACCACAACGGCTTGTATAATGGATGCCAATAGTTCACTTTCTCCAATCTTTTCTGGCTGAAGATTTTCGACTGAAATACCTGTAATAAAAGGAAAAAGTAAAATCAAAATTAAGCCTGTAGCACATAGTAGGATAGTACGTTTGAATGGACTTAATGTTGTAGACTGTTTAAAGCGGCTGGACTGAATACTTCGTTTATTCTGATGTACAAAATCGTGATAATCTGAATATCCTAAACTTTTTGAAATCTCTTCAAGTTTACTTGTAGAAGGACTATTCTTAGCTAAAAACCAATTTTGTAGACTTTTATTCAAACTTGCTTTTGAAGAAGAAAATTCAGGATTAAATTGAATTAAAAAAGCGCTAATCTTATTGAGATCATGGTTAGAGAGCTTGTGATAATCTGAATCATTTAGTACTTTTTTGCACAAGGTTTTGCACAAAAGATCTAAATCGGGTGATAGAATGTTTTTCTTCATAATCAAATTCAGTAGAAACGAGCTAAAAGTTATGATTTATTCGAAAGTAAAAACGAATACATAGTCGAAATATAAATGTTGACTAAGTTCCATGTATCAAAGAGGCCCTTTTCCACATTTTTCCATGCTGTTTTTTAATTTCTAATTCTAAAACTAATATTTTTTTTTTGTTAAAATACCCTTGAATCCAAGGATTCTAGGCGTATTTGATAGAAAAACAGAATTTCAATTTGTTTTTCCAAACTTTTCCTTCCTTATTGCCAAAATTAAAAACCTCATTTTTCTAATCTTTAAATCAAATAGTCTATTTTTAGTGGTCTAAGTAGCCGCAAAGAAATATCCTAATAAGAATTGATAAGTCGAAAAATGATAAGTGATGGCCAATCAGGAATGAACGTTTATTCTTTGACTTATTTTGAAAAATTATTATTGGGCTATTTTAGGCCAAAACTTAATAACTTAAAAAAAACAATCATATGGATACGAAAACATTGGAGAATCAGCCACAAATATGGGGACACCCAATTGGCTTATTTGTGTTATTTTTTACGGAATTATGGGAGCGATTTAGCTATTATGGGATGAGAGCCATTCTAGTATTATTTATCTATTCCTCAATTGAAGATGGGGGCTTAGGATGGACAAAAGGAGAAGCATTAGAATTATATGGCTGGTATACTATGTTGGTCTATGTGATGTCGATTCCGGGGGGGATTCTAGCAGATAAAATGTTAGGCCAAAAGAAAACAGTAATGCTTGGAGGTCTTTTACTAGTCTGTGGGCATGGTATTCTTGCTGTTCAAGCAATGTGGGCTTTTTATATGGGACTTGGATTGATTGTTTTAGGAGTAGGATGCCTCAAACCAAATATATCAACTATGGTTGGAGGTCTATATAAAAAAGGAGATGATCGAAGAGATAAAGGATTTACAATATTTTATATAGGGATTAATATTGGAGCTTTTTTATCAGCTTTAATAGTTGGATATGTTGGCGAAAATATTGGATGGCATTATGGATTTGGATTAGCAGGAATAGGAATGTTGATTGGCCAAGCTGTATATATGTGGGGACAAAAATACCTTGTTGGAATAGGAGATTTTTTAGGTACATCGACAGCAGAAAATCAAGCTTTAGCGAAAAAACCGCTTACTAAAATAGAAAAAGATCGGATGATTGTACTATTCCTGTCTTTTCTGATCATTATTGTATTTTGGGGGGCTTTCGAACAAGCAGGAGGACTACTGAATATTTATGCAAATGAAAAAACAGATTTGACAATTGGGTTTTTGGGTACATCCGTTCCTGCTAGTTGGTTTCAATCTGTTAATGCATTTTTCATAATCGTTTTTGGAACATCTGTAGCAGCTTATTGGGTTAATCAAAAACGGAAAGGAAAGGAAAGGAAGTATCTTCTCTATTTAAAATGGCAATTGGTACAATTATCATGGGATCGGGATTCTTATTAATGGCAGGAGCGTCTAGTCAAGCTGGAGGTGAAGCATATGGGAAAGCATCTATGATGTGGTTAGTTGGAGCTTATCTCTTGCATACAATTGGAGAACTTTGTGCATCTCCTGTAGCATTATCTTTTATTACGAAACTGGCTCCTGTTAAGTATGGTGCAATTATGATGGGGGTTTATTTTGCTGCAACTGGCTTTGGAAATAAACTAGCGGGGACTATTGGAGAAGCTTCACAAGCGGAAGCAGTTGAAATTAATTTGATCGCAAGTGCAACAGATGTCCAACCTTTTCTAGAAGCAGATACTATATTAGCAAAGGATATGGATTTTATTCTTAAAGCAGATATTTATAATGAAAATGGGAAATTAGTATTGATGAATAATCAATCGGGTGGAGCTAAAGATTTCAGTAGCTTTATTGCATTCAAGGATGGGGCAAAAGAAATATTAGATGGAATGCTAGTAGATGAAAAAGCAAGTAAAGCTGATCCAAAACATGCAGTGATTAGATTGTCAAAAGATATTGAGGCAAAAAAAATAAAAACCAATAAAGGTGATGGTAAGAACTATGAAGGTACCCTCGAAATTTTTGAAGTTCAAAATAATAGAGAACAAAAAACCTTTCTATTTATCACTGCACTTACTGTCATTTTTGGATTGTTGATCATTCTTTTCCTTAAAAGACTGAAAGCCTTGACTCATGGCGCAGAAGAAGTAGAAATGGATGTAGACGAAACAGAAGGTTTCGAACTAGCAGACAATGACTAATAATTAATATCAAAACAAACGAAAAATATTTTAAAAATCAAATTATACAATAATGAGTAAGCAATCTAGAGATGACATTTTTAGCAGCACGGTCTTAGGCCACCCTTCCGGTCTATTTGTTCTGTTCTTTACAGAAATGTGGGAACGATTCTCCTATTACGGGATGCGCGCAATTCTTGTTTTATTCTTAATTAGTTCCGTAGGTATTGGTGGATGGGATTGGACAAGTAAAGAGGCTTTAGCACTTTATGGAACCTATACGGCTATGGTGTATTTGACTCCGATCTTAGGTGGTTATCTGGCAGATAAACATATTGGATATAGGAAGGCTGTGATATGGGGAGCGGTTATTATGGCATTGGGACATGCTTCTATGGCATTGGAGTTTGCTAATATGTTTCTTTATATAGGTATTGGCTTGCTAATCATTGGGAATGGTCTTTTTAAGCCTAATATGACTTCTATCATTTCTCATATGTATGAAGATACGCCAGAGAAAAAGGATGGTGCCTATACTATTTTTTATATGGGTGTAAATGCAGGAGCTTTCTTAGGGATTATGCTTTGTGGATATCTTGGTGAGAAAGTATCTTGGTCATATGGATTTGGACTTGCAGGTATATTTATGTTTTTAGGGATGCTTCAATTTTATTTTGCTCAAAAAATATTTGGAGATATAGGACTGGCACCTAAAAAAGAAGAAATAGAAGATAATCCAGTACTTGAATTTGAAGGAGACCGATTGAATCCTTTTACTACAGTTGATAAAATTTTGATTGGAATATGTTCTTTCATTGGGATAAGTTGGATTATTAATGATCCACTAACAAAAATTGGAGGAATCAATTTATTAGAATTCGGAGGAACTGATATCTCAGGATGGTATATTTTGACAGGAGTTATTTTGTTTTTATGCTTGATCTTTTCTCGAATATTACGAGCACCTAATCAGACAAGAGATCGAATGGTTGCTATTGTAATTTTTGCAGTTATGACGGTTTGTTTTTGGGCTTGTTTTGAACAAGCAGGAGGTTCAATGACAATCTTTGCTAATGATTTCACAGGTAGGGTAATGGCTGGTAGTTGGTCTACTATTTATATTGTGATGAATATATTAATAACAGTTATTCCAATTGCGATTATCACTTATGTTTTGTTTAGATTATTCCAGCAGACTTTTGCAAAACATCCTATTTCAAATATATTTTTGGGCTCAAGTTTTGTCGTGATTTGGTTAATCGTTTTTTGGATGATTAATAGAAATTTAAATTCGACTGCATTCGTAGTAGAATATGACACAATAGAAGTCAAGTCAACTAATGATGACGGAGAGGAAGAAATTACTTATACGAATGTTACAGAAGCTCTGACTGTAAAACCAGCTGATGTTATTGTAAAAAAGATGGCAACTATTATTGAACCTGCGGAATTAAACGTAGGAGATAATTTGAATATCATAGAAGTCAAAAAAGGTAAATATATCTTTTTAACTGACGAAAAGTTAAAAATTACAAGGGATAAAGTTCAAGCAGCTGGGAAAGAATCACCAGTGATTACAGCCAAAGTTACTGAAGTAAAAGAAAATGAAGTAGAGATTCCCGCAACTTGGTTTGGAATATTGAATTCTCTTTTCATTATTATCTTTGCACCACTGTTCTCAAAATGGTGGGAGAGTAAATACAATCCTAGTGCGGCTTCAAAATATGGCCTTGGATTAATTTTGCTGGGTATAGGATTTGCTGCACTTGCATTTGGTTCTATGGGGATTGAATCTGGAGCTAAAACAGCTTCGGTCAGTATCATATGGCTCATATTAGCTTATCTGTTCCATACCCTAGGAGAACTCTGTTTATCGCCTGTGGCATTGTCTTATATTAGTAAATTGATACCAGGAAGGATGATTGCACTGATGTTTGGTGTTTGGTATATTGCTATCGCTATTGGAAATAAAACAGCAGGTGAAATGGGCGGTCGGATTGAAGAAATTACTGCGGAGTATTCTTTGACAACATTCTTTTTAATTTTTACCATTGTTCCAATTGTACTTGGAATACTTGGAATATTATTAAATCCAGTGATCAAAAAACTAATGCATGGCGTTCGTTAAAGAACCTTTTTAAATAACTTTAAGCTTCCTAAATTTTCATAGTTTAGGAAGCTTTTATTTTTGAACAACTTCATAGAATAAAGTATTATGGCTAATAATCCTCAACCCAAAAACCCTAAAGAACATCTTCAACAATTGAATATATTATTTATCGCTTTAATAACAGGGCAGGCAATGATTGCTTTTATACTCTTTAATTTTGTCTTGCCTGTTGATGGAGAAGATAGTATGGTGATGCCTAGTTTCGATCCAATAATCATAGTAGGAGTAATGATCTTTATATTTGCTGTAATGGCTTCATTTTTTTTATACAATAAAAGGAAAATAGAAGGTGGTAAGCTTGAAGGCAAGCTTATGGAAAAACTCAGCCATTATAGAACAAGTTTTATTATGCGGGCAGCTTTATTGGAAGGCGCGAATTTAGTTATGATTATGTTCTTTTTCTTTGTAAATAGAAGCATGCTCTTTATGATCTTTTTTGCGATTGGTTTTGCTTTATTTGTGGCAATTAGACCTTCTTTAGATCGAATTATTCAGGATTATCAATTGTCGGGATCAGAGCAAAATGAATTAAGGAATTCAATTCTTTGAGACTTTTATGTTAAATTTACGTCAAAGGGAAGGCATTTTACTTTTTAAAGCGTTTCTAATATTAGAGACGATCATTTGAGAAAATTACAATGTCTGCTGAAAAAAAGACGTTTTTGTAGTTTTAAGCGAACCCTTACTTTGCGTTGTCTCCCAAAAACTTTACTCAAGTTTAAATTTATAAAACAATTAAATAAAGAAAAATGAAAAGAATATTATTACCTATACTCGCATTTGTAGCAATTGCATTACTACCTCAAGCAGGATTCGCTCAAGTAGAAGTAGAACCAACTAAACAAGAAGCAGCTAAAAAAGCTGAGAAAGAAATGAAAGGTGAAGTTGTAGAAGTCAAGAAGGAAGAAGCAAGTAAGCTTGTTGATAAAAATGCAAAACAACAAGCAAAACCAGTGAAGGATGAAGGCGCAAATAAAAAAACAAAAAAATACATTCGACCTTCAAAAGATAAACCTAAAGAAGCGATTATCCGACCGATTAAAAACCCTAAAGGAAATAATGTGACAATAGGAAAGAAAATAGAAAAGAAGGATAAGAATAAGAATAAAAAGAAAAAATTGCACACTGTAAAGAAGATGAATTAATTCATTTCTAATACTTTATGAAGGTTACGAAATTTAAAATCGCCCAAATTCGATCATCGAGTTTGGGCGATTTTTGTTTTTAGAAGCAATGATCTTTCATATAATTTTTTTGCTCCTATCCTTCCTCAAAAGAATGCTACTAAGGTTGAGCTTCTGGTTTTCCCAACCATTGATTTAAATTATGGTAACTGTGGTACATTGGGTCAATTTGAATATACGTCGATCGAATTTTATCATCCACCCAATTGGTAATATAAATGTTGGTTTTACTTTCCGTTGCCGCTGCTTTTATTTTAGAATAGTCTTGTCCTAGATTTGCAATATGAGGCGTAGATCTGGACTTTAAGAGAATGAGTCGATAGCCAACGGAACCATCTCTATCTGTAAATTCAATAGGTTCTGTGAGATCATTTACTTTAAGAGGATCAATTGAAAAATAGATGTCTGGATCCAAGTCTCCAGTTTCAAAAATTGATTTTCCGGTATTAGGATTTACTAAAAAACCATCATTATTAAAGCTCTGTGCATTTTTATCAGAAAATAGCTTGACGGCTCTTGAAAAACTAAGAGAATCATGTTGAATTAGATTTCTAACAGAGTCTAATTTATTTTTAGCAAGAGCTAAATCATCTTGTGTGATAAGTGGTCGGATCAGGATATGCCTAGCATGGATATTATTTCCTCTCCTGTCTAATAATTGTACAAAGTGAAATCCAAATTCTGACTCAAATACTTCTGAAATAGAATCTTTTTCAAGGTTGTAAGCAGCTGCTTCAAATTCGGGAACAAAAGTTCCTCGCCTCTGCATTCCTAAGTCTCCACCGACTCGGGCTGAAGAAGGATCATCAGAATATATTTTTGCCAGTTCTGCAAAGTCCTCTCCATCCTCAACGATTCTACGACGGATATCTTCTAGCTTAGTTCTAGATATCTCTTTTTGTTCGGCATTAACTTCAGGCTTGTATACAATTTCGCCAATTTCAACTTCAGAACCAAAGTAAGGTAAACTATCTTTTGGGATACTATGGAAAAACTCTTTAACCTCAGAAGGCGTAATCGCTACATTTGAGACAATGTTCGAACGCATACGTTGCACTAATAATTGATTTTCCAGATCAGAACGGAAAGTAGCTTTAACATCTGAAATAGATTGACCATAATATGCCTCAAATTGTTCAATATCATTATTCATATAAGCAAGGATCTGATCTATCCGTGCTTGAAGTTGCGATTCTATTTCTTCATCCGTTACGACAATACTATCTAGTCGAGCTTGATTTAATAATAGTCGATCAGCCAATAGGTTTTCGAGAATGACTCCTCTAAATCCTTCTGGTAGTACACCTTGCTGTTTGCCTGCTAAATCATATTGCTCTTCAATATCAGAAAGCAAGATTAACTCATTACCTACAATGGCAACAACTTTATCAATAATTGCTTTGTCTTGTCCCATCAATAGAAAGGGAATTGTAGCAAGAGCTAAAACTAAAATGACTTGTTTCATATCTTTTACCTAATTTATGTTTAGGGATAGGGCATTAATAAGTGTAAATCGGACTCTATTGATGCGCTGTCCCTTAGTGCTGCTTAAAATAATACTAAAGAATTTTATTTTATCCCGTCAATTAATACTTAATAAATATATTATTGTTCTGTGTTTCTCTTTCATACATCTCCTCTTTTTTCTCATCAAGTAATTGGATTTTCCTTTTGTGAAGGATTACTTTTTTTGCTTTATCTTGAATAAAAGAGAGCGGAGCGTATTGGTTCGGTGCTAAAGTTTCAAAGACCTTCAGCAAATACCGATATCCTTCATCATCTGTACTAATCTTTTTACTAGAGGAGTAATTGCTTGGCGTTAATTTTCCTTTAGGTAAATGTACACTGACATCAGCTAAACTATACCAAATACTATCACTCAACATATACACTTCTGCATATCGGCTAGAATAATCAACTAGTTTCTTATAATCTTCAATATCTTCACTCTTCCACCATCTCTCAACATCATCCCAACCTTCAGCAGGTTTAGGTATTTTTATAAAATGACATTTTAAGAGTGGATTTTTTAGCTTGTATTGTTCTTTATTCTCTTGATAAAAAGTATCCAACTCTTGTTGACTGATAGTTGAATCCAAATTCATTTCTACCAGAATTTTCTCGTAATTGTGTCGAATTAATGATGCCCGATAATCCCTAACCAATTCGTCAATATTTAAATCTTTAGGAACATATTTTTCAGCTTCATGCATCACAACTGCAGATCTAACCCATTTTTCAATGTATGCATTGATAATTAATGCACTATCCTCTGGAGAAACCTCATCACCAACTAAATCATTTAATTCAGACTGAAAAAGTGATTTATTAAATACTTTAGCAATTTGTCGATCATCCTCTTTCGTGTTTTCATCAGGTGCTACACAGGCTCCTAGTAAAAATAATAAGACCATCAAATTACAAACAATCACAAACTGCTTGATCTTTATCAATTGTACTATCAAAGAGTTAAAATTCATGACCAAGGTTGTATGTTTTTAAACAATTTCAATAATCCAAAAACTACTCTTTAATTAAACTGTCAAAAACACTTTGATTTACTTTAATCTCGTAACTCTTTTTTAACTCTATAATCCACTGCTTTTCCAAATAATTTTGGTAATCAGCAATAACAAAACCTCTGGCATCTTTTAGAGTCTTATTCGTTACAGGTATTATCTCATCCAGTTTATAAAAGTAAGAAGTCTTATTCCTTTTGTTTTCAGCGACTTTTGAAATGGCTCCCTTTTTCCATTCCAAGCCATCTGGAAATTGTGATTTGCCTTTTTCGTAAGTTTTCTCTTGTCTACTTAAAATATCCTCTTTTTTATTGATTTTTTCCAAAAGTTCAGCAGCAGCACATTTTTTTGCTTTCTTTTGAATGGAGGGAATCATTGACGCTTTGTCTGTTGGTACTGAATAAGTGCCTACGACTGCTCTTTCATTCCATTTATAAACATTTTCCCGGCTTTCGAAAAAATTGGCTAAGCCTACAGAGTCTTTAGAAGCTTTATCCCAAACTAATATTTTAGTTGCTTCAAAAAGAAGGATACCTTCCTCATATTCTCTCATTAAAGACTTGAATTCTGGATATTTTATTTCTAATTGAGTTTCTTCATATTTAATACAGTTTTCATCAACAAATTCATCATAAAGTAATTTTACTAAATCTTTTCGATCCAACCTTTTACCCATCCGCATTCTTTTCGAATTACGTTGACAAAAATCCATAAAGGCGCCTAAGGTAGCTACAAAGTCTTCACCTTTATCTTTACCTGCGAAAGAAAATAACCGATCCTGTGGAATATCCTTTTTCGGAGCTTTCCATTTATATGTAATAAAACTAGAATCTAATGAAGAAGAAAAAGAATTTAGAACTGCTGTATTTTCATTGAATTTTCCCTCCCGTTTGATCCGTTCAATCATACTCTTACGAGCATTGTTTAGACGATTAAAATTAGGATGTTTTGATTTTTTTTGATTCTCCTGCATTTTTGTCTGAACCCTTCTTTTAGCAATTTCAAATGCATCAACAGGTTTTTTATGGATACGTTTGATGATATGCCAGCCAATCGCGGTTTGTATTGGTTCTGAAATTCCTCCATCTTCTGGAATAGAAAAAGCAGCTTCCTCAAATGGATGTCGAACGCCAATAAATCCAATATATCCAGCATTGTCTGCAGTTTTACTATCTTCAGAAACATCTTTTGCAAGTATTCCAAAGTCTGCACCTCCCTTCAATTGATTATAAATATCATCAATTTTTGTTTTTGCAGCTTTTGCATCACCTCCCTTAGCAAGTCGGACAAGAATATGCGCAACTTCCATTTGGCCTCTGGCATCTCTTTTACTATTTACTTTGATCAAATGTAAACCAGCAGTAGTTCTGATGATATCTGAAACTTCTCCAACTGGTGTATTATAGGCTGCGGATTCGAGATTATAAAAGCCATCGGGAAACATAGCTGTTAAAAAACCCATTGCGCCTCCATTGACACTAGTGTTTTTATCTTCGGAAGAACTTTTAGCCAAATCAGGAAACGAAGCACCACCTTTCAATTGATTTTGTACATTCATTAATCTTTGCTCCGCAATTTTTACATCTTTTTCTGGAGCATCTGGAGCAAGAATGATCATGATATGACTAATGTTGACATCGAATAAACTTCGATCATATGCCTCTTGAATTAATTTATCTGTTACCTCTTTATCTACAAGGTAAGAATTGGCTAATTGCTTCCGATATCCAGCTAATTCTTTTTGTAAAACAGGAATAGTATCCAGTTTCATCTCTTTCGCTCTACGAACCTTTAGCTTAAAGTTTTTATAAAGATCCAAATACTCTAATAATGAGCTTCGAGAATAGCTGGCAGTATCAATTTTAGACTTTGAATAAATATAGTCAAATTCGGATACATGGACTGGGCTACCTTCAACAGTAAAAAGTATAGGATCATCTTGACCAAATACAATGTTCCCAAACCCAAATACGAAAATAAATACAGTAATTAAATGCTTACTCATAACTTATACATTAATTGAAATTTTATAAAATAAAATGCTAGAACATATTGGGAGCTTAGTTTTTAAGCTAAAAAATGAAGTTTGCACGTCGATTACTAAATGCTCAATATGTTCTTAGCTCAAAAGCAGTGCAAAATTAGCAATTTATATACTTAGTAACGCTCAAAAACGGACTTTTCTCATACTATTCTAATAGAACTAGTCCAAATTTTGTTTTCGATGACAAAAAATCTCAATTAGCGTTCTGATGAAGCGTGATTTTAGAGGTAGGAAGAAGAAAAAAACGGACTGGATTCATTATTTCACAGTATACTTAATCTTGATAATAAACCCTTTTGACCCGTTCAGAAATCCCAGTAAAGACTTCATAAGTCAATGATTCATAACATTTAGCTAGGTTTTCAACTGGATTGTCTTTCCCAAAGATAATCACTTCATCTCCCTCATTTGCTTCTGGAATCTCCGTTATATCAACCATCGTCATATCCATACATACATTTCCAATGGTCAATGCCTTTTTACCATGTATCAAAACAGCATAGGAACCATTTCCAGCTCTTCGTAAAAGCCCATCTGCATACCCAATACTAATAGTCGCAATTCGCATAGCGTTTAGAGCTTTTCCTTTTCGATTGTAACCAATAGTTTCGTTTTTTTGAACGATTTTGATTTGTGAAATGCTGGCTTTAAGGCTAAGTACGGTTTGTAAATTTGAATCGCGCAAATCATTCATGTCGACACCATAGATTCCAATACCCAAACGAACCATATCCAATTGGTATTGCGGAAAACGAATGATCCCATTTGAATTGAGTATATGCCTCAAGGGCTGGTATCCTATTTGTTGAGAGATCTCTTGATTCATTGCTTGAAAAAGAGCAAACTGTTGTTGCGAGAAAGTGTCATGTATCTCTTTATCACTTGCCGATAAATGCGAGAAAACAGAAGCTATTTTGAGCTGAGGGTTTTGTATTAAAATATCAATTAAGGTACTTAAATCCTGTTGTTCAAAACCAAGACGATGCATCCCTGTATCTAATTTAAGATGTATACTGGCTTTTTGATTAGGAGGTAAAAATGCTATAAATTGTCGCAGTAAGTTTAGACTATAAATTTCAGGTTCAAGTCGATGTCTTACAATAATATCAAAGGTTGCTTTTTCTGGATTCAAAACCATGATTGGTGTGCTTACTCCAGCTTTTCTAAGCTCTACCCCTTCATCTGCATAAGCGACAGCTAAATAATCTACCTTTTGGAATTGTAAAAGTCTCCCTACTTCTATACTCCCACTTCCATAAGCAGCGGCTTTGACCATGACCATTAGTTTAGTCTCAGCTTTGATAAGTTGCTTGAATATATTGAGGTTATTCGTTAAAGCATTTAAATTAACTTCTAATACAGTATTATGGTTTTTTTGGGCAAGGCGATTGACGATCTTTTCAAATTCAAAACTTCTAGCTCCTTTTAATAAGATGATTTCTTTTTGAAAATCTCCAGAATGATATGCTTCTAAAAATTCCAGCGTACTAGTATAGAAGACTTTTTTAGTTGCAGTGCAATAAGTATCTAATACATTTATAGATTGGCCGATCCCAATAAGCTTGGAAATAGCTTTGTCATTTAGAAGGTGAGCTACTTCCCGATATAATGCTTCGGTAGATTGACCACTCTGAAAAATATCCGAAAGAATAACCGTTCTTGATAGTTGCCCACTTTGCTGTTCTAAAAAATTAAGCGCAACAGATAGCGATGTTAAATCAGAATTATAACTATCATTAATTAAGGTAGAATGGTTAATGCCAGACTTTAATTCTAAACGCATTGGAATCGGTTGAAGCTTTGAAATCCTTTCTTGTATCAAGGTTTCATCAATGCCTAAAACCAACATGACCAACCAACAATGGATGGCGTTTTCAACATAAGCTTCTTCAAAAAAAGGAATATCAATAGAAACAAATTTCGAATGGAAGTGAGCTGTAATTTTATTTGTTCCTTTTACCGTTTTTTGCTCATTAATGATTTGTAAATCAGCGACTTGTTTTTTTGACCAACAAATGATTTCTTTATCTTTTAGAACTTTAATTTCTTGATTGATAAGTGTATGGTCACTACAATAAATGATTGTTTTTGCATTTTTAAAAAGTAATAGTTTATCCTGTAGTTTTTGTGTTTTGCTATCAAAGCCTTCATTATGCGCTTGGCCGATATTAGTGATAAGTCCAATGGAACAATCAATGATAGGTTGTAAAGCACTCATCTCACCTCGCCTAGAAATCCCTGCTTCAAAAACCCCAAAATCATGTAAGGCATTTATTTGCAATACGGAAAGCGGAACCCCAATTTGAGAGTTAAAACTCCTAGGGCTTCGGACAATATTATAATTTTCATTCAGTAATAAAAATAACCATTCCTTGACGATTGTCTTGCCATTACTACCTGTAATACCAATAATAGGAAATTGAAATTGATTACGATGATAAATCGCAATGTTTTGTAAAGCACTTAAAGTATTGAGACTTAAAAAAAAGTTAGCATCTGGAAAACTGGAAAGGTCTATTTCCTTTGAGATTACAAAATTTCTGACACCTTTTTTATAAAGTAAGTTTATATATTGATGTCCATCATTTCGCTGACTTTCAAAAGCAAAAAAAATAGAACGTTTAGGAAAGTCTATTCTTCTGCTATCAAAAACCACATGTTGAATTTCCGATTCGAATAAATCTTTATTCAGCCGTTTTGCAGCTATAATAGATTCAATATGTCGAATGGAATAGTTCATCCTTTTATAAATCTAATCCAATATCTTTTCGGTAGGTTTTTCCTTCAAAATCAATTTTGCTTGCGTTTTTATTTGAAATCTCTAAGGCGGACTTAAAATCTTGCCCTAGAGAAGTCACTGCAAGGACCCTTCCTCCATTCGTCAAAAGATTTCCATTTTCAAACTTAGTTCCAGCATGAAAAATGATACTATCTTCAATAGAATCAAGGCCTTTGATTACCTTTCCTTTTTCATAAGCATTAGGATAACCACCAGATACAAGCATTACAGTTGTCGCCGCTTTTTCATCTATTATTATTTCAATATCGTTTAAAGTACCTGCATCAACAGCATTGAAAATCTCTACTAAATCGTTTTTTAGTCTTGGTAAAACAACTTCAGTTTCTGGGTCTCCCATCCGACAATTATATTCGATTACATAAGGATCTCCGTTGACATTGATTATGCCGAAGAAGACAAAACCTTTATAAAGAATTCCTTTCGAATTCAATCCTTCTATAGTGGGGCGAATAATTCGATCCTCTACTTTTTTAAATAAGGTATCATCTACAAAAGAAACAGGAGAAACAGCACCCATACCCCCAGTATTCAATCCCTTGTCACCTTCAAGTGCTCTTTTATAATCTTTGGCAATCGGTAATAATTTATATGTTTTTCCATCTGTGATCGCAAACATTGAAAACTCAATCCCTGATAAGAATGCTTCTATGACTACTTTTTGACTGGCTGCGCCAAATTGCCCTTTGAGCATTTTTTTTAAGGCCGTTTTTGCTTCATCTATATCTTCAATGATTAAAACGCCTTTTCCAGCAGCTAAACCATCTGCTTTGAGAACGATAGGAGGCGTTTGAGTTTCGATATATGCCAATCCTTCTTCTAAGGTCTCAGGCGTAAATTCCTGATACCCAGCTGTTGGGATATTTAAGTCTGCCATGAATTTTTTAGCATAAGCTTTACTCCCTTCTAATTGAGCTCCTTCTCTTGAAGGAGCGATTATGTTGATTTGCTGTAATAAAGGATCATTTTTGAAAAAATCATATATCCCTTCTACAAGTGGTGCTTCAGGACCTACTACGCATAATTCAATTTGATTGTCTAGGGCTACTTTTTTTATCGTTGAAAAATCTAGCGGATCTGCTGTGATATTAGTCCCAAACTGTGCTGTACCTGCATTCCCTGGAAGGGTAAACAATTGGTCACATGCCTTACTTTGTGCCATTTTCCATGCTAAAGCGTGTTCTCTACCTCCACTACCTATTAAAAGTATATTCATCTTTTTTGCCGGCAAAGATAGAAAAAAATCATAGCCCTTTAGAGTGTTTTATCTAGTTCTGCATAGCAATCGCAAGCTTATCTATTTAAATATGAATTGAGTAAAAATAAATGATCAAAATTTTGGAAGCCTGCTCAAAGTAGCCACTCACAAGCGAAGTAATCACAAGACCGCAGGTCGATCACAAGTAAAGCAATCACCAAATCACATCGTCCATAAGACTGACCACTATAGCTATATTAAGTACAAACTATTTGACATTCTATATTACTAAATTTTAGTACCTTCGCATGAAAATTTCGAAGCAAAAAGATGATTTCGTATATAAAAGGAGCAATCACTTATAAAAGCCCGACTAATATTATCGTCGAAGCAGGCAGTATCGGCTATCATGTCAATATCAGCTTACATACCTATGCAAAGATTGAAAAACTAGAGACGGTAAAAATATTCACTCACTTAAATGTTAAAGAAGATAGCCATACACTTTATGGCTTTGCAGATGAACTTGAACGGAGTATGTTCGTAATGTTGCTATCTGTATCCGGTATAGGACCGAATACTGCACGAATCCTTCTATCGTCAATGACTCCAGAAGAAACTCGGACGGCAATTATCAGTGAAAATGTACCAGCATTTAAGAAGGTTAAAGGAGTCGGTCCCAAAACGGCAAAAAGGATTATTCTTGACTTAAAGGATAAGATTATTAAAGATTCGGGAGAAAACCCAGTTATGATCAGTCCTCAAAACAATACTTTAAGAGATGAGGCGTTATCAGCATTAGTAGCCTTAGGGTTTACTAAAATCCATGTACAAAAAGCGCTCAATAAAATTCTTAGCGAGCAGCCCGATGTTTTGACAATCGAAGAGTTAATTAAGCTTGCGCTAAAACAACTCTCATAACGGGTGACATTCAGTCCTTTTAAGGCCGGTTTTGGAAGTGAATTTTGATTTCCACTTGTCCACGGACATTATTGCTTATTGAAAACTTATTATTGAGTTTTCCGTACAATCGAAATACGATGAGCAGTTTCTAACTGGTTCGATAAAAATCCCATTTGAAGGATCAAATTGTTAAAATTTTATACTGAGATAAATGCATCATGCTTTTATCGTTATTGATGTAGTTTTTATAAAGCCTTAGCCAATTTAAATAATTGATTAAGAGTTATTTATGAAAAAAATGAATTAAACGGTTTTGAGAATGAGCTTTTTTCTTTGAAAATAATAGGCTAAGATTTTTTAATAAGACTTAGCAAGATTCAATTATAAAAAGCTTGTCATAAATTTTTTGAGAAAGAATCGGTCTTTTATTGTATATATTAATACATCCAATTAAAGGCACATTTCCCATGTTTAAATTATGAAAGTAGAACATATTTTACTCTGTATTTTGGTCATATTTAGTGTAGTGACATCAACACTGGCTAACTTTGGTAGTGGCCACGGCCCGGATGATCCTTATGCTATTGACTATGTGGTCGCAGTCGATACTATTCCATTACAAGAACGTTATGGCGATTTTATCAATAATCAAAACTCTAACCCTTTTGATCTTAATGATCCCGGTATCATAGAGCAAAATGTAGAATATGATCCTACCACAGGTAATTACATTATAACAGAAACTATTGATGGTAATAATTTTCGACCACCAACTTATATGACTTTTGATGAGTATTTCGAGTGGCAAGCAGAGCAACAAGAACAAGCTTACTTTGATGAATTGGCAGGATTTGATGATGGTAGTTCTAGTCGTAGTGGTCTAAAGGATCCCATAGATGGAGTAGATATTTCAAAGAATCTGGTCGATCGGCTTTTTGGAGGCTCGACTGTAGATATTAAACCACAAGGACAGATAGGATTGACTTTTGGTGTTGATTTCCAGAAAGTAGAAAATCCAAGTTTAACACTTCGTCAACAACGACAAGGGGGATTTGATTTTGATATGGACATTCGATTGAATGTAACAGGTAAAATTGGAGAGAAATTAAACCTTTCGACTAATTATAATACACAGGCAACATTTGATTTTGATAATCAATTAAAACTGGCCTATGATAGTGAGGCTTTTAGTGAAGATGATATTGTCAAAAAGATTGAAGCAGGTAATGTGAGTTTACCTCTAAAAGGGTCTTTAATTCAAGGAAGCCAGTCACTTTTTGGACTTAAGACGGAACTTCAATTTGGACATTTAGGACTAACGCTTTTAGCTTC
Source organism: Saprospiraceae bacterium (assembly GCA_965277415.1). Lineage (GTDB taxonomy): Bacteria > Bacteroidota > Bacteroidia > Chitinophagales > Saprospiraceae > JAHDHW01. Next base: position 25,910 of record CBDICS010000061.1, read on the forward strand.
GCAACAAAAGTCAAGAAGGCAAGAGTTGCAAATTCAAGGTGGAAGCCAATTTCAAGAATTTGAAGTCCGTGCAGATGAGTATGATGAGAACCGTCATTTTTTCCTTACTCATTATAATAGAAATACTTTTGAAGAAGCTTTAGTGAATTTACCTCAACTAAATACACTTTTTAGGATTAACCGAATTGAGGTATGGGTGACTAATGATCGAAACGATCCCGATAATGTAAGAGATATTGTTGCTTTAGCTGATGTTGGAGAATCTATTGAGATTACGAATACTGATCCACGCTTTCAATTACCAGGGTCTCCTCGTTACCCAGACATAAATGGTCGAGCATTGCCTGGACGCCCAATTACAGAAGGTAGTGCTTTTGATGTACCAGATGCCAATGACCTTTATGGTGCGGTATTGAATAATGATCGAACAAGAAACCTTGATGATGCCGTTTCTATTTTAGAAAATGTCTTTGGGCAAAGACAGTCTAGGGATTTTGAAAAAGTAAGTGCGAGACAACTTTCATCCAATGAGTATACGTTTCACCCGGAGCTAGGTTTTATCTCTGTTAATGTTAATCTTCAGGCTGATCAAGTACTTGGTGTAGCTTTCGAATATGATTATAATGGAAAAACGTATAAAGTCGGAGAGTTTGCTAATGATTCCTATTCGCCGGATTCCTTAGGAGTACTTTTTGTGAAAATGTTGAAAAGTACAACTCAACGTATTGACCTGCCTACTTGGGATTTGATGATGAAGAATGTATACTCTGTGGGCGCATTCCAAGTAAATCAGGAAGATTTTAAACTTGATATTTTTTATGAAGATCCAGGAAGAGGAGAGAAGCGATTTTTACCAGACTCCGAATTAGCAGGTGTGCCATTACTACAAGTTTTTAATTTAGATAAACTTAATGTTTTAGGTGATCCCTGTCCCGATGGTATTTTTGACTTTGTACCAGGGATAACGATTAATCCTCGAAATGGTAGGATTATGTTTCCTGTTCTGGAGCCATTTAGTTCATCTATCGCAGATGAGATTCAAAGCCCTGTATTAAAAGAAAGATATGATTATTTTGTACTCTATGATTCAACGGTAATAAGGGCTCGGGAGTATCAGGAATTAAATCGGTTTACTATTCGGGGTAATTATAAATCAAGTGTGTCTTCTGAAATTTCCTTAGGTTCATTTAATTTACCTCCAGGATCGGTTACGGTTAGGGCTGGTGGACAAATACTGGTCGAAGGACAAGATTATGAAGTAGACTATAATATTGGTCGAGTAAGAATCCTAAATGACTCTTATCTTAATTCAGGACTACCAATCAATGTTTCTTTCGAAGATAATACACTCTTTGGATTTCAGACGAAAACACTGCTTGGTGTTAGGGCTGATTATGAAGTCAATGAAAATTTCAATATTGGAGGTACTTACCTGCACTTGTTTGAAAGACCTTTTACACAGAAAGTAAATTTTGGGGATGATCCCATTAATAATAGGATATATGGATTGGATGTCAATTATAGTACGGATGCACCATGGTTGACAAGAGCTGTTGATGCGATACCATTTATTAATACAAAAGAAGAATCTAGTATTTCGCTTTCAGGAGAGTTTGCAGCCTTGAAACCAGGCCACTCTAGAGCAATTAATCAAGGAAGAGAAGAAGATGGTAGTCGAGATAGAAGTGGTGTTGTCTATGTTGATGACTTTGAAGGAAGTACATCTAGTTTTGATCTCCGGACACCGGCGAATAATTGGATTATGGCGAGTGTACCTCAGAATGATCAGGAAAACAATAATCCATTATTTCCAGAAGCAGATCTCATAGATACAACTTTATCGGGGGTTAACCGAGCTTTATTAAACTGGTACAGGATAGATCAAAGTATTCGAGGTAGCAATAATGATAATCCTTATACGGCATCTATTCCTCAGACGGAGGTATTCCCTAATGTAACGGTAGGGGCAGGGTTAAGTAATATTATTCAAACCTTAGATTTAACCTATTACCCAGATGAAAGGGGACCGTATAATTTTGATGTTCCAGGAGGAACGGAATATTCTGCGGGCTTACTTAACAATGGAGGCTTAGACTTACCGCAGACTCGTTGGGCAGGTATTATGAGGGCCTTGAATACCAATGATTTTCAAGCGGCTAATATCGAATATTTAGAATTTTGGATGTTAGACCCATATATTAATGACTCAAATAATCCAGGTGATTTATATATCAACCTTGGAAATGTATCTGAGGATATTCTTCGGGATTCCAGAAAGTTTTTTGAAAACGGATTGCCTACAGAAACAAGAGAGGTAAGAACAGATGAGACGGGTTGGGGGATTATACCAAGAGCTCCACAGATTACAAACTCTTTCGTCAATGATACAGAAGAACGAATGCAACAAGATGTTGGATTGGATGGTCTATCAAATGCAGCGGAAACTTCAAAATTTGATTATTATCTTCAAACTATTAATGCTTCAACATTAAGTGGAGATGCTAAAAATATAATTAATGCAGATCCATCCAATGACGACTATATTTATTTTCGAGATGGTCAATTTGATGACAACTCGTCGATTTTTGAACGGTATCGTCGATTCAACATGCCAGAAGGAAATACTGGACAACCCGCTGATGGTCGACCAACCTCTTCTACCAATTTACCAGATACAGAGGATATTAATAGAGACAATACCCTAAGTGAAACAGAATCGTATTATCAATATAAGATTCCATTGCGGAATAATAATACTAATGGACGTTTAGATGCGAATACTAACCCTTTTATCACAGAACAAATTGAAGGTCCTGGTGGGCGGACGTGGTATCGTTTTAAAGTTCCAATCGATCAGTATACTTCAAGAGTTGGAAGTATACAGGATTTTCGATCTATTCGATTTATTAGAATGTATATGCATGGATTTGAGGATGAGGTTACTTTACGTTTCGCTAGGTTAGAGTTAGTGCGAAATCAATGGCGTAGATATCAAAGAAATTTTTCGATCTATAAGGATCCGACTCAAGAAGATATTACACAAGATCAGGATAATGAGAACCCTACTATTTTTGATGTAAATGCAGTAAGTATTGAAGAAAATAGTGAAAGATTACCTTTCAATTATGTTTTGCCTCCTGGGATTGATCGGGAACAATCTACTAATACTACATTCCCTGATATCCTCCAAAATGAGCAATCCTTATCTATGGAATTATGTAACCTCAAACCTAATGATGCGAGGGCAATCTATAAGAATATCATATTGGATATGCGATTGTATAAGCGATTGAGGATGTTTGTCCATGCTGAGGCTTCTGATCCATTGGGAAGTGATATGCCAAATGTAGATGCCATTCCTGATGGAGATTTAGCTGTGGTAATGCGTATTGGTAGTGACTTTGAAAATAACTATTATGAATATGAACTGCCTTTGGTGATGTCTAGAGATAATAGTTTTGGGCCTACTACCCAAGAATTTAAAGAAGAAGTTTGGAGAGCTGAGAATAGTTTTGATATTGCTATTGAGCAATTTAAGAATGTAAAGACACTTCGGAATGCATCGACAGATCCTAATGCATTTAATTATCCTTTTGAAATAGATGATGTATTAGTCATAAATGGAGAAGACCGTGTTGGTAAACTAAGGGTAAAAGGTAATCCAAACCTTGGGAATATAAAAGGAATAATGGTGGGTGTGATCAATCGAAGTCAACAACCTCATTGTGCGGAAATATGGATCAATGAATTACGAATGAGTGGCTTTGATGAACGTGGTGGTTTTGCTGCTATTGGGAAGATTGATGCTCAACTCGCAGATTTTGGAACAGCTACTTTATCGGGAAATTATAGCACTATCGGATGGGGCGGATTGGAACAAAAATTAAATGATCGAGCAAGAGAAGAAGTAATACAATTTGATGCTGCTGCAAATGCAGAATTAGGCAAATTCTTTGGAGATAAATCTGGTATTAAAATTCCTTTCTTTGCTCAATATTCTCAAACGACCAGGATACCTGAGTTTGATCCTTATGATCTTGATATTCCACTTGACGAAAAACTGGATGATGTTGTGGATTCTTCGGTCAGAGATTCCTTGAGAGATCAAGCGATTGATTTTACAGAGATAAAAGGATATAATTTTACTAATGTAAGAAAAGAAAGGACAGGAGGCAAAGGGAATGGTAAAACTCCAATGCCTTGGAATATTGAAAATTTTAGTGCAACCTACGCTTATACTAAAACGACTCACCATGATCCAATCATCGCACTAGATGAAATTTCGCAATATAATGGAGGAATCGATTATAAATTTAATCGTCAGGCGAAATACATCACTCCTTTCAAAAAACTGTTTAAAAAAGATAAGTATCTGAAATTGATCAGTGAGTTTAATTTTAATCCACTTCCAAATTCTTTTACATTCAATAATGTATTAAACCGTAGTCTTCAAAAAACATCTTATCGTTTTACTGATCTTGATCCTAAGTTTACCACCTTTTATAATAAGCAGTTTACATGGAATCGGAATTATAATATGAATTGGGATATCACCAAAGGGCTTAAACTGACTTATAATGCTTTAAATTATGCAGTAATAGATGAATTGAAGAATATTGATGAAGAAGGAAACTTTAGAAGTGATGAAGAATTGAAAGAATATATTTGGGATGGACTTCGAGAATATGGACGGACCAAGAATTTTAGCCATTCTGTAAATCTAAACTATACCGTTCCTTTTAAGAAAATTCCTTTCCTTGATTGGATTAGTGTAAAAGGTCAATATCGAGGAGATTATTCTTGGAATGCTGCTGCTCTGAATACAGAACATTTAGGGAATATTATTCAAAATGGTCAACGCCGTCAGGTTAATGGGGATTTGAATTTTGAAAATTTATATAAGAAATCTAAATACCTCAAAAAAATCAATGCTAAAAAACGACAAAAGAGAGGTAATTCAAGAGGAAATGCAAAAGTAAAAGGAGGTAAAGGAAAAGATGATCCTAAAGGAAAAGACACCAATAAAAAAGGTAAGAAAGGCAAAGGCAAAAAAAATAAAGAGCCTTCTACTGCTGAGCGTGCTCTAATCCGCCCATTGATGTTACTGAGAAAAGCAAGAATTAACTTTTCAGAAAATTTCTCGACGGTCGTTCCCGGTTATGCTCCAGAGTCAAAAATATTTGGACAAGCACCAGGCTTCGATTCTCCCGGCTGGGATTTTGTAGGAGGACTTCAGCCAGATATAATGGATGATGACAATTCTAATGATTGGTTAACCAGAAATCAAAATTGGTTTGTAGATACCGTTTTACTTAACCAACAAGTTACTCAGAATTATACTCAAACAATAGATGCCAAAGTATCCATTGAGCCATTTGAAGATTTTCGATTAGAGTTGGAGGCTAGCAGAAGCTTTACAGAGAATACTTCACTTTATTTTAAAGATACATTAGCAGATGGGATACGGAGTCTTGGACATGTACTGCCGAGGGATGTAGGATCTTATTCTATTTCATATTTCGCAATGAATACATTATTTGAAGATGATATTATTGGACTATTTAGTAGGTTTGAAGAAAATCGTAAAATTATTTCTCAACGATTGAATCCCAATGGATCTGGACACCCTATAGATGGCCCCGACTTTAAAGAAGGGTATGGGAAATCTCAAATTGATGTGTTAATACCTTCTTTTATTGCGGCTTATACAAATAAGGATGCGAATAATGTAGAAGTTGATAGGGATGATTATACCAGGGTACTTTTTAAAGAAGTACCTCGACCGAATTGGCAGTTGACTTATGATGGTTTGGCAAAAATAGGGATGTTTAAAAATTTATTTACAAAATTCACCTTAACTCACGGATATCAATCTAACCTTACGGTCAATTCCTTTAATACAGATAGTGATGCAACTTCCGGAGCTTTAGATTTGAATAGTAATATGTTTTCTCGATTTGAAATTCCTCAAATTGTTATTAATGAGCAATTTGCACCTTTATTAGGCCTTCAAATGGAGTTTCAGAATGGAGTTTCTGTGGATGTTGACTTTAGAAAATCAAGAAACCTTCAAATGAGCTTTATCACTTATCAACTAAGTGAAACGAAGACTTCAGAGTATATCTTTGGACTAGGCTATACTATGAGAGATGTAGTAATTGGCTTTCTTTCTGGTGCAAATAAAAAACGAAGAGGTCGTGGTACTAAAAAGAATAATAATTCTACAGGGAACACCAGAGGGCAACCACAAGAAGAAGAAAAAGGGAGTGATTTGAATGTTGAATTTAGCTTTTCTTTGAGAGATGATATTACGATCAATCACTTGCTCGATCAAGGTGTAGCAGAACCAACTCGTGGATTGCGGCAAATTCAATTTTCGCCCTCAGTAGATTATGATATCAATAAAAAATTAAACGTACGTTTGTTCTTTGATTATAGCAAAACTACACCAAAGACTTCAGCGTCTTTCCCAATTACAAATACAAGAGGTGGTGTAACAGTCACTTTCTCTCTTGATTAAACCTGGATAAGTAATAAAAGATTCTGTAATTACTTTCCTTTAAAAGCCCAGCAATCCATTTGGTGGGCTTTTTTATTAGTTGAGTCTGAGGTATATAAAATCTGGAGTGTCGTGTATAGAACAATCCTTATGGTTTGTCGAAAGATTTAATCATTTTATAGATTAATAAGTATTTTTCGGAGTTCTCATAAATAATAACCTTTATTGAGAATACAAAAGCTCATTGAAATATTGGTGTATGGTTTTCAAATGCAAATTTTGAAGAAGTTCTTGAATATTTTATAGGTGTAAAAATAAAATGTGTAAAAACTTGTTTATTAGATTAAAAGAAGCAGTTTGAAGCTGCAAGCGTTAAATGTCTGTTAAATAAAAGAAAAGGGTTTTTGGATTTGATATTTTTGTAAAATGCTAAACATTAACATATTCGAGTAGATGCACGGGAATAGAAAAAAAAATCCTTAATTTTATTCTTGAAGCTTACTGGATGTGTAGCGATATAATTTTTACATGATTTTAAAAACGCTATTGATGTTCAGAACTGTAATCTCTTAATTTATATTCATATGAACAAGCGAGCAATTTGGGTGATAATTGGTCTAATGAGTGCTGCACTCATAGGTATCATCATCTTGCAAGTCTATTGGATAAACTGGTCCTACCAATTGAGTGAAAATCAATTTTCTAAAGATGTTTTTGCAGCTTTAAATAGAGTCGTTGATAAATTACAAAGAGTAGAAAAGTGGGAAGAAGATCGAGAGGTTTATAACATTACAAATGAAGGAGGAGCAATTGATGTAGATGTCACACAAGACTTTCGAGAGAATAAGGAGCAAGTTTCAGTGGAAGCTTCTTTCTCTCAGACTTATTCATTTGATAATTTGGGTGAAAGTGGGAAAGGTGAATATGATCACCTAAATCAGCAGCAGTGCCAATGTCCGGATTGCCAACAAAAACAAATGGAAGTATATTTAGCGAGGGAAAAAGCACGAGAACGTTTAGCCTATAGCAAATATATGAACCCTGAAGCCATAACTGAACGTATAGACCTTAAGATATTAGACGAAGCAATTAGAAATGAGCTAAAAAATCGCAATATAAATTTGGATTGTAATTATGGAATCTTTTCAAGGAAAGAAAAGTCGTTTGTAATTAATGATGGCCACTACGTGGTACATGATAGTAATCCACAGGCTTATGCAGCAGGATGGAAGAACCTTTATAATTCTGATTATAAAGTTAATTTATATCCTAATGAGATTAAATCTCCAGGTTTACTCATGATTCATTTCCCTGGAAAAATTGGCTTGTTTTGGGGGTCTCTTTGGAAAACATTGTTAGGGTCTATCATTTTTACAAGTTTAATCTTATTCTGTTTTGCATATACGATTCAAGTAATTTTCTTTCAAAAGAAAGTTGGAGAGATGAAGACGGACTTTATTAATAATATGACTCATGAGTTTAAAACACCAATAGCAACAATCTCTTTAGCCGCGGATTCAATCACAAGCCCAATGATCTCTGGAAATGTAGAGAAGGTGAAACGATTCGCTAATATTATTAAACAAGAGAATAAACGAATGAATAGCCAAGTAGAAAAAGTTCTACAAATGGCCTTACTTGATAAAAAAGATTTTAACCTTAAACTAACTGATATCAATATCCATGATGTAATCAATATGGCTGTTAGTAATACTAGTTTGCAGGTAGAAAGAAAATCGGGATCAATCCAAGCGGTATTAAAGGCAGTAAAACCGGTAATCCAAGGAGATTTGACACATATCACCAATATTATTCATAATCTTTTAGATAATGCAAATAAATATTCTCCTGATGAACCTCAGATAGCGGTATACACCAGAGACCTCCCAAATGGCGTTGAAGTAATAGTAGAAGATCAGGGGATGGGCATATCAAAGGAAGCGAAGAAACATATTTTTGATAAATTCTATCGAGTACATACAGGGAATCGACATGACGTAAAAGGGTTTGGATTGGGGCTGAGTTATGTAAAAGCCATGATCACGGCACATAATGGACAGATTGATGTTATTACAGAATTAGGGAAAGGCAGTAAATTTATTATTACTTTTCCACATAAAATCGGAAGATAACTCGTTTTATAATTGTAATTACGTGATGGAACAAAATTATCAATATTTTTAAAAAATAGATTTTTAATAATTCCATCTCATGACTTATAGCCTATTAACCATTTAATTAAATTTGAGAACCACTTATTATGAGTATGTTTTAGTATTTATCTTTTACTATTCTTAAACCCTTTTTAAGAATATATATTTTAAATAAATTTAAAACCTGCTCTTAGCAAAACATGTTAATATGACAGCTAACAATAGAATTCTTTTAGTCGAAGACGATCAAAATTTTGGCGATGTATTGCGTTCATACCTTGAAATGCATGATTTTGATGTGACGCTTGCTACTGATGGCGTTGCAGGTTTGGAAAGCTTCCGTAGAGGAGAGTTTGACCTTTGTATTTTTGATGTAATGATGCCTAAAAAAGATGGATTTACATTAGCAAAGGAAGTTCGAGAAAGAAATGCAGAAATGCCTATTATTTTTCTTACGGCTAAAACAATGAAAGATGATGTACTCCAAGGATTTAAAATTGGAGCTGATGATTATATTACGAAGCCTTTTAATTCAGAAGAACTTCTCTACCGCCTTCAAGCAATTTTGAAACGTAGTCAGGCTAAAGCTGATCCTAGGGAAGAAGTCAAAGAGTTTGTTATTGGAAAGTATCACTTTAATTTTCCACTTCGAATTTTGACCTATACTGAAGAAACAGGTGAGCAAGAAAAAGAGAAACTGTCTCCAAAAGAAGCTCAACTATTGCGAATGTTTTGTATGTATATGAATGATATTCTTCCTCGATCAGAAGCTTTGACCAAAATTTGGGGCGAAGACAATTACTTCACTGCTCGAAGTATGGATGTATTTGTTACGAAACTACGTAAATACCTTAAAGGCGATTCTAATATTGAAATTGTAAATATTCATGGGAATGGCTTTCAATTATTAGTTCGTAGTGGTGAAGAAGTATAGAACTTAAACCCATTATTCGATCTTTAATGCTTCCAAAAAAAAGCCCAGATTTCATTCGAAATCTGGGCTTTTTTAATGCACTACTATTTCTTTCATTCTTCAATCTTCATTTCTCCTTCTGCTTTGGTATCTAAATCTTGATCTGAAGCAGAAGTTCCTAACTCTTTAGCCTCTTTTTCTGCCGCCGCTTTTTCTTCCATAGCTTTGATGTCACTTGGTCTTTGACCTATCAATCGCTCTACATCAGATTTTAGCAATACCTCATTCTCTAATAAAGCATTGGCTAATATATCCAACTCATTTCGTTTGTCTTTCAATAATTTTTGAGCACGAAGGTATTGAGACTCTACAAGCTTCCTCACTTCATCATCTATTAATGTCGCAGTTTCATCAGAATAAGGTTTATTAAACTGATCTTGCTGTAAACCATAGAAAGATACATTTCCAACTTTTTCATTCATACCGAACACAGCGATCATACTATAGGCCATTTTAGTAGCCTGATCAAGATCTGATTGTGCACCAGTAGAAATTTTGTCAAAAACAATTCGCTCTGCAGCTCGGCCTCCAAAAGTCATACACATTCTATCTAGGAGCGCTTCAGTTCGAGTGATATATTCTTCTTTAGGAAGGTATTGAGCATAACCTAATGTGCCGATACCTCTAGGTACAATAGTGACTTTGACTAATGGGGAAGCATGTTCTAAATACCATCCGCAAATAGCATGTCCAGCTTCGTGAAATGCTATAATCCTTTTCTCATTAGGAGCAATGATTTTATTCTTTTTCTCCAGACCTCCAATTACACGATCTAATGCATAATTGAAGTCATCCATGGTCACTTCTTTTTTATTTCTTCGTGCAGCGATTAATGCTGCTTCATTACAGACATTAGCAATTTCAGCTCCTGCAAAACCTGGAGTCATCTCAGCTAGGGTAGCAGGCTGCATGTCAGTAGCCGTTTTTATTGTTTTTAAGTGAACTTTAAAGATAGCTTCACGACCTTTTAGATCAGGTCTGTCAATCCCAATTTGACGATCAAAACGCCCTGGACGTAGTAAGGCATTATCCAACACATCAGGTCTATTAGTAGCAGCCATAAGAATAACTCCCTTATCAGTACTAAAACCATCCATCTCTACGAGTAGTTGATTGAGCGTATTCTCTCGCTCATCATTCCCCCCTTGCATAGAGCCTTTTCCTCTTGCACGACCAATCGCATCAATTTCATCTATAAAAACAATACAAGGTGCTTTCTCTCTGGCTTGTTTGAATAAATCTCGAACCCTTGATGCACCTACTCCAACAAACATCTCAACAAAATCAGAGCCTGAGATTGAAAAGAAAGGAACACCTGCCTCTCCCGCAACTGCTTTAGCCAATAGAGTCTTTCCAGTACCTGGAGGGCCGACCAATAAAACACCTTTAGGGATTTTCCCCCCTAATGCAGTATACTTTTTCGGGTGTTTTAGAAAGTCAACTACTTCCATCACTTCTTCTTTAGCTTCATCCAATCCAGCTACATCTTTAAATGTAACAGTAACCTTTGCATTATTATCAAAAAGGGTAGCTTTGGATTTACCAATATTAAATATCTGTGCCCCTGGACCACCAGCACCGCCACTTACTCTTCGCATGATGAAAATCCAAATGGCTACTATTATAGCAATAGGTAGTACCCAACTTAAAATAGGGGCTAACCAATTTTGATGAGTTCGTGCTTCAACGTAAACCATCTCATTATCTTCCACGCCTTTATCAAGTTGAATTTCTTTGACATCTTCAAGGAAAGTTTGAGCATCTGGTACTTCAAAGACGAAATTAGCTCTTGGGCCAAATTTACTGGTTGCAGGTTTCAAAGCACTATAATCATCTAGATTATCCGCCTTTATATAAACATGCGCTTCTTGTTTATTTATTAACTCTAGCTTTTTTATATGGCCTTTTTCTAACATTGGTTTGAAATCAGACCAAGCCAAGGGTTCATTTGAACTCCCCGCCAAACCATAAAAATTAAGGGCTAATAAGAAAACAGCGAGCAAGCCGTAAATCCAATAAGAACTAAATTTAGAAGGATTGGTGGGTTGCTTATTATTGTTATTTTCCATTTATTTCTTTTAAAAATTGTTTTGCTTTTGCCTGAAACTATATTGATATCATTTTTGTTTTCTAGACTTATCTCAAAAGATATCAAACTAATTTAGTCAACTACTTATATATTCAAATTAAACGCACAAAAACTTCAAACGTTTTTAATGTAGGTTTATATTTTTAAATCTGGCTTGAAATTATCCTGTTCCTGTGCTTATTATTGGGTCTAATTGCCATTTTTACGTTAAAATATCACAAATCCTCATACTTAGTAAAGACAGCATCACTCCATAAATCTTCAAGTTCATAATAAACTCTTGTATCTTTGTAGAAAATATGAACGACAACATCAAAGTAATCCATACATATCCACATGGAATTTTGTTGACCTTCAAAATGTGAAGGCAACTCTCCGGCTTCGTTTTTTAGACGAAGATGAATATTATCAGAAATAGCTTTTACCTGCGTATTAGAATCGCCTTCACATATAATGAAAAAGCTGGCAGGAGCGTCATCAAGTTGACTTAGGTCAAGTTTTAAAATATTTTTTCCTTTGATGTCTTGAATACTATCAATAATTAGAGCATTCAATTCTTCTTGAGAGATTTTCTTTTGTTGAGCTTTCTTTTGTGAATTCAAACGTACTTTTTAATATTTTTGTTAAAAATAGTTTTTCGAGAAAACTTAGTTTTATTCGTTCTTTAACTAATCCAGAAGACAAAAGATAAATAAAAATAAAAGCGATTGCAGAAAGCTTTAACTTTGTTTATTTTTTGCCTCAAAAATGGCATTTGTCATAGAACCTTTTTATTTAAGGTAGGCCTAAAAAATAATGAGATTTGATAAGATTAAGAGTATAAATAAATTTAATTTCGCCATCGAAATCAAGATTTAAATAAGCTCTAAGTCGAAAATTTCTTATTTGACCTTCAATATCTTGTAAAGCTACTAAATTTAAAATCTTTTGAGTACTTTCAGTAACACCCTTTTTATAGGAAAAGTTTTATTACAACTGAATAAATTGGATTCTACCAATAGCCACGCGCTTTATCTTTTATCAAAAAACAAACCAAGCGAAGGAACTGTCATAACGGCTTGGTCTCAAGAGCAAGGGAGAGGACAAATTGGCAGGAGTTGGAAAAGCGAGGCTGGAAAAAACTTAACATTCAGTATTATCTTCTATCCCCTCTTCTTAACTGCAAGACAACAATTCACACTGAATCAGGCAATAGCACTTGGTGTTTATGATTATGTAAGCCAATATGTGGATAATGTAAAAGTGAAATGGCCTAATGATATCTATGTTAATGATAAAAAAATATGCGGCATCTTGATTCAAAATGTATTATCAGGTGTGAAAATTCAGTCTTCAGTAGTAGGTATAGGACTTAATATTAACCAAAGCGATTTTGATGAAGATATCCCAAATCCAACTTCTCTTATCTTAGAAAAACTAACTTCTTTTGACCTGAGTAAGGAATTGGAGAGTCTTTGCGGAAAAATTGAAATTCGCTACCTTCAACTTCGAGCAGGAAATTATACCCGATTACAAAATGATTACCTCCAAAATCTTTATCGGTTTCAGCAAGAAGCATTATATCAATACCCAGAAGGGGCTGTTTTTAATGGAAAGATTGTTGGTTTATCAGAAACAGGAAAATTAATTATTCATCATAATAAAGGCGAGGAGCTATTTGATGTTAGGGAACTTAATTTTATTATTAATTCCGTCTAACAACTTATTAGTACTGTTCTAAAATAACAATAAGGCTTGAAGAATTTCATAGCGAGTAATTCAAAAGCGAGTTTAATTTTAATAATACTTAAATGGAAGCAACATTAATTACTATTGGAGATGAAATATTAATCGGTCAAGTAGTGGACACCAATTCTGCATGGATGGGACGAGAGCTGAATCTTAGAGGAGTAAAAGTGAAAGAGATTATTTCAATCAGTGATACCAAAGATGCAATTATTAAAGCTATTGATGAAGCGTTTAAACATACAGATTTAATATTGATGACTGGAGGACTTGGTCCTACAAAAGACGATATCACTAAAAAAGTTATAGCGACTTATTTCGATGTAGGTTTGGAGTTTCATGAACCAACTTATCAATGGATAGTAAATCTTTTTAAAAAACTAAAAAGAAATCCTACAGAAGCGCATAAAGAACAATGCTATATGCCGATTAATGCAACGTTGCTCGATAATAGGATGGGCTCTGCTCCTGGAATGTGGTTTGATGAAAATGGGAAAGTATTAATCTCTATGCCGGGAGTTCCATATGAGATGAAAAGCATTATGGAACAGGAAGTCTTCCCCCGTTTAAAAGAAAGGTTCGTTTCAAAGCCTATTGCTCATAAAACAATTCTTACTATTGGTGAAGGCGAGTCTAGGATTGCATCTAGGATTGAAGAATTTGAAAATAACTTGCCCGAACATATTAAATTGGCTTATTTGCCAAATTTAGGAATGGTGCGTTTAAGGTTAAGTGCTACTGGTGCGAATGAGAAAGATTTGAACAAGCAATTATCCAATAAGACAGAAGAATTAAAAGCATTGATTCCCGAATTAATATTTGGCTATGATAATGATACTATTCAAGCGGCCATCGGACGCCTATTGATTAATCATGAAAAAACGCTATGCCTAGCTGAAAGTTGTACTGGCGGTTATATCGCTCATATGATTACAAAAGTATCTGGTGCTTCAGTTTATTTTATGGGAGGAACAATTCCATATTCTAATGAGATGAAAGAGAAAATACTTGGTGTTAAAAAGGAAACACTAATGGCTCATGGTGCGGTAAGTGAACAGACTGTAGTAGAAATGGTGAATGGATCTTTGGATTTAATGAAAACGGATATTGCTCTAGCTGTTTCTGGAATTGCAGGCCCTGGAGGCGGAACAACTGAAAAACCAGTTGGAACGATTTGGTTGGCAATAGGAGACAAGGAAAACGTTAAAACGTATAAACTTCAATTAGGAAAAGATCGCTTAAAAAATATTGAATATACCACGATCGCTGCACTTAATACGATTAGAAAATTTTTATTAAATTAATTAACTTAAACCTAAGGAAAACTTTAGATTTTCGAATTTTCACCCGACAGCCTTCCGTTCAATCGTCATACTAAAAACATTATTTGGCCAAACCCGATAATTTTCACCATAAGTTCTTAAAAAACCCGTAATTTTGCATTCGAACATAGAGGTTCAGTTTACGTAAGTATGTTGAGAACTTGGAATTTTTATCTATACACCAACATGCTCTAAAGTCTTATACCAAAGTATTTAAACCAAAATAATCAGTAACTAGATGGCACAAGTAGATTTAATTATGCCTAAGATGGGCGAAAGTATTATAGAAGCGACTATTCTTAAGTGGGTTAAGAAAGTTGGAGATACTGTAGAAGTGGACGAGACTATCCTTGAAATTGCTACAGATAAAGTCGATAGTGAAGTTCCATCTCCTGTTAGTGGAACAATTGCAGAAATACTTTTTAATGAAAATGATGTAGTCGAAATTGGAAAAACAATTGCGGTTATAGTAACTGAAGGTGAGGAATTAACGACTAAGCCAAGTCCTTCAATAGAGAAAACGCCTATAAATAATGGCGCTGTCAAAACTTCTGCGCCAGTAGTAAATATGCCTAAACACGAAGAACTTACTGCGGTGGTAATGGATAGCCCTGTTCCTGCAACATCCTCTAATGGAACTCGGTTTTATTCGCCCTTAGTTAAAAATATTGCAAAACAAGAGCGTATAAGCTTTCCCGAACTTGATACAATATCGGGTTCTGGTAAAAATGGGCGAGTCACCAAAAAAGATATTATGGCTTATGTCTCAAACAGAGCAAAAGCGCCTTCATCTATAGCTGCTATACCATCAAGTACGTCTTCACCTGCAAAAACAACTCCTCCTTCTGCAACACAGTTCAGTGGTAATGTTGAAATTGTGGAAATGGATCGAATGAGAAGGTTGATTGCAGACCATATGGTTATGTCCAAACATACTTCTCCACATGTCACTTCTTTTATTGAAGTAGACGTAACTAACATTGTCAATTGGCGTAATAATATTAAAGTGGATTTTCAAAAAAAATATGGTGAAAAAATAACTTACACGCCTATTTTTATTGATGCTGTAACAAAAGCTTTAAGAGACTTTCCAATGGTGAATGTTTCAGTTGACGGATCTAATATTATTGTTAAAAAAGACATAAATATAGGGATGGCAGCTGCTTTGCCATCAGGAAACCTAATTGTTCCCGTTATAAAAGGAGCAGATCAGCTGAATCTTGTTGGATTGACTAAGTCTGTAAATGATTTAGCAAATCGAGCAAGAAACAATAAGTTGAAACCTGAGGAAATTCAAGGAGGTACTTTTACATTGACTAATGTAGGAACCTTTGGAAATGTAATGGGAACGCCTATTATTAATCAACCTCAAGCCGCTATTTTAGCTGTTGGAGCCATTAGAAAGAAACCTGCTGTTGTAGAGACAGAATATGGTGATCTAATTGCTATACGTCAGTTGATGTTTTTATCGTTATCTTATGATCACAGAGTCGTTGATGGCTTTTTAGGAGGCTCATTTCTACGTAAGGTAGGTGATTATCTGGAAGCTTTTGACTACAAGCAAACTATTTGAGAAACAATCATTAAAGGTTACTGTTACTGATATATGTAAAATGTATGTTGTAGTTGCAGTGCAGCTCAATATTATAACATCTTTGATATTATAATATTGAGTTTATATTTGAAAGATTAAATTTCGATATATGTTTCTACGTTTTTGTATTTGTGTGTTGTTATTAGGCCTTTTTGGCCCTCACTCTATTGCGCAATCCATCAAAAAATTGAAATCTGATGCTGATGAACTTTTTTACCATAAGAAGTTTAATGAGGCACTGACCAAGTATTATAGTATACAATACAGGAAGCCTGAGGATATGGATACCAGGTTAAGGATAGGTGCATGTAGTTATTTCGTAAAAAAAACAGAACAAGCCAAAAAATACTTACATTTTGTACTTGAGAATGATAAAAGCCCCGATGCTGAGGCTTACTTTTTCTTAGCTAGAACCTATCATCTAGAACATAATTTTAAAGAAGCTGTCAAATATTATAAGTACTATTTAAAAAACATTAAAGATTCACATAGCAATCGAGCATGGGTAAAAGATGAGATTCGTCGATGTGCTTCAGGAATAAAGCTAGCTACTCAAGAACGTGCTGCAATAGTTGAAAGTTTAGGCGAAAAAGTTAATTCTTCAGGAGATGATTTTGCCCCGATATTGAGCCCGAATTTTGATGATAAAATATACTTTAGTTCTTCTAGGCCTGGAAACCGTGGCGGCCTGCGTGATGACAATGGTTATAAAGAAGAGCGATTTGGAGAGTTTAAGACAGATATGTTTTCAACTCAAGTGGTTAATGGTGAGTGGACAGCGACGACTCCAATGAATCCATTACTCAATAGCTCAAGAGATGATATTGTACTTGGATTTGATGAAGCTGGTACGATCTTGTATTACTTTAAAGGTCCTAGCCTCTTTAGCGGAGAAGTATTGGTGGATACTTTTACACCTACTAATGGTAAACCTTTGATACCGGATAATTTTGTTAGCCCAATGGCAACTGAATTAGGAGATGCAAACCCTCAGTTTTTTAATGATACGATTTTACTTTTTTCTAGTAATAGAGTAGGAGGTTATGGTGGAAAGGATCTATATATCGCTGTCTTATCTAATGGAACTTGGGAGAAGGCAAGAAATCTTGGGCCAGTAATTAATTCTCAATATGATGAAATCACTCCTTTTCTCAGTAAGGATGGTAGAACATTATATTTTAGTTCTAATAATACCTCTAGTATGGGAGGATTTGATATTTTCAATGCTAGTTTTGACGATATTACAGAACAATGGTCTACGCCTAAAAACCTTGGTTTACCGATGAATTCGGGAGGAGATGACACTTTTTTTAAATTATCTAGAAATGGTTATAAAGGATATTTTGCTTCTTCCAGAATAGGAAGCCAAGGTAAGAGAGATCTTTACGTTTCTTATTTTAAAAATCAAAAAAGAGAACAACTAGCAACCTTGGTACCTGTTGTGTTTTCTGAAGTTAATGCTTATAAATCTAGATCGCAAAGTAATGTTTCTATTGCAATGCAAACACCTAATTCAGGGGAAGGAACGATTTCGACTATATCAGCACCACAGTTTAAAGAAGATGAAATCACGAATTATGAATTTAATGCCATGTTTTATAATAAAGATGGACAAGTCTTAAATTCTAAAAATATTGATGAATTAAATAAAGTGGCTAGATTGATGATCAAATACCCTCAGTTGCGTTTGGTATTGACTAGTAATTCTGAAGGTGGAAGCCCAGTGAACTTTGACATCTATTTTTCTATAAAAAAAGCAGAAGATGCAGCTAATTATTTGATCGAAAATGGAGTAAATCCAAAAAGTATTATTTTGAAAGGTTGTGGAATAAATTATCCGATAGCTAAAATTGAATCAGAAAGTGGGTTTAACCCGCAAGCCGTTAGACTGAATCGAAGAATTGATATTGATATTTTAAATACTACAGGACTTCCAATTCGTGTGAAAAATATTCCTCCAATAGTCAATAACCGAATTAAAGATGAGAAGGCTGCGATTTATAAGGCGTCAATTCAAGGACTATCATATAAAGTGCAGATTGCTGCGATCAAACAAATGTATAGCGGTGACATCTTTACAAAATATCAAAATGCGATTGTAGAATCAAATGGTGGAAGCAATTATTACAAATATACAATAGGCCTATTTCAGACTTTTTCTGATGCTGATCAATTGAGGACAGAGCTCATTCAAATGGGCGTAACGGATGCTTTTATTGTTCCTTATGTTAATGGCGTCAGAGTCAATCGAGATGATTCTAAAATTTATTCTGCGGCTTATCCAGATTTATTAGACTTTATTAAGCATTCTGAGTAAAATAGATGCTTTAACAAGCACTCCGTCACAGTTCTTTTCTCCTTTAGTTTGAAATCCATATAAAAAAGGTCATATTCGTGGTATAATCGAAGAATGGTTATGGGAAATATGGGTAATATAGAGTTCTTTAGAGAGAGCTTACGAAATATACGTAGAACAGGGACAATCACTAGAAGTTCTAAATCTTTATGTAAACATATGGTCAAATATGTAGACTATAAAGAAGCTAATCTTATCGTAGAATTAGGAGCTGGTGATGGTGTTATCACTAAATATATCCTCAAACGGATGAGGAAAGATACAAAATTGATTTCTTTTGAGGTTAATGTTGAATTTTGTAAACGACTACGATCTATTGAGGATCCTCGATTGATTGTTATTGAAGATTCTGCAGAAAATCTTGAAAAGTACCTAAATCAGTATCAATTTAAAAAAGTCGATGCCGTTATTTCAGCAATCCCATTTGTTTCCTTACCAGATGAATTAGGTCTAACAATAGTTGGAGAGTGCGAACGTTTTCTAAAAAAAGGAGGGAAGTTCACTCAGATGCACTATTCGTTATTATCGAAAAAGCTTTACCAAAAAGTTTTTGGAAATGTAAGTATTCATTTTGTACCAATCAATATTCCACCTGCATTTGTATTAGTAAGTGAAAAAAGATAGATTTTATTTACATTGTGTATTAAATGTCTTATGTTCTGGCTTATTTAATTTTCAATAGATCAAATTCGCTAAGAATTGATTTTGTACGTTCCCAGTCCATCGTTATTCCTAATAAAAAACCACCTCCGCCAGCACCGCATAATTTAATTTTAAACAAATCACTGGCTAAACCCTTTTTCCAAATATTGTAACAATGTTTAGGTATCATATCTTGAAAATATGTTTGCTGGAAAGCGCTGATTTCATGGCAGGATTGAAAGAGTAAAGCTTTATCATTTTCAATATAATATTGTATTGCCTGATTGTTAAAGGTGTTTAATTTTTCATCTACTTTATTCTTAAAAAATCTTTCAGTGTGGTACTTTTCTAAATACAATTTAACTAATGGTGCTGTTTTTCTTGATGTTTTGGTATCTAAAAGAAAGAGATGGAAAGGGGACTTATTCGTAGAACATATGACTGTTTCAACTTGACCTTTTCTGGTTAATATTTTTTTGTCTAAATAACAAACTAATGGATCAAATCCAGAACTTGAACCGTGAAAAAAGGATTCAATGAGGCCCAGATTCTTCTTTATGTCTAAAACCTCAAGTGTATGATCCTTTTGAAAATACTGATCAAAAATTGCTGCACATAAAGCACCTGAACTTCCGACACCATAGCCAATAGGAATATCAGAATTAAAAATTAGGCCTTGGTCTATATCTGCTTTAAATAAGGTTTCCTGAAATAAACTTTTGAAAAAAGTTTGTTTACATAAATACTGATGTAAATTATATAAAACCTCTTGATTTTCATTTTCTCCTTTTTCGAAACCCCAACTTCCTGAAAATAATTTAGTCGGAATAGCCAAAGCATTAGATCCATTGATGACTGAATATTCACCAAACAATAGAATTTTAGCCTTATAAAATCTTTTGTTTGCCATTTTACATGCTTTCACGCTGTTCTTTAGAGCTTATTTTCTTTCCATTATCAAATCACTATAAGATCGATCGATCAAATCCTGATCATGGATTTTAAACAATTCAAGATAATATTTGCACTGCTCTAATAGTTTGTCATGCCCAATCGTACCATCTTTGTCTATTGCTTCTATTTCCACAAAAGAACCAAGCCCTTTTACCTCATCAATATGAAATTTTACATTGTCAATGAAGTAAATTGCTCTTTGTTTATCTACAACGACCTGTATACCTAATGCCTTCTTTAATACTGTTTTTAGTGTAGACTTTGGTGTAGGGTGGTATAATGCTACCTGAGATTGTTTCGGTCCAGCATGATCAGGACGAAGATAATGGATTAAGGTATTTTCTATATTCCCTTCTCTCAATTTTAGTCGCCCCTCATTAGCTTTGAAATAAGTATCAACCTGATGATCAAGGCCTACAAAATGAGCGTCCTTATTTTCTAGCAATATTTTTATTGCTTCTGTTTGATCACACTTTGCTTTGATTTCAACATTTAGTATTGACATATTTTGTTTTTATCAACAAGAATACAAATTTAGTATCATTAAAAAAAAGGACGTTTCGAAAACCTAAAATTTAATAGAATCAACAATGAATCATCAGCGTTTTGTAAGAATGCCAAAAGCATGGCTTCACAAGCGAAGCGATCAAAAAACACAAAGTGTTTGACCATCATCTCACCATGGCAATCGCAAGCTTATCTATCAAATATGAATTGAGTAAAAATAAATGATCAAAATTTTTGAAGTCTGCCAAAAGTGGCCACTCACAAGCGAAGCGATCACCAAATCATACAGTTAGGACTGATCACCATAACACAAATCTAAAATATCGTTCTTGCAATTGCCATGACCATCTCCCAATTACGTTTCGCAACTTAAATTAATTAACTTATATTTGCACCGTGGAAAATTTGCAGCGCGTGTTGGGTTTGTATAGAGATAGTAAACAAACTCAGCAGATTGTAGAAAGGTTTAATAAGGATACTCCAGCTCGCATACTATTGAAAGGAATGACTGGAGCACAGGATTCCTTTGTCTTTGCTGGAACGTACCTCGCCGATCCACGCACACATCTTTTAATTGCTACTGATAAAGAAGAAGCGGCATACCTACAAAATAATATCGCAAGCCTCTTTGAAAAAAAGCCAATTGGCTTTTTTCCAGATTCGTTCAAACGACCTATGCAGTTTGGAGAGTTAAATACAAGTAATGTGCTTCAGCGGACGGAAATGATTAATAATATCACAACGTCTTCAACCACTGGAGAGATTTTGGTTACTTATCCAGAAGCACTATTTGAAAAAGTCATTTCACCTGCCGAATTAAATAAAACCAGAATAAATATTGTAAAGAGCGAAAATGTTGATGTAGATTTTCTGATAGAAATGCTGATTGAGTATGGTTTTGCTCGGGTCGACTTTGTATTTGAACCCGGACAATTTTCAATTCGCGGAGGGATCGTTGATATTTTTTCTTACGGAAATGAATGGCCATATCGGATTGAACTTTTTGATGAAGAAGTAGAAAGTATTAGAACCTTTGATCCTACAACCCAGTTGTCGATTCGAAATATTGCTAAAGTTTCTATTGTTCCAAATATTAATACCCAATTTTCTAAAGAGCAAAAGGTTTCCATTTTTAAAGTCTTACCAGAAGAGACCGTTATATGGATTAGTGATTTTCAGATCCTTTTAGATAAGCTACAGCTTTGTTTTGAAAAGGTAGAAGAGTTTGCTTCAATGATAAAATCCGAAGAAGAAGAGGAACTTGCTGAAATATTAAAAGAACGAGCTTTTATTTTCCCAAAAGATGTGATCATAGATATTGAAAAATATACGCTTCTTGTATCTAGAAAAAACAATTTTCCTATTCCTTTTGATGTTGAATTAAACTTTGAAGTCAAACCACAACCTAGTTTTAATAAGAATTTTAAATTACTAATAGAAGACTTAAATGAGAACCTTAAAAATGGATTAACGAATTATATTTTTACGGATAATCCTAAACAAATTGAACGCTTCTATGCGATCTTTGAAGACTTGGATGCTAGTGTAGAATTTCATCCAATAAAAAAAGCTATACACAAAGGTTTTCTAGACCACGACCTAAAGATTGCATGTTATACTGATCACCAGATTTTTGAACGTTTCCATAGATATAAATTAAAAAGGGGCTTTACAAAAGATTTAGCCATCAACCTTAAAATGCTTAAAGAGTTACAAGCTGGTGATTTTGTGACTCATATTGATCATGGAATAGGTCGTTATTCTGGATTGGAAAAGATTGATATCAATGGACATGTCCAAGAATCCGTTCGCTTGTTTTATAAAAATAATGATATCTTATATGTGAGTATTAATTCGTTGCATAAGATTTCGAAATACGTTGGTAAAGAGGGTAAAGCACCTAAATTAAATAAAATAGGGTCGGACACATGGAAAACACTTAAGCGGAAAACTAAAAAACGAGTTAGAGATATTGCACAGGAATTGATCAAACTCTATGCAAAACGTAAAGCTTCTAAAGGCTTCGCTTTTAAGGATGACGGTTATTTACAAAATGAGTTGGAAGCTTCATTTATCTATGAAGATACTCCTGATCAATTAAAAGCTACCAATGATGTAAAAGCAGATATGCAAAAGGAATATCCAATGGATCGTTTGATCTGTGGAGATGTTGGATTTGGAAAAACAGAGGTGGCTATACGAGCAGCATTTAAAGCTGTAGTAAGTGGGAAACAAGTTGCTATCTTGGTGCCAACTACTATTTTAGCATTGCAACATTATAAAACTTTTGGCGAAAGACTTAAAGAATTTGGATGTACCGTTGATTACATCAATCGTTTTAGAACAACTAAAGAGAAGAAACTTGTTTTTGAAAAACTAAAAGAAGGTAAGGTTGATATAGTAATAGGTACGCATGGTTTATTAAACAAAGATGTAGGATTTAAAGACCTCGGGTTGTTAGTTATTGATGAAGAACAAAAATTTGGAGTCGCAGCAAAAGAGAAATTGAGGGGTCTAAAAATCAATGTTGACACCCTTACGCTTACGGCTACACCTATCCCAAGAACACTTCAGTTCTCACTGATGGCAGCAAGAGATTTGTCTATCATTAGAACACCTCCACCCAATAGACAACCTATTCATACTGAAAACCGGATATTTAATCAAGACATCATAAAGGAGTCTATCTATTATGAAGTTAATCGTGGCGGTCAGGTTTTCTTTGTTCATAATCGAGTGAAAACACTTCCTGAGATAACTGCAATGATCACACGAATGTGCCCTGATGTAGATATTGCAATGGCTCATGGACAGATGGATGCAAAAAACTTAGAAAGAACACTGCTTGATTTTATAGAGAAAAGATATGATGTGTTAGTTTGTACGAACATTATTGAAACTGGACTAGATATTCCTAATGCAAATACAATGATGATCAATAATGCGCATCAATTTGGAATGAGTGATCTTCATCAATTGCGCGGAAGGGTTGGACGATCCAATAAAAGAGCATTTTGTTATTTATTTTCTCCCCCTTTATCAGTGTTGACACCAGATGCTAGAAAACGCCTGAGAACATTAGAAGAATTCTCTGACTTGGGGAGTGGATTCAATATTGCAATGAAAGACCTTGATATACGAGGTGCAGGTAATTTGCTAGGTGGAGAGCAAAGTGGTTTTATTTCAGATATTGGTTATGAGACTTACCAAAAGATCTTGGAAGAAGCTATTCAGGAATTGAAAGAAACAGAGTTCAAAGAATTATTTAAAGAAGACCTTGAAAAAGGAGATCGACAATATGTACGAGATGTACAGGTTGAAACAGATAGAGTAATGCTGATCCCTGATCATTATATCAATGTAATTCAAGAACGATTAAACCTATACACTGAATTGGATCAGATTGCAAATGAAGAAGACCTTCAGAAGTTTAGCAATCACTTGCAAGATCGATTTGGTAAGATTCCAAAACCAACACTTGAACTTTTTGAAGGGCTTAGAGTCCGTTGGATTTGTAAGCAATTAGGATTTGAAAGGTTAAGCCTTAAGAGTAAAAAACTGCGATGTTATTTTATCAGTGATCCGCAATCGTCATTTTATGAAACTGATTTTTTTAGAAGTATAGTAAGCCATATTGCTACCAAAGGAGAAAAGGAAGGTTTGTCTTTTAAGAAAACGGCGAATCATTTCATTATGATCAAAGAAGGCGTAGGCTCGCTTAGGGAAGCTAAAGAAATATTAAGGAATTTAAAGCAAACTATAGCTGTAGCAACTACTCTAATATAATAGCTTGATTAAGGTCTCATACCAAGCAAGGCCCTAGACCTAAAACTACTCCAAATAATTTTCTCACTTTCTCGTATCAATAAAGTTCTAGTATTTTGAAAAGATACTTGGGATTATTTTTTGAAGGATTGGAACTTTTTCTTTTTCCTTTTAGTTCTATTATTGTTTTCAAAAAAGAACGAAAAAAATCTTTTTTAAAATTGTATTCAAAAACAATCAAGATATTATAATAATGAAAAATTTAATCAACATAAGACATCAAGAGCCGCGACGTAATGTAAGAAACACTACGATGGTTTTTCTATTGTCTTAAATGAATAGATTAATTTTTGCTAAAAGCTTCGTAGGTGTGAAAACTTACGAAGCTTTTTTATTTCTGGGTATAGCGCAGTCCGGTAGCGCGTTTGCTTTGGAAGCTCAAGGTCGCTGGTTCAAATCCAGTTACCCAGACACAGAAGAAATGCCATATAACTCATTGGGAAGAGTGCCATCTTGTGACGATGGATGATAGGGTTCGAATCCCGTTTGGCATCTAGATCAATTACATGCTGCTGTCTTCTAAATAGGACTAGGAAACCGGACTTTCAATCCGGAAAATGCGGGTTCGATCCCCGTCGGCAGTACTAAGGGACAGAGCATTAATAAATGTCCGATATGGACTTGTTCTCCTTGCACTATACTTCCTCAAAAAAATAAGCCGTAGAAGGACTATGCCTTATTTTTTTGACTCGTCTAGTACAACGATAACTTCGTCTAATCTGGACACTTATTAATGCCCTATCCCTAAATATATTCAATACACTACACCTATCGTTCAATTGGAAGGACAGGGGGTTTCTACCTCTCAAACCAAGGTTCGAATCCTTGTGGGTGTACAAAAAATAATCTCGTCGTTCAACGGAAGGACATCCGGCTACGAACCGGAAGATCGAGGTTCGAATCCTTGCGAGGTTGCTATTTTTTATTGACCTATATTGTAAAGGTAGCATATCAGAATTTGACTCTGATGGTGGAGGTTCGAATCCTTCTGGGTTAGCTGATTGATAGACAGGTTAACCTTTTGATAAATGATATTAATATAATTTAGGCCAATTACTTAATTACAAATGTTGGATCAAAAAGGAATTATTACAGTAAATATTTTTTTGAGCGGGGGAACTAAATAAATATTCTTTGAGTTTATATCACTGTCAGTAATGAAAAAGAAATAATGATACGATTATATCAAAATGAAGACAAGGAAAAACTTATAGCTTTATTGAAGCTAAATACTCCCGAATATTTTGATGAATCGGAAGAAACTGACTTTTTAAATTACCTTGAAAATGAAGTGGAAAGTTATTTTGTAATTGAGGAAAATCATAAGGTTATAGGTTCTGGAGGAATTAATTATTTTATTGAAAATAACTCAGCGCGAATTTCTTGGGACGTTATTGATCCAGCGTACCAGGGAAAAGGATGGGGTAAGAAATTGATAGATTATAGAATTAATGAAATCAAAAAAAATCCTTTGATTAATTTGATTATTGTAAGAACAACACAATTGGTCTATAAATTTTATCAAAAAATGGGCTTTGAACTAGAAAAAACAAAAAAAGATTATTGGGCAAAAGGATTAGACCTTTACCAAATGAAGCTAGAAACTAATTAATTCGAAACCTCAAAGAAAATTTATTTTTTCGAGGATTACAAAAAAGATACTTTAGGTCTATGGGGCTGCTTGGTGTGGCCGTCAGCTTGTCAAGCTGTTCAATCAGATCGGTTCGATTCCGATATAGACCGCCTGAATACGTACCGGGCTAAGGTAGCCAAGCGGTCTCCAAAACCGTAGGACAAGGTTCGATTCCTTGGGAACGTGCAATTGCGAGTAAAGCATAAATGGTGATGTGTCAGTCTTCCAAGCTGAACAACTCAGTTCGATTCTGAGTACTCGCTCAAAATAGTTCTTTAGCTCAGCCAGGGTCAGAGCAGCTCTTTTACACAGAGAAGGTCAAAGGTTCGAATCCTTTAAGAACTACAGTTGGGGCTGTGACGTGTTGGCTAGTCACTTTGTTTTGCAAGCAAAATTACGCAGGTTCAATTCCTGTCAGTTCCACAAAATAATAAATCACGCGCGGTGGTGTAATTGGCAACATTTAGGGCTCATAATCCTTAGCTCCGAGTTCAAATCTCGGCCTCGCGTCAAATAAATTAGTAATGAGTATAACAATTATAAATATCAATTTCTTTAAAACAAATTACCTCAGGTGATAAGAGCGATTAGTATTTGTAATTAAAAAAAGCCTCTTATCTCTAGATAAGGGGCTTTTTTGCTGGAGAAGCTTAAGTGGTATAAGCAGTGGGTTGTTAACCCAAAGACAGTGAGTTCGAATCTCACTTCCAGCGCAATGGCTTTGAAGCATTGTTGGCGATGCGCAGGTCTTGTAAATCTGAAAACAGAGTTCGATTCTCTGCAAAGCCTCTATTTATAATGGCGTATAACCAGAGTGCCTGATACGCACTACTTAGGTAGCGGTTG
>CBDICS010000062.1:0-58627 GCA_965277415.1 Saprospiraceae bacterium
CTCTAAATGTGCCATACTCTATGGTCAGGTCTTTATTTGACCAAGGGACATTTATAGTATAGGCATTATTGTAAAAACGATTATTTTTTGTGAAGTAAATATTATAAAAAAGATTGCCCCGGTGTGCCTCACTAATCGCTTTATTCTGTTTCTCCAAAGCATTGATCGTCATCCATTTACTTTGGATGATTTGATTTTGATGTTCTATCTCTACAAGCATTTTCACATCCTTATCAAAAGAGCCAAAAGCCCACTCTGCTCGTTCTCCAGGTTCATAGCTATTTTGTTCCATTACATGGAAATAAGACTCATTACTTGGTACTTTTCGCTCATTTAAATCATAAACTGTCGCATAGCGTTTGAGTTCAATTTCTTTACCAAAAGCGTCTTTAGTTTTTAGAGTAAACACGTATTTACCTGATTCGAATTTTAAATTATTAAAACTCAATTCTTTTGATTCCTTTGTGTCAAATTCACCAGTAAAAAACTGATTTTTCAACTTTCCAATTTTGTTCCATATCCTCATTCTTGAAAGCGAAATGAGGAAAGTCTTTAGTAAAATCGCTTTCCGTCAATAAGTACTGATCCGGCTTTTGCCAAAAACGATTGATATAAGATGTCGATGGACTAAGCAATTTTTTCGATACTTAATGTTCCTTTGGCTGCTTCAAATTCACCATTAAGGTTAGTCGTGTTGATCAAGGTCGATTTAAGGCTATCTGCATTATTTAATTCCGCAATATCGAAATTTACCCTCAAGGCAATATGGCCAATAGAAAGCCCTCGACTTGCAGAGTGTGTTTCACCAGTGATATCTATTACATCAGCATAAACCGTATAGTGAAATTCTGGTTTTTTGTTCCTTATTAATTGATGGATCACTTAAAGCATTAAATTTAATTTCATAGTTTCCAGAAGCATCTGTAATTGTTTCTCCGTTTGTAATTTCAACCGATGGACTACTAGGACGGTATCTTCCAAAACG
This sequence comes from Saprospiraceae bacterium, assembly GCA_965277415.1. Lineage (GTDB taxonomy): Bacteria > Bacteroidota > Bacteroidia > Chitinophagales > Saprospiraceae > JAHDHW01. Next base: position 986 of record CBDICS010000062.1, read on the forward strand.
CCACCAAGGGAAATAGGGAAATCGAGCTTCTCGAACTACTCTGTACACCACCTTCGCTCCATCAACATTACTCCCAGCATATGCTTTTGCATTACCGGTAACTGTCACCTCTTCATCTAATTTAAAACTACCTTTTTACTGGGTCAAACTTCACTTCAAACTTAGGTCGTTTATATTCCTCTACTCTAAAAAAATTTACGACTACTCTTACCATTCCAAACAGCTATCAATCGCATCCTACCTGTTATACCATTATTGGGTGCAGTAAAAAAAACCATTGATCGTTCCATATTCATTAGAACGGAGATCGATTGTTGCAGCCACTTGATTATTTACATCTCTCAATTCTACTTTTACTTGCTCATTTGTGATAATTTCTGGTATTCCTTTTTTATCATGTTTCAAAAGAATTCCTTTAAAATAGACAGTTTGACCTGGTCGATATATTTCTCTATCTAAAAAGAATCGAATCCTTTTGCTTTCTATTAAATCAAAAGATCTCGAGATATTAGACGCTCTAGTATTTAGATTTAAAACATCATCTCCATAAGATAATTTGACAGCAAAACTTCTATTTTTAGTCGTAGGAGCAGTTGCTATACCATCCACATTCGTGTTCGCTTTTCCTATTAATTTATCTTCATATCGTCTCAAAAGATTATTATACTTTTGTTCATAGAATTCCAATTTCACATCCTTTAATGGCATACCGGAATTCCGATGCGTAACAACAAATTCAGATTTGCCACTTTTATCATTTCTATTTGAATAAGCGATATTTGAAACATGCAGGTATAAATACTGAAGCGTATTTTTAAGATCACTTAATTCTTGTCCATTGGACAAAACAACTAAGTATATACCATTAGGCAAAGGGTCTATTTTAGCTTCAACGGAATGTAACCTATGGTCTCCTGGATTTGGTAAATCAAGGGAAAATCCTTTAATCGGATCCAATTTCAATAGATAATCACCTTTCTGATTCCATTCTAATTTTTCAATTTTATTCTTTTCTTTTTCAGACACTTTAATTACTCTTCCATAAACTTTAGGAATGTTCCGATAGGAAATATTCATTAGGATTGGCTCATTTGGTAAGTTCACCAATTCAGTTTGGAAGGCAAGGCTTTTTTGAAGAATATTGGACTTAATCGTTTTACATTGTGAAGCGCCAAAGGACTTAGGAAATTTTTCAATAGCGGCTTCACAGATTTCATATGCAGTTTTCCAATAAAATTGTTTCTCCTCTTTCTGTCCTGCCTGATAAGTTGCACCTTCATTATAATAATACTCCGCTATCCTAAAAGAAATCTCTGCTGAAATCTCCTGATCTTTATACTTTTCCTGAAATGTAGAAAGTGTTTCCAGGTATATTTTCTGTTTTTCAGGAATAATTGAATGATCATAAACAAACTTCAATCTTCGAAGATTTGCATAAACCAATGGTATTTTTGACTCATCATTTTGATGAAAAGAAAGTAGTTTTTGAAACAATTTCAACATTTCCAATTTATAAGAAGTAGAATCTTTTGATTCAAAAGGATAATTTGAAAAGGTAGAAATATTAGCTAATGCTTCAGCTTGATTGATATAAAACTGGTAGGCAGGTTTGGTCAGATAAGTGGACTCATTTGAAAAATAATTGATTGCTCTGTAAACCAGAAAATCATAAAGACTTGGTTGAATCGTTTCTGGCCCTACGCCTTGTGCTATAATATCTTGAAAATCTTTAAGTTTGACTTTTTGGGTATTATCATCATTAATTGAAGCTAAGTAGAGTGTTCTTGACCTATCGGTTAATTGCCCAATAGTCCAGGTTTGTAAATCATCTGGCTTAAAATCATCTAATTCTGTCCGATCTTGTAATTTCCAAGAGTTTTGATTTAAATAACGGGTATACATTTCCGCCATCATAGATTCAAGGATCTTATTTTGTGGAAACGCCGCATTGTCTATATGCATTTCCATGTCCTTTATTGTTTTCACAAACCCATCTTCTTCCAACTGTGTTTGGTACTTTCCCAGATATATCAGGCATTTAATAATCTGAGCAGGTTCATCATTTTCCTGAACTGTTACATAAAGGGCTTGAACTTTCTCTAATGCGGATTTAGGAAGTCCTTGTCGATCAAGAGAATCTATTGTTTTCCATTCTGCTTTGTGATCGTCATTATTAAGGTTAATCATCTCGGGTGGATTAGTCTGATTAGCAGTTAGCTTTTTTTTCTGTTTATTACAAGTTAGCGCAAATACAGAAAAGGATAAAGCTAAGATTAAAAAAATTGATTTTTTCATAATTGGATAGTTTGGCATTTTTAGACACAAAGCAATTAGAGCAAGAACAGTAGAAAACTAATATACGGTTGTCATGCTCTATTAAACCGTTTTATACTTAGATGGAGCATTATCCAGTATTACATATTTGCTATAGGGTTTTAAGTTTTTTTTAACAAACTCAACTTCTTCCTTTCTAAAAGTAACGTAGTATATCAACTTCAGGATCCAGAGGTTTATTATCTATTAGATGATCCGTCATTTCTTTTGCCCAAAACGGTGCCAATGAAGCCCCTTTTGTACCTAATCCATTAAAAATAGCAATAGAAGGAAACTTAGGATGGCGGCCCAAAACTGGTCGTCGATCCTTTATAGTTGGGCGGATAGCCGCTTTATGATCAATGACTTCAAAAGGTAATTTAAGGGTATCTTTAAGTTTTTTAATAAAGTCCAGCTTAAAAGCTTCTGTTGGCTGATCATCCAATGCATTCCACTCATAATTACTTCCTGTCCAATATAAATCATTGCCTAATGGTGCCAGCATCAATTTATGTTTTAGCAAATGATTAAAATCAAGATTGGGTATTTTTAAGAAGAGTACTTCTCCTTTTGCTGGTTCGAATAATAATGTTTTAAACAGTGGATTATGTTGAGCTTGATGTCCTTCGCAAAAAATCAATTGTTTAGTTTCATATCCATTCAACTGACATTTTAGGCTATCTATTTGAATGGATTGATAATCAACATTTTGGAAATCAATTATATTTTCTTCCTTAAAGTAATTTTGAAGGCTTCGAATTAAAACAGGAATATCAATTTGAGCTGCTGGGCTAATCTCTCCTATTCCAAAAGGCAAATAAAATAGTCCAGCTAATTTTTCCATTTCTTCGTATTCTTTCATGTATTTACCAAACCCTTCCCATGAAGAACGCCCATACCAATCATTGATATCTTTATTACCGTTTAGGAATCGAAGCACCGATCGATCATGAAATATTTTTATGTTGAATGATTGTTCTAGTTCTTGATAAAAAGATTTGGCAAAAGGAAGGAATTCATCAATGCGCCAACTCTTAGCAAATCGACGACCAGTAATGGGGTTAATTATACCTGCTGCAATGGCCGAAGCTGCTCCTTTATGATGATTATCAAAAATCCGCACCTTCATGCCTCTTTGGAGTAGCTTATAGGCTAAAAGGCTGCCTGCCAATCCTTGCCCAACAATAATATAATCAACACTAATTTTTGGAAGTGAATCCTCTAGCATTTACAAATTTTTCAGGAATTCTCGATCTGCTTTTTTGAGTTTAGACACAACAAGATCGTATGAATGGTCTATCAATTCAAATAATAGTTTATCCGGAATATTTTCTTCAAAATAAACAGTATTCCAATGCAATTTACTCATATGCCAGCCAGGCTGGATAAATTCATATTCTTCTCTTAGTTCAACAGAATATTCAGGATCGCATTTCAAATTCACCTTAAATTCTTCATTATCTAAGCCCGTAAGTGCAAACATTTTGCCCATGACCTTAAAGACTAAAGTTACTTCATCAAAAGGGAATGTTTCTTCTACCGCTTTTTTAGAAAGGCAATATTCATGAAAAGTTTCAATATTCATATAGAAAAACATCAAGTTATGGCCACAAGTTAAGAAACTTGTTTTAAACCTGATTAATATTAGAGCATGTTTAAAATTCAGTATGGATTATTAGAGTCTTTAATTTTTTATAACTTCATAAATAAAAAACCAATGATTTCAGCCTCTAAAAAAATAATAGGCCTTTTTGTTTCTTGTACTATTTTAGTGTCTTTGAATTGTAATAATACGAAACAGGTTCTCAATGACACGGAAGTATTAAACAGACCTACACATACTATTGTATTAAAAGATTGGAAAATAATGAACGAAGCGAATAAAGATCTTTGGTCTGTTATTGATAATATTGCGATAGGTGGCGATGGCATCCAAAAGATTCCAAGAAACACTTATCTCTGCTCTACCAATACTTATGATGATTTCGAATTCCGAGCACTTTTTCGTTTATCTGGAGATCATGATTTGGGCTTGATAAATAGCGGTATCCAGTATCGTTCTTTTTTGGAATCTGGAAAAATCATTGGGTATCAAGCTGATATCGGGAAAGGATATTGGGGAGATATTTATGATGAACATCGTCGAGGAAAGCTTTCAAGTGGCGATCTGAGCATTTTAAAATCCATCCTAAAAGAAGATGGCTGGAACAGTTATATTATTAGATGTATAGGCAATCATCATGAATTGTATATCAATGGTGTAAAAACAAATGACTATATTGAAACAAATCCCAATATACCTAAAAAAGGAATATTTGCCATCCAATTGCATAGTGGAGGCAATGCGAAAATTGAACTTAAAAATGTGACAATCACAGAATTTTAATTCGTACTATTTGTACTTATCCTTTGTAAATTAACCATAAGTATTTGCCAAAGTAATCAACCAATGAGAACCAATAAATCACTACTCTCCGTCTGTTTGATTCTTTTATTTAGTTTAGGATGCACACAAAGCCCTGACCTTCCCAAACAAGAACAAACTTCAAAAGAAATCTTAGAAAGTCAGGCTAGAAAGACGCATTCCCAAAGGACAAAAATAAATTCTCCTGAAGAAGAATTAGCGGGTTTTACCGTTCCAGAAGGGTTTATTATTGAATTGGTTGCAAGCGAACGTGACGGTATAATTAATCCTATTGATATGACTTTCGATGATGCAGGTAGACTTTGGACACAAACTGCTGAAATGTATCCCCTCGATCCAGTCGCAGATATAAGATGGGATAAATTGATCAAGCTAATGGATGATCCAGAAGCACAGGCTCAAGATTCTAATTTTATTCGAATACTAGACCTGTATCGTGGAAAAACAAAAGGTAAAGATAAAATACTTGTACTATCAAATTTATATAATAAGGAGCCCATAAAAGCTACCGTATGGGCGGATGGTTTGGCCTTACCTCAGAGTATATTGCCCTATAAGAATGGTGCTTATGTAGCCCAAGGTTCTGAATTATTCTTTTTGAGTGATACTAATCAAGATGGGAAAGCAGATACCAGAAAACCATTATTGACCGGATTCGGATTTACGGACACCCATACAATGGCACATCTAATGGTTCGCGGTCCTGGTGATTGGATTCATTTTAGTCATGGAGCGCTTAATAAAGGAGAAGTTTCTTCATTGAGCCATCAAGCAAAGGCACGTATTGATTATTGCAAAATTGCTAGATTTTCTTTAGATACAAAAAAAATCGAAGTGGTCAATTCTGGTTTAAATAATATTTGGGGTTTTCAATTGAGGGCTGATGGTCAATGGTATGGAACAGAAGCCAATGATTTGGGTTATTCCATCGTACCTATGGAAGTGGGAACCGGTTTTCCGGGTATAGGTAGTGATCGCCTGCGTTCATATCAACCCTGGATGCCAACTTTACACGAATTTCGCGTAGGTGGAACGGGTATCTCAGGACTTGCCTTTGCTGAAGATCAAAGTGGGTCTTTTCCAAAAGAATGGAATGATGTTGCATTTTTAGCTAATCCTATTACTAGTACAATCAATGCAGTAAGCATTAAAAGAAATGAGGATGGTTCCGTCTCAGCAGAGCACCTTCCTGATTTCTTATCGTCAAAAGATGATTGGTTTAGACCTGTAAATATGGAATTTGGACCAGATGGAAGTTTATATGTTGCAGATTGGTATAATAAAATTGTTTCTCATAACGAGCTCCCCACTACACATCCTGATCGAGACAAATCTCATGGTCGAATATGGCGGATTCGTCATCAGTCTCAACAAGCAAGAAAAATTCCAAACCTTTATGAGGTCGCAAGTTCAGAACTTGTTGGTTTTTTAAAATCTCCTTCATTATGGGAAAAGCGTGCAGCATGGCATCAAATCAGTGATCGTCCCATTGAAGAAACTAAAAAACTTGCTCGTGAATTAGTAACATTAGCAAAAGACAATTCCGCAGACGAAATCAGTCGCATACTTGCCCTATGGTCATTAGAAGGCATTGCTCATTATGATAAAGATTTGATCAGGAGTTTGTTAAATGCTCCAGAGGAAAGTTTAAAAAGGGAGGCTATTCGTTCATTAATCTCATTTTCTTTAAATCCAAATGAACTAGCAACAATCTTGGAAAGTGTAGCAAGTGATAAGAATCCAATGATAAGATCTCAGGTCTTAAGAACCTTAAGCGAAGTAGGAAAAGCTAATGCGGAAACCATTCAATTATTGGTACAAGCCTGCAAGCCCCCCCTTGAAGGAAATGAAATGGGAGGTGCTTATGAAAGAAATTTTGAACGTTATTTAGCCAGGAAAGCATTAGAAAATTATCCTGCCGCTCTTTTCGACTTTATAAATTCTTCTAAAGCAAGGGAGCAAGAACCTTCTAACCTCATCTGGGCAAGTCAGGCATTACCTAAAAAACAACGCGAACAAGTCTTTCTTAAATTATGGAAATCAGCTAATTACACAGAATTGGACGAACCGAATCTCATTATCACTGCCAATATGCTAAGCAATAAGGCCATTTTCAAAGCAGTTCAAGCCTTGTTCGAAAAAACTGATAAAGCCGAAACACATGTATCTCTTGCACTTAAAAACCTCAGTCAGGTGCAGTCCAATGAGCTGACTAAAATATTAACAAAACCAATTAGATCTCTAATACAAAGCGATGATCAATCTTTACAACATCTTGGATTGGATGCTGCTGGCCGTTTAAATGTTTCAAATATTCGAGATGCTGTTATTCCCTTAATCAAGGAAGATGCCACTGATAAAACACTCCAATTAATCATTCATGCGCTTAAAAACCAAGCTAAGGAGAACAAGGATATATTTGAACAATTAGCAAAGAATGAAAACTTAAATATTGATCTAAGAACTTCTGCATTATTTATACTTGCTCAATCAGATCAAATATCTGGAGCTAAAATTTTAAACGCTTGGATACCTCAATTACATGAGGTAGAGCAAAGTAAAATTACAAGTGTCTTATCTCGATCTAATGAGGGCGCTGGACTATTAATACAAGCATTCGAAAAGGCAATATTACCCGCTAGTTCTTTTGACCTGTCCAGTGCTGAAAAGGTTTTCAATAGCAATAAGCAAGATTCGAGTAGTATTAAATTATATAGTGAGGTAAAAAAACAAGTAGAAGCTACGAAGCGTGCTTTTGATTCTCGTTTGAATAAATACTTGCTGATAGCCGAGAAAAGAAAGGGGAATGTTTCTAATGGTGAAAAACTCTTTCAAGCTTGTTTAAGCTGTCATAGACTTGGCGATAAAGGATACGATTTTGCTCCCGCTTTAGATGGTTCAGGCTCAAGAGAAGATGAAGCCTTACTTACTGCAATACTTGATCCAGATGCAGCAGTGGAAAGTAGTTATGCTTTATATCGATTGACTAAGCATGATGGAAATAGTATAGAAGGCTATCTGGTCAAAAGGGATGAACGTGGAACAAGTATTGGTTTCATTGGAGGGAGCGAATTATTCATCCCCGCTAATGAAATCAAATCTCAAGCTTATCTAGGCGGACGTTCTTTTATGATGAAAGGTTTATTAGATCATCTGTCAGATACAGAAGTTGCTGATTTACTCGCATTTATTCGAACTTTAAAATAATCTTTTGAATGGCCAGTATATCTAATTTCATAGGTTTTCTAGCGCTTTGTTTTGTGGCTTTTTTAGTATTTAAACTAAATACCAATTCTAAAGAAGCTGATCATTCTAAAACACAAGTCTCTTTTAAAAAAATACAATTGCTAGATAAATATATTACTGAAGGCGCTTCTATAGAAGATATCAACAATGATGGTCATCCAGATATCATTGCTGGTTCGCTTTGGTGGGAAGGGCCTGAATTTAAAGAAAAACATGCTTATGCACCTGTAAAATATTTTCCAATTGTAGGTCCAAACCTAGAAGGCTATTCGACCAATTTCTTTACGTTTCCAGCAGACTTCAATAAGGATGGTTGGGTAGACATTTTACAAATTGGTACACCAGGCACAAACAGTACTTGGATTAAAAATCCGGGAAAGAACGATTTTAATATTGAAGAAAAAGTGATGCCCCCTAATTCTTTTCCAGCAATTGAACAGGTAGGCAATGAATCTCCGAATCTAATAGATATCATCGGCGATGAGAAAAAAGAACTACTTGCTGTAAGTAAGGGAAGAATAGTGCTAGGCATTCTAAAGGAGGATGATACTTGGCAAACACTAGCAATTAGCCCTTATGCCCCTGATCGTTTTCCGGTTTATATGCATGGGTTAGGTGCTGGTGATATTAATATGGATGGCCGAATAGACATTCTTGAAAAAAGTGCCTGGTGGGAGCAACCAGAACATTGGGATCAAAATACAGTTTGGACGTATCACCCCTACCCTTTTGCACCAGAACAGGGAGGTGCACAAATGTTTGCTTTTGATATAGATGGGGATAATGACAATGATGTGGTGACTGCAATGAATGCGCATGCTTACGGACTTTCCTGGCATGAACAGATAAAGACAAAAGGAAGCATTGATTTTAAAGAACATCAAATCATGGCAAATAAAAAAGAAGACAATGCTGCTGTTTCTTTTAGCCAATTGCATGCCCTAGCTTGTGCAGATATTGACAAAGATGGAGTACTAGACATCATTACAGGAAAGTGTTATTATGCACATAATGGCCGTGACCCAGGCGCAGAAGATCCTGCTGTGCTTTACTGGTTTAAGACTCAAAGAAATACAGATGGATCGGTTGACTTTATACCGAATCTAATTGACGAAGACTCGGGAGTAGGTCGACAAATCAGTACCGGAGACCTCAATGATGATGGCAAAGTTGATTTGGTAATTGGAAATAAAAAAGGTGTTTTTGCTTTTATTCAGATATAACATTTCCTTTTGTATTATTTGGTTCTTTGACAAAGATTTTCCTTAGTCAACATCTCAACAATCTTTAGAATCATTTCCGGAGCTGCTTTCTTCTTATTCGCAATCAAAGACAATTTTCTAAAATATACTGGTTTGATCGGCAAAGCCTTTAATGTTCCGGCTTTAATAAACGGTGCAGCATTATGTTGAAATGCAACACTCAAACCAGAGCCATTTGATAATTGAAAAAGTGTCTCATATTCATTTGGAATCACGTAGTTGGGGATTACAGCCGGTCGCTTTTTGTCAAAAATAGTCAACCAGAACAATTTGATAAACCCTGAAAAAGTGTCATGCGCGTACCAAGTTTGATTGGTCAGTAATTGCTCCGCTTTTCTAATATCTGTTTTATACAATTTTTTAAAATCAGAAAGGTCGATATCAGGTGTACTTACCAATATCAATTGCTGGTCGAATAAAGACTGACAAATAATATCGAAAGTATTGACCTCATCAGGTACCACTGCATACAATAACTTACCTTGTTCTACATCAGTAATCAAGGACTGTTTGGTTCCGAATTGAATATGTACGTATTCCCCTAATTCCAGCACTTGATGACACAACATCGTCTTATATAAATGCGGCGAAATGCCAATGGTAATAATCGTCTTTAGCTTTGATTTTTTCTGTAGAATTTGCTGTTCAACTTCTTCCAGTGATTCAATTGATCCTGAGATCAAGGTATTTAAGATTCTTCCCTCATCTGTTTCCAAGACACCTTTCGACTTTCTAGTGAAAAGCTTTTGTCCAATATGTGCTTCCAAGGTCATAATTTGCTGACTAACAGTTGGTTGGCTAATATTTAACAATTCTGCTGCCTTACTCAAAGATTTAGTTCGATATACTGCACGAAAAGTTCTAAGCCATTCTAAATTTATCATGATATTAATTTTTCAATATCAAAGGTAGAAATTTTCTATTTTAATTAATAACATAAAGTTCATACATTTGGTATATCTAAAATCATAAACCTTAAAAAACATAATTATGTCTCAAGTAAAATTAGATCCCAAAGGGAAAGTAGCTTTAATCAGTGGAGCTAACCGAGGTATTGGAAAAGCTATTGCAATAGAACTATTAGCTCGTGGTGCCAGCAAGGTATACGCAGGAGCCCGTAATATTGATTCTCTTCAAGAGTTGACCGCTGCTTATGGCGATCGAGTCGTTCCTGTAGCACTTGATGTGACCAAAGACGATTCAATCGAAGCTGCTGCACAAAAAATTGAAGGTTTGGATATTTTAGTAAACAATGCAGGAGTCTTCTCTGCAGGAGGTATCTTTTCATCGCTTTCAGAAAGTAGTTTACAAGAGAATTTAAGTGTAAACCTTTGGGGCGCACTCAAACTATCCAATGCTGTAGTTGATCATCTAAAGAAAGATACGGAAGCTGCTATCATCAATATCTCTTCAGTCGCAGGCCTTGGTAATATGCCAATGGCAGCTACTTATTCGATAAGCAAAGCAGCTGTTCATAGTTTAACACAAGGAATGAGAGCGGAATTGATTGATGCCAACACCTTGGTTATGGGTGTTTACCCTGGTCCTATCGATACCGATATGGCAGCTGGACTTCCAATGGAGAAAGACAGTCCTGAAAATGTGGCTAAAAATATTCTAGATGGATTATTGGAAGGAAAAGAAGATATTTTCCCTGATGTAATGTCAGTAGAAGTAGGTGCTTTTTATGCTGCTAATCCTAAAGGAGTGGAGCAACAATTTGCAAGCTTTGTTGCTCAATAGTTATTTGCTATTTATCCCCAACTAGACCTAGTCCCGGATTTTTGATTAATTCGAAATTCGGGACTTAGTTTATTTATTTTTTTTAAAAGATTCTTTTAAGGATTCAGTCAGTTTTTTCGATTCCTCAGAATCATCAAAATATCCAGAAAGCCTTGACATTATATCCGGTTTGCTTGTTTTATCAACTCGAAAATTGCCAAGTTTTTTATACGAAACAATAATCTCAATAAACTTTTTGGTTTCCTTATCCTTCCCTATTACTTTAATATTTTCGTATCCATCTCCCCATAATGGAGGGAAAAGATAGACTTTTGTTCCAGGTCTAAATCTACTTGTTCCTTCTTCCCATATATTCGCTTTTAAGCACCAGGTAAATTTCATTTCATCATTAAAGTCAATAACTTTCAATCTTTGACCGCATCTTTTATGAATCATTCCAGACCATTCATTTCTATCATATAAATAAAATCGAAAGCCACAGGAAGGACATTTCACCCACCCCTCTTTGTATTGCTTTATATCAATTCTATCGTATTTTGATTTGTTCATTTTTATTAATTATGCCTAAAAAGACACTATTCCTATGTTTTTTATCAAAAACCTATTACTCTTTGAGATCGTTTCCCATTACTCTTTTAAACATCGTTTCGATATTATCAAGGAGCAAAGGCTCGCTATTGTCTGTATTAATCATTAAGTAGCAGCTATTCTTTACTAAGACAAAATGATTGAATTGAACAGGGCTAAATTTATTCTGCATAACTCTTCTATAAACACGAAATCTTTTCGTATTCTCTTTGTTTTCTCCGATAGAATTAGCCCCAATAATTGCAAAAGATGCGAATGGATTTTGGTCAAAATAGTCCGTCATTATTGCTATACAAGTAGCAAAAATCCTAGGAGCATTATGGAAGTTAGTAAGAAGATTAAATTTTTTATCGGAGTCTTTATGCTTTTTTAGATAAAATTTAACAGCATATACATTAAACTTGTATCGCTATATATGCGATATATCTTCTATTTGACTTGTCTTTAAATGATAGAATATCTCGACTAATTAGATCGTCATTAGGGCTTTCATCTAACTTGTCAGGGCTAACAAACTTAAAGGGGTATGGAGTATTGAACATTAGAGAACATAATCGTACGCTGTAGTTCTATCATTCCATAACTGTTTTTCAGTGACATTTGAAAAAAGCTTTGAATTGTAGTTAGGGTTCAGCTTATTGAGTTTATTGTTAATTCTGCTATGTATGATGACCGCTAATTTTAATATTCTTTTTAGGTCTCGAAAAATTGATCGGACAAGTATATTCTCTTTGCTGAAATCTGCTTTTAGCAATTTATTGATAACATCCATTCTTTTGGCAATAGCATCATGCATCAATCGCAATTGCTTATAATTATCAATATCAATATCAATATCAATATCGTAGTTTTTACAAAGTCTGTTGCCGTGCCATGCCAATACTATAAAAATAGGTTTTAACAACAGATAAACCGCAAATAAGAACATGTTTGCACCAACGATTCCGATATAATGAGAAATACCGAGGTAAGCTTTTCTCCCAAACGTAGCAACATGCATAGCAAGGCTAGCATTATTATATATTGTAGCTGTAGGAGATGAAAGATACATTGATCGGGTCTTTAGTTACTAAATAAGCTCATAAAGTGAATTCATAGTGTAGCTTATTATAACAAATAAACAACATTTTACTTATACAAGCAACAATCATTACGACGAATAGTTTGTTTTAACTGATTTATAATGAGATTTAACAATAATTATTGCTTTTTTCTATGAAAAGATTAACCTCTAACTACTGTTTTACAAATTTTGCGCCATTCGGGAATTTTTTTATTCCAAAAAAGGCAAAGATTAACAATTTTAAGGAGTCTATTAAAATATTGGAAACTTTTGTTCTATCCCTTGAACTATGGGACCAAATGCCCTTCAAAAATATTCAATGATTCTTAGTATTTATAATTTTCATCTAAGTTATTAGGCGGAATTTTATTAAGCATTTTTACGACCCAAAGTCTACATGGCCTAGATTTAATTTTTATCACAATATAGAAAACTGTACATTAGATAAAAATATAAAACTTGAATATCCCTTTCGAGCCTACGTTTTTTGGACAATTTATTAATATTCATTTGATCTTAGAATATTTAGCATTCTTTATTGCTTATAGGTACTATGTGTATTTAAAGAAGAATCATACAGACTTAATTTCCACAAATAATAGACTTTCTATTTTAATAGGTGCGGCAATTGGTGCGCTTATTGGTTCTCGTCTTGTTGGTTTTTTAGAGCATCCGCCGAGTGATCTTAGTACTTATAGTTTAGTCCAGCTTTGGGAGGTAAAAACAATTATGGGAGGATTATTTGGAGGTTTACTTGGAGTTGAAATCGCAAAATGGAAAATTGGCGAAAAAAATTCATCTGGTGATTTATTCACCTTACCAATAATTGCAGGAATATTTATAGGAAGAATCGGATGCTTTCTTTCTGGGGTCAAAGAGTTCACTTATGGAATAGAAACTTCATTTTTTACAGGAATGGATTTAGGAGATGGATTAATGAGACATCCTATCGCTTTGTATGAATTAATATATTTACTAATCCTATTTTTCTTTCTAAAGCGGAAAAGAGAATCGGAAACATTAGAACCTGGTTATTTGTTTCAGTTGTTTATGTTATTGTATTTTGGTTTTCGATTCTTTATTGAATTTTTAAAACCTAATGAATTTTATATTTTAGGCTTAAGTAGTATACAATTACTTTGTCTCATCTGTTATTTTTACTATCGTAGAACAATCATTAAAATAGTCAGAAATGCCAACTAGAAAATATACATATTATGACTTCACATTAAGTTTGTGTCCAAAATGTTTGAAAAGAGTAGATGCAAAAATTGTCTTTAGAGATGATAATGTATATATGATAAAGACATGTAAAGAACATGGTAAATCAACAGTATTAATCGCTGATGATGTCGAGTACTATAAGAATATTAGAAATTATAATAAACCATCAGAAACTCCTCACCATTTTAATACTAAGACTCATTATGGTTGCCCTTATGATTGTGGACTGTGTCCTGATCATGAACAGCATTCTTGTTTGACGGTTATTGAAATAACTGACAGGTGCAATTTGACGTGTCCTACCTGCTATGCCTGTTCTTCTCCTACCTATGGAAGGCATCGTACATTTGAAGAAGTTAAATCGATGTTAGATACTATTGTTATCAATGAAAAAGCACCTGATGTTGTACAAATTAGCGGAGGCGAACCAACAATTCATCCTGATTTTTTTAAAATTTTAGATTATGCGAAGACGCTTCCAATTAAGCATTTAATGCTAAATACTAATGGGATTAAAATCGCCAAAGATTTTGGATTTGCAAAAAGGTTGGCTACTTATATGCCTGACTTTGAGGTTTATCTGCAATTTGATTCTTTCAAAGAAGAAGCGCTCAATATAATGAGAGGAGCTAATTTACTTAAAATTAGACAGCAAGCAATAGACCACCTGAATACCTTAAATCTTTCTACAACACTTGTTGTTACTATTCAAAAAGGATTAAATGACGATGAAATAGGTGAAATTATAAATTTTGCCCTTAAACAAAACTGTGTTCGAGGTATTACTTTCCAACCTACACAAATCGCTGGAAGACTTGAAAACTTTAATCACCAAACAGATCGAATTACCTTAACTGAAGTACGAAGAAAAATTCTAGAACAATCTACTATTTTTGATTCTAGTGATATTATCCCTGTTCCTTGCAATCCAGATTCACTAGCGATGGGATATGCACTAAAACTTAATGGAGAGGTATTTCCATTGACAAGATATATTAATCCTCAGGATTTATTGGATAATAGTAAAAACACAATTATCTATGAACAAGATGAACAATTACATAGCAAAATGATCTCCTTATTTAGTACTGGCAATTCTACTGAGGTGGCCAGTGAAAATTTACAATCAATTCTATGTTGTTTGCCTCAAGTAAAAGCGCCAGAATTAGCTTATGATAATTTGTTTCGAATTATTATCATGCAATTCATGGATGCTTATAATTTTGATGTACGCGCAATTAAAAAATCATGCGTGCATATCGTCGACAAGCAAAATAAAATAATCCCATTTGAAACCATGAATTTATTTTATAGAGATGAGAAAAGAACTTACCTTGAAGAACTTAAATCTATTTACAAATGATTTAGAATCAATTTAAAATCTCCTACTATGATTCTTTTAATTTATCTAATATTACATAGCCCAGCAATCATTTTATTAATTATTGGCTTGTTTAAATTAAACCGAGAACCTGAACGTGCAAAAAAACTATTGTTAATTGCTCTAATATATTTCATAATTGGTGGCGGTATTTGCAGCTCAATTCTTTCAATCTAAGAAACCAAATTCAAAATGACAATCACTCAAATATCATCCTATAAAAAAGAATCCTTTTCTGCACGAATTAGAAACGGCAAAGAAATTACTCATGATGTATACACCTTAGGCAATGGGAATAAAATAGTCCTGCTTATCCAGGAATTACCCGGTATTGGGCAAGAGACCTTAGCCCTAGCAGATCGCTTTAGGGCAAATGGGTATACAGTCGTACTACCCCATTTATTTGGACCGATAGGAAAAAAGTCTACTTATGGAAATTTAGTTCGGGTCTTTTGTATGCGAAAAGAATTTAAGCTATTCGCCAAAAATCAATCAAGCCCAATTGTTGATTACCTTTCAGAATTATGTAAATCATTAAAAGAAAAACATCAAGTGAAAGGGCTGGCTGTAATCGGTATGTGTTTAACCGGAAACTTTGCGATCTCCTTAATGGCAAGTGAAGCCGTCTTAGCAGGTTTTGCTAGTCAGCCTTCTTTACCTTTTATGGCTCAAGGTGCTTTACATATGAGTAAAAAAGAGGCCGATCAAATAAAGGACAAATTGGATCGTGTCGGACCTATGCATTGTGGGCGATTTGAAGGAGATAAACTTTGTACTGCCAAAAAATTCGATGCTTTAGCTAAAACGTTCAATACAGAAAAAAAAGAAAGGATTATTTTTCATCAATTACCTGGTAAAGGGCATTCTATATTAACTATGGATTTTGTTGATAAAGAGGGACATCCGACAAAGCAGGCACTGGAAGATGTTATGGATTATTTTGATAGTCGTCTTTGAGAGGAGGGAGGGATCAGCCCTATGGACTTTGTGATCGCTTCGCTTGTGAGGAAGTGATCAGTCTTTCAGACTTTGTGATCGTTCCTTTGGAACTTGTGATCACTTCGCTTGTGAGGAGGTGATCAGCCTTCGGCTTTGTGAGGGAGTGATCGCTTCGCTTATGAGGTCTTACTATACAAACTTATAATTTCCAAGAACAATTTATTTTTTTCCTATCTTGCAAACCATGAATAAAATTGAAATTCGGACAGTCGATGTTGTTCAATATATTAAGCCATTACGAGAAGGCGGCTCGCTCCCTGCTATTGTACAAGCAGATGATAGTTTTCTATATGTACTAAAATTCCGAGGTGCGGGTCAAGGGAAAAAGGCTTTAATTGCAGAATTTATTGGTGGTGAGCTTGCACGAGCTATGGGATTAAAAGTACCGGAATTGGTTTTTATGAACCTTGATGCATCTTTTAGTAAAACGGAACCAGATGAAGAGATTCAAGATTTATTAAAGTTTAGTGTCGGCCTCAATCTTGGATTACATTTTCTATCAGGAGCCATTACATATGATCCATTAGTTTCTATTGCTGATCCTTTATCTGCTTCAAAAGTTGTGCTATTAGATAGTATCATTACAAATATAGATCGAACAGCAAAGAACACTAATCTGCTCAATTGGAATCGAGAGCTATGGCTAATTGATCATGGTGCTAGTTTGTATTTCCATCATAATTGGGATACTTGGAAAGCTCATCTTCCTCGAACATTCCCCAGTATAAAAGATCATGTCCTTTTAGAAAAAGCGAGTAAATTGGATGAAGCCAGTGATGCTATTAGACATTCAGTTGATCATAAGATCGTAGAGGATATCATTGCCAATATACCTGAAGACTGGTTAATAGATGAATCCAGTACTTTAAGTCCTGATAAAAAGAGGGCTGCTTATATTGAATTTTTAAATTCTAAACTAGCTAATTTAGATTCACTGGCCAAAGAAGCTTCCAATGCAAGATAGAGTAACATATGAATTTGCGGTAATTAGAGTTGTTCCAAAAGTTGAGCGAGAGGAATTTCTTAATGTCGGTGTAATTCTGTTTTCAAAACGGAAAAAATATCTGGGTATAAAGTACCATATTGATCCAAAAAGGCTGGAAGCATTTTCAAGTCAGATTGACATTGATGAAATTCGAGATTATTTAAAAGCATGGGAATTGGTCTGTGAAGGTAAAACTGATGGAGGGCGTATAGGCACTTTAGACTTGCCTTCTAGATTTCGTTGGTTGACTGCATCCAGAAGCACCATAATCCAAAGTTCAAAAACACATCCCGGACTTTGTCATGATCCGGAAAAAGTATTAGAAGACCTTTTTAATAGAAATGTTTTGTAAGTAATCGTTCGGTAATTTTTGACACGAAGTTCCACACAAAGCCTCACAAAGTATCAAGGCCAAGGTTTTATAAGTTTAATTTCCATAAAACCAGCATAAATATTTGTTCATCTAAGATTTCGACAATCAATACAATGCAACAAAGTACCGGAGCATTGACAAGGATTTAAATCACAAAATGCTCCTCATCCTTCACTTTTCCTTCTACGCATCGAATAACTCGGGCTGGAAATTTTTCAATGATTCGATAATCATGAGTTGCGAAGATAACCGTTGCGTCATGCTCAGAAGCTAAATTTCGAAGCAGGTTCATAATCTCATCAGATGTGGCTGGATCAAGGTTTCCTGTTGGTTCATCTGCTATGACGAGTGCTGGTCTGTTCAAGAGTGCTCTTGCGATTACTACTCTTTGTTGCTCTCCTCCTGATAGTTCATATGGCATCCGGTCACGTTGATCTAGTAAACCGACTTTGGACAAGATTCCTGCGATTCGGGTGCTAATATTTTTTCGATCTTTCCATCCGGTGGCTTTCAATACAAATAATAGGTTATCATATATCGAGCGATCATCAAGTAGATTAAAATCCTGGAAAACAATTCCAAGTTTTCTACGAAGTTTTGAGATCGTTTTTCGATTGAGTTTCCTAAGGTCAAAGTCTCCTACCCTTCCTTTGCCTTCCTTTAGTGGTAAATCTGCGTATAATGTCTTCAATAAACTTGTCTTCCCACTTCCTGTTTTACCAATTAGATAGGCAAATTCTCCTTTAGCGAGCGTAAAATTTACGTTTTGCAGGATCTTTTTGTCTCCTTGAAAAATATCTACTTGCTTTAAATCAACTACGGTTTCTGCCAAAACAATCTTTTTTTGCCAAAATAAGGCTTTTTACTTATTGTTTATTGAGATCTAAGCTAAAATATGACCGTATTTTCTTTTCTTATGTAATTATTTTGTAAAACAGTATCTATTTTAACTAATACAATTAAAATTGACTTAATTTTGTTTTAATTATAGATATACTATTAAACATACACGAAGCAAGAAAATATTCCTTAAATCATAAATTTCAAGCTATGCAAAAAATACATATTATAGGATTAGTAATGATCGCCGTTTCTATTGGTGTTTTGATTTCTATGATGTCCGATGTTACGGAATATTCAAATTTTGAAGAAGCTATCAAGTCTGGAGGGCGTGTAAAAGCTGTTGGTATATTATCTAAGGATAAACCTATGGAATATAATCCTCAGAAAGATCCTAATTATTTTTCATTCTATATGAAAGATGATGTGGGGGTGGAAAGAAAAGTGATCCTGACACAGAGCAAGCCTCAAGACTTTGAAATGTCGGAGCAAATCGTAGTTACAGGATCAATGAAAGGTAATGACTTCGTAGCAGATGAAATATTATTAAAATGTCCATCAAAGTATAAAGACGAAGAAATTTCATTGAAAAAAGAACAGCAGAAGATTTAAAATGATATAGTCATTAAGGAGTTTCTATGATTTGGAACTCTAAAGATAACTGTATCATTCACTTAACGAACCCTATTCATGGAATACATTGGCGAACATCTCTTACCTGGTCAGATTGGACGTTTTTTGATTGTCTTTAGTTTTGTCTGTAGTTTATTAGCATCTGTAGCTTATTTTTTTGGTACTCAAAAGCGAATGCTTCCTGAGGCTAAAGGTTGGATAAGAATAGGCCGTACGGCTTTTAGTTTACACGGAATAAGTATTATTTCTGTCATTGCAATCATTTTCTATGTGATGACTCAGCGGTATTACGAATATCAGTATGTCTGGGCTCATGTAAACGAGCATTTAGCATACCGATACCTGGCTTCCGCTTTTTGGGAAGGTCAAGAAGGCAGTTTTCTACTCTGGATGTTTTGGCATGTTGTACTTGGAGGTATTTTAATCTGGAAAGCAAAGGAATGGGAATCACCCGTGATGAGTGTGATTGCAGCAGCTCAGGTTTTGATTGGGAGCATGATATTAGGACTTCATTTTGGTGCCGGAGAATGGGAATTTAAAATCGGTAGCAATCCTCTACTTCTTTTAAGGGATACCATGCAAGCGCCTATATTTTCGAATGCAGATTACCTAAGCTTGATTAAAGGTAAGGGACTCAACCCTTTGTTACAGAATTATTGGATGACGATACACCCTCCTACCCTTTTCCTTGGTTTTGCTTCTACTGTTATTCCTTTTGCTTATGCAGTTGCTGGCTATTGGACAAAGCAGTACAAAGCATGGTTGAAACCAGTAATGCCTTGGGCTTTGTTTTGTGGTGGGATATTAGGAACCGGTATTTTAATGGGTGGTGCTTGGGCTTATGAAGCTTTGAGTTTTGGTGGCTATTGGGCTTGGGATCCTGTTGAAAATATGTCTCTCGTTCCTTGGTTATTTTTGATCGCAGGTATACATACCAATCTGGTTGCAAGAAATACAGGATATTCTATTCGGTCTACTTATTTATTTTATGGGCTTACTTTTGTATTTATTCTCTATTCTACCTTTTTGACTAGAAGTGGAATTCTTGGAGAGACTTCCGTTCATGCTTTTACAGAAATGGGCCTTGAATACCAATTGATAGCATTGATTTTATTCTTTTTTGCAATCAATATTTATCAATTTATCAAGCATTATAAGCATGTACCGGAACCATCAAAGGAAGAAGCTACCCCAACCAAAGAGTTTTGGATCTTCATTGGTTCATTGGTTTTATTCTTTTCCGGGATACTCATTACGGTCTCTACTTCTTTGCCCGTTTATAATAAAATAGCCACCTTATTTGATGCAAGCCATGAGGCTGTTACAATCAAAGATCAAGTCGTTCATCACAATAAGTATCAACTTTGGATTGCGGTCTTGATTGGTTTATTATCGGGTTTTACTCAAATGCTGCGTTTTAACGAGCGAAAATGGAAAGATCGAATTTCCAAGTTTACGAAACATGTTGGAGCGGCCTTCCTCATTGCTGGCGTACTGACTTATCTTTCGACGCTCTGGTTGACGATTATTGCCTGGCAACATCTTTTACTGATGTTTACTTCTATTTTTGCTGTTGTTGCCAATGTCGATTACATCATTACTTTTCTAAAAGGAAATCTAAAATTAGCGAGTTCTGCATTTTCTCATATTGGTTTTGGCTTGATGATCGTAGGTGCTATAGCTTCAGGACTCAATAAGCAACATATTTCTTCTAATCCATTTGCTCAAAAAGATTTACTGGATAAAGAATTACTTGAAAAGAATGTTCTTCTCTTCAAAGATATGCCTATGTATATGAGTGGTTATCGAGTAACTTACTCTCATGACACCTTGATTGGCAATGAACGTATCTTTAATATTGATTATGAAAAAATGGATCAAGATGGAAAAGTAGTAAATCATTTTTCAGTTCGGCCAGTTGCTTTATACAATAATCAATTGACAAAAGTTGCTGCTTTTAACCCTTCTACAAAGCACTATCTCCATAAAGATATTTTTACACATATTGCAAACCTTCCTATTGTTGAAGCAGATGTTGAAGAACGCCGTAAGATGGAAGACAGTCTTAAATTCGATACTTTTAAATCTCTGATTGGCGATACAATTTTCACTGAAAAATACTTGGCAATAATAAAAGACGTTACGAGAGATCCTGTTCATGAAGAATACAAGCGCCAGGAAAATGATGTCACTATAGGTTTAAAAATGGTTTTTAAACGCCCAGGATTTGAAGCTGATTGGCCAGCAGAGCCCATGCTCTTGTTACGAAATAATCTTGTTTATAACTTTCCAACTCAAATAAATGATCTAGGGGTTCGTGTACAAGTACCTGAAGATATCTTTTCTCGCGTTTTTGATCTTGATAAAAAATTAAGCTATAAAGAATTTACGCTAAAGGAAGGAGATGAAATAAACTTCAATGGCTCAAAGGTAGTATTCCAAGGATTCAATACAGCACCAAAAAATGCAGTGTATACTAAAAAAGAAGGTGATATCGCTGTTGGCGCTAAAATAAATATTGAAGATAAAGATGGAAAACCCTGGTATGTTGAACCCATTTACCTTATAAGAGGAAAACAACCCTTTAATTTAAAGGATCAGGTAGAAGAACTGGGACTACACTTCAATTTCACAAAAATAAATCCTGCCGAAAAAACGGTTATCATTGCCATCGCTCAATTGACAGAAGAAGATCAATTAATACCAGTAGAAATTACAGAAGATGCCCTTCGTTCCGACTATATTGTATTAGAAACAATTGTTTTTCCAGGAATAAATTTCTTTTGGGCTGGTTCTATTTTAATGATGCTTGGCATGCTATTTAGCATGTATCGGCGCCGAAAACTTAGCTAGATTAATAATACGCCATGCCTAAAACGCCCTTTCGCATAGTCCTTATTGGTGCTGGCAATGTTGGTTACCACCTTGGTCATCAATTTCATAAAAAAGGGATTCAAGTAGTACAGGCTTATAGCAGGAAGCTTTCTAAGGCTCGGAAACTAGCCAAAGAAATCCAGGCAAAATCCACAAATGACTTAAAACAGATATCAACAGAAGCAGATATCTATGTTATCGCCGTCAATGATGATGCGATCTCGGAAGTAGCCTCAGAATTGAGTCATCGACTTCAAAAAAAACTTATCGTTCACACTTCAGGATCAGTGGCATCAACTATACTAAAGCCCTATTTTAAAAATTATGGTTGCTTCTATCCTTTACAGACTTTTTCTATTCATACTAAAGCCGACTTCGATGTACTACCACTTTGTATTTATAGTCCTCAAAAAAGAAATAGGCAAAAGCTGGATAAGCTAGGTCATTTAATCTGTCCTAATATTTATGAGATTAACGATTATCAAAAGAGCATTTTACATGTTGCCGCTGTCTTTGTAAATAATTTTACAAACCACCTCTACAATGTTGCTAAAGGAATAACAGAGGAAGAGAATATTGATTTTGATATATTGAAGCCCTTAATTTATGAGACGGTGCAAAAAATACAAGATCATGATCCTCATTCAGTTCAAACAGGTCCTGCAAGTCGAGGAGATAAAATGACGATTCAAAACCATTTGAAATTAATACAAGATCATCCTTATAGAACTCAACTATACCAACTAATTTCATCGGGGATAGAGATTCTTTCCAAAAAAGAAAAAAAAGAGTCTGGTTCTGAAAAAGAATTTTGACATTATAAATAATTTGTATATTTTCACGTCGAGATACACAGTTACTATTTAAAGCAAAGCAGCAATGCTTTTAAGCTATTCCTACCGTTAATTATATTTCATCAGAAAAAGCTTATTTATTAGTTATCAGTTTGATAACCGACTATATATTTATGTCAGCCCACACACTATGGGATAGTTCATCGATAATTGTTAGATATAGACAACATTTATTAATGCTCTAGCCCAATAAGAATATCCATTAAAAATTTAGCGTGGCATAAATTTTCGAATTATATTGATCTTCTGTTTTCCTATTTAGTCTGAGAATGATAAAAATTAAGAGATCAATCTGAATAAGTGTAAGTTTTCTTACAATTGTTCATAGCTTTTTCCGGTTTTATGTGATGTACCAAATATTTGAGGTTTAAAATTATTAAATTTATACAATAGGTATTGCCAAAAAACCTAACCCATTCTTTTAGTTTTAAAGTGCAGATTTTAGAATTTATTATATAAATCCTTATTAACACTTAATGTACTTGAACCTATTTGAATCGGCAATTACTATATTGTACCCAAAAACAGATTTAAAAAAGGTGGTGAGTTTATAAAATATTTTTGCCATTTTTAAGTTTTAAAACCAAGAGTAGACGCCAGTATTTCTTCAGGCTACTTTGATTATTCTTTTCTTTTAGAAGAAAATAATTTTTAAAATGCTGGCGTTGTCCTTTTTATACTCCATTAAACGTACTCCCCCTCAGTAAAAAACTACATTAACCCTTTTAGCAATGCTAAGAGGGTTTTCTTTTATAATAAGGTATCCATAAACACAATGTCCCGAAATAGTCGAGACTATTCCGGGACATTGTGTTTATATAATTGAGTAAACTCTAGATTGTTTACTACTGCAATGTTATTTTTCCAAAGTACGTATGCTCAGGTGTAAGGACCTGTACAAAATACAGCCCTTTAGTTAAATGAGCCAAGTTTAATGATTCTGTTTGCTGACCATTCACTGATCCAATTTTTTCAGCATATACAGATTTACCAGCAAGGTCTGTGATCAATAATTCTACTTCTGTTTTTTGATTAAAATCCAAAGTAAGGTTTATTTCTCCATCTGTTGGATTAGGGAAAAATGAAACTTCCTTACTTTCATCAATATTATAAGTAGAAGAAATAATGCTTACCTCTACAGGTACTCTTTCACTATTACAATATCCTGTAGTGACTTCCCAATCATAGAAATAATAATATCTAGAAGAACCACCTATTGAAGAACCAGTCATTTGTAAGACATCCTCAATTTGGTATGATGGATAATTCGCACCACTGTTTGATCTTTTTAAGCGAGGACTATCAAAACCTAGAACAGCATTGTTTGTATCTTCATCCGTAGTAAGCACCCAACCTAATCCTTCAGGAATTTCCAAATCAAGGTCGATTCGAACTCCATTATCACTAACAGGAATATTAACTATACGACTATCTATTATATCTCCAACCGCATTTTCTAAAATAATCATTCGCTCCCCTTCTGTATCAGTATAAACCAAAACAGAGTTTAAGATAAAAGAAGTCATGGCATCAAATATGATTCCTCCATTCCATTCATTTCCACTATATTCATTTCCACCTAAATGAAAAGATAAACCAGCATTTTGTAAATCTAATGGCATCTCATCTTCTACCCATATTGTCATAGGCATATCAACCTGAGGAATTTCTAAATCGTTTCCTTCACCCAAATAAGTTCCACCAACTTCTGCATCAAACCATTGAGGATTAACTCCTGTAGCAGTAAGTGTAGCTGGTTCTTGCTCCAACACCTCTACATCCTCCGCATCAGGAGGAGATACTGTCAAAACATCAACATAATATGATTCAGACATATTATCAGAACATACACCAGAAGTACTTACAAAATAGTCTCCAGCCTCAGTCACTGTAATACTTTGTGTAGTTGCTCCAGTTGACCAAGTGTATTCATCAGCTTCTGAAGAAGTGAATGTTACCGCATCTCCTTCACAAATTTGTAAATTACCTTCAACTGTTATTTCTGGAGTTTCATCTGGCTCATATTGGATTCCTAAATTTTGAGAAATCCCAAAACAACCCGTCATTAAGTCTTCAACAATTACGCTATACCCTCCAGCTTGATCCGTCGTAATATTTGAAGTTGTAGATCCATTACTCCAAAAATAATTATAACCTGCTGGTGCAGAAAGCATAACTGTTTCACCCTCACAAATAATCGTATTGCCATCAGCAGCAATTTCTATAGCGAATGGTTCGCAAGAAGTCTCCTCAATAGTCAAGTATTCATTTATAGTTGGGTTTTCTATTACATTAATTCTCCCTGATGGCCATTTGACAATGATATGGTCAATTTCAGTGCTTTGTCCTAAACCAAAACTCTGCTTCAATGAATTCATGATACCATAGCTTTCTCCAGCTCTAACCTCTCTTATTTGCACACCCCAAGAGCCATAAATTTCGATTTTAGCTCCAATTGCATTTCTATTACTGACTGTACCTACAAGGTCTACTCCAAACCAGTTATTATCATTTGTATCATTCATCCAAATAACATCCTCAATGTTTGAAGGATTCGTATAATTATTCGCATAACTTGCATAAATATCAACAAATCCATCATTATTCAAGTCACCAAAAGCCACAGATTTTATTTGGTTATTATCAAATACTCCAGGTACTTCTGTAAATGTTTTATCTCCATTATTTTTATATAAATGATGTTGTCCACCTGAAACTAAAATATCCATATATCCATCATTGTCAAAATCTCTCATCACGCCTTGAATTGGAAAGTTAGTTGCTGTAATTCCAATATTCTGATCAGTCGATATATCTCTAAAATGTCCTGTACCATCATTTTCCAAGATAACATTTGCAAAATCATGATTAGTAAGGAAAATATCCATATCTCCGTCATTATCAATATCATTAAAGTCAGAGGTCCAGGATTGCCATCCTATTTTCAAACCATAATCCTCAGCACTTTCTGTATAATTATTATTACCATCATTGACAAATAAAGCATTTATACGTCGAGGATCTGTTTGTACACTTACTCCTTGTCGGCATTTTGCAATATATAAGTCTATATCGCCATCATTGTCAAAATCAGTCCACATGCTTCCATAGTTTCCTGAATTATCAGATACTGGAGTAGTCGCCATATCAATCCAATCATCAGCTTGATCAAAAGTTCCGTCACCATTGTTTGACCAGATTCTACTTTCTGCATCATCATTACAAACAAAAATGTCAATCAAACCATCATTATCTATATCCGAAAAATTTGATCCCTGTGCGAAAAAATCTGGACCAGGCAAAATAGAGTGTGAATAGGTCGTACCATCAGCTCCTGCTACTACAAGTTTTGTAGCATTATAATCTCCTGCAATAACATCATTATAACCATCATTATTAATATCTCCTGCAGCCATTGCCCACTGACTTTGGTTTGCAATATTATCATAAGTAAAAGAAGAAAACATACTGCCAGGCACTTGATATTCAATGGTCATGACTTCACCATTTGAAAGTCGAAGAATATCGTCTAGTTTATCATTATTCATGTCAACAATTCCTACTGCGACCCCACTATGCCAGTCCGTACTAGTCAAAAGTGCATTAGAATTGGTAAAAGATATTTGTGCATTAATCTGCCAACTTCCAAAGAGCAATAATGCTACTACTAAAGTAAAATAACTGTAATTGTAATTTTTTTTCATTATTCAAGACAATTTTCAAATGGTGATAAAATTCATGGAAGTTGGGTAATCATAGCTTTGTCAGAGTTCAAAATCTGGATTTTACTACCCAGAAAGCTAAATCATAGACAACTTCATGGTCTAAATATAAAAAATTAATATCTTTTAGTCTTTATTTAATGGCTTAAGGTTTACAGAATGTCATTAAATTGCTAGAGCTTATATATGTATTCAGTTGATTTTGCTTCAAGAGTCGTTTAAGAATCTACACTCCGACCACTTATAAATCATCAATTCATTAATCATTTACACTAAAAGTACAAAATCTAATGCGTTATGATCTTAACATCTTCTTTTATTTGTAGTAAATGATTTAAGTTTTAACTTTATAGGCTAATCTATCAGCTTAAGTCAATTTTTATGAAAAACATCATTTATCTCCTTTTTGTTTGTTTGATTTTGATTTCTTGTCAATCTAATGAAACCAATAAAGATGAACAAACCTCTGAAAGTATGGATTCAAAAATAGAATCGACTCCAGTAGATGATCCTGGGCCTGTTCCATCCTTTGTTTTAGATAATTTTATAGGGGATGGAGATGTTCCGCAGAGTATCGTTTCTTTACTTTTGAACAATCAAAAAATTGAACTTGAAAAAGCAATTGGGTGTAAAAAAATTGACACAGAAGATTATGATCAATATCAAATACCAAATCAAGCGATTGAAGCCTGTGGTGGTTGGTGGGCAGGTACAGGTAATTACTTTTATCTAATAAAAGATCCAAATAAGGATTTCTATAATGTCATGCGCGCTTTAGTTGATGAACAACAGGAAGGTACAGCTTATAAATATGAAAACATTATGACGATCACCGGAAAGACTAAGCGATAAAAACCAAATAGCCATTTGTCATTAGATATTCACGACCTATTGACAAATAGCTATTGACCTATTTTTTCTCAAACTACTTTTTCTTCCAAAACTTCCAATTGAACTTTTTCTTTTTTTGTTTTACAAGAATATAACGTAAAGAAAGTCCACCCTGGCTTTCAATAAACCTTACGCCGCTTATCACATTAATGGCAGGCTTAAAGTCCATGGAAATATTTAATCTATCCAAAGACATTTCAGCGCCAACTATAATGGTGGCACCAGAAGGGTCTGGATCTTCTGCACTTGCTGCCCAGCCTTTATGAAACCCTGCTCCATAGTAAAAATTAACACGCTTGCCGATTAATTTTTTGTGTTCTTCATATAGAATGGTAATTTTAGTAGCATCAGTACTCCTTATTGGTGCTTGAAAAATACCTTCAATAGTAGAATACTTAAAGATTTTCTGTTGAATGGAAATACCAAAACCTGTTGTACCAAGCGCAACACCTGCTGCAGTTCTATATCGTTGAGCATTGACTTCTCCAAAACCTAATAATAATCCTAATATTAGGAGCATTCTATACATCTTTGGAGGACAAAGGATAAATTTCAAAAAGGAGCTAAGCATATTTTAATATTTAATGGGTATCAAAATAATTGGTGACTGTGTATTGTGCAAATAAACGCTTTTCAATTTGACCTTAGTATGAAGCTAAAGTTATTCATGAAAAAGTTAAAAAAAAATTAAGACGCGGATTAAAATTTATTCGCTTAAGAGAAAAGGCCGCAGAGTAGCAGAAAAAGACATTTTTGAAGCTTTTAATAATTTTGATTCTTGGACAAGTCTCCACAGTTTTCCATCCATTATTTCGTGTCTTTTTAGCCTCTCCTTCGTTTCCACAATTAGAATTATATTTGCGATCAAAAGGAATAACGGATGTTTGGTATAATTTGGCGGTTTTTAAAATTCTATTTTTCTGCGACAACGAAATATAAGGTTCACTCCCCTTTTGTTTTTGACTTTATAAACCATGTACTAGAAGATTCTCGTCTGTTTTATGCTTATCATGAAGTAGAAACCGTTAGGAATTTTCTCTATACTAAGCATAAGAAACTTGAGGTAAAGGACCTCGGTGCTGGTTCAAAGTTTACTAAAGACAATAAACGAAGTGTTCAACAAATTGCAAAAACGGCTTTGTCCTCCCCTTCTTTCTGCAAACTATTATTTAAAATAGCTAATCATTACAAACCTCGTACGATATTGGAGATGGGTACTTCTCTTGGAATTTCTACTTCCTATCTTAAAATGGGTGCATTAAATGCTCAATTGGTCACCCTTGAAGGTTGCCCTCAGATCGCTGCTGAGGCAAAAAAGGTATTCAAAAGATTAAAGTTGAACAACATAGAAAACAAAATTGGGGATTTCAAAAACACCTTACCAGATGCCTTAAATAGCTTAGAACACCTTGATTTGGTGTTTTTTGACGGAAATCATCAAAAGAAACCAACCCTGGATTATTTCAATCAGGCCATTAATTTTTCAAACGAAAATTCAATTTTTATTTTAGATGATATCTACTGGTCAGCAGAGATGATAGAAGCTTGGGAAATTTTAAAAGCAGACAAACGGGTCACCCTGTCTATAGATCTCTTCTCTATGGGTTTATTGTTTTTCAAAAAAGATTTTAAAGAAAAGCAACACTTCAAATTGGTGAATTGGTGGTGGAAACCCTGGATGCTTGGTTTTT
This sequence comes from Saprospiraceae bacterium, assembly GCA_965277415.1. Taxonomy (GTDB): domain Bacteria; phylum Bacteroidota; class Bacteroidia; order Chitinophagales; family Saprospiraceae; genus JAHDHW01. The sequence goes on from CBDICS010000062.1 coordinate 30,093, forward strand.
TTAACTGATCAAAAATATTTACTCAAGTGATAGCAGGAGGGCTGCCCATTACAGGCCTGCTATCAATCTATGAGAAAACACTTCTTTGATGATTAACGCATATTTCTTTTAGCTCTATTAATATTCATCATTAATATGACTTCAGCTTCTTTCTTTTTGATCTTATTTAGCTTTTGTTTCCTTTGTAAAAGATCTGCTGCAAATTGACTGGTTGCTTTTTCAAGTAATTGCTGATCTGTTGAATCTTTTAGTGTATACATGGTAAAGTCTCCATTTTCAATGTTTCGTTCTGTATCAAACTCCATCCAACGAGAAGCACCACCTTGGGTATGAATTTTAATTTTCGAACTAGTCTTATTAAAAGATGGAACAATTATTTTTTTGCTCGACTGCTTTTGAAATAAATACAAGTCTTTAGAATCAATAAAATCTTCAAACCGGATATCAGAAATACGGTCAGATTCAAAACCAAGTGTACTATAAAATGCAGTATTAGCGTAAACGATTTTTTGGCTCTGGTTTTCTACCAGAATAACTAGCTCTGAAATATGATCAAGGATAAACTTCTGGTATACCCGTTTTTTAAAGGAAACCGGAATCTTCTTACTTGATTTATATGCGACAAAAAAACCAACACCTGCACTTAAAAAACCAAATGCAATAAATAATAACAACTCTTTATTCCAATCCAATAAAAAACATAAACCGATCAGAGGTATTACCAATAATAGATAAGTAAACGATTTTAGCTGTATAGGCTCTTCCTTAACGATTTGGAAGAAGTACTTGTAGGGGACTAGTGACTCGATCCTCATTATTCTTTGATTTTAGGATTAAAAACCCGCTCTACACACAAATTATACGTATTGAAACGTCATAATTGAAACAGGTTTGTCAAAATACCAAATTGATTAACACAAGGTGCAAATTCAATTTATGAATACAATCTGGTTGATAAATAATGAAATAATAGTAAAGGTGGGACTATAAAATGTAATATTTGATATTTAAATATGTTCATTTTTTATAATGCAAATACTTTGCCAAAAAATCGCATATGTGTAAAAAAATTATACCAAATAGTTTTGCAATTATCAATGTGCAATTATCAATTATCAATTATCAATGTGCAATTTGTCTGTACCTAAAATAGGTTGACGTTATTTAGTAAATTATAAACCATTGAAAAGAGATAGTTGGTTTGGGTTTTCAGAATGATGAATTAATTGATCATCATATTTATCCACGAATAGACGGCTGGTCTGGATATTTGATAAAGATCCGAAATTTGTTGTACACTTACTTTGTGTTCTAAATATTCTCTTACTTTTTCTTTTTTAAAGCTTCACTAAATACACGCATCTTGCGCATTTGTCTTTGGGGTTTTGCCTTAGATAACTTTTTTGTTGTCTTTTTTTGTCAACCTATTTCAGGCACGGACAGACAATTTGATAATTGATAATTGATAATTGATTCTAAGAAGGTTTTTTAAATCCAATTGATTTTTTAGTAAAAATGGCACTTTCCTTATCTTTCGTAAAGGTCTTCATATCTTCAAGGATAATTAAGTCCTGTTCTATTTTCTTTCTGACAGATTTAGAAAGAGCGGCTAATCGAAGATTCTGGTTTTTGACAGCATCATTAACAATACCTCTTACCGTACGTGCATTTCCAAAATATTTATCTCGATATTCATAAATAAAATTCATATAATCCAATAGAAAGGCTTCTGCTTCCGTATCAATACGCATGCCTTTTTCCTGCAGCATGAACAAAGCAATTTCATTAAGTTCTTTTGGTTTATAATCATCGAATTTCAATATTTTATCAAACCGACTATCGAGTCCAGGGTTAGCTTTAAGGAATGCCTCCATATTATCTGGATAACCAGCAACAAATACAAAAAATTGTCCTCGATTATCTTCCATTCTCTTTAATAGTGTCTGAATAACCTCTCCTCCAAAATCTCCATGAGCGCTACCAGATGCCGTTTGAGTAAGTGCATAAGCTTCGTCAATAAACAGGACGCCACCCATTGACTCCTCTATTTTTTCAGCTGTTTTGATGGCAGTTTGTCCAACAAATCCAGCCACTAGACCTTGCCTGTCTGTCTCCACCATATGTCCCCGCTCCAAAATCCCTAATGATTTGTATATTTTTGTTAGAATACGAGCTACCGTTGTTTTACCAGTTCCTGGATTTCCAACAAAGACAGTATGCAGAAAAAAGCTATTTAAAACATCCTTCTTCGTATCCCGATAAAATTTTACGAGACCAACCATTTCATTAATTTGCTTTTTGACATTATCCATACCAATAAGCGCATTCAATTCAGCCATAGCGATTTCTAATAATGGCTTATCAACAGGAATATCAGGTAATTCCTTTTTCGGTTGATAGTCAATTTGCTCTACGTCATCCATTGTAATCGTAGAAATTGCTTCTTTACTTAGGCTTCTTGGATTTTCAGTGGACATACTTCTAAGTCCAAGATGAATCTTTGCCTCTTCAATTATATCATATACAAAACGAGCATTACCAAAACTGCGATCGCGATCACGATAGGCATTAAGAATGATATCATCAATCTTTTTAGATGCTTCCATCGTTAAGGCTACTTTCTTTTCTTCACAGGCATAAGCAGCTATTCGTGATAATTCCTGAGGCAAATAGTCAGAAAATTCAAAATTTAATTTAAATCTGGATTTTAATCCAGGATTGGAATCCAGAAAATGTTTCATCTCTTTAGGATAGCCTGCAACAATCACCGCCATATCACCATCCCCATTAGACATTTCTTTTACTAATATTTCAATTACCTCCCTGCCAAAGTCTTTGCTATCATCATTGCTACGTGCTAAAGAATATGCTTCATCAATAAATAGAACACCTCCTCTTGCTTTTTCGATAGCATCTTTGACCTTTGGCGCCGTTTGTCCTATATATTCTCCGACTAAATCAACTCGATCAACGCTATGCATATGTCCTTTAGATAGTAAACCCATCTTCTTATACAATAAACCCATCATCCCAGCTACCGTAGTTTTCCCAGTACCCGGATTACCAATAAACACAGAATGGACATTGATTTCATCTTTCTCTTCAAATCCTTTTTCTTTCCTCAATTGCAAAAATTGAATATATTTTGCATGATCTCTTACCTTTTGCTTAATTTGTTTAAGACCAATCAAAGCATCTAACCTGGCCATTAAATCCTCAAAAGTCTGATTTGGATTTGTTTCAGGATCTAAAACAACTGGAGAGTGGCGATCAGGTAAAAGTACTGGCGTAATCCCTTCTTCAAACTCTTCATCTACTTGAAAAGGAATCACTGCTAATAATTTATCCATAAAGATAATTTCGGCAGTATATTGGTCTTTTCGCCAAGAACCCTTAACATTTGAGCCCCAGCCTGCTGTTATTTTGATTTCTTCATCCCGCTTTTCTACTCTTTGCAAGCGAACGACCTGCCCTTTTAATTCTCGGGCATCGTTATAGAATTTAGTAAAGAGTTCACATTGCCAACTCTTAGTATTGTGTATATTTTTAAGGATTATTTCAACATAAATGTACCGAGTCTCTTCACAGCTAAACTGACGAAAATACGTACGATCATCCTCCGTAACATCATCATAAGGTCCTTCATATAATCTAAGTGACTGAACTTCTAAATAAGGATTTTCTTCTTCAAAAAGGTTCTTTCCTGCATCTTCAATATAAAAGTACTTCGTGGCTACCTTATTACCTTCTATCCAAGCCTCCCAATAATAAGTACCTTTTTTCCAAAATTGTCCCTCGCTTTTATTTCCCCAACCTTCCCGAATAAAAACGGTAGAATCATATTTACTTACCTTTCTATTCTCAAAATTAAGGCTACAAATCTCTTTCCTTCCTTTCTTAAGGCTATAACATTTCAACTCAACATTAATCTCCCAATCTTCAATATCAAAAAGCTTATTATAAAAGGATAATTCGGCATATACGTAGGTCGTATTATACCTATCAAATACCTGACGATATTTTTTCTTATTATCAGCTAACCACTCCGTAGAGGCATAAACCTTTAATTCACGAAATTTATAGTTCTTAGATTCTGGAAATTTATAACTTTCTGCCATTGGACTATGCCTAATTTATCAGTTCAAATAATGCTACTATAAACTTATTCTTTTTTATGTATTAGTCCAATATTTAAGAAAGAAAAATATAATGATTTTACACTATTAAGTAATTCTCTACAATATATTAATAGAAGTTGTTCTAATTTTATTCATCGAGCTGCAAAATCACACTTTAAGTACATTATATTCTCTCTTGATACACTTTTTCTAAAAATGTCCAATAGTATGATTATGTTGATCAATGTAATTTTTTTGCTAAGTACAAGATTCTCCTGTGATCCAATTTTTTTCACTAATTTCATGGTTTTTTAAAGTTTTTTGATTTTAAACGATAGATTGACTATCGGATAGTAATTATCTTCGGAGCAAATACATGAGTTTTGTCAATTTCAATATTCCTATTCTAGTCCAAAACAAAAGGATTAATAAGCAATCCACTTTTGTCTTACGCCCTCTATTTCTAAATTATCCTGTGGTCAACGCGCGCAGATTTGAACAAGCTGTTACACATTTTAAAAAAGAAATAAGGAGAAACTTAAATAACTACTTGGTCGATAATGAATCACTTGATGATTTGCTCTGGTATTTATTTAATCCTTCTCTAGACTATCAAAGACATCAACTAACGATTCCATTTGGTAAATCATCTATTACAGGAACTTTCTCTGTAGTAGTCTTTGAACTGCAAAACAAAATTTTTGCCTGCTTGCCTGCCTTTCAGAATTTTATATTCTTGACTGAAAAGGTGAAAAAGAGGAAATCAAATTTCGAGCAGAGGATGATTGATGTTATCCAATCATTATTAAAGGATTACAAAGAGGAATTAGGTTCTGATTTTAATCCTGAAGATTATTTTTCTGATTCAAAAACATTTATTACAAATATCCAATTAAGTCTGAATATTCGATCTGGAAAGTTTGCTTTTGAGCAACATGATCCTCCGGGATTTTTTCAAAACATGAGCCAATCTACTGATTTTGATGGTGCAATTGAGATTGAAAAAGTAGGAGAAAATTTGAATAATCGCTTTCCTGAAGATTTAAAACGATCTTATTTTAGAGATGAATTAGTAAATCGATTATCAAGTATAATATATCAAAAAGAAAATACACCATTTGTACTAATTGGGAAAGAAGGTGTTGGAAAAGAAACTGTCATACATGAGGTTGTTTTCAATTATTTAAGTTCTAAAGAAGAAGCAAAAAAACAAAAAGAGGAACTCTTTGCAAAACTTTGGCAGATTGATCCTACACGCGTCATTTCCGGAATGAGTATCGTCGGATGGTGGGAAAAACGTTTAGAGTCAATTATCAAATTCGTGATAAGCAAACAAAAAGGAGAAGCTGACAAATTACTTTTCTCAAATGTTGTTGCACTGATTCGAATTGGTAAAAGTGGCTCGAATGATTTGGCAATGAGTGATGTCCTAAGGCCTTATCTTGAAAAGCGACAGCTTCAAGTAATTCTCACCGCTACTCCAGCGGAATGGAAAATATTACAAGAAAAAGATCGACGATTTAGTGATCTTTTTCAAGTTATCAGAGTAGAAGAACCGGACTTGAGAACCGCAGCTAAAATGGTTTTACAACAACGCAAACATCTTGAAATCGAACAAGGCTGTACTTTTACTATTCAGGCAATTAATCAGGTTTTCCACTTTCAAAGAAATTATTTAAAACGAAAAGCACTCCCAGGTAGTGTGATGAAACTAATGAATCAACTAGCAGCTAAATATCGTTTTCAATACATTGATGCACCTGAAGTCAAAAATGAATTTGAAACAATCAGCGGCCTCAACGAAAAGATTTTCGATCCTGGCTACATCTTTGAAAAAGAGGAAATTAGAAACAGTATTGCAAGTAGATTAGTAGGCCAAGAAGTAGCTGTTGATACCCTGACTGACACGATTCACTTACTAAAAGCTAAGCTCAATAATCCAGAAAAACCAATAAGTTCATTTCTATTTATAGGGCCTACTGGTGTTGGAAAGACTCAAGCAGCAAAAGAGCTCTGTAATTATATGATGGGGTCTACGGAAGCCTTGATGCGTTTTGATATGAACGAATATATTGATGCTGGCGCACCTGCACGGTTAATTGGTGATTATTATAATCCCGAAGGTCAGTTGACAGGAAAAGTACGATATCGGCCTTTCGGGGTTTTACTACTGGATGAAATTGAGAAAGCTCACCCAAAGGTTCACGATTTATTATTACAGGTATTGGATGATGGACGGCTAACTGACAGCTTAGGTCGAACCATTGATTTCTCCAATACAATTATCATCATGACTTCTAATATTGGAGCCAGTGATGTTTCATTAAAATTAGGTTATAATAAAGAAAACACTGATGATAGCAGTATTTATAGAAAAGCGGTAGAGAATTTCTTTCGACCTGAATTTATCAATCGTATTGATAGAATTGTCATCTTTAATCCACTTGCCCCACAGCACATACATAATATTGCAAAACTACAGATAGATGAGCTACTCCGACGCGACGGTTTTGTACGAAGAACAACTATTCTAAATATAACAAAAGAAGCTTTGGAATGGGTTGCTCATAGGGGCTATGATGCTAAGATGGGGGGGCGTGCGCTTAAACGCCAGATTGAGAAAGACCTTACAGCACTTTCAGCCGAACAGTTGATTTCTACAAAGACTAATAGTTCGATTATTTTGGAAATTTCATTGAAAAATGAAAAACTAATTCCAATCATCCAAACACTGGAATTTGCGGAAGCTCTCCCAGAAGACTGGTTACCAACTTTACCAGATGAGCTACAAGGCAAAGGTTTCTACAATCAATTGATTCGAAGAGTAGAAGCTATAGAGAAAAAAGTTAAGCGATTAGAGCAAAATAATGATCTTCACGCATCAGATGTAATTGTTATTGGAAATGAAAAAGGTGAAAATCTCGATTGGCAATATTATGATTTCAAAGAAAGAATTACATCAATCAAACAAAATTTAAAGACCTTATCATTAGGCTTTAAAGATAAATACTTCAAAGAAGCACCAGCTATACCTCTGAGACTAAAATCAGGAAGTCTAATCATTCGGAATGATAGCGGTGTTTCAAAACTTTGGCGCTCAAAGGTAAAAGATAAGATGTTTCAGATTGAAGCCTTAAAAGAAGTAAAGGAATCTTACCTCTATACTGCTGCTCAATTTGATAGCCTTCAAACAGAGTTTATCGAAAATATGCTGGACGTTTCTTTCTTAGAAATCTCTTGTAAAGGCTTCCTCAAAGGAATTAGTGATAAAGTCATCTTAGATTTTAAATCTTATATTCAAGGACGAGGCGATCTTGAGATTAAATACCTCACCAATATATATACCGAATTATTAAAGGAACTGGACCTCTCCTTTGAATACGATAAGAAAAATAAGTATTTCATTTTAGAAGGGCATGGTATCTATCAATTACTTAAAAACGAAATAGGCATCCACCTTTTTTACATTCCCTATTCAACTCCAATCCCTATTGGTTTAATACTCAGAAAAGTTGATGGCAAACCTTTCAAATCTAACTCCAAAAACAAGGTCATTAGATTATATGATCAAAACTCCACTTTAACTGACCTAAGATCAGGGTTTACCAATGCTATTTCTATTAGTCCGGCGGAGTTAAAGCTTTTGCTTTTTGCTGGAATTCAAAGCCAGAAACCAGGAAGGAGGTGATCATTTCGCTTATGAAGTATTCCGAAGCAAAGTCTTACCAAAGATTGAAGAATTTAATTACAAAATTACAAATCCAGAAGGAGTCACCTCACTTCGTCAAGATTGTCTTGAACTAAAACTCTTTATACTTGTTTAGATTCCTTATAAAAAGTACTTTTACGTGAAATGGCTAAAGAAAATACTTACTTTTAGATAAGTAGCTGTTTCACAGTTTTAAAAACATAAAAAATATCATCATATAAAAATGGCGAAAGTCAAATTTACTTTTGAAGACAAAAGCATTAAGCCTGTTATTGTTGAGCAAGCAGAAGAAGGTTATTCGCTTCTCGAAATAGCAGAAGATAATGGCGTTCACCTCAATCATAATTGCGGTGGGGTTTGTGCCTGCTCAACTTGTCATGTTTATATAGAAAAGGGCGAAGACTCATTAGAAGAGATATCTGATAAGGAAGAAGACTTTATTGATCGGGCTATCAATCCACGTTTGGAAAGTCGCCTCGGTTGTCAATGCGTAATCCTAGAAGAGGATGCAGATATTGAGGTCCAAATTCCAGATCAGTCTCGTATAATTGGACATGAGCATTAGAAAGAATTGGATCATAATTCATATTCAATAATAGTTCTTTCAATCTATTTTGACTGTCATATCAAAATAGAGCAGTATTAAAAAATATGACTCTTTGACAAAATATTAATTAATTTGTAAATATCCAGCATGGGTTTTGAAGATATAGACGATTTTCCAATTAACTGGCCTGATCATGAAGACATTGCCATGAAACTTTATGATCGATTTGGAGATGATTATACTGAAGGCAAGATTTATAGAACAAGATTTACTAGTCTTTTAGAATGGATTCTCGAAATTCCAAATTTCGAAGGAAAAAGAGAAGGATCTAATGAGAATCACCTCGAACAGATTCAGGCTAAGTGGGTTTATGAATGGCGTGACAATCAGTAATAGAAGCCATATCTATAATGAATTATCTGGAAAAATTTCGCGATATACATACTTTCATTTTCGACGTCGATGGTGTATTGACTAATAGTGAGTTAATTATCCTAGAAAACGGTAGGCTCTTAAGAAAAATGAACACAAGAGATGGCTTTGCTCTAAAAACGGCAATAAAAGAAGGCTATCGAGTTGGGATTATTACCGGAGGAAAATCAAGTGGCGTCGTAAGTAGATTAGAAGGTCTAGGCATTACAGATATTTATAAAGGCGTTGAGGATAAACTCGAAGCATTTGAAGAATATATTGAAACTTATGATATTGACCCCGCAGGAATTTTGTATATGGGTGATGACATCCCGGATTATGAGGTGATGCGAAGAGTGGGTTTACCAGCTTGCCCTCAGGATGCAGCGATCGAAATCATGAATATTAGTCAATATAAATCGCCTATCAAAGGAGGTGGTGGTTGCGTAAGAGATGTAATCGAAAAAGTATTAAAGCTACATGGTAAATGGATGATTAGTCCTGATGAATAAGCAGCTTCCTATCTCACATAAATTGCATCCCAAATGCTTGCTTTCCTAAAGCTCATTCGATATCCTAATCTTGGTATTATTGTATTTACACAATTTCTTTTTTATTGGTTTATCCAACATGTTTTTATAGCAGACGGCATCCAACCTTCTTTAGATCTTTTTCATTTTTCATTATTGGTATTAACAACAGTCTGTATTGCAGCGGCTGGATATATTATAAATGATATAATGGATTACAATATTGATCTGATCAATAAACCAGAGAAGATGATTGCAGGTGTGGTCTTTAGCCTTACTAGAGCAAGGAATTTATATGTACTTATTGTTCTTTTAGGCATGTTTCTAGCCTTATATCTTGCCTATTATGTACAGAATCTAAATCTTTTTCTTATCTACCCTACTGCAGTATTCATCATGTGGTATTATTCCAAGTCACTGAAAAAAAAACCACTTAGTGGCAATATAATAGTGGCTGTATTCTCTTCATTTGTAGCTGGAATTGTTTGGTTCGCTGAACGAAAAGGCTTCTCTGATTTATCATCTGCATATGGCTCACAAATGAGAAATTTATTTCAATTCTATATGGTTTTCGCTTTTTTCTCTACACTTTTTCGAGAACTGGTAAAAGACATGGAAGATTATAAAGGTGATATTGATAATCATTGTAAGACCTTGCCAATAGTATTAGGCATTCGTTCTTCTAAGATTATTGCTTATGTTTTTTGTTTACTATTATTAGGGAGTATTCTTTATTGGCTAGGATCACAATGGAATGATTTAAGCATACTTATGGTATTACTTATACTTATTTTATTAGTTACTCCTACCCTATTTGTAATTTGGAAATTATTCCAATCCAAATCCAAATTAGATTATCACCAAACCAGTCAAATAGCCAAATGGATCATGGTTGCCGGATTGTTATATTTGTTACTTTTCTTAATTATAAAATGAACCCTTCATTCTTAAAAAATAATACGTGAAATTTCCTAAAATAATATTAGCCTCCAAATCACCTAGAAGAAGTCAATTATTAGAACAGGCAGGTTTTGATTTTGAAATCAGAACCACTGAAGTTAAAGAAGATTATCCAGCAAGTCTTACTCCTGAAAAAGTACCTGAATTTTTAGCTCAGAAAAAAGCTAATGCATCCAGACATTTTATACAAAATAATGAAGTCATCCTCGCTGCAGATAGCATTGTCATTCAAAATGATGTTATTTTTGAAAAGCCAAAAGATCGTGATGATGCAGTCAGAACGCTAAAATGCTTGAGCGGATCTATACATAAGGTAATCACAGGAGTCTGTTTGCTTTCTAAAAATCGGGAACGTGTTTTTTCAGGTTTATCAATTGTACACTTTTATGACTTGACAGATGAAGAAATTGATTTTTATATTGATGAATATCAACCTTTTGACAAAGCGGGATCATATGGTGTACAAGAATGGATTGGTCTCTGTAAAATTCGAAAAATCGAAGGTACTTATGCTAATATTATGGGGCTACCTGTGGATTTGGTTTATGAGGAGATGAGGGGGATGGTTTGTTAGGACACAGCGCTCGCAGAGAAACACTGAGTACACAAAGAAGTTGTTTTAACAGTGCCTAAATCAATAACGTACAAGAAAATTATTTATCCATTTTAAAATAACTTCAAAATTAAAAATCAATCATAACAACTCTGTGAACACTGTGTTTGCTCAGTGCCCTCCGTGTCCTAGTCCTTCTCCCTAACTTACCGCTAATATTAATTTATTAGGACACAGTGCTCGCAGAGAAACACTGAGTACACAAAGAAATTGTTTTAACAATACCTAGATCTATAACGTACAAGAAAATTATTTATCCATTTTAAAATAACTTCAAAATTAAGAATCAATCAAAACAACTCTGTGAACACTGTGTTTGCTCAGTGCCCTCCGTGTCCTAGTCCTTCTCCCTAACTTACCGCTAATATTAATTTATTAGGACACAGTGCTCGCAGAGAAACACTGAGTACACAAAGAAATTGTTTTAACAATACCTGGATCTATAACGTACAAGAAAATTCTTTATCCATTTTAAAATAACTTCAAAATTAAGAATCAATCAAAACAACTCTGTGAACACTGTGTTTGCTCAGTGCCCTCCGTGTCCTAGTCCTTCTCCCTAACTTACCGCTAATATTAATTTATTAGGACACAGCGCTCGCAGAGAAACACTGAGTACACAAAGAAATTGTTTTAACAATACCTGGATCTATAACGTACAAGAAAATTCTTTATCCATTTTAAAATAACTTCAAAATTAAGAATCAATCAAAACAACTCTGTGAACACTGTGTTTGCTCAGTGCCCTCCGTGTCCTAGTCCTTCTCCCTAACTTACCGCTAATATTAATTTATTAGGACACAGCGCTCGCAGAGAAACACTGAGTACACAAAGAAATTGTTTTAACAATACCTGGATCTATAACGTACAAGAAAATTCTTTATCCATTTTAAAATAACTTCAAAATTAAGAATCAATCAAAACAACTCTGTGAACACTGTGTTTGCTCAGTGCCCTCCGTGTCCTAGTCCTTCTCCCTAACTTACCGCTAATATTAATTTATTAGGACACAGCGCTCGCAGAGAAACACTGAGTACACAAAGAAGTTGTTTTAACAGTGCCTAAATCAATAACGTACAAGAAAGTTATTTATCCATTTTAAAATAACTTCAAAATTAAAAATCAATCATAACAACTCTGTGAACACTGTGTTTGCTCAGTGCCCTCTGTGTCCTAGTCCTTCTCCCTAACTTACCGCTAATATTAATTTATTAGGACACAGTGCTCGCAGAGAAACACTGAGTACACAAAGAAATTGTTTTAAAGTTAAGAATCTACTAAAACAACTCCGTGAACGCTGTGCTTGCTCAGTGCCCTCTGTGTCCTAGTCCCTCTGGCTACCCTATCATAACCGCCTCTTTCTTCAATCGACTAGATAGTTTCTGACCAAGGTATTTATCAATAAGGTAACGAACAAGGTAAAGTAAAGGAATTAATAAAATAGCCATTAATAGTTTATAAATATAATTGTTAGTTCCTACTTCAAAAAACAGAGAAAGTTCCCATTTAGGCGGGCCGATTACAAAAGCAATATACAATACTATAAAACTATCAAAAAGCTGAGAAACGGCAGTAGAAAGTGTAGCTCTGAGCCAAACCTTTTGTTCTCCCAGCCATCTTCTGACTCGAAAAAAAACGTAGGCATCAATGACCTGGCCAATTAAAAATGCAGCTAAAGAACCAACAATTATCCAATTACTTTGTCCAAAAATATTAGCAAAGGCAACTTGCATATTATCTTCACCAAATGCTATATTTTGAGTCAACCAAAAATCCGCAGGGTGCATTCTTATTGCTATGTATATCATAATGAAAGCATAAGAGATCAGTCCAGCAGCCAAATAAGAGAGTAATTTGACGCCTTTCATTCCATAATATTCATTGATTAGATCTGTCATTATAAAAACTATAGGCCAAAGTATGGTGCCCGCCGAGAAGACAAAAGCAGATTCTCTTCCAAATAATGGATCCCAACCTAAGGTATCTTCAAGTGCAAAAAGTTTAACGCCGATAAATTCAGCAACCAAGGCATTTGCAACAAAAAAGCCTCCTAAAATGACGAATAGTCTGAAACCTTTATTAGAGATAAGTGTTTTCATTTTTTAGCTAATTATAAAATTTAGGTTCTAAATGGTGGTTTACTAAACTTACTGAGCTATTTTAGCTTGCTTAGTTTAGTAAACCTTTTCCTTCTTAATTTTTTTCGAACAAACGAAATCATCTAACTCCAAAATTTAGCTTGTTTAAAGATCATTACCTGGGTGGCAAAACAGCTTTTCAACCTAAGCAAATAAAATATAAACAGGCGTTCTGACAAAAAAGGAAGATAGTTGAAGTTTATAATATTACAAAATGAAGTTGTTTAAAAATCTGTTCTGAAATGAGTAGAAAGAAATGGTTTACTAAACAAACTGAGCTATTTTATCCTGCTTAGTCCAGTAAACTGCCGCCAAACGATTTCATTTAAAACCTAAGTTTTTAGAACCATTACTTTATATTAAGTCCTATTTCATACTAAATTCTTTAAGAATAGAGCTTATCTTTGCATTTTCCGTTTTGAGTTAAGTTCTGTAAAAAGCAATCTGTACTTTAGAATGATTTTTTTGGTTTGACGAAGCTTAAAAACGGAACTATGCCATAGCATAGTGAGTATTTTTTCTACAGAACTTTAAAGCACTAATACATACATATGGCTAAGATATCTATTGATTTGAAGAAAGGAAAAGTTGCCGAAGAGGCTGATGTGATCGTCGGCATTGACTTAGGCACTACGAATAGCCTCGTTGCGGTAATAGAAGACGGTAAGTCAGTTGCTGTAAAAGGAAAAGATGGAAAAAATGCTTTAATTCCTTCAATCATTCATTTTTTAGATGATCAAAATGTCCTCGTGGGAGACGATGCAAAAAGCAAATTAATCTCTGATCCTCAAAACACGATTTATTCTGTCAAAAGGTTAATGGGTAAATCTTATCAGGACATTGAAAGATTTGAAAAATATTTTGGTTATAAAATCATCAATGAAGCTGAAGATAGCTTAGTCAAGATTAGAGTCAAAGACAAATTCTACTCTCCAATTGAGCTTTCGTCTATGATATTGGGTGCGCTTAAGCATCGTATCGAAAAGTTTCTAGATAAAAAAATTAGTAAAGCGGTCATTACTGTTCCTGCCTATTTTAATGATGCTCAAAGACAAGCGACCCGTGATGCTGGAAAATTAGCAGGTTTAGATGTTTTGAGGATAGTAAATGAACCTACTGCAGCAAGTTTATCCTATGGTATAGATCAAAATCAAAATGAAGGTCAAACGATAGCAGTTTACGATTTGGGAGGTGGTACTTTTGATATTTCCATTTTGAAAATCCAAGATGGGATCTTTGAGGTACTTTCAACTAATGGAGATACTTTCTTAGGAGGTGATGATATCGATCAAGCAATCATAGATTATTGGATTCAGATAAATAATCTCGATCCTGAAATATTGCAACAAGATAAAAACCTAAGCCAAGAATTAAGACTTCTGGCAGAAGAAGTAAAAAAAGAAGTTTCCACTAGTCAAAATTCTTTTAAAAAGACACTTAAATTTATTAATTGCCAAATATCTCCAGAGGAGTTGGATAAACAAATAATGCCTATTGTTCAAAAAACAATTGATTCTTGCAAACAGGCACTTAAAGATGCTGGACTAGGCACATCCGATATTGATCATGTGCTGATGGTAGGTGGTTCAACTAGAATTCTTTTTATTAAAAAAAGCATCGGCGCTTTTTTTGGAAAAGAAGTAAATGACTCTTTAAATCCAGATGAGGTAGTAGCACTAGGTGCCGCTATCCAAGCAGACATTCTTGCTGGCAATCAAAAAGATATTTTATTGCTAGACATTACACCTCTTTCACTCGGTATTGAAACTGTAGGCGGACTCATGGATACGATCATCCCTAGAAATTCTAAAATACCAAGCAAGGTAGGTAGACAATATACCACTTCTGTTGATGGTCAAAAGAACCTCAAAGTCTCAGTCTATCAAGGAGAAAGAGATTTAGTACAGCATAATCGAAAACTTGGAGAGTTTATCCTCAGCGGAATCCCTCCTATGCCTATGGGTATTCCAAAAATTGAAATACAATTCCTCTTAAATGCAGATGGAATCTTGAAAGTAAAAGCAATAGAACTTCGATCCAAAGTGGAACAAGAAATCGAAATTCGATCTCAATATGGTCTAAGTGAAGAAGAAATGGCACTGATGCTACTCGACTCCATAAAACATGCTCAATCAGACATGGATACTCGTTCTTTATTGGAAGCCAGAAATGAAGCAAATGCTATTATTAGTTCTTCTTATAAATTTATCGAACAGAATAGACAAATTCTAACCGATGAGGAGATCAGTCTAATTAAGGAATATGTAGAGCAATTGAAGGTAGCTGTTGCTGGTGAAGATAAAGACTTGATCAATAAAGTAATGGATGAACTCAACGAATTTAGCGCTCCGCTCGCCCATCGAGCTATGGATTTTAATATTGCTGATAGTCTAAAAGGAAAGAAGATTGCTGAAGAATAAATACAGATGATTTAATGATGTAGGATTTCACCTTTGATATACGGACAAAATTGTGATTGTTTATTTCAACTTTGGAATAATGTTGCAATCACCATATGCACGCTTTGATAAATCACTCTATTTTATTAAAATATCTACTAATTTTGTTCGTTCTCTTCTCCCGAGT
This sequence comes from Saprospiraceae bacterium, assembly GCA_965277415.1. GTDB lineage: Bacteria > Bacteroidota > Bacteroidia > Chitinophagales > Saprospiraceae > JAHDHW01. Next base: position 45,705 of record CBDICS010000062.1, read on the forward strand.
TACTGAAATGGTTTAAAAATAGATTGATGGATCATTTGTACGTCATCTCAGAACACATTCTTAGACAACTTCGCTGAAATGGTTAATCATACTTTTACTCCTTAAAAAATAAATCATGCCTAGTCAATTTTTTAAACTTATTCTTTCATCTATTCTGCTCTTCACTTTTTGTTATACGGTAACGACAGCACAGATGAAGGAAGGTATAGGAAAGGAAATTGATAAAATCATCTACTATGATACTAAGATTCCTGAAAAGAATATTGCGGGTTATTCTATTGGTTTGATTTATAATGACTCTGTTTTTATTTATCACAATGGAGCAAGGGATTATGAAGGGCATATAGCACTCCAGGATTCTACCATTTTTGAATTGGGCGGTCTTTCTAAAATTTTTACAGCTTCCTTGATTGAACTCCTTGTACAAGATTCAGTTTTAGACTATAAAACACCATTTAACCAATATCTAGATTCAATATACCATAATAAAAACATGATGGATCTAACTATCGGTGATTTAGTTAGTCATTGCTCTGGATTACCTAAACTACCCTATGAGTTTGGGATAAAAGAAAAAGAAAAAAACAATCCTTATGCCCACTATACAAAAGAAGATTTATTGAAGTTTTATAAAGATTTTAAAAAGGAAGAAGATTTTGAAAATACATATTTTTATTCCAGTATAAATTTTGCGCTATTAGAAATCGCTATTGAACAATGTACAGGAAAATCATTTGAAGATATTCTAAATCAAAAACTATTCGCACCTTTAGGAATGAATAATTCATTCATTCATCCTTATCAAAGCAATAGTAAACAAGCTACTACAGGTTTTTCTATTAGCGGAAATCCTGTTCCAGCACTTAAATTTCAATCTTTTGCCGCCTCCAATGGTATTAAGTCTACGATGGAAGATTTGATAAAATTCGTGCAGGTGAATTTGGAGGAAGGGGATTCAATGATAGGTACCTATTTAGATAATACTCACCAGCCAATGCAAGCAACTAAAATAAATAAAGAAACGAAAGTTGCAAAAGGGTGGCATGTTCTTGATCTCAAAAAATATTATAATGTTATATTGCACTCTGGTTCAACAAATGGACATAGAGCATTCATAGGTTTTGTAAAGGAATCAAAAACAGGTGTAGTGGTACTTTGCAATTCTGAACATAGAGAAGATGGGCTTGGTTTTTTGATATTAAGGATGCTTAATAATGATTGGAAAAAGAAAAAAAGATCTAGGAAAAAGCATTAAAGCATATTGGGACTTCGGATCGAAAAATTGACGTTTATAGGCCAAATGCTAACTTAATCATCAAATCAAAGTCTTATACCTTCCTAGTGACAATTACTAGAGGAATCTAACATGCGCAAAACGAATAAAAGAAAACTTAAGTTTATTGTTAATCCTTTTGCGGGGATTTACAGTAAGAAAAATTTTCAATCCAAATTAGACCTTCATTTAGATCATCAACTTTTTGATTATCAATTAGAATATACTAAGAAACCAGGGCATGCCAAGCACATTTCAGCACAATCAGTCAAAGAAAACTATGATATCATTGTAGCTGTAGGGGGAGATGGTTCTGTCAATGAGGTCGCTTCTGCACTTATCGGTACAGATAAAATTTTAGGGATTATACCTGCTGGCTCAGGAAACGGTTTTGCTACTCATCTCGGTTATAGTAGAAATATTGTTAAATCAATAAAAAGTCTAAACACTGCTGTCCCCATAAAGGTCGATACTTGTATGCTCAATGAAAAGCCTTTTGTAAATGTAGCTGGTGTTGGTTTTGATGCTTGGGTTGCGTACAAAACTAAAGAAAGTACATTCCGAGGGTTTATGGGATATATGAAAACGGCCCTTGCAGAAACCATTGATTACCAATTAAAGAAATACACTATAATCATTGATGGAAAAAAAATGGATCGAGAATGCCTATCTATAGAAGTCGCCAACGCATCTATGTTTGGTTATAATATGAAAATTGCTCCATTAGCAAAGCTTGATGATGGCTTATTAGACATCGTGATTATAAAAAAAGCACCAAAACTTAGATACTTCCCATCTATGGTTCGATTTCCTATAGGGAACATCCACAAAAGTAGCCTTGTAGAATACTATACTGGTAAGGAAGTTGAAATAATTTGTCATGAAGAATCCGCAGTTCATATCGACGGAGAAGGATTTTTAGCCTGTCACAATTTGAACTTTTCTATAAATTTATTATCTTTACATCTGTTAACTCCCAAAAAATAAGTTATGAGTAAAAAGAACAGAAAGAAAAACCGTGACGGAGTGGTTTATTCCTCTAACCCAGACTTTGACTTTATTCACGGAGCGGAAGAGGAGGAGGTTGTTGACATTCCCCCCGGAAATCAAAGCCTCCGAATTTTCCTAGACCGCAAGCAACGAAGAGGAAAAGAAGTTACTTTAATTACAGGATTCCAAGGGTCAGATGAAAGTCTCAAAGAACTTGGAAGTTTTCTAAAATCTAAATGTGGTGTTGGTGGATCCGTCAAGAATGGTGAGATTATCATTCAAGGCAATCACCGCGATAAGGTACTTAGTTTACTTATAGATAAAGGGTATACAAAAACTAAAAAATCTGGCGGTTAGTAAGTTGAACGGTAGAAGCTATCATTCATCGCTGAGCAAAGACCATTCGATCTTTTCCATTTAAATCTTTGATTAACTCTACTTTCTTAAAACCTTCATCACCTACAATTTTCACTACATCATTTGCATTAAACTCATTTGTTTCAAAGAATAGTTTTCCTTTTTCATTGAGATGAAGCTGAGCAAATTTTGCAATTGCCTCATAAAAAATTGTTGAGTTTTCATTATCAACAAATAAAGCAATCTCAGGCTCAAATGCTTTTACATTGATTGGCATAATAGACGCCTCTGCATGAGGAATATAAGGTGGATTGCTAATTATTATATCATATTTTCCAAACTGCCCCCAGTTTTCTTCCTTTAATATATCATTTTCTAAAAACTCAATATTCACACCATTGAATTTTGCATTCTTTTGAGCAACATCCAAAGCAGCCTTACTAATATCAGAAGCATATACCTCAAGAATTGGCATTTTCTTTTTAAGTGTAATCGGTATACAGGCACTCCCCGTCCCAATATCTAAAACTTTAATTTTAGGATTAAAAATTGAAAGCTTAGCATGCTCTAAAACCAAGTGAACAAGCTCTTCTGTTTCTGGCCTTGGTATAAGTACATTTTTATCTACATAAAACTTTAAGCCGTAGAAGTCAGCCTGTCCCAAGATATATTGAAGGGGTTCATGATTCGCAATCCGGTTTTGGATAGCTTTTAAACGTTGAACTTCTTGTGTACTGAAGGTTCCTATTTTTTCAAAATTGGTGATATGAAATTCATCCTCAAAAACAATCCGAGCCATACATAATGCTTCTCTCAAAGGATATATTTTTTGAGTAGATTCACAAAAGGATTGGTAAGCTTGTTTGATCGTCAAAATAGTTTTCTCTTTTTCGGTAAGTTAGTAAAATAATAGAAATCTAGATAATGAAGTCCACTAGAATACATGCGATTGGAGGAAAGATATTTCAGATTTGTGTTATGGTGATCAGTCCTATGGACTGTGTGATTTGGTGATCGCTTCGCTTGTGAGGGGCTACTTTGGGCAGACTTCAAAAATTTTGATCATTTATTTTTACTCAATTCATTTTTAATAGATAACCTTGCGATTGCCATGGTTTTGTGGGGCTTTACTTCCAGCATTCTTACAAAATTTTGATATTTCATACTGACTTTGGAGTGGTTTGGGAAAAGAAATATACTTCGCGTCGGAGGGTATATTACCACAATACTCAAATTCCTAGCGAATCTTCGGATTGCCATGTATTAGAATAAATTGTAGTTTTTCCTGATAAATAAGAAATCCAGCTCTTAAATTGGCCCTACAACATTCAACATCACATAAGCAACTCGTAATCAACAAACTACACATTACCCAATATTAAACGATTAACTTATAAGCAATTTTTTCTTTATACTTTGTCCTTAACATGACTAAAAAATAAGATATGTTGTTGCATTTTAACATAAATCATCATAATATTGTGCTACTATTTGATAAATTATAATCCACATACAACAAGTTCTTTCTTTTCTATTTTAATAGAATGGAAATAACACACTACAACAAATTATGCATCCCATAAGGCCTTTCCATTGATTTGGAAAGGCTTTATTTTTTTACCTAAATTTAAGGCTAGCAGATTCTTATCTTTGAACATCTTCTTTGTTAAATAGACTAAAAACTTCATGAGTAAAGAAATAAAACTAAGTCCAGAAGAATTGGCTCGCTACAGTCGACATATTGCAATTCCTGAGTTTAGTCTCGAAGGACAAAAAAGGCTAAAAGCAGCAAAAGTTCTTGTTATTGGATCAGGGGGCTTGGGTAGTCCGGTTTTACTCTATTTAGCCGCTGCGGGAATAGGAAATATTGGGATCGTAGATTTTGATGTAGTAGAGGATACTAATTTACAAAGACAGGTTTTATTTACGGTGGATGATATAGGAAAACCTAAATCAGAAATTGCTAAAGAAAGATTGCTAAAGCTTAATCCTTATATCAATATCAAAGTCTACAATACGGCCTTTACTAAAGAAAATGCTTTGGAAATCATAAGAAATTATGATGTTGTGGCTGATGGTACTGATAATTTTCCAACGAGATACCTAGTAAACGATGCCTGTGTCCTAACCGGCAAGGTCAATGTATATGCCTCTATATTTAGGTTTGAAGGGCAAGTTTCCGTTTTCAACTATTTACAAGCAGATGGTACAAGGGGAGCTAATTATCGAGACTTATTTCCGGAGCCACCTCCCCCAGGACTTGTGCCTAACTGTGCGGAGGGCGGTGTACTTGGCGTTCTACCAGGAATCATAGGCTCTATTCAAGCTAGTGAAGTGATCAAAGTAGTAAGCGGAGTCGGCGAACCTTTAAGCGGACGTTTATTTTTATTTGATGCAGCCAGTTTTACAACTCGGGTTTTAAAAATATCCAAAAACCCAAATACCATAATTACAAGCTTGATTAATTATGAACAATTTTGTGGTATAGGGCAAGAAGAAGCATACTCACTCAAAGAAATCTCTGTCCAAGACTTTAAAAAAATGATCGATGATCATATAGATTTTCAACTAATTGATGTGAGAGAGCCTTACGAATATGAGATATCAAATTTGAATGGAACATTAATCCCACTCGCCCAAATAAAAGCAGCTCAACACAAAATCTCAAAAGATAGAAAGGTCATCGTCCATTGTCGATCAGGAAAAAGAAGTGCCGATGCCATTCGAACATTAGAAGCACTCTACCCTTTTGACAATTTATATAATCTAAAAGGTGGTATCAATACCTATGCTAAAGAAGTAGATCAAACTTTGAATATTTATTGATCTAAGCGTCCAAATCTCCAATGAACTCTAAGAACGGAACTACTATTTGAATATATCCCCCCTTTACTCCAAGGGGATCCATTTGAATACATCTTCTTAAAGCATTACAAAAGCGTTTTTTTGTCACAATTCAATCTACTCATTTTCAACTACTTACAACCTTTCATTGATTCAACTTGAGGTTTATAATCTAATCTCCAGGCTTACATTTCCTTTAAAATGTCTTTTTATTAAATACATTTAAACAAGATATTTAATTCATAAAATGATCCCTCCCACGTGGAGACTATTTTTTCAATCACTAGTTACGTTTATTTGATTTTCTATCATATAATTTCCTCTTCAAAGGGATCATTGAATCATAGAGAAGTTATTGCAAAAAATTATTTAACCCAAACTGTTTATTGGAATCGTAGTGCATCTATATGTATGCTAAATATGAAAACAATTCAGTTTAAATTTCAAAACTTCATTTTATTATGGCCAAAGCAAAAAAGAAAAATGATCCAATTGTAAAGCCCAACAAGCCCGCTTCAAAAATTTGTCAAAAAGCAAAGGACAAGGTGGAGGATTTATTACGACGTCAATGCCAAAGTAAATTTAATCACCTCGCCGAATGTTGTGAGTGTGACCCAAACCTTAAAGGTCCACGTATTCATTCAGCAAGTGATGCAGACTTACTCAACACTGCTTATGATGGCTTGAATGGTATTATGTTGCCTCCAGGGCAAGCACTTCATTGGGATTTCCATACCTCATTAACGGGCAATGGGACTCCAACTTACGTAGTAGCAGATAATATAAAGCCTGGCAATTGGACAGGTGTACCAGCTATCAATTCAGGCTGGATATCCAGTCAATCCGATAGTAAACCAGGTAATGTTGGTGAAGTTTATTTCCGTTTAGATTTTGTACTCTGTAATAGCATTAACCCCAAAGACTTTAAGTTGACGATAAACTATCTCGTGGATGATAGTCTTGAAGAGATATACATAAATGGTATACCACAAAGCGGAAACGTACAAATCGATTCTGGTGGTTTCAAAACTACTCCCTCTACCATTACCTTAGAAAACGATTGGCAAACTTGCCAAAATCAAATAGCGTTTAAAGTAAAATCAGAAGTAACTTTCCTTGGTATTGCAGCCGGTTTTTCCATTGCTCCTTTGCCATCCGGTAAAGACAAATGTGAATGCAAATGCAAGGAAGCCAGATTGCCTGATTATGAACCTTGTTTCTCCGTTTCATGGGGCGATAGTAAGCGAGATCAAATTTGTACGACTGACTATGAAGTCCTATGTATTACTGCTTGTAATTGCTATAGCAATCTCTGCTTTAATAATTTAACTATTCAACAAATAACATTATGCGATGAAAAAGGAAATCCCATTCCTATAAAACCAGGTTCTGATTCTTTAGTTGAAGTAGTTCCATTCGGCCCAATTTGCTTTGGTGATCTAGGGCCATGTGAACCTAACAAAGAAGGAAACTGCATCAGCCGACAAGTTGTACTACGAAGCAATAGAGCCAAACCAGGTTATTACAAGTTGAAATTGGGGCCAATTTGCTATGAAGTTTCTTATTCTAAAGCAACTGAATCCTGTTTTGAATTTGAACTGGTAAAAGACTAAAACAGATTAATAAAAAATTAACATGAGCCATCCCAGTATTATACTTCTTTATGAAAGCACTCAGTATCTTTCAACTTCAATTAAAAAGGGATGGCTCATATTTATAAAATCTAAGATTTTATAAACCCTTTTTTAAGCTTTAACATTTTATAAATAATAAAACATCAAACAATGAAGTTTACTTTGTATCAATTCAAAAACGACTGATTCCACAACAAATTCTTAACCTTAAAATCTAGCCGCCTACAATAATAGCTTTACATTTTTTTAATAGTTGGGTTAACCGAAATCAGCCCAATGATTGCTAATTTTAAAATGATAATTTAAAAGCTATTATGAAGAGACCGATTGCTCTACTTGCAACTTGCTTGTTGCTTACTTCTCTTTTCGCGCAACCCAATAATTTAAAAAACGATCTTGAAGATATAATTCAGGAATTAAAAACACCGGATAAATTTGGGGTAACCATATTACCCTCAGATGCAGTTTTATTTGATTATAATATTCAGGACAAAGAACTGAATATTTTACTTTCGCTCTCTCCAGATTTTCTTTTTCGGGAATTAGATGATGAATTATTAGATGAAATAGTAGAGCATTTTGCTAGTGATATTTCAAGTCATGGCTTTCTGAGTACAGTCATAAAAGCCCAAACAGAAAATGGTAATTTCAGAGAACTCTCAGAGTTTCTTACTCATAGTCCCATCACTACATTTTATGATATTATCAATGATGATCCAGTTCAATCCATTAAAGGAAAACCCTTTATTGATCGATACAGCGATGTTCAACCATCAGGGCAATTAAATGAAAAAACGATTTGGTTAAGTGCTGGGCATGGATGGATTTATGACAGCAGATTTAAAGCATTTAAAACTCAAAGACATAATACTCATGGCATAGTTGAAGATTTCTCTAATATCGAAGCAATAAATTATCATCTTTTGAAATACCTCTATAATGCAGGAGCCAATGTATGGACTGTCAGAGAGCGCGATATGAATATCAATGAAGTCATTGTCGATAATGATCAGGGCGCTCCTGCTTATAGAGAATTTGGGCCCTGGGCTACCAGTACCACTTCTGGTCGAAATCAAAAAACATATCGCTATGCAGTTTCTAAAAAGCAAGAAACAGCAAAGGCTATATTTACACCTAACATTCCTAAAAGCGGATTGTATTGGGTATCTGTTTATTTTCAAAATGGCTATAATCGCTCTGTAGATACGCGATATAAAATTGTGCATGCAGGCGGTACATCTCATATCAGCATCAATCAAGAAGTCCATGGAAATACTTGGGTCTACCTCGGACAATTCTACTTTGAAAAAGGAACAGTAGGAAAAGTAATACTCAGTAATGAATCAAGTGAAACCAGTCAGGCTATTGTTGCTGATGCAGTCCGATTCGGAGGTGGTATTGGAGATACGCCTGATTGCTATCATGGTAAAAAAAGTGGAGAACCTCGTTATGAAGAAGGCGCGAGACATTATGCTAAATTTCAAGGGTATCCCAAATGTGATGGTGACATTAGTATTCGTCCCAGATATGCGGAATGGGAATTGGCTAAAGGTAGTCAAGAAGAAAGAAAGAATGCAATATATTTATCATGGCATAGTAATGCAAGTGGTGTTCAAGGAACCGAAACCTTTGTACATCGATATAAAAGACGATTAGGAAGTCGGGATTTACAGAAATCCATACATAATCAATTGATTAAAGATATTCGCAAAGCTTATGATCCTAATTGGAAAAACAGGGGCCAAAAAGCAGCTGACTTTGGTGAATTACGCAGCCTACAAAACATGCCCGGTGTCCTTTTAGAAATTGGTTTCCATGATAATAAGCATGATGCTTATGCATTGGGCGATCCAAAATTCAGAAATATTGTAGCCCGAGCAGTCTATAAAGGTATTACCACTTATTTTGCCATGCGCAATAAGAAAAAGCCAGTTTTTTTACCGGAACCTCCCACGCATCTGTGTGCGAAGAATATTGGTTCAGGAAAAATTAATCTAACTTGGAAAGCGCCAGCATTTGGTGCAGAATTAGGTGACCGCGCAACAGCTTATAAAGTATATATCAGTTTACATGGCAAAGCCTATACAAAGGGAATTGAAACGAATAATGAAAATTATACTTTCCAAAATTTAAACCCTGGAACAACCTATTTTTTAAAAGTCTCTGCTATAAATGCCGGAGGAGAATCATTCTCCACCGCAGTTGTAGCAGCAAGGACGCCCCGCACTCCAAACCAAAGAGTAGAATACTTAATCGTTGATGGATTTGATAGACTGGATCGCTCTCTGGCAATCATTCAAAAAGAAAAGAAACCAAGCTATGCTCCATTAGGCAATACCCGAAGATTATATATTGAGCAAATGAATAATTACGATTATGTAATTGAACATGCCGCATCTTTATCTGCTAATGGTATTTCTTTTGATGGCGCAAGCAATGAGGCCATTATTGATCAATCGCTCCAACTCAAAAATTATTATGGAGTAAACTGGTTTTTGGGTAGAGAATCTAAAGAAGATCAAACCCTCAATTATACTGAGCAGAAACTGTTGAAACAATTTCTCGATGGAGGAGGCACTTTAATTATTTCTGGATCCGACATTGCTTTTGATTTGGTAAAATCTGGAAATGGAAAGTCCTTTTATAGAAATTATTTAAAATCCGATTTTATTCGCGATGATGCTCCTTATGCTAAAATCTCAGGTACAAGCAATAATCTTTTTAAAGGAATAAATTTTCAACTTAAAAATAAATCCTACGGAGCTTATCCCCTACGATCTCCAGATATTATAAAACCGGTCAATGGAAGCCATCCTGTTTTACAATACAAAAATGGAAAGATAGCAGCGACAGCTTATCAAGGAGATTTTGCCATTATTAATTTCGGTTTCCCATTAGAATCAATTGGCAATGAGCAGATACGCAATAGGATTTTTAAAAAATCTATACAATTCATTGATCCAAATAGGAAATTAGGAACTGGTGTGGCAATCATTCCTCAAAGCTTTTCTGATAAATTAAATATTGATCTTGGTTTAGCACCTGAAGGCCAGGCAACTTTTAACCTTTTCAATACCCAAGGAAAGGCAATCCTTAGAAAGTCCTGGAAACATAATGGAAAAGAGTCCAAGTCTTTTTTCCTTAAAGATATACCAAACGGTGAATACACCTATGAATTTGAAATCAATGGTCAAAGACAAAAAGGGGCCATAAGTAGATATTAAGTTCTTTAGAACAAATTACTTTTTCTACAGAATTTAATAACCTGCTATTGATAACCTAAGAATCTGTTATTTACAGAATTGGAATTTTACAAAAGCCACTTCAAAAAGTTGAAGTGGCTTTGTACTTTTATTTTTCAGATATGAGATTTGTTTAAAAATTGAAATGCTAACGGAAGCGAAGAAAGATCGTCAATTTTATTGGTTCTCCTCTAATCACTGTAATCAAACAACCCTTCTCCTTCAAATGAACATTATTAACTGCTAAATCATCTATTATTTTTAATAATGGCTCCGCTATTGTAGGAAACGATTTCTTATGCAAACTTAGTGGTCCTATCTACATTTTACGTTTCCATTTCTTGAAGTCATTTAGAATTGGTTACACACCTTCAGCCTAAATGCTTAGTAACGAAGGTACAATTTTCTTATTAAAAAGATTAATTATATGTTTTAAATTTAGAAAGCTTTATTTTGAATAACTTCTTTTTAAAATCCGAGATGACTCCTGTTTATTCTTTTATCTCCCATACCCAGTTTCCATCGGAATCGAAATAGCCTATTTTATCTCCTTGTTCAACTCGAAAAATACCATCACCCGCATAACTAATGTACTCAAACTCTGGTTGGACGATAAGTTCTCCATCAAGGTTACTAAGGCCAGAAAACTGTTGTATACGAACTCGGGCATAACCATCTTTGAAGTTTTCTATTTTATCATATTTTGGTGGGACGAGCTCTATACCTTTTTGGTTGATTATACCCCAATGGTTATTTTTAGTAGATTGGACTACTGCAACGCCATGCTGGAAAGCTCCAGCTTTTTGATACATTCCACTATGTACATTATTGCTTTGCGCTGTAATATAATAAAAGTTAAAAGAGCTATCTCTTACTAAACCACGACCATCACTAAACTTGTATAGACGATTTAAATTAGGTTCAATAATATAATTCCCATTTAGATCAATTAACCCTCCCCTTCTGTAGCCTTTATAAACCACCGCTTTGCCATCAATAAAGTCAAGGCATTTAGAAAATTCGAACTGCACAACTTCTTCTCCCTGCATATCAATATAGCCACATAAACCTTCTCTTTGAACAGCAGCTCTTTCTTCACTAAAATCAGATACTTTCGAATATTTTGCAGGTATGGCCAAACGGCCTCTAGTATTTATAAATCCATAAGCACCTTTATATTTCACAGCTGCCAGACCTTCACTAAATGGTCTAATCTGCTTATAATTATGTTTTGTAATGAGGTTTCCTGCACGATTTATAAGGCCATAACGAATTCGGGAATGGCCAAATCTTACAATAGCTAGGCCATATTCGTTAAACTCTTCAATGAAACTATATTTTGGTCTAACTACAAAATTACCAGAAGAGTTGATCAATCCATATTTTCCGTTTACCACAACTCTAGCTAAATCATCTTGAAAATCGAAGGCTTTTGTAAATTTTGGAGGGATTACAATTTCATTTTTAGTATTTATAAAACAAACGCCTTTTGAAGTATAAGCCCAGGCTAGTCCTTCTTTGAAATTACCTAATCGGGTATATTGAAAATCAATAATAATTTCACCTTGCTCATTTATAACACCCCATTTATTTGAGCGCTTGACCACTGCCATGTTATTGTAAAAGTTCTTTACTCTTTGAAAACGGCAAGGAACCACTTCTACCCCATTTTCATTAACAAAGCCCCATAAGCCATTTCGTTTTACTGCCAGTCTACGTTCATTAAATGCACCTATTTTATCATATTTTAAATTAACGGTCACTTGGCCAAGTGTATCAATTAAGCCATATTTTTGTCTTTTATTAAAAACGCGAAGGATTTTATTATCCGTATTCTCCAAAAAGTGAACACCATCATAAACGGTAGGCAATACCATCTTATCTGTTTTATCTACTGCTCCCCACTTCCCTTCATTTTCGACTATTCCTACATCATTAATAAATATATTAGCAAACGAAAATTGTGGTTGCACTACAATATTTCCAATAGTATCTAAATATCCCCATATGCATTGTTCACAAGTTAATCGGGCATCATTCCGAAACTCTAGGTCATATAAAGTATAATCTAGCATAACTTGAGGCGTCGCTAATTTATTTAGGTAAGCACTAAGTAAGCCCAGACCATATTGACTATTTCGAAGACTACCTGAAAGATTTCCTTTAATACTCATCCTCGCAATCCCTTCTTGAAAATCACCAATATAGGCGAAGTCCTTTTTCACCATCAATCCGACGGTCTCTCGACTCATCAGACCATGTTTACCATTTGTAAAAACCACTCGGGCTACTTTATAACCTCTATTAAAATCTTCTATTCTAAGATCCAACAAATTAAGATCGGATACTAATAAGCCTACTTCATTATTAACTATTCCATATACCATTTCAAAGCGAAAGGTTGTTCTTTCAAAAACCCCACGCGACATCTTTTCAAGTCCAACTATTGTAAACCCATATTCACGTTGCACATTGATCGTATGGAAGGATGGTTTGATTTTAATTGATCCATCAGAGATTTTTCGCAAGCCCCATTTATCTTCCTTAGAAGAATAAAACCATTCGAAATTATCAAGTGAATAA
>CBDICS010000063.1:0-97995 GCA_965277415.1 Saprospiraceae bacterium
TTCTCAGCAAGTTCTTTACCATCCTGCATCACTTTTACTTGAACTGCTGTTTCTCCAGGTTTTCTGATAAATAAACCAGTATTTACCGTTCGAGTACCTCCTGGAGCGACCTCTAAAGGCATAATGGTAATCTCAATTTCTCTAGTTGTAGAACCTTCTGGCAAAGATATACTTGTAACAGCTAAAAATTGACCTTTCGGTACATCTGTTACGGTAACGTCATCATCATAACTATTGTCATTAATGTGATTTAAAACTTGTGATACTGTCATAATTTAAGGGGTTTTATTAAAAATTAAAGATTTGTAAACTTAATCTAATTTGAAATATTTTCAAAATATATAATATATATTTAGGCTATTAACGATTGTACGAATGGTATTTCAGGTGAATATCAATGTGTTTGTTTAGTTTATCGAATTTTATAAAGGACCATACGAAAAGGCTATTTTAAAATGAACTACCCCGCAGCAAGCTGACGGGGTATCAAGATCCTGCTAAACTAAATCAGAATAGCTTTAATTGATCTTGATATATTTGTTTATACTTTTTTCCTTGGTTTTGTACATATTTTTTAATCAAATCAGCATTCCCATATTGACCAACTGTATTGACATAATAACCACTCGTCCAAAATTTACCACCCCAAAGTTTTTCTTTAACCTCTGGATGAAGTTTAAATATCTGAGTAGCTGTTATACTTTTAATCGTTTGGACAATCTTTTTCGGAGAATACATCGGTACACTTTGAACAAGAAAATGAACATGATCTTCATCTGCTCCTACTTCTATGAAATGAATTTCATAACGAGCATTTATTCCTTTACATGTCTTTTTCAATGTCTTCTCTACAGAATCTGTAAATACTTTCCTACGATATTTCGTAGGGCATACTATATGATACAAAAGCAAACTTTTATTGTGACTCTTTTTGATATGAGAATCTTTCATACCTCTAAGATAACACTCATTACTTTGCACCCGATGCAAGCATCGGGGAATTCTTTAGATTAAACTTACAGTAAGCGTTCTATAGAAAAACTACTATTAATAAGCTTTAATTTTTATAAAACACCTATTCCATGACGCGTTGGGAAGATAATTCGACGCGTTCAACAAAAAAAACAAATGGAATCTTGCCAATTCGGTAAGTTTTAATGTAATTTAGATAACAAGGTAGAATGTATGATAGATACATTTAACAACACAACCTTAATTTTTTAACAAAAAAAATAAACTATGAAAATTTTCAACTTATTAACTCCTATTTTATTAATTCTGTTTCTTCAAAGTTCTGTTCATGCTCAATGGAATCCGCAAACAAGTAGCACCACTTATCCAATCAATAGAGAAGGCTCAGTTGGTATTGGTTTAAGTCTTGCGCCATACGCTCAACTTCATGTCAGACAATTGGTCGAGGCAGTTATTCCTGGACAAGAAGTTGGTTTTATTCCAGCTTTTCGTTTACAAAGAGATTTTAATGGTCTGACCCCCTAATTCTCGGACACTTTTTCTCTTAATTAAGAATTAAATTCAGGACAAAAAATCAGGTTGAAAAAATGTAAAAATCAGGATTAATTTCAGGTGATTTTTATCTAAAATTTATTTTCTGCAATCCAGTGGATTAGTTAAAGAATAAAGTTTCATATCAATATCGAGCGATTTCAGATGGAAATAAGGAGAAGTATACCCAACTCCTGAATGTATCCGCTCGAAGTTATAAAAATTAATAAATCTATTCAAAGTATTTGCTGTTTCCGTTAATGCTTTGAACTCAAATTTCTGACAAACGGTACGTTCTAAAATACTGTGATAAGACTCTACATGTGCATTTTGTTCTGGCGTTGCTGGCTTGCAAAATTCTTGTGTTACACCTTCTCTTTTCGCAAAGTATTTTTGTACTTGTTCCGATATGAATTGCGAACCATTATCGTTGCGAACAAAAATGCTTTTCGGTAAAGGGTACTGCCCAAATATCTGATCAAATAAGTTTATCACCTCTTTGTGTTTTATCGACCAAGCTAAATAATGGCCTAATACCCATCTGGTCTTTACATCAATTACGGTGAGCAATAAAGCGTTTCTATTCTTGCCTGCCACGTAGATGTACTTGATGTCAAACTCCATGTAGTCGAAGGCTTCTTCAGTCGGAGGGAGCAGTTCCTTGACCCAGTTACGCTTGGACTTCTTCCTTGGTTTAAACTTGTTTAGAAGGCCATTTTCTCTCATTAACCGATAGACTTTCTTTTGGTTTATGATGTAATTCTTCTTCTGTCTCAACCAATGCGTTGTCTTTAAATAACCATAATCTACAAACTCTTGCTCCAGTATCCATTCGATATCCTTTATCACTTTTTCATTACTTACCAACTCTCCATCCACCTTCATTGTAAAGCAGCTCGCGGGTCTTCCTCTCTTTAATCCAGCCTCTTTTGGCTTGTGATAATAAGTGCTACTAGCAACACCGCAGGCTTCTAATATCGTTTTTTTCGGATAACCCTGACTAATGAAATCTTCGACTACTAGCAGTTTGTCTTCCTTACTTATTTGCTTTTTTTTAGTAGCTCCGCCTTTATCCGCAACAACAATTCTTTCTCTGCTACAAGCTCTTTAAGTTGTTGGTTCTCCCGACGAAGACGACGTAATTCTTCTGATTCTGCATTAGCCTTATTTGCTCGTTTCAATCCAGACTCGCCATGTTCATCATAAGCCGCTGTCCATTTATAAATTGCAGTGACCGAAACCTCATGTTCTCTTGCTGCTTTTGCATTGCCATGCGTTTTGGCGTAGTTGATTACCTGTAGCTTTTCTTCCGCTGACCAGGTTTTTCTGTGCTTTGACATATTTGTAATTTTATTCCACTAAATTTACAAAAATTGTGTCCAACTATTTAAGGGGTTGGAGAGTTAATCTCAATTCTTTTAGTGGTACATATGCTTGGGATTTATTTCCAAACGAAAGTTTACAATTTTATTATGGTGATGGAAATACTTCTTCTTTGGCTATGAATATTAAATCCAGCGGTCTTGAAGTTACAGGCTCTAAATTAGAATTAGGATATTCTGGTAATTCATCAAATGATAATATGACTCTTGCATATAGTAATACTTTGAACGGGCATTATATCGCTTTCAACGGTACTTATGGTGATGGCTTATGGCAAGGATCAAATGGAAAAACAGTCATACACTCTAACCTTGACGGAAGTCTGTACTTTTTAACACAAGACCAAAATGGTTATATCTTACCCGGTGAAAACAGAAGACTCACAATTACTCCAGGTGGCACCACAATCATTGGAGATGGAGAGCCTACTCAAATATTAAATATTTCGTCAAAGGTAAGATCAATACTAAGATTTGAGCGCCGAGGCTCAGGTCCTGATTTTGAAATTCTCAGAAATGATGATGGAGATTTTGAATTTAGAGGAGGCCAAGATGGGGAGGGGGAAGCTCTTCCAAGTCTAATGAAGTTGAGTAAAACAGGAAAATTGCTTATTGGTACTGACCTTTCTCCAAATTCTTTAGATAATGGAAATATAGACATCAGTCAATTTCGTTTATTTGTAGACAAAGGTATTCTTACTAAAGAGGTCAGAGTAAAGACAGCCTGGTCAGATTATGTATTTGAAGAAGATTATAATCTATTGCCACTCGAAAAAGTCAAAGAGCATATTAATCAAAAAGGTCATCTCCACAATACTCCGTCTGGTGAAAGTATTGAAGCCAAAGGTTTGGATGTAGGTATGATGATGGCTAATCAACAAGAGAAAATTGAAGAACTTTATCTTCATCTTATTCATCTCAATGAACAAGTCAAAGTATTACAAGAAGAAAATCAATTACTTAAGGTTCGATTAAATCAAGATTAACTTTCCCATATCTTAAAATCTTCTATTATGAAAAATCTGTATTTCAAAGGATTTCTTCTAGCATTAGTTTTTATGGCTTGCCAATGCAAAGATGATGATATGTCTTTTGATCCCTGTGAAGATATATCGCCTACTTCGGCTGATTTTTGGATTTATCCTAATACAGGCTTTGTTCCTCCACCTGCTTGGCAACATATTGATACCGACACATTAAGTTTTTCATCAGGTGGTATATTTGCAGCTAAATATCCGGCAGATAAAAGAACCTGGCTTATTGGATCAGAGATACTGGAAGATAGTGTAATTTCACGTACTGATTTCCCTCCGGGGGAAGATATCACGGTTACATTAATCGTAGAAAACTTTAATCCAAATAGTGACTGTTTCCCTAATGACACTGGGCGAGATACTTTTTCCAGAACTTTTCATGCCTTAGGTCCAGTAGAAAAGCTAAAGTGGGAAGGAGAATATATGGGTACTTATGATTTCTTACCGAATGAATCACAACAGTTTGTATTAAACAGAGATAGCTTTTGGGTATATGATTTACCTTATAGTGGGTGTCAACATAGATTTGACTTGACTACCAGTACCTATTCGTCTGTGCTATTTAGAATTGTAGATGTAACGGATCAGACCGGAAAATGCGAGGAAGATTACAGTGTATTTATGACCGTTACCAATGATAGTTTTTCTTATGAAATTGTTGGTTCTCTATCCAATCCTGAGCGAGACGGAGCTTTTATGCGAGGCGTAAAAATTCAATAATCAAAAAATTAAAATATGAAACTATATATAATTATAACATTCATTTTTTTGGTAAATCCATTTTTTATAATTGGACAAACCTGTATTACAGAAGAAGTACCGGGGCAGGATGTTCCTGCTTGTTGTAATGACCTAATAAGCACAGATTTTAATTATCCTAATAATACAGAATATCCTGCTTTAGAAAATACGACTATAGAAGATGGTGGTCCAAACGATCATCCGCTCTTTAATTGGCTAGCTCCTACACAAATTCTTCCTGATCAACATACTCTAAATGTAAATATTGGAAACACTTTAGTGCCCGCCGAACATCCTTTCCTATTAGATTTATCCGATTATTACTGGTTCTCCTATTACAGAAACGGACAAGGTTTTCCTCAGGAAGAACATAATATGCACCCTCGATATGGTTGGGAATTGATGCATATGAATCGCGGGTTGGGACTTTATGGTGATACTGAATTAGATGCCAACTCAACACTGTATAATCCTTATATGCTTTTTTATAATAAGTATACTGGGAAGTTAAGACTAATCGTTTCTCCTGGTCAAGGCCAATCCTTTGATAACGCTAATACGGATTTATCTATTATTGAAGATCCAGGCAATAATGATTTAAAAGTATCCGCTTTACTAAACCGATATAATACTTTCCAAACTGCTTTGGATCAAGCAACAAAAATTGAAAAAGTAAGCTCGGATTTACCATTTACCACACCTAATAAATGGTCTATTTCAGATTTTCAATTGGCTTATGATCCTTGTGTGTGTAAAAATGAGGCCAGGATAAAATTTGAGTTCAAAGAACGAAACTTTGCCTCTGTCCTTATGACTGGTAGGATTGTAGGCAGAGAGGTACCGCTTAATACTTCAGGCAATAACCCTTTGGCATTTGGAGACGATTTTCTAAGTTCAGTCTTAGTTGGTAAAGATGAAAACAATATCGATATTGCCAACGCTGGTATGTTAATATACAATCAAATTGACCAAGATGTCGAATCTGCTTATGTAAACGAGACTATGAAACTTTTAGGAGAGATTTTTAGTACTATCGGAAGCCCTTTAAAAAATATCAAAGCAGGCTTTTCCATTCCCGGAGGGGATGAGCCGATTAAAGTAAAATCCGGTCCTTTTTTATCTGCTGCCGCTGGATTTGCTTCCAAACAATTAAATCCACCAGCTCCCAAGATTACCTATCTAGAAGCAGAAGCTGCTTTTTCCGGCATTATAGAAGATGAATCGAATTCAGGAGGATTAGCCAGTATCGAGTTATTACATCCCGGAAGTTATTCAGCAGATCGTTTAGCAGTCCCCTGGACACAGCATACTTTTTATAATGAAATTCCTGGTTTATTTGCATTACTAAAGACACCTAATTTACAATTTGCTTATAATCCTGGGGCCCCTTACGTTGTTACAGGTGGCTTTGGGCTTGCCATAGAAGAACCACTGGAATACGTTTTAAATCCAGCAGCTGAAATTGACATGGAAAATACTAAAATTTATGCCGCTGTTGAATTTGATGTTTACGATTCTACTTTTGAACCTTGGCATAACCTAACTGGACTTGATACTTACAATGAAGACCCTGGTTATCCCCTTATTGCAACTTTAATGGGCCAGGATGAAAATTCTGATCACTATTTTATAACCACAAGTTCTACAGCTTATAATGCTGCTGACCCAATAGCTAAAATACTTGAACCCTCTTTTGATTTGGCTGCCGTTGAATTTGTAGAAGGAAATCAATTAATACAACAATTTCCATTTTTAGAAGATTATTCTAGACATCCCTATCCTGATTATGAAGATTCAGGATTAAAAACAAAGTTAACTTTTCAAACAGTGTATGTTCCTATAGATAAATTAGACGATTTGAGATTTACTGAAATATTTCGGAGTCTAGACATCAACGCTTATTATCAAAGTTTTAATCCTGAATACAATGATCTCTTCAATTTCAGGTTAAAAATACTGGCAGATTATAAGTTTTTACCCAATGAATATGGTGATGTTAATGAAACCGTTCAGGTTTACACCTATGAGATTGGAGAAAAGAATGAAGTAGATTTTTCAGTGATGGATGATTGTGTAGACAGCAATAACCCTATTTGTGATACTGAGATTTATAACCAATATGATTTTCAAACAAATCTTATTATAAATACTACCCATTACACAGGATCTCAAGATATATACGCTGATATAATTACTATTGATGGCGATTTAAGTACTGATCCTGGAGTAACTATTAATTTATACGCAACTAATGAAATCTTTACAGAAAATGGAAGCATTTCTCCTGATATAAACCTCATTATTTTTGAGCCCTACCCTCATGATGGGCTTAACGTAGTCGCTGAAGAAGATTTAAACCTATTCTGTAATAGCTCAAGCTATAAAGCCAGTCAACCTGCAATTCGAAAAATTCCTCCAGAAAATCAGGCCAAGGTTATTGTTGATTTTGAAGTTTTTCCAAATCCTGCAAATAAGGATTTGAGTCTTAAATTGAAACTTAAACAAGATTCAGAGATCAGTATTAGATTGATGGATTTGAATGGAAGGATAGTAAAAACCTTAGTAGATAATGGCCAATGGTTAAAAGGCGAACAGATTCGGCTATTCCAAATACCTGAAGTCCGGAATAGTGGCTTATATTTTCTAGAGGTATGTGTAGACGAATCTTGTTCTACGCAAAAAGTAAGTTTTATTAAGTAACAAGAGAGATAAAGCATATAGTAACACTAATTCAAAAGCCCTAAAAAGTTAAGTCAACAACTAATAAACAAGCTCCAAAGTCTTATCCTAGAGACGGCTTTGGAGCTAAATATTAAATAAAACTAGCTCCCATGAAATTAGTTACTTAACTAGTAGAGGTGAATAAAAAAAAGTAAATATTTATTGAGAGCAATCCAACACATCAGAAGAAAAAATAACCTATCAAATCATATAAAAAACTAGAATCAATACCGCACAAATAAAACGGCCACTACAATAAGACCAAGTCTCATTTTTTTTTACCCAATAAAATACTCATTTTTGCATCAAAATAAATTTAAAAATGCAGAAAATTCTGGTAGCAAATAGAGGTGAAATAGCTTTAAGGGTAATGCGTACAGCTCGAAAAATGGGCATTAAAACAGTTGCAGTCTATTCTGAAGCAGATAGGAATGCACCTCATGTCAGGTTTGCAGATGAAGCATTTTGTATTGGTCCTCCCCCATCATCAGAATCTTATTTATTAGGTGATACTATTTTAAAAGTTGCCAAAGCTAATGGCGTTGATGGTATCCATCCAGGTTATGGTTTTCTAAGTGAAAATGCTGTTTTTGCTAAAAAAGTAACAGATAGCGGTATCACATTTATAGGTCCCTCCCCTTTCTCAATGGAAATCATGGGTAGCAAATTAGCAGCTAAAGATGCCGTTAAAGCTTATAATATACCTATGGTTCCAGGCATTGATAAGGCTATTGAAGATGTAAACCTCGCTAAAGATATTGCAAAAGATATTGGGTTCCCTATTCTCATAAAAGCTTCTGCTGGAGGTGGTGGAAAAGGTATGCGTATCGTTGAGCAAGAGGAAGAGTTGGAAGAACAAATGGAGCGGGCAATTAGTGAAGCCATTTCTTCATTTGGTGATGGAGCCGTTTTTATCGAAAAATATATCAACTCTCCTAGACATATTGAAATCCAAGTTTTGGCTGATAGACATGGCAATACCGTTCATCTTTTTGAAAGAGAATGTAGTATTCAACGTCGTCATCAAAAGGTGGTTGAAGAAGCACCTTCTTCTGTGTTGACGCCTTCTGTTCGACAAGCGATGGGAGAAGCAGCAATTAAAGTTGCTGAGGCTGCAAAATATGAAGGTGCGGGTACTGTTGAATTTCTAATTGATGATCAACTCAACTTCTATTTCCTTGAGATGAATACCCGATTACAAGTAGAGCATCCGGTTACAGAATTAATTACAGGTATTGATTTGGTAGAGCAACAAATTAATATTGCCCGAGGAGAAAAACTAGCTTTCCAACAGGATGATCTCAAAATAAAAGGTCATGCGGTTGAATTACGGGTTTATGCTGAAGATCCTGTCAATAACTTTCTACCTAGTGTAGGCAATCTAGAAACTTATCAAATACCTGTGGGAGATGGCATTCGTGTTGATGATGGCTTCACTGAAGGGATGGATATCCCAATCTACTATGATCCGATGATTGCAAAGCTGATTACATATGGCAATAATCGTAACGAGGCCATTGCAAAAATGAAAACAGCAATCGATCAGTATGAAATCAAAGGATTAAAGACTACCCTAGCCTTTGGACAATTCGTGATGGAACATGAAGCTTTTCTATCCGGTCACTTTAACACTCATTTTGTAAAACAGTATTTTAAAGGAGAAGAATTGGCTCAAGGGAAAGAAGAAGAAGCGAAAATTGCTGCACTCCTGGCTGCAAAGCTTTTAGATCAAAATAATACTCAACTAAAGTCGATTAAAGATCATCATTCAAATTGGCAAAAAAGACAATAATACAAACACATGAAAATATTAATTATAGGTGGTAATGGTACAATTGGCAAAAAGGTAAGTGCTCATTTTTCTATCAAGCATGAAGTTATTATAGCAGGTAGAAATTCTGGCGATGTACAGGTAGATATCAAAGATATAGATTCAATAAAAAATATGTTTAGCCAAGTATCCAATTTGGATGCAATCATTTGCATTGCCGGAGAAGCTAAATGGGATTATTTCGAAAACCTTTCTACTGAAGATTTTTATATCGGAATAAAAAGTAAATTGATGGGGCAAGTAAACCTAGTCCATATTGGAAAAGATTATATCAATCCTAATGGCTCCTTTACTTTAACAACTGGAATACTAGCCGATGATCCTGTCCCCATGACTTCTAGTGCAGCCATGGTCAATGGCGCGATTCACAGTTTTGCTCAAGCAGTAGCTTTGGAAATGAAAAATGGGCAAAGAATCAATGTTGTTTCTTCTGGATTAGTCGAAGATGCAGTGGAAAAATATGCCGATTATTTCCCTGGTCACAACGCTATTTCTATGGATAAGGTTGTCAACGCTTATGTCAGAAGTATAATGGGAAAAGGTAATGGAGAAGTTATTAGAATCTATTAAATTCTATTGACTTACAAAACCTTTTTCTAATCAAAACTTACCGATCATCAAACCATAAAACACTTTTTATCTATAAATTAACTCATCAAATCTTTTAAGACCTTTAACTTATAAAGTATCTCCACTATTAATATTTAATTATTCTTTTCCTTTTGAAACACTCGTGACTATCTTTACGTTTAGACCGATAATCCCTAAGTAACATAAACATTTAATAGTATGATGCCATTTGACAATTCTAAAGGTTACACCATTAACGACGATAAAGAATTGAATGTTATAGAACTTCAATCAATTCGCAAAATCGAAAATTGGTTTCAAGCAAAGATTAAATCTCGTAAGCTTACGGAATCTCTTCAAGGTCAATTCAATGAAATTGAGCATTCTATTAAGGAAAGAGATTTTAAAACTGCTCATAAAATAGAATCTCAAATTCTGTCTCAAGACTTAAAGATTAAAGAACTAGGCCAGAAGCTTAGTGAAATCCAAATGGGAAAAAAAGATACTATTTACTTTAAGATTGATTAAGCCTTATCCTTCAAAAATTTACTTAATAAGGAAATTTAATGCGTTCGCTATTGAATCCATACTTTTATTTATCTTTGTCTGGATTTATAATTGTTTAATACAATTTCCATAATAAGTATCCTGCCATGGACCCTCTATTTAAAAAGCTTAACTACAAAGCGCAAAAAAAGATATTTGTCCTTAATCACCCCGATTCTTTTAATGAACAAGTCAAGAATATATCACTAAGTGCTGATATTAAGACTTCCGTTCGTAAAACAGATAAAATTGAATTTTCTATCATTTTTGCTACAAAACAAAAGGAATTAGATAGTTTAATTACTAAAGTTGCTCCTCAGCTAATTGGTGATGCCGTATTTTGGGTTGCCTATCCTAAGAAAAGTTCTAAGAAATATAAAGCAGAGTTCAGCCGAGATCATGGTTGGGAGATTATGGGCCGATATGAGATGGAGGGCGTTCGAATAGTCGCGATTGATGAAGACTGGTCTGCGCTGCGTTTTAGGAAAGTAGATTATATAAAGACAATGACACGAAAGTTTGGAACACTTTCAAAGAAGGGAGCAGAAAAAGTGAAAAAATGATTCTTCTATTTTGCTAATTTTAATGAATCACTTAATTGTTCTTGTAAAACATATGCCCCTTAGCTAAATATCAAATTATAGAAGCTTTAATTAGAACACCAAATCAAGCAAAAGCTATAATCAATTCAAAATCAGATAGTTAAAGAGTTGTCGTTTTGAAACACAAGAAAAAACACTTATCTTGTAGGGAAAGATTATATATGAAAGCTCATAAAATCCCACATTTATCTGTTGCAGAATATATTAAGCAAGAAATCGAAACAAATACTAAGCACGAATACCATAATGGAAAAATATATGCATTAGCTGGGGGAACATTAAATCACGGCTTAATTAGTGGTAATATCTTTTCTAAAATGATGAGCAAACTTGAAAACAAAAACTCACCTTGTGTTCCTTTCAACAGCGATATTAAACTTTATATTGAACATTCAAATAGTTATGTTTATCCAGACTCGATGGTAGTTTGTGGTGATTTTGAAAATTCAGAAGAAGATGAAAATTCAATTGTTAATCCAGTCTTAATAGTTGAAGTACTCTCTAAATCTACAGCAGAATACGATAGAGGAGATAAGTTTTATTTGTATAGGCAAATTCCTACTTTCAAAGAATATGTGTTAATTGAGCAAAAAAAACATGTAGTAGATGTGCATTTTAAAAGTGAGTTTAGTGATCTTTGGAAAATAGTTAGATACCAAGGTCTCGATAAGATAATACAACTTCAATCTATTGGAATCGAAGTGTCAATGAAAGAATTATATCATAGAACCAAAATTAATCCTACTTAAAACTATCCTCATTTTGGTGGCGATTTACTAAACTACCCAAGACAAAGTAGCTCAGTAAATTTAGGAAGCCATTTCTTTCTTTTTACGACCAGACCAAATCATCTAACTCCGAATCACTTAATTTTTCTTACAAAACAGTTATTCTTTTAGAGACAAGAAATTATTAAATAATTTGTGCCTCTATTCCCCAAAGTGTTACTTTTTCAAAAACCATCCGTATTAATATTGTACAAAGTGTTTTTAGGTTGTAATTTTTTTCCTATCAGGTTTATCCATTTTTGACCGTTCGGTCACGTTTTCGATAGAGTTTACCAACGTTTTTACAGATTTATAATTAGATCCTATCCAAAGTATATGCTTCGGATTTTAGGTTCTTAGAAATAAGCGAGTTCGTTTATTTCGAAATATTTTTATTTGAATTCAAGACTCTTATTTATTCTAAGTCTTGAATTCCAAAATTATAGTTTATGAAAAAAAACGTAAAACTAAAAGCGAAGGAAACTACTGCTACTAATTCAGATTTTTATAATCTTTTCCGGCCTATCGCTCCTAGTATTGAAATCATCGGAAAAGTAGCACAAGTGATCAGCGCATTGACTGAAGCCGTCACAGTCTGGTATATCACACAAAGCGAAATGAGTGGTTCCTCAAAATTTCTTTCCGTTCTGATTTCTATTATTGCAATGGTTCTTGTAATCGCAGTCTTAGAATTAGGCGGCAGAAAATTTCTTCAGGTACTCACTCGGGCCATTGTATGGAAACGCTTGAAGAATGCTTGGTATGTCGCTCTATTTTCCATAGTTACTGCTGTCACAATCGGTATGGGAGTCATTTCATTTAATCTTTCGACCAATGGAATTCATCATGCCTTTGTCTCTACGGTACCGACTGTCGCTCATTTTGATGATTCTGATTTGAAGACTGAATTTAAAATGAATGCCAAAGAGATCAATACTCGATTTGAAAAAGATTTTTCAATGATCAAAGAAAATTTCAATGATCGAATTACAAGTACGAATAGACAATATGATGCTAGAATAAATGCTGCTCAACTTAAAGTAGATCAGTATAATCATAAGTATAATAGTGGACTAAAATGGGCAAAAAGTCAGGCTGATAAATATCAGAAACAAATCTCTGCCTTAGAAACTGAAAAAGCATCAATGATTGCCAGTCTTCAAGAAAAACATGCAAACAAACTGGAAAGCTCACAAGCAGCCAGAGACCAAGCAATAATCGATGAACGGGCAAGATTGAATACCGCTACAGAAAAGAGCCAAATAGTTTTACAAAAAGAACATGGCAGTAAATCTAAAAAAGCCAATTTTTGGGGATCTCTTTTCTCTTTCTTTGTAGGCTTTAGCGTAGTACTCGCTTTTATTTGTATCGTCAGTGTTGAAGTCTATCGTAGGGGCTCAGGTATTGAAGTCACCTATGAAGAAGAAGAAAAAGAATTATCTATTTTAGAAATGTTTTGGAATGGATTGTCTGCTAGATTTGATCAT
The DNA here is from genome assembly GCA_965277415.1 of Saprospiraceae bacterium. Classification (GTDB taxonomy): domain Bacteria; phylum Bacteroidota; class Bacteroidia; order Chitinophagales; family Saprospiraceae; genus JAHDHW01. The sequence continues at coordinate 13,185 of CBDICS010000063.1, forward strand.
TTCTTTAGAAAACGTGTAGAGCGATTTGCTAAAATTTCTAGTCCAGCTCGTTCAGGAAATGTCATTGGATTTAACCCACATAGAAATCTTGTGACAAATGAAGCTAGTCCTAACATGTTGGATGAGAATGGGCAGATAGAATAGGAGTCAGGAGGTCAGGGTAATCAGGAGGTCAGAGGCCCTGACTACTCTGACTACCCTGACTACCCTGACTACTCTGACTTACCTGACTACCCTGACTACCCTGACTACCCTGACTTACCTGACTACCCTGACCTTCTGACCTTCTGACCTTCTGACTCCCTGACAACTCTGGCCTCCTGACTTACCTGCTTTCCTTGATTTTCACTATATTACGGGTTAAAACATTTTAATAATGAATACTAACTTTCAAATCTATTTCTTCCTTTTTATATTTTTAATATTCAATGCTTGTACTTCTGAAAACGAAACTGTTTCTACTCCAGACATTAGTGTAATTTGGACATTAGAGAAAAATTTTGAACTCAATGGACGTAATGTACATCAAGCTCATTTTTCGATCACTAATAATAGTGCAAAAGTTTTAAATGATAATTGGGAAATGTATTGGAATCAATCGCCCAGAGGATTGATAAGCATTGACTCTACTAAAAATGTGGACTTGCTTCGGATCAATGGTGACTATTATCGAATGCGACCAAAAACTGGATTTAGTCTTCAACCTAGTGAAACCGTAATAATAAAGACCCTTGCTGATGTCTGGATGATTAAAGAAGCAGATGGACCAGTTGGTGTTTACCTTGTCTCCACTCAAGGATCACAAGAAGTTATTACGATATTGGAAGATTTCAAAGTTGAACCTTTTACAAAACCCGAACAAATCAATAGAAGCAAATCTGATGGTGAGGCAATTCCTACTGCTGAATTTCTATTTGATCAAAATAGTACATTAACAAAATTAGAAAGTGATCAATGGTATAAATCTATACCTTCTGTTTCTGAATTTAAAAAAGAAACTGGTCATTTTGATTTGAGTCAACAATTGGCTATTTCTTGTTCAAAAGAGCTAGAGTCAGAGGCACAGTTATTAATGAATGGCTTGGAGCTTTTACATCAAATCAAAGCTCCTATAAAAGAAAAAAACGGACAGATCATTTTAAAAATAGATCCCGATATACAAACACCTGAAGCTTATCAAATTTTAGTAAATAAAGATAAAATCGAAATCTCAGGAAACGATAATGCGGGTGTTTTCTATGGAATACAAACACTGTTTAATTTGATCGAAAACAAAGACAACAAACAATCCATTAATGCTTGTAATATCAGCGATCGTCCAGCTTACTCTTATAGAGGCATTCATCTCGATGTAACCCGAAACTTTCAATCAAAAGCAACTATTCTTAAAATGATCGATGTGATGTCGACTTATAAGGTCAACAAACTAGTACTTTGTATGACAGAAGATGAAGGTTGGCGAATAGAAATTGATGGCTTACCAGAGCTAACTTCAATCGGTTCAAAACGTGGACACCCTAATAAAGCCGGTACACATTTAGAGCCTGCCTATGGCTCAGGTCCCTTTACCAGCAATCCCAATGGAAACGGGTTTTACACCAGAGCAGATTTTAAAGAAATCATTCAATATGCACACCAAAGACATGTTGATATCATTCCTATGGTTAACTTCCCCGGACATGCACGTGCAGCGATTAAGGCAATGGAATATCGTTACAATCGCCTGATGAAAGAAGGTAAAGAAAAAGAGGCGCTACAATACCGACTTATTGATCCTGATGATGAATCTGTTTACCTATCTGCACAACAATACAATGATAATATTGTCTGCGTTTGTCAACCATCTACTTATGAATTTTATAATTTTGTAGTAGATGATATTATTGAAATGTATCAGGAAGCCCAAGTTCCTTTGTATATGTTTCATACAGGTGGAGATGAAGTTCCACGAGGTGCATGGGTTAAATCTCCTATATGTCAACAATACCTTAAAGACCATCCTGAAGTAACAAAATTTCAAGCGCTTCAAACTCATTTCTTTGAAAAAGCAACGGCCGATTTGCAGGCAAAAGTAGATCGAATTGGTGGATGGGAAGAAGTGGTCATGAGTTATGACGATGATAATAAATGGTATACAAATACTGATTTCACAGACAAAAAAGTCTATCCTTATATTTGGAATAATCTATGGGGACAACAGGACTTAGGCTATAAGATGGCTAATCGTGGTTATCCCATTATCTTATGTAATGTAACCAATTTATATTTTGATCTGGCCTATAATAAAGATCCAAGAGAACCCGGATTATACTGGGGAGGTTTTGTAAATACCAAGGATGCTTTTAGTTTTTTACCTGAAGATATTTTCCTATCTACAATAACAGACAATATGGGAAATACATTAGACCCTGAAAAAGACTTTAAAGGTCTGGAACAAATTACACCAGAAGGATTAAAAAACATTGTTGGCATTCAAGCACAACTTTGGAGCGAAACGGTCCGTGGTGAAACCATGTTTGAATATTATATACTACCTAAGTTAATGGGTTTTGCACAAAGAGCTTGGCAAGGGCAACCTAAATGGGGATACGAAAGGGATTCCACGAAAAGGAATGCCTCTATTGATGCTGATTGGAATCGTATTGCCAATACGCTAAGTCAGAAGGATTTTCCAAAATTAGAAAAACTAAACGGTGGTTATCATTATCGAATCCCTTCCCCCGGCGTGAAAGTTGGAGATGGAATGTTGATGATGAATGCTGCTTATCCCGGTATGGAAATCCGCTATACATTAGATGGAAGTGATCCAACAATGGAATCAAAAATTTATGAAGGGCCAATAGAATTTGAAGGCGGGACAGTCATTGCAAAAGTATTCAATGGCTCTGGCCGATCTGGCTTATCTACAACTTTTAAGGCAGACAAGCCAGCACTTTTGGATTAAAAAATTATCATGTTTTTTTTTTGCCACAAAAGCGCTAGGTCATAAAATAATCTTTGTGACTTAGCGCCTTTGTAGCGAGAACCTTACGGTGATACACTGTCAATTATATTATGAGACATTCACATAAGCCTATTCCTCGTCCCTTAATCTACCTTAACAACTTTCTCTGTCAAAACGACCTCCCCTACTCTAGCTTTTACAAAATAAATGCCTCCAGGAAGTTCTTTCATTTGGAAAGCTACATTCTTCGATAAAACTGATAATTTTTCTTCGATCAATCGTCCAGCTAAATCATATAAGGCTACACTTTCTGGAAGTACTTCAGATTTGATAGATACATAGGCAATATCTTTTACAGGGTTAGGATTAATAAGCATAAGGTTTTCTGAAATTTCCAAATCAGGATCAAGGTCAACGGTTTCACTCACAAAAAATTTGATTTCGGACAAGCCAGTACAATCTGAATTCCCCCAGTTCGAAGCTGCGGTCACTAAGACGTAACGCGCTATTATTCCATCAAAATCAGGTCCTGCTGCCCCTTCGTATTTATAAGAAGCACTCGCTTCATCAATTAGAAATGTACCTAAATTTGTCCAAGTCTCTCCATCTAAGGAATAATCAAATATCGCATTTTGAACTCCAGTACTGCTTTCGCCCCATTCATTGAAATTCCAGATATAAGTAGAATCTAGCGTGTACTCATAACCAAGATCATACAAAATCCAGTGTCCCGCAGGATGAGCAGGATTTGGGTTTAGAGAAGTTGTACATGATTTCCATCCCTGGTTCTTAAATGGCGTATGTGTATCTTCTAAACATTGGCTATATCCCTGAAAGCAATATACCAAAGCAAAAATTATAATGGATAAATATTTATTTTTCATTTAAAACAATTTACAAGATGATTTAATACCTAAGTAGTCTTAGGGCTAACACTTAAGCAAAAAGCTATTGGATTAATACTGCATAAATCCAATAGGATGAGGATCCGTGCCTCCCACTGTATAAAAATTGCCAATATTAGGAAGTATTAGAGGCAAATCAAATGGAGACACTCCAAACCATAGTGCTAATTCAGCAAAGTATTCATCGGCACTAGTTGTTGGAATAAAAACACCACCACCTATTTCTAAATCACTACCTAAACCAAGTGTCGGGTAGGTCCGATAAATATCTTGTCCATTTACAGCACCGCCTATGATCATTGCATTACCGCCCCAAGCATGATCCGTTCCATTACCATTGGATGTCAAGGATCTAGCAAAATCAGAAATGGTAAAGGTCGTCACGCAATCATTCATACTCATTTCATCCAAAGCATTATAAAACTCGCTTAATCCTGCACTTAGCTGGCTTAATAAGGCTGCTTGGTTATTTAATAATTCATCATGATTATCAAATCCACCAATACTTAAGAAGAAGGTTTGGCGATCCATTCCTAGTGCTTCTTGAGCAACAATTGTTCTTGCAATCATGTGTAAGCTTTCAGAGATATAATTGCCGGAGAAATTTGTGGAGAATGGTGAAGTATCTCCTATTGAAGTATTAAAAAAGTCATTATTTTGAATCGAATTTTTTACTACTGTAGAATAAGATTTTTTGAAAACATCTTGATATTGCTGATTCAATAAACTATTCACTCCTGAAGTCAATAGGTTATGAAATACATCCGTCTCATTATATCCAAGCACGCCTACACTTCCTGTATCAGAATTGATCGCAAAGGGTGTTGCGGTATTACCAGTTTGGAAAATATTATTCCCACTAAGTGAAATATTCATTGAAATATTCTGATTCGTATTCATTGACTGAAGTATATCAGCCATTTTTCCACCCCAACCTTCACTCGTTCGTTCTTGTGGAATAGAAGTCTGCCATTGCATGGCTTGATCAGAATGAGAGAATAAGCCTAAAGGTAATTGCGCAGATCCATTAAATATTTCTGCTTTAGTAGTTGGTTGAATAAGTGTGCCTACATTAGATAAAAATGCGACTTTCCCTTCTCCAAAAAGCTGGTGAATTTCAGTCATCGAAGGATGAAGTCCCAAATTAATCCCTGGAGTAATTGGGTTTAGAGCCAAAATATCATTTTGAGGTATGGCTAGATTACTTCGTACAGTAGCGTATTCACTATATTCTGCTCCATTTGGGATTAGCATATTAAATGAATCATTCCCGCCCGATAGCAAAATACAAACCATGGCTTTATAATCTCCAGTTGGTTTTACTATAGGCGTCGCTAAAGCATTTGCCATTCCTAAATTAAGGATAGAAGAAAACAAAGTGGTCGTACCAATCGCAGCGCAAGATGCTTCTCCCAAAAATCGTCTTCTTGATATATTTCTTTTAGACATAATTTTAATTTTTGATGTTCTTTAATAAAGCCAGATGAATTTTATTGGTCACTTGTCATTTGGGTATGCCTCTAATGACCGCTGATCAATCTATTTCATTACTGCAAAATCAGGTGAAACCATTGTCAGGTATAAGGCCATCCTCAACAGGTATTCAGGAAAATCTACTAAAGGGTCACAGGATGCAATAATTGCATCTCGGGTCTCTTGAGACATATTTCCATTGGCCAATACCATATCCAAATAATCTACTACTGCTTCTGGTTTAGTATTGAGTGCTTGTAAATCTGGAATATTTAACACGGCTTTATAATCTTCTAAAACACCTAATTCATCTAAATCGGCTTCTGGTAGCTCATTATTAAAATCAATTAAAGTCATGTAATATGCATAGTTAAAATAACCGACAGAGGTAGAAGAGTTAAATATTTGAAATTCCGGCCCCACGAGATTCTCATCTGCAAAATCACTATTGGCTTGATAATCCGGTAGAAAGAAGTTGAAAACGCTAGGAGAATGCATCGGAAACTGATTTGTAAAATACTCAAAAGCAAAGCCATGATTCCAAAACCATTCCGAAGGTGCTTCTGCCCTCAAGCCTTTCACATACTGAGTGTATCGCTGAATAGGTTCTTTCAGTCTTCCATTAGAAGGATGATCAATCCAATCGCAAGACCGCGCCTCTTCATCCAAAATTATTGCTTCAATTACTGCTCGAAGGTCTCCACGAACACCATTGCCATTATCATTAAAGACATTCGTGATCCTTTCTATATATTCTGGTGTAGGGTTTGATTTAACCAATCTCTTTATCAACAGTGATCCTATAAATGGCCCTACATTAGGGTGGTTGAATAAATGATCTACGGCTAACTCTATTTCTTCTAATTCACTTGGTCCATTAATCGTATAATCACCTACAATTGTTTTTGGACCTGATTCATGAAACTCCTCATACATGGTCATTGGTTGTGTTGGATCACAATAAAAGAATGGATATCCAAAATCTGGATCTTGAGGAATATCTGGAAGAATCCAATCCGTCATGCCTAATCCCGTAAATACTTTCGCTAATTCTTTAATATCACCTTGATCATAAGTTGGAATGTATTCACCTTGACCATCTAACTGTCTACTCCCATCTGGATTTAATTCATACAAACCAATCGTAAACAACTGCATGATTTCCCTAGCGTAGTTTTCATCCGGATGTATATTATTTGCTGGATCAGATTTTGGATTATTGAAATGGCTTAAATAAAAACCCATTGTCGGGTGCATCGTTACTTCCATCAATAAATCCTTATAATTTCCAAAAGCATTCTCTGAAAGCACATCATAATAACTAGCTAAACCGAACCCTCTTTCAGACAAATCAGAATCAGAAGAGATAACCAAAATTTCACTTAAAGCCAAGGTTACCCGATGTCGTAAAACATCTGGAGCATGTTGCGTAATATGCGACCAGGCATATCTAAAATGTAGAAAATTAGCATAATATGCTTCGGGATCTCCACCAAGAGCAATATAATAGTCATATGCTTGATTATAAATAGGTTCTATTACACCCATATAGGAGGTCTCAGGCATATTAAATTGTTCATCTAACCAGGCTTGATAACCAATAGAATCCACATGTAATAAATCTTCCAATGAAGCGCCCAATGCCGCATGAGACATAAAACGAGACGCCCCAGCCAAATCTTTTCCAACACCAGAGCCATTTATTGACATTTGGGCATCACTATCCTGACTACTACTATTGACGATCACCCCTTGGTCATGTCCAGCACCGATATAATCATTATAAATTTGGCTAAAGAGCAGGAAGGGGAAAAAAAGTGTAAATAAAAAAGTGAGTTTTTCTTTCATAAATCAAGATTTTGAGGGTCTGATAAAGGATGAAGTTGTTTAAAAATGGCTGCTATTTCGAGAAATAGATATTTTTGAACAACTTCTATATATATAGATTACACGCCAGAAATATTTTACCCTTAGTTTTGATCGTGTTTTTTATAGATTTGGTTAAAAAAGCATTTAATAATAGGTTCTCCATCTTTGAAATGGTTAACAAACATACCTTGAAAGATATAATTTTTTTTTCGCAACAACTACACCAAAACATATATTGAAAGATAATCATTTAAGTTTGTCATTAGGGCATTTTGCACTGAAACAACTTTGATTATACTATTTTTTAATCTTTCAGTTTTCAGTTTTCTGATTTTTTATTATTTTAGTCTTAGTACATCGTAAATTAAATTCTTTTGCGTTTTGGTTGAGGCTATTTTTTGATTTGACGACTCAAATGTGACGCGAATAGCCTTAGCTATTTAAGGAATATTTGAGGATGTTCAAATCGAAAAAGAGACCACCAAAAGCAATTTTAATTATTTTACGGTGTACTAGCACTTGTATGTTATTTAATTATACCTAGAAGTTGTTCAAAAATGGCTGCTATTACGAGAAACAGATATTTTTGAACAACTTCCTAATCTAAAATCTTTTATCATGGCAAAAACTAAACGGAAAAGAGCAATTGAAGCAAGAAATAAGAAGGAAGCGAATAAACTTTTGAGAGTTGTGCTTATTGCAGGAGTCATTCTAATAATATTAATGTATATCTTATTTAGAGGAATGTCCTAAATGGATGCTTATAAGCCTTTTATTTTTTAGCGATTTTTTACAATATAAAGGACGCTCGGTTTTTCATAGATATAAAACCTACCTTTTACAGAATCAAGTGATACAGGTGGGGGGTTTTGATCTAGTATTTGGTAATCTATTGAATTAAGTAGATAATAATCGACTTTGTCTTTTGAGTCATCAAAGGGTTGGTAGTTTATTTCTTTTGCATTACTATATACTTTGAATTGTGTTTTATTCATCAATTCCTTACTTACAGCTATGCTACTTTTATCTTCTACTTTATCTAAAACCTCCTTACTTATATTTCGGAAACGATCAACGATTGGATTAATTTGCACCCAAAAAATCAATAAAGAAAAAGCCCCAGCTATACCCATTCCTCCGATAATATATTTTCGATTATTTAAAAATAATCCAATAACAGCAACAACACCCAGTATCCAATAAATTGCACTAAAAACTGCTGTTGATCGAAATCCAATATTACGCATAGCTGCAAACCCACCTAACATCAAAGCAATCAATGCAAAAAATGAAAAGATGAGGGCAAGAATTGAGAAAGTTTTGACTAAATCTTTATATGGGTAATTAGGCTTAAAGTAGTTCTCAACCTGTTTGGAAATTAAAAACAACAGACATAATTGCAAGATCAAAGCATGACTAATGATAGAAAAGAGTAACCAGCCAAAAAGAATAATAGCCATTTCTTCTTTCTTTCTCAATTTTTGAAAAAGATCCCATAAAGCAGCAGGAAGAAAACCAAACCAAGGTAATACGCCAATTAATTGCCAGGTAAAAAACGTTTTCCAACTAGATTGGCTAGAAAAAATAATGCCTTCCATCGACCAATCAAATCCACCAATAAAATAAAATAGTAATCCAAAGCCTATCCAAACACCCAATATCAAAGGTTGCCTTAGGTTTTTAGCATCCTTATGAAAGAACAACATATACAGGTATAAACCAAAGCCATAGATTAAGGCCGCTGAAGGTTGAACTAAAAAACTTCCCATCACAAAAAGGCCATAAACGATTTGCCATTTCAGTTTCGGTTGTTTTGAACAAATCACCAAAAAAGCCATGCTCATCATATGAAATGCACACAATGGGATATCCGCTACTGCAAATTTAGCCAGACTGATCAATAAAAAAGAACTAACAATCAAAACCATAAAAGTGATCGTTTGATCTTTACCAAAAATCTTCGAACACCAAATTCTGATTCCAAGTAATAATAATAGAAATACAATAACATTTGAAAGGCGCATCCAAAAAGCACTAAAGCCAAATATTTTATAGATGATAAATTGTGAAGTATTCGGAAAAGGTGCAATTGAAGTAATCGCGGTATCAGAAATCTGGTTCTGAACATGCAGTATATTAAACGCCTCCTGACTTTCCAGAATAGTCGTAAAATCATTCATCACCAATAAACTTATCAAAGTCAAGATACTTAATAAGCCCAAAAATCCTTTATACCGATTTGAAAAAGTAACCTCTCGCATGTATGTTTTCTCCTTTAATTTTAGTCAAAGCCTCTGACCACCTGACCACTCTGGCTCTCTGACCTTCTGACCACCTAATTACTCGATTAATTGCAAGATAATAAGTAGATATTGTAAAATCATTAGATTTCTTTATTCTTTCTTCCAAAATGCATAACTTGCATATAAACATAAAGTCTTTTTCAAAATCCCCAATAAGACGCTTATCAATTAAAGTATATAAATCTATGATTATGAAGAATTTACCTCTCTTATTTTTACTACTGTTCTTTGCATGTTATAATGAATCAAATAATAAGGATATTTCTGCTCAAAAAACTTTACCAGCCGAAAACATTACTATTGAGACAGTTGACAATCCTGAATTAGATTATGAAAAACTTCGATTTTATCCCATTATCGCGGATAAAGACTTCATCGCAAAAAATAATATTTCGGCTAATTTTAAGAACCTTAAAGAAGCTATGAATATTAAAGGATTTCGAATTACGGAGAAGAAACCTTTTGGTCGATTCGAAGATAGTGGTGCAGTGAATAATTTAACCGTTCAAAACAAATCGCAGGATACCATTTACCTCATGGCTGGCGATGTTATACAGGGCGGAAAGCAAGATAGAGTACTTGCAGTTGACATGGTCGTTCCTCCAAGAACAATTTCTGATATTCCAGTTTTCTGCGTCGAACCTAAACGATGGGAATATAAAGAATCCAATTCTTCCTCAGACGACCCTGATTTAGCCCTAAGGAATAATCATATAGATGAGCAGAATAAAAAGATATTTGCATTTACAGGATATTATAATGTAGCATCTAATGATCTTCGAAAGACGATGAAAAAAACAAATGACCAAGGGAAGGTCTGGGAAAAAGTAGGTGATCTCACTGCTTTAAATAATGCGGAGTCTACTACAGGTGCTTATGCTAACCTTGAAAACTCAAAGCTTTTTACTGATGAAAGAAATGACTATGTTCATTTTTTTACTGGAAAATTTGATCATAGAAATGATATCATTGGAATGCTTGCAGTGAGTGGTACAAAAATACTAGGTACAGATATCTTTAATCATCCAAGTTTATTTAAAAAACAGTATGAAGTTTTGATGCATTCATATATCACTGAAGCAATAAGCTCTGGGGATAAAGTGATTATGTCAGAAGCTTCAATCAAAAGACAGAGTAAAGCTTTGCTTAAAAAATTCGACGCAGCGACTCAATCTAATCACAATGATCAATCTACTTATAGTTATAAAGGTCGATTAATTCACTTTACTGATTTATAAATGAAATTAAACATCGATATAGCTTGCCCTAGTAAACCAGAATGGATTGCAGCAGTACTCGCAGATTTTGATTCTTTTTTGCAAGATCATTTAGACTGTGAACGAAAAGCTTCTGCTATGGCAATGAGTTTCGTAGCCAAATATCCTGATCGAAAGGAAATCATCCCTGAGTTAATCGAAATTGGTATAGAAGAGTTAGAACATTTTCAACAAGTATATCAACTCATGGAATCAAGAGGCATTCCTATGGTGCATTCTATTGGAGGTGATCCATATGTACAAGCATTAATTAAACGTTGTCACTCTGGTAGAGAGGAGCGATTTCTTGATCGTCTATTGATTGCATCTGTGGTGGAGACAAGAGGTGCGGAAAGGTTTCGGCTAGTTTCTGAGGCTCAAACGGATCCAGAATTACATCGTTTTTATAAAATACTCTGGGCTTCCGAAGCCAAGCATGGGCATGTATTTGTCAAAATGGCGCTTAATTATTTTGATGAAAAAACCGTCTATGATCGATTAGCTTGGTGGATCGAACAAGAAGCTGAAGTTTTGAATGGCCTAGAGATTCGGGCTGCTTTGCATTAGAGTTTTAGCCACCTGTAATTGACTAGCAAGCCAATCACTTTTATTGGCTATATACTGAACAAATATGAGTCATCCCTTATTTTTTTTACACTGATTAGTTTCACAGGTTTTCAAAAAATCAGGATTTCTCATATTCGTTTCAGAACCTGTTTAAAAATTTAATCTAAAAATTCATCAATTGCTTTTATCATATCTTTTGCTTCTTTTACCTTCCAGGTCGATTCATTTTTAGAAGCATTCGCTACTCTTTCAAAATGGCGTTTAGCAGCAGGGAATTGTTCTTTTGCTAAATAAGCTAATCCGAGGTACCAATTAGATTCTCTAGTGTATCTGGTATTAGGCTGGTTTAAACTTATATCAAAATAAGGTATAGCTCTATCCGGTTCAGATTGATACAAGTAGCAAAGCCCAAGGTAAAAGTCCCAACCTATAGCATCATCTTGAATTTTGATTTGTTCAAAAACTGCTGCTGCTGCTTTATAATCCCTATTATTATAATATTGAGCTCCTTCAATGCGTAATACTTCTACACTCCCTTTTCTAAGAATAGATTCATTATGAGGATCATTCAATGCTTCAGCTAATAAGTTTTGATACCTAGGTTTAGCATTGGATTGATATACATTCCATCCAAAAATTAAGATCATAATACTTGCAGCGACCAAAATGCTGGAGATGAAAAAATTCCTTTTATTTTTTATAAAAAATATCTTTTTCTTTTCAGAATTCGAGACACCATATTGATCTTTCAATATTTGATTCCATTTTTCTTTAAGCTCTTCTTTTCAAAATGAGCAATCACTATAGATTTCGTAAAGATATCCATCTCCTCTTCCGTTAAGATTCCTTTTATATATTGACTAAATTTATTTAAGATTTCCATTTTAGATGATTATTAAGTGAGCAGTTCTAAAAAAATTAAACTTATCAAGAGAGGTAGGATTCAAATTGATCATAAAACTTTTCGCCTAAGATATTCTTAAGCTTACTTCTATGGCTTATTTTTTGAGAAAGTATAGTGGCTATAGGCAATATTTATTTTACGTAGTATTTAGCTTTATATTCTCAGTTCATTCGTTTATATAATAGCCAGCCTTCTGCTAAGTGTGACCTTTTTTTTATTTATTTTTAAACTTATAATGAAATCACTTTAAATTGAAGGCAAAATCCAATGTAAATAATTGAATTTCAATGTAACATTCCATTCTCTAGAAGAGCGTACCTAACATAATTCTCAACTATCGGCCAAGCCATAAATATCTAATCTCTTGCAAAATTTCTTTTTCATCTTTGGATGAAACAGTTTTTCTAAAGTAGTTTTTTAAAATCCATTGCCCCGCTTCTACTACTGAAATATTCGGATAAAATTGATCTCTGGAAAAGTGTACAAATTTCATTAAAAGAAAAGGATCAAGCCACCTGAAAAATCGTTTTTCAAAGGATTCGTAATTCGTAGTGTTTTTTCGAATTTCAGCTATTTTGTTTTCAAAATTTATTGACTTAAAGAAAGCCAGAATAGAGGCCGGTAACTGCGTCCAATTATAATCCACTTGATTGTAAATTATTGGAATTTGTTCAATCAAGCCTTTCAAATCTATAAATGATTGATAGGCATAAGTGTTTAGTTTCTCTTGATGCTCTATTAAATCTCCCACTGCTTTTCCTGTCCCAAAAGGTACTCGGTCAGAAGTACGAGGAGAAGGAATTACTTTAGTTGTATTCAATTCGTTTAGCTTTCCTAATACAATGAATTTGTTTAAAAAATAAAAATCTTCCCCTGCTTTTCTTGTATTCATTCCTCCTTGTAATTGGTAGGCATTTGCTCGAACAGCCATACTTGAGCCGATTGTTTCAAAAGCATGGGGATAATTTGCAAACCTTTTGGCTAAGGTAAAATAACGTAAGTGCAATTCATATTCAGCAATTGCCTGATAAATAGGTGCATCAAAATCTTTCCCTGATAATGGATGCTCATACCAAATACTCGCCGCCTGAATTTTGGGATAGGCTTGAAAGTGTTTTTCTATGGCTATGAAATAATTGGTATCGCATGTAGAATCTGCATCAAACCCAACTATAATTCCATTAGGATTATCTACGGCCTCTAATCGAAAAACCGCTTCATCCATTCCTATTTTTCGGGCAAGCCCTACACCTGCTTTTTTATAAGGAAGATCGGTATGATAAATAATATGAAAATGCTTCCTGCTCGTATTATGCTTTTCTGCCCAGAACAATGCCTTGCCATGTGTGTCTAGATTTTTCATCTTATGAACCTCATTCGTATTTATAGCATCATTAATCAATACGATTATTTCCACTGAGCAATTTGGATCTTTAGCTTGATAAAGGGCCGATAAACTTTGGAGCAGATTTGATTCATTATAACATGGAATCACGACTATTATACCCAAATTTGCATTAGGTGCTTCCTTTATCTGAGGTGAATATAGTGTACGATGAATCAGGTAAGGTGTAGGCATGGCTAAAAATAAGAATTCCCAACTCAATTGAGTTAGGAATCCTAGTTAAAACACTAAATATAGGCAAATATTTAATAGTGAACAATTAGATTTTATTCGAATTTAATTTTCTCAACAAATGTCTTATTCCGATCAGAAATCAACAGAAAGTATAATCCATAAATTTTATTTACAGGACTTAGTTGAATTTGATCATCATTAATATTCAAATTAACATTGATTTTTTTTCCTGAAAGATCCATCAACTGAATAGACACATCACCCGTAAGGATTTCAGTATCTATGGTAATAAAGTTATCATCTGATGGATTTGGGTAAACTTGCAATTCAACCTCAGCTGGGTCATTCCCAGTAAAAGCAGTCACTTCTACTTCAGCATAAAAACTATAAGAATAAGTTCCATCATAATCCGTTTGTCTAAGTCTGTAAGTAATTGAACCCATAATCGGGTTTTGGTCAACAAATTTGTAAGTGCCAGCTCCTGGAGTACCTCCATAACTGTCTACGATTCCTAAGTCTTGCCAAATGCTACCACCATCAATAGAACGTTGAACAGTAAAATAACTATTATTTATTTCTGAATCTGTTGCCCACCTAACCAATACTTTCTCTTCAACTTGGTCAGCAATAACTCTAATAAATTTCACAGAATAATCCGCAGCTAAAATTGTACTCGACTGTAAAAACAGAAAAGCTGCAAATAGAAAAAAAGATTTTAACAATAGCGTAGATTTTTTCATGATAAAATGTTTCAATTTTTAAATGCCAAAAATATATTTAGTAGACGTCCCAATAATGGTACATCTATTTTATTTAGTCTAATAAGTGTAGATTGAGCTAGTTTGTTAAAGTAGGTTTATTTGCAGGTGGGGGGGATAAATGATAATTACAGAACAGAGTAAATCAATAACTGAGCCATAGCAAGAAATCGTAATTTGTTTTTGTTTTATTAACATAGCTTGAGGCCTTCAAAATATTTAGAAATATCAATTTTTCATAAGAATGCTGAAAGCAAGACCTCACAAAGTCAATTAGGGCTGATCACAAGACCGAAGGTCGATCACAAGCGAAGCAATCACTAAATCACATAGTCCGTAAGACTGATCACCACATCACAAAACCGAAGGTCGATCACAAGCGAAGCAATCATTATCTCACAAAACCTAAGTATATTTACAACAAAAAGTAAATGCCAGAAAAATCACTGCTTTTAATTGAATCACAGTACTTCCCATCAATTTTGTTTTTTAAAAAAGCGATTAAGTACCCTGTATTATGTTTAGAAGCCAATGAAAACTACCAAAAAAGGAGCTATAGAAATCGCTGTCACATCGCAGGTGCCAATGGTATTCAAATGCTTACTATCCCTTTGAATAAAGGAAAAAATGAACAACAGCCAATTCTGGAAACAAGTATTGCTTATACATCCAATTGGCAAAAAATTCACTGGCAAAGTATTCAATCTGCTTATGGGAAGTCTCCTTTTTTTGAATTCTATGCAGATGAAATAAAACCAGTTTTTGAAAAGAAATGGACACATCTTTTTGATTTAAACCTTTCGATCATCCAGGTTTTAAAAGAAATACTGCAATTATCATTTGAAATTTCTACTTCTAACACCTATGTTAAAAATCCGAATCCAGAAACTGAAGATGCAAGAAATCAATTGAGTCCAAAAAACCAAGAAAAAATAAAACATTTAGCTCCTATTTACCCCCAGGTATTCGAAGCAAAAAATGGTTTTTTACCCAATTTGAGTATCTTAGATTTATTATTTTGTTTAGGTCCAGAAACAAGTTACTATCTTGATGAATAGATCAAAGGTCATTTTAGGCTTAGAATAACTAAACATGACTTTCAAGGATAAATGTCGTCATAAACAATAAACACTAGAAATGAAGGGAATTTTAAATCAGAACCTGATTAATTACACCAGTCAAATTGACCAAATCGTCAAGGAATTGCACGATCTCACCAATGCAATTGGTCATAAAGAATTATCTCGGACTATTAGTGATTTAAGAAACAGGATTCAAGAACCTTTCATGTTTGTCATTGTAGGTGAAGTAAAAGCCGGAAAAAGTAGTTTTATTAATGCTTTATTAGATGCGGGGAAAGACATTTGTAAAGTTGCGCCCTCCCCGATGACAGACACTATTCAACAGATCGTGTATGGAGAAACAGAATCAGAGCAAAGCATTAATCCATATCTAAAACGCATCCAACATCCAGTTGAGATACTAAAGGAAATTGCCATTGTAGATACTCCAGGTACAAATACAATTATCGAACACCATCAGGAAATTACAGAGCGATTTATTCCTGCTTCTGATTTAATTGTTTTTGTTTTTGAAGCTAAAAATCCTTATCGGCAATCTGCTTGGGATTTCTTTAAATACATTAAAGAAGATTGGCGTAAAAAGATCATTTTTGTTTTGCAGCAAAAAGATTTAATGAATGAAGCTGACCTTAAAGAAAATGTCGGTGGTGTTCAAAAATATGCTATTCAAAATGGAATTGAGGAGCCACAAATTTTTGCAGTTTCTGCCAAGCAAGAGTTAGATGGTAAAAAAGAAATCAGTGGTTTTTTAGCTATCCGAAATTACATCCAAGAGAATATCACAGGCGGAAAAGCGCCTTTTCTAAAACTAAAAAATAATATTGAAATTTCGCAAAACATCAATGAGCGAATAGAAAAAGGCTTGATGGATCGCAAACAACAATTCGAAGCGGATATTTTATTCCGAGATGATATACGCGAAACCTTAGACAGCCAGGAAATAAAATCTAAAAAACAAGTTGATGTCCTAGTCGAAAATCTTTTATCCGCTTATGACACCATTACTTTAAAATCTCAACATGAACTCAGTACTGGATTAGGTTTATTTTCTTTAATGAAACGTTCCATTGCTTCGATTTTTTCAAAAGAATCTTCTGCCAAAGATTGGCTGAAAGGCTTAGCTGCTAACCTTGAGAAAGATTTAAACATAGAGCTAAAAAACAAGCTAAATGATGGGGTCGTAAATATCGCAGAGTCTATTCAACAAATGGCTAAGATTATCGATCTAAAAATAAAAAATAGTCAAACAATTTTGCGTAATGATCATGAGATTTTTAGTGATATTGCGGAGAAACGTGCAAATGTATTACAAGAATTACAAGCGGCATTTTCTCAATTTATGAAAAGGTCAGATAGTTTTGCAGATGAGGGTATCTTAGGGGATAAAAGTAGCCTGGCTCCTAACCTTGCTACAGGCAGCGGAGTAGCTGCAATTGGAGTTATATTGATGGCACTCACCAACAGTGCTGTTTTTGATATTACTGGTGGCGTTCTCACCACCATAGGGGTGCTTTTTGCTGGCGTTTCAATAGGTTTGAAAAGAAGAAAAGTATTGAGTGGCTTTCATGATGAAATATCCAGAGGAAGGATTCAAATGGAAGATGAAGTAACTGAAAAACTCCATGCTTATATCCATCATATAAAAAACAAAATTGACGACAACTTCGACAGTTTTGATGATTTATTAGATAAAGAAAAAGCGCAGATCAAACAATTAGATCAAAAACATACATCTATTCTTGATAGACTTAAGAAATTAGATGAAACACTTTCAAAATCAATAACTTTCTAAAAGACTATAAAATGAAGTTGTTCAATTATTGATGCCTTCTTTTAGCCTAAAAACGTGCTTTATCTTCTAGTTTTAAAACTATTTATTAAAATAAGTCGTACACTTTGTAAAATATTAGACAAACAATTATGATTATTTCTTAATTTTGTCAGGTTCTTAGCCCCAATTTAATTGAAAAACAGGTATCATTCCTGTTATGCCCTATTACCATAATAAAATGATTCTTTGAAGAATTCGATATTTGAAATGAATTATAAGTAAAATTCAAGATTTCTTTATCATTTTTGTACTTATTTAATTGCTTAATCGAATATTCTACCAAAGAATTACAAAATCAAAGCTTTTATGAAGAAGCGTTTTACTTTCTTAAAATTCTCATTGCTTTTCGTAATATTTTTCTGTTTTAACTTTAGTGGGAACACTCAAACGGTGATAAAAGGAGTGGTAATGGATGCTGCTATCAATGACCCCATTATTGGCGCAACCATTTTGATCAAAAATACCAGCACTGGAGTTGCTACAGATTGGGATGGTACTTTTGTCTTAAAAACGGATCTTCCGCTTCCTTTAACTTTAGTTGTCAATTATATCGGATATACTCCAAAAGAGGTCGAAATAACAGACGCGAAAAGAATCACGATCAACCTGGAGGAAGATGCACTAACGATCGAAACCATAGAAGTCAAAGGAAGTAGGATTTCTGATAAACAAAGAGAATCGCCATTGACCATTGAAGCATTGGATAATATTGCGATCAAGGAAACGGCAGCTTCTGATTTTTATGATGGTTTAGGCGCATTAAAAGGTGTTGATCTTACGGCCGCTAGTCTTGGATTTAAGGTGATTAATACTAGAGGCTTTAATAGTACTAGCCCTGTTCGTTCTTTACAAATCATCGATGGCATTGATAATCAAGCGCCGGGATTAAACTTTTCATTGGGTAATTTTTTAGGAACATCAGAGTTGGATGTCAATAAGGTTGAATTGGTTGTTGGTGCAAGTTCTGCATTTTATGGTCCAAATGCTTTTAATGGCGTGATCAGTATGGAGACTAAAGATCCTTTCTTTGCTAAAGGCCTTTCAGCAATGGTAAAAGGAGGAGAACGAAACCTATTCAAAACGGCCGTTAGATGGGCGGATGTCATCCAAAATAAAAACGATAAAGATTTCTTTGCTTATAAATTAAATTTTGAATACCTCCAGGCAGATGATTGGGTCGCAGATAATTTTAACCCTGTGGATGGTTCAGAAGTAGAGGCTAATAATCCCGGAAGGTTTGATGCTGTAAATATCTACGGAGATGAATTCCAAGGAAGAAATGATTTTTCTTCGCTTCCTATAAGTGATCCAGTCGGTCTATTAGGCAGGTGGTATCGTACCGGATATAAAGAAAGTGATTTGGTGGATTATGATACTAGAAACTATAAGGCTAATGCAGCCCTACATTTTAGAATATTCCCTGAAAAAGAACTTGAATCACCGGAGTTGATTCTTTCATCTAGTTTTGGTTCAGGTACGACCGTTTATCAAGGAGATAATCGTTTTAGTTTAAAAGGCATTACTTTTTTACAAAATCGAATAGAACTTCGAAAAAGAAATAAATATTTCATCAGAGCTTATACTACTCGAACAGGTGCAGGAGAATCTTACGATCCATATTTCACTGCCCTTCAACTTCAAGAAAACTCAAAAGAAAATGATGACTGGTCTACTGATTATTCAGATTATTGGCAAACTGAGTCTAATATTTTATCACTTATTGCAGAAAGTGGTTTTCCCGAATTGGAAGTCAGTATTGATCCAGTAACTGGGGAGATAATCACTTCATTCGATGTTGCTGCTGCCAATCAATGGATTATTGATAATAATAGCCAATTGACCCAATGGCATAGTGATGCAGCTGCTTATGCTGATGCAGGCGCTCAACGACCTGGTTCTCAGGCTGTTCCCTTTTTTGCTCCTGGAACGCCCAGATTCAATGAAGAATTTAATGATATAACAGGCCGACTTAGAAGCGAAGGCGGTACTCGTTTCTTTGATAACTCTGCCTTATATCATGTACATGGAGAATACATCATTCGTCCCATATGGACGGATAAGATCACTGTAGGAAGTAATTATAGATTGTATACTCCAGAATCCAAAGGAACGGTATTTCAGGATACAGCAAATGTCGAAATTACCAATTCAGAATTTGGAGTGTATGGTGGTATTGAAAAGTCTTTTCTAGATAATAAGATGAAAGCAACTTTTGCAATCCGGGCAGATAAAAATGAGAATTTTGATTGGTTAATTTCACCTGCTGCTTCATTAGTATATACACCTAGTAAAAATAATTTTTTTAGAGCTTCCTTTTCTTCTGCTATCCGTAATCCTACATTGAGTGATCAATTTTTAAACTTAGATGTTGGGCGAGCAATCTTGTCAGGAAACCTTAGTGGTGTTCAAAATCTTGTAACCGTTGAATCTCTCAGGGATTTCTTTAGTACCCAATTACCCAGTTCCCTTGATAGTTTTAATATTAACCCTGTTAGACCAGAAGAGGTAAAAACTTTTGAGTTGGGATATCGAACGACCTTATTTGATAAACTCTATGTCGATGCTGGTTATTATTATAGTGTTTACGATCATTTTTTAGGTTTCCAAATTGGTGTTGATTTTCAATATACTGCAGATGGTCCAATTACCATTCAACAAATACAAGCTTTCCGATATGCAGCCAATTCGAATAATACCGTGACTACGCAAGGTTTTTCTATTGGAATGAATTATTATTTAGTAGATAACTATAGTATACAAGGAAATTACTCCTGGAATAAACTAAATAAGTCCTTCGATGATGATCCTATTATACCTGCGTTTAATACACCTGAGCATAAGTTTAATATTGGCTTTAGTGGCAGAAAATTAAATTTGGGTAAAGGCTTTTTAAGCAATGTAGGATTTAATGTCAATTATAAATGGATAGAAGGTTTCCTCTTTGAAGGATCTCCTCAGTTTACAGGCTTTATTCCTACGTATGACATGTTGGATGCTCAAGTAAACTTTCTTATACCCAATATTAGCACTACAATAAAAATTGGTGCATCAAATTTATTAGATAAACGAAGATTCCAGACTTATGGTGGCCCTGAAATTGGCCGCCTAGCCTATATATCTCTTACTTATGAGCCTGGAACTAAAAAGAAATAATTTAATTAATCATTAAAACCCTTATTTATGAAGCGGATTTTTACTTATCTCATACTTTTTACTATTTCTGCATATGTCTGTCAAGCACAGAGATATGACACTGAGATTTTTTCTGAAGTACAAGTGACTTCTGATGTTGTTTATGGTGTAAATGGAACAGTTCTATTTTTACCAGTAGTTGGTGAAGTAATTCCTGAAGCACTATTAATGGACATATATGAGCCTGTTGGTGATACGGAAACCGAAAGACCTCTTGTACTTGTTTTTCATACAGGTAACTTTTTACCACCTGTGACCAATGGTCAAATTGCAGGTTCAAAAACAGATTCATCAGCTGTTGAAATATGTACACAATTAGCCAAAAGAGGATTCGTTGCAGCATCTGTGACTTATCGTTTAGGATGGAATCCTTTAGCGGAAACTCAACCAGAAAGAGCACTTGGTTTAATTCAAGCTGCTTACAGAGGTCTACAAGATGGTCGTACTGCAATCAGGTTTTTTAAAATGGACTATGATAATGGCAATACCTATGGAATTGATCAAGATAAAATTACATGTTGGGGAAATGGTACAGGTGGATATTTAGTCTTAGGGATGAATGGTCTTTCTTTTTATAATGAAATTCCATTAACTACTAATGGTCCAGGTAAATTTTTATTAGATGTTATTGATGCTTCTGACCCTGCTAACCCAGTTCCGGGTATGGACGGTGTACCTGAAACACCAATGGTCGTAGAAGCTTATCATGGAGATATCAATGGAGAAGTGACAACAGTAGTTCCTGATGCAGCTTTTGGTATTCCAGCTGGTGATACCTCTAATTATGCTAATCATGTTGGATATTCTAATGATTTTCAATTGACTGTAAACGTAGGTGGCGCTATAGGCGATATCTCTTGGTTAGATGATCAGGCTGTACCAATCATCTCCGTTCAATCAGCTTTTGATATTTTTGCACCTTATGATGATGCTGTATTGATCGTTCCTACTACAGGAGATCCAATCGTACGAGTACAAGGATTACAACAAATTGGAGCAAGTCAGGAAGCTTCTGGTATCAATCAGGCATGGAAAGATTTTAGTATTTCTGATGCTATAACAACTACAGCTACAGATAACTCTGCCACCGCAGGTCATGATTATTATGAAGGTTCTTTCCCATGGATACAACCTGTAAATTCACTTGGTCTTGATGAAGGTGTTGTCATCAATTGGTGGGATCCTAGTGATCCTGCTCCGGGTCAAGGCATGGGAATTCCTTGGAATATGTTACCTCATCCATCAGGTGGAACTTTCCATGATCAAGGATTAGTACTAAATGAAGACATGTCTGCTGCAAAATCACGAGCAAATATCGCTGAGATTATGGATTACGTAATTCCAAGAATGTGTATTACTTTAGGTCTAGGTTGTGAAATCACGTCTACAGATGAGATCATTCTTGACCAAAAACTAATCAGCATTGCTCCAAACCCTACGACTGGTTTGGTGAATGTCAAAAGTGTAGAAAACCAGCCAATTCAAAATATTGAAGTATATAGTGTAACTGGCCAATTGATGTCTGTTGATTATGATATCAATGCCACTCAAAGTGTTATTGATCTAAATAGTCAAACACCAGGTATGTACTTAATGAAAATATACCTTGAAAATGGTGTAGTTGGTAAAAAGATTATGGTTCAGTAATATTTGCCATACTTCTTAGGGCATGCAAGCTGATTTTCAGATGTCTAACATGCTCTTTTCATTGATTAAAAAATGGTCAGTTTCTATTCCAGTTCAGGATAATGAAGCTGACCATTTTTTTTTAAATTTGTTAAGAGACATGGACGAAATAGCTCAGCAAGTATAGTAAATCACACAAGCGAAGGTTTACTATACTAAGCAAGACGAAATAGCTAAGTTAGTATAGTAAACCACCACCAAACGATTTCATTGAGAACCTCAAATCATCTTGTATGAATAAAAAAACTATAGAAACATCTGATCGTTCGATGATCTTTCACCCTTATAATATCATCCTGATGCTTACTATTGGGAGCTTGACCATGTTATTTTTAGGTCTTTCTGTAGCTTTCATATATTCCAGGATTCATAATGGTGTCAAGATGCCTCCAATCGACCTCCCTCCTATTTTTATAGTCAATACTTTAATTCTCTTGGCCAGCAGTGCGACTTTGCAGTGGGCAAAAAAATGTTACCTCAATGATCAAACAGTACACTACCAAAAGGCTTTGCTGTATACGATTATGCTCAGTATCCTTTTTATGGTCAGTCAGTATTTTGGATGGAAATCATTATTTGCCAATAATGTTTTTGTAAACTCTGGCCTCTCTGCCTCCTATTTATATCTAATATCTGGACTCCACTTTGCCCATGTAATCGCTGGGCTGCCTTTTTTAATTATCTTCCTCCGAACTGCGAAGCAAAAGATGAAAGAACCCGTAAGTGTTTTAGTGTATTTTTCAGATCCCGAAAAACGGCTTAAACTGCGACTTTTGACTATTTATTGGCATTTTCTTGATCTGCTTTGGATTTATTTGGTCTTGTTCTTTTTTGTTAATAGCTTTTTTTAGGTGATCGCTGCGCTTGTCAATAGTGATCCTTCCGGTGGAACTTGTGATCAGGTCTAGATGATCTAGTGATCGCTGTGCTTGTGATCAGCTCTAGACGGGCTATGTGAGGGGGTGATCGCTGCGCTTGTGGGTCTTAATTCTCAAGATATTAATCACTTGTCTTCGCTTTGTTCAATTTATGTATAGAGTCTGTTTAAGGGGCAGGGAATTAATAAGTGTCCAGATTAGACGATGTTATCTTTGTGCTAGACGAGTCAAAAAAATAAGGCATAGTCCTTCTACGGTTTATTTTTTTGAGGAAGTATAGTGCAAAGAGAACAAGTCCATATCGGACACTTATTGATACCCTGTCCCTAAGTATTTTAAAAGAGCGGCAAAATTTTCTTTTTTAGTATACAATTTTTAACATTTTGAAAAGAACAACTTATATTTACATAGTAGTTGTTTTCAAATAAGCTAATTTATTTTTGAACAACTTAATAAATGAACAATCAATTTATATAGTTATGAAACAAATACTAGTCCTTGCCAGTCTATGTTTTTCCCTTATGGCTGTTGCTCAAAAAGATCCAATAAAATGGGGAAAGATAAGCCAAGATGAAGCCAACCTGCAAACCGTAGCTTTTGATTCTAGTGCAAATGCAGTAGTTATTTGTGATTATGGAAGAGTCTTTGTCACTACTGGAGATGGCGTTATTTTTAGAAGACATATCAGAATAAAGATATTAAATGAAGCTGCAAAAGATGAAGCAGATATTGCTATTCCTTATTATCATAGCAATGAAAAAATCATTTCTCACAATGCCCAAACAGTCAATATTGTAAATGGCAAACCTAAAAAGAAAGAGCTTTCCAAAAAAGAATTCTTCAAAGCAAA
The DNA here is from genome assembly GCA_965277415.1 of Saprospiraceae bacterium. Classification (GTDB taxonomy): domain Bacteria; phylum Bacteroidota; class Bacteroidia; order Chitinophagales; family Saprospiraceae; genus JAHDHW01. Next base: position 37,262 of record CBDICS010000063.1, read on the forward strand.
AGTAAATGAAAAATGGTCTCAAGTTAGATTTACTTTTCCGGATGTACAGGCTGGTTCAATCATTGAGTATACCTATTCCGTCAAATCCGAAAACTATACGAATTTGGAACCTTGGAATTTCCAAAGTGATCTTCCCACTCTAAAAAGTTTTTTCTTTGCATCTATAGATGGGAAATTGAATTATAAAATCATGTATCAAGGCCATGCATTGATTAGTAAATATCAGAATAAATCCGTTAATACTTGGGAACTAAAAAACCTTCCTGCTATCAAAGACGATGTTCTACTTTGTCCAAATCCTTTTGATTATACGGAACAATTAAAATTCCAACTGGCTTCCTATTTAGGTCCTTCTGGCTATTATCAGGAAGTAATGGGTTCTTGGAAAGATGTAGCTAAAGACATGTACACTTTAGGAGGCATGAAACAGTATCTTAGTAAAAACAAAGATGCATCAAAGATAGTCAGTCGAATCGTTAACAAGGAGGAGGATTCTCAAACTAAAATTAAAAAAATCTATAATTATGTTGTTCAAAATTATACCTGGAATGAGCGTTATAGAATGTTACCTAATGCAGATTATAAAGAGTTTAAAGAAAAGGGTATAGGTACTAGTGCTGAGATTAATTTGTTTTTTATAAACCTTATACAAAGTGCAGGTTTAGAAGCGACTCCTACCCTAGTCAGTACAAAACAAAATGGTTTTGTTGCTAAGGATATCACTTTTTATAGCCAGTTTAATCATGTAATCGCCTGTGTCAAAGTCAATGAAGAGCATATACTCATAGATGCAACCAGTCCATTCCGTCCATATGATTTGCTAGATCAGGAAGACCTGAATCGGGAAGCTTTGGTTTTGAACAAAAAAGAACCATTTTGGATACCACTTACCGCTAACAAAAAAACTAAGTCTACAAAATTAGTCCATATGGATGTTCCCGAACCTGGCTTGGTCAAGTATAAATTGGAGGTCAATCTAAAAGGATATGATGCTGTAGATGCTCGTGAAAATATAGATGGACAAAAAGGAAAATTAGAAAGCTTTTTCAATAAAGAAGTACTCAAAGAAAACGCTGAATATCAAATTGATGCAATTGAAACAAAAAATCTTGAGGATGTATCTAAATCATTGTATTATTCAGCAGAAATCATTGATAAATCTCTAAGTACGGTCAATGATGATTTTATTTATATCAGTCCTTTTGTTGATCAATATTTAAGTTCTAATCCTTTTAATGAAAAAGAACGTTATTTGCCTATTGATTTTTACTATCCTTTTGAAGATACCTATATTCTCAATTTTAATGTACCTGAAGGCTATGAAATCATTGAATATCCAGAATCTTTAAACCTTGCAACGGAAGGCCAAAAAGGAATTTTTAGAATCAATTCCAAGCTAATTGACGAAAGGCTCCAATTACGTATCACTTTTGCTATTAAAAATCCATTTTTTGCGCCTTATGAATATTCAGCTTTACGCGAAATTTATGATATGTATATTGAAAAACGAGAAGAGCAGATAGTTCTTAAGAAGAAAGCTTAGATCCTCTTTATTCTGAAACACGTCCTATCAAGCATTATGGCGATTGCAAGAAAGATATTTTAGGTTTGTGTTATGCTGATCAGTCCTACGGACTGTGTGATTTGGTGATCGCTTTGCTTGTGGGTGGCCTTGCTTTCAGCACTCTTATAAAAATTGATATTCCATCTCCACTACACTCAAGTTTTCAGTGAATCTTGCGATTGCCATGTATCAAGCATAAATATTAACGCCATTTATGATTTGATTTATTTATATTTGTATTGATTTGTATTCAAGCAAAAGATGGCATAATAATATTGAACAAGCTGTCTAATCGCACTCAAAACATATCTAACAATGAAAAAATTAAATTTCTTATTTCTATTCTTAACATTTGGTATGACTTCGATGTACATGAGTTGTACCAATTCAGGGGCTTCTATTAATACTGGTGGTAATGATAAAAATACTAGCAAGTTAATCTTACAAGGAAATATCTCTAATGCTGGAGATTTATCCCTTTACTTTGACAAAATAAATTTTGATAACTCCAATCACATGTATCCTAAAACAGGTATTGAAAGTAGTGGAGATTTCAAATTAAATATTGAGGATAAATTAGACGCTGGGATTTATAGGATCCGTATTGGTGCGAAAAAATCATACTTATTTTTAGATGGTAGCGAAGAATTAATCAAAATAAAAGGTGATTTAAATACATTTGATAAATCTGATTATACTTTAGAAGGGGCTAAAGCTACTGAAGCGTTTACTAAAAACCTAAAAGGATATTATAGCGGTTCTATAACTAAGGATGGTATGGCTGCCTATATTGATTCAGAATCTAATGGTATTGCTGCCGCTTTTGCTGCTCGATTAGTTTTTGGTAATGATGTCGATAGAATAGAATTCCTAAAAACTGTCCGTGATCGCTTAAAGGGTCAGGCTCCAGCCTCAAAATATAGCATTGATTTCGATCAATATGTAACAGCCATGGAAGGCAAGATCGCTCAGATAAGAGCCAATGAAGCCATTCAAGTAGGAAAACCTGCACCGGAAATAAATCTTGAAAGTCCAGACGGTAAAAAGATTGCACTTTCAGACCTCAAAGGTAAAGTTGTGCTATTGGACTTTTGGGCAAGTTGGTGTGGTCCATGTAGAAAAGCGAATCCTCATGTAGTGGAGACTTACCATAAATATAAAAACAAAGGATTTACAGTCTATAGCGTCTCTTTGGATGGGATCAATCCAAGATTGATGAATCGTTACAAAACTAATGATGAAGTGAGTACTCAGTTAGAAGCAGCCAAAAAACGATGGGTTGATGCCATTGAAAAGGATCAATTAACTTGGCAGTATCATGTAAGTGACCTTCAGTATTGGAATTCTATTGCTGCAAAAACATATGGTGTCCGATCTATTCCACAAACTTTCTTGATCGATAAAGACGGCAATATCGCTGCAAAAAATCCAAGATTCAATTTGGAAGAAGAGATTAAAAAGCTGTTGTAAGCTTGGAAGCTGTCATTAGTCAATGGGATGTTCCCATTGACTAATGATAACTCTACTGAATAAGAAGATAATTTTTATAAAACTAGATGCCTATTCTTTTGAGTATGGGCAGTGTCTGCAAGCATTTTCACAACAGTATCCTCTCTTTTTCAGGTAATGACCTGTGAAAACATATTTTCCATCTTCAATATAATAATCCACCCCTTTTACAAGTGCTTCTTTCGAATTGCTATCTTTTTTCACTTTGTAGTCAATGCCAATGTTGGGAATTGAAGTTTTATCAATTCAAAAGCTCCAAATAATCCTCCAGTAAACATCAAATCCCCTATTACTGAGTTCAAAAAGAAATAGTGTTCAGCACCGGGATTTGAAATAAAAGGAATTCCTGCTGCATAGCACATTAACAATCCTCCAAAATCCTTTGTATACATTGAGCTTCCGAGCCACGATCCAAAATTACTTATCAAAAAGAATAAAATTGAAGCGGCTATGCTTGCACCTATAATCCTATAAATATTTACCTTTTTCAATATGACAAGCCCTAAAATGACAATGACAGCAAAACCACCAAATACAAAAGGTTGGCTAAACCATTGAAACCCATCATAATACTGTGCATAAAAGATATTGTCCAGTACCAAATTACTAATCCAAAGCACCAAAAAAGGAACAAGAAAGGCTAAATATTTTCTAGAAAAATAAGCTGCTCCAAAAAGTGCCATTCCAGTAACCGGTGAAAAGTTAGGCGGCATTTTAATAAATCGAAAACAAGCTACTGCAAGAATCAATACAAACAGAATTAAAAATCTAAAATTTACTTTTTCCTTTTTCATATGAATGTAATTTAGTCGTTTCACAAAAATACAAGTTAATTACTTTTAATATAGTCGTTTCTATTTTTTTTTAGTATTTCATTTACTTTTCTCCTTTCTACTAAATAAAACAGCTCTAGCTCCTTCTACTACAAATTCATCTTCCACATTATATGCTTTAGTCCAAAAAGCTTTATAACGTTCTATTTCACCTATATCAAGGTGGGAAAAGATTAACCACAATCGCTTGCTTTCAGGCATTTTTATCTGCTCCAGAGGTTCTTTCCAATTGCCAATATAAATATTGGGTACATTCAGTTGATTAGCATGTTCATAAAATTGACTATAAAAAACATAGGCATTTTCAGCTTGATAATGTAGAAAAACTTGATCTCCTTTCTCTATATTCTGATTAAGATGAGATAGGACTGGCCTTAATTCCTCAATTTGGAAAGGCTTATAGAAATATTGATATCCTTTTTGATTGTAGAGAATAATAAGGACTGACACGATCAGCAGATACTTTAAAACGCCAGTTGCCCCTTCGTATAATTTACGACTACCTATTCCAATAAGCAAAATTAGGAGCGGTATAAAAAACAAGGTTAATCTTGGAATCAAAGAATACATTTTCATTCCAGAGGCTAACATTGCAGCTAATATTGGTAATAAAAATAGCAGCAATAAAGATTTTTCTTTTTTGAAAAAATTAAATATGGTCATACAAGTAGTCAAGAGACCAAAAACTATAGCCAATGTTGTCGCGCCTATTGAAGTTTGAAAGAATGAAAGCAGAATATTCTTTGCTTGATTGAGTTCTGCCAATGAAGTTGGTGGTAAAGGAAGAAAAAACCGTGCATGATAATCTTCTAAATTTTCTAAACCAATGTCTTTTCGGATAATAGCAAAATAATAAAATCCGAAGTTTATTAGCCATATTAAGATAGCTCCAATAATATATTTGATTTGCTCTTTTGCTCCCTTTTTATAAGATTCAAAAAGGTAAAAAATGCCAATCCCAAAAAGTATAAAGACTCCAGGCATAGAAAACCAAACGGTAAAACTCCCTATCAATGCCCATTTCAAAGCCCTTTTAAAATCAAAATCTTCTACTTTCCATTCTAAACAAATCAAAATCAAAGCCAGCGTCATCATTACATCTGTTGAATATTGCTTCACTTCCGTAGCATATTGCAATAATGGCATTCCAAAACAGAAGAGAACCAAAGGCAAAAAACAATGGACATCTGAAAGGTACTTTCTACATAATTTATAAAACAATATTATCCCAATCAATGCCCCTAATAATGGGATCAACCTTAATGCATACTCATTCGCTCCAAAGCATTGTGTCATTGCCTTGACTATAAAAGCAAAAAAGGGGGGAGCATATTGATACTCCATATTTTCAAATAGCCCTCCATAAGAACGTTCTATCAATTGACTGCTTAAACAGGCTTCATCAATAAATAATGATCGATTTTGAACATACATCACGATCCTCAACAACATGCCCAAGCCAATGATACTCATTGCGCCATAAAAGAACATCCGTTTTTGATCTAGATTTTTAAACATTTTGGCAAAGGTAAACAAAACTCACTTTGGATTATATGGCTTGTATAATTATGCATTGCAATTGCAAGAAAGATATTTTAGGACTTGTGTGATGGTGATCGCTTCGCTTGTGATTGACCTTCGGTCTTGTGATCAGCCCTAAGGGGCTTTGTGAAGTCTTACTTTTAGCATTCTTTCAAAAATTTGATATTTCATCTCCGCTATATTCTTGTTTTTAGTGCATTCTACGATTGTTATGTATGATTATGCATATCGTTTACAAGGCAAATATTAAATCGCCTGTATATTTATAGAAAAATTCCTTTGCTATTGATTTTTTTCTCCGTTCTATAGGGCAAACGCATCAAAATTTTAATTCTACTTTTTCCAAAAAAGCACTTGAATTTTCATCAGAGATTTACTAAATTTTTAAAATTTAGCAAATCTGCGCTCAAGAAATTGGAACCAATTTGCTAAATCTTTAGGATTTAGCAAATTTTTGAGCATAAAAACCAGTGAATCTGTTTTGATGCAATTTCCCTCTCCGTTTTAAAAAAAAGTATCTTTGCAAATTAATGAATAGATAAGTAGCCTGATACAATTTTCTCTTTTGTAAGAAATGGTGTCAGAAGCTGCTAAATAAATGTAATTTAGAAAACGATATACCGTAAATGATCAAAAAATGGATACTTAAGGCAATTGTTCAAAAAACAATTTCTTTTCTGCCCGGAAGCCATCGGATTAACTTCTTTTTTCAAAAATATGTAACGAAAGGGGTTCAATTAAGTGAATACTATTTTGAGGATCGATTAATTCATGCACGAAAGCATCTTCAAAGTTTTAATAAATTTGCAAAAAAACCTTTAAACACTACTTTAGAGCTCGGTACTGGTTGGTATCCTGTTGTTCCTATAGCCATGTTTCTAAACGGAGCCAATCAGATAAACACCGTTGATATAAGTGGCCTTACGGATAAAGAAAAAATATTGACTACGATTGACTGGTATTTAAAATATGAAAATACAGGAAAACTTGCAGCATATTTTTCACCGATTAAAGAACGTTTGGACACACTCCGATCTATTAAAAATAACTCGACTGAATATAGTTTTGAAAAAGTATTGGATTTGTTAAATATTCATTATGCAGTCATGGACATCCGAATGATCAAGCTAGAAGAAAGCAGCATTGATCTGGTTCACTCTAATAATACATTTGAACATGTTTACCCAGAAGTATTATCTGGTATTTTGGAGACGTTCAAAGCACTCGTTCATCCTGAAGGTATACAATCTCATTTTATCGATATGTCTGACCATTTTGCCCATTTTGACCATTCGATTAATATTTATAATTACCTTCAATTTTCAGATAAAGCCTGGGATCGCATAGATAACTCTATTCAACCACAAAACCGTTGGCGCTTGAGTGAATATAAAAACCTATATCAATCTTTAGGAATAAAAATCTCCGAAGTAGACGCCAGAAAAGGCGATTTAGACTTACTTGGAACGATAGCGCTTTCTGAAAAATATACTTCTTTTGCAAAGAGTGATTTGGCAATTAGCCATGCTTATATTATCTCATAAACTCAATTCAGCTCTTTTACAAAAGTACTCAATTCATGTTCGATCTTTAATTCTTTTGCAAAAGATTCGGCCAGTCTTTCTTGTGAAAACCTTCCTGCAACCACAGTTTCCAAATCAGATCCTTTTAGCTTTATAATCTCACCTTCGATGCCTATTTTTTCCAATTGCTTCAATTTTTTCCCAGCATTGGTCTTACTTTTAAAAGAACCAACTATTACTACATAGTTTTCGATACCCGAATTAGAATTTTCAGGTGTATCCACCACTGGTTTGGACTTTGTAGGGAGCTTCTTTTCGAGCTTAGGCTGAATTTTCGGTTCAGGTTCAGTTTTCTCCATAGTCTTTACCATAGGCGGTTTCTTATTGTCATATAGTTCTTCCAATTCATCATCGTCGTCCTCTTCCAGATTTCTTTTCACCAACATTGGTTCTGCTGCTCCATCATCATCCCATCCACCATCTTCTTCATAGACTTCATAATCATCCTCTTCCATTTCTGCCTCATCTCCATCAAGGTCTTCTTCTTCGACATCTATAGTATCCTTAGCCTCATCATAAATAAAGCCATCAATATTCGTGTTTACAGACAATTCTTTATGGTTCTCTAATTTTATAGAAGAGAAGTAACCATAGGCTATCATTCCAAGTATGCCCAGGCCAATAAAAACGAAAAGTATAATTTTAACTTTACTAGTCATTTCTTATTTTTAATAGCTTGCAGGGAGTTCTATATGTAATTATATTGAAATATTAATGAGTGGATGGCGTTTGCAGGTTGATTATTAAAATCCCCAACAAGTTTAAGGTTATTAAATGCTTATATAATAAAGAATAATTACAATGATCATTCCTTATAATTATTTATAACGTTTTATCTTACAATTTGTTACTTTTTTAAAGAAACTACGTCAAAATGGCAAAGATAAATAGATCGTTTAGAGATGATAAAAACAAATCCATATATAAAAAATACGTAGAGAGAGCAATTTCAATTATGACTTTGTACAGACTCGTCACTGACGGGTCTTTTTTATTTGATCGAAGAAAATGGTTTACTAAACTAACTGAGCTATTTTAGCTTAGTTAGTTTAGTAAACCGCCATCAAACGTCTTCACTTAGATTCCTTTTATTATAGTAGCTTTAATTGTCCTTCCATTTTTTTAGTTTTTATTCCTATTTCAATTAGACCAGCCCCCAATACAAAATGGACATAAGTGTGTACTAATGGCGTGTTAAAAATAGCTTGAATGGCTTTTTTTCGATAAAAATAGAAATTCTGGAAGTTCACCTTGTTGAATTTTATTCCGCCATTTATTTTGACTGCCATAAAATCCGCTATTCTGAATGATGACAATACCATTTTTAGTTTTTATGACAAGGTCTATTATTTTTTCAAAAAGCTTTTCTTTATAAATAAATCGAATTGGATATTTTTTTGTAAATTTCTAATACTTCAAATTGCTTAGCAAGCCTCTCATAAAATGCAGAAGCATTCCGAACAAATTGCTCTGCTTTTAGATCCTCTTCAACCTCAAATCGTTTGATTAATTGCCTTCCTAGTTCTAATCGTGTAGCCACATCAAAGTCAAGGCTATCTGCAGTCAAAAAAGCTTTATAAGTCTTTGCTATTTGATAAGTATCCGCATCTTCTTCTAATTTTAAAGCTGCATGATAGACATGCTTCGTTATTATTTGATAAGAGAAATCATCAGTAAAAGGTTTTTCACTCAATTCAATTTGATAAGGGCTAATATAAACTGGCCCCGAAGATTTTTCAAAATAAGCAATAGATTCTTCCTCTCTATCTACTTGTGTAAAATCTCTAGGAAAAATAAGATCATCCCAAGTATCTTTCATTATATATTTACCTTCCCATTCCCAAGGTGTTTCTGCATCATCAAATACAATAGTGGGGCGATCTTCCAGACCATTATGCCAACACCGATTCAACCATCGAGTCGAATTCTTTTTAGTTGGAAAGATTAAATAATCTCTAGCTCGTGTAATTCCTACATAGAGGAGTCGAGCTTCCTCTCTTAAAGCAGCAGCAGTAGCTTCTTTCTTCGTCATACTAGCGTTTATCTTTTCGATTAAGGCAGTGCCACTCTGTTGATCAGAATAAGGATTGATCCAATAACGAAGCCATCTGTTACCCAGAATGTTTTCTAAATCAACCGCCTCACTTTCAGCGATTAAGTTCAATCCCCAAACTTTATCCCTGAGTTTACCTTCCAAACTATGACAAATCACTATGGGCCATTCTAATCCTTTACTTTTATGGTAAGTCATTACATTTACTGCATCAGAGCCCGCTCCAGAGCCTTGAGTGTCCTTGCTATTGTATTCCAACTCATTAAGCCATAATAAAAAACCACCTAAAGAGGCCGCAGTATGCAGCCGATTACATGCCTCTTCATATTGCAAAGCAAACTTGCGAATCACATCTATATTATCCATCCGCTGTTGGACCTTCCCCCAGTGCATGATAATTCTGCGAAGTTCTAACTGTTCAATCAAAAGGTTAAGGATTTCTGCACTTGATAGTTCCTGAACTTTGGGACGTAAATCATTAAGGGTTTGAATAATTTTATCATCTGATGCCCAAGAGCCTTCTGATTTTTTGAGTGCTCTACGTTCAAGATAATTTAACCGATCATCTATAATCTTTTCAATTTCAATATTGCTCGCAAGTAATAATATTTCAGCTATTGAGAGAGAATCGGATCGATTGAGAATAAACTTTAAACAAGCCAGAACTAATTTTGCTTCTGCGGTAGCCAATAAACCAACTCTGGAAATTGCTGCTTTCAAACCCGCTCTATGCAAAGCTTCTGCTATTTCTTGACATTCATGGTTCGAGCGACAAAGCACTGCAATATCCCCCGGCAAAGCAGCTCTAATTTGCGTTTCGCCCTTCGCTTGAATCGTTTTCCCGCGATCTAATAATCTTTTGATGGAATGCGCAATACAGTTTTCAGTCCAAGGCCTACCAGGCAATCTATTTCCTTCACCATCATATTGAAAATGCCAATGTATAATAGCATCATCCATTTCAATTGGTTCTGCAACAAAACTAGGATTTCTTGGATTGTCTAATTTAGTCCTCATCGGATTGAGCGCCACTTGCTCAAGGGGTAAATCATCAAAAGCTTTTGTAAATAAAGCATTACTAAGGTGAACAATATCTTCTCTTGACCTCCAACTATTCTCTTGAATATCCTCAGGTCGAATTCCGCCAGTCTGTTCAATAATCGCTTGCATTAATTTAGGGTCAGCTCCTCGAAAACCATAAATAGATTGCTTGGGATCTCCAACCCACACTGAATGATTGGCTATTTTAGAAAGTTTGAAAAATATTTCTAATTGTATAGGGCTAGTATCTTGAAATTCATCTACCATTAGTAAATCCAATTCCTCAGCGAGCACTTCCATCACAACAGGATTATCCAGCAAGCGCTTTACATGGATTTCCATATCTATATAATCAATTAATCCCCTTTGCTTTTTATACAGATCATATTCTTTTAGAGCTGCAATTGCTATATCAAAAACACCATAAATAAAATGCTTGATATCTGCTCTAAATTCGGGATGTGCATCATGCTTTAAGGCAAATGCTTGGAGTTCAGAAACATCCTCTCGACTTTTAGCACCAACTTTTATTTTAGAAATTTTTACCCATTCATGCCAATTGAGTTCGCTTTTAACATGTAATGTATTCATCAAAGCTTTTAATGTATTAACTGCACTACTTGTAAGTTTAGTAGCATCTTCATTATTTTTTAAAGCAGTGATAGTAGATTCTAAAATATCTCCTAATTTGGTATTTAAGGATTCCGAGGATTCTTTTGAAGCAGGTTCAAGGTATTGCTCTAGACTTTCAAAAGAATTTATTTTGCTTTTCTCTAAAATTTCGATAGAGAAATCATTTGATCGAGCAGCGTCTGTTAATTGCTTTACCTCCTTGCGCCAATCATATGGTTCTTTTTTATTTAAACCCAGACGACCACTATATTTCTCCATCAACTGGATTCTATCATAAGTCAGAATGGTAGCTAGGGATTTATTGAAAAGTATTTGTTGATCTTCATCAGCAATAATGGCAACTTCTGGAGAGACACCTGCTTCGAATGCAAACCGTTTCAATAATTTCACCCCCAAGCCGTGAACAGTCCCAATCAATGCATTTGTCAAGTCATTGGCAGCCTCTGTTAATCCTTCTTCAAGCAATTTGACCCGAACTCTTTCCTGAAGTTCAGCAGCAGCCTTTGTTGTGAATGTAGTTGCTATTATTCCACTAGCTCTTACTCCCTTCTTTAGTAAACTCACCATTTCTTCTGTGAGACGGTATGTTTTGCCTGAACCTGCACCAGCGGAAATTATCTTTAGATTCATTTGTATGTTTTTTTGTGGTCAACGCTTTGCGTTTTTTGATCGGCTCTTCGAGCCTTGTGAGAGCTTAGATGCAGTGATCCAAATAGTTTTAGTTTGTAGAGCTAATCACAAAAACGGAATTTCAAAATTTGTTCTTCCACATCATACTCTCTACGGGTTTGATCGTTCGTTGATTATACTTTGCGTTTGATTTTTTGTTATAATAGTTTTCAATATTACCTTCTACAGCAAAATAGATTAATTGTCCGATTGGCATCCCTGCATAAATTCTTACTGGATGTACACAAGAAATTTCCAACGTCCATGTATTACAGAATCCAACATCACCTTTTCCAGCGGTTGCATGGATATCAATACCTAAACGACCTACACTAGATTTTCCTTCAAGAAATGGAACGGCGGTATGGGTCTCCGTATATTCCATCGTAACGCCGAGATATAAAATACCAGGTTTGATTACGAAACCTTCTTCGCCAATTTCAATTTCACTAATTTTATTATGTTTTTTAGCATCGAGTATTTCATCATTATAAACCGCTAAATATTTTCCGAGACGAACATCATAAGAGTTTGTTCCGAGTGCGGTACGGTCAAAAGGCTCTATGACAATGTCTCCATTCTCAATAGCTTCTAATATTTTTTTATCTGAAAAAACCATATTTTGTTTGTTTAATATTAAAATTGTTCAAAAAATCGGAATAGTCTATCCTTCCAAATTTATTTTCCAAACAATAAGACTTCTATCATCTGAGCACGAAATTAGGTAATTATTATAGTTTGACCAATATAAAGCATTCACTGAATTTATATGTCCGCCATTTCGAATTGTATCAATCACTTTCAATAACTTAAAAGTACTCGTATCCCATATTTTAATGGTTTTATCTCGACTAGCAGTGGCAACCAGATGCCCTTTCGGGTGAAAAGCGATATCATTAATAGTAAACCAATGGGCTGGTTGCTGCGCAATTTCTTTAAATGTTTGATCAATGTCCCAAGTTTTTAAATGAGCATCTCTACCCCCACTCCACAAGTATTTTCCATCGGGTGCGTACTTTACTGTAAACACCGAATTTTCATGAGCTTGCTTGATGACTTGCTTAATCTTCCAGTTTTCAGCATCGAGGATATAAATATTATGGTCACTTGATGCAATGGCTATTTCATGTCGAAGATTACTATAATCACATGCTCTAAGGCTTTGGTTAGTCAAATGAAGGCTTTCTATTGCTCTTCTATCCTCAATAGACCATTTCGTCAATTTTCCATCTCCGCCAAGTGTAATAATATGATTGCCTATTTTTTTTATATCATAAACACCTTTTTGATGATGCTGAATGTTTTTAGTTTTCTGTTCATCATTCAGGTCAATCCAATGAAGGCCACCATTCATATTTCCGGCAATCAATAAATTCAAATCGGAGATATTATAAAGCGAATAGATATTATTTTTTGCTTTGGCAATTAGCTTCCCCAATTCAGGATTCTCTAAATCCCATCTAACGATCCAACCCTCTCCACCAGCAGATAAAATGTACTGAGAAGCATTGCCTTTAGATAGCGCGAAAACAGAGGCTTCATGTCCTGTAAGTTGAGCAGTCTTGGAAATCTGGATACTTGTCAATATATTGGTACTTTTTTGAATTGACAAAAGTAATTGCCTACATTAAGAAAACTTAATTTTTATAAAGGAAGTTGTTTAAAAATAACTCACTAAACTATGAAACGATCTTTTGCCTCAATACTTTCTTATAAAAATCTCGCGTAGCTCTGCTATGCAGCGATTTTAAAGCCTCGTCTTGAGAAAAAATATCTGTTGCTCGAAATAGTAGCCATTTTTGAACAAATTCAAGATTAATTAAACTAAGTGACGGATCAAAATAGCTTATTATTAATTCCGTCTAATAACTTTAACAGATTTGCCATTAATATTTCATAGATACTTAAGACCTGCTGGAGAGATAGGACTTTGGAAAATTGAAGAATCAGAAGCGTTTTTTCTGAACAAATTAGATCTTTTTCCAGAAGAAATCGCCCTGCTGGATTCAATTAAAGGTCATCGTAAACTCGAATGGCTATCCAGTCGATGGCTCTTACACCTGATGTCTGGTAGAGAAAAACGCAGTGCTTGCCTCAAAGATGAATTTGGTAAACCTTATTTAGAGCAATCATTTTTTGAAATATCAATAAGCCATTCCCGAGAATTGGCTACCGTCATGGCTGCGCCACATTCTGTGGGCATTGATATCCAAAGACTCGTGGGAAAGATAGATTCTATTGCACATAAATTTCTAAGACCTGAAGAAGAAATATCTTTGAGTAAAACAAATTACCTGGAGCATTTGCATGTCTATTGGGGAGCTAAAGAGGCTTTATATAAAGCATATGGCAGAAAGCAATTAGATTTTAAACAACATATTTCAATTCAACCTTTTGATTTCAACCTTCGAAACGGAAAATGTTTAGGAAGTATACAAAAAGGCGATTATAATGAACAATTCGAGCTTAGGTATGAACAAATTGGAGATTATATCCTGGTCTATGCAATCCACATACCTGAGGATGATAGGATTGTATAAAAAATAGCCAATCAAACGGATTCCAAAATTACAAAAGCTCGTCTGATTAGATCAGACGAGCTTTTTTATAAAAAATAATAATTCGAAAAGAACTATTTAACGTTTTCTTTCTTTAATACGCGCTTTTTTACCTACTAAATCACGTAAGTAGTAAAGTTTTGCACGTCTTACTTTTCCTCTTTTAAGAATTTTGATTCCTACTATAGCAGGTGAGCTAAGTGGAAAAATACGCTCTACACCTACACCATTCGACATTTTTCTTACGGTAAAGGTTTTTGTAGTTCCTGTACCTTTAATCTGAATAACGTCCCCTCTGTAAGCCTGAATTCTTTCTTTCGCACCTTCTACGATTTTATAATCCACAACAACATTATCTCCTGGACGGAATTCCGGATGTTCATTAGTTTCGTACAAATCTTGTACATATTTTATAGCATCCATCGTTCTTTTTTTTTAAGATTGTTAAAATTTATTTTCGGAGTGCAAAGATAACGGATTTTTTAAATAAAAAGGATAAAACGGTAAAAAAATTTACAGCAATATCTCGAAAGGCTATTTATCTAATCAAAGTCGCATAGCCCTTATATTCATGTGGCATTCCTCTCGGCCCAGTAAATCGAACATAAACCAAATATACACCATTTTGAGACAGTCGGCCATTATTATGCTCCATTCCATTCCAAGCTTCAGATGGATCTGAACTTTCAAATATAATTCCTCCCCATCTATTCATGATTTTAATATCAAAATCCCGAATCCCTCTAAAATACCCGCCGCCTCTATAAAATTCATTTGTTCCATCCTCATTTGGGGTAAAAGCATTAGGTAGGAAGTAAGTAATTTGGGGTTCAACATCTACATATTGAATCATTGTGTCCACACAACCATATAAATGTGTAACCACCAACTGGATCTCCATTAATCCAGTATCAGGAAAAACAAATACTGGGTTTTGTAAAATAGTACTTCCATATTGATCAAAAGTCCACTCCCACTGCGCTGCTCTTATAGATTTGTCTGTAAATACAACCTCTGGTTCAAAGTTAGAAGCTTTATCAGGCGAAAAACTAAAATCTGCTATAGGCAATGAATCAATAAAAATCCAATCCCGAAACACTCGACTTTTATAGCATCCTATTGGCGAAGTAATTTCTATATTGATATCATATAAACCAGGGCTTTCAAAGGTATGAATAGGACTAATAGCTGAATCCCTACTACCATCTCCAAAATCCCACTGGATATCATAAGTTTCATCTATTGGTGAGGAAAGGTTTATAAAAGAAAGTTCTGCTGGAGGGCATCCCACAAAACTACTAGGTTCTATTATTATTAAAGGTGGAGCAGGAAACCAGTTGACCTGTTGGATAAAAGTAGCCGTACAGCCTAGCTCATCTGTCACAGTCAATTGAACATCATATAAGCCCGGATCTTGATATTCATGTGTGGGGTCAGATTCAATAGAAGTCAGGCCATCTCCAAATTCCCAAAGATATTCGGAAATTATACCATTTCCCGAATAGGCTAAAGTAGTATATTCTACAGGTCCGGCAACACAGGTATCATATTCAAATTCAAAATCAGCAATCACAGGAGCTCCTACAAAAACACTGATCTCTGCTGTATCAGAACATTGAGTCCCTGGGTTCAATACCATTACTCCATTATAGCTTCCTGGCCCTGGAAAAGTAATCGTTGGTTCAGGATCTGGAAAATACCAGTCTACTCCATTGACATCAAAGTGCCAGGCATATTCGTCAATAAATTGAGATTGATAGCTTGCATTTTCAAAAAAGAAAGTAGAATCCGAGCAGCTTTCATAAATATAAATATCATCAATTTGAGGGCCTTCTAATTCTGCAACAACTGTTGGTTCACAATAGGCCACATTAAATTGAAAATCTCTTTGAATAGTACTTAGCAATACACCGTTTCTATATTCTTTTACACAAATACCAACCACAAATTGTCCCTGTACTTCAGGTATACCAGTAATAATTCCCGTGACAGGATCAATGCTTACTACGGGATTACCAGCTAATGGAGCCAAAGGACTATAGCTTGAAATAATAAAATCTACTTCATTATAAGGTGGTGGATCATCAGGGTCAGGATAGATTCCATTCGAAGCGGTGGGGGCACCAAATAATCCTCCTCCTTTTAATGGGCTACAAAATTCATATACTAATTGATCTCCTTCTGCATCAGTGGCAGAATGATCAAAATTCAAGGCTTGGTCAACACAAATGATGATTGGAGGAAAATTATTAAAGACAGGACTATTATTACACTCTAATTGTGCCGTTTCTGTTAATTCTACAGTATAAGTTGCACCTGTTTCATCTGGTGAATAAATATTTGTAATAGATGAATTTCTGCAACAACGCTGATAAGTGATATGATAACTTTCTGTGCTAATAGGTAAACTCAATTCAAATTCATAAATTCCTTCTTGCACACATATATTAGGTGGCACAATCAAACATGGATTCCCAGCATCCGCTTGCAATAAAGTAACATCAGGGGCACTTAAATTAAATGTAGGGATATAAGGATTTGTATTATTTCCTTGATATACGGACAAAGTTCCAATTGAAGAACCAGGCAATGAATCAAAATTTTGACCATTACCTGCACAATCTCTGTATATTTTTAATGTAAAACGATAAATCTTAGCAGTAGGATCATTGGGGTCAAAACCTAAGCATTCATAATATATTTCACCTCCAATAATATGGTATGCATTGCCATAAATAGAAAAACACAGTACTCCAAAAAACAGACATAGCCTCTTGAAGAAATTATTCATTGATCTAAGATTTAAAATACATTAAGTAATTCTTTACAGTTACTTATTTTATCAAAGTTGCATATCCTTTATATTCATGTGGCATCCCTCTCGGTCCGGTAAATCGAACATACACCAGATATACACCATTTTGAGATAATCGGCCACTATTATG
Organism: Saprospiraceae bacterium; assembly: GCA_965277415.1. Taxonomy (GTDB): domain Bacteria; phylum Bacteroidota; class Bacteroidia; order Chitinophagales; family Saprospiraceae; genus JAHDHW01. The sequence continues at coordinate 54,192 of CBDICS010000063.1, forward strand.
CTCCATTCCATTCCACGCTTCAGATGGATCTGAACTTTCAAATACGATCCCTCCCCACCTGTTCATAATTTTAATATCAAAATCCCGAATCCCTCTAAAATGGCCGCCGCCTCTAAAGAATTCATTTGTTCCATCTTCATTTGGTGTAAAGGCATTGGGTAGAAAATAAGTGATTTGGGGCTCTATATCTACATATTGAATCATTGTATCTACACAACCATATAGGTGTGTAACCACCAATTGAATTTCCATTAATCCAGTATCGGGAAATACATAAGAAGGATTACGTAAAATGGTTCCTCCAAATTGATCAAAAGTCCATTCCCATTGAGCTGCTCTAATTGACTCATCCGTAAATGTTACCTCTGGTTCAAAGTTTGAAGCCTTGTCCGGCGAAAAACTAAAATCCGCTATAGGAAGTGAATCAATAAAAATCCAATCCCGAAATTCTCGACTTGTATAACATCCTATTGGAGAAGTGATTTCAATATTAATATCAAATAAACCAGGCTCTTCAAAAATATGTGTAGGACTTATCATTGTATCCAGCCCTCCATCACCAAAAGTCCATTTGATATCATAAGTATCGTCAATTGGAGAAGAGAGGTTTATAAATTCAACTTCAGCAGGTGGGCAGCCCACAAAACTGCTTGGCTCAATAATGATCAAAGGTGGCGCCGGAAACCAGTTCACCAGCTCTGTAACATTCTCTGTACAGCCAATAGTATCCGTTATTGTTAAAGTAACTGGAATAAGTCCAGGTTCTTGATACATATGTGTAGGGTTCGTTTCCGAAGAGAAATTAGTATCACCAAAATCCCATTCCCATGTCTCTATCCCCCCATTTGTAAGCACAGTCAAATCTGTAAAGTCTACTGGTCCTGCCACGCAAGTATCATATTCAAATTCAAAGTCAGGATTAATCGGTGGTGAAATGGTGACTTCAATAACAGCAGTATCAGAACATACAGTCCCAGGATTTAGTATCATCAATCCGGGGTAAAAACCAGGTCCAGGAAAAGTCACGGTGACATCTCTAGTATCATAAGATAAAGGTTGATTGCCTGTATTTTCAAAAGTCCATAGATATTCGTCAATAAAAGCTTCATCAGTACTTTCATTAATCAATGTCAAGGTAGAATCCACACAAGATTGGTAGATATAGGATTGACCAATATCTACGCCATCGATATCTGCTGAAACGGTAGGTTCACAAAAAGCTACATTAAATTGATAATCTCTTTGAATGGTACTCAATAGCACACCATTTCTAAACTCTTGAACACATATTCCTACTACAAATTGCCCTTGTTCTGTAGGCACTCCAGTCATCAAACCATCAAAAGTATTGATTGTGACCAGTGGACTTCCACCAAGTGGTTCCAATGCAGAATAATTTGATAAAATAAATTGAACATCTGCAAAAGGTGGAGGCATATCTGGATTTGGCGCAACAGCGCCTGTTGAACCTCCTAATTTTGGGCTACAAAAACTATAGACTAATTGATCTCCATCAGCATCAAAGGCAGAATTATCTATCATCAATTCTTCATTAACACAGATAACGGTCTTTGGTAAATTATTGAAGGTCGGTGTAGAATTACAAACTTGTTGAGCTTCACTTGTCAATTCTACCGTATAAGTTGCTCCTGCATCTCCAGGATTAACAATATTAGTGATCGTATTATTTCTACAACATCTCTGATAAACAATATGATAACTTTCAGCAATGATCGGTAAACTTTCAACAAAAGTATAAACGCCTTGCTCTCCACAAACATTTGAAGGAATAACGACACAAGGATTTCCAGTATCATTATCAATTTCAGATTCAATGGGCTCATCTAGTATGACATTTCTGAATTCAAATTGATCATTGCCTTGAAATATCGAAACAGTTCCATCTGTAAATGCCCCTTGTGCTGAATCAAACTGAGCTCCACCTCCCTGACAGTCACGATAAACTTTCATCGTAAAGGTATAGATTTGAAAACCTGGATTATTCGGATCTGGTCCTTCACAGACATAGGTCATTTCGCCACCTATAATGTGAGCTGCTCTCGAAGAGGATATTCCAATAAATAAAAGAAAGAGTAGTGTAAGAATTTGGTATCTGTACTTCATAGTTTTGATGTTATTCCAATAGCCCTCAAATGCTCAAAAGCCTAGATTTTAAAAATTGCAGTAAAATATTATGAAATCAATTTAAGGTAAACCCAAATTTTATGAATACTTTTCAGTTTTCAATACTTTCATTGGGCGGCTTTCATTGTTGTAAAATTCCTTATTGGGCGGCAAGACAAAAGGAAAATCTTCCTACAAGATAGGGATATTCACAATAAGAGGAAAATCAAATAACAAAATTGTCAAGATTTTATCTTATTAGAGTTGAAAAACCTTTTAATTCAAATTTATTTTTCCTCGGACCAGTATAATTTACGATATATACATAGACACCATTCGGTGATTCCTGACCAGTATTTCTTTTTCGTCCATTCCATCCGCTAGTTGGATCATTGGTTTCATAGATCAACTCCCCATAACGATTCCAAATTGAGAGTGTAAAATTTTCCATTCCTTCCAATACACCATTACCTATAAAGAAATCATTAACACCATCGCTATTCGGCGTAAATGCATTAGGCATAAAATAGGTTACCCGAGGTATAACATCAATAATTTGAACAGTTGTATCCATACAACCACTCTGATGGGTTACGATAAGTGTTACTTCTTGTCTCCCTGTATCTGGAAAAGTGAATAAAGGGTTTTGATCGGTCGAAAAACCATCACCATCAAAATCCCAAAACCAAAAAGAGGGCTCAAATGATAAATCTGTAAAAGTAACATTTGGATCAAAACTAGTAACTTCATCCGGAGCGTACATAAAATCAGCAATGGGAGATGGTCTTGCAATGATCCAGTTGGGCCAAGCATCTTCTATAAAACAACCAATTGGAGAAGTTACCTGCAATGAAATGTCATAAACGCCCGGTTCAGTATAAATATGAGTAGGGCTCACTTCATCACTAGTGGTGCCATCTCCAAAATTCCAGATGATATCATAAGTAGAATCTATCGGAATAGAGAGGTTATTAAAAAAGACCTCCATTGGTACACAACCATCGAAATTACTGGGTTGAATAATTAATATTGGCGGTGCAGGAAACCATGGAATAATTTGAGTTTCCGTATCCTCGCAACCATTTAAATCTGTAATAGTTAATGATACAGGAATATTGCCTGGGCTATTAAACATGTGTACAGGACTGGGATCAGTACTTGTCCCTTGTTGACCAAGGTCAAAGTTCCAAAACCAATCAGTAATCCCATTAGGTCCAATCTCTGACGTGGATAAATCAGTAAAAGTGATGGGTCCAGCTACACACGTATCATAATCAAAAGAAAAGTCAGCCTCTAAATCTGGGTAAATATTCACATTAATAAAAGCCGTATCTCCACAATCTAAACCCGGATTGAGTACTAATTGTCCCTGATATGTTCCAATATCAGGAAATGTAATGACGGGTTCCCACTCTGTAAAAGTTTGAACGGTTCCTCCAATATTGAAATTCCAAAAGAACTCATCAATATTTTCTTCTTGAACACTATTATTTCCGAAAGTGATGGTATTATTTCCACAAGAATTAATAATAAACTCTTGAGCGCTAATGATTTCATCGAATTCGACCCTTGCATCAACGAGAGGTTGGCAATTGGTTACATTAAATTGAAAATCTCTCCTAACCGTACTCAGTAATACACCATTTCGATATTCACTCACACAAACTCCAACCACAAATTGCCCTAAGACAATTGGTGTTCCGGTTATGATTCCAGTATTAGGATCAATAGTAACTGGAGGAATCCCTCCCATTGGGTTTAAAGCAGAATAAGTAGATAAAATAAAAGGTACATCATTAAATGGAGGCTCGCAAGGCCAAACAGGCATTACACCATCACAAGCCTCGGCATCACCAGGATTATCCGTTGTTCCAAAGGGACCACCACCCAATTTTGGTGCACAAAATTCATAAACCAATTGATCACCATCTGCATCAGTAGCAGAATGATCAAAAAATATTGGATTATTAACGCATATTATAATAGGAGGAAAATCATTAAAAACTGGCGTGTTATTACAAACCTGTTGTGCATCAGGGGTTATTTCTACAGTATAAGTGGCTCCTGCATCCTCAGGATTCACAATATTATTAATTGTATTATTTCTGCAACATCTCTGATAAACTACATGATAGCTACCATTGATTAATGGGAGATTAGCTGAAAAATCATACCTGGCCTCTTGAACACAAACATTATCAGGTGGCTCAAGACAAGGGTCTTCAGGAGGTAAGATTTCACTTGGTCCAGAACTGATACCAACCTCTATTTCCCTTACTCGAACATATGAATTTCCTATTTGACTATAAATAGCAATATGTGCAGGGGAATCATAAGGCGCACCGTCCGAACTACAGTCGCGATAAACGAACATAGAGAAATTATAATTATTATTCCCTTCACAGGTATAAGTAATCTCTCCCCCAATAATATGTTTAGCTTTTGCATCAAATGATAAGCAAAAGCTAAAAACAAGAGCAACTAGTATGTATATTCGATTTTGTTTCAAGATTCAAGTTTTTACAAGGAGATTCAGGCTTTCACAAATCATCATTAATGTACCCGAAATATGGTAAAAAACCCAATTTTCCTAAGTTTTCGTATGCTTTATATATAATAAATTCACAAAGTGCGTTTCAATTGTCAATTATAATACAAATAAAGAGCGAAATGAGTACTAACAAAACATAATTATATTTCGATATATTGCGTTTTTGTTTCAGAATTTTGTTCTTATTTTTACATCAAAATTGGATTGAAATTTGATATTATTTTATTTTTAATATGTGTTTTGTACTCTTTTTTTCAATTTAGGTACAAAATTAAAATGTAATATCATAGTTTAATCAATCTACAAAACTATACTGCATGGCTGAATTTTTAAATCTTACTTTAATAAAGCTATATGACTAAGGCAAATTTAAAAACTTTTATGTTCGAAAAAGACAATTTAGAAAACATAAAAGCGGTTTTGGAGAATGGAGGACTAATATTATACCCTACAGACACTATTTGGGGTATTGGTTGCGATGCCACAAATTCTCATGCCGTTGAAAAAGTGTATCAACTCAAGCAACGTGATCGTGACAAAGGGTTTATTATCCTTGTCGACTCAGTTGAAATGATCAAGAAATATGTTAAACATATTCATCCTCGTATTGATACGCTCCTACTCCACCATGTTCGTCCTCTGACTATTATTTTTGATAATGCTAGAAATCTACCCGACAATCTTATTTCTCAAGACGGAAGTATAGCCATTCGACTAGTTCAAGATGATTTTTGTAGAGAACTTATTCGAACCCTTGGAAAACCAGTAGTCGCTACCTCTGCTAATATTAGCAATGCTCCTTTTCCTAATAATTTTGGAGAAATCAGCAGTGCCGTTATTGAAGGAGTAGATTATGTTTTTAAGCAAAGGCGATACGAAAAAGAGAATAAGACTCCAAGTGTGATTGTAAAAGCACAGGATGATGGGGAACTGATTTTTATTCGAGAATAAATATTGGACTTTCTATATTGGTTATGGTGATTGCTTCGCTTATTGAATGGTGATTCGTTTTGTGAGGCTCAATTATATATGGCAATTGTAAGAACGATATTTTAGATTTGTGTTATGGTGATCAGTCTTATGGACTGTGTGATTTGGTGATCGCTTTGCTTGTGAGCGGCTACTTTGGGCAACCTTCAAAAATTTTAATCATTTATTTTCACTCAATTCATATTTGATAGATAAGCTTGCGATTGCCGTGCCCCCTTATAAGTATACCTAATGGTTTTGATTGCTTGTAGTACTATACTTATGTTATCTTCTGATTATTATTATAATACAATACCCTGCCTTTTGCAAGACTAAGAACATCGTACGTTTATCACTAGTGCAAATGCCGTCTTCTTCAGCTCAATTAACATTTCTATAATTTTCTTTCGAAACTTTGACAAAATAAATTTTGTTAAGTATATTTAGGATGACAATTTATTTTTTGTCAATTAAATCATTAATTAATCTGTGAACATACATGAAAAACATTGTAGGTCAGACGCCAAGAGGCAAAGACTTTTTTCCGAGAAAACAAATCATTGAAACACTCTACCGACGACTAGATTCAGGTAGTCATGTCTATATTTCAGCCCCTCGCCGTGCAGGCAAAACCTCTATCATGCGCTATTTGGAGGATTACCCTAAAGATGGATATGCATTTGTATATGTTAGTGTTGAAGATATTGAAGATAGTGAAAGCTATTTTAAAATGCTCTCAGAAGAGCTATTAGACAGTCAGGCAGTAAGCAATTTAATGAAAGCTTCTGAAAAAGTATCGTCTATTTTCGAACGATTCAAAGAGCATGTAAAACGTATCAAACTGTGGAATATAGAGTTTGAAGCACCTGAAAGGGAAAAACCTAAATTCATTGATGAGTTTGAAAAAATGATGCGAGAGTTGGACACATCTGATTATAGAATTGTAATTCTGGTAGATGAATTTCCAATTTGCCTCGAAAGAATTATCTCAGAACATAGTCCAAAAGATGCTGTAGAATTTTTGCATTCAAATCGTAGTATCCGTCAACGAATCAAAAAAGGAATTCAATTTGTTTATACTGGTTCTATTGGATTGCCTAATATTACTCGAAAGTTAAATGCGACGGCTACAATCAATGACTTAAATGTAGTCTCGGTACCTTCATTGACAGAACAGGAAGCCAGTAATTTTTTCAGAAAGCTCTTGAAGACTTATGGGGTCAAATATGAATCGGGTACTGTAAAGTATTTACTTACTCGACTCAAATGGTTAATCCCTTTTATGATCCAACTAGTTGCTCAAATGCTCATAGACGATTATGAGAATACAGGCGTACGAGTTTCTAAAGATACCATCGATAAAATATTAGACAAAGCCAGTAATCATCGTTATAATCTCTATTTTGAAAACTACTATAGTAGGTTAGATAAAACGCTTCCTCCTGAAGAAAGTCAAATTGCTAAGCATATTTTACTATTAATCGCCAAGCAGGATGCTGTTACCTTGGATACACTTAAACAATTAAAAGATGCAACCAGGGTATTAGAGATTCTAGAGTTTGATGGTTATATCAATAATCAAAACAATGTATTTAGTTTCAACTCCCCCATTTTGCAAATGTGGTGGAAAAAGTATGCAGCGGAATAAGAACCTCTTTAAAGGATATCTAATGTTTTAACATTGAAGTTGTTCAAAAATGGCTGCTATTATCGAGAAACAGATATTTTGTCTCAAGGCGAGGCTTTAAAATCGCTGCATAGCAGGGCTACGTGAGATTTTTATAAGAAAGTATTGGGGCAAAAGATCGTTTTGTAGTTTAGTGAGCTATTTTGAACAACTTCATTTAATAAATCTACGCATATGCCAGAGCCAAGATCTAATAAACGATTGTCTCTCAGTTACCTATACAATCCTCAAAACCTTTCGGAGAGCCAACTCCTTAACTCTTTTATTGTTCGGCAAAAAACCTTTGCTCGAATGTTCAAAGAAATTAAGCGATCAAAGATGCAGCATCCAGAACAGCATTTTTTAATCGAAGGAAAACGAGGAATGGGAAAAACAACTTTATTGCTTAGATTAAGTTATGAAGTTCAAAATGATTTGGTTTTACAAAAATGGTTGATTCCACTGGTTTTTAATGAAGAAGAATATAGTATTAGAAAACTATTTAAATTATGGGAGCGCGTCGCGGAATTATTGGGAGAGCGATCAGTAGCGTTTAGAGGACTAAGAAGTCAATTAAAATTCTTATCTGCTGCTCATAATTCAGATGAAACATATGAAAAGGAAGGCTTTGATTTATTGTCGCAGACATTAAAAGATAAGGGTAAAAAAGTTATCCTCTTTATTGATAATGCGACAGACATGTTTAGCAAATTTTCAGACAAGGAAGCCCATCGTTTTCGAAAGATATTACAGACTTCATCAGACATTAGAATAGTTGCAGCCTCGGCCATTCCCGTTCGCCCATTTTATGATTATCGGCATCCCTTTTATGAATTTTTTAAAATAGAACATTTAGAGGGTTTAGGAACTCAGGATACGTTTGAGTTACTATTTAAAATAGGTCAACGTTATCCACAAAAAGATCTAGCACAAGCCTTACAAAACCAAAAAGGTAGGATTGAAGCATTGCGCCGGCTTACGGGAGGTGTTATTAGAACCATTCTTCTTTTATTTGAATTATTCATTGATGATGAAAATGGCGAAGCCTTTCAAGATCTCGAAACAATATTGGATAGAGTTACACCTCTTTACAAACATCGAATGGATGACCTTTCTGCTCCACAACAAGAAATTGTAGAATCAATTGCTTTGAGTTGGGATGCAATTTCTGTTAAAGAGATTGCTCAAGCTACTCGAATGGAAAGCAAAGTAATCTCCGCTCAATTAAGTTCATTGGTCAAAAATGATATCATTCATAAAATCAGAACCAATACAAAAAATAATCTGTATCAGATCAGTGAACGTTTTTTCAATATTTGGTACCTCATGCGCAATGGTCGTCATGTAGACCACAATAAAGTTATCTGGCTAGTTCGATTTTTAGAGGAATGGTGTGATGAAGTTGAAATTTCTGAACGAGCCAGAAAGCACATCTCTCATATGCAAAGTGGAAAATACAGCACTTTGGCAGCTTTCCATATCACAGAAGCTCTAGCATTTACAAAGCATCTTCCTGTAGATATCCAGCATGAGTTATTAGAAAATACCCGTCAGTATCTTACAAAGAAGACCAGCGTTCTTTCCAAAAAATTATCCAAATCCGATTTATCATTGTATAAAAAATCAATGGACTTATTTGAAAACGAGCACTATAATGATGCCTTAAGGCTCTTGCAACAAATGAAGCAAAAAGATTATTTACGCATTGCTTATAGCTATGAATTGGGATATAAAGACCTAGAAAAAGCAGAGCATTTTTATCAACTGGCATTAAAAGAAAACAGGCCTAATGCTAATTACCTTTTAGCTAGCCTCTATCATAGTCAAAAGCAAAACTTCAAGCAAGCGGAAAAAAACTATCGTATAGCAATAGAACATAAAAATGCAGAAGCAGCATTTGCATTAGGTACATTATATCTTGGGAAAAAGAAATTTGACAAAGCACAAGATAGTTTTAAGCAGGCAGCCAATCTTGGAAATTTTGATGCTCGACTCATGCTCATTTTTATGAATATAAGCATTTTAAAAAATGAATTTTCTGCAGAAGCTGATTTAATTCAGATACTTAATGAAGATGAAATTTTGAGTTCAGATTTTAATTATACACCTGAACGGCTCAAGCTACTCGGCCTTGGTTTTGTCTTTCTAATTGCGCGAGTACATTACGATTTTCTTTATCATTTTTTCAATCATGAAAAAGCAGAAGCCCTTTATTTTAAAGATCGATTTAAACCCATTTACTATGCGCTACTTTATTTTCTAAAAGATCAATACCCCAATGAATATTTGAGAATGGGCATAGAATTGAAAGAGACAGTAGAGGAAATTGTTGCGCATGTGGAGCGGATGCGGGAGGGCTAGGTTTAAAGCCTGTCTAAATTTCATACTTTGACCTGCAAATACCCATTATAAGAACCTGATTTTGCCTTTTTTTCGTAGTATAGCCCCAAATGCAACGAAAAAAAGGCTTCATCAGAACCTTATACTGAACATTTTCGGTTTCAAAAACGAATTTTAAACAGGCTCTTAGTTTTTTGAACTTACAACAATTGCAATGTTTTGGAAAAAATTAACCAGTTTGAATATACTCACAAAACCTTAATAGCTCACTTGTTTTTTACTGGAACTGTTAGATATTTCTGTGACTAACTTTGATCCAAATCCAATCCCAAACCAAATTTTATTTGTTCACTTTTTCCTACCTTGCAATATGACTTTTACGACTACCCTATCTTATAATGGAAAAACGGTCACTCTTGCCCCAGATAAGATGACTTTTCAGGATGAATTATATGTTGATTATAAAATTGAGCAGCAAAGTAATACAACAAGAATTCAGTTAATGATTCATCCAAAAGAACCTGTCGTTTTAAAATCTTTGAAACTTGAAGGGAGCAAGAACTTTAAAGCGCATGAGAAAATATTTTGCAATGGATTTCAATCCTGGTCAGAAAGTCGAGAATATAGCCTGGATGAAAAAATCCCAAGCCTCAATGCTTTGGCACGGCCTTATTTAAAATATTCTGGTGATGCCTATTTTGATTCTATAAAACGAGGTAAAGGACTTTTCCATTCGTGGACATATGGATATATAAAAAGTGGCAATAAGATTGATTTTATTGGCTCATTAAGTGAAAGCACTGCTTTTACGCTGATCCAGTATGACTCTAAAATGGGTACAGTATCTATCGAAAAAGAATGTAATGAATTAGTATTGGAACACTCTTTCCCTATCCTTGATATTTTTTTGGCAGAAGGTAATATCTCTTGGGTATTTGACGAATACTTTAAGCAGATGAATATTCAATCGCCTAAAGCTCCACCGCTGACAGGTTGGACAAGCTGGTATAATTACTATACAGATATTTCGGAAACCATTATTTTAAAAAATGCCGATGCTTTTCAAGAAAAAAATGCTGCGATTGATATCATTCAGATTGATGATGGTTATCAACAGTACATAGGTGATTGGTTAAAGATTAATGATAGATTCCCAAATGGTATGCAATACCTTGCGCAGCAAATAAAAAGCAAAGGGTTCAAAGCAGGAATCTGGTTAGCTCCTTTTATTTGTGAAACCAAATCGGAAATTTTCCAGACAAAAAAACATTGGTTGATTCAAGATAAAAAAGGCAAACCGATTCGAGTAGGATATAATCCACACTGGAAATCCTGGTTTTACAGCCTAAATTTTTATCATAAAGAAGTTCAAGACTATCTACTTGGTGTTTTTAAAATCATCTTTGAAAAATGGGCTTACCATTTAATAAAACTGGATTTTTTATATGCCGCTTGTATTCAGCCTCCCTCTAATAAAACACGTGGGCAGATGATGAATGATGTGATGCTATTTCTTCGAACAAGCATTGGAAATAATTGGATATTAGCTTGCGGAGTACCACTCGGGAGTGCATTTGGTAAAGTAGACTATTGTCGGATAAGCACAGATATTCACCTCAAATGGGAACATCAAATATTGAAATCGCTTGGTCACAGAGAGCGGGTCTCTACTATTGCAGCATTACGGACTACACTGAATCGATGGCAACTTAATGGCAGAGGGTTTCATAATGATCCGGATGTTATACTCCTTAGAGATACTAATATTAAATTGAATCATACTCAACAATATACGGTACTCCTTATCAATACTTTATTAGGTAATTTAATTTTCACCTCTGACGATGTGGATCATTATTCTGATGAACAATGGGCAGAATTTCAGAGCATTTACAAATGGCAAAACAGCGACATTCAATCTGTTGAAAGTCAAGGAAGTGATATTTACTTGATTCGTTTTAAAAAGGAAAACCTAAAGTGGATTTGTGTTTGTAATCTTACTAAAAAGATACAACTAATTCCTATTGGAAAATCAAGTATTGAGCTTCTGGCTTATGAAAGTATCGTTTTAAAAATTTAGTTTTTAATAGAGTCTCCCTATTTAAAAGTAAGTGGATTTGGGTCATGTAAAGCTTCAAGTGCTTTTATTACGACTTCATCTTGACTGTTCCAAATAGAAAAGAACCCTTCATCTCCATAAATTTTTCGAGCGATTCTTGCTTTAACAGACAATTTTAATTCCGATTTAGATTTTGCATATCCACTTTCATCAAAAGTGATTTCTTCTTGACTAGAATAATCAATTAACTCCTGCAACACTTTTTCTGATACTCTATATAGTTCAACAAATTCATTTAAACTATTATAGTGGAATTCATCCTGATTAGATTCTACATAACGATGAACAAATTGTGGAATAAGACTTCTAAGGCTTATATAGTAATCGCTTATTCCTGAGGTATCAATCGGAATAAAGATATCAGGAGTAATACCTCCACCTCCAAAGACTTGTCGTCTTTCAATTTTTGTATAAAAGGCCGTGGAATCTACAACAGAGATGCTGTCCTTATTATATAATTCTCCGGAATCATATCGACTGTAGACATCTTTATCATATGCATCCAGATCATCATAGTTCTTTTGAATAGAGCGTCCTGTCGGAGTAAAATATCTAGCCACAGTTAATCGTAGTGCCGAACCATCTTTTAAACTGTATTGTTCTTGTACCAATCCTTTACCAAATGATCGGCGTCCAATCACTACTCCACGATCCCAATCTTGAATAGCTCCAGCAACAATCTCACTTGCAGATGCAGATCCTTCATCTATCAGAACAGCCACATCTTTAATATTAAAATATGGCCTTCCTGTGGTTTCATATTCATTGCGTCTGACTGAACGTCCTTCTGTATAAACCAGTAAACGATCCTTTTCTTTAAACAGTTGACTTAAAATATTTGTAGCTTCTTGAAGATAGCCGCCTGGATTTTGCCGAAGATCAATGATTAGATCTTCCATATCTTTATGCTCAACCATATCCTCGAGTTTTCCCATAAACTCTTTATAAGTCGTCGCACTAAATCTATTGATCTTAATATATCCTGTCTTCTCATCCAACATATACCCCACTTCTACACTATGTAAAGGAATTTTATCTCGGGTTATCTCAAAATGTTTTATCCCTGAATTATTACCACGTAAGATGCCGATTTTCACTTTTGATCCTTTCTTCCCTTTCAGCATAGCTACTACATCACGGCTACTTATATTTTTACCAATAATCAGAGAATCCCCTATTTCTACAATCTTATCCCCAGCAAGGATACCTACCTTTTCTGAAGGTCCGCCAGCTATTGGGCTCACGACCAAGATTGTATCCTCCAATAACATAAATTCGACGCCTATTCCTTCAAAATTACCATCGAGTTGTTCATTAACAGCTTTAAGGTCTTTAGCAGCAATATAGTTCGAATGTGGATCAAGCTCTTTCAGTAAAGTCGCAATGGCTGATTCTGTCATTTCATCTCGATCAACATTATCAACATACCGTGCTTCGATATACCGTATTAGTTCCTCAAGTCTACCGGGTTCGGCAGCTGATAAAACTGGAATTGACGCACCATTTGTGTTTACTGTGGAGCTTTTTAATTTAAATCCAATAAGCATTCCTCCAACTAAAAAGAGAGAGAGTAGTAAAGGAAGTAATATATTGACTTTTCCGAGATCTTTTTCGCTTTGATTAACCATTCACATCAATTTAGGATTATATGATTCTAAAATCATTCTTACAAAAATACCATTGTTGACCAACAATATAGAATCTATTTATAATTCTTACAAATCTTTAGCATTTTATAAGAGAATTATATACTCATTTAGGTATAACGTTTTAATCGAGAGATCGTTGCAGGTAGTCAGATGGTTGAAATTTCTTTGCCAAATTTAAAACAAAAGAAGGCCTCCATTATCATTTTCACAAAAATCATTGTTAAATTGTACATTCTTTACTATTAGACTCTTTGAGGTCTTTTTAACAACGAAGTTGTTTAAAAATAGATAGATGATCTATTTGCAAGTCATTGAAGCCCAATACTTCAGCTTTTTTTCCTCTCGTACTTTTCAAGTACGAAACTCAAAAATAGCTTCGTCTTGATCTTCAAGCACTTACAACTAGATTCAACCTCCATTTTTGAACAACTTCAACAAAATAAGTAATGGAAATAGATGAAATAGATAAAAAAATTCTCTCCATTTTGACGCAAGATGCTAATAAGCCTTATACCAAAATTGCAGAAGAAGTTCATGTATCTGGTGGTACCGTACATGTTAGAATGAAAAAACTTACTCAAATGGGTATTGTAACTGGTGCTAATCTAACAATAGATCACAGTAAATTAGGTTATGATATTACCGCCTTTCTAGGAATTTTCTTAGATAAGAGTTCTTTATATGAAGAAGTCGCTGAATCATTAAAAAAAATTCCAGAAGTCGTGGGTGCCCATTACACTACGGGTAATTATAGCATTTTTGCAAAAATTGTTTGTAGAGATACGAATCACTTGAGAGATGTTTTACATGATAAAATCCAAATGATTTCTGGAATCCAAAGGACTGAGACATTTATTTCCTTAGATGAAAGTATTGATCGGCCGATTAACATTCTCGGGGAAGAATAATTTTCTCAAAACTTAAAACACTGATTTAAAGACACTTATAAGTAAACACTAAATCATATGGAATAAAAATTGCTTTCTATCGTTAATATTCCTATCACAAATACACATACTAAATTAGTTCCCCCTGTTGAAACATATTTTTGAGATTAAAAATTAATCCATGAAAATCAAAACGCTACTGATTTTTATCAATGTGGTATTTGCAGTACAACTAAATGGTACACCATTAGATTCTATTCAGGAATTCTTGTCTTTCGAAAATCCAGAATACATAGGCTATCGCATTGCATTGACTGATTTATCCGTCACTACTTCGAAAAATGATATGCTCAAGATTGAGTTTACACCAATAAATACAGGACGTAAAGATTTATTATTTGGAAAAAATATTACTCCGCCTCCTTCACTGGTTGTAATTTTTGATGAAAGTATATATAAATCATCCCTGACACCATATGCTGAAGAAATTCGAGCGGCAATACAGGATCATGATTTTCATATTTCATCAGGAAAAATTTATAAAAAGATTTCCATCAAATTACCAATCAAAGCACAAGACAAAGACCAAAAAGATGAAAGGGTAACGGATATATTAGAAAACCCTAGATTAGCAAAACCTATAGATAAAAATAAAGAACCTGAAAACTTTACAAAAAAGGGTGTTAATTCAGATGATTTTGAAAATACCTTAGCGGCCTCTAGTTTTAATTATACACATCAGGATTATGATGAAAACGCCTGTGCTGACTTGGTTTTTGAATCTATCAAAGTCATAAAAAAGTCTAAAAGTAAAGTTACAATCGAATATACGATTGTCAATCTGGGTGAAGGTCCAGCAACCATAATTAATAGTCGAAAGAATGAAGAGAAAAACATGGCTTTAAAAGCTCATTTCTCTTCGAGAGATAAATTGACTAAAGGTTCACTGACTTTTGGTGGTGATTTTGTCCAAAAAGGACTTGACCATTCCAAAGGAAAGTTATACCCTGGTCAAAAATATACTGGTACCATTAAATTGAATATCCAAAAAATGACCAAATTCACTCCATACATCATCTTGGAATTAGATCCTTATTTATCTGTTTTTGAATGCGATAAAAAGAATAATAAGGTTGGTGTAAAAGTGGGTGAAGGGATTTAGTAAGAAGACGGGAGACGGGAGACAGGAGACGGAAGACAGGAGATAGGAGACGGAAGACAGGAGATAGGAGACGGAAGACAGGAGATAGGAGACGGAAGACAGGAGATAGGAGACGGAAGACAGGAGATAGGAGACGGAAGACAGGAGACGGAAGGCAGGAGACGGAAGGCAGGAGACGGAAGACAGGAGTATCCCATCTTCCGCCTCCCGTCTTCAGTCTTCAGTCTTCAGTCTTCTAATAATAACAAAACCTTCGAACCTTCGCAGCATGTTTCGCTAAGCGAACGACCTGACAGGTATAGCCAAATTCATTATCATACCAAGCATAAATGGTTACTGTTTTTCCATCATTTGATACAATTGTTGATGGCGCATCAAGTACAGATGTACTGGTCATGCCTACTGCCTGAGAAGATACATATTCTGTAGAATTACTATAGTGTATTTGTTCTACTAAAGCACCATTCATGGCTGCTTCCTTGAGAATTGTATTTATTTCGACTACTGATGTTGACTCCTTAAGCGTTAAATTCATAATCGCAAGAGAAACATTAGGAGTAGGAACTCTAACAGCATTTCCTGTAAGTTTACCATCAAGGTGCGGGAGCACCTTACAAACTGCTTTAGCCGCTCCAGTGGTAGTCAATACCATATTCGTAGCTGCTCCCCTACCCCGTCTTGGCTTTTTATGAAAATTATCTAATAAATTTTGATCACTGGTATAAGCATGAATCGTTTCTATATGCCCTTTCTCAATACCCAAATGCTTATCAAGCACAGTCATAATTGGAGCGATGGCATTAGTCGTACAAGAAGCTGCACAAAAAATCTTATCTTCTTCTAGATTTAGCATATTTTGATTCGCACCATAGACAATATTCGGAATGCCTTTACCCGGGGCTGTCAAAAGAACCTGAGCAATACCAGGTCTAAGATGCACTTTTAATGCTTCATTATCTCTCCAAACACCAGTATTATCAATAACAATTGCATTTTGGATACCATATTGAGTATAGTCAATATCAGAGGGATGACCAGCATAAATCAAAGCAACCTTACTTCCATTGATCAACAATTCTGATCCATCGGGTGCTACATCAACAGTACCCCGAAAATCACCATGCACGGTATCTCTCTTAAGAAGTGCTGCTCGTTTACTAGCCTCTTCATACTTATCTTTTAGTTTTGGCCTTAGGACTATAGCTTTCAACCTCAACTGTTCTCCTTTTCCAGTAAGGGTAACAATTCTTCTTGCAACGAGTCTTCCGATTCTTCCAAACCCATATAGAACAACATCTTTTGCTTCTGGTTTCTCCTTATCTCCTCCGACAAAATCTTTCAATTTAAATGTAACAAACTCATCCATATTGGTAAACTGCCCCGCTTCTTTGATCCATTCTGTGCACAGCTTTCCAATATCAATTTTAGATGGATTGAGTTTGGTGATATTAGCAATAGCATGTGCAATAGATAAACTGGTTTCGATAGTGATAGGCTTGTCGATGTAGTTTTTACCTATAGAATGAATCTCTATCAATTCGCTGGGTCGAGCATCATAAATATCTCTTCTAAAAAAAACGAGTTCGATTGATCGATCAAATCTGAGTTCACCAACAATCTGTAATAATTCAAGTGCTGTTTTTTCTTTTTCCCTCCATTCGCTGAGGAAAGATTCATTTTGGGATCTGATAAGTAGTTCTTTTTCCTTCATCTAGAAAATAGTTTTTTTGGTTAGGTTTAAAGTTCTAGGATGAAGCAAAAGTTTTATGGTAGTCATCCTTTCTTGGTTTTATGTAAAAAATGGAAATTTGGTTGCAGGTTTCAAGTTTTTTTTAAAAAATAGTGCCGCAAAGGTCGATAAATACTTTGAATTTAAAAAGGTTGAACTAAGACAAAAAGCTGACATGATTCATTCTAATTCATGGTTTGACAGCAGAAATAATACTATAAAACCAAAGTTGCTTATTCAATGCCTCAAATTGTCTGATAGAAGCACACATATTTCCATGTTGTACCTTAGATCGAAGGCCTATTGTTTTTAGTATTTTACTAAACCATAGCCAATTGGTAGAATTTCGATGCAAATTACTCAAAGAAACTTTCATGTTTTTAGTCACATCTTTTATTTGAACAGCATCAAAACCTGCATTAGCAGCATGATTGAGGTGTTCCTGTTCTGTATCAATATCTGCTATGGCCCAAGGCTGGAGCCAAGACATCAGCAAGGTTTCATCCTTCGCCTCTAAAGGTCTTTTTGTACGTAAGTACTCTGCAATAATTAAGCGACCTCCAGGTTTGAGTAAACGATAAGCCTCTGTATAAAAATCAGCTTTTTCTTTAGCATGACATAAACTTTCACAAGCCCATACCACATCAAAGCTTTCATCTTCAAAAGGCGTATTACAATAGTCTGCCAAAACAAAGGAAGTCTCTTTCTGAAGGTTTAGTTTTTCCGCTTGCGTTTTACAATCTGCTATTTGGCTTTGAACAGGCGTTATTCCTATAGTCTTTACGTTTTTATTCAGAGCCAACCAAAAACAAGATCCTCCTTTTCCGCATCCTGCATCTAAAACAAGATCGCCTTCCTGAATATTTACCCATTCAGCAAGTACTCGATTGGTATTCATTAGCGCAGTGGTATGATCACTTGACCTGTCATCATAAAATCCAAAATGGACAGCTGGTGTAGGAGAATTATCCCAGGCTACTCGATAATCATAGCGGGTATGATCATAATAATCGATGATATCTTTAAATTTTGTTTGGTCTACTGACATAGGTCTATCTTGCTAAGGTTTTCGAAAGTTTAATGAAACGGTACATAGAAGTTGTTCAAAAATGCTTGCTATTTCGAGAAATAGGTATTTTCGAACAATTTCATAGGTTTTAAAGGCCACAAGATAGTAATTTTGGCAGTTTTGAAATCCAAATGATATGGAAATCCAATTAGCTTAGTCCTGACTAATGCGATTAGATAAGTTGGGGAATGAATAAAAAAGATATTCTTAGAGTCCGCTTAATAAGAGCATGTTTAAATTCAATGAGGTTCTTACTTCCCATTTTCAATTTTTTCTTTTACTTTTTTCAAAGTCCCTTTAGCAACCTTGGAAACAAATTTTCTAAAACGTCTTTTCATAAAGATATTAACAAGTTTGTTCAATGGAGGTTCTACACCTACTTTTAATTTTACTAAAAATCTATTTTTGCTAAGTTCAGTAAAAGTCCAGACTGCTTCAAATTCATTAATTTCAAAACCTGCATCTTTCCCTTTACTTTTAATGATACTTTCCCATTTCTTAAGCATATTACCTTTTGGCTTAACTTTCTTTAGAAAAAGTTTCATTTGCCTTTGGTTGACCATTTTTAATTCTGACCAGCAGATTGCATTAGTATTAAATATTGGAGAATCAAATAAAAGACCAAAATAACCAGCGTTCTCGTTTGCCTCATCTAATTCAAGAGGCATTACAATTATAGATTTTTCAATCCATGTTGTATAATCATCTTTTTCCTGAAGTAATTCTTTAAATTCATCCATAGATTCCGCCTTTATTTCTATCGTACTTTCTTTCCAAAGAAGATTCGGTTGAAAAGATTCTTTTTCGATAAATATCTCATTAGTATTTTTAGCTGGACGATCATTATCATTTAATAAACTACTTGAGATTAGCATGTAAAAACATATTGATATGCTAAGCAAACTATTTGTGTATCTAGTTTTGAAAACAATTGGAGTATTAGAAAATAAAAAAAACATAAATTTAAATTAGTTTGTGCTGTCTAATATTTAGGCACAGGTTATAAGTTGGACTTTAGCATTTCATTGCTAAGGCAAGACTTTTTTTACTGATACTTTTTCATTGAAAAAAAGTATCCAAAATTCTAGTTCAAAAAAATGCTAACACGCAAGTGTCAAGTAGGTAAGGGGAGTCTCACCCCGAACCTCTCACAGAACCGTACGTGAACCTCTCAGCTCATACGGCTCTTCTCATTCAGTCTCACTGATTAGGTTTTAATACCTAAATCCGTGTTGCTATGTGACTTTGTTTCTTTCATTTTAATCCTCCCTTTTGTTTTGGTTGTTAAAATAATTAAAACTGAATGAGCTATGCCCTTCGCTCCACTCCCATTACAGAAGTTTCAACACTACTATGGCATAGTCCGACTTCAACATCTACTTTGGTAATATCAGCCTTGCTTTCCAGCTTGTGCTTTTCCCTTAACATTAGATGTTGATCTCTCCTGTTCTGCTAATAAGCCTGCTTAAAGTTCCTGCCATTTCTACGCCGTACACCCCAAAGCCAGTAAGTAGTTCTTCCGCTTTGATTATCCCGAGTAGTGCCAGATCACTCGGTTTTGATGTAATTGCAGCGTTTCGACGTTTCTTCAATGGTTCACTTCCGTTCAGCTCCTTTAAACTTACCTGAATAGTCTTTTCTACCCTTTTCCCTTTTCGCTCAATACCTTATCCTCACAGATAAAGCACCAAAAGGTGGTTTGCAGGCGGCTACTACCAGCAGCCTGCGGAGGGTCGATTCCTCCATCTTATTAGCAACATAGCTTTTCAGCCTTCAGGACACACCAGGCTCCCGCACCCACGTTTTTGAACATTCCCAACCCGCGGACTCTGCTAATCCTTATCATTCTGCTTTTTACTTTTAAACATCATACTTCTATACCAAGGTTAATAATTAAAAAGAAGTTTACAAGATTAATTTGAAAAAAGCATAAATGACTAATTATTAACCTTTTATTTTACTTGAATAAGTAGACAAGTTCTCAGAATCTCATTTTATGCTTTCCATAAATGCTAAAGTCGAGATTAGAGCCTGCTTAGAAATTATTACCTAGGCTGCAAAAACATCTTTTTCGCTTAAGCGCACAAAATTTAAACAGACTCTCAATCAAAATAATAAGATTATTTCATTATTTAACAATAACTGCGTAAAGAAATTGTTTTTCTGTATATTAGAGCATGTAGGGCATTTAATAATTGATCTACTAACTTTCATTTTTTCGTTTATCCTTTAATATAAATGTTCATTTAATTTTAGCTAAAAACAATGTAATGATACCTTATCGACGATTAATTCCCTTTAAAAGTATTCCATATTGGACATTTTGGATGGGAGTATCGGTACTTTCTTACCTCTTAAGTGAACTAGCTGTTTTACTGTTTGAGGAGACTTATTATGGCATAACAAGGATAACCCTTTCCGTATTATTAGGAGGTCTTCCTATATTATACATTTATCTTTTTGATGAATTGAGTCGGACTTTAGAAAAATACAAAACCATTCTTGTAGACAAGGATGAGATTGAAGAAAAATTTGAAGAAATAAAAAATAATATTTTCCAATTTACTCCCATTTCGATCTCTATAATATTAGTTGGTGCTATTCTCGTCCTGATTACAATAATAAATTTAGGAATGCCCTTAGAAAATATTTGGGCCAATGTTATTATTCTTTTTGAAGTTATGTTGCTCATAATTCCAGCATTTCATGGCTTTTCTATTTTCATTAAATTAATTCCCTTTTTCGGAAATATTCAAAAGTTAAATATTGAAATTCCCTTTTTCCATCTTCCGAATAAATATATCAATAGGATTGAAAATTATTGGTGGTTGATGACCTTTTTAATAACCGCTTTTTATTTTATTTTTGCACTATTCGTAACGAACAGTCCATATTGGTTTAGAATAGAATTATTTCTATGGTTATCCTTGATAGGAATCATACCTCTTTCCTTATTTATTTGGTCATTATTTCAAATTCACTTGATAATAAAAGAAGTAAAGTATAACCATCTTGGAATTATCAATTCATTAATTCAGGATAGTCTAAAATGTGCACAGAAAGATCAAAATAAAGATAATATTGAAAAGTTAGACAAACTGATAGAAGTACAAAAAAAAGTTAGTGATATTCGAGAGTGGAATTTATCAATTGAAAGTTTTTTGACTTTTTCAGTAGCCTTATTAACTTTAATAAGTCAGGTCATTTTACTTCTCAACAATATAAAATCATAATGTAAAGACTGTCTAAAATTTTATAAAGTCAAAACCCCGAGAAGCTTTTCTTTATCATTAGGGCCTGTTCTATTTATAGCTTCTAATAAAACGAAGTTTACGAATTTTTTAAAATCATGTATTAGTGACTGATTCACTCCATTTTCTAAAAGAAGGTCAATATTTTCTCTAACGTTTTTCATCGCTTGATTTAATTTATCTAACATCAATCCTAATACCTCATATTTTATATAGAGTTTATGCATGACCATGGATATTTCATTATCTGAATATTCATCTGAATTGAAAAATCGTTGAAATAAGTCTTTTTCTTTCTTTTCTAATTGATTGAATAATAAAGCGATTACAATATTTTTTCGAGATCGAATAATATCAATATTTCCAACACCTTTATGATGAGCATTTAGCGTAAAGCTAGCAAATGGTTCTAAATCATTTAATAATTGAAAAATATAACCGCAATCATAACCAATCTTTTCAATTGTATCAGACCATTCAACTTTTCCACCGCCGTATTTATAACCAATTAAAAGCCCGTTTTTTATAATTGAAATCGTTTGGTGTTCTATTATTTTTTCGATTAGCTTAACAGAAGTGAGTTGATTATTCTCCATATTGACTTCTATCAAAGCGCCAAGTGTCATCTCTTTAATCGTCTCACTAAACAATTCTAAGATTTCAAAATACTCCTTTTTAGATATCGTATCACCGAGTGCTTTGCACAACTGTCCTAAAGAATCACCTAATAGGTAAATAGCAAATAAGATTGCTTCATGATCACTGAACTCCGTATGAAATGACATTTCCCCATGCCTCGATATATCTTCATCAATCAAGTCATCAATCAAAAGGGTAGCTTTATGAAGTAACTCTATATGTAAAGCTAATTGGGATATGGCATCCTTGCGTTCTTCACTTAATTCATTCCCTGCTAAGGTAAAACCCCAACAAACCAAAACAGGTCTAAATCTTGCACCAGTAATAAACTGTCTACCTGTTCGATATTTTTGAGGAAAAGTATCCAGATGAGCTGTCCAAATACTTTGAAATTTAGAGAGAAAACTATTGGCGTCTTCACCTAAAATATGATTGAAATAAAAGTTATTAGCATTCATTTTAAAAAAATTGACTACACATAGAACCTGTTTAAAAAAATGCTCTACACAATGGCTGGCATCCCTTAGGGACAAGACATAAATATAGCAAAGAGGATGGAGGGGAGAAAAATTTCCGCTATTTTTTATCCGATAAATAGTATAAATCAGACTAAGTCTTCTAATAAGTTGATATTAGTAAAAAAGGCTGTAAATTTATTGGTTTTTCATGCGGACTGCTTTTCATTTGTTACAAACGAATAATGATTACGAGTTGAATCATCGTTCGTCGTTCAAAAAACAAAATTGTCAAATATGATTACTTTAATTGAAAATGCTTCTAATCATTTAGACCGGATTGCCATCAAAAGCAATCATACCAATTATACCTATCAACAATTATTGGATGCGTCAGAACAAATTGCACTGAGGCTTTTAAACGGTAGAAAAGATCTTGAGGAAGCTCGAATTGCTTTTATAGTAAGTCCAGGTTTTGAATATGTCAGCATCCAATGGGGAATATGGCGTGCAGGTGGAATAGCCGTTCCCCTTTGTGTCAAACATCCTTATACTTCTATCAAATATGTGATTGAAGATACGGCGGCGGAAGCGCTTGTTTTTTCAAAAGAGTATGCGGAATTAATACAAGCACTTTTTGATAATTTTGAACTTAGAGCGATTCCAATTGAAACCATTGCAGACGGAAAAGGAAGGCTACCAGATATTGCACTTGACAGACGAGCAATGATTTTATATACAAGCGGAACGACAGGTAAACCAAAGGGCGTTGTAAGTACTCATCAAAATATAGAAGCACAAATCTTATCTTTAGTAAAGTCATGGGAATGGAATAAAACCGATCATATTTTAAATATTCTTCCGCTTCATCATGTACATGGCATTATTAACGTCTTGAGCTGTGCTTTATGGACTGGTGCTTGTTGTGCCTTTTTACCAAAATTTGATGCGAAAAATATCTTTGATCTATTCTGCAAAAAAGAGATCAATCTTTTCATGGCTGTTCCTACTATTTATTATAAACTAATGAATTATTGGAAAGCTTTACCAGAGCAGGCGCAACAGGAAATTTCAGCAGCGCTAAAAGATTTTCGACTCATGGTATCCGGTTCTGCAGCCTTACCGATCTCTACCCTTGAACAATGGAGAACGATTAGTGGGCATACTCTATTAGAGCGCTATGGGATGACCGAGATGGGCATGGCCATTAGCAATCCTTATCGAGGAGAACGGCGACCAGGTCATATAGGGCAGCCACTTGCAGGCATCACAATACGTATAGCGGACGAAAACAATACTCCTGTAGTGGCTGGTCAATCTGGTGAGGTACAAGTCAAAGGGCCGAACGTGTTTAAAGAGTACTGGAACAAACCTGAAGCGACTAAAGAGACCTTTATAGACGGCTGGTTTAAAACTGGAGATATTGCCGCTTTTGAAGAAGGGTATTATAGAATACTTGGGAGAAACTCTGTGGATATCATTAAATCAGGCGGCTATAAAATATCTGCTTTAGAAATTGAAGAAGTACTACGGAAACATCCTGCAATCAAAGATTGTGGTGT
Organism: Saprospiraceae bacterium; assembly: GCA_965277415.1. Classification (GTDB taxonomy): domain Bacteria; phylum Bacteroidota; class Bacteroidia; order Chitinophagales; family Saprospiraceae; genus JAHDHW01. The sequence continues at coordinate 78,364 of CBDICS010000063.1, forward strand.
CGTAGGTATTCCGGATGAAGAATGGGGAGAACTTATTGGTGCAAGCCTTATCTTGGAAAATGGGGAGGATATTGTTTCAGGATTAAAGGATTGGTTAAAAGATAAACTGCCTAATTATAAAATTCCCCGTAAGTATATTATCCAAGACGATTTACCGCGAAATGTAATGGGCAAAGTAACTAAGAAGGAATTGCAGCGGATATTTTTGGGAGAGGGGAAGTGATGTGTTTTGCCTTTTATTTTTGCCACTAAGGCGCTAAGACACTAAGTTTGATAAGGGTGGGAAGTGATGGAGTGTTTTGTTATTTATGTTTTGCTGATAAGACGGGAAAATTTGATTTTGCCACTAAGGCGCTAAGGCACTAAGTTTGATAAGAGGTCGGAGATGATGGGCTGTTTTGACAAGTATTCTTCTAAAGACTAATACCTAACAATTAGGCAAATAAGTGTGCTTTTTTTCTTAATATATTCTCCAATTTCCATATTTTGTAATAGTTTGTTTAAAAGGTTGATTGGGAATTTAGTAATTGACTTATAAACAATATTTTTTCGCTGTTAAAAACAAATAATGAAAACTACAACTTTATCCTTACCTGTATCATTTTTTATAATACTGAATCTTCTTTTATGTGTTGCTACTTATGCTAAATCAGATGAGCCTAGTCATAGTAATTTTGAAAAAGATTTTTCTTTGACTTTAACGACTGAAGTTACAGAAACCTATTGCGGAGGATGTGTAGGTTCTATTGATTTGACGGTCATTGGAGGGCAACCGCCTTATACCTATAATTGGGTAAACGGCGCAACGACGGAAGATATTGATGATCTCTGTATTGGTCTTTATGGCGTAACCGTTAGTGATGCTACAGGATGTACAGGTACAACGAATCCTTTTCTTGGGCAAAATAATTATCCAAACGTAGAATTAGAATCCCAGGCAGAGGTAGATGAATATATTGCAAATTATAGTTTTTGTGCAGAGGTGCCCGGCGTCTTGCGAATTGGAACTACCTTTTCTGAGCCACCATCTGATATTACGGATATTTCGGGGCTTTCATTTATCAACTCTGTAGGTAGTAATCTTTTAATTTTTCAAAATCCCAACTTAAGTTCATTAGATGGTCTTCAAAATATTACTTCTGTCGGATTTTCTATTAATATTACGGGTAATGATGGACTTACTAATCTCGATGGTTTTCCTAATATCAATGCAATCAATGCGGGGCTAACGATTGACAATTGTCCCAATATAGAATCTCTTGAAGGGTTAAACCAAATTGTCTCAATTGGTGGAGATGTATACTTAGCAGCAGCACATAGTCTTAGCAATCTTGCTCCTTTATCCAATTTGCAAATGGTCGATGGAACATTAGATATCAGAATATGTACTAACTTATCAAATTTTGATGGCCTCGAAAACCTCAATACCATCAATGGAGATTTAATCATCCGTCAGAACTTTATGCTAAATGATATCTCTGCCTTGGATCATGCCATTGCGATTAGTGGAGATTTGGATGTTCAAGACAATGACCTAAGTAATTGTTCGATCATACCAATTTGTCAGCTATTGAGTGCAGGTGCCAATGCAACCATTAGCAATAATAATACGGGTTGCAATTCAGTCGATCAGGTTATTTCAGCTTGCACATCTAGTCCAATCTCCATTAGTCTAGAAGGTACGCCGCCATCCTGCATTGGCGAATGTGACGGTATCATTACCATTTCTGTTACAGGAGGAACTGCCCCCTTTACGTATCAATTGGATGGAGGAGTATCTAACTTTCCTGTATTCACTGGTCTATGTGCAGATGAATATACAGTCACGGTCACAGATGCAGACGGCTTGACCATTTCTAGTATTTTTGAATTAACCAGCCCTGATTTTATTGAATCTAATATATTTATTATTGAGGCGGAATGTTATCAAAGCTGTGGGTTTGAGCTTGAATTTTCTACAACTGGTGGGACACCTCCTTATACTTATAGCGGACTTCCAGACGAAATTTGCGTGGATACCTTCTATGAATTGATCATTAGTGATGCCAATGGTTGTAACCAAGTCCAGTCCTTTACGATTCCTTTTATGGAGCCGCCTAATTTTGTACTGGACGAAACAGGAGATGATATCAATGGACAAAATACTGGATATTTTAATACCACAGTCTCTGGAGGAGTTGGACCTTTTCTTTATGAATGGTATTTGGATGGTATGCTTGTTTCAACAGCCGCAGACCCTACTGGCCTGAGTGCTGGAGAATATACCCTAGTGCTTAATGATGATGGCTGCATTCTGGAATATGGTCCTTTTACGATTGACGCCATTACAGGTTTGGAGGATCTAGACCATCAATCTGTTCGTGTTTACCCCATTCCTGCAAAAGAATATATTCAAGTAGCATTTGATTTACCTATCTCCGAAAATATATCTTTTACTTTATGGGACTCAGCTGGTGCATTAATTAATGCAGGAGCAATTTCGAATAATGACCTCATCCCTATTGAAGATTTGGGTAGTGGGGTTTATTTTCTTAGGATGGTAGTTAGTGGTGGGGTTGTGATGAAAGTGGTGGTGAAGGGCTAGCGTATGATTAATAAATATTTCTTCTTCAATTAAAAAAATTCCATCAAAGGAAATTTTTATTACTCTTTCTCCGTTATAAGGAGCAGAATAACCAAATGAGGTTATTATTCAATAACATAATCAGATATTTTTTCCATATCTCCTCTTTTTTGAGCTAAACAAGATTTGTCGGAATACCAGAAGAGCATGATGAATGTTTTTTCATCTCTTCGGTTGGGGCTGCAGACCTCCGGATACAAATCTTAATAGATCATGAGTATTATTGAAATTATTCTGATTATCATTGAAGAAATTTTAGGTTAAAACATCTAAATTGAAATGATAAATAATCCGCTATTCTTAACTGAATAGCGGATTTAATATTTTACAATTCTATTTTCTCTATCAACCAATCTCTTCTATACAAATCTGGAGCGTTTATTATTTTCGAGCAAAATGCTTCCTTTTCTTTTTTGCTGGATATTTTTTTTGCTACTTTTAATTTAGCCAGATCGTGCGTATACTTAATAAATGCTTCATAAGGCTGTGGTCGAAATTGATATTTCTTATCGTTTCGTTCTACGTATTTTTTAAAAGACATTGCCAAAGCATCCATCGACTTCATCTTATATTGGCCATCAACGACTAATTCAAATAAAGCCATCATCTTTAATATATTAAATTGCAATTTGTAGAGCCAATAGCTACACTGGTGTTCCATAATAATCTCGTTGACATAAGAAAATTCACCCTCAACATAGGCAATATTCAATTGCGCCCAAACGATTGCATCCGCTCCCCATTGAGTCGGCAAAAGGCTTTGATATTGCCATACTAAATCCTGTAGATAGACAATTTCATCTTCTTGAACAGCTACCGAAACTATATTATTGAACATAATAGGTGTAATAACTTCTAAAGTTAATAGTAGGTTTTCCCGGATTCCAAACTTATATAAATTCATTAATTGAAGGCTGGCTCCTTTGACTCCTTTAGTAGTTAGTACAACTGCATCATTTATACAGACCAATAAGAAAATACGTTTTTCAAAGCCGGGCAACTGGTCAAATACTCTGAGGTAACTTTCGTAAAAAGAATGGAAAGAATCCATACTAACTGGGACAAGGCGATTAATCCGTTTTTGATAAAGTGTAATAATAGGACTATTCAATTTTTCAAAATAGGGATTTAAATGAATCTGCTGGTTTTGATCAAAAGCCACTTGTTTTATATCTGCTTCCGTTTTTTGTTCGTGCAATAAGGCCAACTTTTTTTCCAGAAAAAAAACATCTAACAGACTATGCATTTTCTCTAAGTTTGCAATATCCGTTTTATATTTAGAGTGATTACCCGCATGATGATAAATTAGCTCATGCAACTGAAATAAAAAACCTGAATTAAAAGAGCAGTCATATTCCCTTTTAGTTTCTTTTTCCAAATATTCAGTGCTTTCCCTAAAGAACAAATCATGTTCTCCCCTTCTCCTCAATTCACTGAAATAAGCTAATTTTTTATTTTCTTTTAAATAATTACTTGACCAAATCAAATACGCTTCCGTCTGAGCCGTAAATTCTCTAATCAGATTATTAAAGTAACTGGCCTTAAAAGATTTACCTGGATATAACATTTCATACAAATTCTTTTTAGTAAGCCCCGAAAGTGTTTTTGATTTTCTATGATTACTGATTATCTGATGGATTTTAATCATTTTTTTTGATGGTTTAAAAACAGGAGAACATAACCAATCACCAAGTTCCTCAAATTCAGCATCTGTCAACAAACTAATCAATTTGTACATTTTACTCTTTAAAAACCTACTCATTTTTGTTATACTTTACAATCTCTAAACCTAACCAACATACTAACAATCAAACAATTACAAATTAAAAATCAATTTAAATGATATTTATTTTACCGTCAAAACACTAAAAAATGTCTATTTAACAAACGACTAAAAGACAGCGGGTTTGCATTATATTCGAGTAAATAAGGCATTCGAAATTTTAAAAACAAAGTTAATAAATGCAGCACCTTTTCACCCCAATTGGCATTTCTATTTTTATCAATGTTTTACATTGGGTAAAAGAAATTAGTCATCCTGATTTACCAATATTAAATCAAGCTTTTTCTGCTTGTCTTGCCAATGCTGCCGATCAAGAACAAAAAGACTTACTACTCGAAATGGTCATTCAACGATTTGCTTTAGGAAAAGACTTATCAGAAAATAGTTCTAATTATCAAGCGCATAATAATCCGGATACCTTTAAACTAAGCGCCGAAATCCAAAGCATCAATCAACTATTCATACATCCAAAATGGAAAGGTACTACTTTCCATCTACACCTATTAGCAACAGACAGTCAAGCTTCGCCTTTAGCGGCACAATTAATCCAAGACTATTACCAATCTCATCCATACATAAAAAATGTTGTAATTAAAACCATATCAGGTTTGCAAATCAATCACTCCGATCAATTTAAAGATAATGGAATCCAAGCATTAATAAACTATATCCATAATACAAAAAAGCAACGGATTTTAATAAATAATAAACGAATAAAGCTGGATGCCTTATTAAATATTACCAGCGGTTACAAAGGCATTACACCGATCCTGACTATTCTTGGACAATTGCTAAATATACCTTTAGTTTATCTTTATGAACGTAGTGATAATCTCATTGAAATACCTCCGCTTCCCTTATCTTTTGACTGGACCAAGCTGGAAATATTCCAATATTGCTTCGCTAAATTAAGCGCTAATCCAATAACTAATACGACAACAGCAAGCAAACAATACTCACTTGATGCACTTCAAGATAAAAACATTCAGCGCTTTATTTATCGAGAAATGATTCAAAATGCTTTGATCAAAGAAGTGATTCCATATAAGTCCTATCAAATTACTTTTTTAGGTCGTTTGCTCCGACATCATATTGAGGAAGTATACCCAGCAGGTACCAAAGCATTTGGTCTTGCCTTTGAGTTTTTGTTTTTCGAATTATTTGTTAGTGAACCTTTTCAATATGACCGGATTACCTTTAGCCAAGTCATCCATCATAAGCTTATAAAAAAACGAGAATTTGATCTGGAACTTCGTTCTCCAGATTTAGGTAATGAACAATCCGGGGTTTGTGAAATCTGCTCTTATGGCCAATTAGCAGATTTTAAAGGTGATCGAAAATACAATTTCTTACCACAATTGAAGCGGCAAGTAAAAATGTTCAAAACTCACAGCAGCACCCCCTGGTGCTATCTCTTACTAATTTATAGTTTTGAAGGAATGAGCACCTGGGATCAACTCACCGATACCTTGCAAGATATTTCCAATAAACTAAATGCGATAGGTATTACGCGGTTTCGAACATTTGGTGTCAGCCTGCCGCTAGAGGCATCTTTAAAAAACAATAAAAACCCTTATTCCAATTTATATCAAAAGAAACTGACTTTCGACAAAAAAAAATGGCGATTGGGAAATCAGAATCAATACGGTAATCCCTGGCTTTGGTTAGAAGAATTAAGCGATTGGAAAACTAAAATTTAATAAGCCCTTTTTAAACCTAAAAATAAAAAAACATGACAAAATACCTCTATGGTGCCAGTGTACAAGGCATCCAAAGTTTTATTTTCCAGACCAACAAACTGAAAGAGATTGTTGGGGCTAGTCAGTTGGTGGATGATATATTTGATGATGAGTTTTCCGCATTTTGTGAAAAAGAAGGAATTGATACATCTAAATTAGATATAATCATGTCTGCCGCTGGTGGTATCAGGCTAATTGGTAATCAAGACCAATGCGAAAAAATTGTTAAATACTTTCCTTTGCGAATCAATAATTTTGCTCCAGGTATTACGCTTTCTCAAGCAGTTGTCAAATGCACCAATGATCTCGACAGTAACATAAAACTTCTTGAAAGCAAACTTAAAATTCAACGCAATCAACCAGAAATGCCCATAGACATCGGCTTTATGGGATTAAAAAGAGCTCGTCGAACAGGAGGTGTCGCAGTTGAGGAGACTACATATAAAAAGTTTATTGATAGAGCTACTCAAAAGAAAAATAAAAAATCGGAAGAAGAAACTCTAGCCTTATTTAAAAAATTTAGCGGCGATCAAAATGCGCTAGCCAAGGATATTCCAATGGACATGGCAGACATCACTAAAGGTCATGAAAATGGTTGGCTAGCTATCGTTCATGCTGATGGTAATGGGATTGGTCTTTTATTAAAAAACATGAAATTATCCGATGGGGAAGATAAAAAACAATTCTATACCGATTTTTCAGAAGCCATTAAAAGGGCTACACTTAATGCCACTAAATCTGCCTACAATGATATCGTCTTGCCTATATGGGAAGAAGAAAACCGAAATACTACTATGCCTTCACGAAAACCACTAAGACCTGTCATTCTAGGAGGTGATGATTTGACTCTAATTATCCGAGCGGATTTAGCTTTTAATTTTACCAAAAAATACCTGTTTGAGTTTGAGGACGCTACTAAAACGGAGTTTAAGAAACTCAAGGCAAATTACCAAATTCAAAACTTCGAAGACAAACTTAGTGCTTGCGCAGGCATCGCTTATATTAAAGAATCCTATCCCTTTCACTATGGTATACACTTGGCTGAAAGTTTAACTGGAGAAACGAAAGAAATTTTAAAAAAGGCCAATGATGGAAAAGCAGCTTCAGCGCTAAATTTTTATAAAGTTCAAGCCTCTTTTATCGATGACCTTAAGTCAATGAGAAAAAGAACACACTTTGCCGAGGCTTCTAAAATCAGTTTTGAATATGGCCCTTATCTAATAAAAGAGTCTTTAAAAGAAATCGCGCAAATTAGTGAATTGGACCAAGCTCTGGGTTTTTTATTACAAAAAGAAAACAGAAACTCCAACCCTGTTTCCAAACTCCGACAATGGTCTGCCGAACTCCATAAAGATAAATCAAAAGCGGATTTCTTAAAGAAACGAATGGAACAAGTCAATTCAGATTTATATAAAAAACTAGAATTAGACAGCATTATAAAAAAGGGTAAATCTAAAGTCAATGATCTTTTAATTTTAAGCAGCTTTTAAAAACCACCTCTAACATGAAACTAAAATATAAAATCGAAATACTATCGGATTGGCATATTGGGGCAGGGCTAGATTCAGCTACCGATGCAGATGCTTTAGTCCTCAAAAATGATAAACAACTCCCATATATTCCTGGAAAGACAATCAAAGGTCTGGTCAAAGATGCAGTCCGGGATTTAATTGATATCGAAAAAGCTAGTGAAGAAGATTTGAAAAAAATATTTGGCAAAATGGATAATCCCAAAGAAGGACATGAATCCCATAAAGGAAAAGCCTTTTTTTCAGATGCCAACTTAACCGAACAAGAACAAGATGAAATCTTCAATAATAAGCTCTCTGATTACCTCTACAGAAATATTGCCTCTACTGCGATAGATAAAAACGGTCTTGCAAAAGATAAATCATTGCGAGTAAGTCAAATAACTATGCCTTTACAAGTAGTAGGCTACATCAGTGATTTGGAAGAAAGTGATACCAAACTCTTAAAAACAGCTTTCCAACTCATCCGACACTTTGGAGTCGGCCGCAACCGTGGTTTGGGGCGCTGCAAATTTTATCACTTCGAAAATAAAAAATCATGATAACAAAATATTTTAAATGCACTTTAAAAACCGATGTGGTTATCAATGCTTCTTTGGCTACCGAAGGTAATATGAAGACCCTCGATTATATTCCAGGTAGTAATTTCTTAGGTGTTGTAGCTCGATCTTATGACAAATTTAAAAAAGAAAACAAAGCCTTCGATATTTTTCATTCAGGTGCTGTCTCTTTTGGAGATGCTCATATTTCTATCGAAAACACCCCTGCCTATACCATGCCTTTTAATTTGTTTGTTGATAAATTAAACAAAGACATAACAGGAGATCAAGCAAAAGTATGGGTACATCACTCTTTAGAAAAAAACAAAGATACTCCTGACCCAGAGTTGGATCGTATTCAACTCAAACAACATCGAGGTGGTTATCTAAATAGTAAACATCAGTTTATAAAAGTAAAAAAACGCTTTGCATTAAAGTCTGCGCAGGATAGAACGACGAGAAAATCAAAAGACGAAGCTATGTTTGGCTTTGAATCAATCAAGAAAGGTCAGGAATTTATTTTTGCTGTAAAATTTAAAGATAAGACCTATATTAATGAAGTCACTAAAGCCTTGATTGGTAACAAACGAATAGGCAAATCTAAGTCCGCTCAATATGGTCAGATCTGCATAGAAACAAAAGATGATATTACTGATCATTATAAAAGTAAAGCCTGTTCTAATGATCAATTAATCATTTATGCGGAAAGTAATCTTTGTCTTTTTAATGAATACGGGCAATCGACATTTTTACCGACACCCCAACATTTCGGATTAGAAGAACAGGACTTAAGTATCAATTTTGCAGTTTCTCAAATCAGAACCTATTCTTACACTCCTTGGAATGCCTTCAGAGATAGTACTGACCCTCAACGGGATTGTATTTTAAAAGGATCCGTTATTGTTTTTGACTTAAAAGATAAAACCAATCCTCCATCCCCCAATTATTCAATGGTAGGAGCCTATCACTCTGAAGGATTGGGTAGGGTAATTTACAACCCCGCCTTTTTACATGCAGATCCTGTAAACGCAAAATGGACAATCAAATTAAAAAAATACGAAGCGACTGAAGATACTCCTAATAAACAAACCATTCATAGCTCCCTTGGGAAATATCTAAAAATCAAAAGACAACTAGTAGAAGATACTTTAGCAATTGGAGAAACAGTCCAAGAATTTATCGGAAAGAAAGACCTTAATGGGAATACTTACAAATCTTTATTTCGCACTGTTTCTACCAGTCAATGGGGAGGCATCAGAAAGCTGGCCATCAAAGCCGAATCTATGGATGAATTAAGAACAAAGCTTTTTGGGAATAATGAAGCCATTAAAAAAGATAATCTAGGCTTTTTAATGAACGGAGTAGCTGCCGAAAGAATATGGGATAAGCAAAAAGGAAAATTGAAAACATTATTGCTCAAAGAAATCCTTTATGCAAAAAGTAAAAATCTACCTACAGAATACTTTGCTAAGCTAGCTGCTGAAATGGCTAAATTAAAACAAATAGAACCTTCAGAACCTAAAACCCAATAAAAATGAAATATACACATCGATATATTGCCAGAATCATTCTCGAAGCGAAGACTGCGCTTTTCGTAGGCTCTGGGGAGACCTCTTTTATAAAAGATGCCCTTATTCAAAAAGACCATTATGGATTTCCGATGATTCAGGGTACTTCTCTTATGGGGGTCTTACGTCATGCGCTAGAAGATGGTAAAACCGAAGCCGAAAAAATGAAATTGGAAAGATTTTTCGGTTGTCAACTCAGCCCTCAAGAAATCAAAAAAAGAGAAACGGAAAACCAAGCAAAGCCTAAGGAAGAACAAGTAGACAAAATCGAATCGGGATTCGGTTCAAAAATAAAAATTAGTTCTGCCTACTTACTTTTCCCAGATGGAAAAATAGCAGACGGTCTAATGGCTGACGGCACAATTCCTTATCAACAATATTTATCTCAATTTGATAACCTGCCTTCCCGACAACATGTCCGAATCACACATAAAGGAGTAGCAGATACAGAAGATGGAGGTCTCTTTGAAAATGAAGTAGTCTATAATGGCTGCCGTTTTATTTTTGAAATGGAAGTCAAAGGAAATGACTCCGAAACTGACCAGTGGTACTCCGTACTCAATCAATTGAAAAATCCACTTTTTAGATTGGGGCAAGGGACTCGAAACGGTTATGGAAAATTAAAGGTAGAATCTTGCAAACAAAAAATATTCAATTTAAACGACTCCCTTGATTATGAAGCTTATCTCAATTTTAATCCTTCTTTCAACAGCAAGAATGACTGTCTTGAAAGTATTGAAGATAAACTCATTTATCAAGGTAATGCACTCATACACTATAAGCTTGAATTGACGCCAGATAGCTTCTTTATTTTCGGAAGCGGATACGGTGATGAGCAAGTAGACAATAAACCAATCGAAGAAGAAGTACTTATTTACAATAAGACAGATCAAGCATTTCATTTCATCTCTCATACACTCATTCCAGCTTCTTCGATCAAAGGAGCAATCAGTCATCGGACTTGTTTTCATTATAACAAATTGGAAAAAATTTACGCTGACAAAATAGATTCTCTTTTACACAAAAAACATATTGGTATAAATAATGAAGCGGTAGCAAACCTCTTTGGAGTCAAAGCGGGTGAAGAAGAAGCTACTCCTTCTCGAGGACGAGTTATTATTGACGACCTCTATATTTCAGACATTGATAATGACACCATTATCAATCATGTAGCAATCGATCGATTCACTGGAGGGGCGATTAATGGCGCTCTTTTCAGCGAAAAGGTTTCGCAGCGAGGCGGTGCAATCGAAGTTGATATTTATCTGGAGAAAAAAGAATCAAAGAACGAAAACATAGAACTGGCTTTTGAAAATACTTTAAAAGATATCTGTAAAGGCTTACTCCCACTAGGAGGAATGACCACTAAAGGTCATGGTATCTTCACTGGTACTTTATCTAAAAACGAAACTAAAATATATACTTATGGAAATGAAATATAATGACCTCAGCAAAATCCCCGATCATGATTATGAAGGATATATATGGGGATCGGAACACCAATATCCTCAAGTATTAAAAGGCGAAAAATTTATCGCCCCTCTGGATAGTCTTTACATTGTAGAAGCTTTATTATATTGTAAAGCGGAGAATATTTCTATCCTGATAAAACATACCGGACAAACTCAAATCTACCAATACAATCTTAGTAAATTTCCTAAGCATATTAAACAACGATCGGTATCCTATTTATCACATCGCTTAGGTGATCATATAAAAAGAGTCAATTTTCAACAAATCTGGATTCCTGAATCAGACCCTAATTGTGAGTCTTGGGATGTTTTGAAAATGAGGGCTTTAATTTTTACTGGATTTAATCAACAAAAAAATAATTAGAGATGTCTGAAGTAAAATCACCATATAATTTTGTTCCTGCTCCTAATGAAGAAAAAAAGGAAGTATTCCTTCCAGATTGGAGTAATCAGGTTAACCATGATATCCCCTTCGAAGACGGAGAAAGTGGTTCCATTGAGTTTAGCATTACTGCGCATACCCCTATTTTTATTCGAAATGGGCATAGTAAGGAAATCGCAGATCAAGCAAAAGAAATCTTAGAAAAAAATGGACCTATAAGTTCTGATGAAAAAGAAGTTTTAGATAAATATCTTTCCTTTTCTAATATAGAAAAAAAGAAAGGTAAAAAAGAGTATTTTATTCCAGCCACTTCAATAAAGGGGATGATAAGAAACGTATTGGAAATTTTAAGTAAAGGTAGAATAAAACAAATCTCTGACGATAAATATTCATTTAGAGATTTGACAAAAAACAGCCTCTACATGAGGTCTTACAAATCCAACAATGTAGAGTGTGGTTGGCTTTTTGAAGATAAAAATGGAGATTGGAAAATAGAAGATTGTGGAAAACCATTAAGAATTTCACATGAAGATTTAGATCCAATCTTGAAAACTCGTTTTAGAAATGAATTTCTAAATAAAAATCCAATTGATAAAACTGCAAAATATAAATACGATCAGGTTAAATCAACATTAACCCATAGATTCAAAATCCTAGAAGATGAATATAAAACATTGGCGATTAAAGATAAAGACGGAATCGAAGGTACGATTGTACTAACTGGACAATCCAGTAGAAGAACTGAAGCTCCCAATCGTAAATCAAGTGGCAAATTTTACGAGTTTGTTTTTTTAAAATCAAAAGTAGATAAACTATTCATTGAAATTACAGAAAAACAAAAAAAGGATTTTAAATTTATATACTTAGATCATGATTCGAATAATATTTCTAAGGACTGGAAATTTTGGAAAAGAAAACTAGAAAAAGGAGAAAGAGTCCCTATTTTTTTTAATCGTTTGACTAGTATAAAGGTAAAACATTTTGGTTTGGCCTATATGTATAAACTACCTTACGAATACTCAATTCATGAAACGCTACCTTACAATTCTTATGACTTTTATAAAAAGGATTTGGCAGAATCTATTTTCGGTACAACTGATAAGGAAACAGAAGCAGGCGCTTTAAAAGGAAGAGTGATGGTTTCACATGCCTTCTCTGACAATGCCACCCCTACAGATGAACTTTCTAAAGAAATCTTAGCAAGCCCAAAGGCATCGTATTTCCCTTTTTATATTGATCAATCAAATACAGGAAATCATTTTAGAACTTTCATGAATAATGGTGCACAAATTAGAGGGTTTAAAAGGTATCCCATTCATAGAATTGTTAAAAAAAGACAGTACGATCAAAATCAATTAAATAATCCTAACGTTTTTTCTTTTTTCAGACCTTTAAAAACGGGAGCAAAATTTAATTGTATTATTCGATTCCATAATCTCAAAAAAGTAGAAATTGGTGCTTTATTATCATCGATTACACTGCATCAACAAGGTGATAAATTCTTTCATTCTATTGGGGCTGCAAAACCTTTTGGTTATGGAAAAGTAGCGACTCAAATCGAAGGTCTTAAATACCTCAATCACCCTGTAGAGGATTACCTTATTGCTTTCGAAAATATAATGGAGGCGAAATTTCCTCAATGGATAAATTCTCCTTCTTTGACTGAATTACTAGCTATGGCTAGTGAACCAAAAGATAAAGAACAAGATGATCAGTTAGTATATCCTCTCCTATCTATTCCTGATGTTCCTCGTAGAGAAGGCAATGAATTTATTAATTATAAAAAAGATGGCTTGTCATTGCCTAAATATTCTGAAGTGATTGGAATAAGCAAGTTAGTTTCAATAGAACAAAAGGTAGCAACAATGAAAGAAGTTCAACAAGGTGACATGAAATTAGAAGGGAGTAACGTTCGAGGTCTTAAGAAGTTTTTGAATAAAAAGAACATCGCTGCAATTCCCGATATACTTAAACCAAGCTTAGAAAACAAAATTAAAACTATCTATCAAGACGACAGGAAGACGAAAAAAGATTGGGACAAAATTGAAAAATCTTATACTGATCTCTATGAATGGCATACCATCATTAATAATTGGCTTGGCGAAGATCGTGCATTCGAACTTTACAAAGAAATCACAGGAAAAGATGCTTAACAAAGTCAATCATACTACTCACAAGAAATTCTGTGGGTTGAATTTCTCAAAGAAGAATTAGACTTCGTTTGGATTAGTTCTAGAGCTAATCCAAACGCTCCTGAAAAATTATTTAAAGAATTTAAAAATAAGTGCATAGACTAAATCCTTATCAATGAAAAAAATATCTTCTCTCTTACAATTCAAACATGCGATCTGCCATGCTTCTAAAAAAAGTAAATTATTGACAGTTCTGTTTGTTTTAGCAGTCATAACTTCTGGTCTTATTGCTTTTTCTAAAGATTGGACCGAACAAGTATTCACTAATTTTTTTGACGCATTTGCAGGTATTGTCACCTTACTTGTCGCTATGGGATTAGCGCTGAATAATTATAATAAAACATGGAAAGACAATCTGCCCAAAACACTAACGATTCATTACACTTTCAACAAAAAATGCTACCTCTCTTGTTTTTATGCCGACCTTACTTCTGAGGGCGACATCCGAATGTGGGCTCAACAAATTGGCTCTCAAATGACTGGAAATTCTCATTTGAGTTTCAATCCTTTTTTTGATTTAAAAACCCCAGAAGTTATCAAATTAGAGCCCAATGGTATTTTATCTCTACACTATGAATTAACAATCTTATTAAATAATCTTGACTTTAAACAGGGGCCCAAAATTGTTGGGAAACTAACAGATTACAAACGTTGGTATGTCGTCCACGGAAAAGATCATATTGAAGATAGAAAGATCATACTTAAACCCATTAAGCCCACTTCCAATTTTAAGCAATTAAATTTCGAACAAGCAATAAAAGAGACTAATAATGAAAGTAGCATTTAAAATAAAAATATTTGATGATTATGCCTTTATAGCATTCGATATAAACAATGGAATCATAGCACCGGAAGCTTTAAAAGCTTTAAATCCTCCAGATCCTATAAAACACAAGTTTGCCCACAAAGGTGTATTGCTCTCCGGTCGTGGCCCCATCTGGCTTTACGGCTTCCTTATCCACTACTACCACCCTACCCGCTGGATAGCCACCTTCGACCCGCGACTACAAGCCGCCGTCGTCGTAGAATCTCATGATCCATCTACTAATGTAGGAGATCTTATTCCTTTACCAGAAAATCTTTTACCCTCATGATCCACCCCACCCCAATCCTCAACCTACGCTTACTCAACGAAAACCTGCCCACTCGTGCAAGTATCCGAATGGATCAGCTCGTCAAAGCCAAAGACCTGCTTCGTCGCTATCCGCAAGCCTGCCATCAGGAAGACATCGACATCGAATTATTTCACAATGATCAGATTCGCTATTCAGGGATTCAACTCGATCAATACCAACACATCACCGACTGGACGGCCGTCGGAACACCCGCCGTCAAAGCCCTGATTCTCTGGTATCAACTTGCTCAGCACGAAGCCCTGATCGACTGTAGCAATGTCGTCGAATCTACTGAGTTTTATACCCCGCGATTCCTCGAACAAGCAAGACAGTACCGCATAAATAATTTCATCCTCAGCAAAAACATCCAAAAAGAATTTGCCTATACCAAAAATCCGAAACAGCGGAAAGTCCGACTCGAGAAATATCTCTTTGGCAACCTCATGACCTTCTTTAATCATATTGGATTTAGCTATGATAAAAATCAATATTTCCTTAAAGTCGAACTGCAGCATTATCAAATGTTGAAGACCAATACCCAAGTCTTTCATCAACAACAAAAGCAAGCTTATCAAGTCGATTTCTCTCTTAATTTTCAATTACCACAAACCTTACGACTTGGACAATCAACTGCTTTAGGCTATGGTCGGGTGACAAGCTTTTTTGAAAAAAAATAAATTTCAGTATACCAAACTCAATACATATAAAATGTTTCCATTTGAGACCCAATGCCGGATTCGGCCATATTGCAAGGATTTTTTCATACCCTAAACAACTATATATCAATGGCTTATAAAAAATAAGGGTTGAAGTGGTCTTGGAAATTGTACTCCGTTTAGACGATGATGATCATAATTAGAAAAAGTCGTAGAATGTTGAAGTGGTCTTGGAAATTGTACTCCGTTTAGACTTTCCATACCTCTATTTTATATTTTCCGTAGCGTCGAAGTGGTCTTGGAAATTGTACTCCGTTTAGACCAATGCGCATAAGCGTATTCAGGTGTCCCTTTCGTCGAAGTGGTATTGGAAACTATACTCCATTTACCCGAAGTAAAAGCAAAAGTCCATAGCATTAAAACCAGTAAAGAACAATTCAAAAACAGGAGAGCCATTAAAGAAGTCGACTTCGATATTTTATAACTAACAGGCGAAAAAATTGTATCTTTATCTAATACTTAAAACAAATATAGAAATACTTAATTTGAGACCCAATGCCGGATTTGGCCATATTGCAAGGATTTTTTCACACCCTAAACAACTATATATCAATTACTTATAAAAAACAAGGGTTGAAGTGGTCTTAGAAATTGTACTCCGTTTAGACCTTCCGCTTGCTTCGCATTCAATTCTCCTGATTGTTGAAGTGGTCTTGGAAATTGTACTCCGTTTAGACAATAATATTCTAACTACTTTTAAGTTTGCATTGTCGAAGTGGTGGTGGAATTTATACTCCGTTTAGACATTAGTCCCATGAAGTCCAACAAAACAGACACGGTTGAAGTGGTGGTGGAAATTGTACTCCGTTTAGACCTTTTTTGTCAGCAGAAGCTTCAAAGTTCATGGTTGAAGTAGTCTTGGAAATTGTACTCCGTTTAGACAATAATACTTTCAACATTGATTTTTTAGCACCGTTAAAGTGGTGGTGGAAATTGTGCTCCGTTTAGACATTATAGTCGCTACAATGTAATTTAGCAACAAAGTCGAAGTGGTATTGGAAATCATACTCCATTTACCCGAAGTAAAAGCAAAAGTCCATAGCATTAAAACCAGTAAAGAACAATTCAAAAACAGGAAAACCATTAGAGAAATCGACTTAGATATTTTATAACTAATAGGCGAAAAAATTGTATCTTTATCTAATACTTAAAACAAATATAGAAATACTTAATTTGAGACCCAATGCCGGATTTGGCCATATTGCAAGGATTTTTTCACAGTCTAAAATAACTATATATCAGCGACTTATAAAAAACAAGGATTGAAGTGGTGGTGGAAATTGTACTCCGTTTAGACTTATCTGCAATCATTCCAATCGGTTTTAGAAGTTGAAGTGGTCTTGGAAATTGTACTTCGTTTAGACATAATTTTAAAAGGTTTAATAATAATATAATATAGTTGAAGTGGTCTTGGATATTGTACTCCGTTTAGACTAACATAAAGCCAGCAGCGTGACAAAAGACTGAGTCGAAGTGGTCTTGGAAATTGTACTCCGTTTAGACTGGTTTGGTGCTCGAATGCTTCAATATTCTGAGGTTGAAGTGGTCTTGGAAATTGTACTCCGTTTAGACATTGGGTTTAGTTTTTGCTCGATCTATCGTAGTGTCGAAGTGGTCTTGGAAATTGTACTCCGTTTAGACTTAAATGCGTGACTCGCTCGACAATTAAGGATCGTTGAAGTGGTGGTGGAATTTGTACTCCGTTTAGACAAAGTAATTAAAAACAATGAAAAAACCCTAAGTCGAAGTGGTATTGGAAATGATACTCCATTTACCCGAAGTAAAAGCAAAAGTCCATAGCATTAAAACCAGTAAAGAACAATTCAAAAACAGGAGAATCATTAGGAAAAGTCGACTTCGATATTTTATAACTAACAGGCGAAAAAATTGTATCTTTATCTAATACTTAAAACAAATATAGAAATACTTAATTTGAGACCCAATGCCG
Source organism: Saprospiraceae bacterium (assembly GCA_965277415.1). Lineage (GTDB taxonomy): Bacteria > Bacteroidota > Bacteroidia > Chitinophagales > Saprospiraceae > JAHDHW01. Next base: position 95,970 of record CBDICS010000063.1, read on the forward strand.
GATTTGGCCATATTGCAAGGATTTTTTTACAGCCTAAACAACTATATATCAGTTACTTATAAAAAACAAGGATCGAAGTAGTCTTGGAAATTGTACTCCGTTTAGACGTATCAATGGTTTCCGCAATTCACGGGTTAGATTGTTGAAGTGGTGGTGGAATTTATACTCCGTTTAGACATAAGGAACTCTCCTGTTTCCGTGTGTAATGCATAGTTGAAGTGGTGGTGGAAATTGTACTCCGTTTAGACGCTTTTCCTCCACCTTTGGTATTTCAACCTTAGAGTCGAAGTGGTCTTGGAAATTGTACTCCGTTTAGACAAACATTGTCCATTCTGCATAGTCGAGATCCCAGGTTAAAGTGGTGATGGAATTTATACTCCGTTTAGACTCATTGAATCGATTAGAGCCTACTAAATGCATTGGTCGAAGTGGTATTGAAAATCATACTCCATTTACCCGAAATAAAAGCAAAAGTCCATAGCATTAAAACCAGTAAGAACAATTCAAAAACAGGAGAACCATTAGAGGAAGTGCAACTTCGATGTTTTATAATTAACAGGCGAAAAAATTGTATCTTTATCTAATACATTAAAACAAATGTAGAAATACTTAATTTGAGACCTCAATGCCGGATTTGGCCATATTGCAAGGATTTTTTCATACTCTAAGCAACTATATATCAGTAACTTATAAAAAACAAGGGTTGAAACGGTCTTGGAAATTGTACTCCGTTTAGACATCATCATAGCAAGACGCAAAGAACAAATTGGTGTTGAAACGGTCTTGGAAATTGTACTCCGTTTAGACTTTTTATTTTTCAATAGATATCGGAGGGTCAATCGTTGAAACGGTCTTGGAAATTGTACTCCGTTTAGAAGTTTATATTTTGCCACTAAGGCGCGAAGACACAAAGGTTGAAGTGAGGTACTGCTCGTAGAACTTACATCAGTATATCTATGATGCGAGGAGTTGAGTCAATAACTGTCCAAAAAATTGTTGGTCATAAGAAGCTCCAGACTACCATGAAATATACGAGACTCAAAGAAGATCGGAAAGCTAAGCAGATGTGGGATGCTTGGGATAAGTTTGGGAGTAGAAATAGAAGTAAGAGTTTTTTTAGTCGACAATATCCTGATTCTATTTATTTTCGTTTTTTAGCTTTTGAATGATGGCTTGATATCTGGGTTCTTGATGAAGTATTTGGAAGGCCGGTTCCCTGGTAATTTTGGAGAGGTCCTTGAATCCTAGAGCTACCGCTTTTTCTTGATATTCTAATGCCTCTGTTTTTTTATTTAATTTAGATTGGAATATCGAAGCTTGAAAATAAGCTTGCGCTGCTTCATAGAATTTCCCATCGGCCTCTTTTTGTTCTGCTTTTTTAAGGTATAAAATACTGAAATTAATCTCAGCCAATCTCAAATTTGAGTGATTTGAAGGAAGTTTTAATTTCCAAAGCGTATAGGCTTTTTTTTCATAATAAAGCGAACTATCTAACTGCTGGATATTATAAAAAATAGTAGTCAAATCATGATAAGATCTTGCAAAATCCAAGTGTAAGGGGTCTAGTTTTTTTTCTTGAATTGCCAGCGCTTTTCTCTGCGCCTTAAGTGCTTGTTCAAAATCACCTAATGCAATGTATATTTGAACGAAGTTAGCATAAGAGTTGACTAAATTAAAATGGTTTGCCCCGAGTGCTTCTTCACGAATTTTATGAGATTTACGATGAATATCCAGGGCCTTCTCAGGTTTTTCCAAACCCAGATATATTAAAGCCAGGGTGCCATATGATGATGCTAAACTAGGATGCGGAGTATCAAAATTTTGTTCATATATAGCGATGGACTTATGTTGTATAAGAAATGCTTTTTTATATTCGTTGAGCTCCATATAAATTCTAGCTAAATTATTATACGATGCTGCGAGTAGAGCATGGTTTGGACCTAAAATTAATTCTTGAATGCTTACTGTCTTTTTTTGTTCCTCTAAAGCTTTTTTATAATCTCCTAAACCATAATAGATTAAGGCC
>CBDICS010000064.1:0-27819 GCA_965277415.1 Saprospiraceae bacterium
GGTAATATTGCTTCGCAAATTAATATAGCAGATATGAGGCCCATTGCAGACACGGCTGGATTTATTCTTGTCTATCCCCAAGCCTTACCCGATCCTAATGATGGAGGTTCAACAAATTGGACGCATAAAGAACCAACTACAGTAGACGATATTTTCTTTGTTGAGGCGATGATTAATGCCTTAGCATCTGAATATTTAATTGATCTAAACAGGGTTTACGCTTGTGGGTATTCAAATGGTGGTGAATTTACTTTTGAACTTGCTTGTAGACTTAGTAATCAAATAGCTGCAATCGGTCTTGTAGCAAGATCAATGTTCATTGACACCTATGATCAATGTTCACCTTCACATCCTACAGCAGTTCTAACAATCCACGGCTCCGAGGATGATTATGATGGAATTTCTTTTGGCGGTATTACTTACTATGTATCCTTAGATGATGTAAACACCTATTGGACAACTTATAATAACACAGATTTAAATCCAATATTTGTTCAGTTGCCTGATATCAATAGTGCAGATGGAAGTACAGTTGAGCACTATTCCTGGAACAATGGTGATGGATGTGTTTCTGTTGAGCATTATAAAGTTATTAATGGTGGTCATGATTGGCCAGGTAGCTTTGGGAATATGGATATTGATGCTTCTTTAGAAATTTGGAATTTTGTTTCAAAATATAATCTAAATGGATTAATTTCTTGTAGTACAACTTCAGTTTATGAGGAGGATATGAAACAAATTGAAATCCTAATTTATCCTAATCCTGTAGAAGATTATATGACAATTGAAACAGATTTAATAGATGATCAGGACTATTATATTTATTCCCCCATCGGGAAGCTTCTATTATCGGGAATAATCAATTCAAACAATCAAACAATAGATTTATCCGGCTTACCTTCTAACGTTTATTTTTTAAAAATTAGAAATAAAATTTTAAAAATTACTCGTTCTTAGACAATTCTTGCGGACAAGCAATAAATAAAATCAAAAGCGACCAAAAGAATATGGAGAAACATTTTGAATTATCCGATGCTGAATTTGAAAAACAATTTGCCAATTGTAAACTTGATCCATCTATTTTTAGTCATGAAGCACATTTACGTTTAGCTTGGATTAATATAACTAACAATGGTCTAGAGCAAGCCAAAGAAAATATTCAAAAAGATTTACAGCGTTTTGTAGCACACGTAGGGGCAGGTAACAAATACCATAAGACACTAACGATTGTTGCCGTTCAAGCTGTTAATCATTTTATGCAACAATCAAAATCTAATAGTTTCAAAGATTTTATCAAGGAGTTTCCTCAATTAAAAGATAACTTTAAGGAATTGATTTCTAGCCACTATAGCTTTGACATTTTCAGTTCATTAAAAGCAAGAGAAGATTTTTTAGCACCTGATTTACTTCCTTTTGAGTAAGGGGACTTTAGTTAACGTTCTCTTATAAATTACAAATCTGAATCTAAAATATCCTCAAAATCATTTTCTTTGGTTTTATTCGCTATTATATATTCTAGGGTATAGAGTAAAACAAGACAAGGGAAAATCGTCATCACCAAATATATTCCTATCGAAGGGATAAAATCTTGAATGGGTATTGAAATTACAAGAAAGCAATATACCATAAACAAAAAAGAAAGAAGGATTGAAAGGAATTTTAGCAGTTTAACGATCTTCTTGTCTGCAGATAATTGAATAGAAATCCACATCAAATAAAATAACAAAAGAAAAAGCATTTGTGTATAGTCACTAAAAAAGTATTGGTTCATCCAAGTTCCACTCCCAAGTTCAGTTGCTCCATATGATTGGTAGTATGGAACAATCAACAATAGGAAGCTAATCACATTGATGATCCATTTCATTATTTTCATATATAATTTGTTTGAATGATTATATTTGATTTTATATAAATTATTAAGTGACAGAATTATCAATAAGCAAATTTTAAGAAAAAATTAGTACCAAGAGTAGTCTTTCATAGACTCTATATAATACTGAATACTATAGTTTGCTTATCATATATTAAATAGTTTAGTCACTTTTTCCTTAGTTTTGAGTAAAAATCGTTAGCTTAGAGCCTGTTTAAAAATTATTTTTGGGCGGCAAAAATGTCTTTTTTATCCACTATAGGGCTTTTCATAATAACAAAGCGTCTTGATTGGTTTTAAAATCTTGCTTTTTCGCCTAAATAAAAAATTTAACCAGACATTAATGATTTTTAATTGGGGGTTTTATTACCAGAAAACTACTATAACATAAACATATGAGTGCACCTGCTGTTAAGTTTAACAAGGATGACAAACCTGAGTTTTTCAAAGAACTAAGAAAGAGGGTAAATCAACATTTCAAAGATAAAAACATCTCAAAACATGCCAATTCGGCGATGGTATTCAAAACAGTATTTATGCTCTGTTTATACTTTACGCCATTAATATTAATGCTAACAGGAGTGGTCACCTCTTTTGGGGCAGTGACTACAATGTGGTTGATTATGGGATTTGGTATGTCCGGTATTGGTTTATCGGTAATGCATGATGCCAATCATGGATCTTATTCCAAAAATCCTAATGTGAATAAGGTAGTAGGATTTGTTATTAATTTTATTGGAGGCTTTCATGCTAATTGGAAGATTCAGCATAATGTTTTACATCATTCTTATACCAATGTTCATGATCATGACGAAGATATTGACAAAGGAGTAATGCGGTTTTCGCCAAACCAGGAACAGAAAGGAATTTATAAATTTCAAGCTTTTTATGCTCCTTTCTTTTATAGTATTATGACAATTTATTGGTTTATTGCTAAAGACTTTGAACAACTCTTCAGGTATCACAAAAAAGACCTGCTTGCCGGTCAAGGACTCACTTTCACATCAGCATTATTTCAAATCATATTTCACAAGATTTGGTATGTCCTTTTGATGTTAGTCCTGCCTCTAATGTTGGTTCAATTAGTTTGGTGGCAAACGCTTTTAGGCTTTTTAATCATGCATTTTATTTGTGGACTTATATTAGCCTTAATATTTCAACCAGCCCACGTAATTGAAGAAACAGCTTTTTTCGTTGCAGATGAAACGGGTAGTGTTGAAAACTCTTGGGCTATTCATCAATTAAGAACAACAGCTAATTTTGCAAACGATAGCACGCTATTCTCTTGGTTTGTTGGAGGATTAAATTTTCAAATTGAGCATCATCTATTTCCAAATATCTGTCATATCCACTATAAAGATATTTCGAGTATTGTAAAACAGACTGCGATGGAATATGATGTTCCATATCACCAGCACAAAACTTTCTACGATGCAGTAAAAAGTCATTTTTCATTACTCAATGAATTAGGTACTGGAAATTATGACCGAAAACTTGCGCAAAAATTAAAAACTGCTACATATTAATTTTGGCGATTGCATGAAAAATAAATCATTTATCAATAGTCATAGAAATAGAAACAGCTCATGAATATTGATAAATGATTTTATTAATATAGCGCATTTAATGACTTGTACCCCCATATTCTCTCTTCAATCTAGCATTCTTCTATAATTCTACTAAAAGAATGCTTAGATCATAGGTGATTCCCCAAATAAAAGTCCTATCCTTGCAGATTAATTTAAAAAAATAAGATATGAGTGCTTTTGTAGAAACAGGATTGAATGAAAATTTGGTTAAGGCAATTACAGAAATTGGTTTTGAAACACCTACGCCTATACAAGCAAAAACCATCCCTCATCTACTTTCATCTGATCAGGATTTAATTGCTTTGGCTCAAACAGGTACTGGTAAGACAGCAGCTTTTGGACTTCCCGCTTTACACTTGACAGATGCTAATAATAAAGATACTCAAACACTTATTCTTTGTCCAACAAGAGAATTATGCCTACAGATTGTAAAAGATCTTAGTAGTTACTCAAAATATATCAAGGGTTTAAGTGTCGTGGCCGTTTATGGAGGATCAAGTATTGAAACACAAATTCGCGAATTAAGGAGAGGTGCTCAAATAGTTGTTGGAACTCCAGGTCGAACACGTGACCTCATCAAAAGAAAGCGTTTAATATTAGGAAATGTGGAACGGGTGATATTAGACGAAGCAGATGAAATGCTTACAATGGGATTCAAAGAAGAATTGGATGCCATTCTTGCTGAAACTCCAGAAGAAAAACAAACCTTGCTATTTTCAGCTACTATGTCCAGAGATATTATCAATGTTACTAAGAAATACATGGATAATGCTATTCAAATCTCTGTTGCCAGTAGAAATGAAGGTGCCAAAAATGTTGAGCATGTTTTCTATATGGCTCAATCAAGAGATAGATATGAAGTATTGAAAAGAATCGCAGATATCAATCCAGATATTTACGGAATTGTATTTTGTCGAACCAGAAGAGAGACTAGAGAGATTGCTAATAAGCTCATGAACGACGGTTATAATGCAGATGCACTTTACGGTGATTTGTCACAAGCCCAAAGAGATGAAGTCATGGGTAGATTTCGGGCTAAACAAATTCAAATTTTAGTCGCTACTGATGTCGCAGCAAGAGGACTTGATGTTAATGAACTGACACATGTAATCAATATCAATTTGCCCGATAATGCAGAAAGTTATGTCCATCGAAGTGGACGAACTGGGCGAGCAGGAAGAAGTGGCACCTCTATCGCTATCATTCATACTAGAGAAAGTAGTAGAATTCGAGAGATAGAAAGACGGTCTGGAATAAAATTTAAAAAGGAATTAATCCCAAGTGGAAAAGATATTTGCAAAAAGCAACTCTTTACCCTCATTGATAAAATCGAAAAGGTCGAGGTTGATGATGAACAGATAGATCCATTTATGCCCGAGATTTATGAAAAATTGGAATCATTAAGTAGAGAAGATTTGATCAAGCATTTTGTATCAACTGAATTCAATCGTTTTTTAGAATATTATAAAAACGCCAGAGACATTAATGTTTCTGATCGTTATAGTCAAGATCGCCAAGGTCGACGTAATGAAAATGGTAGCCGAGGAAAAAAAGATTGGCAAGAAAGAAGAAGAACACCTTTTACCAGAATGTACATTAATGTCGGCGGTCTCAATGATTTAAATCCCAAACGACTTATTGGTCTAATCAATCATGGTCTGGATTCCGGAAATGCTGAAATCGGGAAAATTGAGATCATGAAAAAGTGTGCTTTTTTCGAAATAGATGCAAAAGTATCTCAACAATTGATGAGCGCTTTAAGAGGGCAAATTTTTGAAGGTGTATCTTTATTAGTTGAAGTCTCGCCTGAAAAGTCCAGATCGCGAGGAAGTTATGGTGATCGTAGAGGAAGCCGCAGAAAAGCTTACGGTGATGGGGGAAACAGACGAGGTGGTAGTGGCGGAAATCGTCGTCCTCGAAGGTAGACCTGTGATCGCTTTGCTTGTGATCAACCCTTTGGGTTTTGTGATCGCTTTGCTTGTGATTGTTCCTTCGGAACTTGTGAGATGTAAGGCTGGATGTTTATTAATAAGTCATCCCCGAATTCGCTGCATTAAGCCTTCTTTCTTACTATTTGACACCATAATCTCTTTTCCGTTTTCCAAAATGACTGAACCGCCTTTCCCTTTTATATAACGTTTTATAAAATCTAGGTTTACGATGTGGGATCGATGCACCCGATAAAAACCAAACTCATCTAGTGCTTTTTCATAAAATTTTAAATTCCGACATATCAATTTCTTTTTTCCATCCTGAAAATAAAAGCAAGTAAAATTATCTTCTGCTTCGCAGTATACGATCTCAGACATTTTAACAATCTCAAATCCCTCCATCATAGGAAGCACCAATTTTCGATTTTGTGAATGCAGTGCCGCCATATTTTCTAATAAAACTTTGGCATGACTTAGTTTTTCATTCTGTTCCAGCGTTTTTTCAACTATAGCCACTGCATTTTCTAATTCTTCAATATCTACTGGTTTTAATAAATAATGTGCTGCACTAAGATTAAAAGCCTGGACAGCATATTGACTGAATGCCGTGATAAAGATAACCTCAAAATTAATTTCACCCCATTGCTCTAAAAGGTCAAATGCATTTCCATGAGGCATTTCAATATCTAAAAAAACCAATTGAGGTTGGTTCTTTAAAATAGCCGTTTTTGCTTCAATAATATTAGAACATTCAGATTGGATCTTTACTTGTGGGCAATATTTCTCAATATAATTTCGCAGGGTTTCACGGCTATCCTGCTCATCATCCACAATTATAGCATTGATTTTTTTCATCTGATTTTTTTCAAATTATCTATTTTAGAGGTCCTAAACTGGGATACTTATTTCAACTATAGTGCCTGTTTCTTCATTATCTGGATACAAGTCAGAGACATTGATCTTGTAATTTTTATTATAAATCTCATTAATCAACCCAATTCGTTTAGACACATTTTCCAAGCCAGTACTTTTATACTTTTTTTGATTTTTAGTTTTTAATGCTTTTGATTTTTCTCTTCCTATTCCATTGTCCTTCACAATGACAATTAGGTTATTTGCTAATTCCTTGATTTCAACATCCAACTGTCCCTTCCCTTCTTTATATCTTAATCCATGCCAGACTGCATTTTCTATAAAAGGTTGAATAAGCATTGGTGGCACTTCAATATCATAACCTTCTTTTGAAGTATTATTTTGAAATACATATTCAAATTTATCCCGAAAACGAAAATGTTCTAATTTTAGATATAATTCATTTAGCTCTATCTCCTCCTCAAAAGAAATAAAATCTTTTTGAGAGTAATCCAATACTTTACGCATCAAGCGAGAGAATTCAGAAAGGAATTTATTTGCAGCTTTTTCATCATTTTTAGCGATGAAATTATTTACAGAATTGAGTGCATTAAAAATAAAATGAGGATTCATTTGAGTACGCAAAGACTTGAGTAATAATCGTTGATTTGCTTTGCGTTTTTCTTTTACATTTTTATATAAAAAATAAAAGAAAACTAAAGAAGCCAGCAATATCAAGGATAATAAGCCAATGATAATCTTTTGCGTTCGTAATTGAGATTGCATCAAAGATTTATCTTTTTCCTCCAAATCATAATCTCTTTGCAGTAAATCAATTTGCTGTTGCCCCTTTACTATTTCAATTTGCTCTTTAAGATCATTTTCTAAAAGTCTAATGGCTTTTTCTTTTGATAAAGTATAAGCCTCCAAATCCTTTAGGGACTCTGCAATTTTCCCTTGATTTTGTTTTAATTCAGATGACTTTTTAAAAACCTCAGCTGCAATAACTGCGTCGGTTTCAGGCTTAATCAAATCTTTAGAAACTTCAATAAAACGTTCTGCCTCAACATAATTTTTATCAGCTTCATATAATTCTGCAATTTTTAAATTCTCTTTTACTTGCGCATCATTGGAAAAATTCAATTTAGCATTATTGGCTATTCCGCTTCGAACTTCAATTTTTTCTTGATTAGTGAGTTGATCACTTTTTAATATTTGATCCTGCGTTATTTGGATTTGTTCATAATCTTCTTTGGAGATGATTTTTTCTACAGGCAATTGATCAAATGTATTTTTATGATTTTCTGTTGCTTTTTGGATATCATTTTGTTGTAAATAATACCGAGATTGTCTTGTTTCTAATCGAGCATTTTCCGTACTATCCAGATTATAAACTAACCTTATAGAATCCAATAAAATCGTTTCATTCCTCAATAATTGAACATCAATCAATCCCTCTTCACACTTTAAGGACAACATTTTATCATAAGTATTATCTAGGCAAAAGGTAAAATTTCGTTCAGCATCCTTATCTCTTTTTTTTGCCAGGTAAATCCGCCCCATTCGTTCATACGCCTTTGCTTTTTGATTGCTTCCCTTCTTTCTCCCTAAGTAAGGAAGCGCCTGTTGATAACGTTGCAATGCTAAATCGTCTTGATCAATTTGCTCATAGATATTCCCCAAAAGGAGATATGCTTCGCCTTCCACTCCTCCCCTTTTTTGTTTTCGAGACATTGTCAAAGCTCGTTCTATTAATTCAATGGCTTTTGTTGGAGACTTATCTTTTATCATCCGAGCCTCCTCCAATAGCATTTGACTGGTCTGCTTATTAGATTTAAATGACTTTTTACCTTTTTTTTGGCCAAAAGCTGAACCAACAAAAAATAGTAATAAAAAGGGCAGTATGTAAAAACGAAAATTCATATAAGTATAAAGTTACAATAGTTTTTGGAAACGTTTTTTTAGTAAAAATAGCTAAAATGGCCATTCCACCAAGTTTAAGAGTCTGTTTACCTCACCAAATGGCGCATTAACCAAGTCTATGTTTTTTTTCATGTTTTTTGAATGGAAATTGGGCATGTATTTGGAATCTATCTAAAAGCTTTATCTGGAATACAAAATCAACATTTATTCTAAACTAAAAAATCTAAAGTCATGATTGTACGTAAATTTTTATTGGTTGTTCTAGCAGGCTGCCTTTATTATTGCTTAAGTTTCGCCTCTAATAAAATTGGAAGTTCATATTTTTCTTTTTTCTCAAACCCAACAGAAAGCTCCGAGACGAGTGCTGAGAATCCAAAAAATAAAATTCAAGTCGCTCTTTTATTGGACACAAGTGGATCGATGAGTGGTTTAATAGAACAAGCAAAATCTCAATTGTGGAACATTCTTAACGAATTAGCACGAACTGAAAAAGATGGAACAGATACAAGCTTAGAAATCGCCCTTTATGAATATGGGAATCCCTCTAAAAGTAAACAAGCAAATCAAGTTAATCAATTAACACCCTTTACAACTGATATGGACTTGATTTCTGAAAAATTATTCGCCTTAAGTACGAATGGCGGAGAAGAATACTGTGGTACGGTTATTCATACTTCTCTCCAGGATTTAGAATGGACTAATAAGGATGGTTTAAAGATAATTTATATCGCAGGCAATGAACCATTTACGCAAGGCATGATCAGTTATACTAGTGCTTGTCAAAATGCTAAAGAAAAAGACATTACAATAAATACGATCTATTGTGGAGATTATAATACTGGAATCAAAGAATACTGGAAAGATGGAGCTACTGTTGGAGGTGGTGAGTATTTAAACATCAATCATAATCAAGAAACGGTGTATGTCAAAACGCCCTACGATGATCAAATCAACCAATTGAATATTCAATTGAACAACACCTATATTCCTATTGGAGAGAAAGGTAAAAAAATGAAGTACAATCAAATTGTACAAGATGAAAATGCCATCAAGTATAGTAAATCAAATTCTGCTGACCGAGCTGTTTTTAAAAGTTCTAAAAAATACAAAGCAGATGATTGGGATTTGGTAGATGCCTATAAGAAAGATAAAAATGTTTTAAAAAATAAGCAAGCATTGCCTGATTCTATACAAGTATTATCTATTGAGAAATTAGAATTAAAAATTCTGGAAGCTACTTCTCAAAGAATAAACATTCAAGAACAGATTCAAACATTGGATAAAAAACGGCGTGAATATAAAGCTGAGCAAAGCAAAAATGATAAAGCGTCCAGCCTACAAAAATCAATGATCAACACCATCAAAAAACAAGCAAAAGCAAAAGGCTTTGAGATAAAAGAATAGTTTTTTAATCATTGAAGTTCATTCTTATAAAAATCAAAAAAATGACAATCAAAAAAGTATTTTCATTAAGTGGTCTTTTTTGTATCCTGTTTTCTAGTACAGCTTTTATAAACCCTCAAACTGAAGTTATAGAAGCAAAAATAGACAACACGCGTACATTCGCAAATTTTTTAAGTTATTTTGAAAAAATTGAAACACCTTTTCAAATCGGATTAGATGATTTAAAAGATTATGATAAGTCGAATCTTAAAAATAAGATCTCACAAAAGTTGAACAGCAAGGCTTTCCAAACTACTCAATCAGTCATGAGTAATTATATTCCTGAGTTACGATCTAAATTGATTTCTCGTCAAGGTCCTCCTCAAATTTTACCTATTGCTAGGTTTTATCCAAACAATAATATGATTGCCGTAATCTACATGCCTTATTATCGTTTTTGGTCTAGTGGAATTTCAGAATTTAAAATTGTGCTTTTCGATTTGAAAGGTAATAATATAAAGGAACATAAGAAAAGTAAAAAACTCCTAGCCCCAAAAGCTTTTTCTTTGGCCAATAATAATTCAAAAATCACTCAGACTTTCTCTATTGATAAAGGTGATAAAGGTGCAATCATCTGGAAAAACACTTATAAGAATGTATGGAAAAAAGATATCCAAACATATGGGCAAAAAGACAATGAAATCATAGATTACAAACTTACTGCTACGGATGCCTTCAAGATAACAGCAATTGGAGAAATTGAGCAAGCCCCAGCGTATTCCATTGATTCAAGAGCTTCAATAAATTAAATAAAGATGAAACCCATTACATTAAATATGAAGGTTATTTCTCGTTTTCTATGGATGGGTTTCCTCTCTTTTTTCTCTTTCAAAATGTTAATGATTATTTTGCCTTATACCACTTGGGAGTGGGATATTGATTTTCTATTAACTAAACAATTCATTATCCATTTAGATCATTATCGAATCGCTTTTTATAGTCATATCTTTAGTAGTTTATTAGTTTTGTCTTCTGGCCTTTTTCTATTTTCAAAGCAGCTATTGAATAAGATGCCCCATTTACATCGTTTGATTGGAAAATTATATATTGGTCTAATACTTTTCATTAGTGCCCCTAGTGGAATGGTCATGGCTTTTTATGCCAATGGCGGCTGGATGGCAAAAGTGAGTTTCATCATACTTACTTCGCTTTGGTTCTGGTTTACTTATAAAGGATATCAAACCGCTAGAAACAAACAATTCATCGCACATAGAAAATGGATGATGAGAAGCTATGCTTTAACCCTTTCTGCTGTGAGTCTTAGGATCATGCAAATGTCTATTCCTTACTTTTTTTTCTTAGAGCAAGGTGTGCAATATATTTTAGTCTCTTGGCTAAGTTGGGTAGGGAATTTACTTTTTGTGGAATGGCTTATTTGGGGTGGTCAGGGTGGTCAGGGTGGTCAGGGTGGTCAGGGTGGTCAGGGTGGTCAGGGTGGTCAGTTTTTAAGAAAATTTAGGAAATCGTTTCTCTCTATATAACCGGTCTGGATTTTAATTTCTTTTTCTTTATTTATAATAACAAATTGAGGTTGAAAATTGCTTTCATAAATAGTCATTTGATAATAGAGGTTTACCTCACCGACAGTTTTATACACTTTATTTCTTTTTCCTTTTATCCATTCACTTTCGGGAAGTAAGGTATCATCCGAAGTACTAAAAATATATAAAACAAAATGCTCGTTAATAACCTTCGCTACTTGAGCATTCTTAAGAATAAAATCTTCTATTTTGTGGCAATTTACTGATTGATCGCTTTTAAAAAATAATAAAATCTTTTTTTCTTTTGGATTTAAATAATTTTCAACTTTGGGGTATTCGCTTGTTTCAAGTACTAAACGCTTAAATGCAGTAGTTTCGAATGGCATTTTAAAATAAGGCTTCCTATTTATTAATTCAGCAAAACATAGCTTAGTATTCCAATTTATTTTATCAAGGTTCGATTTGAGGAGCTCTAACTCCTCTTCTGACACTCCACAGTTTATTAACTCAATTTTATCTGTTTTCCAATAAGAAAGTTTTGGAATTATAGCGGCAATTTTTTCGCAAACTATTTTTTTCTTAGCTTCTTTATATGTCGACTTTTTTCTGAAAGTTTCAATACTAGATTTAAGGTCTTTATATTTTGGATTTTCATACTTTCTATGAACATAATCTAACATTAATTCCCAATCTATTATTTCTACATCTTCAGGGATAATTCCGCAGCTGAAAAGAATCACAATATCCCATTTGAATTGATCATTCAGCTTAGTATGGATAAGTGGCTCAGAAAGCAAAGAATCACAATTCGATTGTGAATAGGCATAATTTATATTGAAAAAAAGGAAGGAAAGGAAAAGGATTCTTTTCATACTATACATTCTATTTAATCTTTCAAAAATTAATAGACCCTAAACTTCTCTATTATCCAAGGCTTCAATTTCCTTTAGCACTTCTTGTGCTTCAGCATATTTAAGATCACTTTGCATTCGATTTGAAGTCGATAATTGATAAGCTTCTTTTTGAAGTTTTTTATACTTTTCATTAAGCAATTCTACCTTTGATTTCTTTTTGAAAAAATTAAACATAAGTGTATTTTAATTTGAATAATCATTTATGGGAAAATAGCCCTTTTAATTATACAGACTAAAATTCAAACATAATGAATTTAGTTTTGTTCAACTTTCTTATTCTATTATTATAAAACCTGTCCAAGTCGCTAAACCTTCCGTTTCATTACCGGAACATTTTTAACCACCATTTGAACAGTTTCTCGAATTCGTTCTTCAAACAATACTATTTTACCTTCTAATAAGCTATTCAATATTTCTTCTTTATAATGTCGAATAGTCATTAGTTCTAAGTTTTCATCCGTTCTAACATTAAAACTTTCTTGAAGTTTGGCAATCAATAAAGCAAGTCTCCTAGGTCGATTGGTAACACTTACGGAAAAACTAATCGCCATATTTTGCATCATATTAATTTTTATTCGATGTTCTGCAAAAAGTTGGAAGAGATAACTAAGGTGCTGTTCTGCTACAAAGGAAAAATCTCTTGTAGAAATATGTAGCATGATCTGATCCGGTTCAATTACCACAACTGGTGGATAATTAATTTCCGTTTCGTTTGATATTACCGTTCCCTCACCATCTGGATTAATAAAAGACTTTACAAAAAGTGGAATATTTTTATTTTGGATGGGCTTAATCGTTTTTGGATGAATTACTTTGGCACCATAATAAGTCATTTCAATAGCTTCCTTATAAGATAACCTATCTATTTTAGACACGTTTTCAAATAGTCTTGGATCTCCAGTTAAAATTCCTGGAACATCCTTCCAAATACTCATACTTACTGCATCCAGGCAATAGGAAAAAATAGCTGCACTATAATCAGAACCTTCTCTTCCTAATGTAGTTGTAAAATTTTCACTAGTCCCACCAATAAAGCCCTGAGTCAATACAAATTTATTATTTTGAAAAAGCGGTGGGATGATTTCCTGTGCGCTTTTATTTGTTTTTTCCCAATTAACCTTCCCCTCTCTATACGTATTATCAGTATGAACCACATCTCTGGCATCAAGCCAATGCGTATTTATACCCTTCATATTTAGATAAGCAGCTAATATTTTTGTAGAAACCATCTCTCCTATTGAGACAATCTGATCATAAAGATAGTCGTATTCATCCTGAGGAATTTCTTCTATCACCCACTCAATTTCTATAAACGTGTCATTTAATGCTGCGTAAATATCATGATCATCAGGGAATAAAGCTTCTAATAATTCCTGATGTTGTACTTTTATCGCCTCAAAGTATTCAAAGGTTTTTCCATCTTGAGCAACATAAGATTTCAAAACTTGCTCAAGTGCGTTCGTTGTTTTCCCCATTGCAGATACTACAATTAACAGTTTATCATCTGCATATCTATTTAGAATATTGACAACATTTTTGATTGCCTCGACATCTTTAATGGAAGCACCTCCAAATTTAAAGACCTTTATTTGATCACTCATTCGTACTTTTCTTTATTACGACGCAAATATATTGTATTCTTATTAGTAATAAATTTAATACAAATACTTTTTTTAAAAAATTTGAAATTAAATACCCAATCATTCAAAACATCATATAGTACTTTATAGCTTCTATTAGTAAATATTCAAAATCCACATCTAAATATTACAAATTCGTCAAAATTCATACATTTATTATTTCTCTTCTTGCAAATAGTTAAAAATATGCGAACCATTTAAGCATGTTTTGCTAAATTTGTATCCTTTACGCGCATGCTATAGGCAGTACTAAAATCAAAACTGTGAGAGAAGAAATCAATACGGCTTTAGTTGTTTTAGGTGTAGGAATGATAACAGTCTTTATTATTCTTGGTTTAGTTGTCTTGACAGGACACCTTTTAATCAATTTAGTAAATCGGTATTTTCCAGAAGCTTCTATAAAAAGCCCATTAAAAAGTTATGGAAATATAAATCAAAACCCTTTACCCAGTCAAAATGATAAATCGACGATTGCAGCTATAATAACTGCTGTAGATATAATTACCGAAGGAAAAGGAAAAGCAGTTAATATTGAAAAAGTAAATCGTTCTTAGCTAAATATAAACCAAAGTTGCATTACTGTGCAACAAAACAAATTGAAGTATGGGAAGAGAAATAAAACTCTGTTTGGTCTATAGAGATATGTGGCAATCCGCTGGTAAATACGTACCTAGAGTAGATCAATTACTAAAAGTTGCAAATCCAATCATTGAGATGGGTTGTTTTGATAGAGTGGAAACGAATGGAGGCGGATTTGAACAAGTAAATTTACTTTTTGGAGAAAATCCAAATACGGCAGTTAGAAAATGGACTCAACCATTTAATGATGCTGGCATTCAAACACAAATGCTAGAACGAGGCCTTAATGGTATTCGAATGTCTCCCGTACCAGCAGATGTACGACGCCTTATGTTTAAGGTCAAGAAAAAACAAGGAACAGATATCTCCAGATCTTTTGATGGCCTCAACAATCCACAAAACCTTGCGAATTCGTTTAAATTTGCTAAGGAAGGCGGAATGATTGCACAAGCTGCTTTGAGTTTGACTTTTTCTCCCATTCATACGGTAGAATATTATATAAATCTTGCCGATCAGTATATTGAATTAGGTGCAGAGGAAATTTGTATCAAAGACATGGCAGGAATTGGTAGGCCTGTTTCAGTAGGAAAGATAGTAGCAGGGATTAAGAGCCGACACCCTAAAGTACTTATCCAATATCATGGGCATTCTACACCTGGTCTTTCGGTTGCTTCAAGTCTGGAAGCAGCCAAAAATGGAGCGGATATCATTGATGTTGGAATGGAACCTCTTTCATGGGGAACGGGACATGCTGACCTACTTACTATTCATGCGATGTTAAAAGACGCTGGTTTTCAAGTTAAAGACTTTAATGCTAAAGCTTATATGGAAGCCAGAACTTTATCTCAGGAGTTTATGGATGACTTCCTTGGGTATTATATCAATCCCATGAATCGAAAAATGAATTCTTTGCTCATTGGTCCGGGATTACCAGGTGGAATGATGGGGAGTTTAATGGCTGATTTAGAAAATAATCTTAAAAGCATCAATAAGTGGTTGAGTAAAAGGAATCAAGCAGAGATTACGCAAGAAGATTTACTGATCAAACTTTTTGAAGAAGTTGAATATGTTTGGCCTCGTCTTGGCTACCCTTGTCTGGTTACTCCATTTAGCCAATATGTAAAAAATGTGGCTTTAATGAATGTCCTGCAAATGATCAAAGGCAAAGAACGTTGGTCTATGATTGACGAAAATACTTGGGGAATGCTGCTTGGTCGTTCAGGAAAATTGGCCGGGCCTATAGGTAAAGACCTCGTAGAATTAGCCAAAAAACAAAAAAGAGAATTTTATCAAGGCGTACCACAAGATTTATATCCTGATGAACTTGAATTATTCGCTGCGAAAATGGATGAGAAAGGCTGGGATTATGGAGACGACGATGAAGAATTATTAGAATACGCTATGCATCCTACTCAATATGAAGATTTCAAATCAGGGAAGGCTAAAGAGCGATTTCTTGAAGATATAGAAAAACGAAAACAAGCTGCTAATCCAGTTACAGTTGTCCCTACACCTACTACACCAGTTGTTTCTTCAGCGCCTTATCAGCCCAAAGTACTACACCTCAATGTCAATGGTGAACAATTTAAAGTATCGGTCAATTATGAAGGAGAAAATGCTACCTCTAATGAAATAACAAATACAGCTGCCCCTTCAACACCTCCACAAACAGCAACACAAGCTCCCACCACAAATGGGACTAATTCCGGAGCACATCTAGAAACCATTACAGCCCCTTTGGAAGGAAAATTCTTTTTAACCAAAGAATCCAATGAAATTCCAGTAAAAGTAGGAGATAAAATCAATGAAGGTGATACCGTAGCATATATCGAGGCCATGAAAGTAATCAACGCTATTGCGGCAGATAAAAGTGGCACTGTTAAAGAGATCGTTGCGAGACATGGTGAAGAAATTGAAGAGGATGATGTAATAATTACGATCGAATAAAACCAAACCCTTATTCGCCTGGGAATTTTAAACGGGGTTAAAAATAGTAGCCAGGCAAAAGCAGAATGACTACACCACCACATGGAAGAAATACTACAGAAACTATACGACATGACGGCTATTGGAGAATTGATCCAAGAGCCGTTCACCTTGCTCATGCTATTATTAGCATTCGTATTGCTTTATTTAGGGATCAAAAAAAGGTTTGAACCACTTTTATTAGTTCCTATTGCTTTTGGTTTGCTTTTAGCTAATTTCCCGGGTGGAAATATGAATGTTGTTCAAAGTGATGAGTTCGTCCATATGTCAATTTTTGAAGTAGCAAAGGAAGGCGGAATCATGAACATGCTTTACTATTCACTCATCAAAACGGGGCTATTGCCACCACTTATATTTATGGGGGTTGGTGCTATGACAGATTTTGGTCCAATGCTTAGAAATCTACGATTAGCATTCTTTGGAGCTGCTGCACAAATTGGAATTTTCACCGTTTTGATCTCCGCAGTATTAATGGGCTTCTCTTTAAAACAAGCAGGTGCTTTAGGCATTATTGGTGGAGCAGATGGTCCGACAGCTATTTATACTTCAATTATTTTGGCTCCGGAATTATTAGGTCCAATTGCCATTGCAGCTTATTCATATATGGCATTAGTTCCTGTAATCATCCCTTTAATTGTTCGCTTCACAGTAACTAAAAAAGAGCTTAAAATCAATATGAAAAAACAGGAGAAGCTCTATCCTAATAAAGTTAAAATCAATAATCTTCGAACGGTAAAAATTATTTTCCCTATCGCTCTTGCAACGATTGTTGCCTTTCTTGTTCCTTCATCTGTTCCTTTGGTCGGTATGCTTCTTTTTGGAAACCTTGTAAAAGAAATAGGATCGGATACCAATCGACTTTTCAAGGCGGCCTCTGAAACAATAATGAACGCTGCTACCATATTTTTAGGGCTATGCGTCGGTGCAACTATGACTGCTTCTACTTTTCTAAATAGTGAAACCTTAATGATTGTAGTGGGTGGATTTTTAGCTTTTGCAATTTCGATCTTTGGAGGCATCATGGCTGTCAAGGTCTATAATCTATTTTCGAAAAAGAAAATCAATCCACTGATTGGAGCAACAGGATTAAGTGCAGTACCTATGGCCAGTCGTGTTGCCAATGATATTGCTTTAAAACATGATCCCAATAATCATATCTTACAATATGCGATGTCCAGTAATATTTCGGGGGTTATAGGATCTGCAGTGGCTGCTGGAGTCTTGATTTCGTTTTTGCAGGGGATTTAGGGAGTTTTGGACACTGAGTTCACGAGAGGAACACTGTGTGCACAGAGATTTGGAGAATTAAAGTATATTGTAATTTAGGTTATACTCGTTATATAACTGTTTGACCTAGATAACCACATCTCATATTAATCAATGAATGCTCCGATAATATTTACTTTTTTAGCAATAGTTTTATCTTATACTTCATCATTTGCTCAGCAAGATTCAATTAACCTTATTCCGAATCCAAGTTTTGAGGATATCAATATTTGTTCAAAATACAAGGAAACGTGTTGTCCTGAAGCATGGCGATCTAGTACTTTAAAAGCTTTTTATTATTTCAATGATGAAAAGGCTGTAAACAGTACGAATCGAGCTAAGGAGGGACATCAATATGTTTCGATATGTATGCATAATGCAAAACGAGATTTTGATCGAGGTTTTTTACAAGTTCCTTTATTGTGTGAATTAGAAGCTGGGAAATCTTATGAGCTTTCTTTTTATTATAAAACACCATTCAGAATGCTGAATCAGTTTGGTATACTATTTAAAGATACCTTATTGATTCAATTAAAAAATGATCACCTCGAAGGCATTCAAGCCAGTATTCTTTTAAAGAACAAAAACTTCATACGGGCAAACCAATGGATTCAAGTAAAGGAAATCTATAAGGCGAAAGGGGGCGAAAAGGTTATGATGATAGGTAATTTTAGTAGAGATCAGCACACAAAAGTGATTCAATTAGTCAAAGAAAAAAAAGGTAAATATGATAATACAGCTAGTAGAACTTATTATTTATTTGACGATTTCAAACTAAGTCCGCTCGATACGATAAGCCATTGTGATCTTGAAAAAAATAAAAACTTAATCTATGGAGATAACGTTCGGCATAGCATTCCATCTGAGAAAATTAAACCAGTAGAAATCGTAGAAGAGCCCCTTAAAAAACAAACTGAATTTCTAGTGATTGAATCAGATAGTATTCTAATCTCTGAGACCTTCGAACTTCCAAACATTTTATTTGAAACGAATAGTGATCAATTATTGTCTGTCTCCTACCCTTCACTTCGAAAATTAGGCAATTACCTTTTGTTCAACAGGTCTTATAATCTTAGTATTATTGGACATACGGATGATCAAGGTAGCCATTCTTTTAATCAAACCCTCTCTGAGAGAAGAGCAAAAGCCGTTCACGATTATCTTTTACAACAAGGCCTTAAAATAAATAGATTAAGCTTTGCGGGAAAAGGAGAAAGCGAACCTATTGACACGAATAAAACTGAAGTAGGTAGAGCTAAAAACCGAAGAGTAGAATTTAGTCTGATTAAAATTTAGGGTTTCTTTGGTGCTTTTTTTAGGTATAAGTAAAACCACGGAGGACACAGGGAGACACAGAGAATTTGTACCATAGCTCTGTGAGTCTCCGTGTCCTCTGTGGTTAAATATAAGTAAAACCACGGAGGACACAGAGATTCACAGAGAATTATCGTATTTATGTTTTACGCGAAGTACAGATATATTCCAATTACTATTATACAAATTCCTATACCGATTTGATTTACATAGCGATATGGTGTGATGTCTACTTGTTTGGTATAAGATATTGGTGGTAATTCCCTTAGTATCGCTAAATTAATTCAAGAAGGTAAATTAGATGGACCTAGAATTTATTCAAGTGGCCCTGTAATTTCTCAAACAGGAGGTCATGGAGATTGGGGCCCGGCAAATGAAGGCCCAGGCGATGGTAATTATCAAACAATGACCCAAAATACACATGTCGTGGATGGGGTGCCAGAAGTTTTAAAGGCTACAAGATGGAATTTTCGAAATGGAGCAAACTTTATCAAGGTAATGGCCGGTGGCGGAGTAGCTTCTACTTTTGATCCACTTAATATGACTCAAATGAATTTGGATGAACTAAAAGCTATTGTAGAAGTGGCCAACGCCTATGAAAGTTATGTGGCCGTTCATGCTTATCATGATAGATCATATAACATGGCATTGGATGCAGGAGTCAAGTCTTTTGAACATGGTTTTTTAATTACTGAACCCACTGTTAAACGGATGTCTGAAACTGATGGTGTTTTCTGGTCTTGGCAGCCTTATGGAAGTTATACATTGTTTGCTGGAGGTTTTCCAGAGTGGTTTACGGCCGATATGAGAGAAAAGGGAGCAGCGGTTAACAAGGGTGCTGTGTTTGTTCCGCCTTTGATGAGAAAATACGGCGTAACCGTAGTCTTGGGTTCTGATATGTTTGGGGATGAAGTTAAATTTGCAAGAACCAACATTGTAAGTGCTAAAGAGGTTCCTGATACTGGCTATACGGATTTAGAAATCATGAAGATGGCAACCAGTAACTGTGGTAAGATTTTGACCATGAGTGGGCCTGGAAGAGACCCATATAAGGAGGCAAAATTAGGCGTAGTAGAAGTTGGTGCATGGGCAGATTTGAACATCTGGAATGCTGATCCGACCAAAGATGTTAAGGTTCTTGCCTCTGATGATAATCTACTTTTAGTCATAAAAGGTGGCAAAGTGTATAAAAGCAATTTGAAATAAGGGTTTATCATTTATTTGCTCATAAATTTGAATTTTTTAAGAATAGAACTACTAAATAAATACATTCAAATTTTCCAATTCGTCACATTTGAAAATTATGCCAAGTTTTAAAACCTACAAGATTTTTTATTTGTTTGTGGTTCTTTCTGCATGTAACTTATACAGTCAGGAGGTCGATTCGACAAAGCAAAAGTCCAAACCTGGATTCGGAGGGCCTGATCAAGTTGAAAGAAGATTGGAAAAGGATGAAGAACCCAAAGCATCTTTTTTTGAATTGGAATTTATGCAACCCTACTTCGATTTTAAAAGTGATTTAAAAAAGAATACAGGGTTCGATTTTGGGATAGACTATTCAGTAGTTTATTTTGGCGCGAATGAAAGTCTGGGAGAAAAAAATGCCAGCAGTGGTATGGTGAGACTCTATGGCTCCTGGGAATTAGTAAATAAAGGGAAAGAGAATAGCGGGGCATTTATTTACAAAATTGAACATCGACATAAATATAGTGACGTTGTACCCAAGTTCTTTGGTTTTGAAATAGGCTATGTTGGTATGGAAGTTCCTGCCTTTAATGATGATGGTTTTAGAATGACCAATTTTTACTGGAGACAACGATTTAAAGACGGTAAAATATCTGTGGTAGCAGGTTTATTAGACGCTACCGATTATGTAGATGTATATGCTTTAGCCAGCCCTTGGACAGGGTTTATGAATTTTCAGTTTAGTACAGGTTCACAGGCAGTCTATATACCAAATGATGCAGCTCTCGGCATTGGTATAGGCGCATATTTAACTGACAATATTTTTGTCATAGCCAGTTTGAGCGATGCAGGTTCTGATCCTACAGATCCTTTTAAGTCTTTTGAAACATTTTTTAGTAATAATGATTATTTCAAAAGCATTGAAGTTGGATATGTTACTTCAAAGGATAGATTCTACATGGATAATGTCCATGTTACCTTTTGGCATTCTGATGGAAGTGATGTGACAGCATCATTGCCAGGCTGGGGTATTGCATTCTCTGCGACGCATTATTTCGAGAACAGCTTAAACCCCTTTATCAGAGGAGGTTTTGCAGAAGATGGTGGCACACTTTTGCAAAAGTCAATTACCGCTGGATTGGGCTACCAACCCAAAGCAGGAGGCCATCTTTTAGGTTTTGCCATTGGCTGGGGTGAACCTAATGAAACAACTTTCTCAGAAGGCCTGGACAATCAGTTTACGGCAGAAATATTTTACAGACTTCAGGTTTCCAAACATTTTGTAATTACGCCAGATATTCAATATTTAATCAACCCGGCATTAAATCCTGATGAATCTTCAATTTTTGTTTGGGGTGTCAGAGGAAGAATTAATTTGTAGAACAATAAGTAAATTTTTTGGTTGCTATTTGCTGAATTATTTTTGCTGTGCCTGCTTGCCGAGAGGCATGCTTTTTAGTTGAGACTATAAAAAACCCGAATGATGTTTCATTCGGGTTGTACGTTAGTTTATATTATAAACTTTAATGTATGTCAAATGTCTGTCTTATTTTTCCATTCTGGCCTTGAAAAGTATAACTGATGGCTACACTTTCACTTAAAGGGGAATATTTGCACATGACTCCGGGTTCATATATTTTACCTGATACGGGATATAACGTTGCTTTTATATTAAAAATGTAGTTATCGTCTCCTTCAAGTGGCGCAAATGGCCCCCAAAAAAAAGCTTTTTGCTCCCAATTTGGATTAACATATCCCGTTTTACCCCTTCCATTATAAAGGCCGCTTCTGTCTTCTTCACACCAGTTAGAATAAACCACAGCGCTTGTTTCAGTATCCCAAATATATAATCTAGGGTCGTGACTAGTGAAATGAACCATCATATCAGTTTCGCTAAACACCAGTGCTTTATCAACTCCATCTTGAGGAAATGCTATGGTTAAAATTTGAGTCGTTTCTCCACGCTTATTATAGATAGGAAAATCAGCAAGCCAAAAGCCATCGTCCGAATAAAAAGCAACAATTTTTACCCCATTCCCATTATTCTCATTTTTGAATAAAGCATTCTCATTTAATTTAATGGTTACTTGCTGAATCAAATCATGAAATTTCATAGTAAAAGGCGCAGGTTGTTTAATTTTAGATAAGCTTTCAGAAGGAAAATCATTATCAGATGATGCACATGTTGAGAGAATAATTGGATTGAAACAAATAGAATAAGTTGTAAAACTTTTGATTTCATAAATAAATTTAAAG
The DNA here is from genome assembly GCA_965277415.1 of Saprospiraceae bacterium. Lineage (GTDB taxonomy): Bacteria > Bacteroidota > Bacteroidia > Chitinophagales > Saprospiraceae > JAHDHW01. The sequence continues at coordinate 22,230 of CBDICS010000064.1, forward strand.
CCCTATGAGTTAAAAATGTTTGTTAAAATTTAAATTGAAAATACCGGGGGAAAAGTATTTCCAGGTTTAAGCATAATGTTGTAATGAATTAGTTGATTTATTAGGTTTGATTGATGATGTCGAAGATGCTAAGAAAATCAATGCAACACATAACACTAGGGTTGTGAAAAATTAAAATAATTATTTAAAGGCTTACAATTATGTTGCATGCAACATGTTAATTGCCTTATAAAAAGATAGTTACAAAAATAATATGAAAATTAATAAATGCAGGTAAAACCTGCATTTTAATAGTAGTAATTATCCATAAGTAATAATTACTTGAAGTAATTTGTTGAAATTGTAATTTGTTTTATCAAAAAAATTTTCAATTACAAAAAAAGAAGCCCATCTTAATCAAGATTGTAAGGTGATGAACCTGTTAAATAAGGTCTTATTTGCTTTTGGACTAAATTCAATTGTGCTTCACCACTATTTATCCATTCTCGAAAACGAGGATCGTTTCTAAGTGAATCAAACTGGTACTCATTTTTAGCTAATTCCACCATTCCTCCCCACATTGTCCAGCCGTTTAATTCATCGAATTTATCCATCATCTCAAATGCCTTGTCATTTTGCCCTAGTAAAGCATAAGCTCCTGCAAAATCAAAATAAACCCACCTATCAGATTCTCGATTACTATTAATCATCTGATCAAATATTTTAATTTGTTTTTTGACCATTGCCCGCCCTTTTTCAATTTGCCCATTGCGAATTAAAACATAACCGTATTTATGGAATGATCTACCACATAGCCAGCAATTGATTCCTTCTTCTTCAACTTGTTTATACCAAGCATTGTAATATTCAAGAGCCACCTTGTAATCTACAACGGCATAATAAGCTCCTAGCCAAGCATTGGTTTGTTGATTTTTTTCCTTCCAATGCTTTTTGATATGCTCAATGGCTTTATTCGGTTCTTTTGTTCTGGTATATAGCCAAACCTGAGTATTTGAAAACCCAGGTTTAAGAGTGGCGATTTTATCTAAATAGAATTGTTCTGATTTGTAGTCATCTAAATAGGCATAATAAAAACGATATTTCCCGTAAACGCTTATGCTGTCTTCTTTAGTCTCAATTCTTTTGCTAATTTTTTCAAAAGTTTTTAAAGCATTTGGAAAATCCTGTTCTTTTGTGTACAAAGACCATAAAGTATTCAAAACGGCATGATTATTTGGTTCTAATGTGAGTGCATATTCTAACTCGCTTATTGCTTTTTCACTTTCTTTTGTTTCAAAATAATACAATCCTTTGGTCACATACGCTCTAGACAGATTAGGATTTATTTTCAGTGCTTTATTTGTTAAAACAATTACATCTTCCAAACTGTTTTCTTCTAATACATAACGTGCTTTTCTTTCAAATATAGTTTGAGCAAGCCCTAAATAAGCTTGTGCAAACAATGAATCTCTTTCAATAGCCAGCTCATAAGATAATTTGGCTTTGCTCAATAATTCTTGCCAAACTGATGTCTTTTGAATTGAATAATTCGCTTTAAATCGATACTCCTCTCCTTTTAAGTAATGGTCATAGGCCGTTCTATCTTGTGTAGGAGGTCTATTTAATTCTGTAGATAAATCAGAGGAGAGTAAAGTTTCAAGCTTATTAGTTATAGATTCTACGACATTGGCTTGTACGACAAAGGTTTCAGATACATTTTCATCATAGCTTTCAGACCAAAGCACTTTATTGTCATGGACTTGGATGAGTTCTGCTGAAATAATTGCTCTATCTCCATTACGTTGAACGTGACCTTCAACTATATAATTGACATTCAATTCTGAAGCGATTGTCTTTAAAGATGAAGAGGTGTTTCTATACCCCTCTGCTGAACGTCGAGATACAACTGAAAATTCTGGTATTTTAGCTAAATTATTGCGTATTCCTGCCATAATACCATTACAGAAATACATATTTTCTTCATTATTACTATAATTGACAAAGGGTAATACAACTATTGTTTTTTCAATTTTGGAGGCATCAAACGAGTCTTTATTAAATGCGTCGTTAAAAACTACTAATCCGATAAGAATTAAAATCGGAATGATACCAACTAATTTTTTTGAAAATGTTTTTTTTGGAGGAGCAAGAGCTTTTTGAAATTTAACTTCGCCTGGCGAATAGCCATATAAATTTTTGAAGGCTGTACTAAAGTAAGTGGGGCTTGAAAAGCCAACGTTATAAGCTATTTCTGATGCAGTACCTGAGTTTAGCTTAAGCATTTCCATAGCTTTTTGCAGTCGGTATTCTCTTATAAATTGGCTCGATGAATTACCAATTAAATCATTTAATTTGCGATGTAATTGAGATCTGCTAATACCAGCTTCACTAGCCAGTTCTGATACTCCAAAATTTTCATTAGATAAATTGATGTCAAGAATGTTCTTCAATTTTTGAACAAAGGCATCATCCATCGAAAGTTTATCTGACATAGTTTGGTTGTTGATTTATAAATATAAGTAAAATTAACCTACATAAAGATTTATCAAGGGATTTAGTAAGCTACTTGAGTGTTTATCACGCAGTAATTCAAAGGTTTGTGCAGGTGTGAGAAGCCCGGTCAAAAACGAAGCCTGCCTGCCACAGGTAGATTTTAAGTTCTATTCAATTCAATGAATATAATAGGCGGGAAATTACAATATCTACATGTTTAATTCGTTTTTATTATTAGAAAAAGAATATAATAAACTCAGTAAATGAGTTTTTAATTTGCTATTAAAAGGGTCGACATTTTTATGGACATTAGTGGGCATGGATTAGTTTTATAACTAGTGTATGCATTACCGTGCTATAAAAATGAATATTAATTTATAATAAAATGCTATGAAAAAGAAAACTGCCAAAATTAAACCGGGTATAATTAAATATCTATTAGTTCTACCATTATTCCTGCTTTCATTTTGTCAAAGCGAATTTGAAGAGCCTCTTGGTGATTCGGAAAATAAACTGACGGTAGATGCAAAATTACTTGCGCTAATGAAATCTGCAATTCAAAGTGATTCAGATCAAATCTTGACACAAAATAAAGGTGCTTTGTCTAAGAGTACCGCGACTGAAGATGATGGTCAGTGTACTAATTTCTTATATCCTATGACTTTTGAAGTTTTCTCTGGAGACGACCCGATTCCGAAAATGAAGGAAATCAATTCAGATGAAGAATTAATTGCTTTCATAGAGACGTTTACTTTTGAAAACGCGGCAGTGGCTTCCACTCCTAATTATGAAATGTATATTTATTTTCCAATTACTTTGTTGGATACAGATGGTTATAAAACAGTTCTAAACAATTTAACGGAATTGGAGGGGACTTTACAAATGGCAGTCCAAGCCTGTGAGAGTTTCAGTGAAAGTTCAGATGATACCTTTGATGAAAGTTCAAACGATGGTTCAGATGACGGTTCAAATGGAGTTACTGATAGTGGTTCTGATGAAGGCTCTAATGGTGGTTCAGGTGATGGCTCTAATGGTGGTTCAGGTGATGGCTCAGATGATGGTTCAAATAGTGTTTCAGACGATGGGTCAGATGGTGTTTCTGACGATGGCACCGATGATGGATCAGATGAAGGTTCAAACGATGGTTCAGATGACGGTTCAAATGGAGTTACTGATAGTGGTTCTGATGAGGGCTCTAATGGTGGTTCAGATGATGGTTCAGACGAAGGCTCTGATGGTGAATCAGATGACATTTCGGGTAGTAGTTCAGATGATAACAATTTTACAGATGATAACCAAAGTGATAATGAATATAAATATTGCGACAAGAATAGTAAAAAAGTTTACATCTGTCACAAAGGTAAAACTATTTGTGTAAGTGTAAATGCCATTTTTGGACATATGCAGCATGAAGAAGATTTCATAGGAACTTGTGATGATTAAATCGATTTCACTCACGATGAAGATAAAACGAAAACTGCTGAAAGGCAGTTTTTTTTATGAATTGCATTGTCTCTTTCTCAAGTCATTACAGCTAAAAAAATTGTTTTAATCATCAGGTGAGAATCCCATCCAGGCCGCAACAATAAGAACCAAGTCTTAAGTTCTAAGGATGAAATAATTCCGTTTGTTGAAGAAAAAATTATTTAACACTTAACATTTCATAAGTGCACATTGATAGTTTTTTTGTTTAAAACCTTATATTTAACATACTGTATACAATAATCCGCAAAACATATATCTATGATAAAGTCATCCAAATTATGCTTATTGCTTCTTTTTATAGGTCTTATAAGCTTCAGTAGTTCTGCTCAAATGTCTAAGATAAAATCTACGATTGATCAGATTGACGCAGAATCTCATCTTCGCTTTTTGACTGCTGATGAATTAAGAGGGCGAAATACAGGAACTATCGAATTAAATATTGCGGGCAGATACCTTGCAGAACAATTTAGAAAATACGGGCTGGATCCACTGGGTGATATAGAGGGAGATTATACGCAAAAGGTCGAGATAGTCGAATCAATCCCTCCATCTACATCAACTGTCTCATTGCATGATAAGGTATTTGACATCAAATCTGATTTGGGTTATATCGATGGTGAAAATGGAATTATAGAAGGCCCAATTATGTATATGGAAGATTTTTCAGAATTGGAAACTGTTAATTTGAAAGGTAAGATTGTGGTTACGGTTTTGGGAGAACCTCGGGAAGCTCTAATGAATGTTGATCTAGTTAAGAATATGGAAAAAATGGGAGCTATTGGATTAATAGAAATCTACGGTCCTGATCAGAAATACCCTTGGCCTGCGGTTGCTGGGTTTCTTAATGGCCAAAAAATGAACCTAGGCAGAATTGACTCTGTACAAGGTCTGCCGCGTGTTTGGGTGAATGATACTACGGATGTTCTCATTGAAAAGCTGAAAAGAAATGAAATTCAATCAAAAGCCCGTATTGTGATAGATGGGGTATTAAAAAGGCCTGTCGACGCCTACAATATTGTAGGAAAAATTGAAGGCACTGACCCTGGTTTAAAAGAAGAACACGTGATAATGTGTGCTCATTATGACCATATAGGTGTGCAATCGGGTAAGGGTTTAGATTCGATTTACAACGGGACAAGAGACAATGGAATAGGGACGACCGGGCTTATAAATGCAGCAAAATATTTTGGTTTATACCCTGCTAAAAGATCAATTATCATAGTTGCCTTAACGGGTGAAGAAAAAGGTTTGCTGGGTAGTCAGTATTATACAGATAATCCAAAAGTTCCATTAGAAAAAAGTGTATTTGCTTTGAATATCGATAATTCAGGATACACCGATACCGAGAATATAACCTTACTGGATACTGCAAGGACCAATATCGATAAATTGGTGTACCAAGCAGCCAAAGAAGCGGGGCTCGGTGTAATGGGAGACCGGATTCCAAGTCAAAATTACTATGAAAGATCAGATCAGGTGAGTTTCGCAAAGAAAGGGGTACCAGCCATTAATTATAAGATGTCTATGGCTGCATTTGATGAAAGAATTTCCACTTATTATCACCAAGCGAATGATGAGTTTGATTCCATAGATCGTGAATATGTTTATAAATATTGGATTTCTTATATCAGAT
>CBDICS010000065.1:0-176232 GCA_965277415.1 Saprospiraceae bacterium
AAACGATCTTTTGTCTTAATATTTCATTATAATAACCTTACATAGCATTGCTATGCATTGATTCCAAAGTTCTTCTCTGAATAAAATACGCTATTCTAACTTAATTACATTACCAAGTAATTAACAGCGTTTTTTAAATAAACCATACTAGTCGTATTCTAATACTAAACGATATATAAGAAGTTTAGGCCTTATTATCTCCATACTTCCAAGATGCACCATATTCTTCTACTAAAATATTATCGTAATAGTCCGCTTGTTCAAAAAGATATTGAAATAGCTTCCTACCTGTTTCAGCATTCAAATAACGATCATAAATTAACAAAGAGAGCACAATGTCTTGCTCTTTGATACTAAATGTTAATCCTTCAATTTTATGATTTTCGCGTAATAAATATTCATAGAGGGGTTGAATATTATCTGGAGGGATATTACAAAGACTAGCATCTCCAATTATTAAGCCAGTTTTTTCATAATATGAAATATTTATTATTGCACTTCCTTCTTGAATCCCCCAATTATTAGGCCCTCTCCTTGTCAATTTCACATTATGCCCTAACTCTTTTAACATACTTTCTATGGTATACGCACAACCAATCGGTTCAAAAGGCTCAATTAATGATGGCAATTGTATCGTTCCACCACAGCCAGGACAATATTTAGAATTCAATTCATGCTCAAATATTACTTTAAGACAGGAATAACACCGAGCAGCGCTAGCTCCTTTTCCCTTTTTAAAAGCATTTAAGCTCTTTTTCAGGTATGATATAGGTAATGAAAAACCAATATTGTCATCTTTGTCTTTAACAAAAGTATTCACTCCGATCAATTCCCCTGAACCATTCAGTAAAGGACCGCCACTATTTCCAGGATTCAAGGCCGCATCATGATAGATAAAGTCAATTCCATCATGTATTTCGTTGGTTTTTGAAACACTACCCTGAGCTGCCTTAAAGTCCATACTAAATGGATGTCCAAGCGCCAATACTCCTTCTCCAACTTTCACCTCCTCCTCTCCAAACGTTACTTTTGGAAATAAATCATAATCCGAAACAGGAGGGCTTAGGAAAGCCAAATCATATTTCATGTCAAGGTAAAGAACATTTGAAATTTGTTTTTTAAACTTTGCACCCGCGATTACTACATCACAATTGTCTCTGACTACATGTTCATTCGTTACTATTACATCATATTCTGACATATAAAATCCAGTCCCCATATTATACGGTGTTGCGATCTGGACAATTAGATTTTTATATGATTCAACTATACGCTTCATATATTTAAGTAGTGTGATCTATCTATCTATCTATCTATCTATCTATCTATCTATCTATCTATCTATCTATCTATCTATCTATCTATCTATCTATCTATCTATCAACGGCTATCAATTCCATTTCTTTAATCATAATTAGAAAAGATCTTGCAAAATCAAGCTTTGATGAAAAATTTAATAAGCCAATATTCGGATTAAGATTATAATATAAATGCTTATTAGCCTGAATTATATCTTTAATACTTTTTTTTATTTTTCGAGGATTTAACTTTTTACTCCCAGAATTGTAGTACTCATTTTTAAATCCCAATTGACTAAAATACTCTAACTCCATTACCCTATAATACAGTTTAAAAAATTCTAGTATTGCCTTAGGAACAGCATAATTAAATAAGCAGTTTCCAACAATATACCCTGGTATCGCTTCAGCAATGGCTTCATAATTATTTTCCTTATACCAATCCATATGAGGAAGCTCTCCTTCAATAATGCCGCGTATTCGTTTAAGGTTAATTGGTTTTGTAATACCAAAGGTAGCGCCTACTCTATACATTTCTTTGAAAAAATCTTCTTTGGGCCGATCTAGTAAGGTATTTAATTCCTTCCTAATCATTGAGTTTTTTTCTTCTGTATTTTTTCTATCATTTGCAAAATAAAGTCGATTGATTCGTTCCAAAGTCTCCATCATAAAACCTTCAGGCTTGGTTAGAAAATCCAATCGATATACAAGGTCTAACAATTGATATGTGATTCCTCCCGGATATAGTTTAGCATTCAAGGGGCCATTATCCATTATTTCAAAGACACGCTTTATCTTTGATTGCACAAAATGAAACTTAGCTTCTTTTTCTACCTTTGGAATTTCAATTAAATGTTTTACTTCGATAGGTGATAATCCCTCAAACTCGTCCAGTAAGAGGTCGTCTTGTTTATCTGCATTAATTGCTAATTCCCGAATAGCATAATAAAATTTATATGGGGAACCATCTAATAAGAAACTATCAAATACAATAACGATACAATCATCATCATCTAATGCAAACCGACTGTATTCTAGATTGAAATTTTGGGAAATCAGCCGATTCAGAAACCCTATATCTAGGTCATTTACTTTGACAATTTGAGCCTCAACCCTTATTTTTAGTTGATCTACGTGTCCAGTAATTTTTTTGGACCCTTGAAGGAATTCGAAATGTAGAACCTCCTCCTCCTCCCACCAATGTACATTATCTTCTTGTTCATCTTTTAGGTAGAAGAAAAAATCTTTATACGCTCCTAGATAATCTTTCTCATCAAATTTATCTAAAGCATTATCCCATGCATCGTATTGCTCTTTTGTTTTATACGAATCACTATACCGCCCGAATCTAATATCCGGTTGATCAGTATTGTCAGTATCATTTGACCCAAAAAATCGATTAAAAAATCCCATTCGTTACAAAAGTCATTGGTAGCAGTAAATAAACACATTCAAGTAAAAGTATCAAGTACTATGTAAAGTTGTTCAAAAATAGCTCACTAAACTACGAAACGATCTTTTGCATCAATACTTCCTTATAAAAACCTCACTTAGCTCTGCTATGCAGCGATTTTAAAGCCTTGTCTTGATCCAAAATATCTGTTTCTCGAAATAGTAGCCATTTTCGAACAACTTCTGTGTTAAGAAAAGGAAATTTAATATTTTTGATTGATAAAATAGAATGAATCGTATAGTTATATAAGGAAGTTGGTTAAAATAAAAATCTCATAAAATCCAGTTATGCAACAATTTTCAACCAACTATAAGATATTCACACGATATCTCACCATGAAAGAACTAAACGGTACCCTTATTAAAAATTTATCTTTCTTTGACAAATCCCGTAGACAAGCCGTAAATAAGGTCAAAAGCGACCAAAGGAAGCCTTGATCTTGTTTATGACTTTGCCTCAAACACGGGATTTGTCAAAGAACCAACATTTACTAATAACACTCAAATATGAGACATGTCAAAATTTAGAACGCTCATAGCCTCTACCCCTTTTTCGTTCAACATTCGACATTCACATCCTACTTTATGTTTGGGGTCTTGTTTTGCTGAAAATATTGGGAGCAAACTCAAGGATTTTAAATTTCCTACTCTAATCAATCCTTTCGGAATTTTATACAACCCTTTCTCTATAGGTAATGCCATGGAAACCCTCCTGCAAACGCAGGTTTACTCAAATGCAGATCTATTTGAATCGAATGGCTTATGGCATAGTTTTGATCATCATGGGCAATTCTCAAATCCAGACCAGTCTGTATGTCTAAAAAATATCAATAATTCACTTCATTCAGGAAAACGTTTTTTGCAATCAGCAAATAGAATCATCCTTACTTTTGGCACGAGCAATGTCTTTTTTCATAAAAAGACACAAAAAATAGTAGCCAATTGCCATAAAGTTCCTAATGATCAGTTCGAGCGCTCTGCTTTAACTATTAATGATATTGTTGAAAAATTAAGGCTAATCTTTAATCAACTGAATGTCAATCAACCTACTATCGAAATCATCCTTACCGTAAGCCCCATCAGGCATATTAGAGACAGTTTAGTTGAAAACCAAAGAAGTAAATCTCGCTTATTGCTTGCATGTGATCAACTATGCAAAGAATTTGATTTTGTTCATTATTTCCCATCTTATGAAATCATGATGGACGATCTTAGAGATTATCGATTTTATACCCCAGATATGCTTCATCCAAATGAACTTGCGATAGAATACATTTGGGAATATTTCAATAATAGTTTTTTTGACAAAGAGACGATCTCTCTAAACACCAAAATATCAAAGATTATCAAGGCTATAAAACATCGACCTTTCCATCCCAATTCTGATGCTCACCAAGGTTTTATACTAAAACATTTAGCATTAATTGACCAATTAAAAACTATGCATGATTTTTTAGATTTTGATCAAGATCGAGCAATCCTAGCCACTCAATTACGGTGATTTTTTCTTTAACATTAGAATATCATGATCTTTAAAGGACAGCGCATTAATGGTTGTTTATATAGCTAGGACATTAAACCTTCATCTATATTTCATGTTATAATTAGGCAATACTTGTATCAGAAAAATAAAATTATATTTTTTAATATGTAAAAAAGACATAACTTAGTACAGCGTAAATTAAATTCTGTTGCGTTTTGGTTGAGGCTATTTTTTGATTTGACGACTCAAATGTGACGCGAATAGCCTTAGCTATTTAAGGAATATTTGAGGATGTTCAAATCGAAAAAGAGACCACCAAAAGCAAGTTTAATTATTTTACGCTGTACTAAGTACTAGAAATCCCCTTGGAAACCTAATAATGATTTAATTTAGAAAATCAAATATTCGATCATGAGTGCTTTGGATGAAGATAAAAACACAATAGGGCGACCATCACTATTTTGGTTACTGACAGAAGGAGGACGTGCGATTACTGAATTGGGGTTTTCTATTCCTTATAGAAAGTTTTTTGCTGCTAAAAATCAGGGAGATGGCCATCCTGTATTAGCCCTACCTGGTTTTATGGCTACTGATACATCCACTACACCGCTTCGAAAATTTCTCAATGAACTTGGTTATACTGCTTACGGATGGGATTTAGGAAGGAATACAGCCAAAGTTGATTTTTTAAAAACGCTGATCAATAAGATTGATGAACTTTACGAATTTCATAAAGAACCCATTAGTTTGATCGGATGGAGTCTTGGAGGTGTTTTTGCTCGCCAATTAGCAAAAGCCAGACCTCACATGATTCGACAAGTCATCACATTAGGTTCTCCCTTTCGAGGCATTCACCAACCTAATAATGTCGCTTGGGTTTACAATCTAATTTCAGGAGGTAAACGTATTAAAGATATTGACCCTATCCTTTTTGAAAATATTCCTTTGCCAGCACCAGTACCGACAACCGCGGTTTATACTAAAGAGGATGGTATCGTTCCCTGGGAATTATGCCTGGAAGAGGAAGATGATATTCATCAAAACATTCAAGTCCGAGGTAGTCATCTTGGCCTTGGTGTAAATCACGCCGTTTTGGATATCATTTCAGATCGTCTATTATATTCTAGAGTAAATTGGGAGCATTTCAGACCCAAAAGTATTGTAAAAGATATCTTATTTTATCCCTCACTTTGAGCTAGTTGATGATTGACCTTTGTTCGATCTTATGATCAGTCCTATGGACGATGTAATTTGGTGATCGCTTCGCTTGTGAGTGGCCTTACTTCCAGTATTCTTATAAAAATTTAATATTTCATTTCCACTATACTCAAATCTCAAGTGAATCTTGCGATTGCCATAGAGCTTTTATCATTTCCTTTTGTTTATTAAAAACAAAACTCTATTTTCATTCTCTTGTTTAAAAAAAGAAACTTATTAACAAAAGGTCATTATGCCGAAGAAAAAAGAAACTGCTGTTCTTGAACGACCAAGTCTAGATAAAAGCAATAAATACATCTCTATAAAAGGGGCAAGAGCCAATAATCTTAAAAATATAGATCTTGATATTCCCAAAAATGAATTAGTCGTCGTCACTGGTGTCTCTGGCTCTGGAAAGTCTTCTATCACAATGGATACACTATATGCAGAAGGGCAACGTCGTTATGTAGAAAGTCTGAGCTCCTATGCGAGGCAATTCCTAATGAGAATGAAGAAGCCAGATGTTGACTATATAAAAGGGATTTGTCCGGCCATCGCTATTGAGCAAAAAGTTAGCACTAGTAATGCCCGTTCTACAGTAGGGTCATTGACCGAAATCTATGATTTCCTCCGTTTGTTATATGCTCGTATTGGAAAGACTTATTCTCCAATATCTGGCAAATTGGTCAAAAAGCATGAAGTCTCTGATGTTGTTGATTTTATTAACTCCTTCAAAGAAAACGATAAAGTACAACTCTTTATTCCGATACAAAATAAGTATACCGATCGTAAATTAGAACAAGAATTAAACCTCCTATTACAAAAGGGTTATAGTCGAATTCAAGTCAATGGTGAATTATCTCGTATCGAAGATTTACTGGAAGACAATAAGATTGATACGCAGGTTTTAATCTCTGAAATACAGAACAAAGATTATAAGATTCTCATCGATCGATTTGTTGTTAAAAAAGATGATGATGAAAACCAGAAAAGAATTGCAGACTCTGTTCAAACTGCTTTTTACGAAAGTGAAGGAGAATGTATTATTGAAATAATCGGAAAGAAAAAATTAGGGTATTTCAATAATCGATTCGAATTAGACGGCTTGGTTTTTATAGAACCTAGTCCACAGCTTTTTAATTATAATAATCCTTTTGGTGCTTGTCCCCAATGCGAAGGTTATGGAAAAGTGATGGGAATCGACGAGCATAAGGTTATCCCTGTTCAATCTAAATCTGTTTATGATGGCGCTATTGCTTGCTGGCGCGGTGAAAAACTAGGTCAGTGGCTAGACAGCTTTTTAAGCGTTGCTCATCAATTTGATTTCCCCGTACATCGTCCCTATCAGGATTTGACTAGAGCTGAACAGAAATTACTATGGAAAGGCAATCAATACTTTGATGGCATAGATGATTTTTTTAGTGAATTGGAAGAGAAAACTTATAAGATACAGAATCGAGTGATGCTGGCTCGCTATCGGGGCAAAACGACTTGTCCTACTTGTGATGGTTGTCGACTCAGAAAAGAAGCAACTTATATTACCGTCAATAGCAAACCAATCACAGACCTCGTTCATGTTCCGATTGATGAACTTTCTGCTTTTTTTGACAAAATGGATATCTCTAAAAATGATGAGACCATTGCAAAAAGGATTAGGTTAGAAATTACTAACCGGCTTCAGTTTATGTGTGATGTTGGATTAGGGTATCTGACCATTGGTCGACTCTCCGCCACACTCAGTGGTGGTGAAACTCAACGCATCAACCTCACACGAACACTCGGAAGCAACCTGACCAGTTCTCTTTATATTTTGGATGAGCCCAGTGTTGGCCTCCACCCTAGAGATACCAATCGTTTGGTCAAAGTTCTAAAAACACTTAGAGATTTAGGTAATACTGTTGTCGTAGTAGAACACGAAGAAGATATTATAAAAAATGCAGATTACTTAATTGACATAGGCCCAGCTGCGGGTATACATGGCGGCGAAGTTGTATTTGCTGGACCTTATAAGGATATTTATAAAAAATCCAATAAAAGTTTAACGCCACTTTACATGAGTGGAAAAATGAAAATTGCGCTTCCTGCATCCAGAAGGAAATTTGTCAATAAAATACAAATCAAAGGTGCTAGCCAACATAATCTTCAAGAAGTTGATGCGACGATTCCTCTAAATACACTGACCGTAGTTAGTGGTGTTTCGGGTAGTGGAAAAACGACTTTAGTTAAGCATATTTTATATCCAGCTTTGAAAAAACATTTTGGCGAGGCTTATAAAGTAGCACCTGGTCTCCACCTGGGATTAGAAGGAGATTTAGATCAATTGACCCAAGTTGAAATGGTCAATCAAAAACCAATTGGAAAATCCAGTCGATCTAATCCAGTAACCTATGTCAAAGCATATGATGCCATTCGATCTTTAATGACTAATCAGCAGCTTTCAAAGATCAGAGGTTTCAAGCCCAAACACTTTTCTTTTAATGTAGATGGCGGTCGTTGTGATGCTTGTAAAGGCGAAGGCGAACAAGTGATCGAAATGCAATTCCTTGCGGATGTTCGTTTGGAATGCGAAGATTGCAAAGGACAACGTTTCAATCAAGATGTATTGGATGTTAGATATAATGACAAAAACATTTTTGAAATTCTAAACCTAAGTGTAGATGAAGCGATTGAGTTTTTTGAAGGCGTTAAAGATGTAGTCAATAAAATACGCCCTCTGAGTAATGTTGGTTTAGGGTACATTAAATTAGGTCAGTCCTCTAGTACGCTTTCTGGCGGAGAAGCGCAACGGGTAAAATTGGCCAGCTTCCTTAATAAGGAACGGGTTACAGAAAAAATACTTTTCATCTTTGATGAACCGACTACTGGCTTGCATTTTCACGATATAAATAAATTACTTATTGCATTAAACGCTTTGGTTGAAAAAGGGCATACTGTCTTAGTTGTGGAGCATAATATGGAAGTAATCAAGTCTGCCGACTGGGTGCTTGACCTTGGTCCTGGAGGAGGGAAAGAAGGTGGCAATCTAGTTTTCCAAGGGCGTCCAGAAGATCTTGCGAAAGTAAAAAAATCATTTACCGGTCAGTTTTTAAAAGAAAAGCTTTAATGCTTGTCCTCAATTTAGCAATCAACCTTGCTTTGATTTAGACCAGTTAAAATAGAACTTCATAGATTATAAATGACATAACATGTCTGCAAAATTAAAAATACTATTAGTCTCCACGCTCGTCCTATTAATGCTAGTAAGTTTAACGCTCATGGCAGACGAACAAAGTAATGATCCTATTACCCAAAGCCCAGCAAATGGTTCACTTATCATTATTGGAGGTGCAGCAAATGCCGATATTTTTTTTGAAAAATTTGCAGAACTTGCTGGTGGGAAAGATGCTGAAATCGTAGTTATTCCTACAGCCGCAGGTGATTCATATTTAAAACGTGACCCAGATTTTATAAACTATAAAAGAATATTCTCTAATAGAGGTTTTACAAATATCACCGTACTACACACTAAAGATTCCAAAGAAGCAAATGATCCAAAATTTTACACCCCATTGGAAACGGCTACTGGTGTTTGGATTACTGGTGGACGACAATGGCGATTGGTTGATAGTTATATGGGTACAAAAACATTGGATGCAATGAATGCACTTCTAAATCGTGGTGGTGTGATTTCCGGATCATCTGCAGGAGCTACTATTCAAGGTTCATACCTTGCCCGTGGAGATACAAAAACCAATACTATTATGATGGGTGATCATGAAGAAGGGTTTGGGTTCATTACTAATATCGCAATTGACCAGCATCTCTTGAAACGCAATCGACAATTTGATATCTTTAATATCTTGGATCATCGACCTGAATTATTAGGCATTGGATTAGATGAAAACACTGGAATCCTTGTTCAAGGAAATCAGTTTGAAGTAATCGGAGAAAGTTATGTTGCCATTTATGATAGGAAAATGTGGTCATCAGACAAACAGGAATACCGCCGTTTACCTGAAGGCAGTCGGGCTTTTTATTTTTTGAGTGCAGGAATGAAATATGATCTTCTAAAAAGAGAGAAGGTTTTTCAGAATTAATTCAAACCCTATTTTTAATCTTTCATACCATAAGCATTACATGGTCTCTATATTTTATTTATTTTTAATATAAAATTATCTTGAATAATTTGCCTTCATTGATTTCTAGATAGTTTAAATAGGTTCTAACTTAGGGACAGGGTATCAATAAATGTCAATAAGAACCGAATAATCACTTAATCTTTAGTTCATGTTAGCGAATGTTCTACTCATAGTATTTTTAAGTATTTTTGTACTAACCGCTCTACTTACCCTTGCCAGTCTCCCTGGATGGATTACAATTCCTGATAAATATAGATCTCAATTATTTAAAGCTTTGCTATTAGAAGTTGTTGGAGCTATTATAATTTTATTTAGTAGTGAAATTCTAAATAAGAAAGAACAGACATTCGAACTAAATGATATGTCTAAAAGTAAAAATTGGATTGCATGGGATTTAGATGAAGGAAAATTCTTCCAACCAACTATAGTATTAAATGAAAAATTAAGTGATGGAACCTATAATACTTTAGAGACCAGCACATTCGGCTTAGATACTAGAACAGCAAAAGAACTTATACTCAATCAAAAACTATCAATAAAATATATCGATGAAGATGAGATCTATCAAATTCAAAAAGATAGTATGCATTCATTTGGTAAGATTCTTAAAAAGAACCTTAAAGCGAGTAGTTTTTTCAACAAACTAAATAAGATTAGCTTAGAAAACCTTAGTAGGCTTGACTTAGTAAAAGATACTACAACATATTCTACCTGGAAAATAACCAGAGCATTAGATAAGGAAAAATTTCCCTTTTCAATTGAGGTAGTAGATACGTCTATTGGGACTATTTATAAAATACTCCAATATGATTTGAATACAGGAAAGCTTATATTGAAATACACTTCTGCTATTGACCCCAGTATTATCGATCGTGGAAACTCAAAGCCAATTCACTTTTACAAAGTTGGCTATAATTATTACTTAATCTACCTCTCTACCATTGATAATATTGGAAAGGATAAATATGGCAATCGTAAGAAAAAGAAGTTTCAGTTTACTGTCCTAAAATTAGAGCCTGATATTAAATAACTTTTGAGCAATCTCTATTGAAGTTGTTTAAAAACAGGAATCCAATCCCTTAGGGACGTGGACTAAATAAGTTTCCTATTTAGACGAAGATATTTTGCAGCTAATCGACTCAAAAAAACTGCACATAGCCTAGCTACGTAAAGTTTTTTTGAGGAAGAGTAGATGTAAAAGATCAAGTAAAAACGGATAGTTATTTAGTCCGTGTCCCTTACTTCGCAAATATCATATCAAAGTCTTTAAATGATTTAAACTCAATTGCATTCCCACTAGGGTCAAGAAAAAACATAGTGGCTTGCTCCCCTGCTTCTCCTTTGAAACGAATATAAGGTTCTATTATAAATTCCATTTTATGCTCTTTCAGCTTTCTAGATAGTGTTTCCCATTCATCCCATTTAAGAATAGCACCAAAATGACGAACAGGAACATTTTTACCATCGACCGCATTAGTAGGTTCACTGCCTTCATCTTCATCTACTAGGTGAGCAGTAATCTGAGCGCCCCAAAAATTAAAATCAATCCAACGATTATCTGTACGGCCAACACTACAACCTAATAGTTCTTCATAAAAATCACGGGTAGTTTTCAAATCTTTTACAGGAAAGGCTAAATGGAATGGTGTCATGTTGTTTTATTTTTTTGCTAAAAATAAGGCTTTAAGTGAATACTTTCAACAAAAACTAATCTAGCCTCTTGTCGCGAACACGATATCCCTCTATAGATATTTTTTATAATATCGTAATAAAAAACAACCAATGACCATTCGGCTTTTCATCCTGCTATTCATTTTCCTACCTAGTTTATCTCCTGCTCAAACTTTAGAAGGAGTCATTTTTGATAATGAAACAGGTGAACCTATTGATGCAGCCAATGTATTTTTCGCCAATACTACATATGGAACTTTAAGTAATCCTGATGGAACATTTACACTGCCTGCATCAATAGGAAGATTTGACTTGATCGTTTCACATATTAGTTATCGAACTCAAAAGCGAACAATCACTTTCGAAAAAGAAGAAACTAAAGAACGTATCTTTCGATTAGCATCCGATTCTAAAGCATTAGCAACAATTACAGTTTCAGCAAAGCAGGGTAAAAGATGGCGTAAAGATTTGAAAAAATTTGAAAAACAATTATTTGGTCATACATCTAATGCAAAAGGTTGCAAAATTCTTAATCCAACTGTTCTACAATTTGAAAAGAAAGATAATAAATTTAAAGCCAAGGCATCTGATCTTTTACAAATTGAAAATAAGGCACTAGGGTACAAAGTAAATTTTCTGTTGGAACATTTTGAATCAGAAGGTCAGCAGGTTACTTATGCTGGAAAACCTTTTTTTGAGGAACTCAAACCCTTGGATAAAAAAGAGACAAAGCTTTGGTTAAAAAAACGACAAAAAGCATATCAAGGATCTTTACCTCATTTTCTTTATAGCCTGATAAATAATGATTTAAAAAAAGGAGGGTTTGAAGTACACCGAGCGATACTTAAACAAAATAATAGCTTCTCGATACTTGGCGCGGTACACCCCAATGATTTAATAGACAATGGCAGATCTGATTCCGAGAAGCTTCTTTCTTTTAATGGCTTCTTACAAGTAACATACAAAGGAGAACAAGATACTCGTTCTCGGGATGACAATACAATTGGAAATGCAGCAACCCGCCTTGGGCATCCTGCTGAAAAAGACATGATCGCACAAGATCATAGTATGATGAAAGGAAAAACAAAACATCAGATTTCTTATCTATTTGCAAAAAAATCAACTATTCCTATTGATACTTCGGGATACCCAAGTCGCCCTGAACTTTTAGTTGAATATGGTTATTGGAGTTCAGAAGGGCTCGCTGATTTAGTACCTTTTAATTTTCAAAATCAAAATAATTTTTATGAAAGTATTACAAATAAATATAATCCAATATATGGTTTTCAGATGACTAATCTCCAAATCCCTTATGATGAAATTATCAAAGGAGGTCCGCCTAAAGATGGTATTCCAGCAATAGACTATCCAATATTTGTCGATGTCAATCAGGCCAAAATGTTCCTAGATAAAAACGATCTTATTCTTGGTGTAGAAATAGATGGTATTGCCAAAGCCTATCCGATTCGTATTTTAAATTATCATGAAATTGTTAATGATTGGTTTGGTGATAAAGCAATAGTCCTTACCTACTGTCCGCTATGCTCTAGTGGTGCTGCTTTCTCGGCAGAAGTCGATAAGCAAACTCTAAACTTCAGTGTTTCTGGCTTACTATATAATTCTGATGTTTTACTTTATGATCGACAGAGTGAGTCTTTATGGTCTCAGATTCTTGGGAAAGCGATATCCGGTTCTGCTGCCTCAAAATCACTTCAGCTCATCACTACTAGGCATACAACATTTGAAGCATGGGAGGCTTTACATCCAAATACATTGGTACTTTCTACTCAAACAGGTTTTGATAAAGACTATTCAAAAACACCTTATCAAAGCTATGAGACTTCTAATAAATTACTATTTCCTGTGAGCAATGAGTCTGATATCTTGGATCGGAAATCAAAAGTGATTGGCATCGAAATTAATGGGCGTTTCAAAGCCTACCCTTTTAAAAGGTTAAAAAAATCTAACAGTCCGATAAGCGATGTATTTAATGGAGAAAATTTGATCATCGAATATAATCAATCATCAAATAGTGCGAAAATTATGGATAGCCAGGGGCGGGAATTATCTACTCTTACGATGTATTGGTTTGCTTGGTTTGCTTTTCATCCGGAGACGGAGGTTTTTTAAATTTAGGATTTAAAAAAGAGGTGGTTTTTCTTTTGGAAAAAGTGGAAATTTTCCTTTGGAAAAGGGATAGTCATGACTTCGTCAGGAAGAGATAATTTTTTCACTGCTTGAAAAAAGTGAGCGCTTGTAGAAAAAGATTAGTTTAAGACTTCAACCTTCAGCGCTTATCTCAGTGCCCCACTTTTCCGACCACGGGGAGGAAACCATCCCTTTTTTCCAAAAGAAAAACTATCACTCCATACCACTCTATACCTTCCCCTCCTCTCCTATTTTTTAAGCAATACTATCTCCTAAAAAACTGACTCTGGTAGAAACGAGTAATTAAGTATCTAACCCTCAAAACATAACTCGATAACCCCACTTTTCCGACCACAGGGAGGAAACCATCCCTTTTTTCCAAAAGAAAAACCATCACTCCAAACCACTCTATACCTTCTCCTCCTATCCTATTTTTTTCAGCAATACTATCTCCTAAAAAACTGACCCTTGTAGAAACGAGTAATTAAGTATCCAATACTCAAAACATAACTCGATAGCCCCACTTTTCCGACCATAGGGAGGAAACTATCCCTTCTTAAAATCCTCTATAATAATTGATCCAACAATTCATATTTTCAAAAATCAACTACAATAAAAGTATACACTAATAAAGATGAAAAAATCGAGATGAGGAAAATAACTAAGCCCAATACTATTATCCTCCTTTTCTTTTTCACTACGGCTTGTTTCATCCGCTCTTCGTCTATAGTATAAATACCTAATCCGAACTTTTGCCCGTACTTAAACAAGCTTTGTTTTTTAGTTTTTTTATTATTCCCTAAATATATTCGGTTCTTAACATCTGTGCCGGAATGGCCGGAAATTTTAAAATGTCCTGGAAACATAGCTATCATTTTAGGTTGAGTATAATCCTAAAATAAATAGCGTTCTACTTTCTTCGATCAATTTATTTTTTTTCTCTATAGAGTGGGAAAGGAATGGTTTTTCTTTTGGAAAAAAGTGAGGATTTTCCTTCGGAAAAGGGATAATCATGACTTCGTCAGGAAGAGATAGTTTTTTCACTGCTTGAAAAAAGTGAGCGCTTGTAGAAAAAGATTAGTTTAAGACTTCAACCTTCAGCGCTTATCTCAGCGCCCCACTTTTCCGACCGCAGGGAGGAAACTATCCCTTTTTTCCAAAAGAAAAAGCCCTCATCACTACGTCCTTCTGCTGTACATCATGTATATTCTTATAACCCGTAGCTGGAGAAGCACTAGCTTTGCGAGTAATAGCTTCAAACTGGTTAGGAAAGTTCATCATTATATGTGACCAGGCTCCCATGTTTAAAGGTTCTTCTTGAACCCAATACATCTCTTTACTTTTATAACGTTTTAGTATTTTTGCTATTTGTTTTTCAGCCAGAGGATATAATTGTTCAAATCTTACAATGGATATATCTTCGCGTTTCTCTTCCTCTTTTTTAGCTAATAGATCATAGTAAATTTTGCCGGTACAAAATAAAACACGTTTTACTTTTTTCAACTTAGCTGGAGTAACAGAAGCATCATCTATTATTTCCTGAAAAGCACTACCAGATTCGAAATCAGTAATATCCGAAACACATTTTGGATGTCGAAGCAAAGACTTAGGAGACATTACGACCAATGGTTTTCTAAAAGGTCGTTCCAATTGCCGACGCATAAGGTGAAAGAAATTAGCCGGTGTTGTAATATTCGCTACGGTCATGTTATACTCAGCACATTGCTGAAGAAATCGTTCTAATCTAGCACTTGAATGTTCTGGTCCCTGCCCTTCATAACCATGAGGCAATAACATGACCAAGCCACTCATTCTTTGCCACTTACTTTGTCCTGCACATACATATTGATCAACAATCGTTTGTGCGCCATTATAAAAATCACCGAATTGTGCTTCCCAAATCACCAATGCATTTGGAGTAGCTAAAGAGTAACCATACTCAAATCCAAGTACACCGAATTCAGATAATAAAGAATTAAAAATCCTAAACTTCCCTTGAGTCTTACTCATTCCATGAAGCCGGTTGTATTCCTCAAAAGTTTTAGTATCATTAAAAATAGCATGTCGGTGAGAGAATGTACCTCGCTTAACATCCTGACCACTTATTCTAACATCCTTCTTTTCTAATAAAATAGAACCATAGGCTAACAATTCTGCCATTGCCCAATCCAGCTTATTCTCATCAAGTAATTTTTGCTTGCCTTTTAATAATCGCATTACTTTTCCAAAAGGATTTAATTCTTCAGGAATAGTCATCAAGTGTTTTATTATTTTATTGATGGATCTTTTAGCAATTCCAGTTTCTGGAGAGGCCTCAAAGTCTTTAGCATCTTTTCCTTTTTTTAGCTTCCGCCAGGCCTGCTCAGGTGCTTGATACTCATAAGGCAGCGGTTTTTGTTTTACAAGTTCTAAACGAGCCTGTAGATTGGCCCAAAACTCTGTTTCCAGTTTTTCTACTGCACCTTCTCCTAATGCCCCATTCTCAATTAACTTTTTAGAATAGATTTCACGAGGATCACTATGAGACTTAATAAAGTCATACATTTGAGGCTGCGTAAATTTAGGGTCATCTCCTTCATTATGTCCATGTTTACGATAACAAACCATGTCAATAAAGACATCATTATTGAAAAGTTGGCGATATTCTGTAGCTAATTCAACTGCATAAACTACCGCTTCCGGATCATCACCATTAATATGAAATACCGGAGCCTGAACCAAACTTGCTGCCGCAGTACAATAAGTCGATGAGCGTGCATCATCAAAATCAGTCGTAAACCCAATTTGATTATTAATTACAAAGTGAATCGTTCCACCAGTATAATAACCATCTAACTGGCTCATTTGAACCGTTTCGTAAGCAATACCCTGACCAGCAATAGCCGCATCTCCATGAATCAGGATAGGCAGGATTTTATCATAATCACTATCGTATAAAATATCCGCTTTAGCCCTTGCAAATCCTTCAACTACTGTGTTGACAGATTCTAGGTGAGATGGGTTTGGTACTAATTTCAGATGGACTTTTTTCTTGCCTAAAGTTTCAACTTGAGAAGAAAACCCAAGGTGATATTTCACGTCACCATCGCCAAAACTTAAATCAGGAACTGCAGTTCCTTCAAATTCATTAAAAATTTGCTCATAAGTCTTTCCCATGATGTTCGCCAAAACATTCAATCGCCCTCTGTGGGCCATTCCTATGATTACTTCTTCTACTTTACTTTCTGCCGCTGTATTAATGATAGCATCTAGTGCTGCTATAGTTGTTTCTCCACCTTCTAAAGAAAATCGCTTTTGGCCAATATATTTAGTGTGAAGGAAATTCTCAAAACCTACAGCACCATTCAATTTTTCTAAGATCCTCTTTTTCTTTTCTATACTCAATCCATAGTCTCCACCTTCAGGACGGCTTTCAATTTTTTTCCTCAGCCACATCCGCTTTGCTCTATTCTCTATATGGGTGCCTTCTATACCTATATTTCCGCAATAAATTTCGTTCAAGCGGTCTATAATTTGCTGTAGCGTCGCATTTTTTAATCCAATCTCTTCACCAGCGATAAAAACTTGATTAAGGTCTGCTTCGGTCAAATTGTAATCAGACAACTCCAAATGAGGTGCTCGATCTCGACGCTTTCGAATAGGATTGGTAGTTGATAATAAATGCCCTCGACTTCTAAACCCATGTATGATTGAAAGTACTCCAAATTCTTTAGGGCTTACCGCTGTAGTAGCATTTCCATTTGAATGACCATTAGCGCCATTACCATTATTGGCTGAAAACTCAAATCCTTGAAAAAATGTTCGCCAACCATCTTCTACAGAGGATGGGTCAGTTCTATATTTTTCATACATGGATTCGATAAAAGAAGGATGTGCATTAAATACGTAAGAATAGTCGCTCATTATTGAATTGTCTTTTTCTGATTTCCTCTATATAATTTTAGAAAATAAAACGTTGATAAATACAGATTGTTTCTTTTTAAAAGAATATGTAATGGGCTTAAAGCTTACCTCAATAATAAGCTTATTTCAAGTAGTGTATAGTTATCAACGCAAATATCGTAGAATTTTTAGAAACATACCTTATAATAAGAATATTCAATAACTTCTTTTTTCAAAAAATATTCAGGTAAATGTTTCATTTTCAATACAAAATGCCTAAATTTGCAGTCCGAAATTAAAAACTAGATTTAAGAAAGAATTATGGCACATCATAAATCAGCAAAGAAAAGAATTCGTCAAGACGCTGTTAAGCGACTTGAGAATAGATACTATAAAAAAACTACACGTACGGCAATAAAGAAATTACGTGAAATGGAAGATTCAGCGGAAGCAAAGAAATTCTTGCCTAAGGTAGTTAGTATGATTGATCGCCTTGCTAAGAAAAATACTTGGCATCAAAATAAAGCTTCTAACCTTAAAGGCAAACTTTCTAAATTCGTTAACGCTTTATAAGGATTATCTACTTTATTTTAAAAAGTGTATTCTGCTATGCGGGATACACTTTTTCTGTTTTACCTTTTCTCATTTCTACTAGACCTCTACAAATAAAATAAAAACCATAAGGTTTATTTTCGCTAAAAGGTTTTATCTTTGCATACGAACGCACATTCGTTTTTGTTATTTTTGTAACAATCGCAATAGAAAAGACATTATGCCTAAATTTCATCAATTACAAGTAAAAGATATTCGAAGAGAGACTGAGGATGCTGTCTCAGTAGCTTTTGAAATCCCAGATTCATTAAAAGATCAATATGAATTTATTCAAGGACAATACCTTACTTTAAAAACGGAGATAAAAGGTGAAGAAGTTCGAAGAAACTATTCTGTTTGTGTAAGTCCATTAGATAAAGAATTGAGGGTAGCTATCAAACAAGTCCCTTTTGGCAAATTCTCTACATTTGCCAATCAAGAATTAAAAGTCGGAGATATCCTTGATGTTATGACACCGATGGGGCGATTTTATTCAGAAGTCATCCCTGAAAACGAAAAACAATATGTGGGATTTGCAGGTGGTAGTGGAATTACTCCTGTCATTTCAATATTAAAAACAGTATTACAAACAGAAGCTAAAAGTACTTTCACCTTATTTTATGGCAATCGGGGTTTTGATTCTATTATTTTTAGAGAAGATATTGAAGCTTTGAAAAATGAATTCATGGATCGCTTAACGGTTCATCATGTTTTTAGTGATGAGCGTTTAGAATCCCCCCTATTCAATGGATACATTTCCGTTGAAAAAACGCTTAAATTTGCTAAGCTCTTATTTAATCCAAATAATATCGATGAGTACTTTATCTGTGGTCCAGAACCCATGATGTTGGCAATTCGGGAAGCGCTGGAATCGCTAGATATTGAAAAGTCTAAAATCCATATTGAGCTTTTTACCTCTCCAGACAAAAAACCAACTAATACTTCAACCGCCCAGAAGAGCAAACCTGAATTTGACAGTTCAAAAGCTTGTAAGGTTACGATTCGTTTAGATGGAGATTATATTGAATTTCCCTTAGAATATGGAGGAGACTCTATATTAGACACCGCATTAAAAGAAGGTGCTGATTTGCCTTATGCCTGTAAAGGCGGTGTATGTTCTACTTGTCGTGCAAAATTGGTCGAAGGTGAGGTAGAAATGGATGTCAATTATGCACTTGAACAAGAAGAAGTAGAGGCTGGATTTATTTTAACCTGTCAATCACATCCTCGAACGGAGAAAATTGTTGTTGATTTTGATGAAAAGTAAATCCATAGACTAAATAGAAAATCAAGATGTCTAGAACCAAAAAGCAGATAATCTTTGAAGCAGCGGCAGAACTATTTAAGGAGAAGGGATATTTAGCTGCCTCCATGCGAGAATTAGCAGATCGGGTAGGTCTAGAGCAAGCTTCAAGTTTGTATAATCATCTTAAGTCTAAGGAAGAAGTACTCCGAAAAATATGTCTGGATATTGCTGATAAATTTATTTCAGGTATCACCCTTATCGAAGCACTTGATCATAGCAATCCCTCTCAACAACTCAAAGCACTTATTCACTTACATATTCAGATTGCAACTGAAGACCCTACCTCTATTACTGTTTTTAATGATGAATGGCGACACCTTAGCGAGCCCTACCTTAGTGATTTTTTAGATAAAAGGCGAGATTATGAAAATCGCTTCAAAAAAATCATTATAGCAGGAATGGAAGCAGGCGCTTTTAAAAATATTGATCCAACAATCGCTTTATATACTATTCTAAATTCATTTCGATGGATTCATTATTGGTATAAACCAGAAAGACCCCTTACGGTACAACAATTAGAAACACATATCTATACGATCTTAGTTGAAGGATTAAAGAATTAAAACACCTCTAAAATTTTAATTTCCTGTTCATTAAACATGAAGCTATCTCCCACTTTCTTCTGAAGCATTTCTTGTGCAAGCGGTGCTTGTGGAGAGATTACATAAAATTTTTCTCCCTGTACTTGAATTCTACCAGCACTAATTGCAATAAAGTAATTTGCTAATCTCGTCTTTACTACTGCCCCGAATGTCACTTGATTAAATATTTTCTCAGGATTGATCCGTTTTAATTGATCTTGGACATGAGTCGACTGAGCAAGCTGTCGCGCATATTTATCCCTTTCCATATGCATCATTGCTCGACCAGTTTCGAATTTATCTCCGGCACTACTCTTCGTCTCATTATTCGCACTCTCCTGCATATCAGAAGTCATTTTCTGAAGGACATCCACTTTTTCCTGCATAAGTTCCGCACATTGAAAAAGGAGCGATTTTTTTATTGCAGTTTGATCTGACATAAACTTAATTTATCAAAGACTTTCATAAGGAATAGAAAAAGTATCTCCGTCATCAATAACACCCGATTGGATACCTTTTTTAAACCAGCGTATTCGTTGCGCTGAAGTTCCATGAGTAAAAGAATCTGGTACCACATAACCCCGAGATTGTTTTTGAATACGATCATCTCCAATTGCATGTGCTGCATTCAAAGCTTCTTCAAGATCACCTTCCTCAAGAATATTATCCATTGCTTGAGCATGGCGCACCCAAACACCCGCAAGAAAATCAGCCTGTAATTCTAGACGAACAGACATTTTATTAAATTCTTTTTTACTAAGAATCCTACGTTGTTTATCGACAAAAGCCGTAACACCAAGTTGATTTTGTACATGATGGGCGACTTCATGGGCGACAACATAAGCCATAGCGAAATCACCAGGTGCCTTAAAACGATGCTTCAACTCTTGATAAAAAGACAAATCAATATATACTTTATCATCACCTGGACAATAGAAAGGGCCTGTTGCTGCACTTGCGTGTCCACAAGCAGAACCTACCTGTCCAGAAAACAAAACTAAATTCGGTTCCCTGTATCTTGTACCTAATTGTTCTCTAAATAGTTTATTCCACACATCTTCCGTTTTCTTAAGTACAACAGATACAAATTGAGCTAATTCATCATCTTGTCCTCCTGTTTGAGTTTGTTGTTGAGTTGGTGCTTGCTGTTGTGCACCATTTAATATTTGTTGTGGATCTTCCCCCATCAACATAAACAATAAAGCGATAATAACAGTACCAATTCCAACACCTGCTGCTCCCCTTTTCATATTTCTACCTCTTCGGTCTTCAATATTTTTACTGCCTTCTTTTCCTTGCCAGCGCATAGTTTTTAAGTTTAGGTTTAGAAAATACAATGCCATACACTTATTAAAATATATAACACATTGATAATAATAGCTTTGTAAAACTTCATAGCAGAAGATCACTAAACTATTGGTATAAAAGTATTATATAAAGTACACTTTTAGAAATTAAGTAACACTCAAAAATTAAATTTTCTTTTAGGTTTCGAATATACTCTAAAATCCAAAAATTAATCCCGCTACAGATTCAATACGAACAAATGTTCGTTTTTTCTTTGAATCATTCATTTTTAGGCTTATTTTTGTTTATATAAGTACTCTTGAAAAATAAGATCAAGTCCCCAATACACTCTAATAAATCATTTAAAATATGGCAGATATCAAAAACCTAGAAGAAAAATTTCAAGCTACAGTCGACGCTGAGATCAAGATTGAACCTAAGGATTGGATGCCAGACGCTTATCGAAAAACACTTATTCGTCAAATTTCTCAACATGCCCATTCTGAAATTGTTGGAATGTTACCGGAGGGAAATTGGATTTCTCGCGCGCCTTCTCTCCGCAGGAAAGTAGGACTGCTTGCCAAAGTTCAGGATGAAGCCGGGCATGGCTTGTATCTATATAGTGCATGTGAAACCTTAGGCATAGAACGGGATGAGTTATTTGATCAACTCAATTCCGGAAAAGCTAAATACTCTAGTATTTTTAATTATCCTACCACTACTTGGGCAGATATCGGAGCAATTGGTTGGCTTGTGGATGGCGCAGCGATTATGAATCAAGTAATGCTTTGCAGAGCTTCTTATGGCCCATATGCACGGGCTATGGTTCGGATATGTAAAGAAGAAAGCTTTCATCAACGACAAGGATATGAGATGCTGCTTACCCTAAGCAAAGGATCCGAAGAACAAAAGGCGATGCTACAAGATGCGGTCAATCGATGGTGGTGGCCATCCTTAATGATGTTTGGACCTAATGATAAAGAATCAACCCATTCTGCTCAATCTATGAAATGGAAAATCAAACGAAAGAGTAATGATGAACTCCGCCAACAGTTTGTAGATATTAGTATAGGACAAGCAGAGATATTAGGCGTTACCTTACCTGATCCTGACCTTAAATGGAATGAGGAGACTGGTCATTATGATTTTGGACCAATTGATTGGGAAGAGTTTTGGCAAGTTGTCAAAGGAAATGGCCCTTGCAATAAACAACGATTAGCGGCTCGTGTCAAAGCATCCGAAGAAGGGAAATGGGTTCGGGAAGCAGCAATGGCCTATGCAGCCAAACAGCGGAAGCGAAAGGAAGGTGAAACTCAGGTAGCTTAGAGCTTGTGAGAAGACCTTGGTGTTCTTAGTATAATTTTTTAAAACAGCACTAAATAATTTGGAAATGAATAATTGGCCCCTTTGGGAAGTATTTGTAAGAAGTAAACAAGGATTGCATCATAAGCATGTCGGAAGTCTTCATGCGACGGATGAAAAAATGGCTATTGAAAATGCGCGCGATGTTTATACACGGCGAAATGAAGGATTAAGTATATGGGTTGTAGAATCTAAACATATCCATGCATCTAGTCCCAGTGAAAGCGAGGAACTTTACGATCCTGCAAATGATAAAGTATACCGCCATCCAACTTTTTACGATTTACCAGATGAGTTGAAGCATATTTAAGTATTGTAAATACTAAAGCGCCTAATTTCTAAATCTACAATTTTCAAATTAATGAATACGCATTTACTCAACTACACTTTACAAATAGCAGACAATGCTCTAATCCTTGGTCATCGACTAAGCGAATGGTGTGGTCATGGTCCTGTTTTGGAACAAGATATCGCATTGACTAATATAGCACTAGATCTAATAGGACAAGCAAGGAGTCTTTATCAATATACCGCTCAAATCGAAGGAAATGGCAAAACTGAAGATGATTTCGCTTATCTCCGTATAGGGACGCAATATAAAAACCTTCTTTTGGTTGAACAACCTAATGGTCACTTTGGAACGACAATCGTCAGGCAGTTTTTATTCGATGCTTATCATTTTGCTTTTTATCAGGAGTTGCTAAAGAGCAAGGATAAAACATTGGCAGCTATTGCCGAAAAATCGTTAAAAGAAGTAACCTATCATTTAAGATTTAGCTCAGAATGGATGATTCGCTTGGGAGACGGGACAGAAGAAAGTCACTTGAAAATGCAGACATCGCTAGATGATCTTTGGGTCTATACCGGAGCCTTATTTGAAGAAAGTGAAGTAGATACGGAGGCATTAAATACAGGCTTTGGGGTTGATCTTTCTATCGTAAAAAACTATTGGGATCAAAAAGTAACAGAAATCTTAAATCTTGCAACCTTAAAGAGACCAACATCAACATGGACTCAAAGAGGAGGAAAACAAGGGCGGCATTCTGAACATCTTGGTTATATTTTAGCCGAAATGCAATATTTGCAGCGGACTTATCCTGGGCAAGCATGGTAATTGCTCTCGGGAAAATGACTTGTATTCGGTTTTGTGATTGCACTAAAAACTCATACAACATCGAGCTTAAGAGACTACCAATTTACTGATCCATTGAATTATAATATAAAACCAAGTCTATGACTATTTTAGATCAAGACATATGGAAAACACTTGAAAAGGTGACTGACCCAGAGATCCCTGTATTGTCTATCTTAGATCTGGGAATCGTTCGCGATATTAAAATAATAGATAATCAGATTGAGGTCATTATCACACCCACTTATTCCGGCTGTCCAGCAATGAATATGATTGAGGTTGATATTAAAGCAAGCTTACAAGACAAAGGTTTTAATAATGTAACAGTAACAACTATTCTAAGTCCGGCATGGACCACTGATTGGATGACTGATGAAGGTCGGAAAAAATTAAAAGCCTATGGCATAGCACCTCCTGTCAAAGGATCCTATGACAAAAGCCAGCTTTTTGGTGCAGAGCGAACTGTTGAATGTCCTCATTGCAATTCTAGTGATACTTCGATGATTAGCCTTTTCGGTTCTACAGCTTGCAAGTCTTTATATAAGTGTAAAAGTTGTTTGGAGCCTTTTGATTATTTTAAGTGTCATTGATTAAAAAGGCTAAAGCGATACTATATCATCTCAAGCTCAAAAAAGAATTATATTTTTAGATTTAAAAAATAGCCAATGAATTCTATACTTTTCGAAATAAAGGACGGTGTCGCAATAATCACCCTCAACCGACCTGAAAAATACAATAGCTTTAATCAAGAAATGACATTCGCATTTCATGAAAAACTAGATGAGTGCGCTAGAAATGAAACTATAAGAGCTGTTTATATTACTGGAGCAGGAAAAGCGTTTTGCGCTGGGCAAGATTTGGGAGAAATTATAGATCCTAATGGGCCAATTCTTTCTGACATTGTGACCAAACATTATAATCCAAGCATTGAAAGAATTCGAAACCTTGAAAAACCAGTTATCGCAGCTGTCAATGGTGTTGCCGCAGGTGCAGGTGCAAATATTGCTTTGGCTTGCGATATTGTCCTTGCTACAGAAAGTGCTTCCTTCATTCAAGCATTTAGCAAGATCGGGCTGATACCAGATAGTGCTGGGACATTTTTTCTACCTCGTTTGATTGGTATGCAAAGAGCCAGTGCTCTAATGATGCTTGGAGATAAAGTCTCCGCTCCTGAAGCAGCATCTATGGGCATGGTTTTTAAATATTATGCAGATGATGTCTTTGTAGAAGCCTCTATGAAAATTGCGCAGAAACTTTCTAAGATGCCAACCAGAGGTTTGTGGTTAACAAAAAAACTACTCAACCAGACTTATGAAAACAACCTTAGTCAACAATTAGAACAAGAAGGTATTATTCAAACTGAAGCAGGTTCAACTTATGATTATGAAGAAGGCGTTAATGCTTTTTTAGAAAAACGCAAACCTGAATTTAAAGGCAAATAAATTTACCTCATGAAAAAAATCGGTGTTATTGGAAGTGGTGCAATGGGCAGTGGAATTGCACAAGTAGCTGCCACAGCAGGACACGAAGTCATTCTTTTTGATAATAATCCAAAAGCTCTGGTCAAAGCATCAGAAAAACTACAAAAGATATTAAATCGTTTGGTTGAAAAAGGGCGATTGGATGACATCACTGCCAAAGCAATATTTGGTAGAATTTATTTTGTCAATAATTTTTCTGCGTATGATGAATGTAATTTAGTCATCGAAGCTATTGTAGAAAACTTAGACATTAAAAAAACCGTTTTTAAACAAGTCGAAGCTATCGTATCAGAAGATTGTATTCTTGCAAGCAATACTTCCTCGCTCTCCATTGCTTCAATAGCTGCCGCTTGCGAAAAATCGAATCGTGTCATTGGTATTCATTTTTTCAATCCTGCTCCATTGATGAAACTAGTAGAGATCATCCCTGCTATTCAAACGGATACAGCTGTCTTGGAACAATCAAAAGAAATAATTGAGAACTGGGGTAAACTAACCGTTATTGCAAAAGATACCCCTGGTTTTATTGTAAATCGGGTTGCGCGTCCTTTTTATGGAGAAGCCCTCCGAATTTATGAAGAAGGCTTAGCAGATCCCGCAACTATTGACTGGGCGATGACGGAACTTGGAGGCTTTCGGATGGGGCCATTTACCTTAATGGATTACATTGGTAATGATATCAATTATACGGTAACTGAAACCGTTTTTAAAGCCTTTTATTTTGATCCAAGGTACAAACCAGCTTTTACACAAAAACGATTATCAGAGGCCGGATATTTTGGTCGCAAAAGCGGACGTGGCTATTATAGCTATGCTGAAGATGCCATTAAACCTGAACCTTTAAGGGACGAGGATTTGGGAAATCAGATACTATGGCGTATTTTAGTCATGTTGATTAATGAAGCTGCTGATGCCCTTTATTTGAATATAGCAAGCCGAGATGACATTGATCTTGCCATGGCTAAAGGCGTCAATTATCCCAAGGGTTTACTCCTCTGGGCAGATGAAATAGGTATTAAAAAATGCGTAAAGACTTTGGATCGTTTATATAATGAGTATCATGAAGACCGCTATCGTTGTAGCCCATTACTTAGAAAGATGAAACGAGGGAAGCTGAGTTTTTACAAAACTTTGAAAAAACAAAATGGCAACAGTTAAATTCACATACGCACTCAAAAGATTTTATCCTGATCTAGATTCACTCGACATAGAGGCCGAAAATGTGGGAGAAGTAGTTCAATCTATAGATAAAAACTATCCAGGGATCAAAGGGTATTTGCTTGATGATCAGGGAAGTTTGAGAAAGCATGTTAACATTTTTGTTGATGGTAATTTAATTACTGATCGTACAAGACTCCTCGATAAACTTAACACTAATAGTGAAGTGTATATTATGCAAGCACTTTCCGGTGGTTGAGATCGGATTCCAATATGCTAAATTCTTAATAACATGTCAAAGTCTCTCCTATTTCTCGGTACTCGTAAAGGTTTAATTATTTATAAAAGATCTCAAAATTCTTGGGATTATCACAGCACCCATTTTTTGGGAATCCCGGTTACGATGGTTTACGTAGATGAGCGAACAAATATCTGGTGGGCCTGTTTGGATCATGGCCATTGGGGTATTAAATTACATAAGTCTATTGACAAAGGAAATAATTGGGAAGAAATTGAAGCACCGAAATATCCAGAAGGCATAGAGATTAAAGCTGACACTCCTGCATCCAATAAATATATCTGGGCATTTGCACATGGAGGAAAAGACAATCCAGAAAAACTACTCATTGGAACAATCCCCGGAGGCTTATTCTCCAGTGAAGATAATGGAAAAAGCTTCGAATTAAACAATGCCCTTTGGAATCATCCGAGTAGAAAAGATCATTGGTTTGGGGCAGGGTTTGATTATCCTGGCATTCACTCTATCCTTGTTGATCCAAGAGATAGCAATCATTTTCATGTTGGAATCAGTGTCGCTGGCGTTTTTGAAACTACTGATAATGGCCAGTCTTGGATTCCTAGAAACAAGGGCTTACGCGCAGATTTCCTTCCTGATCCTCATGCTGAAGTCGGGCATGATCCACATTTAATGGTTGCCTGTCCAACAGATCCTGATATTCTTTGGCAGCAAAACCACTGTGGCATTTATCGCTCCGTGGATGGAGGGAAAAACTGGGATGATGTTAGTCAAAAAGATGGACCAGCTAATTTTGGTTTTACGATAGCAGTACACGAAACAAACCCTGATCAAGCCTGGGTCATTCCCGGGATTAGTGATGTAAGTCGTACAGCTATCAATCAGGCACTCTTAGTCTCTCGTACTGATGATGGTGGGCGATCTTGGATAGAACAAAGAAAGGGTCTACCTCAAAACCACTGTTTCGATATTGTATATCGGCATAGTTTAGACATTACTGGTGAAACACTAGCATTTGGAACAACAACTGGAAATGTTTTCCTTTCAGAAGACCTTGGAAACAATTGGTCCTGTCTTAATCATTTTTTACCGATGGTATATGCTGTACATTTTGCAAAGTAATCTAAACTGTCAGTAAAAACTACAAACACCCTTATTGCCGAATAATCTTTCGAACTTCATAATACTCTTTATCCAATGAGCTTACTTTCAACAAATAAGTACTGGGTGGCAAATTTGAAAAATCTACCCGCTGATCAATATTAGAAACCATCATTCCTTGTTTTAATACTTTTCCTTGCACATCTAATACTTCATAAAAGAAAATCTCGTTGTTTTTACTCTCAGATTTGATTATTAATAAATCGTGCGTTGGATTTGGAAAAACCTCAAGAATAGATAAGCTACCTAGTCCATTTATAGCGCTAATTATTTCATTTGTAGCATTGGGTGTAGGAATATTAAACAAGATCCATTCTTCGGCCCCATCAGGTAATCTACCAAAAGAAACATCAGAAATTTGTTGAGTATAAGCTACTAAATCAATAGTAATTATATCACCATCATCTTCTTCTTTCATATAAATCCCGACCTCTTCTCCATCGCTATTTAATTTAAAATCTAAGTGTAACACACCTTCATTAGGTTCTTTATCTGCAAAGAGGATAAGATGGCCACCAGGCTCGATAAGCGTTAGATTGAAATTAGTTTCTGGGATTTGCCATTTTAGTGGATCTGATGAATCATCCGAAATAAATAAGCCTGCAAGGTCAACGGTTTCTGTTCCCGCATTGTAAATTTCTATCCAATCTTCATATTCGCCAGTTTCATCAGGAAATAGGCTTTCATTTTTTGAACTTATTTCATTAATGAATAAAGGAGGAATGATTTCTTCTAAATTATTAGGAACAAAGACCGCATTAAGTGTCATTGCCTCTGTCAAAGTTATAGTTAATTCTGCTGCTTCAGAGTTTAAATTTCCTTCCCAATGTGAAAATTCATAGCCTGGTTTAGGAATAGCTTTAACTTTGATTTCATAATCTTCGAAGTATTCTCCTTGCCAAGGATAAGGTTGTTCCTGCCAAGCTAAAGTATTTTCATCTATAAAAATCGAGTTTATTAAAATATTTCCTGCCGCTTCATCTGATACATTGAGCGTGATCGTTTGAAGATCAGGTATAAGATCTAGTCTATCAGCCAAATGAATACGATTGTACATCATCCGATTCTCTATAAAATAATTAGTATGATCAATATGCGCACTCCAATTGGGTTCTGAACTTCCCCATTTATCAAACTGCTTGTGCATGTCTGGTTCTATATTAAGAATCATTTTTTCGAATTCATCTAACATATAATCAGGTTGGAAGGTCGTATTTAATAAATCTGTAAATCTAAGTACAAATTGCTTTTTAAAAACATCATTATCTAATAAGTTCCGAAGCATCCAAGTATGATCTCCATTTCCCCATCCACCCCAGACAATAGCCATGTTTACGAAATCAAATTCTGGTTGTCCAACGGGATAACTAATTTGAGTTCCTAAAGCATAATCTGTGTCCCACATAAGCCATTTCCA
This sequence comes from Saprospiraceae bacterium, assembly GCA_965277415.1. GTDB lineage: Bacteria > Bacteroidota > Bacteroidia > Chitinophagales > Saprospiraceae > JAHDHW01. The sequence continues at coordinate 28,982 of CBDICS010000065.1, forward strand.
TTTTCCTTCTGGCGTCTTCGGCCTCCACATTTTATAATTATTATTAAGCCAATCTTGATTACCAATCACGATGTTAAAAATTTGATAATCAATAAAGTTTTCAATATCAATCCAGTCTTTTATAATATCATAATTGGTCGTATCACTAAAATCTTCATCCAAAAGAAAAGCTTTCAGTGCTTCCCAGTCATCCCAATTACCAGAAATCGTTTTCTTGCCTCCTGGTTCAGCATAATCATATTCTATAAAGTCTACCATCTCTTTTTCATAGCCAAATTTTGATTTTATATAATGTTCATCTTGTCTTTCTCTAAGGTTATATATTCCCCAATACTCCCCATTTAAAAAAACATGAACGGGTTCATAAGCAGCTTCCGCGTTTTCTGGGTTTTGATCTCTATACAATTTATGTACAAATGGATCTTTGACATGTGTCCTTTTAGATTGAGCACCATCATTCCCTGCATTTCTAAGTATCAATGTTTTAAAATATGTAAGATTTTTATCATCAAATATTTTATAGTTTATAGCCGAGGTTCCATATTCCGAACGCGCATATAAGCGCATAGCTTTTTGTGGCCGATTATCAGGAGCATGGATTTTCATACCCATATCTAACTTAAATCCAAATGTCTTGTCTTTTTCATAATATTCTAAATGAACCGGTCTTTCTTCACCTGAAGTATAATTACCATAGATTCCCATACTACCAAAAAAGTGATCTGGGTCAATGGCCAAACTAACAACTCCTAAATTTAAATCCTCATCAAATAAATAGCTTTGGGTACTGACTTTGCTGGGCAATGCATTGAGTCTATACACTTTTATCCTTAGTGCTGTATTTTCGGAAATAGTGATTGGGCTAACATACAACATCGAAGATTCATTCGGTGATGAGCCATCAAGTGTATACCTTATCTCATCATTAGGATTATTTGGAATTAAAATTATTTCTTCTGGAGATTGGTAAAAACCTCCAGTACTAGAAATAATTGGCAGTATCGCTTGTTCTTCAAAAGCAAAGCTTGTATTAACTTCTGAAGGAGTTGGCTCTGAGAAATAGTACCAATTACTTAAGTCATCAGGAGTTCTTCCTAAAGAAATATTAGCATCTAGATCAAGCGATGGTGTTTCATCTATAAGTTGTCCATTATCATTATATAGGAATATAGCTTCTCCAGAAGAACTAACTTTAAAGTTAGTGTGGTACTCACCATTAGCATCTAATAGGTCTTTTCCACTTGCCCATATCAATAAGTAGCTATTTGCAGGAATATCAATATTTGGGAAAATCCATTTTTGAGGAGTATCGATATCATCAGATAAACTATAGTTACTTAAATTAATGACGACATTTTGGTTATTATAAAATTCTATCCAATCATTTGCCTCTCCTTCAAAATCTTCAATGGAACTTCCATTTAAAGCCATATACTCATTGATGATGATAGACTGTGCATCTACTTTATGAAGAGAACAGAAAAAGAAAAATAGAATGTAAAATTGTTTGATATTCATAGTTGTAAGCGTTTGTTTTCTTCTCAGATGAGAATAATACTCAAGTAAAGACTCTTCATTACACTAACATTTGTAATAAGAATAGAATGACACTATGAAGGATGACTTAACTATGCATTAGATTGGCAAATGGAGGGACCTTAAAGACATATCACAATTTTATTATGTGACATATTATCATTCCCTTAATGCAAGTATTTTTCCTTAATCACTTAGATTTCTTATTACAGAAAAAAGACTAAGTAATTGAAATTTTAAAGCATTTTAGAGTTTTAAATTCTAAGTGAATTCATTCAGCTTAAACATTCGTTCTAAGTACTTTTTCAGGATTAATTGTAGAACAATGAACCAAATGAATTCATCTAGAGTCAAAATTTAAAATGAAAAATTATTGATTTATTTGTATCCTGACTTATCTACAAATTTAAGTCCCAAGCAATAGCCATTGCAAATTCCAAGCGGTTACAATTAGTTCCAAGAGGGGTTACATTAGGGGTTACATTAGCTTAAAACAGGCGGAAATGTCAGCTATTATAGCAAAATCACTAAAGTTGGGCAAAGAATCTAATTCCAATTTATTACCAAATCAATCACAGCTTGTTTCGATTGATCTTCCAGAAAAATCAAATATTGGAGCAAAGGTACTACTTGTTTCTTTTGTGACCTCTGGGTATTTGGTCTTTTAAAAGAATAAAGAAAGTTGATTTTTCAATTTCCCCTACTTTTCTTTAGCATTCTCACTATAGCAGGAGGAAGCCAATCATTAGCCAAATTCACAAAATTATTAAACACTTCCATTTTTTTAGAATCCTGTCCTTTACGTGCTGAAAACGTAGTAGTAATTCTATTTTTGTCGATCTTGCTAACTTCACTTTTTGGTCTTCCAGAAGTGTAATAGTATAATGCTAAAGACTTTCGACTTCTATTTTCAGGGCAAGTCAATGGGTCAGGATGTCCATGCCAAGAGGAACCTGTAGTTGAGAAAATTGCCATTCGATTAAAAACAGGAAGAATTTTAACAACACATTTACTTTTATCCTTTTCCCACAATTCAAAATGCCCTCCATATTCTTCTTCCCAGTCCTCATTTAAATAGACTAAAACATTTACCCGCCTATCTAAATTCAATAGTTTATGCTTATGAAAATCAACATGTAATTTTAAAAATCCTCCTGATTTAATTTGATGAAATCCTCCACCCTGAAAATATGGATCAGGGATTAGTTTTTCCTTGATACCTGTTAAGTTCTGAAGAAACTCAAGAAACGGTTGTGAATTAAGATAAGCGGCAAATGCCCGAGATTTAGGTCCAAAACGATATAATCCATTAGAAGCATATTTCACTTCATTCGGATTCGAAAAAAAAATATCGTCTATCCCCATTTCAGGAAATTCAGATAACACTTCAGCTACAGAGCTTGGATTAAAAAAATCATCAAAATAAATATTTGGGAAAGGAGGGTTATTTATATATTCTTCATGGAATTTTATTCCTAGCCCTATTAACTCTTGCTCAGAATGCTTTAGAATGTTCATCTATTTTAAAATTTAATGAATTATAAATTTAAGCTCCGAGCAATAGCCATTGCAAATTTCGGTAGGTTACAATTAGTTCCAAGAAGGGTTACATAGGAGTTACATTAGCTTAAAATAAACGAGAATGTCAGCTATTATAGAAAAATTGAGGTAGGCTATAAAGTCTAATTATAATTTTTTTGCGAAGTCGATAACTATTTATTTTAGCTGTATGTGCCTAAAGTTCAATAGAGAGGGATTCTGTATTTGTCAAACCAAAGCTAAATTTTTGATAAAGGTACTTAACATTTGATCTATAAAATATCAGACTAGTAATCTTCGATTTTCAGCTTATGCTAGGTGGGAATATCAGATATTATAGAAAAAGTTATTGAGGTTGACCGTAGAATCTAAATCTAATTTTTTGCGAAGTCTGTGACGACTTATTTTGACTGCATTTTCAGTAACGCCCAATATCGAGGCGATTTCTGTACTTGTCAAACCAAGACTTAATAAAGCTGCTAAATTTGTTTCTTTTTTTGTGACCTTTGGGTACTTCGTTTTTATCAAAGCAAAGAAATCAGCTTTAATTTCTAAAACTCTACTTTGAAATTTAACTAGATCATCGCCAATTAACTGATGATGTTTGATTTCAAAAATGATAGCACTTAATTCTTTTTTATGGCTTGCATCAATATCCTTTAGATTTTTCAATTTTTCTTCGATACTCTCTAAGAAATCATTTTTTTGGACCAAATGCATCGCAAAATTAACAAGCTCTTTATTTTGAAAATTGAGGCGTTCTTCAACCAATTTGTTGTTTTTCTCTAATACCTCTAATTTAGCTTTTTGTATCAGTCTAGTTTTCTCATGAATTTTCTTTTGATAGACAAAAGATATTCCACCTACAAGCAATCCCAAAAATAGTAAACCAGCTAATAGCCAGCGTATTTTTCGATTTTGAACAACAGATTCTTGCAACATTTGAATTTTATTATTCTTTTTTTCTAATTCAAACCTTGTGTGCATTTCCGCAAAAAACTGCTCACTTCTTGACTCAGACAATTCCAATGTAAGTTTATATAATGATTTGTTCCAAGTATTTGCTTCTTTAATATTTCCTCGTGCTTCTTCCAAGTCTGCCAAACCTTTATAAATAATAACTAAATTGTCATTGTCCTCAATCAGCTTTGCTAAAGTGAGGGCATCATTCAAATATTTTTCAGATTTTTCCCATTCGTTTAATTTTGTATATACAATCCCAAGGTTATTCAAACAGAAGGCTTTTAAAGATTGATTTCCTGTATCGGCAAGTAGATCTAGACACTCTAAGTATTCTACCTCAGCTAACTCCAAATTACCTTTTTCTTCGTTGGCGACCGCAATATTCATTTTTACTTGAACCAATAAAGTAGAATCACAAGAGCTTTGGCAAAGCTTATTGAGTAATTTTCGAGCGGTATGATAAGATTCAAGAGAAATGGTAGATTTCTCTAGTCCATTATAAACATTACCAATATTCATATAAGATTTAGCAATCGCGAAAGTATCTTTTGCCTTTTCTTGAATTTTTAAACCTTCTTTAAAAATTTTCAAACTTTCCGTATAACTTCCATTCTTTCCATAGAGAATGCCCATTCTCGTATATAATTCACCAAAGTCCTTATCATCTATAAAGAATGCATTACTTTTTTGGTAAAAACCCAAAGCCTTATCAAACTCATGAAAATACTCGTGGTATCTGCCTACATACATATTCCCTTTTCCTTCTCCATAATTATAGTTTTCTTCTTTAGATAATTGGATTGCTTGTAGTGCAAAAATCTTTGCTAAAGGAGCATCTATTTTTTTATTTAGATAATAATACGCCGAGTCAAGGAGCGTATTGATTTCAATTTGCTTGGTCTCCATTCCTTTTAATACAGGAGTTTGGCTTTTCAAATCCACTGTTGAAAAACTCATAATTTGTAATAGCAAAATACACACTACAAATAATCTCCTAAGATCCATGAAATTGTATTTTTCACATAAAAATCCGAAAATAAGCAAAATACCTATATTCCGCTGACAAAAATTATAGAAGTACTAAATAACATAATGAAGTTCAAATATAAATTGTTCTTACTAAACAACAATGTTACTTAGGATATATATTTAATAAATGAGATTGAAGGTTATTTGAAGCCGTATCGAGAAATTGATATCACTCCAATATACAAGGTGGTCTAAGATTTTGTTAAATAATTTTGAAAAGGTTCTTCGAAAAGTTTACCTGTCAAAATCAAAAGATCAATATATTCTTTATAGATAGCTTCCTCTAGTTTCAACATATCAAGGTCGTATTTAATCAGGTCTTTTTTATTTTTTATCATCGGCAGCGGATTCGTTCCTTCCTGTTTGGCAGCTCTATTAACTAATTCTTGAGATCTGAATTTTATTCCCTTAAATAATTGTTTAGCATAATTCAATTCATCAATGAGCAGCTCTATTTCTTTTTTTTGTTTGTTGACCTCTATTTCATATAAACGCGCCTGAACCTGAAATTCGTTTTCCATTAGTTCTTTTTCCATAGTTATTTCTTCCATTTTCAAGCGATTTGCAGAAGAGAAAGGTAATTGAATCCCAACTCCTACAGATACTTTCTCTCTAAATTGATCATCATGTGGGCCGCCATATTTCACTTGAATATAATCAAGTACTCTTTGTTGTTCAGCTATTTCAATTGCTGTTTCAGCATCCAATAACTGTAAGTCTAATGCATTTTCTAGCTGCTCATTCACTGGAAGCATAGAGGATTCTCCTGATTCTATTTTTCTTGCAATACTCGAAATCGAAACCATAGCAAGTGTATCCACTTCTAAACCAAGCGGCAGTGATTGTTCTAAAAACTTTTCAATTTTATGAATCTCTAACTTTAGGTCATATACGTCTTTTTGAATATCGATTAGGTCTTTTACTGAATTGCCAGGCACTTGAGCAATTCTATTGATTACTTTTTCTTCATCCTTAAGTAAGATTAACAACTCTTTTTGTTTTGCTAGTTCTTTTGTAGCAGTATATAAATCTAACCAATCAAAGTAAGCCGCTTCAACAAAATCTTTTTTGAGTTTTAATCGCTCGAAGTTTTTTTGCTCCATAAATATTTGATAATATTTATTTTGAGCATTCATTACTTTAGAAGAGGTAGGTCGAATTCTGACTAAATATTCTTGTCGATTAAAATCAAGTTCATCTGTTTCTGTCCGGATTTGGATTTCCTGAATCGGAGCAATCTTAAAAGAAGAATTGAAAGCTTTATCAGTCAAGACCTTGTCCATCAAAGTAATCGTTTCCTGAAAGAAATCTTCAAATCGAAGTTGCTCTTGTGCAAAAAGGTTGATTTGGCTCAATAATAGACCACTAATAAGTATTATTTTCTTCAAATCCACGATTTACTTTATTTGATCTTTTAAATCTTCTACCAAATTCTTTTTTCGAATAGGATCGGAAAGACCTTTAGGTGGGTTTAAAAATTTAAGAATAACCTTTTCCTTTTGAAGAAAATTATTATTGGATGGGATTCTGACCAAAACTTCACGCCCATATGTTTTAAATTCTGGAATTTTTCGTAGTCTTTCAGGTATTTCAACGATCCTAGACCCTAAGCCAATGACTTCTCCATAACAGGCTAACTTTTGATCTTTTATAGATCGAATCATAAAAGAATCTTTTAAAGCAACATGTACAATTAAATCTTCATGCACATAGCCTTTTACAATATTAGGATGTGGATCATAAAAGGAAATCAAAGTTTTATAAGAAGGAATATGCTCTTCTTCTTTACAGTGAATCGTTCCGACAATACCATCAGAAGGTGCTACTAATTGATTGTGAATGATTTTATTCTCTTCTTCAAACTTTCCTTCTGCTTCAATCCTTTGCAGCTTTATATCAACTGTATTTTCATTGAGGCGGATTTCATTTTCGAGTTTTCGAATCTTATCTGTATAAAATTTATTGAGCGCATTCTTTTCATTTTCCAATTCTATTATCTTATCTGACAGCGGTTTATATGCCGCATCCACTTGTTCTACCGACTCAAGATCATTATAAAGTGATTTTTGAAAGTCAATCTCTTTCCTTAATTTCAATACATCAGCTTCAATCGTCTCGAAAGCCATTTCTTTCTGGTTTTGCAAGATCCGAATATCTGATTGTTTTTCATTCAACCATAATTTATTTCTCGATTCTAACTCATCAATTCTAAATTGCTGGTCATCCATCACTTCTTTAGACTTGATCCTATACAAATCAAGCAGAGGTTCTCCTTTTTTTACCCTTTGCCCTGGAGTAACATATATTTTTCCAACAGCAGTAGGGTAATTGAAATTTATCTCTGTTTCTTTATTTTCAGCGAAGCCATAAAATAATACTACATCATTCTTAAATGAAGTATTTAATTTCCAAAGGCTTATTCCTAGCAATAGTACAAAAATGTAAAAAACGTTCAAATATCTCATATCATAACATTAATCTTTCTTTTCCAAGACGAAAGCGAATTCCTCTCGCATCGAGTAAGCCTTCAATTTCATCTGAAAACTCAACAAAATTTTGCTGACTTTTCATTCTAAATCGTAAAGTCAATTCTTTATATCTAATGCGTTCCACTTCTTTGACCAAAGTAACATTATCTCCTTCAGAAGTTGTTGCAACGACTTCTAAGGTTGGTTCTGTCGCTTCTTGTTCTGGAACAAGTTCTTCTCCTTCTTCTTCTTTTGCTTTAAGGTTTAATAGTCTTATTTCTACTATTTCATATACACGGCAATATTTCTTTAAAGATTTAATAAGTAAATCTTCAGTCGATCCTTCAAGAGGAACTCTAATCCTTAACGAACCAACCAAGTTAGTATTATTTGACAAAGGTGAAACGCGTATAATAAAAGCTGCTATACAAAATGCAATTGTCCCGATAAAAGCCGTCGTAAAACCAAAAACACCGCAAGCAATTCCAGCAGCTATAGCCGCAAACATAAATGTGATATTCCTGGGGTCATCCAATTTTGTTCTAAAACGAATAATCGCCAATGCTCCAAGCATACCTAAGCCTCTAGCCAGTGAATCACCAATAGCTTGCATCACGGTAGCTGCTACTATTGCAATCAGAGCCATTGATTGTAGAAAATTGGCAGGACGATTTACATCTTGTGAAGTCGCCTCATAGGTCATCACAATCAATGAAGACAAAAAGAACGCACACAGCACAGTAATCATTATAGATAGCTGCGTAGGATTCTCTGTATTACTATTGTTTAATAAAAATTCAAACATAATTTTTCTAATAAATAGGTATATCCTCAAAAAACTATTTCCGCTTCTGCTATTACAGGTAGAATAAGTTTTTGATAATCAATAACTGTAAGTCTGTTATAGTTTGGTATGCAAGTGGTTTGCCAAAAAGTCATGGCACTGATTCAAAAAATTGGTTTTCTTACTTCTACTCTTGTTTAACACCTAAATTTCAGGCCAAATATTACTCAGGTTCTGATTTTTATGAAGCTGAAATGGTTCACAAATATAGGTATTCAAATTTAAAATTTATTTTTTCATGAAATGATCAATTTTAATATTTACAATAAACCGCCATTTTTAAGCAAAAAAACAGTAATCAATATTAATATTTCCTTATTTTTACATTCATAATCATATAAAAACTTAAACCTTCAAATAACCATTTTAGGTTTTTTTTGTTATTAATTAGTATATTACATCAAATCAAAAAGTATAAAATATGAGTTTTAAAAAAGCATTTACTAAATCTTCAAACCCTATGTTAGGGGAAGAAAAGTTCAAAAACGTATTAGATGCCAATTTAGTTGAGCGGGGTAATGTGATGACTGTTCAGGGCGCTATCAATAAGACAATTATACTGATGGGCATTATGTTGGCTACTTCCATCTTTTCTTTTATGTTTCCAAGTACAATATTTATGTGGACGGGAATCATAGGAGGTGCAATTGTTTATTTTATTACATCCTCTAATCCAAGTAGAGCACCTTATTTAGCTCCTGTATATGCAATTCTTAAAGGTCTCTTAGTAGGTTCGATCACTTTTTATTATGCTAATGCTTTTATGCCAGGTATAATATTCAAAGCTGTAACAATCACTTTTGCTATCCTTTTTATGATGCTAATGCTGTATAAGTCTGGTATGATCCAAGTCACTCAGAAATTTAGAGCTGGGGTTTCAATGGCTGTAGGAGCAGTGATGATTTTTTATTTAATCAATATTGTATGCCACTTTATAGGAATTACAATACCATATCTTCATGATGGTGGTTTATTAAGTATTGGAATCACTTTAGTTATCATTGTTATTGCTACAATGAATCTATTATTAGATTTTGATAATTTTGAAAAAGGCGCAGCCATGAAAGCTCCTGAGTATATGGAATGGTACTCTGGGATGGGATTACTCTTTACTTTAGTTTGGTTATACTTAGAGATTTTGAGATTATTATCTTACTTAAGTAATGACTAATTTTTTTGAACAACTTCAATAATAAAAAAAGCGTTTCCAAGTCGGGAACGCTTTTTTTATTTTTAAATTTGGTTCTTTATATAAGAAATAGATATTTTGAGTACACTATTTTTAAAACAAGTCTTAGAGCCTGTTTAAATCTTGTTCGCTTAGGCGAAAAAACAGGATTTTATGGCTAATCAAGGCTCTTTTCAATTGGAATAGCCTTAGCTATTGCGATTGAAAAAGCCGCAGAGTGGACGAAAAAGACGTTTTTACAGCCCAGTTAATAATTTTTAAACAGGCTCTAGATCAGATAGTGAAATGATTTATGAATTCAAAGGCTTTATACCTGTTGTCCATGAAACTGCTTATGTACATCCACAAGCAGCAGTGACAGGCAATGTAATCATTGGCAAAGATGTATATATTGGGCCAGGTGCAGCTCTTCGTGGCGACTGGGGAGGTATTATTATTGAAGATGGCTGCAACGTTCAGGAAAATTGTACCGTTCATATGTTCCCTGGCGAAATGGTTGTCCTTCATGAATCTGCACATATTGGCCACGGAGCCATAATTCATGGAGCTACTATCGGTAAAAATACATTGATAGGAATGAATGCTGTGATTATGGACAAAGTTGAAATCGGAACTGAATGTATAGTCGGAGCTTTGTGTTTTATCAAAGCCAATTCTAAAATCCCTAATCGAAGTCTTGTAGTTGGTAATCCAGGAAAAGTTATCAAAGAAGTTAGCGATGAAATGATTCATTGGAAGACAAAAGGGACACAACTCTATCAATCACTACCTCTTGATCTCTATCAGCACTTGAATCCTTGTGAACCACTGCGGGAAGTACCTAAAGATCGCCCTAGTCAGGAATCATTATTCAAAACCTGGAATGAGATAAAAAAGCGTTAATTGTTCAGTCAAAGATTATTCAACATAAGATATATGCAAAATCTTCTATTCTTCGCTTTTATGTTTATCCTCCTTGGATGCCATAGCGCTCCCTTTTCCCAAACTATGATCTCTCCTGTTGAACAAAATCCTAATATTACTGTTCTTGGGGTTGCTCAGGATGCTGGTTATCCACAAGCTAATTGTAAAAAAGACTGCTGTAAACCAGTTTGGAAAGGTGAAGTCCCTCGAAAACATGTCTCCTGCATTGCTTTGATTGATCCGCCAAATAATAAAGCATGGATATTCGATGCGACTCCTGATTTTAAAGATCAACTTTATCAATTACAGCAGGCCTATCCGGGAATAGACTTAGCCGGTATTTTTTTGACTCATGCACATATTGGACATTATACGGGTTTAATGCACCTTGGTCGAGAAGCAATGGGTGCAAAGGAAATTCCTGTTTTTGCCATGCCTACAATGAAGAAGTACCTCGAATCCAATGGCCCATGGAGTCAATTAGTCCATTTAAAAAATATACAAGTCCATTCTTTAAGAGCAGACTCAACAATTATAATCGGTGAACATTTCAAAATTACACCTACACAAGTGCCTCATAGAGATGAATATTCAGAAACTGTAGGTTTTAAAATTCAAGGATTACAAAAAAGTGCATTATTCATCCCTGATATTGATAAGTGGCAAAAATGGGATCGAGATATCTTAGAACAAATTCGGAAAACAGATATCGCTTTTCTTGATGGTAGTTTTTTTGAAAATGGAGAAATACCAGGTCGAGATATGAGCCTTATTCCACACCCCTTTATAGAAGAGAGTATGGAGGTTTTTAGCCCGCTTCAAGAAAAAGAAAAATCAAAAGTGCATTTCATACACTTTAATCATACAAATCCTGTCTTAAACTCTAATAGTAAAGCCTACCAAGAAGTCATTCAAAACGGATTTAAAATTTCAGCAGAAGGAAAACAGTTCGTTTTGTAATAAAGCCCTAACTAAAATTAATCCCCATAGCGATTTGTTCAAATATGGCTAATCGTATGGCAAGATAGCTGATTTTACTACTCTACAGCCATTTATTCGGCCTTTTCGACTATTAGATCAGTATTTCAATTCAGCTAATTTTTACCAGAAACCTCACCTTTATTTAGCAATTCTAAAAAAAAATCTAAAAAAACTTGCAAATATCAAACAGATTGACTTACATTTGTAGTGTACTAGTTAAGTAGTACAGTAAAACACAATAGATGATGATAACAATTAACGACTTAAATTTTTATTACAAAAAGAAAAAACCACTGTTCAGTGATTTACAACTGAACATTGAACCGGGTAACATTTGTGGATTGCTCGGAAAAAACGGAGCAGGAAAAACCACTTTACTTAAATTAATCACTGGTTTATTATTTCCCAAATCCGGCAAGCTTACTATAAATGGATACAATCCAGAAGATAGATTTCCTTCTTTCTTATCGGATTTATACATTGTACCTGAAGAATTTTACGTGCCATCAATGAAAGTTAGCACTTTTGAAAAAACTTACCGTCCCTTTTATCCTAAGTTCAGCACGGAGCAATTCGATAAATACTTACAAGAATTTGAATTAGATAAAAGCAGCCATCTTAATCGTCTTTCATATGGCCAAAAGAAGAAAACACTTTTAAGTTTCGGATTAGCAACGAATAGTAGCTTGATGATTCTAGATGAACCAACTAATGGTTTAGATATTCCTTCCAAAAGTATTTTTAGAAAATTATTGGCTGGTTCGATCACAGATGACAAATGTTATATCATTTCTACTCATCAAGTGAGGGATATGATCAACCTAATTGACCCAGTAATCATTCTCGAAAACGGTAAAATCATTTTCAATGCTACGATAGAAGAAATCACCAGCAGATTACACTTTGGCATGCACTTTCAAGAGTCTGCTGTCAGCGATGCTCTTTATGCTGAGCGTACACCAGGTGGATATCTTGCTGTCACGCCAAATGTCACAGGAGAAGAAACAGAAGTAGATTTGGAAGTATTATTTAACGCTGTTATCAGCAATAAAAAACGAATTGAAAAATTATTCGAAAAGGAGGTACATCATGACGTCTAATCAATTTTTTGCATTCCCGAGGTTTTTAAACCTTATCAGAGAAGAAGTCTCATCTGGTTATAAAATGACCTTTATTGTAGCAAGTGTCGTTTTTGCATTCTTAATATTCTTATCAACAATAATGGCATCTGATAATGATATGAGAGATTTTCATCAAATATGGTATCCGATTATCTTACTAGGCGGAGGTTTTTATTTTACCAGTACTAGCTTTGACGAACTCAATAGAAAAGAACAGCGAATGAATTACCTATCTATACCCGCTTCTATTTTCGAAAAGTTTTCTCTAAAGCTATTGATGACTACTGTTGGGTATATAATTGGTGTGACCTTACTTTATTGGATTTTCGCTGGTATTGCAGATTTAATTGCTGAAAAATATTTTGGCAATACATTCCGCCCCTTCAATCCTTTTGATGATTTCTACACCATGATGATCTCTATTTATATCTCTGTACAATCTGTGTTCTTGCTTGGTGCTGTCTACTTCAATCGATATTCTTTTTTCAAGACACAATTTTCCTTAGGCATCCTTGAAATCATCCTTGCAATAGTAGGTTTCTTATTCTTTAGGATAATTTTCTATGAATACTTTGACGGTTTTTTCTCTCCTAAAGACAATGTAGCAGTAATGCCTAATCAAGCTTTCCAAGATTTTATGGAATTCACAATGTGGCCTATAGTCCAATACACTTTTTGGTATGTCTTACCACTAGTATTATGGGTAGTCGCTTATTTTAAACTTAAAGAAAGAGAAGTATAATGGATTTTAAAAAGAGTCAAACCATATATATGCAAATCGCCGATTTTATCTGTGAGAACATTCTTTCAGAAAAAATTAAAGCAGGCGAGAAAATACAATCAGTCCGAGAGATGGCTGCATCTATTCAAGTAAACCCGAATACAGTTATGCGTACCTATTCATACCTACAGGAGCAGGAAATTATCTTCAACAAAAGAGGTATAGGTTACTTCGTTTCTGAAGATGCTGCTCAAAAAATGAAAACGATTCGAAAAGAAACGTTTATACAAAATTATCTACCTGAATTATTCAAAATGATGAAGTTATTAGGTTTAGATTTTCAAGACTTAGAAAGAATTCAAAAGGAACAAGAAAATGGTCACAGCAATTAGGGTCAAAACTCTTTAGAGTAGAATTAGCTGGTCGAGATTATTAAAACATAATTTTCACAGCTTCTTATTAAAATATTATTTTAAAAACTAAATTATGAAAACCAGTACTAAAATACTATTCGGATTTATTTCTATAATCGGCCTAAGCATGCTAAGCATCCTAATATTTGCCAAAAGTAGTTTGATCAATTATGAAAACAATTCGGTCAATGGTGATGGAAACATTGTAGTAAGAACACATAATATTGGTGAGGTAGCTTTTTTTCAAGCCAATTATAATTACGAAATATTTATAAAAAAAGGAGAACCTTCATTAGTCATCGAAACAGATGAAAATATTCAAGCTTTTTTAAGACCTAACATCAATAGGACGGAGCATTATAGAGAAGAGAATGTAACAAAAGAAGGAATGAACATCGGAAGGATAGAGCATATAAATTTGCATCCAAGTAATGGCATCAAAGTCTATTTGACTACTCCATCTCTAGAAGAAATAAACCTAAGAGGTCATTCAAAGGTCACTTTTGAAGACACCATTGAAAGCGACAATTTTAGAGTTTCAGCTAGAGGTTCATCAGAGTTAAATCTACTCATTAAGACTAATGACCTTGAAGTTGCTACAGATGGACATAGTGTTGTAAACGTAAAAGGACAGGCTAGAAGTACAGACATTTCCTCTTCGGGTTCTTCTGATCTTACCGTAGATGTTGTGGATACTGAAAGAGTTAATATTGCAGCTAATGGACATTCTACTGTAAAAATAAAAGGACAAACGCAACAATTAAAGGTTGACTTGAATGGTTCCTCCAGTTTAATGGCAAAGCATCTTATAAGCGATGATGCCTCTATTTTGGCAAATGCTCATTCTAACGTTTCAGTACACGCTAAGCATACACTTAATGTAGAAGCCGATGGTTCTGCTACGATTACGTATTCTGGGAATCCTCAAGTCACTAAAGAAGTCTCTGGGTCTGCTACGCTGAATGCAACAGAAGAAAAGTAGTTAATTTTTTATAGCTAACGATCAATTAATATGAAGAAATTTACTTACTACTTTGAATTAGCGGCACGATTACATGTCTTTATATTACTCAATTTATATGGATTGGGTAAAATCATGGGCGGGCAATTTTATAGAAAAGGAAACCTACCTGTAGATGTTGCTCAGCAAACGCTAGAAAATGTGGATAGCTTTGATTTAGCCTGGACTTTTATGGGACATTCTTATATCTATATTTTATTTATTGGAATTGCTCAATTGATCGGTGCCTGGTGTTTGCTTTGGAATAGGACAAAATTGCTTGGTATAGCTATATTAATTCCGATTCTTGTAAACATTATAGTTTTTGATGCCGTCTTCTTCCATACTTATGGCGCATTGGCTAGTGCCCTCATTTACTTTCTACTACTTATGGTAGTTTTATATTTAAACAAAGAGCAAGTCATTCGTATATTCAAGACTATGACTTCCAGCATAAATACCTTGCGAAGTCCATTTTCTGAAAAAGCAAAAGCCATTGGTATTGCTGCTCTAATATTCGTTGCTACATTTGGGCTCGAGCAGTTGATTGTCAATTTCATTGGATTATAAATGGGCCTAAGCCTTTATTTAATATTATTGATTAGTTGATTTATTACAGGGATTGAAGAGTGACCACTCAACCTTGAGGTCTTACACTCATAAGTTTACTCTATAACATCCCTGTATTTTTCAAATTATTGTTTCAACATCATCGAGCTCTGGTAGATTTATCTGCTGGGGCTTTTTGTTTGGCCAGTATCAGATGACCGTTTCGCTTATAAGAAGGCCAATTATTTAGAATCCAAGAAGTGAAGCATCGATCATCAAACCTCCAGCCTTCCTTATATTGACAAATCATTAACAGACTCTATTGAACTCTTTAATTCATCCTTTGTATATTTGCAAAAGAAATGAACAAGACAAATGCAAGATAAAACTCAACTAGGCTCTGTAAAAACCGTTGTTGATAATCATATCGCAACCATCACATTTTATCATCCATCTCATAACTCCCTTCCTGGCATATTATTAGCGAAGCTAAGTGATGCTATTAATCACGCTGGACAAAATAAGGATGTTCGTGTCATTATATTAAAAAGTGCAGGAGATCGTACTTTTTGTGCTGGGGCAAGTTTTGATGAATTAATTGCTATAGATAATTTATCTACTGGCAAAACGTTCTTTATGGGTTTTGCCAATGTAATTAATGCTTGTCGTAAATGCCCTAAATTGATCATTGGTCGAATACAAGGAAAAGCAGTTGGTGGAGGTGTTGGCCTTGCATCTGCAACAGACTATTGTTTTGCAACTAAATATGCAGCAGTCAAATTAAGCGAACTCGCTGTAGGTATTGGTCCTTTTGTGGTAGGTCCAGCAGTTGAAAGAAAACTTGGAACATCTGCCATGACTCAACTTGCCTTTAATGCTACTGAATGGCAAACTGCGGAATGGGCACTCAATAAAGGTTTGTATGCTAGTATTTATGAAAACATAGAAGATATGGATACCGCTATTTTAGATTTGGCCGTAAAGTTAAGGCAGTCGAATCCAGAAGCTATGCAAATGATGAAAAAAGCATTTTGGAGTGGAACAGAGCATTGGGATAAATTGCTAGCGGAACGTGCTGAGATGAGTGGAAAGTTAGTGCTTTCTGATTTTACCAAAAATGCTATTAAAAAATTTAATGCCAAATAAACTTTAAAGATAACACTGCCTAAAACTTCCTGATGTCAAGATTCACAAATATCATTGTCTGGTCGATCATTATCATTGGTGTAATAGGGCTAATATCAAATGATACTGCTGCTAATCCTACTTTTTTTGTTTGTTATAAAACGATCATTGAGTTATATCTTTTTGGATTCACTGCTTTTCTAATTTTAAAACGTATATTTTTTTACCGAATCAAAGGTAATCTTGATGTCATTCAGCTAGTCAAAAAAAGTGATTTTCAAATAAATCTATTATGGCAAGGATTTGTACTAGCATTGATTTACCTCGTTTACAATCGTTATTTTTATGATAGTTTTTCGCATTTCAATACCGTATTGATTGCTATCCTACTTCTATTTTATGTAGTGCAGCTTTTCATGAATAGCAATCCTTCTATCTACGTAGATGAAGAGACTTTTACATTTGATGACTTTTTTGTAAAACGCTGGAAATGGCAGGATATAAAGCAGATAGAGTTAGAAAATCAAATGATGCGTTTAATTTCTGAGGGACACGATTTCGAATTAGATTTTGACCTAGTGGATGATGTAGATTATATCAAACTTAATGATGAAGTAGAACATAATATTCTCGATGGAAATTTCGCTACTGAGGAAGCCTCCAAAACCTTAGTTGAAATTCTTCAGACATACGCTAATCTATATAATGTACGACTAGTAAATTCGAAGAAGAGATCAATTTGAATCCGTTTTTCTCCCATTTGGTTTGCTTTTTGATATAAATTGTAATACCCGCTCATATTCCCTCCACCGCTCTTTTTACAATAACAATCCTCAGTACTCCTGCTGTGTGATAATTTCAATTTATTAAATCAATAGTATAAAACTATTGATTTGGCCTTGTACATATTATCGAGTTAAAGTTTACATATATGTTATGATTTCAAAACTATATGGATAATAGCAATTATCTAGATTAAGTTACCAAGCTTAAAGCTGCAACTTATTTGCTGATAATCAGTATATTATATTCAATATATATAGTTTTTGAATCTAAACAATTACTTAGCAATTAAAAGGAATCTCTAAATCAATGAAAAAATTGATTAAGTCTTTATTGTCGATTGGAATAAAAGAACACACCTCGACTTTGAAAAGGTTGGGTAAGGTATTTTTTAATTTCGATTGCTTAATCGCCCTTATATCTTCTATCATCAGCTGTTGTATTTATTGGGCTTTACAATTGTCAATATTTTATATATTACTTTCTCTTATTTTATTGATCCCATACTCTGTTTCATTATGGCTTCATAAAAAAGACCAATATAAGAAAGCCACACATGTCTCTTTATTCTCTACTTATATTGGCATCCTCGTCATTACAATATTATCACAGTCTCTTTTCTTACCACTTTTATTGATCCCTTTTGGTATCTCTTTCTTTATCTATTTGACTCATGGAGAAAAAGAAACTAGCATATACTTTTCACTCTTTATGGTTTCTGGTATTGTTCTTTTTCTTGTTTTATACTATATGATACCTCATAATGAATCTAAAGATATGAGTATAGTAAACTTTATTACTATCTCTTCTTTTTCTAGTTTATTCTTATACAAAACATTGGCATTAATATATATATACAAAAACACCATAAAGATAAATAAAGAGAAAGAAGAGGCATTAAAGCTAAACGAGCATCAATATCGAACTCAGTTTGAAAAGACTCAATTAGGTATCGTAGTTTTCGATAATAAAATGTCTCTTAATGATGTAAACCCATCCTTCTGTAATATGATAGGATATACAAAAGAAGAATTGCTTAATGGAAAAATATTAGAATCTTGTCTGGCAAAGACTCCAAAAATCATTGAAAAGATGCATTTGATGATGACTGGTGACCTCACTCAGTTTAAGACAGAAAAGGTCTTTACAAAAAAAGGTGGGTCGCCACTGATCACGAGTGCTTTTATAACAGGGATTTATGACCAGCATGGCAATTTCGTGAATACAAATTGTTCTTTTCTAGATGATACCGAAAAGGTTTTGACTGAAAAGGCATTGCAAAAAAATGAAACCGTCTACCGCGATATTTTTGAAAACATGCATGATGCTCTAATAATATTGGATGCAAATGCAAATATTTTAGAATTTAATCCAGCAGCAAACAGATTATTTGAATGTGACAATTTAAAAGTCCTGAAAGTTAGTGACCTAATCCATCCTGATGACAGAGAGAAGTCGAATATATATTTTTATAAATTAAAAGAATACGGATTTTATACTGGATATGAAGGAAGGGTTATTATACCAAATGGAAAAGTCAAATATATTGAAGTTGATTCTATCGCCATAAAAGATGAGTCTGGAAACCTCATTGGTTCAAGAGATATTGTCAAAGATATAACTGATCGAAAAATAGCCAATGATGCGCTTAAAGATAGTGAAACCAGATATAGAACTTTATTCGAGAATGCTTTTGACGGGCTTATCATATATGATCTAGACACTCGTAAAAATATTAGTTGTAATTCTAAATTACCGGAGCTCTTCAAGTTGAGTAAAGAAGAAATCATAGAAGATAATATGCTTCAATATCTCCCAAAAAATCAAGAAATTTTAACAAAAGATAAAGTTCAATATCAATGTGTAAATTATGATAGCGAGGGAAATCCTTTCAATACTGAGATAACATCAATAAGGCTTCCGGCGCCGAATAGAAATTTAGTTGTTTCTATTTTTAAAGATATTACGGAAAAAAAGAAACAAGATAAAATCATTCAGCATTCAGTGGAAGAACTGAATAAGAAAAACAAGGCGCTTCAAAAATATATTGAAAGCAATATGCAATTGAAAAATTTCGCATATATAGCTTCACATGATCTAAAAGCTCCGCTTCGTACTATAATCAGCTACGCTCAATTAATCTCTCGACGATCAAGCCACAAATTGGATAATACAGAATTGGAGTTTCTCAGTTTCATTATTGAGGCTACTAAAAACATGAGCAATCTTATAGAAGCATTATTGACTTATTCCAAAGTAGATACTCAGGCAAAATCCTTAGTTGAATTTAATGTTGAAACTTTACTTTATAGTATTGTTCAAGAACTTAAAACCGATCTAGAAGAAAACAATGTACAAATCTACATTGGTAGTATGCCTTCCTTAATCATTGCTGATACGACTCGATTAAGACAACTTTTCCAAAATTTAATAGCTAATAGCATTAAGTTTAAATCAAAAATCAAAAATCCAGTTATTAATATTAATTGCCTTGAATTAGATACACATTTTCAATTTTCTGTTCAGGATAATGGCATTGGCATCAAACCTAAGTTTCATGAAAAAGTATTTTCTCTCTTTACCAAATTGCACACTAGCCAAGAATATGATGGAACGGGCATAGGCTTAGCCCTCTGTCAAAAAATTGTTGATCAACATGAAGGAAAGATATGGATAGAGTCAAGGTATGGAGAAGGCACTACTTTTTATTTTACAATCAGTAAACCCTCAAATTTGAAAGATAAATCAAGGACCTTGCAACAAGCTTCTTTAAATAAGGTAATGTAATCGTCTAGATCTGTATTTTTTTTGCAACTAATCTATTACTTTTTCGTAGAGATGCTATCTCGGTTCTAAAATTTCACTATGAATTATATATTTAAGCTTTTAAATCAGAAATATAATTTAGATGGCACTAACTATAGTAACTTAGGACAGAATATTTTGCAATCCCAATGTTTTATTGGAGTTATTATTTGTGTTTTATTATCATTCAGTTTTTATTTTTTTGGAGGCTCTTTTCAAAAATTCTTTTTTTTTCCACTTTCTTTTGTAGTGGTACTCTCTATTATTTTAACTCTTAGCAATTCAGTATATTTTCAGTTAAAGATATATCTACTACTCTATAGCGCTTTTATTTGTGTTTTAAGCCTTGGCCTTTTAACACATTCTCCAATCATCCCACTTATTTTAATTCCTTTATCCTTTTCATTTTTTGTTTATTTAAATCCGCGCTATCGTGTTGCAAGTAAACATTTTTCTGTTTTTATATTATCAGGAGGGTTTCTGGGACTTTATAATTATCTGTTGTTTCCCGAAATTCAAAATCTTTACCTCAATATATTTCTCGGTGTAATAGTTATACTGCTTAGTGCCTATAACATACTCTTGTTCGTATTTCTAGCTACGAAAACAATAGACCTATATAAGGAAAAAGAAATGCAATTCAATAGAGCACAAGAAATTGCAGATTTAGGAAGCTTTGAATATAATGTACAATCTAATCAGTTAGTTTGGTCAGATAAACTGTATCGAATTTATGGTCATGAGCCTAATGGTTTTCAAGCTAGTTTTGAATCCTTTCTAGGACAGATGCATGGTGAAGACAGAAAAACATTTCTTGCAATTTTAGATAAAAAAATGAAAACTGGAGGTTCTTTTAAAGTTCGAGAAAGGATCATCAGACCAAATGGGGAAGAGCGGATTTTGACAACTGTTGGTAGCGTTGAATTGGATAATAAGGGAGTCCCTATGAAAGTAGCAGGTATATGTAGAGATATTACCGAAAGTGAGATTACTGATATTGCTTTAAAACAAAGTGAAAGTCGCTATCAAGCTTTATTTGAAAATACTTTTGATGGAATTTTGATCTTCGATATTGACCAAAAAACCAATATTGATTGTAATGAAAAGCTTTGTTCCTACTTTGGCCTATCAAGGGCATCTATTCTGGAATCTCCATCTTTCGAATTCTTACTGAAGAATAATACTCAAACTCAAGATATTCAAGATACTTTCCAGCATTTAAACAAGATATTAGAGACAGAAGATTCTGTGGAAATAGAATGCGAACATCTTCATAAAGGTGGCATTCCTTTCTCATCCGAAATTACTATTCTAAAACTCCCATCACCCAACAAGAATCTAGGTGTTCTCATTCTAAAAGATGTTACTGAACAAGTAAAATGGAAACGAGATCTTATTAAAAAGAATGAAGAATTAAAAAAATATATAGAATCAAATCTCCAGTTGGAAAGTTTTGCTTACGTAGCTTCTCATGACTTAAAAGCTCCTTTAAGAACGATTATTAGTTTTTCTCAATTATTGAAACGAAATACAGGAAAGAATTTAGCTAAACCAGAAAGAGAATACCTTGACTTTATTATAAACGCTACACATAATCTAAATGATTTGGTAGAAGCACTCCTACAGTTTTCTACCATTGGTTCTAAAGAAAAACAAATCCAGCCTTTTGACATTAAGGTGCTCTTACAGACAGTAATTCAAGAATTAAAAATTGATATTGATAATAACGATACTCAGGTTATTATTAAACAATTACCTAAAATAATCACTGGAGATATAACCCGAATACGGCAATTATTTCAAAATCTGATTTCTAATAGTATAAAATTTAGAAATAAAGATGCTCAATCTTATATTATCATTGATTGCAAAGAGGAAGCTGAACATTTTTTATTCTCCGTATCAGATAATGGAATTGGAATAAAATCAGTTTACTTGCAAAAAATATTTGTAATGTTTAGAAAACTACATACCAGCGATCAATATGAAGGTACTGGTATGGGTTTAGCTATTTGCAAAAGAATAGTTGACCAGCATAATGGCCAAATTTGGGCGGAATCCAACTATGGAAAAGGCACTACCTTTTTCTTTAGCATTCAAAAAGAGTATTATACCCCATCAAAAGTTCGAAAAGAAATTCAGATAGCATCTAATTAGGTATAGACTAGCATGGCGATTGCAAGAACGGTATTTTAAACTGGTGTTGTAGTGATCAGTCCTATGGACTGTGTGATTTGGTGATCGCTTCGCTTGTGAGGGACTACTTTGGGCAGACTTCAAAAATTTTGATCACTTATTTTTACTCAATTCATTTTTAATAGATAAGCTTGCGATTGCCATGTAGAAAAGGTTTTTTGAAGGCATCATTTTTTTTTGTTTCTTTATGAGAGTTTGACTTAAAATTTCGATCAAAGAAACCAAAATGAAGTATTCTTTTTTTGTTTTTGCTTTATTGATATTCCTTTTTTCTTGTGAACAAGAAAAAATTTCTCCTCCAAATATCATTTTTATCCTTGCTGATGATCTCGGCTATAATGAACTCGGTTGTTACGGACAAACTAAAATCGAAACGCCAAATATAGATGCGCTTGCAAAATCTGGTATGCGCCTTACACAACATTATTCCGGATCACCTGTCTGTGCCCCATCTCGTTGTGTCTTACTCACTGGCAAACATACCGGACATGCTTATGTCAGAGGCAATGATGAATGGGCATCACGTGGAGAAGTTTGGAATTTTGAAAAAGCCGTGCTTGATCCTAATCTTGAAGGGCAAAGACCTCTACCTGCTGATCAAACTACAATTGCCCAATTTTTAAAAACTAAAAATTACGCCACAGGTATGGTTGGAAAATGGGGACTAGGCGCTCCTCTTACTGATGCCACTCCTAATAAGCGAGGCTTTGATTTTTTTTATGGTTATAACTGCCAACGACAAGCTCATACTTATTATCCGAAACACCTTTGGAAAAATGAAGGAAAAATTTGGTTGGACAATGAAATACTTGCTCCAGGTACTCCATTGAAAAACATTGCTGATTCCCTGGATAGAAATGCTTATCAGGCTTATACTCAAAAGGACTATGCACCAACACTTATGCATCAAGAAGCGCTTAACTTTATCAAACAAAATAAATCAAATCCTTTCTTTCTATTTTATGCCTCCCCTATACCTCACCTACCCTTGCAGGCTCCAAAACGATGGGTAGATTATTATGAAAAGAAATTTGGCGCTGAGCATCCTTATTCAGGTGGCAAAGGATATTTTCCTACTTATAGCCCACGAGCAACTTATGCGGCTATGGTTTCCTATCTTGACGAACAAGTGGGTGAACTTGTTGATCAACTCAAAGCCGATGGACTTTATGAAAATACACTTATTGTTTTCACAAGTGATAATGGTCCAACCTATGATGTAGGAGGGGCAGATTCTCCTTTTTTTGATAGTGCAAAGCCATTTCGATCTGATCGAGGCTGGGGAAAAGGTTATACACATGAAGGTGGGATAAGAGTGCCAACTATAGTAAATTGGCCAGCTAAGGTTGAAGCAGAAAGTAGTTCTGATCATATTTCCGCATTTTGGGATTGGTTGCCTACTTTTTGTGAAATTGCAGAAATTGAGCAAGATCTACCAAGCGATGGCATTAGCTTATTACCGACCTTATATGGAACCCCGCAAAAAAAACATGATTTTCTATATTGGGAGTTTCCCGCTTATCGAGGTCAACAAGCCGTGAGAATGAACCAATGGAAAGCAATAAGACAAAATATGATAGATGGTAATCTGGAAATTGACTTATTCAATCTAGAAACCGATATCGCTTGCCAAAACAATGTTGCCTTAGCGCATCCTGATATCATAGCTAAGATAGAAGCTATCATGGCATCCGAACATCAGCCATCAACTGTAAAACGATTTCAAATACCTATTCTTGATCAGATCAAGTAAAGGAATAAAATAAAAAAATGACTGCAATTAAAGGTAAAGTTGTCTGGATTACTGGAGCTTCTTCTGGTATTGGAGAAGCCCTGTCCAAGGAATGTGCAAAACAAGGTGCTAAATTAATCCTCTCCGCGAGAAGGGAACAAGAACTTAAAAGGGTACAAGCTGAATGTGGTTTAGATGATCAAACAGCATTGGTACTTCCGCTAGATCTAGCGAGACATGAGGAGATGGATTCAAAAGTCCAGCAAGCCTTAGATCATTTTGGACAAGTGGATATATTGATTAATAATGGAGGGATCAGTCAGCGATCCTTAGCTATAGAGACTGATTTTTCGGTTTATAAAAAACTGATTGAGGTCGATTATTTAGGAACAGTTGCATTATCCAAAGCACTACTTCCGCATTTTATCGAGCGAAAATCTGGACATTTTGCAGCAATAACCAGCCTCATGGGGAAATTTGCTTCCCCTCTTCGATCTGGTTATTGTGGTGCCAAACATGCCGTTCATGGTTTTTTTGATGCATTAAGAATGGAGCATCATGATGATAATATTAAAGTAACACTAATCTGCCCCGGATTCATCAGAACGAATATATCTATAAATGCACTAACAAAAGATGGTTCCAAACAAGAGACTATGGATACTAAAACAAATGCAGGTATGGCTCCTGAAAAGTGTGCTCGAAAAATTATTTCGGGTATCAAACGAAATAAGATGGAAATGGCAATTGGAGGTTTTGAAACTTTTGCAATTTATATCAAGCGGTTCTTTCCAAGGCTTATCCATACAATTGCTCGAAAAGCGGCTGTGACTTAATTTACACTGTACTAAACCTCCTATAAAAACAAAAGTCTCGAAGTAAAACTTCAAGACTTTTAGCATATACTATAATTACTTTTTTACAAAACTATACGGCAAAACTTTCTCCACAACCACATTCTCTCGACGCATTAGGATTATTAAAGAAAAATCCTTTGCCGTCTAAACCACCTGTAAATTCAAGTGTTGAGTTACAAAGATACAAAAAGCTTTTTAAATCTGTTACAACCTTAATACCATTATCTTCAAAGATCTGGTCATTAGGCTGGCTTTCATCATCAAAATCCATTTTGTATGACAAGCCTGAACAACCACCACTAGTCACGCTTACTCGAACGAAATACGCTTCTGATAGCTTTCCTGTTGATTTGATCTCATTGATCTGTTCTTTTGCACTATCTGCAACAAATAACATAAATACTTATTTTGGTTCTTTTAATGACCTGAATTTTGAGTTTCAGGAGAAACCTCCAATCCATTCTTTTCCTGATAATCTTTAATCGCAGCTTTAATCGCATCTTCTGCCAGTACAGAACAGTGGATTTTCACTGGAGGCAAAGCTAATTCTTCTACAATTTCCATATTATCAATGGACAATGCTTCATTAATTGATTTTCCTTTCAACCATTCTGTAGCCAATGAGGAAGAAGCTATTGCAGAACCACAGCCAAATGTTTTAAATTTAGCATCTTTGATCATTCCACTTGCATCATCTACTTCGATTTGAAGCCTCATCACATCTCCACATTCAGGAGCCCCGACTAAACCAGTTCCTACATTTTTTTCACTTTTGTTAAGTGTCCCAACATTTCTTGGGTTTTTAAAATGATCCAATAATTTTTCTGAATAAGCCATATTATATTATTTATTTAAGGATTGTTAATGTTCACTCCATTCTATAGCATCAATATCAACGCCTTCTTTATACATCTCCCATATTGGGCTCAAATCCCTCATATGATTGACACCTCCCGCTAATGCTTCTATTGTATAATCTATATCTTCTTCTTTTGTAAACCTTCCAAGACTAAACCGAATAGAAGAATGCGCCAAGTCATCTCCTAAGCCTAGTGCAACTAAAACGTAAGAAGGTTCTAATGAAGCAGATGTACAAGCTGAACCAGAAGAGACTGCGATTTCCTGATTAAAAGTCATCATCAAACCTTCTCCTTCTACATGCTTAAATGAAATATTAGTTACATGAGGCATCCTATTCTCAATGCTACCATTGATATATACTTCTTCTAGTTTTTCTTTAAAAGCAGTTTCCAGTTTATCTCTTAATTTAGACAAACGCTCTGCGTCCTGTGCCATTTCTTTTTTAGCAAGTTCAGCCGCTTTACCAAATCCAACGATACCCGGTACATTTAGTGTTCCTGAACGCATACCACGCTCATGTCCTCCACCATCCATCTGCGCTGTTACTTTTACACGAGGCTTTTTGCGATTTACAAATAGTGCACCGACACCTTTAGGGCCATACATTTTATGAGAAGTAAAAGCCATCAGATGAACACCTGTTGCTTTTGGGTCAACTGGAATTTTCCCAACTGCTTGTGTCGCATCGCTAAAGAATAAAACGCCATGTTTTTCACAAATCTCACCAATTTGTTTCATTGGCTGGATCACTCCAGTTTCATTATTAGCCCACATTAAGGAAACCAATATTGTCTTATCAGTAATTGCTGCTTCTAATTCTTCCAGGTTAATCAAGCCCTCACTATCTACATCAAGATAGGTAACCAGGCCACCCATTTTTTCAATTTTCTGGCAAGCATCAAGAACTGCTTTATGCTCTGTCTTTGCTGTAATTATATGATTGCCCTTCCGAGCATACATTTCAAACACTCCTTTCAAAGCAAGATTATCTGCTTCAGTAGCTCCTGAGGTAAATATAATTTCTTTAGAATCTACATTTATCAAATCAGCTATCTGATCTCTAGCATAGTCAACAGCTTCTTCTGCTGCCCAGCCAAAAGGATGGTTTCTACTAGCTGCATTCCCAGGATGTTCATAAAAATAAGGTATCATTGTCTCTACAACCCGAGGATCACATGGAGTGGTTGCGTTATTATCAAGGTATATCAATCGCTTATTGCTCATTATTGTTATTTAGATTTAGTCTAAAGAAAGAGTAAATATAGTGCAAATATAACAGTTTTCTTCAAAAAATGTTCTTCAAAAATATAAGTTTAGAAATACTCCAACATTAGTTGCTCTGAATGTTGAAAAAAATAGCGTGTAATTTAAAATCTAATCCTTATCAAAGCCCTTAAAAAATGCTATTTATCGGTCGTCATTAGACCATTTTATCTCAATGGCAAATCTATTTGACTTGGTTAAGAAGTTGTTCAAACATGGCAATTTCAGAAACGATATTTTAAACTTGTGATATGGTGATCAGTCCTATGGACTGTGTGATTTGGTGATCGCTTCGCTTGTGTGGCCTTGCTTCTAGTATTATTATCGAAATTTGATATTTCAACTCCACTATATTCAGAGCCTGTTTAAAAATAAGGCGCAAAATTCTAGATAACTTTTATAAAATTGGAGGTGGTTCCCTATTTAAACAAGCCCTATTGAAAACAGAGCTATTTTTTGTATTAACTTTACAAACAATGCTAACTACAAAATATTATTTAGGATACAGTTTCTTTGTTGAAGTTGATCCGTAGTTCTGCCAAAACATTAAAATTTAGTGATGACTAAAAAGAAGAGTTTATTTGAAGAATTTTCTCCAGCTACTAAAACCCAATGGCTCGATAAGGCCTTAACAGATCTCAAAGGGAAACCTTTAGAGGATCTAAAATGGCAATTAGCGGAAGACATCTCTATTGATCCTTTTTATCATGCAGACGATCAAATTGGAGGTACGAATATATTTCGAGGAGATGCCTCTAATAATAATTGGGCAATTGGTGAATCATTTCTTGTAAATGAACCAATTGCAACTAATAAAACCTTACTTGATGCTCTAAAAAATGGCCTTGATGCACCTTGCTTTACTTTTCCTGTATTACCGTCTCCGCAAACCTTCAAAGCATTATTCTTAAATGTCATCCCTACCTATATTCAGATTCATTTCAAGATGATAGGAAACGTTCAAGACTATACTTCATTGATAGAAAACTATTATCGTTTTTTAAGTACACAAGGTATTAGTAGCGAACAATTGCAAGGAAGTTTTCAATTTGTTCCAGACAATAGTGAAGAGGTTATACCAATAATAAAAACGACAAAGCGCCTTTTCCCTGCATATAAATGTATTTGTCTTGACTATAGTAATCAAGAGTGCAATCCAAATCATATAACAGATTATCTCAAATCTTTTTTGATAGATGCAGACTTATTATTTCAGCGTATAGACGCTGATCAAGTGCCCTTTATCCAAATATCGATTTCAATTGGCTCAAGTTATTTTGTAGAAATTGCTAAAATCCGCGCGATCCGAATATTATGGTCTAATCTGCTTAGTGCATATGGCCTTCAAAAAACTCATTTAATCATAGATGCTCATATTGATTCTAAAGCTTATGATGAAAATGAAAATACCAATATGATTCGGTCCATGACGATAGCTATGTCTGGAGTGATTGGTGGTATAGATAGGCTAACGATTCGACCTGCCAGTTCAGATGATTCTCCTTTTTCAAATAGAATTGCTAGAAATGTCCAACATCTCCTCAAAATGGAGAGCTATATGGATCGGGTCATTGATCCAGCTGCTGGAAGTTTTTATATCGAAAAACTTTCAAAAACATTTGCTGAAAAGGCTTGGGAAAAATTTAGAGCATAGAAAAGCTGTTCAAAAATAAAAAAGATCCCGGCCGGAATGGGACTGAAATTATTGTTCAGGTGTCCCCACATATATCCCTGCCGGAATCTTCGATCTCAAAACCATGAAGAAATTATGCCTTAGTGGTCAGCAGTGTAAGAGAGTCTAATAACTACCCGGTTGAACAAATAATATATTAGAATTGACTACTAACCACTTAAGCATAATATCGAAGTCATACGATTAACTTCTAATATTTCCCTCTAGTTGGTTTACAGTAATAAGGGTTTAAAATAAATAATCTCATACGCTACTTTTAGAGTAGAGATTTAATGGTGTTCGCATACGGTGTGCAACCGTGCGAGTTTAGAGCATATTGGGGATTTAGCATTCGGCTTACAAGCGCTACTTTTTCGTTTATACTTCAGCTCAAAAATCCTCATTATGCTAAGGCATAATTCCGGTTTTTGAACTTTGTTTAAACAAAAAACTGTCAGCTTTCGGCTCGAAGCCCAATTCCCCAACATGCTCTTACATCGACCACAGACAATTTTAATCTAAAAGAATAAAACCATCTTGTGATCGTATATATGTAATTTTTCCATAGCTTTAAAAAATATATTGTAGAGAGTGTTTTCATTATTTGCGTTTTTTTATAAAGCAAGTCAAAACGATTGTTATTCTAATTTTCAGCAAGGTATGTCAAATAAACCTTGTAAAAAAGAGGTAAATTGCCCTATAAAAATGTTTAACCAAAAAGTGCAAGTGTTAAGGCCAAAAGTTAAGAGAATGCTTAACTAAACAACTAATAATCAAATAAATATAATATTGTTAAATTTATAATATGAAAAGTGTTAAGAAAATTTAACAGCCACTATTTCTGACAAACCCATAGTAAAAGACCAAAATGGCGAAAAAAGAAAATCGATCCATCAATCCAAGAGCTTTTGAAAGGTTTACTAATAAGAAAAAAGAACCATTCACGATAGATGTTCTTACCAAAGGCATACTTTCAGGTGATCGGATTCTCCTTAGTAAGGCCATCACCTATATTGAAAGTGAAAAGAAAGCACATCAAACAATTGCAAAAGAACTGATTGAGCATTGTCTACCTCATGCTAATCAAGCACTTAGGATTGGCGTCACAGGTAGCCCAGGGGTTGGCAAAAGTACTTTCATTGAATCAATGGGTAGCCACGTAATACAAAAAGGTCATAAACTAGCGGTCTTGGCCGTAGATCCTTCTAGTCAATTGAGCAAAGGAAGTATCCTTGGAGATAAAACAAGAATGCAAACACTTGCGGCGGATGATCGTGCTTTTATCCGTCCTTCTCCGGCAGGATCTGCACTAGGTGGTGTCGCTCAAAAAACGAGAGAAACTATTATTCTTTGCGAAGCAGCAGGCTATGATACTATTTTTGTTGAAACAGTAGGTGTCGGGCAGTCCGAAATCGCCGTTCATTCTATGGTGGATTGTTTCTTATTATTACTTTTGCCCGGTGCCGGAGATGATTTGCAAGGGATCAAACGAGGTATTGTCGAAATGGCAGATATTGTAGTTGTCAATAAAGCTGATGAAGATCGTATTCAGCTAGCGAAAGCATCTCAAGCTGCCTATAAAAACGCATTGCACCTTTTCCCGCCTAAAGAAAGTAATTGGATTATACCTGTAATGACTTGTTCCGCTTTACAAAATAATGGGATCAATAAAATATGGGATATGATAGAACAGTATAAAACCCAAACAAAAGAAAGTGGATACTTTGAACATCACAGGATCAAACAATCAAAATTCTGGCTTTCCGAGAGTATTAATAATCAATTAAACGAGCTCTTCTATAATAATGACAAAATAAAAACTCGCTTAAATCAAATTAAATCTGATGTCGCTAAGGGTAAAACTTCTCCTTTTAGGGCAGCAGCAGATTTAATTAATTATTTTAGAAATCTATCAAATTATTAACCATCTCCAACTAATTTTCCATACTTCTCAATAATCTTATCACATGCTTTATCTAGCATCCCATAGACTTCTTCAAAACCATCACTATCATAATACGGATCCGGAACATTTTGATTATAACCAGGCTGAACCACATTCATGATCAATTCTACTTTGTCCTTTTCCGACTCTGATTGAGCAAATGTTTTTGTATTCCTGTAATTTGAAGAATCCATAGTAAAAACAAGGTCAAACTCCTGGAGATCATGTGGTCTTAATTGTCTTGCTCGCTGACCCGTAATATCTATATTGTATTTCTTGGCAACAGCCACAGAGCGTTCATCCGGTCTTTCACCTAAATGCCAGTAGCCAGTTCCAGCGGAATCTACTATCCAGTCTAAATTGTGTTCTAAAATTTTTTTCCTCATTATACCTTCTGCCAATGGGGAACGACAGATGTTACCTAAGCAAACCATTAGGATTTTCATATTTGTGTTTTTAACTTTGGAGAATCAATAAACACTATAACAGTGTACGCTAATATAATGTTTAGTATTTTATTAATAATATATTCTCCTACGATAAAAAACGCTTAAGGTTATATTTTAGCTACAATCTTTTTTTTAAAAGTGGTTCTTTGACACCAATCTATAGTTTATTGAATCACCAGTCTTTCCATAGACCTTTGTCCATTGGCTTCCAAAGCAAGGAAATAAACGCCTTTTGGTAATGTGCTTATTTGAATATCAGATTGTAGATCTACTATCTCTTGTGACTGAACCAAGGCTCCTATCGAATTAAAAATCAAGAGTTTGCCAAAATCAAAATTGGGGTCCGAAATAGATAGAGAAAAGCTTTCTCCTTTCACAGGGTTTGGATAAACAGACCATTGAGAATCATACCTCAATACTTCTATAGCTTTAATATCCGAATACGTATATACACCATCAAGATCCAATTGTTTTAATCGGTAGTAATTTAGTCCGATAGTCGATGATTCGTGAATAAATTGATAATCATTCAAACGATCTGAATTTACTTCACCATTGACAAATCCAATATTCCTCCAAATATTTCCATCCTCAGAATGCTCAACTTCAAAGCCTTTATTGTTTATTTCAGAAGCAGTTTGCCAACTGAGGTGAGCATTATCATCTTTTAACTCAACGTCAAAAGCAAGCAGCTCTACTGGCATTAATACACCAATAGCGATATCGTCAATTCCAATGGTTTCAACACCTCCATCATCTCTTGATATGGTTATTACGGTGACATCTGTCCAATTAAGAGTTACAACTTCTCCTGTTGCTTCAGGAATCCCTTCAGTGACCACAGAATTAGAGCCTCCCGTAGGTGTGAAAACCATATCGACATCTGGTCCTGATTCAGCATCCGAAAAAAAAGTAAAAACACTTAAAACATCGCGTGGAGATGAAAAAGTTATGGTCAAAGATGTACTCGCATCTTGGACATGAGTAAAGGTAATATTCCCAGAAGAGCCCTTAAATCCGCCTCCATCCACAAGGTTTGCATCATTGTTTGTAGTCGTTACTGTGGCTGTTACGCCACTAACTGTTTCCGTAACAGTAGCCCCATTATCAACACCTGTTTCCCAGGTATAATCTTGACTAAAAGCTGTTAAATATCCTAAAAGAAAAATTGAATACATTAGTAACTTTGTCATTATATTATATTATATTATTATAAATAACAAATGTACCTTTAATATGTTAAAAAATCAAATGCGCTTTCGAGAGGGACATAGAAAACGCAAGGTTATCTATTAAATATGACTTGAGTAAAAATAAATAATCAAAATTTTGAAAGTCTGTCAAAAGTAGCCACTCACAAGCGAAGCGATCACCAAATCACACAGTTCATAGGACTGATCACCATAACACAAGTCCAAAATATCGTTCTTGCAATTGCCATGCTTCGGCGGATAAACACTTTTCTCAATTTCTATTCTTAGGACTCTCCAGCCAATTGAATCTTTACTCAAGTGATTTTGAATTTTGATTCAATTTACAATCACCTAATTCGCAATTCTTTAAATATGTTAAATTTTACATATTTGATATATTTTTATTGAATATATTTGTCTAAGCCTTTTTAATATTATACATTTGACTTATATGAACAGCAAGGCATGAAGTTTAAATCTTTTAGAGCATATAAATAATTGAAGATTTATTCGGATTAGCCAGAAAGAGAACTTATTAATTAGCATTATTATCCCAGCCGGACATGAGACACTATCAAAACACTGACAGATTATTCTGTGCAGAACAGAACCCTCTGATTGAACAAGTCTTTAGTATTTTGGATTCTAGAATCCAGTTTATTGACTTCCAGGTTCAACGTTATTTCAAATCTTGTACCTCTAATATTTGCGATACCTCAAAAGACGAACTTACTTACTATGGTCCTTCTAGTTCCAATAGTCTTGTAACCAATCTAGATCAATTGCTGACCTATACCAGTGAGCTTCAAAATGATCTCAAGCTTTTACAAACACTTAAAGCTTGGCTAAAAGAAGAGACTGTTCAAGAAATATTAGACTTATTGACAAATAATAAATATTTAGGTTTTTCAGAAGAAAACCTAGAATACTTATTAAAACAAAAAGCGCTACTGTATTATTCAACGAATATGGAACGTGCTTAAAAGCTGACCGGCTGACCGTAAATTGTTTTTCGACAGGATTAACAGGATATACAGGATTTCCATGTATCGGCAGTCATCCTGCATAGCTATGGGAATGCAAAAAAAGTAAAATCAGATTCTTGTGTGATTTTGTAGCCCGATAAAACATGAGTCATCCCTTATCTTTATTTGACGCTGATTTATATAATTAATTATGAGGATTAGTGCCTTTGACACTAATAAAATCAGTGTCTTTCAGCGTCAGAAATCACGTTTTATAGATTTTTAAAAATTCGGGATGATTCATGTTTGGACAAGTTCTAAGTACATGTTTATCCCTCCCATCAATATTTCTCTTGGCTTGATTCTTGTCTTTTTGGAATAAACACCCCCCTCCACTATTACTATTTATTCCAAAAAATTTAGTTCGTCTATGAGAAATTCGCTACTTCTACTATTCTGCACAGCTGTATTCCTATTCCAATCTTGTCAAAATTATGAAGATTTTAGGGCTATAGATTCCGTTGATCACAGTCCTGAATTCGCTGTTCCTTTGATTAATACTTCCTTATCAATAGATGACATATTGGATGAAGTAGAGGATATATCTTATTTGACAGTAGATCCTGATGGTTCAATGACGCTAAATTATTCAAATGACCAGATACAAAAGGGTGCTTCAGAACTTTCTCAGGAATTGGACGACTTTCCAATTGTCTTAGTTGATAGTACTATGAATATGCCAGCACAATTCTTTGATAATCTAGCAGTCAATAGTCTTTATTTAAAAAATGGAACAATAGACTTTGAGGTGCAATCAAGTCATACTGAGGATATTAATTTAAATATTATTTTCCCTGGATTGAAGAAAGATAATGAGCCCTTGGAGATAACAAGTACCATACAATATCAAGGTAATAGTCCTGTCATTGTTAATTTGACTTCTGTGTCTGTACAGGATTACATTTTATCGCTCCCAGAAGGCAATATTGAAATTCGCTACGAAGCTTATAATACTTCAGGCACTCGAGTCTTATTAGACCTAATAAGTGGGGAAGCCAAAGATTGGGAGTATAGCAGTATCCAGGGCGTTTGGGCAAATGAAACTTTTACAATTGATAGTAACCGTGTCGACATCAATATATTCGAAAATGGACTCGGAGGAGATATTAGTCTTGATGATCCGAAATTAAAAATAGACCTGACCAATTCTATTGGCGTTCCAATGCAATTAAAAATAGAAAACCTGGTAGCACATACTGAAGATGGCAATACCATCGCTCTAACTTCTATTTATAATGATGGTTTTAATATAGAGTATCCAACACTAAATGAAATAGGTCAATCAAAAACCGTTCAACTTCTTTTAGACAAAAACAATTCAAATATCGTTAGCATATTCAATGCTCGCCCAATATCTATTTCTTATAAAATAGTGGCAGAAGTCAATCCAGAACTAACAACAGATGCAGGTTTCATTACCGAAGACAGCAAATTAGTGGTAGATTTTGGTTTTGAAGTACCTATTTATGGAACTGCTTCAGGTTTCACTATTGAAAGCAGCTCTGAATTCACTATGGATGAAATAGAAGAGATTTCTCATGCTTCATTTAAGCTCATTACGAATAATGAAATCCCTTTGGATCTTGATTTACAATTGTACTTTACCGATGAAAATGAAAATATTATTGACTCTTTATTTGACCAAAAGCGAGCGATCCTAGCTTCGCCTATCATGGGAGCCAATAGCACTGTCATAAATCCTTCGGAGCAAATTAATCTTATAGATATATCAGCAGAGCGATTTGATAATATCCAAGCTGCTAAACAAGTTTTGACTTCAGCGACTCTTTCTACGACCAATGAGGGAACAGTCCCCGTAAGAATTATGTCAAATCAGAAAGTAGATGTAAGAATGGGGGCAATTATTGGAATGGAATAAATGACTTCTAATTCCGCTTCTAATAGGCTTTATTCTAAAACTATTTTTAGAATAAAGCCTATTCTTATTTCAAGCTTTCTTCAGTATTTGAATAAGATAATGCCAATAGGCCGATAAACGTAAGCAGCCCATTTAGAATCAATAATTCAAAACTAAATTTATATCCAAAAAATAAGGTTTCAGAATATCTGTTTATAATAAAACAAAGAATTGGAGAGGCAATGCAAACTATTGGTACATATCTATCCAAAACAGCTCTTTTTGTAAAAAAACCAAAAGCATAAAGACCTAAGAGCGGGCCATATGTAAATGCTGCTATTTCAAATATTAATTGTATTACAGATCGATCAGCAAATTTATAAAAGACCATAATAAGTAGGAACAGTAAAAAGGAAAAGCCTATATGCACCAAAAATCGCTTTTTCTTTTGTGCTTCTGCATTTTCCTCTTTTTTCTCAAAATCAAGAAAATCAACACAAAAAGAAGTAGTCAGTGAGGTCAAAGCTGAATCTGCGCTTGAATAAGCCGCAGCTATCAAACCCAAAATAAATACGATTAGAATACCTGGACTCAAATGGTTAAACGCAATGGTCGGGTATAATAAATCGGTTGCTTCTTTTACTTCTCCATTTACAATTCGCGTCGGAACTTCAATGCCTACTTCACCTATAAACATAAATAGTAAAGCGCCGAGTGTTAAAAATAATAAATTAGCAAATACTAAAATAACACTAAACCACAGCATATTTTTCTGAGCATCTCCAATGTTTCTACAACTTAGATTTTTTTGCATCATATCCTGATCCAAGCCGGTCATTGCAATAGCTATAGCTGCTCCTCCAAAAAAGTATTTAAAGAAATTAATTTTCTCTGTCCATCCACTCTCAAAAAAGAAAATCTGAGCATACTTACTATCTTTTACAGTTTGAAACATACTTGCAGCATCCAAATTTAATTTTTGGCTAATCGCAACTACTGTCAATACAAGTGCTAATAACATACAAAGTGTCTGAAGCGTATCTGTCCAAACGATGGTTTTAATTCCGCCTCTAAAAGTATATACCCATATTAAAATAATGGTCATTAATACCGTCAACCAAAAAGGAACACCGTAATGGATCATTACAAATTCTTGCAAGACCAATGCTACTAGAAAAAGTCGAGCAGAGGCACCAAAAGTTCTTGATAATAGAAAGAATCCAGCTCCAGTTTTATACGAATAATACCCCAATCTTTGCTCTAAGTAGGTATAAATAGAAGTAAGTTGTAGTCGATAATACATAGGCATAAGAACCGTCGCTATAATAAAATAGCCAACTAGATATCCCAATACCATTTGCATATATGAAAATTGGCTTCCTGCTACCCAGCCCGGAACAGAAATGAAAGTAACTCCTGAAAGAGAAGCACCAACCATTCCAAAGGCTACTAGATACCAAGGAGATTTACGACCTGCTAGAAAGAAATTGTCATTACCCGAATCCTTTCCGGTAAAGTAAGAAATCCCCATTAGCAGTAAAAAATAGCCAATTATAACGCCAAGAATAATTCCAGGGTTTAAAGACTCTATCATTTAAAGGTCGTTTATTTCAAAAAATATCATGGAAGTTGTTCAATTTAAAAAATACAAATGTATAAATTTATTCCTGAACTTTGCTTCCATAAGATAAATCTCCTGCATCTCCCAGTCCTGGCACGATATACGATTTAGCCGTCAATTCATCATCCTGGGCTCCAATCCACAATTTTATATTGGGATAAAGTCGTCGAATATAATTGATTCCATTAGTTGAAGCAATAGCAGCTAAAACATGTATTTGGGCAGGTTTGCCATATTCACCTAAGGCTTTTAACGCTAAGTCAATAGAAGCACCTGTAGCGAGCATCGGATCACATAGGACTAAAACAGCATTGTCAAGCAATGGACAAGAAACGTATTCAACATTGATCTCAAATGTACCATCTTTATGATGCATCCTATAGGCTGATATAAAAGCATTATCAGCAGCATCAAATACATTTAGTAAACCTTGATGTAAGGGTAAGCCTGCTCTTAAGATAGTGCCAAGCACCACTTTTTCCAGTGGTAAAGATACCTTTGCGATACCCATTGGTGTTTCGATTTCTTTTTCTTCATAGGATAAGGTCTTACTTAACTCATAGGCTAAGACTTCCCCTATTCTTTCTAAATTTCTTCGAAATCTCATCCGATCTTTTTGAACATTCACATCTCTCAATTCCGCTATAAATCGATTAGCAATTGTATTTTGGCTATTTAATATAAAGGGCATTTTCAAATATTTTAATTCTTGGGGCAAATTAGTGAAATAATTCTAAGCAGTTAAGTTATTAAATTAGAATAAATATTTTTTTTAGAAAAAGGCGATGTCTTGTAACTGATTGAACCTGTTTTCGGTATAGTACGCTAGGTAATTTTATTTTGGAGACCAACTCTATAGCCCGTAGATTAGTTTTTTTCATCAACTGGTGATTTTTCATAAATTTTAGTTTATTTTAGCACCCCAAAGCAGGTAAACTAGGTTTCTACCATAAAGACTGCCTTTCTTATCGATTTTACTTATTTTTTATATTTAAATCCATTTTAATTATGGCAAACAATGATAGCAGTAATGGTTCTAAGGGATTAAATCTTGGTGAGATTGGGATGATCCGTAATATCCTGATGGGGGAGCAAATTGGCGAATTTGAACAAAAATTTAATGCGCTTCAAGAACAAATCCAAACTTTAGAAAAAGAATTAAGCTCAAGAATCGAAAACCTTGACCAATCGACACAAAAGTCTTTTTCTGAGATGGATAAAAACACAAAGAACAGCTTTGCCGAGAGCGAAAAACAAATTGCAAACCATATCGAAAAAATAAATA
Source organism: Saprospiraceae bacterium (assembly GCA_965277415.1). Lineage (GTDB taxonomy): Bacteria > Bacteroidota > Bacteroidia > Chitinophagales > Saprospiraceae > JAHDHW01. The sequence goes on from CBDICS010000065.1 coordinate 66,908, forward strand.
ATAGAATTGACAAGGTTAGTAAAGATGATAAAATGCGCCTTGGTAAAATGTTGGATAAAGTTAGCAAACAATTGATGGGAGAATAGTTTCCACTTCAATCGTTAAAGCATGAATACCATTAGTAAAAATCAAAACCCATTCCAACAGCTTCAGGATATCCTGTTAAAAGAAGACCGTGCTAAACGTCAGGAAATAGAAGATGTTCTGAACAGCTACGACTTGCTTTCTGACAAAGTCTCTCCTATTGTAGAAGATCACCTCCAGAAGTTACGCACTAATTATCCAGATCAATTTAGAGCAATAGTCATAAGGTTGATTGAGAAAAGGGCGAAACAATTAGAAAAAGAAATATTCCTAATCAATACACTTATTGACGATAAAGATCAACTATCTGATAAAGTCTCTCCTATCGTGATGGATCATATAGAACATCTAAAACTAAATTTCCCAAAAGAGTTTAAAAAAGTCGTTGATAAACAAATAGAATTAAAACTTAAAGATTCTCAAGAAGCTATTCTAAATGTAATCACTCCGGTATTAGGTAAGCTTATCAGAAAGTCGATTACTCATCAATTTCAAGTGCTAAAAGAAAACATTGATAAACAAATAAAGTCTACCTTTTCCAAACAAGGTCTATTTGGAAGGCTATTTGGTTATAAAACAAAAAAAGCGGAAGAAATCATCAGTGAAGTAGATCCAGTAATTATTGAAGAAGTCTATGTCATCCAAAGAGATTCTGGTCTACTGATAGGTAGTGCTTCGCTAAAACACACAATGGATCAAGATATGATTGCAGGAATGTTTACTGCGATTAAGGCATTTGTCGAAGATGCCTTCAAAAGAGAGAAAGAGGAACTGGAAATGATTGAATATGGTAATTATAAAATTTTTATTCAAAACTTTTATTCTTTTTATATTGCTGTTGCAATGAGTGGTTCAATTTCTGCAAGCGAAAAAGATGAAATTGCAAATAAATTATATGACTTTGCAGAAGCTGAACTTAAACATATACCCAAAGACATTGATGATACCCTTAATGACCGTATTTCTTATCAACTTAAGGAATATTTCTTTAACTCAGACAAAGTATTAAAATCCACATCAACTAATGATTAGTAAAAAAATTATACTTACAGGGAGTTTTGGCGTTGGAAAAACTTCTCTCTTTAATAAATTCGTCTTCAATAAATTTGATGATAAATATCTAACAACTATAGGTGTAAACGTTAATAAAAAATCTATAAAAATAGAAGATCAAGAAGTTTCTCTTTTATTGTGGGATATAGCTGGAGAGGTTTCGCAAGATAAAATTCCAAATTCTTATTTTCTTGGCTCCAGTGGGATTATTTATGTATTTGATCTGACTCGCCCTTCTACTTACAAAAATATCGCTAAAGATATTGAGTACCTTCAAAAAATGTCTAATGAGGCTATTGTCAAAGTTGTTGGTAATAAGTCTGACCTCGTCACCGTGGAACAAATCGAAGCAATAAAAACGACTCTTCCTGCGCCTTGGGATATTATTACTAGTGCCAAGACTGGCGAAAATGTAGATAGCCTTTTTTATAGCCTTGCAAAAGCCTTTATTGATTAATGCAAAATAATCGAAAACCTCTTCTTCGACACCGTTCAAAATTTAGTCAATTAATTTTACTTAACGAACAGGCTCAGATTGTGTCAAGTTGTGATTCAATTTTTACCGCATCTACCTTCAAAAATGATCAAGTTACAGATTGGTTTCCTTTTATGGAGAGTATCTTTCCAAGTCTTTGGTCTATGATGACCAATCAGCCAAACATCTCGTTTAATAAAATGCAAACCCCTATTCCTGAACTGCCCGGTATTTATGACTTTACCTTCTCTAAGGTTTCTATTGAGCATGAAGCCTTTATTCTCTGGAATATTTATGATTTCACCGATTTGTATGAAGATTTCAGACAATTTCAGCAAAGAAAAAATGAACTGGAAATTCATCGAGAAACTTTAGAACGAAGGTATCAAAGCTTGATTCATAAAGATGATATCAAAATACAACACAATATAATTATTGAGCGCCTTGATCATCTTCAATTAACTTATTTTAATAAAATAAAATCTGCCTTACTCGCTCCAGTTAATGGACTTGATGGAATCACTTTTCTTTTGGCAAAATCTTTAGAAAATAAAGAAAAAAAGTATCTACAACAACTCAGAATCACTTTAAAACAATTGAGTCTTATATTAGATGAATTAGAAATAACAAACACTACAAATCTTCCTGCTTTCTCTCAAGAGAACTTTAAGTTAATTGATTTATTTATTGAACTTACATCCATAATCCCATCTAAGCCTTCATCGCTTAAATATTCTATAGACGAAAAAATTCCAGAAGTAATCAATGGAAATTCATTATACCTCAAACAAACACTTTTTGGAATCATTATCAATGCTACGAATCTACATCCTAAGTCATCATTCGAAGTCAAGGTAAAACTGCTTGAACGACAAGGTCACAACTTAAAAATCCAATTCCAACTCTTAGAATATTTGAATGCGAAGTCTGTTTTACTTTCTGAGGAAGATTATTCAATCTTAATTTATAGACTTTCTATTGTCAAACAACTGATAGACTTGCAAAGAGGTCATATTTATGTTGATAAAAACCCAAAAGACTTAAGTATTTCGATAAATTTTGACCTCAATTATACTTGTTAACCTTTATAAGAGTACACTAAGTCTAGATTCTATACTCCCTGCTCTGTCCTCGCCCTGTCTTTTCTGCTTTTATTTTCGTATATTGAAAACAATAAATTGCTTCATTTTATTAGTTTTATTATCATTATATCTATTCAATTATTGGTATAATCTACTTTGATTAAATATTTAATAAAGAAGTAGCACAAATTTTGCAGAATATATTACTAATTATCGTAATACTTAAAATTCTATCCCTTAACATTACTAATCGAAGTTTTGATATGAAAAGGATTATTTTACTTTTTGTTTTTTCTATAATATTTTCAGGTGTAGCTGTAGCACAGAGTACCACTTTTCAACCAAAACAGCTTTCTAATGAAGCAAAAGGATTAGTTTATAATAGAGAGTTTGCTTTTGATATTAGGATTCATACCAATCGTGGTTGGGCAATAGCTACTAATATTGGTAAAATTGAATCTTATTATAAAACCAGATATTACCATTTTGAACTTGGAGAATTAAGACATCCTAAAGAACACCGTCATAGTTTTGACTATCCGTCACAATTTAATGGACAAACCTCAAAATCCTTTATTTTTGGAAAGCAAAATAATCTATATGCCCTTCGAGCTGGTATTGGTATAAAAAGATACTATTCTGAAAAAGCTAAAAGAAAAGGCGTTGCTGTCGGAATCAATTATGAAGCGGGCCCTACCCTCGGTCTGCTAAAACCATATTATCTTGATTTCTGGAGAACTCAAGATGGTGACCCCAGCGACATCTATTTGGTCAGTGAAAAATATGATGGCTCTAATGCAGATACTTTTTTGGATAATAATAGAATATATGGTGCTTCTGGTTTCGGTAAAGGCTTTAGTGAATTAAAACCAGTTCCAGGTATTCATGGTAAAATTAGCGTACATTTTGACTGGGGAGCATTTGATCAATACGTAAAAGCCTTCGAAGCAGGTATTATGGTTGATGCTTTTTTTAGAAAAACCCCTATCCTGGTCAATGAAGTTGAATTCGCAGAAAACCGACCTTATTTTGTGAATCTTTATTTAACTTTGCAGTTCGGAAAACGCTGGTAATCAATTATAATTTCAGCCTTCCATTATTCTCACTAAACTTTTGAAGTTCAGTGAGTGTTATCTTGTACATCATATCACATCAATAATAACTCATGTTTGAACTACCAATTGTAGAAAAGAAAGAACCGAGACGAAGAAAGCCAGACTGGCTTAGAGTGAAGCTGCCTATTGGTGAAAAGTTTAAAAAAGTCCGGGCCCTCGTTGACGAATATAAATTGCATACGATTTGTCAAAGCGGGAATTGTCCTAATATGGGTGAATGTTGGGGAGCCGGTACTGCAACTTTTATGATTCTTGGAAATACCTGTACGCGCTCCTGTTCTTTCTGCGCGGTCAAAACAGGAAGACCTTCAGAATATGATACAGATGAACCTCGAAGAGTAGCGGAAGCAATTAAATTAATGGAGGTAAAACATGCCGTCATAACATCTGTTAATAGAGATGAGCTTAAAGACAGAGGTGCTGAAGTTTGGTACCAAACAATCCGCTCTATCAAAGATTTGTCGCCAGAAACGACTATTGAGACATTGATCCCTGATACACGTGGCAATTGGGAAGCACTTGAAAGAATGATCGCCGGAGGCCAAGAAGTTGTTTCGCATAATATGGAAACGGTAGAGCGGCTATATCGAAAGGTTCGACCTCAGGCAAAATATGCTAGAAGTCTTGAACAAATACAACGCATCAAAAACTTTGGGCATCGTACAAAGACCGGAATCATGGTTGGGCTAGGAGAAAAGGATGAGGAAGTTTTTAAGACAATGGATGATTTAGTTGCTCATGGCTGTGATGTCTTGACCATTGGTCAATATCTTCAGCCTACAAAAATGCACCTTGAAGTTGCAGAATATGTTCATCCAGATAAGTTTGCGGAATACAAAGAAGTTGGTCTTCAAAAAGGATTTAATTTTGTAGAAAGTGGCCCACTCGTCCGCTCTTCCTATCATGCTGAGAGACACCTTTAGAGTGATCAATCAAAGTAAAAATTCAAGTCAATTTTTATCTGTCTAAGGCTTTTTTCATCTTCTTAAAAATAGCCGTGTTTTCATATATCCCACTAAAAGCTGTTGCTCCCGGGCCATAAGCAAATACGGGTATCAAATCTGCCGTATGATAATCTGTCGTAAAAGCTGTAGCCAGACTATCCATTTTAGACTCTTTTAATATTGAATAACCGCCAGTTTCATGATCCGCAGTGACAATCACGAGGGTTTCTCTATTTTTTTCAGCAAAATCCAAAGCAGCACCAACCGTTCTATCAAAATCTAACATCTCTGTAATGATATAGTCAGATTCATTGGCATGTCCCCCCCAATCAATCTGCGAACCTTCAATCATAAAGAAGAATCCATTTTGGCTATGTCTCGTTAAGAAAGCCATCCCCATTTTACTTGCTGCGAATAAGTAATCTCTTCCTTGAGATACCTGAAGTGGATCATTATCCGCTGTAAAATAAGCGAAGTTCTTTTTCCAGGACAGCTCACTTTTAATTAAATCATGTTGAAAATAATCAGAAACGATATAATCATTGTCTTGTAATTCTTGATAAAGATCTCGTTCATCAGTCTCTCTTCGATCAAAATATTTTTTCCCTCCTCCTACAAAAAAATCAATTTCTGTTTCTAAAAAATCAGCAGCAATGGCTTCATACATACCCCGTTCTTTCTGATGGGCAATAAAACTTGCTGGAGTTGCATGGACAATCGTAGAAGTTGCGACCATACCTGTTGCCATCCCTTTATCTTCAGCAATTTCCAAAATAGTTTTTACAGGAATCGTATCAGAATCTACACCGATTGCTCCATTATATGTTTTCACACCACTAGCGAAAGCAGTAGCACCAGCAGCAGAATCTGTCACTAAATGACTACTGGAATAACATTTATGTAAGCCAACGATTGGAAATCTTTCTAAATTCAACTTATTTCCATTCATATACATCCCCGCAGAGATTTGGGTGACCCCCATTCCATCACCTATCAATAAGATGATATTTTTTGGTTTTGCTGCAAAACCTGAATCTTTAGATTTTACAAGAATGCCTTTGCTTTCATCTTTTTCAGAATTAGATGAAACAGGACTGCAAGAAAATGCTAAAAAGAAAATAAATATTAAAAGTATGTTTTTCATATTCTAATTACTTAACTAAGCTATATTAAAACAAATCGCTTTCCTGGTTTAGGTTTTACTAATCCTTTAAATTCCAGATTTAATAACAAAGATGCCATTTCTCCTGAATTAATTTTGGTCTTATGACAAAGTTTATCAACACTCAGGTCTTCAGCTTCTTTTAACAAGTCAACGATCTGTTGTTCCTTTTTATTTAATTCTATGAACATTGATTTTTGTCGCCCCGTTTGTCCTTCTTTTGATTCCCATCTCAAAACATAAGCAATATCAGCTACACTTTCTAATAAAGAAGCCTTATGGGTTTTAATTAAATGATTGCATCCCGCGCTCATTTTATCATTCAATCTACCGGGTATTGCAAATACATCTTTACTATAGTCATTGGCAATATGTGCACTAATCATAGAACCTCCTTTTGATGCAGTTTCTACGACTACTAAAGCATCACACATTCCAGCAATGATTCGATTTCGCATTGGAAAAAACTCCCTCTCAGGGCTTGTATCATGGGTAAATTCAGTCAATAAACCACCATTCATCGTCATTTCCTTTGCAACTTTCCTATGCTCAGCAGGATAAACCATAGACATCCCATGCCCCAATACACCTATTGTAGGTATTCCTTGATTCAAACATTTTGTATGTGCCGTAACATCTATACCATAAGCTAGGCCACTTACTACTAGAGTATCATATGCTGCTAATCCCTCTACTAATTCTTCGCAATTCAACTTTCCATGCAAACTAGGCTTTCTTGTCCCCACAATAGCGATAATTCTCTTATGGTTGATATCTGCATTCCCTTTATAGTATAGAATTACAGGACAATTATGGTAGTGTTTTAGTCGCTGAGGATATTCTTCATCTAAATAAAAGAGGGCTTTTATATTATTTTTATCTAAATGATGGCATTCCTTTTCTGCAAGCTTCAGCCCAACATCCATTCCTTTTGAAATATCTCGCGCCATTCCTTCACCTATACCAGGTACTTTTAATAATTCATTTTTCTTTGATTGAAACACTTCTTTTGCTCCTCCACAATACGCTATTAGATTTTTGGAAAGTATAGCTCCTATTTTAGGAATTTTAGAAATGGCTATTTTATAATATAAATCGTTGGTCATTTCTTATATGATTGGCTTATATTTATTGCATCCCATTCGTAATCGGCTCAATTTTTGATTTTTCATAATCTTTAAATACTTGACTATCAGTATGTTTTTGTTATAAAAATATTTAGATATATCTTTAATACAGACTCTAATAAGGTTTAGAGCTTATTAAAATATAAATCAAAAAAAATTACCCCATTGAGAATGTATAAATTTAGTTGATATTTTGATAATAAATCAAAGAGTCCATTAATTTTACTAAAAAATTATTTTCAACACTATATTCTATATGCTATGAGCAAAAAAAAGAAAGGAATGCTTCCAAGTTTGGAAATTATCATTATCCTCGTTTTCTTCCTCAGCTTTATTATTTGGGCAGTATCCAAATGTGGGGCTACAAAAAATAAATTCGCCGCTGAGGACAATCAAGAGGAAGAGTCGACCGATACGGAGGCAAATACGGATTCGATTTATTTTTCCATGCCTCAACCATTGCCTCCTAAAGAAGAACCTATCGAAACTTCTACTTCAACGACAACAAGTGGGAATCAAACCATTCAAACTGAAATTGTTTCTCGGCTTTACATTACTATAGATGGTTTAAATATGCGTACTGGACCCCATTTAGATAGTACAGTCATAGAGCAACTTACGCTATTTGATGAAGTTTATTTTACTGGAGAATATACGGATTCAACTCAACAAATCAGCTTAGGTAAAGTAATGGCTGACGAACCCTGGGTCAAAGTCAAAAGCAAAAGAGGACGTATTGGTTGGGTATATGGTGCAGGTGTCGATTATAAGAAAAAGAAACGAGAAGGCGTCCAATAAGGGATAAAGGAACATTTGTCAATAGCCATTCGCCAGTAGGTGGGATAACTATTGACAAATGACCAAAGACAAGTACTTATTCTTTATTGAAAATCTAGTTGGCTTAGATCGTATTTATCTATTAAGTCAAGAAGATGCGCTTCCAGTTTATTAAATTCTGAAAAGCTTTCTGCTTCAAGATGTTTTGCCCAACTTTTATAGTCGGTAGAACTTAATTGTTTCAGTTTTGAATACTTCCCTGAAGTCACATATAAACTATGATCTCTAAAGCTAGTCCAAGCATTTTCATAATGCCGATAGCACATACCTGTATAAGAGCCCTTGGGGCCATTCCAGTCATTAGTACAAGGAATTGCAAAATGATTATTTCCTGATTGAGCCATATCTCGTTTCCCTGCAAAACTATGAAACAAAGCATTGGCCATAATAATAGATGAAGGAATCCCGTATTTTTTTCGTTCACTAATAGCGACATGAGCAAATCGCTTGATATAGGACTCAATAACTATCGGATCAATTTTAGGTAGTTCTGATTTTCTTGAGGCATTATTATCTCCTCCACCAATAAATGGGATTTTGCTAAAAAAGCTTGCTTCACTTTTCGCAATTTTCGGATTACTATCTTTTTGAGTTATTAGCTCCTTGGCTTTTCTATTTTTCGTATTATTTGGAATATCTATAGAATTTTCAACATCAGGTTTATTGATATTGAACTGAAAACTGAGATCCTTACTAATCAGGACATAGAAAACAATGCTGATGATTGATAATTGGAACCAATATTTTTTAAGGTAAAATGAGATATTAATTTCTGTTGCCTTTTGCATCTTAAAATGTTTTAAATTCAAATCTATGATTCAAATTTAAAACAATTTGTTTTTAAAAACAACAAATCAAACTATAATTTTAAAACAATTTGTACTAAAGATAAATGACTAATTAATTTTAAATATGTTATCTACTCACTATCAAACCATTAAGTACAACAATCTTTTCAAAAGACTAGTCCAATTGTCTTAGATATTTATTTGCTTCGGCTTCGTTGCCTATATTTCGATAACTATTCCCAAGGGCTCGAATCACATTATGGTTTCTTGGATCAATTTGATAAGCATATTTTAAATAATGAATAGCAGCTATGTAAGATCTTCTTTTCTCATAATTGAGCGCAAATCCAATATTATATAAAAACTGAGCGACCTTTTCAGGGTTTCTATTTTGATCTATTAAATATTGAATATACTCATCTGTAAATGGTGTTCGCTCATTGTACTGCAAAATATTAGTAAAGCCAGCCAGTAATTTATCTATATCAAAGTCCTTTTTGTAATGTTCTGCCAAAATTCCGGATTTCATGGTCAGCGCATTTCCATACCCAGGATATAGATCTAATGCTCTATTGATATAAAAAGTCGATTCATCGAGCAATTGATTCCTCCTAGCTTGATCTTGTTCTACTTTATAATCCTCAAACAAAGCCACTCCCATAAAGCAATTAGCTCTGGCACTATTAGGAGAGTACTTTACTGCAGCACTATTCAGAGACAGGGGATTTTTCCAATCTGGTACTCTGACAGTAGTTTTCGCTCCATATCCTATAAGCAAAAGACACAATAGACCGAGACCTATAATATTTACCTTTTTTACATCCTCATCAAGTTTTGCAGGCAACCATCGACTTATGAAATAAGCAAGTATGATACAAAAACCGACCGAAGACATGTATACAAATCGCTCGTTCATGGTCGTCCCAACATTTACAAAAATGTTGGATACAATAGAAAGCGTAATAAAGTAAAACAAAATACCATAGCTAATGATACTTTTCTTTCTAATGCCAAACAATGCATAAACCCCAAGGCCGAGATTTACTACTAATGCAAGGATAGCTTTCCAATCTCCAAAAGTCAAAATAGGAATCTGAAATGGATAATAATCATGTGTTAAGGGATGTGGAAATAATAGTAGTTTTATGTACACACCAAGGGTATACATAATAGTAGCCGCTTTTTTCCCCGCATCAAGTCCATAGAATGGATTATTCATTATGGACGTACTTTCTTCTCCTGATGAAATAAAATATCCTAGCGCATTATACCGTACCGCAAAGTAAACCAGTACCGTCACAAAAAGCGCTAATGTGATTTTTCCAATTGTACTGAATTTAGATTTTGTAAAAAAGTATAAACTCATAGGAATAATCACTAGCCAGGTCAATGCGTTTTCTTTAGCCAATAGTCCCAGAAATAAAGACAAACAAACCCCAGCCAATAAAATTAAACTTTGCGATCGAACATATTTTATAGAAAAGTACAAAGCTGATAAAGAGAAAAACAGTGCTAAAATTTCGTCTCTACCTTTGATATTCGCAACAACTTCTGTATGTATAGGATGTAAGATGAATAATAAACTAGCTACAAATGGCAAAGAATAATACCACTGTTCTTTGGATTTTATAGAAGGAATTAATAATAAGAGTACACGGAAGAGTAAAAGACCACTCAAGGCATACAACAGTATATTATTGAAATGTCCTGCTTTAGCACTTAAACCAAAAAATTGGTACTCTATTGCGAATGTTACTATGGATAAAGGGCGGTATCGACCGCCTTCCAACATCTTTTTCTGCTCACCAAAATATCCTTGAAAGCTATCTGTTGAAAATATATCTTTAATCCCTGCGAATCCTTTTTTTGTATAATCATTGTCTGTAATGACTATTGTATCGTCCAATACATGATCAAAACCTAAACTAGGGAGATACAATAAAATGGAAAGCAAGAAAAGGATGAGGATCGGAATCAAATTCTCTTGCCAGAAATTTTTCTGACTAAGTACTATTGGATCAAGTATAGTAGGTTTATCTTTTTTTAGAATTTTCTTCTTGTTTGAAGGTTTTTTCTTTGCCATTTTGGGATTTATAGATTTTATTTTTCACAATATGAGCAAATCTAATAGCTTTTGCAAAAAAAAGACCATATTCTGTGTTGGGATGGGTGATCGCTTCGCTTGTGATCGACCTTCGGTCTTGTGATCAGTCCAAAGGACTTTGTGGGGCCTCGCTTCCAGCATTCTTACAAAAGTTTGATGATTCGTTTCCATCATACTCAAATATTGGATAATCTTCCAATAGCTAATAATTAAGCAAATTGTTTTATCAAGCAAGCAAAAATTAGGATTAGATTCACTATATTCATTTTCTTAGAAACCCTTTTAGGGCTAGAATTAATCTTGAAGTTCTTTAAAAACGACTTCATCTAAAAATTATACTATTATGACTTTTGAAAGTATTTTAATTTGGTTAGCACTTGGAGCAGTTTCTGGTTGGATAGCCGGACAATTATTTAAAGGTCGAGGACTTGGAACTATAGGTAATATTGTTGTCGGAATCCTAGGTAGTTTTTTGGGTGGCTGGCTTGCGCCGAAACTAGGCATAGTTGGTGCTACAACAGGTGGGTTTAGTCTTGAAAGTATTTTAACTGCTGTCGGGGGAGCTATAATTCTATTATTTCTAATTGGTGTACTCAAAAAAGCTTCTTAGAGGGCTATTTCTTCTTCTTAAAACTCTTTTTGCCTCTATATTTTTTCATTACGTGATCGTTGTGGCGACCATTTAATATGGTTCGTTTATTATGTTTCTTTTTATCACCGATCAATTTTTCGATCAAATCTTCTCTGTCAATAGATTTGAGTTTATCGCGTATAATTTGATGATTTTCTCTTTTATGCCAAAAGAAAAACAAGTGCTGTCGTTTTTTCTCTTTTGGAGTTTTAGCAGTATATATAGGCCGTAAAGTATAAGGATGCAAACCCGTATAATAAATAATGGTAGCTACCGTCATTGGAGTCGGTGTAAAATCTTGAACTTGTTCCAATTTAAATCCCATATCCTTCGTCTCCGCAGCAAGGTTAGCCATTTCCTCTTCCGTTGATCCTGGATGACTGGAGATAAAGTAAGGAATCAGAGGTTGGTTTAATCCATGCTTTTTATTGTAAAAATCATACTTCTTTTTAAATTCATGAAAATGCTTAAACGAAGGTTTTCGCATCACCTTTAATGTCTCATCTGAAGTATGTTCTGGTGCAACTTTCAATCGACCACTTACATGACAAGTCACTAATTGTTCCATATACTCATCTCCACTACCGTCTGTGTTTTTATTATATGAATCTGATAATAAGTCATATCGAATTCCGCTCCCTACAAATGCTTTTTTGACAGCTGGGTGCGCATCCACCTTTTTATAAATTGCTGTCAGAGGTTTATGACTCGTATCAAGATTGCTACAGACCACAGGATGTATGCATGAAGGCGCTACACAACGGTCACAGATAGACTGAACCTTTCCTTTCATACGGTACATATTTCCGGATGGTCCTCCAAGGTCACTGATATAGCCTTTAAAATCTGGCATTTTTGTGACTTGGTCGACTTCCTTCATAATTGACTCTGGCGACCTACTAGCGATAAATTTTCCCTGATGTGCAGAAATCGTACAGAAACTACAGCCTCCGAAACAGCCTCTATGCATGTTAATCGAGAACCGAATCATCTCATAAGCGGGAACAGATCCTCGTTTTTTATATTTTGGATGAGGCACTCGAGTATAAGGCAAGTCAAAAGAAGTATCAATCTCCTTTTCAGTCATCGGTGGATAAGGTGGATTAACTATTAAATTGTAATCTCCACAGCCTTGAATCAATCGCCGAGCATTGACTTTATTCGATTCTTGTTCTATATTCTTAAAATTAGCAGCAAAGCTTCGTTTGTCTCGAAGGCATTTTTCATGAGAAGATAATTGAAAGTCTTCCCAATTTTTATTTATAGGTAATGCTTCGTTCCTAGGATGCAGGACAGCTGTCTGAGGAATCGTTTTTAATGATTCAAAAGGAACACCTTTTTTTAATAATCGAATGATTTCCCGGAGTGGCATCTCTCCCATTCCATAGACGATCATATCTGCTCCACTCAGCGACAAAAAATTAGGAAATAATTCATCTGCCCAATAATCATAATGTGTTACTCGCCGGAGTGATGCTTCAATCCCTCCTACAAGTACTGGAACATCAGGATAGATTTTTTTTAAGATTTCTGTATAAACTTTTCCTGCATAATCTGGCCGAAATCCTGCCATACCACCCGGTGTATACGCATCAGTTGATCGTCGTCGCCTAGAAGCAGTATAGTGATTAACCATTGGGTCCATACATCCAGAGGTTACACCAAAGAACATTTTAGGTTTTCCAAATTTTTTAAAATCCCTTAAATCATCTTTCCAGTTTGGTTGCGGGACAATGGCAATTCGTAATCCTTCGCTTTCCAAAATACGTCCAATCACCGCAGTGCCAAATGCTGGATGATCTACATAAGCATCCCCTGAGATCAGAATAACATCCAAGTCCTCCCAGTCTCTCAAGTCAAGTTCTTTCTTAGTGATTGGTAACCAATCTGTTAAAGGACGATTTTGTTCCATTATTATTATTTTATAAATAGCGATTGTTAAAGACAGCTCTCTTGTTTACGAACAGCCATTCTTAAACAACTTCACCCTGCAAAGATACTACTTTTTTGTTGGGAGGCTAGTTAAGGGTAGATAATGCCTTAGGGCAATCGCAAGATTCTAATCAGGATCGTTTCACATGTGATCGGGCTAGGCCCATGTGATCGGCTACGCCTTGTGAGGTCGCTTCAGGGCAATTTCACAAGGCGTAGCCGATCACCATATCACAAGTGTAGCGATCACCAGCCAATAATTCAAGATTTGAAACCAATCTTGCAATTGCCATGTAGATAATGCCCATTGCGATTGCAAGAGAGGCATTTCAAATTTGGCTTATGGTGATTTGGTGATCGCTTTGCTTGTGAAGGGCTAATTTTTAAACCATGCGACCAATGCGGCTCTTTGTTCTGTTGACAATTTAGCTTCAGGGTGAGCAATCCAATAAGACATCAATGGCATTTTGGTTTCTTCTACCAATTCATAACACTCTTCTAATTTATGATTCGCTTTTTTCGCTGAATAAGTCCCCCAGTTTGAAAAGTTAAGGTGTTTTCTTCCATGGTCAATATGTCCTTGTATCCACCATGAAAAAGGAGCAATATTAGTGTACCAAGGATATTTCGTTTGGTTAGAATGGCAATCATAGCATGCTACTTTTAGCATTTCTGCTATATCATTTGGCGGGTTTTTCATCCTTATAAAATCCATAGTAGGGTCGCTTTCTGGATTTGTTTTATCAATTCTAAAAGACTGTGCAATTATCAAAATTGCAACTAAGCTCATTAATATAAACCGGAATATCTTTTTCTTATTCATATCCTCATTTTTTGTAAAAATAATCATTTGATTTTATCTCACCACTAAGAATGTCTTCATATCGCATAGACATTTGATTATTTATTTTTGAGATAGACGTTATACTTGTTGTTCGAACGATATTATGTCGATTCATAAGCACATCAAATTCAGCATTGCCTTCTCCAGCATGTTTATGAAAACCCAGTACTGTTTTTTGATTAATAAGGGGCGTATTCAATTGCCAATCCTTAAACCAATCTTGTCGTTTTGTCTGCCATTCTTCAGAATACAGCGTACAAGATGCCCAAAGATGAGGAAGAGCAGTATCTAATTTTTTGATATGCTTTTCAGATTCATCCCACCGAAACTCGTATAGTGCTCCATCATCATATATGATCATTGTAAACGGTTCTATTCCCTCGAAATCAAATTGATTAAAAAACGCTGTCGCATTCGAAAAAGAAAAAAAATCCAAAGCCATGATTCCCCGACTTAATCGATAAGGTGGCTGATGTTTATGTTTTTGAAAAGCTCCATTAAGAATACATACCAATTGGTTTTGGTTTGACATTGCAATCCAAGTCCCTTTTGCTAGTGCATCCCTCGGGAATAGCAATTCTTTATTTCCACGTTGCTCCCTTGCCATTTCGGTTGCAGAGCGTGTTGGCGCTTCATCCCGATTGGAAGTGAATATGAAATCATTATTTTGAGTAGGAATAAAAGTTACAGTACACACTATACAAAGAATGTTAAGTATGATATTATTCAAAGGCTTCGAAACGATCTTTGAACAAATCAATGATGAAAACTAAAGTCGATAAGTCAGGTTAATTCCCCATAGAATGATGGCGCCTTGACCAACTGCCTCGCCATCTGTTTTTATATTAATTTCTGCACCAACTGCCAAAGTTGGACTTATTGCGAAATGATCGTTAATCCCCCAGCGATAGCCTACTATTGCTGTAGGTTGAAGGACTTTTACATTAGTTGTTCCTTGTGATGCAGGAAGAATGTCTGTTGCTAAATCCTCCCAATCGATCTCATTGAACCATAGATCAGCCCGAACACCTCCAAACCATTTTTGATTATCTGCATTTAAGTAATAACGATAGCCTAGTGTAAATCCTAAACCACCGCCTATTTCGGAATCATGCTCTCCAAAATCTTTATGATCCAAAAGATTATATCCAAGCCTTAATTCAATAGCATGATGGGCCGACAAGCCTAATTCGGCGCGCCCTCCCAATAAAAAGCCTGTAGGGTACTGTTGGGCTTCTATACCAAGTTCAAGATATTTTTCGTTATGCTCTTGTGCAAAAACACTACAAGTAGAAACCAGAAAAATGAATACTAAAAAACGTGTGTTTTTCATAAAATGATAGAAATTATTTAAAAACATTTTTCGTTTAGAGCAGATTCAGCCTTAGGACTAAATGAGGTTTTTTGCAATGAAGCCTAAGCGTAAAAATGACATTCTCAAGCCGAATATTAAGCACCCAACAGGCTCTAAAAGCTGCAAAGTTAACCTTTTTGTATGCTTTACTGTATAAAACAGAGGTTAAAGGCGTTTTAAAATGTAGCACTACAGACGTATTTCCCTCCTATTTCGATACAAATTTTATTACCTTTACTGCGAAGTTATTCTTTAAGCAGCACAAACAACTTCAGTCTAAATCATTCTATTTTATGAATTTAATACAGGGTTCTATTGCAGTACTTAATGATGCAAAGTTTTTCTTGCAAAGGCTAAATGCTGCTGACTATGCTCAGCCCATAACAATCATGTCAGATTCAACTATTGGGCAACACACACGACATTTCATTGAATTTTATCAATGCCTTTTGCAGCAAGCTCAAACAGGGACTATTAATTATTGCCTGAGAAAAAGAGATTTAAATATTGAAAAGAATCCTTCTGTAGCCATTGCGGTAATAGACAGTATTTTGTTAAATCTAGACAAATTAAATCTAGAATCCCCAGTCATTCTCCATACCTCAAAGGAAGGTGGTGAATGTATCCAAAGCACGCTTGGTCGCGAACTACATTATAATGTGGAACACTGTATTCATCATCTTGCATTAATCAAAATAGGCCTTAAAATAATTATTCCAGCAATGCCTTTACCAGAACATTTTGGTGTAGCGCCTTCCACCATCCAACATCGAAACCTTATCGTTCAATAATTAATTTTGTGAAAAAAACCTGGCGTCAAATTCAAGAATCTTCCTTCTATGTCAAATGGACGAATTGGGAATATTATCCGATGTATATTGCTAATATTCCTACGGTATTCTTTTGGATCTATTTTGGTATCCGATCACGATCCTTATTTTTTTTTAGTGCCGTCAATCCAGTCATAGAAACAGGAGGTGTAATGGGTGAATCTAAGATTAATATTTTCAATCGTCTCCCAGAAGAAACCATTCCGAAAACTATCTTTATTGAAAAAGCAAAGGCTGATGTAAATACCATTTTAAAAAAAGTTAAGGCTGCTGGAATTTCGTTTCCACTAATTGCAAAACCTGATGTTGGAGAGCGAGGGTTCTTAGTTGAAAAAATTGATAACGAAAATACGCTTGCTGAATATATTAAAAAAATTAAGGTTGATTTTCTTATTCAGGATTTCATTGACTACCCTATTGAAGTCAGTGTTTTATACTATAGAATCCCTGATGCGCCTACTGGTAAGATTACTTCGATCTGTATAAAGAAAAACTTGTCTGTCATTGGCGACGGAATATCAACAGTTGAAACCTTAATGGAAAAATATCCCAGGGCACGTTTTCAATTAGAGCGTTTTAAAAAAGATTATCCATCTGTACTTTTGAAAATACCTCAAGCGGAGGAAGACTTTGTATTGGAACCCATTGGCAATCATTCCCGAGGAACGACTTTTCTTAATGGTAATAAATACATTGATAAACAGCTAGAAAAGATATTTGACAAAATTGCTTTACAGATGGATGGCATCCATTATGGAAGATTTGACATGAAGTGTAAAAGTATGGAATTGTTAAAACAAGCCAAAGACTTTAAAATTTTAGAATTCAATGGTATCGCTAGCGAACCAGCTCATATATATGATCCAGAATATTCCACTATTCAAGCCTATCGAGATATTTTCAAACATTGGAAAATCATCTATAAACTAAGCAAAATACAAAGAAAAAAGGGTGTCCAACCAATGACTTGGAAAGAAGCCTATCAAAGTGTTCGAACATATTTTCGATATATGAAAGCCGCAAAAGCTTAATCTATGAGTTTAGTACTCTACTTTATTGTCGCATTCGTATTAAGTTTTCTCGGCTCATTACCAATAGGACTAATCACATTGACTATTACACAAAAAACGATCGAAAAAGGGAAACAATCAGGTTTTATGATTGCTTCAGGGGCTACCATAATAGAGTTTGTTTACACTTATATCGCATTGATTAGCCTGGAATTTTTTACAGAAAATACGGCCATAGGAAATTATATCAAATTATTCTCAATGATTATATTCTTTGGACTCGGAGGATATTTCCTGTTCAAAAAAAGTGCTGTTAAAATACAATCAGCCTCTACTTATGATTATTTTGATTTTTTAAGAGGTCTAATTGTAGGCATGATGAATATGTTGATTATCCCTTTTTGGATATTTTTAGCGATTTGGCTTATGTCGAATGGAATGTTGTTTGATGAAGACAGCTCAATTATTTCTTTTTCACTAGGATCTGCCATTGGAGCATTCCTTGCCTTTCTTCTATATATTTGGTTTTCTGGATTTATTACTAAAAAGGTTAAAGCTATTAATCAATACACTAATAAAGCAATTGGAGTTTTATTTATTGGCTTAGCTTTATTTCAGGTATTTCATCTACTTTATACCTGATTATGTCTTAGTATATCGTACTAGGAATTTCTCTTAATTTTTTCAGTAGTTCTATTTCCCGACCTGATATACCAAGTGCTAAAAGCTCTTCTTTCATTCTTTTTATTAGTATTCCTCCAGTTAATGTTATCATCTAGTATTTGATCTTTTATTTCCTTAGAGACTATTTTATCTAATAAAAAGCATGGCAAGCACCAAACATAATAAGAGAAGTGACCAATCCAATTAAAAAGATATCATAAGCGGTACGAATATGCTTATAGCGTTGGCTCA
The DNA here is from genome assembly GCA_965277415.1 of Saprospiraceae bacterium. Classification (GTDB taxonomy): domain Bacteria; phylum Bacteroidota; class Bacteroidia; order Chitinophagales; family Saprospiraceae; genus JAHDHW01. The sequence goes on from CBDICS010000065.1 coordinate 85,195, forward strand.
AGTCTACTCCAAGATGATGGATATCTTTTTTAATTGTACCATAAAGAAATTTTTTGTCTTGCATCATTTCATCAATTGCCCATTCATAATCAGATTCTGACATTTTATAAAAATCATCAAAAGTCATTAATCTTGCTCCTTTTTTTACAACGTCTTCCTTATTAAAAACACCTTTGTCGATAACAGGTCGAGTAGCTAGAATAGCAAAAGCGATAGAAAGCACATTGGTTAAGATCATAGGAACAATAGCCCAGATCAAATGAGGGTCTTCATCCAACTGGATGTAAAGACTACCTAAAATAATTGAAATGATAATTGAGTTTATCGTAACTAAAATATTGGACTTGGTATCTACAATTTGTCGCCGCGTATAGAGATTTTTTGAAGTGACCCTAAACCAGGTTTCTATACCTTTTTCAGGATAATTTGAGGCTTTAGTCAACTGCTTTTTTAGTTTTTTAAGTTCGTCTTTATTTATCCCTAAATCTTCCATGAGGGATGCATCCATTTTCTTCTGCTCCTTTTTGAGTTTATCTTTCATATTGTGAGTAATATACTTGGTATGAAATTAATTATTTCTATTATGTTTCTATTCCTTTTCAGTCTTCTTTATAACTTCTAATATTTCATTTTTGATCAAAGGAATCTCACTCCATAATATAAAATGATTTCCCCCTTCTATGATTGTTGTTTTAACATTAGGGTTTTTATCCATCATAGATTCTGCAAAAAAAGCATTGCCCATCGGGACTAAAGCGTCCATTTCTCCTTGTACGATTGTCACTGGAATCATTACATCTTCCCATGAATTCATCATCTGATCAAGTTCTTTTTTTAAAGGAATTATTTCCTGATTACATACTCGCAAAGCAGAAGGAGTAAACCAACGAATCAATGGAAAATCAAGCACTCTTCTCCATCTATTGGAAGGTTCTAAATCAGGACTGATCGAGGGAGCCACCATCACCAAACCATCTACTAATTCCGGATAGTCCATTGCCAACCTTGCAATCACAGGTCCGCCCATGGAATGACCAACAAGTACTTTTTTCTGATCAGGGTATTCTTTTAGTATCTCAGCGATCAATTCCGCTTGAAGCGCCAAAGAAGATACACTTTTACCAAAATCTGAATAGCCAAAACCCAGTCTGTCTACAGCAATTAGATTTGCTTGTATGCTAAAAGATGTATCTGTAAAGTAAGTTTCATATGCATTAAGTGCACCTGGTGAGCCATGTACGAGTACTATGATTGGCAAAGAATCATTCTTCCCAACTTTTAAGTAATTAATGCTTTTCCCATTCGCTTGGCGCGTATCAAAAACCGGTGATTCTTGCCCACTTTCAGTGATCTTCTGTATCAAATCTGAGCGATTATACCGGAATTTTGCCCATTCCATTTTCGTTATAAAAAAAAGACTACAGAGCAATATAGCAAGCCACATTCGCTTCTTTTTATACCATTTTTTTGATTTCATTTTCAAACTATTGAAGCATCCGAGTGATGCCAGTCTTTTCTTAATCGTAGCATTTCAGCGTCTATCCACTGCTTTGATTGTTCCATTAACTCTTCAAATGAGTTTGAACTCATTTTGGGGCCATAACTTAATCGGACCTTAGTCCTACGTTTTCCGAAACATTCAAAAAAATGTCGTAGAAAAGTATCCTCACCAATCCAGGCATCTTCATCCTTTTGATACTCTTGTACTATCGGATATACTAAAAAGCCTTCTTGAGCTGCATCCTTAAATAAAGCAGGTTTAAAATCAATTGTCTGTGCATTAATATGAGTAGTTCCTTCTGGGTAGTTAATAACAAAATAGCCCTGTTTAAGCGTATTAATAATACTCTTTCGAGCTTGTAATCTTCCTTCCTTCGTTTTACGATTGACAAAGATTGCCCCTGATATTTTAGCTCCATATCCTATAATTGGCCATGTAGCTACTTCTGCTTTTCCAACAGGTAATGCAAGTAAGTATTGCATGATCATAATGGGATCGAAATAAGATCGATGATTGCAGACCAATAAACCTGGCTCCTTTGGCATTTCTCCATACACTTCGACTTCGACTCCTAAACTCCAATTAACCCATCTAAACCATTGACGCCTGATACGTAAAGCTCGATCCAAGTCGTTTCCAACAATCATGGCTTTTACCATATATCGAAGAATCGTGAATATAGAACCTATTGCAAAAAAAATAATTCGTATAAAAGCTCTTATCGAATTAAACATTCCTTATTTTTCATTTAACAATTCAAGTATCGAATCTGGTAGTTTTTTCAAATCTAATATCATCAAACCATCTAATGCATCCGAGAAATTAGGATCAATATTAAAGCTGATAAACTTTGCGTTAAGTTTGGTATACTGTTTTAACAGTACGGGGACTTTTATATGTTCAGGTTCAATAGTATTCAGAAAAGATTCCAAATCTTTTAGTTGTTCTCCATTTACACTATCCAGCATATTATCCATATTCACTTGTTCTAACTCAGGTTGAAATGGTGTTCTAGGAATAAAATATCTGGATATAGCATTGTCAAAATAATGTCGTTTCACAAATTCGACAATTAAGCTTTTTGAAAACCCAGAGTAATATTTACTGATACTGACTGGTCCAATTAAATATTGATAATTTTCATTACGAACTAAAACCGTCAATATCCCTTGCCATAATAGAAAAAAAGGCAAGTACCCTTTTTGATACTCAGACACAATATATGACCGCCCTAATTCTATTGATTTTTTCAAAATAGGCGTAGCCAAAGGATCGATTTCAAATAAACTATTTATATAAAAACGATCAAAGTCTTTAGCACTCTCAATAGATGCGCCCATCCCCATTCGATAGCCTCCGACCACCTGTTTGTTTTTTCTATCCCATATAAAAAGATTCAGATAATACTCATCAAAAGCATCTATATCAAGGGATTTCCCTGTTCCCTCTCCTACTGAGCGAAAAGTGATCTCCCGAAGTCGTCCAATCTCTTTAAGCAAGTTTGGTATTTCGCAAGCAGAAGCCAAAAACACATCAAAATCACCTCTTGAAATCAAACAGTTCTCAGATGAGAGGTTTTCTACCTCAACACAAAGAGCCTCAATCGCAACAGGAGAAATAATAGTTTCCATCCAACAGTTTATTTTTGAAGTATTAAGCGAAATTCATTTAAAATAGCTAAATGGTTTGACTTTATCATTAAAGCTATTCAGAAATGGCTGCTATTTTTGAACAACTTCATTAGTAAAAAACTTCAAGATAAAAAAAGCATAAATATTTAAATCATATTCTACGTATTGTTAGAAAAATAATCAAAATATTTGCCTTTTCAGCTCAAAGGTATTGCTGCCGACTCTTGAAAAGTTCTAATATTAAAATAAACATAGAGTTTTATAATTTTATCAACAATCTCACTACTTTTAGAGTTTAGAGCTGGTTGATTAATTGAAAACCCTGTAATTATGGAGTCTATTCTTTCCATTCTATTATTGTTTATTGGCATTTATTTATTATTAGGTGTGATTTTCTCTTGCATCTTCCTTTGGAAAGGCATTACAAAGGTAGATTCGGCAACTGAAGAAAGTGGTGTATTTTTTAAGATCTTGATTTTTCCTGGCATGTGTGTATTCTGGGTTTTCTTTCTTTTAAAATGGCTAAAATCAAACTAACTATGAAACCATCACAAAGACTTAGTCATTTTCGAATCTGGATAATCTTAAGTATTTTCATTTCATTACTCTTAATTCTTGCTATAAAATGAGTGTAAATTATACTCCTATTCTCTGGAATAAACAGAAAAAAAAGTATGACCTCCTTTTATGGGCTGGTATATTTTTGTCAATCATTTCTTTTGCTGTTTTTCAACTCCTGATTCATCCAGATTCAACTATAGAAACCTTAATTATTCGATCAACGGCTCTGACTGCAATTGTTTTACTTCATATAATTTTAATGATTGGTCCACTTTGTCGAATAGATGAAAGGTTTTTGCCTTTACTCTATAATCGTCGGCATATGGGTGTCTCCATGTTTTTTATTGCCTTGATTCATAGTGCTTTCTGTATTATACAATTTCATGTTTTAGGAGATACTAATCCTTTATTAAGCATCTTTACTTCTAATCAGAAATACACCTCAATAAGTGCGTTTCCTTTCCAAATCTTTGGTTTCTTTTCCATTATTATACTTTTTCTTATGGCTGCAACCAGTCATGATTTTTGGCTAAAGAATTTAAGCCCACGTATCTGGAAAGCATTGCATATGTCTGTTTATCTAGTATACGGTATGATCATTTTGCATGTCGCTTTAGGGGCATTACAATATGAGAGCCATTTGGGCTATTGGTTTTTGCTAATTTTTGGGTTTGTATTAATTGTAAGTTTGCATCTCTATGCAGGATATAAGGAAAGACAAGGACTCCATGCAAACAGAAAAAACTTGCAAGAAAGCGGTTTTTATGAAGTCGCTCCTATAGGTGAAATTGATGAAAAATGTGCTAAAACAGTTTTTATTAATGGTGAGAATATTGCCATTTTTAAATATGATGAAAAAGTATCCGCGGTACATAATGTATGCAAGCACCAAATGGGACCATTAGGAGAAGGAAAAATTATTGATGGTTGTATTACCTGCCCTTGGCATGGTTATCAGTATTTACCTGAAAATGGTCAATCACCACCTCCATTTACCGAAAAGGTAAAAACTTTTGAAGTAAAGGTAGTGAATGGAATAGTTTGGGTTAATCCAAACCCTAAAGCAGAAGGTACTTTTATTGAACCAGTCAAAACTAATTAAACCATGAGTAAGCGCAATGATTTCTATATTGGCTGGAAAGAAGATATGCCAGATAGCACTCGATCTTTTTTAAAAAAGGTATTGATCCCTATTTTTATTTTTATTCCTCTTTTAGTTGTTACTGTTGTCTTTTTTCAAAAACCATTTAATCAACATCAATTCGAATTTGGTAACATTACAACAGTTACTGGTATTTACTATGAAAAGCCTTTTCCTATATTGGTAGCAGATAAAGGCATATTGCCTGATTCCTTGTCTCACGATATCGTTTTAGTCGGGTATGGTAAATTTGGTGCTCAGGGAATTATAAAAGATATTGAAAAAAAGCATGGCGCGATCATTGGTAAAAAAGTTACTCTCGCTGGTACTTTAATTTATGGAGATGGAAAAACATTGATGGAACTAACAGAATTAGAAGCTTCATTAGTAACGATTGTAGATCATAATATCACTACTTACCAAACACCATCTGTAGAAAAACCTATTAGCCTCTCAGGAGAGATCATCGATCCTAAATGCTATTTCGGGGTAATGAAACCTGGGGAAGGAAAAGTTCATAAGAGTTGTGCCATCCGGTGCATTAGTGGTGGTATCCCTCCTGTCTTTAAAGCTAAAGCATCAGATCAAAAAGAACCTGCTCGTTACTACCTTATCTTTGATGAAAATGGTCATGAAGTAAATAAAAGAATATTACCTTATGTAGCTGAACAAATCATGCTGACTGGCAAAACTAATCAAGTATTAAATTGGGATATCCTTTATGTGGATCTTGAAGATTTGGTGCCGGTGCAATAAGTTTGGGTTTAGGTGATTGTTATTTTTTACCACGGAGGTCTCAGAGATTCACAGAGACTTTTTTACTTCCTTAATTTGTAATTTTCTTTTGTTCGCCTACTCCAGTTAACTACGATTACTTTTTAAGATTGTAGCGCACTTTAGATTGGTTTACTCCGTTTTACAATGAGGCCTCTGTGGAACGCTGTGCGCACTGTGGTTTCTTTTTTTTACCACTGAGGAGATAATACTTCATGGTATCCAGATAGATTTCATTCTATTCCTATAAATACTTAAAAAAAGTCTCTCCATTTTATGGAATTTGAAGCCTTGTGGAGTCTTATTAGTAAAACCTATAATTATGTTTGAAAATGAGATTACTTCTCAGGTTATTAATGCCGCAATAAAAGTCCATCGAAGTTTAGGTCCTGGTCTATTAGAATCAGCCTATGAAAAATGTTTGTATTATGAATTGTCTAAGTCAAACTTAAAAGTAGAAATGCAGAAACCTATGCCACTAGTTTATGATAATGTAAGACTAGATGCAGGGTACAGAATTGATCTATTGATAGAAGACATGGTCATAATCGAACTTAAAGCAGTGGAATCAGTCCATAATATACATCATGCTCAAGTACTTACTTATATGAAGTTATCGGGATGTAGAGTCGGATTGATTATCAACTTTAATGTGCCATTACTTAAGAACGGAATTAAAAGATTTATTCTGTAGTGTTTTTTCTTTGTGGTTTCTTTTTTTTACCACAGAGGTCTCAGAGGTTCACAGAGGGTTTTTGACTTCCTTAATTTGTAATTTTCTTTGTTGGCCTAGTCCATTTACCTACGATTACTTCTTAAGTATGAAGCGCAATTTCCTTTATAAATAGTGAACAGTAATAGAGTAGAGCTTTAGATTGTTTTGTCCCGTTTTACAATGAGGCCTCTGTGGAACTCGGTGCACTCGGTGGTTTTCTTTTTTACCACAGAGGACTCAGAGGTTCACAGAGGCTATGGGGATGCTTTTACTCCCCCATCAGTACATCACGATACAGAATTGGATTTGGATATTCTTTAATAAATACATGTTTGATAACATCAAAAGAAGTCACAACTCCTTTTAGTTCATTTCGAAGATTAACGACTGGAAGCGTTTTAAATCGACGATCAATAAACAGCTCTGCCGCAGTTCCAACTTTATCTTTTGGTGCGATCTTGAGCACGTTCGTATTCATTACTTCTCTGACTGTTTTGTCTTCACTATCCGCAGATTCTCTCAAGTTTCGCCAAAGATCATAAGAAGTAACAATTCCAACCAACTTTCCATCTTCAACCACGGGAAGCTGTTGAATTTTTTTTGTGACCATCATATTCGAGATATCTCTTACAATATCATCCGGCTTAGCTACGATGGGATCTGTTGTCATAATTCTTCGTACTTGTTCGTTTAACATAGGCGATTAAATTTATAGGGTTAAACAATGGAGAATTTATAAGGTAAGGAACGGTCTAAAGCCTTATAAAATTCCGAGATAATTGGCAAAGAGCAGTTAGAAGTCATTGCTTCTTTTTTCAAGATACGTTTTTTATTTGACAAATTGAAAAGGTCTGAAGACTTCAGGGTTATCTACTTCTTGGGGTCATGTGAGAACTTTTGATAAGGCATCACTCCATAAAGCTTATAAGACTGGTAGCTTGTTTTGAAGAAGTGATTCCTAAAGCGGTTCTTCTCTTTGGATTTCAATTTCGAGGTTATCAAAGTAAATTGGTTCATACCCCTTATTCCAACAATAAACCTCAAGTCTTCTATTCTTGCATTCAGGAGGAGGTCTAAACTTGAAATGAATCTTCTCCCAGCCATTTTCGGCTTTTTCAATAACATCCTCTCCTGCTTTCCACATCCCTTTTGCTGAAGCTACCATAATCCCATTTCGGCTATCTTTCCCATTGCTAAATCGCCATACAGATGCCGTTAAGAATTTTGGCGACGGTGGCATATTACATTAAGTAATTGGATGAAAGATTATTTATATATCCCTCTTGGTGGAAATCGAGTAAGTAGAAGGAGAATGTTTCTAAACCTTTGGCTGGTATTTTTGATTTCAGGATTCTGGCATGGTGCTGCATGGACTTTTATTATTTGGGGACTCTGGCATGGCTTGTTTTTAATTCTTGATCGGATCTTCTTAAAAAAGAATTTAGCTTTAATTGGTAAAATACCATCTATCCTCCTAACCTATTTTATTGTTTTGATTGGTTGGGTATTTTTTAGATCAAATTCTATAGATTATGCTATAGATTACATCACTCAAATGTTTAGTTTTGATTTCTCAATGCCTTCCCTTTATATCGATTCTAAATTTTGGTTTGTTTTGGGATTCGCCTTGTTTACGGTCTTCCTTAGTATGTTCAGTTGGGTAGAAAAGAATGCAATTCAGTGGTATATGGGAACTAGTAATTTAGCCTTACTAGGTATCAAGAGTATAGTGACTATAATATTAGCATGGATGTGCATTGCTAGTATTTTTGCATCTGATTTTAATCCATTTATTTATTTTAAATTTTAAAACAACATCTATCTAAAAGATGCGAAAAAAAACATTTAAATATGGACTTTTTATATTAATGTTGGGATTCATTTTCCTACCTCATTATTATGTGCCATTTCTACAAAACAAAGCACAAATTTTTCAAGCGGAAGCTTTACAAGGCGCTTACAAACAGACTAAACGACCTAACTTTTGGCCAAAGAAATGGTTGAGCGGTGCTTATCAAAAAGGATTTGAAAGTTATGTTAGAGATCGCAATGCCATCACACCTTTTGCTGTTCGACTCAATACACAAATTGACTACAACATATTTAATACTATCGCACATCATAATATTTTGCTAGGCAAGCATGATCAGTTTTATACCAAGACAGATTGCGAAGCTTATGTAGGTATTGATTATAAGGGAAAATCGTGGATTAAGGATAAAATCCAAAAGCTAAAATATATCATTGATTTTTATGAAAAAAAAGATATCCATTTTGCTGTTTTAGTGCCCGCAGGAAAGCCAGGTATATTTCCAGAAAACATGCCTGAATACTATCAGCAGTATCCTATTGATTCTACTAATCGAAAAACTTTTTTATTGGAATTAAAAGAACATGAAATACCTCACCTTAGCTTCGACTTTCTAAAAGACCTAAAAGAGACTACAGACCTTGCTCTGTTTGGTGAAGCGAGCCTGCATTGGAGTCATTTTGCCTATACAAGTACTGCTGATAGTCTCCGGAGTTTTTTGATGCGTGAGCATGGCGCTTTATTACCCAAACTTATTAGATCTGATGATTCCAATCAAGAAACACCATTTACCAAGACAGATAAAGAACTAGTCAATGGTGCTAATTTTCTAGCAGAACCCGCTCTGAATCCTATGCCACATCCTCCTTTAATTTTTGAAGCAGATAGCTCTTTACAAAAAACAAGAATATTGAGTATTGGTGATAGTTACTATTTATCTTTTTATAAGAATGGCATTCATGATGGGCTTTTTGATCCTAAATCCTCTTTTCTCTATTATAATCATGAAGTTTACCCTGAACGAATGAATAATGGAAAAAGAGTCTATGCTCATGATTTGGATATCATTTCAGAGATTGAACGCTCCAAACTTATATTGTTGACGGTATATGAGACCAATCTAAATCGCTTCGGTTTTAACTTTATTGAAAAAGTATATAAACTACTCAAAGAAGAAGAAACCGTGGATCAATAGAAAATCGAACTTTGCTATTCTATTCCTTTGGATCTTGTAATCGCTTTGCTTGTGAGATGGTGATCAGTCCTACGGACTAGGTGATTTTGTGATCGCTTTGCTTGTGAGGTGCTACTTTTGACTTGCACTAAAAACCTTGACAAGATAGTTTCAGTTTAGTCAAAAAGCAGGTATTTATGTAATTGTTATGTTGAGAAAATACTCGTTTTTGATTCTAAAACTTAATGCTTAATTTAGCTCCATATATCACACTTCATGTCAAGAACACTTCAACATCAATTATTAGAAGAGATTCTAAATCGCTTTCCCAAACGCGCTGCTGCAGTCGAGGAATTGGCAAAGTTATTTGGTGTTCAAAAAGATGCTGTCTATCGACGACTTCGTGGAGATACACTGTTGACACCAGATGAAATCACTCTATTAACTAAAACCTTTAACCTTTCTTTAGATTCATTAGTATATCAAGAATCAAGCACCGTTTTCTTTAATTTTACTCCATTCTCTAATAAGGTGAACAATGTTGGGGATTATCTTAATGGTGTTTTAAACGATTTGAATCAGGTTCGACAATTACCTGATGTAATGATCTACTATGTTTCTTATGAGATTCCATTTTTTTATTACGCTTTCTTTCCAGAACTAATCAGTTTCAAATTATTTATTTGGGGAAAGACAGTTTGGGATTTTGATTATTTAAAAGATCGGTCTTTTGACTTTGACATTATTTCATATCCAGATGAACAAGTTATTCAAGATATATTAAAGAATTTTCTGAGCTTGCCAACCACAGAAATCTGGAGCGTTAATATAATAGACAATACCCTGAGTCAGATTGAATATTTTGTAAATACTAATGGATTTAAAAATCCTACTGATGCATATATCCTCTGTGACAAACTACAAGCCTTAGTTGAGCAATGGTGCAAAATGGCAGAGCTTGGTAAAAAGTTTCCATTAGGAAATTTTTCTGAAGATATGGCTCGCAGTGATTTTCATTTGTATCAACAAGAATTATTGATAAGCAGTAATACCATTTTGGTCACCTCTCCTGTTACTAATGTCATTTTCCCTATTATTAGCAATCCAAATTATTTGCGAAGTAATGATAAACGCATGTGCGAATATCAAGAAGAATGGTTTAAAAAAGCAATTAGCAAGTCTACCTATTTAAGTTCTCAAAATGAGAAGAGTCGCGCGCTATTTTTCAATATCATGGAAAGGAAGATTGCTGCAACCCGGCGACGAATTGAAAGCCACTTAGATGAATTTTAACCTAAAACAAGAGCCTTTTCAGAATTTAGTAATCATACTATATTCAATTCCTTTTTCAATTTTAAAAAATGATCTTTTAATTTATCAAACGCTTCAATCTCTTTTGGAATTTCAATCTGTCCATTCCCGTTAAAGAAATTATAATCGCCGGATCTGATTCTTATTTTAGAATTACTGATTGAAATTTTAGCAATGCTCTTATTTGGTATTATCTGATTCATCTTTACACCATACCTCCTTTCATTCTTTCTAATTCCGTATTGATTGCCGACATTTAATTTATCTTTTTCTAAAAATCTCCCAACAAAATCTGATGTAATTTCAAAAGAGGTTGACTTTGCCAAGTTCCGGTTTTGATACCAAAGTGTTCCGTAGATATAGCCAACAATTAGTAATAACCAATGCACCTTTCCAAATAAATCACTGATCAGTGCTACTCGTTTATCTACCGCTAAAACCAATAATGATACTAATATCAAAATGCTTATTAAAAAAGGTAGTGCAAATCCTAGTGCTTTTCGCATTCCATAAGTATTAATTCTTTCTGGTCTAATTTTGTATATCATGATAAAATAATTATTCTTTGGTCAATACTCAAAATCCATATCAAAATACTGGATCAACTGTTGTCGAAACATCTCCTCTGATTTGATTAACAAGGTTGTTGTTGTTCCATTTTTTTCAATCTTAAGTTGCTCATTTGTCAACGTTATTCTTCCATCTAAATTTGGCTTAGTACATAATTTTCGCTTGGTAAAATTACTCTTAGGCGAAGTTTGATGATAATGAACCATTCCTTCAAATTCAGATAATGACCGTTCTTTTTGAGTGAAGATATACGCTAACTTCCAGTCCCCACCTGTAGACTTTATGTAAACGGCTTGATATTTATCATCATATATCTTGATTTTGTACGCGCCTCTTTGGTCTATTTGTTCTTCATTTAACACTAATTTTAAAGGTTGAAAAGAGAATTTACCAAATCCAACATCTACCAACCAATCCTGACTATCCAGTGTGACAATAATTGCGAGGTGATCATATTCTTGGCCAAGTTTTCCACTACTACCCAACACTCTTGCAGAAATCCTCTTAGCTTGAAAACCTAAATCTTTTAACAACAAATAAAAAAGCCCATTCAATTCATAGCAAAATCCTCCTCGTCTGTGCAAAACCACTTTTTTATAAATTTTATCATAATCCAATTCGATCTCTTTCCCAAGATGAATATCTAAATTTTCAAAAGGAATATAAAGAAGATGTTGTTGTTGAAGCAGATTAAGAGATTGGAGATTCGGTACACCAATAGACGCAATACCAATTCGCTGAAGATATCCTTGAATATTCATTATATCTAGTATACTTATCTTCTGAATTTGTGATCATTCCAATACAAAAGCAATCCGTCCTTCAGACTTTATAAAACCCTTACTCCTGACTACTCCTGACTACTCTGACTACTCTGACTACCCTGACTACCCTGACTTCCCTGACCACCCTGACTACCCTGACTACCCTGACTACCCTGACTACCCTAACTCTAAAGCTCCAACCTTCACGGCTTCAACAATCTCAGGATTCAATAAAGTCGAAACATCTCCAAGATTAGCCGTATCTCCGGATGCAATTTTTCTAAGAATACGTCGCATGATTTTACCTGATCGTGTCTTTGGCAAGCCGGGAACAATTTGGATTTTATCTGGTTTTGCTATTGGGCCAATTTCTCTAGTAACTACATCACGAACTTCTTTTCGAAAATCATCTTCGCCAGCTATTCCATCTGCAACAATGACATAAGCATATATTCCTTGACCTTTGATATCATGAGGATAACCAACTACCGCAGATTCTATCACTTTTGGGTGCTCATTAATTGCATTCTCAACTTCCGCAGTCCCCATACGATGTCCTGATACATTGATTACATCATCAACTCTACCAATGATTCGATACAATCCATTTTCATCTCTTCGAGCGCCATCACCTGTAAAATACATATTGTCAAAAGCCGAAAAGTAAACTTGTCTACATCGTTCGTGATCGCCCCAAGTTGTACGGATCATAGATGGCCAAGGATATTTAATACAGAGTAGACCTTCCACACCATTACCTTCTATCTCCTTTCCTTCCGCATCAACAAGGCAAGGTTGAACCCCTGGCAAAGGAAGCGTCGCATAAGTTGCTTTTTGTGGTGTAATTCCCGCAAGGGAAGTAATCATGATTCCTCCTGTTTCTGTTTGCCACCAAGTATCAACGATTGGTGCTTTTCCTTTTCCAATTTTTATATTATACCAATTCCATGCTTCTTCATTAATCGGTTCTCCTACTGTCCCTAATACTTTTATTGCATTGAGATCGTTTTGCTCTGCGAAATGATCTCCTTTTGCCATCAAAGCTCTAATTGCAGTCGGTGCAGTATAAAATTGATTAACGCTGTGCTTTTCACAAACTTGCCAAAACCGCCCCGCATCAGGATAAGTTGGAACGCCTTCAAACATTACAGAAGTAGCACCGGCTAATAAAGGGCCATAGATAATGTATGAATGACCAGTAATCCATCCAATGTCAGCAGTACACCAATAGGTATCTCCGTCTTGATATTGAAATACATTTTTAAACGAAAAACAAGTATAAACCATATACCCTCCACAGGTGTGTACAACGCCTTTAGGCTTACCAGTCGATCCCGAAGTATAAAGAATAAATAATACGTCTTCACTATCCATAATCGCAGGTTCACAACTTGACGCTTGATCATATATCGCCTCATGCCACCAAATATCTCGACCATCCACCATATCAATTGATGCTCCTCGATTCTTATGAACGATTACGGTTTCGATACTGTCACAGCCCATCATCAAAGCATCATCTACTACTTTTTTGACAGGAATATTTTTTGTGCCTCGTGCATTAAAATCGGAACAGATCACCATCTTACAAGATGAATCCTTTATTCGGTCAGCTAATGCGGTTGCAGAAAAACCTGCAAACACAACGGAATGAATCGCACCAATACGCGCACATGCTAAAACAGCAATTGTTAATTCCGGCACCATCGGCATATAAAAACAAACTCGATCTCCTTTTTCAATTCCTTGAGCACGAAGTGCATTTGCGACTTTGCAAACCTCCGTATACAATTCACGGTATGTTAATTTCCGAACTGCCTCACTCGGATCATTGGGTTCCCAAATCATTGCAATCTGATCTGCGCGCTTTTCTAGATGGCGATCCAGACAGTTAACCGTTATATTCATCTTGCCTCCTACAAACCATTTATTATCTGGTTTTCTAAAATCATGTTGTAGTACTTGATTCCATTTTTCGAACCATTTAAAAGTAGTGGCTTGCTCAGCCCAAAAGCTTTCAGGGCTCTCAACACTTTTTTGATAAGTATTATTATAATCGTCTAAAGAGGTAATCTGATAGGTCATAATCTAATTCTTTGCTTTATGTCGTTCTTTGACAAACCTTATAGGTAAATAGGAGTAGTCAAAAAGTCTTTTATTTAATGTGCTGGTATTATTTTTGAGATATTGTCGATAACTGTTTTTGCTTCAGCATATCCATTCGAAATCAAATACAAATCTTTCCCTTTTTGTAACACTAAGGTTGGAAATCCTTTAACGCCAAGGTTAGCTGAATATTGAAAATCTTCTTTAACCAATGTTTTGAATTCTGTTGATTCAAACATCTCTTTAAATTGATCTTCATCTATTTCAAATTCTTCGAGCAAGCCCAAATATGTATCCGTTTCGTTTGTGTTTTTATTATCTTTATAGAAAGCCTTTTGGATGGCTTTAAAAAATAAAAAAGCCTTTTCTGGAGCTAATTTTCGAACTAATACAAGTGCTCGACAAGCTGGTTCAGTATCATATACAAAGGAAGTATCTTTCAAAATATCATAAGAAAAAGCTTGTCCACTTCTCTCTTCTACTTGATGCCAATGCTCCTTCAAAAAACCTCCAAGAACTGACATTGTCTCTGTATTATATGGCCGAAGCCCTCCCATCACCATTTCGAAATGGACAGAATCTCCAAGTATTTCAAGAACTTTTGTCAACTCTGGTGAGAAACCATAACACCAAGAACACATTGGATCAGCAAAATAAATTAACTTCGTTTTATCCTGAGCCATAAGTGTAGATGAGTATATAAACAATAAAAAAAAGAGTAGTATACCACTCCTAAAAGTTCTTAATATCAATTCGTTTAAATTAAGTATGAAGTTGTTCAAAAATGACGGCTATTTTTAAACAACTTTTATTATGCAAATTTGATAAGTAACACTCAAGATTTCAAATGCTAAAAGAATAAATCGACCTATCAATCTATTCTCCATCAGTCACATTCATATTTCCAAAATTGATATCAAACCCAATTTTTTTACTAGGTTCATCATCATCGTAATCCTCCCAATTGGTGATATCAGTAATAAACTCTTCCATATGCCTAATAAAGAAAGGTTCTTTCATTTCTTCAGGACGATAGATACCGATTGTTTTAGGTGGACGAGGTTGTCCATAGTTTTCGATAAAAGGGTAATTGATCAGAACTATAACTTTACCATTAAATAATTGTTGATAAATCAATGATCCATTATGTTTGATCATATGGCGTTTTATATTGCTATTGATTTCTTGCCAGATGCCACTTTTCACATCTCCTAGAGAAAGAACGATAGCTTCAAGGTTTTCCATATCCGAACGAAGTTCAACTGTTGCATCTAATTCACAACCACTGACCATTCCTTCTAATAATCCAGTAATCTTATCCCGAAGGCTATCTTTCCAAACATCACGGTACGATCTTGCATTAGACATAATTTCTTTATATGTCGACACTTTGCGTTTAAGGTTATTCAATTCCGAAGATTTATTATTTGTTAATTCAATCATAATTTCTATTTAAGTTACCAAGTACTTGAAATGCTAAGGCATCAGAGCTAATTTATGGTTTTTGAATCACTTATTTCAAATAAACAGGTAAAAAAGCATACAATTGTATAAAAGGATTTTTAGAATGTTCCTACAGGTGATTTAGTGCTTAGGTCATCAGTTATTCAAGTCCAGACATTTGTTGATCACATTGTTTGAGAAGAGTTTTTTTTGTGATGTACACAAAATCCTAAATTAATTTGCTGTTTCTTTGTATAAAACAAAATCACATGAGTGAATTAAAACCCGCTTCCTTCCTTTCACATCTGCTATCCATCTTGATTTTGCCTTTTACGGTCTTGATTATTATCCCTCTTATCATTTATACTTCTACAGATGAACAATCATTTATAGACACTCTTTCCAAGTTTAATATCTTATTAAATTTAGTAGGCTTTTGTTTCCTTTGCATGGGGATAGTTTTATTTATTTCAACTCTTTATCTTTTTCATCATCAAGGCAAGGGTACGCTTGCACCGTGGAATCCCCCCAAAAGACTAGTTATCAAAGGACCTTATCGCTATGTCAGAAACCCTATGATCGTTGGTGTTAATGCTATACTTTTAGCAGAAGCTTTTTTAATCCCTTCAGGAAATATTTTAATCTGGCAAGTTTTCTTCTTCTTGTCGAATCACTTTTATTTTATTTTAAAAGAAGAACCAGATTTGGTAAAGCGATTTGGTTCCGATTATGTGGATTATATGAAAAACGTTCCCAGGTGGAGACCGAGATTGACGCCTTGGTTTAATAGAGAACAATGATTAATTATCCTCTTCGCAAATACGCCACACTTTCTCCGACACTATTGATTGGATCAGGAGAAAAATCTTGCTCTACAAAACAATACTTAACATCTGTCTTTTCAGCAATATTGATGATAGCTTGTAGATCAATAACTCCATTCCCCAATTCTTTAAAAGCTGTTTCTGGCACTTTGTTTTCATCGTATATTACAGGGATTTCTGCTTTTTTATCTTTAAGATGTAGCAATTCGATCCGATCTGAAATACGTTCAGTTAATTGCACAGGATCATATCCTCCGAGGCTTGCCCAAAAGACATCAAGCTCGAATTTCACTGCATCGACATCAAACCTTTCTATCAAAACTTCATAAGGTATTTGCCCTTCAATTGGCTCAAATTCAAAAGAATGATTGTGATAACAAAGTTGAATGCCTGCTGCTTTAGCTTTTGTACCTGCTTCATTTAATTTATCACAATAATGTTTATACTTATCAATAGAATCGCGTTCTTCTTTCATTAAATAACCAAAAACTAAATGGCTCAATCCAGCATTACTAGCCTCTTCAAGGACATGATCAAAGTTAATGGTCTGATCTTTCTCATGCGGGACAAGTTCCCATTGTTCAGTTATCGTTGTCCACAAAATAAAAGAACTATTTATCGCCAAGCCAAGATCATCCGCAATGGGCTTCAGTATAGGAAGTTGACGAGTATCCATGAGTTCAATTTGCTGATAGCCAAAGTCTTTGAGTGCGGTTAAAGTTCCTTTCGGATCTTGCTCTAATTGATTCCTCACAGACCAAAGTTGTAGCCCTATAGAATCTAAATAAGGGCTTTTTTTATCAAACATACATTGAATATTTGAAAGTGATAAAATGGAGAGACCTGTTCCAATAAGAGCAGATTGTTTTAAAAATCGTCGCCGAGAAGGAGCTATGCTTTTCATGAATTACTTTTTAGCATTTTGTGGAATCTTGTCCGATTTTATTTCTTCTCACGGCTTTGCTTATATAGCTTCGTTGCTAAGAATAATACTATTCCAAAAACCAATACGCCGCCAAAAGCATACAAAGTGTTCAAGCCACTTTTTAAAACAGCTAATAAAACAATAGAAACTAAGAATAAAGTAGGAACTTCATTCATCAATCTAAACTGAAATGAAGAATAAGATTGCTCACCTCGTTCTAGTTTTTTAATGACTGACTTACAATATAGGTGATAGGCTAATAAACAAAACACCAAGGCTAATTTGATATGTAACCAGGGCATTTTTAAATAATCTGGATAAATATACAACATCCCAAAACCTCCAATAAATGTAATCATCATAGCTGGGTTGCAAATAATTTTATATACTCGCCATTGCATGATCTTGAATTGTTTCTGTAAAATGGATTTCTCTGGTTCTTGCTTTTCTCCTGCTTCTACATAGTATACAAACATCCTTACTAAGTAAAACAAGCCTGCAAACCAAGATACAAAACCAACGATATGTAGAGCTTTTAAATAAAGTAGTGCCATATGAATTGAACATTAATTAATGTGCAGATAGTCCCTAAGGTAATCAAGCTAAATCCTAAATTCTAATAGCTAATCTTATTTTCATTCAAAATGACATAAAAATTACTCATGCTCAGAGCCTGTTTAAAAATTATTAGCTGGGCTGCAAAAACGTCTTTTTCGTCCACTCTACAGCTTTTTCAATCGCAATAGCTAAGGCTATTCCAATTGAAAAGAGCCTTGATTGGCCATGAAATCCTGTTTTTTCGCCTAAGCGAACAAAATTTAAACAGGCTCTCCTTTCTAATTCCTAGCGCTTTTT
Source organism: Saprospiraceae bacterium (assembly GCA_965277415.1). Classification (GTDB taxonomy): domain Bacteria; phylum Bacteroidota; class Bacteroidia; order Chitinophagales; family Saprospiraceae; genus JAHDHW01. The sequence goes on from CBDICS010000065.1 coordinate 103,300, forward strand.
TTGCTATTCCGACCAAAGTCAATAATCCATCGACAAGTAGGTGCAACTGGTCTGTAACACATTTGTCCTTATTTTCGTCGAACATTTAGAATGCTCAAAATTATTTGAAATTTCTATACTCGCTCAGATCATTACTAATCAATAGACATAATTTTTTATTAGCTCTTTGTATCAAAAAGGCCTGGCTGTGCTATGCCTAAAATAAATTTAGTATGAAAAATAAACTCGCACTTACCATTATTCTTTTTTCTCTTTTTCATTCTCATCTATTTTCACAGAAAATTAGTGGAAAGATCCTTGACAATAAAGAGGCTGCTGTTGCTTATGCTAATGTTGCCCTATACAATGCTACAGATAGTAGCCTTGTAAAAGTAGCATTAAGTGATGATGATGGTGGTTTTCAAATCACAGGAATCAAAACTTCTACATATTGGCTCACCGTCAGCTATGTAGGTCTCCCTTCTTTTACATCAGAAGTTTTCAACTTACAAGACAACCTTCAATTACCAACAATTAAACTCGGAAGCCCTAGTGTTGAATTAAGTGAAGTAACGGTCACTGCCCAAAGACCATTATTAGAAATGAAACCTGACAAAATGGTTTTTAATGTAGAAGGCAGCATCAATGCTACTGGAAGCAATGCCTTAGAATTGCTAAAAAAAGCGCCCGGAGTCATGGTTGATAATAATGATAAGATAAACATGCTTGGCAAGAGTGGCGTGAGGGTTTATATAGATGGAAAACCTTCTCCTTTAAGTGGTGAAAACCTTGCTGCATTCCTTAAGACAATGCAATCCTCAGAAATTGATAATATCGAAATCATTACTAATCCTTCTTCAAAATATGATGCAGAAGGCAGTGGAGGAATTATCAATATCAGATTAAAAAAAGATCAGCGTTTGGGAGCAAATGCCAATATCAATTTAAGTGCCGCTAAAGGTATAAAACGAAATTATAATGGTTCTATAAATTCTAATTTCCGCTCCAAACAGTTTAATGTCTTTGGAAATTATAGTTACTATAATGGTGCGAACGTCAACGACCTAGAATTGTATCGAGAACAAAATGGTTTGTACTTCGATTCTAAATCTGATATGTGGGGCGGTTGGGAAGGTCATAATTTCAAAGCAGGTTCTGATTATTTTATAAATAAACAACACACAATTGGTATTATGGCCAATGGAAATATTTCAACTAATGATTGGAATAGTATCAGTCGAACACCGATAGGAATGATCACCGAACAAACTATTGACAGTATATTGATCGCGGAGAGCCATAGTCAAGGAGAATCCTCCAACCTCAACTTTAATCTCAATTATCAATTTGACAATGGCAAAGGTAAGACCATTAACTTTGATGCTGATTATGGCCGATATAGAAATGATGCAGGTGAGTTTCAACCAAACTTATACAAAAATGCAAGCGAGACACTTATTTTTAATGAGAAAAATTATAGAAACTCGACACCTACAGATATTGATATCTATACGGCTAAGGTGGATTTAGAGTTTCCCCTTGGAGAAGGAAAAATTGGTTTTGGCGCAAAGACAGCATTGGTAAAAACGGATAATACTTTTGATTTTTATAATGTTATAGAAGACTCTGACATCCTGGATCCTACAAGAAGTAATTCCTTTACTTACACTGAAAATGTAAATGCAACCTACCTTAATTATTCTAAGAAAATTGACAAAATCGGCATTCAAGCAGGTGTACGTGTAGAGCAAACTAATTCTGAAGGCGATCTACAAAGTATGTTTCCTACAGGCGATGATAATGTAAAGAGAAATTATATTGATTTTTTTCCTTCTGCCGGTCTTACCTATCAACTTAATCAAAAGCATAATTTTCAATTGACTTATAGTCGTCGAATCAATCGACCGTCTTATCAAGATTTGAATCCTTTTGAAAATAAGATTGATGAATTGACCTTCGAGTCTGGAAATCCATTTCTCAATCCAGAATATACACATTCTATTAAATTATCTCATACCTTCAATTATTTCTTAACCACCAGTATTGGGTATAGCCATACAAGGGACTTGATTACAAGAATCACAGATACGGTAGGTGTAAATGGCACCACTATTACCTGGCTGAACTTAGCCAATCAAAAAGTTTATGATATCAATATTAGCGGTTCTATTCCAATCACAAAATGGTGGAATAGCTATACCAGTCTGACTGGATATATCGTAGATAACTATGCTGAATTTAATGATGGAAAAATCATTAACCTAAATGTCCCCGCATTTAATCTTTACAGTCAACAAACTTTTAATTTACCTTGGGACTTATCCTTTGAAGTGTCTGGCTGGTTTAATACCGCTTCAATATGGGAAGGCAATTTCAAAGCCAGGCCTCAAGGTGCAATGGATCTTGGTCTCCAGAAAAAATTATTTGATGGTCGAGGTAATTTAAAAGTCTCCTTCAGTGATGTCTTTAAAACAACAGACTGGAATATAAAGAGTCAATTTGGTCCCTTGTTCATTAGAGGTCGAGGTGGTTGGGATAGCCAAAGATTACGGGTAAGTTTCTCTTACATGTTTGGAAATAACAAGGTAAAAAGTAGAAAACGGAATTCTGGTTTAAAAGAAGAATCGAATCGAATCAAAAGTTAGAACCTGTCCAAATTCTTAAAGCATAGTGAGCGGTCATTTGTCATTAGCATATTATAGCTTGTGACAAATGACAGCTCTTATGTTCATAAAGTACTTTTCTATTATAATCCTTCTCTCATTTCTTCAATCACTTCTTCAATTTGCACCACATATCTTCCATACATCCGCTTAACCCACCATTCAGTCAAAAAGTAAATTAGCCCTAGAAATATAACAAAGAATATTAAATATGTCCAAAATTTAAATCCAAGTATATCATATCCGGAAAAAGCACTTAGACTATACTGATAATATTGATTAAACCTTATTATCATTCCAAAAATGAGTGCATTCGGAATTAGCATGTAAGTAAATGTCTTATAAGTTTCTATATTAAGCAGCATTCCATAGTAAAGTTCATATAAACTTTCCTTAGTCGAAAAATTCATCTTGCCAATCTTATTATAAAAAAAATAAAACCTAATAAAAAAATAGATGGTCAAAGGACAAAGTAAAATATACAATAGATAATACATCATTTTCAATGGATACCCCACATTATAAATCTCTGGTAGACTACCCATTATTATAATTCCTGCCACTTGAAAGAATAATTCAAGTTTCATATTTCTCCGAATTTTCTCAAGGGGAGATTGCTCTCCGCGAAGTAAGCCCACAGAATCCGGGAGGTCTATGTTTTCATTAGAATCCTTATCCCATTCATTCTTTATATCATCTAGATTCATTTCCTTTATTTTTTAATAAAATTTTCAATTTATTTTTAGCGCGATTCAATCTTACTCTCGCATTCCCTTCTGATATGCCTAATTGCTTACCAATATCTCGATGCGAAAAATTTTCAAGGTGAAGAAAAATTACAGCTTTTTCGATTTTACTTAATTGCTGAACAGCTCTATAAAACCATTCTATTCTAGAAGATTGAATGTCCGTAATTGGTTCTGAAATGTCTTTCTCTATAGCCATAGAGTTCACTTGTCTCTTTTCTTTTTTATAAGATGTAATCGCTGTATTTAAAGCTACTCTATACATCCAAGTAGAAAAAGTGCTTTCCTCCTTAAAAGATGAAAAAGATCGCCATAACTGATACAAAATCTCTTGAAACAAATCCTTTTTGGATTCCTCATCATCTGAATACATCCTTGAAATCTTGATCAGAATTCCTTTATGATGTTGGATTAAATCCAGAAATTTTTGTTCTCTATTCATTAGTATTACATCAATCTTTTGATTGGTTAGTCATTGAGTACGTCCTTTTGTTACACTTATTCTTTATATTTTTTTTATCTTATTGAATTTACTAATTTTGTAGCATCTATTTAGCGCCAATATTTTTTCTTAGGTTAATACGATTTTGTCGCTAAATACGTTAAACATTATCTAACTCAAATCTTTTAAATTTTTTGTATGAACAATACAGTTCGAAATGTCTTAATAATAATTGCAGTACTCTTAGCGCTATTACTAGCTTGGTCTTCTTGGTCAGGAATGAATAAAGCAAAAGAGATCGAAAGCCTTCAATCCAAAAATAAAGTTTTAAGCTCTGAAATGGGTGAACTTGAAACATTAAAATCTAATTTAGAGGAAGAAGTTGCTTCTCTTCAGGCAAACTATGAAGACCTAACTATGGTCAATGATTCTTTGGCGAACTCTTTACTTGCTGAACAATCCAAGGTTAGAAGTAGAAATAGAAGCATCTCTAAGCTAAAAGCTGATGCAGAAGCGGACGATTTAAAAGTAGGAAGTCTTACTGTTCAGATTTCTCAACTGATGGATCAGAAAGCTCAACTTGAAACTCAAATCAATACCCTTCAAGAAGAGAATGCTGATCTTAGAGAAAGGGCCGGTATCCTTGAACAAGACCTAGGTAAAGCGAGGGACGATAATGCCGCTTTAGCCAATCTAAATAGAACGATGCAAGGTGAAATCGAAAACCTCACACTTTCAAATTTCAAAGCATCGGCTTTTCAAATTGAATTAGAAAAGAAAAATAATAAAGCAACTGCTAAAAGTCGCCGTGCCAGAAGAATGAAAGCGAGTTTTGATCTCACAGGCGTACCCGAAAAATATCAAGGGATTCGACCGATTTATCTAGTAATCACAGACGAAACTTCTTCTCCAATCAAAGTTGATAATCCGATAAAGGCTCGAGTAATGGTCAATGATCAGCCAACAGATATTATCGCTGCAGAACAAAAAGAGGTGAATATCGAAGCGAATCAACGGATATCCTTTACTCATGACCTCAGTAAAAAATTAAAAAAAGGCTACTATAGAGTTATTGCTTATACAGATATAGGTATTTTAGGTACTAGCAATTTCCGACTTAGATAAATATACTGTTTGATGATTGAGGGGTTTAGTAATAATCTCCTCAATCATCAGATTATCCACTTTTTCCTTTTTTTTAATGAAAGTTTCAATTTTGAAAACCAAACTTTTACTTTCCTGCTTTGCGGTTCTAATCTTTTCTGCTTGTGTTAGCAACAAAAAACACCTTGCCGCTATTGAAGTGATCAACTCACAGCATCAATTACAAGTAGCTCAACTTCAAGAAAAGATTGATACTTCTGCAAATTCTATAAAAGAACTTGAACTTAATCTTGCAGAACGAATCGGTGAAAACAATATCTTACTCATATTACGAAATGAGTTGCAGGTAGAAATAGAAGACTTAGAAGCTAGTATTGAAAACTTAAGCAGTACTTCAAGTTCAAAACAAAAAAATCTAAGCTCTGACTTAGCAAAAAAAGATAAGCAAATCCAACAACTCAAAAATCTCTTAGGAGATGTAGAATCTACTATCGTGCAATATGAGGATATCATCAAACAAATCACTAGTGATTTGAATTATATTGCTCAAGATTATCCTGATGATATTGATGTAAGCCTTGGTTTTGATTTTGCAATCATAGATATAAAAGAATCTTTTTTGTTTAAAAGAAATAGCGCAACACGACTCACTGATAGTGGCTTGGATATCCTAGAAAAATTTTCTGGAATCTTCGAAAAATTTCCCAGAATAAACGTTCAAGTCATTGGTCATACGGATACAGATCCTCCAAAGGATAAAAAGCGATATAAAGACAATTGGAACTTTAGTGCCCTTCAATCTGCTACAGTTGTCAGAACGCTAATTGATGAATTCGATATCAGTTCTAATCAGCTAACTTTAGCAGCAAAAGCAGATTCTGCTCCAAAAGCGTCTAATGCAACAACTGATGGCAAATTAAAAAATCGTAGAATTGAAATGTATCTTACTATGGATTCAAGAGACTTAGCCAAAGCAATTCGTGCAGTTTTGGCAAAAGAATAGTTTAGATATGATCAATAGACTTTATGCCAAATAATTTCGCATTTCATTGTCTTTTTCTACCTACCTATACTCCTTTTTATTACTTTTGTAATACTCATGTAAAGAACTCTATTGTAGTTTTTACATTTGTGCTAGAAGTCCAAATGAAAAATTTTACTTGTAAATCCCCGATACAAACCGATTTCAAAACTAATTTCGCAGTACCCAACGAACTACAAAACTACTTTTAAATTTCCCTGATTCTTCAGTTCTAGTACTGTAGATAGATGCATCTTCTTTTTAAAGGGAGATGCATTCTTGTTTATTGCTAAGAACCATTTTAATCCCCAATCGTTTTATTATTTATGAAAACACCAGAAAAAATCACATGGAAATCGAACTTCCGCGCGCTTAAATATATTCCTCGGTTTTTTAAACTGATTTGGCAAACCAATAAAGTCCTTTTTCTTACTAATGCAATTATTCGAGTGCTCAAATCTATTTTGCCAGTACTCTTATTATGGGTTGGGAAATTGATCATTGATGAGGTTGTACTTCAATCGGCTTCAACGGACAAAGACCTATCATATATCTGGTTATTGCTTGGTATAGAGCTGGGACTTGCCGTTTCATCAAACCTCTTAAGCAGAATTATAAATTTGACAGATGGATTACTTGGCGATTTGTATTCTAATAAATCTTCTGTAGAGTTGATCCAGAAAGCAGCCACTATGCAATTGAGTCATTTAGAAGATGCTACTTTTTATGACAAACTCGAACGTGCTAGAAGACAAACCAATGGTCGTGTGACACTAATGTCAACCGTCCTAAGTCAAGCTCAGGACATGGTGACAATTGTTTCTTTAGTAGCTGGTTTAATTGTCTTCCAACCTTTTTTGATATTATTATTATTAATAGCCATCATCCCTTCATTTCTCAATGAGATTAAATTTAGCCGATACAGCTATTCTCTGGTAAGGTCATGGACCCCAGAACGAAGAGAGTTAGATTACCTCCGGTATATTGGTGCGAGCGATGTTACTGCAAAGGAAGTCAAACTATTTAGCCTTGCAGATTTCATAAGTGAGCGTTTTTCTACATTGGCACATAAATATTATCTTGTTAATAAAGCCTTGGCAATCAAACGTGCAGTTTGGGGTAGCCTTTTCAATATTATTGGTGATCTATCTTATTATGGAGCCTATGTCATCATTGTAATGCGAACCGTTGCAGGTATTATCACATTAGGGGATTTAACCTTTCTTGCGGGTTCTTTTAGAAGTCTCCGCAATCAATTGCAAACTATATTTCAACGATTTACAAAAATCACAGAGAGTGCATTATATCTGAAAGATTATTTCGATTTTATGGACATTGATTATAGCCAAAAGGTATCCACGTCAAATCTGGAGAAAGCTGAACACACTAGAAAAACTTTTACCTTCGAAAATTTATCTTTTAAGTATCCTGAAGCTGAAAACTATGTTTTGAAAAACATCAACTTCACCATTCAAGAAGGAGAAAAAATGGCCTTAGTTGGAGAAAACGGAGCAGGTAAAACTACTTTAGTAAAATTGCTCTTACGCATGTATGAACCTACTGAGGGTCGGATACTTTTGGATGGAAAAGATATTTGGAGTTTTGATTCTGGAGCATATCAAAAATTATTCGGTGTGATTTTTCAGGACTTTGTCCGTTACTATTTTACTGCCAAAGAAAATATAGCGATTGGAAAAATAGACGATATTTCTAATCAAAATCAAATCGAATATGCTGCTAAAAAAAGTCTAGCAGATAAGGTTGTTGAAGAACTCCCTCTAAAGTATGAGCAACCCCTAGGCAAACGATTTCATAATGGGAAAGAATTATCTGGTGGTCAATGGCAAAAGGTTGCACTTGCCCGTGCCTATATGAAAGATGCGGCAGTCATAGTCCTTGATGAACCAACAGCTGCACTTGATGCACGTGCAGAATTTGAAGCTTTTCAACGTTTCACGGAATTGTCTAAAGGAAAAACTGCAGTGCTTATTTCCCATCGGTTTAGTACCGTCAGAATGGCTGATCGTATTTTAGTCTTAAAGGATGGAAGTATTCTCGAACTTGGTACTCATGAAGAACTATTAGATAAAAAAGGCTTGTATGCCGAATTATTTAATTACCAAGCTCAAGGCTATCGTTAAAGTCTATCCAAAACATTAAATCATTAAAACTTTTTGTTAAAAAAAATCAATTTTTTGTTTCATTAAATATTGTTCTTATCTTGAGCCTCTAATTTAATTTTAACCAATGGAGTTGTTCAAAAATGGCTACTATTTTTAAATAACTTCTATAAAAACCTTAAAACATGACTTACTTACAGAAAGCAAAAGATTTTCAAAATATGCAACAGCAAGGTCAATCAATGGAAGCATTCGAAAAGTATTATGCAGAAGATTGTACCGTGACTGAAGTACCTACAGGAGAAGTCCGTAGTGGCAAAGAAGCCCAAAGAAAAGCCATTAATGATTGGTTTGGGATGGTCGAAGAGTTTCATGGTTCTGGATTAAAATCTATCTCTGCAAATGAAGAGGATGCTACAACAAGCTGTGAAGTTTGGTTTGACATTACTTTTAAAGGGGGCCACCGAACAAAAATGGAAGAAGTAGGCATTCAGAAATGGAGAGGTGATCAAATTGTCGAAGAACGATTTTACTATAATGCGCCTCCTCAGCAATCTTAAGAAACTTAAGCACTCTACCAATTGTCATTTGTCACTCCTCATTTCACCTAAGAGCATGTTTAAATTTCATACTTTGACCTGCAAATGCCCATTACAAGAACCTGATTTCACCTTATACTGTACATTTTCGGTTTCAAAAACGAATTTTAAACATGCTCTAATGATGAATGACAAATGACTCACATTTTTTCAGAATACCTTGATAATTTTTTACCTTTAATCAGGTTAAATATTTATCAATGAACCTCAACCAAATCACTGTCCCTGTCCTTGAAATTCCAAGAGCCATCAACTTTTACCAGACTTTAGGACTCACACTTATTGTGCAGTCTCCACATTATGCAAGATTCGAATGTCCTGATGGAACGGCTACATTTTCAATTCATCTAGTCGAACAAGTACCCATAGGAGAAGGTATTTATGTCTATTTTGAATGTGAAGATTTAGATACTAAAGTTGAAAAACTTGTCCAAGAAGGAATTAAATTTGAAGAATTGCCCAATGACAAGTCTTGGCTTTGGAGAGAAGCTCGTCTAAAAGATCTTGACAATAATCAAATCGTTTTATTTTATGCAGGAAAAAATCGAAAAGATCCTCCATGGAAAATTTAGGTTTGTTTAACAGTCCATAAACTCATACATCAGCATTCTTCAAAAAATGAAAGTCTTCTATACTTCCACTATTGATCCAAATTTTCTAAAACTAGAACAACTCCTTGATGCAGAATTGCATCTTGAATTTCCAAACCAGATGGATCAATATGCCCCTCATAATAAATTTAAGCAACCCATTAAAGCTATTTTATTTTTAGATAATGAAGCCCCGATAGCTTGTGGCGCTATAAAAGAAGTCACTGACCATGTTGAAATAAAGAGGATGTTTGTCCATCCAGATTATCGCGGGAAAGGATTAAGTCGAAAAATGCTTTATGAACTAGAACATTGGGCACAGGAGCTCCACTATAAGTATGCTATTTTAGAAACTGGAAAAAAACTAAAAAAAGCGGTCAATTTATACCAATCTTCTGGATATCAATCAATTCCTAATTATGGTCCTTATACAAATTTAGCGTCTAGTATTTGTATGAAGAAAGGTCTTTAAATGTTATCGTAAAAACAAAATGTTTTATTTTTTTATTTTAAAAACATTTTTATTTATCTTTATTGACACAAATTTGCTTCAATCCTATAAAAGACTAAAATATGAGTGCGATTATTATTCCAACCATGAGGTACAAAAATGCCTCGGCGGCTATTCAATTTCTATGTGATGCTTTTGGTTTTACTAAATACTTCATTCATCAAGAAGAAGATGGAACTGTTCCTCATGCTCAATTACTTTTTGGGAATGCAATGATTATGGTAAGTTCTGAAAAGGATAATGAGTTTGGAAAATTAGTCGGTACACCTAATGCTCATAATGGTATCAATACAATGTCTCCTTATATTATCTTAAGCGATTCAGAGATTGAAAAACATTATCAAAAAGCAAAAACCGAAGGGGCAGAAATCGTTTATGATTTAAAAGAAGAAGCTTATGGAGGAAAGGCTTACAGTTGTAAAGATCCAGAAGGCTACCTTTGGAATTTTGGATCATATGATCCCTGGAAAGAAATAAAATAGAACCAATTTTTAACATCTAAATTATTACAAAATGAATTATTACGTACCCTTTTTAGCTGCTCTAATTCCAATGGTAATTGGAGCGATATATTATAGCCCTGCTCTATTTGGCAATACATGGATGAAAGCTTCAGGTATGACTGAAGAGAAGATAAAAACGGGGAATATGGCACTTATTTTTGGTTTAGCTTATTTTTTCAGTCTAATGATTGCAGGAATATTAATCACTTTTACGATACATCAGGGAAATGTTGAGGCTCTTTTTGTAGGTGCTGAGAAGTTTAATATTTCAGCAGCAGAAGCAGAAGCCTTTGTTACAAATTTCAATGAAAAATATGGCCACCTCCATCGAACATTTAGTCACGGTTGCGTGCATGGAGGAATAGTTGCTATGTTTTTAGCTTTTCCGCTTATAAGCATCATTTCACTTTTTGAAAGGCGAAGTTGGAAATATGTTTTAGTACATACTGGATATTGGTTTATTTCTCTGGTACTAATGGGTGGTGTCATCTCCGCATTTTTATAAATTTTCAAATGGCTCACGCAGACCTTCCCTTACATTATGGAAAAGTACCTAAATGGCTTTCATCAAGAATGACAGTATTAGGTCGAGCTATCATAGAATCTATTGTTATAGAATATGGTCGAAATGAAGTGCTCAACCGATTGAGCGATCCTTTATGGTTTCAGTCTTTCGGTGCTGCTTTAGGAATGGATTGGCATTCTTCTGGCATCACAACTTCTGTAGTTGGCGCTTTAAAGCGTGGACTGAATCCTATTGCTAAAGACCTTGGGATTTATGTTTGCGGCGGGCGGGGTAAACAAAGTCGTGCTACACCAAAAGAATTGTATGAAGTTGCAGATAAAACAGGCCTAAACGGAGCGGAACTTGCCAAAAATAGTCGACTTACTGCTAAAATCGACAACACGGCTATTCAAGATGGATTTCAAATTTATCTTCATTCTTTTATAGTCACTGAAGATGGAGAATGGACAGTCGTACAGCAAGGAATGAATGATGCCAATGGTTATGCCCGCCGTTATCATTGGCACTCCAATGCCTTCAAATCTTTTATAGAAAATCCGCATACTTCTATTTGCGGTAAAAATCAAGGACTCATCCTTAATCTCACAGACTCTAAGGCAGATAAAACACAATCTGGAATTATTAATGTGGCCAATCAACATCCTACAAAAATGATTCAGGAGATTGCAAAAATCAGAATGCCTGCTCATCATGATGTCAAATCAAAAGACTTAGATTTAAAGCGACTCGGTAGTATTATAGCATTAGCTTATGAAAAGGATTTACAAGATTTTGAATCTTTACTTTTATTAGAAGGTCTCGGACCGAGAACCTTACAGTCTTTGGCGCTTGTAAGTGAAATCATTCATGGAACACCATCTAGATTTCAGGATCCTGCACGCTTTTCATTTGCACATGGAGGTAAAGATGGGCATCCTTTTCCTGTCCCGACTAAAGTTTATGACGAAACAATTTCAACACTAAGACATGCTGTAAGTCGAGCAAAAATTGGCCATACCGATAAACAAAAAGCACTTAAAAGTCTTCATGAAAATGCAATCCAGATTGAGAAAACTTTTATTCCAAATGATAATTTCGATAAATTGATTGAAAAAGAATGGTCGGAATCAAACCTCCTCGGAGGCCGTACAGTTTTTGATAGCCTGAGTAGATTAGACAATCAACAAAATAAGTTTAAAAAACAAAAAAGTAAACAGATGAGTCTTTTCTGATCCATTCAGTTGTTACGCTCATACAATTAGAGTCTAAGATCTCCATCTTCTTCATTGTCCAACATAACTACATCTTCGAGTATAGAATCTGTATCAAGGTAATAAATCTCAGAATAGATGAAATTGAAAAGTAATTGTTCTCGCATTGCTTCAAACTGCCCTTCATTCTCAGCATGAGCAGCGATCCATTCTGTTGCTTCTAAGCTTGTTTGAAATATCTTTTTCATGGCATTTGTTTTAGTGTCTTATATACTAATAAGATGTTTTTTGAGCTTAAAGGTTCATTGAGCCAAACCTATTTAACAAATTATTAATTCTTAGAGGAAGCCATGTGACATATTTAAGTGTTTGAAGTTGTTTTAAAATAGATAGATGATCTATTTGCATTCATTGAAGCCCAATACTTCAGCTTTTTTTCCTCCCGTACTTTTCAAGTACGAAACTCAAAAAGAGCTTCGTTTTGAACTTCAAGCACTTACAAAAGGTTCAACCTCCATTTTAAAACAACTTCGTCTATATCATTTTGTTATTCACTAAAACCTGAAAAGAATCTTCCATAATCAGGTAAGGTATAAGACAAATATAGCTCTGTCCCCAAAAGCATGCATAGCAATTTTTTTATAAATAAAATATTTGTAATTTGTATACCTCTATTAATATGATTTTTGAAAGTCATTTAGAAATGAAACGTTGGCTTATATGAATAATGATCACCATTTGCTGAAAAACTTCTCTGCTGTTGACAGACAAAAGGAAACTTATATTGCAGGAATGAGTGGTCAAAGCCCTATCATCCCTTTTGATCTTCAAAAACTCGAAGCAAAAGCAAAAACAGTAATGTCCAAAGAGGCATTTGCTTATGTCGCGGGAGGAGCGGGAACAGATAGCACAGTCCGTCAAAATAATACAGCTTTTTCGAAATGGAAAATTGTTCCCAGAATGCTAAAAGATGTGTCGGTTAGAGATACTTCGATTAAGCTTTTTGGTGATGATCTCCCATTCCCTCTCCTTTTATCTCCAGTTGGGGTTCTAGAGTTAGCGCATAAACAAGCGGATCTTGCCGTCGCTAAAGCAGCCTCTAAAACGGGTGTGCCCATGATCTATTCTAATCAAGCATCTTTTTCAATGGAAAAATGTGCTCCATTGATGAATAATAGTCCACGATGGTTTCAACTTTATTGGAGTAAATCCAATGATCTAGTGTCCAGTTTGGTAAAACGAGCAGAAGCTGCAGGCTGTTCTGCTATTACGGTTACGCTTGATACTACGCTTCTTGGCTGGCGTATACAAGATCTCGACCTTGCTTATTTACCTTTTCTACGAGGAAAAGGTATTGCTCAGTATGTAAGCGATCCCGTCTTTAATAAGCTATTAGACGAACCAGAGGTCGAGGAAGCTATTGAACGTAAGCTTTCTTTCGAAACTATTTTCAATGTAGTCGAACTCATGCGAAATTATCCTGGTGGTTTCCTTAATAACCTTAAAACAAAAAGACCGCTCAAAGCAGTTCGAAAATTTATTAGCATTTACTCTCGTCCTTCTCTCACCTGGAATGATTTATCTTTTCTTCGTGAGCAAACTACCCTCCCCATCATTCTCAAAGGTATCCTTCATCCTGATGATGCTCGCTTGGCATTAGACCATGGGATGGATGGGATTATTGTTTCAAATCATGGAGGCCGTCAAGTCGATGGCGCTATCTCAACGATTGAAGCACTTCCAGATATTATCAAAATCATAGATGGTAAAATTCCTGTTCTTCTGGATAGTGGGATTAGGAGTGGTGCAGATATGTTTAAAGCCATTGCACTTGGTGCGCATGCAGTCTGTATCGGTCGACCTTTTGTATATGGTCTTGCGCTAGCTGGTGAACAAGGTGTAATAGAAGTTCTTAAAAATTTCTATGCTGATTTCGAATTAACGATGGGGCTTGCAGGATGTAAATCTATTGAAGAGATTAAAAATACTTCACTTCAGATGATTTAGAACTTAGATATAAAGCAACTATTAGATTTATTTCCATTCAAAATATCCAATTTAACCTATCTTTTTGGTATACCCTTCTCATTCATTTTTTCTAATCACTTTTTTAATTATGTCATTTCGGCAGTCAATATCAAAATAAACTGTCATTAAGTCACTGTATTTTATTCTAATCAGCAAAAAAGTCTTGAAAAATGGAATGGAACACAGATTGATCAGGGGAAAGTATAATTAGAATTAAAATTTTAAAAATTAAAACCAAAATATCATGACTTTAGTAAGTGTAAATCCAAGAAGAAAAACAAATCGATCAATTTCTGTATTCGACAATATCTTAAATGAATTGATGAATACAAATTTCAATGAATCCACTAGTAATACTTTTGTTAGTAGTCGTCCAGCTGTAAATGTTATCGAATCAGCAGACAACTTTCGTATAGAATTATCTGCCCCGGGATTAAGCAAAAAAGATTTTGGGATTTCGATAGATAAAGACATTCTAACTATTGAATCAAAAAAGGAAAAAGCAGTTCAAGAGAATGAAAAAATGATCAAAAAAGAGTTTGATTTCAGTAATTTCAAACGAACATTCCGTCTTCCAGATACCATTGATACTTCTAATATCAATGCAAATTTTAAAAACGGAATTTTGAGTTTGACTTTAGCAAAAAAAGAAGAAGCTAAAGAGCAACCACCACGATCAATTGAAATCAAGTAATTATCGCTTAAAAATATCTCTACTAGGTAGTATGTTTTGCTACCTAGTATATCCTTAACCTTTATTAAAAAAATTGAGCTTTATGTATAATCCATTTGTATCAAAACGACATCCAGTAAATTCATTCGCAAATCATTTCTTCAATAATAGTATTGCTGATTTTGTAGGGAGTGATTTTGTAAGCAGTCAACCTTCAGTAAATATTATAGAAACTGAAAGCGCATTTAGGATTGAACTTACTGCACCAGGGTTTGAAAAGAAAGACTTCCTTATTAACATTGAGAATAATCAGTTAAAGGTTTCTATCGACAAAGAAAAAGAGGCCGTAAAAAAAAGTGAAAAATTTACCCGAAGAGAATTTGCTTATGCTTCTTTTCAAAGAAGTTTTAGATTAAATAAAACCGTAGATAACAAAAATATTTCAGCAGCTTATAAAAACGGTATTTTAACCATTAGTCTTACAAAAAAAGAAGTAGAAAAAGCTGAATTAAAACGTAAGATTGAGATCTCATAGATAAATAATGTGATTGTTGTTTCGATTAGTACGATGATTTGTGGCAAAATATAGATTGAGATTTTTTGTCTCAAGACGCGGCTTTAAAATTGCTGCATAGCAAGGCTACGTGAGATTTTTATAACGAAGCATTGGGACAAAATATCGTTTCGTAGTTTAGTGAGCTATTTTTGAACAACTTCTGTATCTAATTTAATAGCACACATAAAACCAATCATTATTTTGCGGCAAATCATTTTTTATTCTTAGAAGTTACTCAAGAGAATAAACAAGAGCTTAAAGTCCCTTATTTTAAGCCAGAAAACAAAATTTAGGTTTTTTTTCATAAAAAAAGCCTAAATTCGGGCAATTATATTTTATCACCCCTAATTTTTCAAACAACATGGGACTATTTTCGTTTTTAAAAAATGCTGGATCAAAGTTATTTAAAAAATCCGCACCAAAGCCTGCATCAGAAATTCCAACTGCTGCTCCTGTTGAACTAACAAAAGAACAAACATTAGAAGCAGAAGTACGTCGTCTAGGCCTTCCTGTAGATGGTTTATCAATTGAGCTTTGCGAACAAGTTATTGTACATGGTAAAGCAAATACAAATGCAGATCGAGAAAAAGTAATCCTTGCATTAGGAAATGTAGAAGGAATTGGTTGTGTCGATGATCGTATCGAAGTTGCGAATCCAGAACCAGAGGCTGGTTTCTATACTGTTCAAAAAGGAGATTCTTTATCCTTAATTTCTAAATCACAATATGGCGATCCAATGAAATATCAGATGATTTTCGAGGCTAATCGTCCAATGTTGGAACATCCGGATAAAATTTACCCAGGTCAGGTTTTACGAATTCCTGCTCAGTAAGGGTTTCCATAAAAAGTATTATTTGCCAATAGTCATTAGGGAATTTTACCTATTGGCTATTGGGAGATGATCTTGACTTTTATTACTTCCTCTTCACCTTGATCTTTTTTCCTGGCTTAAGTGTATCATGTTCTGTCATATTATTTATTTCAATAATATCTTTGACAGCGATTCCTTTATACTGAGCAGCAATTGTAAAAAGAGATTCTCCTCTTTCTACCTTGTGATAAACAAATTTCTCCTTCTTCTTTTTCGACTTAGATGACTTTCTTCTTTTAGAGGACTTCTTAGTCGTAACTTCTGGCAATGCAAGTGGTTTCCAATTTATTGCCTCTTCAGAAACTTCGCTGAGTTCTGGTTTTATTACAATTAAAGGAAGTGGTTTTAATGCTTTAGTCTGTTGATTATTATTTTTAGAATAATAAATCACCAAACTTTGTCCCTGACGTAGTTTTTGAGATGTCAATTTATTCCACTTCATAATATCATGCTCTGTACAATGAAAAGCTTGAGCCAGTACAGGCATTTCGTCGCCTTGTTCTACTTTATAATACAATCGATTAGCACTATTAATAGTGTTCGTAACTTTATGCTCAGGAATTAAAATACTCCCTCCAGCAATATAATTTCTATTGCCGCTATCTGGTGCTCGGTAATTATTTTTAAAAACAGCCATTTTATCCTGCGGCAATACAAGATTACTGCCCATTACGCTTGAAGGGATATAATGTTTTTTATACGACGGATTAAGGAACTCTATCACATATCTGGGAGTCCCTGTCATTTCCTCTAGTTCAGCAAAGGTAAGTGTTTGAT
Organism: Saprospiraceae bacterium; assembly: GCA_965277415.1. Lineage (GTDB taxonomy): Bacteria > Bacteroidota > Bacteroidia > Chitinophagales > Saprospiraceae > JAHDHW01. The sequence goes on from CBDICS010000065.1 coordinate 120,199, forward strand.
ATACTTTAACTCGTTCCGTAAATTGAAATTCTCTATCCGGATATACTGGATTCAAATCATGATCCTGATAATATTTATTGATATAAGTAGCTGCGATAAATGCTGGAACGTAATTACGCGTTTCTCTAGGCAAGTGGCGTCTGATTTTCCAAAAATTCTTGCTCCGACCTCTCTTAATCGCGCGATTTACCCTACCCGCTCCACCATTATAGGCAGCCAAGGCTAATTCCCAATTTCCGTATCTTTTATATTGTTTAGCTAGATATTGAATAGCAGCTTTGGTAGCTTTCTCCGGATCTTTCCTTTCATCGACAGTACTATTGATGCTAAGCCCACATTCCCTTCCTGTTGGTTTCATAAATTGCCATAAACCTACAGCTCCAGATCTTGAAACTGCCTGAGCATTTAATGCTGATTCTACAACGGATAAATATTTCAAATCTGTTGGCAAGCCATACTCCGCCAAAAGCTTTTCAAACAAAGGATAATAGATAGCCGTTCGCCCTAACATGGCTTCTGTTCGATCTCGTCTTTTAACTGTATATGTGTTAATATAGCTTCTCACCGCTGGATCAAATCGCGGTTTCACAATATCACTATGGATAGTAAGAAGTCGAGCTTTAATCTCTTGATCTGATATAAGTGTATGATTATTATAGGTATCTATACTTTGGCCGTAAACATCAGAAAGGCATAGTGTTAAGCATAGTAAAAAAAAGCAAAAATCTCTCATTTCCTGTTCTTAGTTTATTCTTTTGTCTTTTTTATGTATTGTACAAACTCCAAAATAGAGATAAGCCTTCAATTTTCATAAACTTGAGACATAAGATTCAGTGGTGAATGTGATTTTAACGAGATTACGATCTAATAGTTATAATAAAACTGTTAAACATATTATAAATGTTTATATTGTAACAATAATTATTCCAGCACATAACAATTTAGCATGACAATGAGATGCTAAAGTATTCCTTAATACTGAGCTAAAAATAGAAGCTCCTCCTCTATTCCTAAAACTATGTTATTATATATTTCAGTCTTTTCTTATCCTAATCTTGGAAGAATCAAATATCGTCCTTCCGCACTAGGTGGAATGATTCCTCTTTTGTAAGCAGGATTGAGTTTTTTAATCAACTCAACAGAATAGCCCGTATCGGCAGATATCTGCTTAAAAGATTTTCTTTCGTATATGATGACAACTTTCGTCAATTGTACATCATAATCAGGATAAGCTGGGTGTAGATCATAGAAGAGATAATTATCCATTAAATAAGTTGCAGCTATAAACTTAGGGATATATCGTTGTGTCTCTTTAGGCAATTCCTTTCTCAATTTCCAGAAATTACGACTTTTAGCTTTTCTCATTGCCTTTTGCATCGTTCCTTCTCCACAATTATAAGAAGCAATAGCTACTGTCCAATCTCCAAATCGAGCGTATAAATCAGATAGGTACTTCATTGCTGCTGAAGTTGCTTTGTATGGGTCACATCGTTCATCAACATAATTATCTATTTTCAATCCATACTTTCGTGCTGTCCTTGGCATAAACTGCCATAAGCCTAATGCTCCTACTGGTGATCTGGCTTTTATATTACACCTCGATTCAATAACCACCATATATTTCAATTCTCTTGGCAGATTATACTTTTGGAGTGAATCATCAATCATTTGAAAATACATCGAAGATTTGCCAATTAGCTTCTCTGTCGATGTTCTAGCCATTCGAGTATATTCTCTTATTTCACTTCTCACTTCTCTGGTATACCTTACGTCCATCATCCCTTGATACTCATCTAAACGATCAAGTACAACTTCCTTAGAATAACTAGGTATCTTATAAGAGGATTTTTTACGTTCCTTTTTATTCTTTTTTACAGGTTCCGTATTAGTTGCCCATAATGAACTCCCAAAAAAGAATAAGCAAATAAAACTCAATAATACTCTGATGCTCATGGACTTTCTTTATTATTAAGCCGAAAATTTTTCTATAAATATTAAGACTCAACTATAGATTAATTATTCAATAATAGGTAACAAAAGTAAAATAAATAAACGGCCGCTTCGTAGGCTTTCTTTAAAAAGGTTTACACTTTAACTTTTGCTTAGCACATCGTAAAACTAACATTGACTATGCTGTATTCAATTCCAGAGGGAGGAATAAAAAGAACCATTTTTTATACCGGGACTAAATCTTGAACATATTGAGAAAAAGCAAATAGCTTTTCTTCTTCAAATCGATTAGCTATAAATTGCATCCCAAAAGGCATGCCGTTTTCAAACTTGCTTATAGGCAAACTAATCGCTGGAGCACCTACCATGTTAGCTTGAACAGTAAAAATATCGGACAAATACATAGCCACAGGATCATCTATCTTTTCGCCTATACTCCAAGCTTGGACGGGGGATGCAGGCATCATAATAAAGTCATAAGACTCAAATATTTGTTGTGTTCGCTCTTGAATCAAGCGCCTAATTTGCTGTGCTTTTCCATAATAAGCATCATAATATCCAGCACTCAATACAAAAGTTCCTAACATAATCCTTCTTTTCACTTCTTCACTAAACCCTTCAGCTCTTGACTTACTATAAACTTCTGAGAGATTTTTTGCGGCCTTACTTCTATGTCCATAACGTACACCATCAAATCGAGAAAGATTGGTCGAAGCTTCTGCTGTCGTCAAAACATAATAAGAAGGTATGATATAATCTAATAAATCAAACTCAACAGCCTCTACTTGATGCCCTTCGGCCTGTAAGGTGTTAATCACTGATTGCGTATTACTTTGTACTTCCCTATCTAAACTTTCATGTTCTAAAGCTGCTTTGAAATAAGCAATTTTTGCTTTGTGCTTATAAGGGGAGACCGCAGCCCAGTTTCCAATTTCTTTTCTACTTGTCGTACTATCAAACTCATCAGCTCCAGCCATAATTTCTGTAAGCAATGCTGCATCTTTTACTGTACGGCTTAAAGTACCAATTTGGTCGAAAGAAGAAGCATAAGCTAATAGACCATATCTTGAAATCCGGCCATAGGAAGGCTTGAATCCTGTCACACCACAAAATGAGGCAGGCTGTCGTACAGATCCTCCTGTATCAGACCCCAGGGATGCCAAGCAAGTATCTGCCTGAACCGAAACTGCTGAACCTCCAGATGAACCTCCGGGTACTTTTTTTGAATCTGCAAAGTTTCGAACGGGGCCATATACTGAATTCTCATTAGTAGAACCCATTGCAAATTGATCGCAGTTGACGCGACCAATAATAATTACATCTTCTTTTAAAATTCGTTCAATAGCCGTAGCTGAAAATGGAGATTCGTATCCATCCAATATTTTCGAGGCAGCCGTTACCTTATGTCCTGCATAACAAATCACATCCTTTATGGAAATAACCATCCCATAAAGTCGCCCTAGAGGCTTTTCGTTTTTACTAATTTTTTGATCTAAATTTATTGCTTTGGCCCTCGCCTCTTCTGCAAACACCTCGATATAAATATTAGAATCCTTGGTAGCTTCAATTTGATTTAAATAGTATTCCACAAGCTCTAGGCAAGTAGTCTCTTTATTGTCGATAGCCGTTTGTACGGATTGTAAGGAAGTATATTTTGCCATGTATTTATGACAATTTTTGAATTAAATCTTCAATCGAAACTGAGGTTTGTTCACCTGTTTCCATATTCTTTAGTGATACGACCTTCTGTTCCATTTCCTGGCTTCCGACTAAAGCCGTAAAAGGAACATTTCGAGCATTTGCATATTTCATTTGTTTATTGAGTTTCACTGGTGCTGGATATAATTCTGAAGCAATCCCTGCAGCCCTTACTTTATTCAAACAATCAAAAGCAAAACTATGTGTCGTTTCATCAAAAGCGATAAACAATAATGTCAATTCCTGTACTGCTTCTTTTGGAAATATGTCTAACTCTTCCATCACATCATAAATTCGATCCGCACCAAAAGAAACACCTACACCTGATACGCCTTTCAATCCAAATGTCCCAGTCAAATCATCATAGCGTCCACCGCCGCCGATCGAACCAATCTTTACATCATTAGCTAATACCTCAAAGATACATCCTGTATAGTAATTCAGTCCTCGTGCAAGCGTGATATCAAATTTCACAGTGTTAGTTGAACCTTTTAGATCAAAATATTTATGAAATGTTTTCAGCTCTTCAATCCCTTTCAATCCAGTTTCACTATTTTGAAAAAGCGTACTAAGTTCATTTAAGTCTGTTACTTTTAGTATATCTAAAACCTTGTCAATCGCTGATACTGGAATACCACGCTTTAGCATTTCATTCTTTACACCATCTTCCCCTACCTTATCTAATTTATCAATGGCTATGGTCATATCCATAAATTGCTCAACAATTCCTGCAGCTTCTGCCATTCCAAAAAGCACCTTTCTGTTATTTATTTTAATCGTCGAATTGATTCCTAATTTTGAAAAAACCTCATCATAAATCTGAACCAGCTCTGCTTCATACATCAAAGAGTTGGATCCTACTACATCTATATCACATTGATAGAACTCTTGATATCGTCCTTTTTGAGGGCGGTCTGCTCTCCAAACTGGTTGTATCTGATATCTTTTAAATGGAAAAGTAATTCTATTTTGGTTCATTACAACGAAACGCGCAAAAGGAACAGTCAGGTCATAACGCAATCCACGTTTTGCAATAGAAGGGATTAATTGACTTGAATTTTTCTCTTCAAGTGCTTTGTTATCAGCTTTAGCTAAAAAGTCTCCATTATTTAAAACCTTAAACAAAAGCTTGTCTCCTTCTTCACCATATTTACCTGTCAATGTTGAAAGACTCTCCATTGTTGGCGTCTCTATAGGTTGATAACCATATTTAACGAACACATTTCTGATTGTGTCGAAGATAAAATTTCGTTTAGCTACTTCTTCGGGTCCGAAATCACGGGTTCCTTTAGGGATACTGGGTTTTGACATGTTTTAATTTTGTAATTGACCTTCGGTCTGTCTTGTGATCGATACTTTATATCTTTTTGAGGGGCTTCGTATCTCGTAATTTGTTCTTATTAATTTAGTGCTGCCTAATCATTAAGTTTGAAGTCTCCTCACTGCTCTTATCAGACTGACCTACCAAGCTGACTTAAACTGATTTAAGAAACGGACATCGTTTTCAAAAAGTAAACGAATATCATTAATTTGGTACAACATCATTGCTTGTCTTTCTATTCCCATCCCGAATGCAAAACCAGTATATTTATCTGGGTCAATACCACAGTTTTTCAATACTTCTGGATCAACCATTCCACATCCAAGAATTTCCACCCAACCAGTGTATTTACAAACGGAACACCCTTCTGCATCACATATAAAACAACTCACATCCATCTCAGCACTTGGTTCTGTAAAAGGAAAGAAAGAGGGTCGCAATCTAATCTTGGTCTCAGGTCCGTACATCTCTTGAGCGAAATACAATAATGTTTGCTTCATATCTGCAAATGAAACATTTTCATCAATATATAGTCCTTCTACCTGATGAAACTGACAATGTGATCTTGCAGAAATAGTTTCATTACGATATACTCGACCTGGAGCAATAATACGAATAGGAGGTTGCTGAGCAGTCATCAATCGAGCTTGTACAGAAGAAGTATGTGTTCGAAGCAACATCTCTTTACTATCCTTGAGGTAAAATGTATCTTGCATATCCCTCGCTGGATGATCCGCAGGTGTATTCATCGCTGTAAAATTATGCCAATCATCTTCGATTTCTCGATCTTCTGCAACGTTAAAACCAATCCGTGTAAAAATGTCAATAATTCGATTCAAAGTAATAGAAATAGGATGTCGTGAACCAAAATTAATTGATTCTCCTGGAGCCGTCAAATCAATAGAAATTCCTTCTGCATTATCTGCCGCAGCTTCTATAGTTGATTTTAAATTTTGAAACTTATTCTCCGCAGCCAGCTTCACCGTATTGACTAATTGCCCAAACTCCTTTTTCTGTTCATTAGGGATGTGGCGAATTTCTCCAAAAAGTGGTTTTATGATATTTTTTGAACCTAGGTATCGAATCCGAAATTGTTCCACTTCTTCGGGTGTTTGAGGGCTTGCTGTTTCAATTTCTCCGAGTACTGATTTTACTTTATCAAAAATTTCAACTGACATTTCTACTGCTTTTTTATAATGAGGGACAAAGGTAATATATTACGGGCATTTATGCTAGAGTATTAATTATACTGATAGGGCGATCGCAAGAACGATATTTTAGTATCGTGATCAGTCCTATGGACTGTGTGATTTGGTGATCGCTTCGCTTGTGAGTGACTACTTTGGGCAACCTTCAAAAATTTTGATGTATTTATATACAAGCTTAGAAAGAGAAATAAAATTCACCTTTTACAATCAGGCAGCTTTACTTTTGCAGTTTAATCGTATCTTTCGACACTAAAACAATAAAGTATGATCTTATATAATGTAACAGTTAAAATAAAGAAATCACTGGAAGCAGAATGGCTACAATGGATGCGAGAAAGCCATATCCCTGATGTATTGAATACTGGATTGTTTCTGGATAATAAAATTTGTAAAATATTGCATGAAGAAGAAGACGGTGGCGTCACTTATGCTTTTCAATATTATTGCAAAGACATGGAAGCTTTCAACACATACCAAGATAATCATGCTAAAGCACTTCAAGCAGATCACAGCAATCGTTATAAAGATCAATATGTAGCTTTTAGGACTTTGATGGAGGTTATTGAATAAAACATTTCTCCTCTATCAAACCTTAAAGAATAAAACCATTTGAAGAATCGCTCTGCTATAATCTTACTGTTCATCGCTAATTCCATATCTGGAATATCTCAAGGCATTAGCATGATTGCCATCCCTTGGTACTTTGCTATGAAAGAAGAGATGACCATGTTTGGTATTATTTATATTTTGACTAATGCTTTCGCTCTATGCTGGATTCCTTATAGCGGTACTTTCGTTGATAAGTATAACCGTAAACATATCTTTTTGATTACGACAATTTCTTCTGGATTATTATTAGCAATAATTGCAGCCCATGGATTTCAAAGTGGTGAATTAGACTATTGGGTAGTTGGCTTTGTTTTTATGTTTACCTTTTTCAATTATAATATTCATTACCCAAATCTTTATGCTTTTGTACAGGAAATTACAGAGAAAGAAAAATATGGAAGTATTTCATCATATATAGAAGTACAAGGGCAAACAACTAATATATTAGCTGGAGCGAGCGCAGCCTTACTATTAGAAGGATCAAGTGATGGGGTCCTGAGACTACTTGGTTTTTCAATATCAACAGGTTGGGAATTTGAAGCTTGGAAAATCCATGAGATTTTTGCGTTAGATGCTGGTACTTATTTTTTGGGATTCATATTCATTACTTTTATAAGATATAAATCTCTTGCACCAAGAAAAATAGAAACGGGGCCAATAATAGAAAGATTGAAAACTGGTATGCGTTACCTTAAAAACAATCTCAAAATCCTAACTTTTGGAATTGGTTCTCATTCAGTCTTTGCTGCAGCGATTATAACAACAATGTATCTTACCCCTATCTATGTAAAGAATCACTTATTAGAAAGTGGCGAAATTTATGCAAGTGGAAAAATGTTTTTTGCGCTTGGGTCTGTAATCTCAGGAATAGCTGTTAGGCTCGTCTTTAAAAAAATTAATATCCCTCTTTCCATCATTATCTTAACCTGTTTCGCCATTATTGCTTACGCAGTTCTGAGTATTAACACAATGGACTTGATTTTTTATTTGATGTCTTTTATACTTGGAATGGCTAATGCTGGTATCCGAGTACAAAGAATCACTTATCTTTTTATGCATATTCCCAATCAGGTTTATGGAAGAGCAATGAGTATCTTTACACAGATCAATACCCTTTTTAGAATTTTATTCCTATCTCTTTTTTCTTTGGCATTCTTTCATAAAGGTCATGAGATCATTTATGCATTTGCTATTCTTTCTGTTTTTCTAATATTGACTTTATGGGTCTTAGCTAAAAATTATAAATTCTTAGAAAAAAAGAAAAACAAGTAGTTCATTTATCTGTCCACTTTATTTAGATACTACATCATGCACGTACTAGATTTTTTCAATTAATACTCATTACAAAAATCTCATTTGACTATGAAATTGTTCCCCTTTTGCTTTAGGAACAGCGAATCAATAAGTGTCCGTATGGACTTGTTCTCTTTGTACTATACTTCCCTATCCCTTAGTACTCCAACTGTGCAAAAAATGTCAGTTCTTGCCTTAAAGGCAAAATCTCTAACAGGCTTGTAATTTTTTATTCTAGTTTTAAGAAGGCTCTAATCAAAATTTTATTAATTTCGCTGAAATTAGCGTAATTTCGCTAACCATTTATAATGTGAAACACCTAAAGCAGCCAATTAAAAAGGAAGCCGTATAGTTTTTCATACAGAAAGTGATGTCTGAAATTAAAAAAAATCAACATGGAGTTTAAGCTAACAGAAGAGCAATTAGCGGTCAAAGAAGCTGCCAGAGACTTCGCCCAAAATGAATTAAAACCGGGCGTGATCGAACGAGATTCAAAGATGCAATATCCTACTGAGCAAGTCAAAATGATGAGTGAACTTGGCTTTCTTGGGATGATGGTCTCACCTGAATATGGTGGAGGTGGAATGGATACTTTGTCATATGTCTTGGCGATGGAAGAAATATCAAAAGTAGATAGTTCCTGTTCCGTTATTATGTCTGTCAATAACTCTCTTGTAGCCTGGGGGCTGGAAACATATGGCTCTGAGGCTCAAAAGTCGAAATACCTACCTAAGATAGCCAGTGGAGAAACTATTGGTTCTTTTTGTCTGTCCGAACCAGAAGCAGGAAGTGATGCAACTAGCCAGCGAACTACTGCTATAGACATGGGTGATCATTACTTACTCAATGGAACAAAAAACTGGATAACGAGTGGTGGAACCTCAAAAATACATCTGGTGATTGCTCAAACCAATACGGAACTTGGCCACCGAGGGATCAATGCACTTATTGTTGAAACAGATTGGGAAGGGGTAGAAATTGGAGCCAAAGAAGATAAACTTGGGATAAGAGCATCCGATACCCATACCATCATGTATAATGATGTAAAAGTACCTAAAGAAAATAGAATTGGCGAAGAAGGTTTTGGATTTAAGTTCGCCATGAAAACATTGAATGGCGGACGCATAGGTATTGCCTCACAAGCATTAGGAATAGCGACTGGAGCTTACGAGTTAGCAGTAGCTTATTCTAATGAAAGGAAAGCATTTGGAAAACCTATCAATCAACATCAGGCTATTGCTTTTAAATTAGCAAAAATGGCAACTGAAATAGAAGCCGCCCGAATGTTAGTTTATCGTGCAGCTTGGTTGAAAGATCAACATATGGACTACGGTACTGCAGCGGCGATGGCTAAACTATATGCTTCCGAAGTAGCGATGACACAAACTGTCGAAGCAGTCCAAATACATGGAGGTTATGGTTTTGTAAAAGAGTATCATGTAGAACGATTGATGCGAGATGCAAAAATCACACAAATCTATGAAGGAACTTCAGAGATTCAGCAACTTGTTATCTCTCGTGATATTATCAAGAATGGGAATCTATCTATTCCCGTTTTTTAGGGACAGAGCATCAATAAGTGCCTGTTTCTGATGATGCCTTTTTGCAATTAGAAAATTACCCTCTATTGCCTAGTATAATCATTTTTTTGATTTAAGGTGCTTCATGTTTCTATTCAATATCACAACCTCTACTGTTCTTTTTCCGTTCTAATAGAGTACATTTATATCAAACATGAAAGGATCAATCAAAATAGCGACGATGTTTGGGATTCCAATAAAGATTCATTGGACTTTCAGTTTATTTATACTCTTCATCATTTTTTATGGCTATTATCAGAACATAGGCTGGATTGGGATAAGCTTAATTCTTTTATTTATCATTGGTTTATTTTTCTGCGTTGTCTTACACGAATATGGTCATGCACTAACGGCCAGGAAATATGGTGTAGAAACCCGAGATATTATATTGTCCCCAATAGGAGGCGTAGCCCGACTGGAGCGATTGCCAGAAAAACCTATTCAGGAATTTTATGTAGCCATTGCCGGTCCTTTAGTAAACATCGCAATTGTGTTGTTGATTGCTCCCATCATCTTTTTGATATTTAAAAACGATATCATATGGGGCGAGGGCTTTTATGATAGTTTTACAAATTTATCAAACCTTACTAAACCTACGGGGCTATTACCAATGTTACTAATGGGTAATGTTGCGCTTGCTGGCTTCAATCTCTTACCCGCTTTTCCAATGGATGGAGGCAGAATATTCCGTTCTCTCTTATCTCTTAAGCTTGGCCGGGTTCGTGCGACCCAAATCGCATCATATCTAGGTAATCTATTTGGCATTGGTATGGTCATTTGGGGTATCTATTACTCAGAAATAATTATTCCTTTCATTGGCATCTTTGTCTTCCTTTTAGCTACTCATGAGTATCGAATGGTCAAAATGGAGTCTATTCTAAAAAGGAATACCGTTGCAGATATCTTAAGAGAAGATTTTACAAAAATATATTTGCACTCGAAAATGGCAGTAGCTGAGGATTTTCTAAAGAAAGGCTTTGAAAAAAACTTTTTGGTATTCAACGAAGAGGAAAAGCTAGCAGGTGTATTGCATGAATTATTCATACTTGAAGCGATCAAGAAAAAAGACATGGACGCTCCTGTAATTGAATATTTAAGTAAAAGTTTTGAAATAATCAAGAAAACGGATACTCTGGATCTAGTCCTCAGAAAGATGCAAGAACATGGATATAGTATCTTACCTGTTTTTGAAGAAGACCTCCTGCTTGGCGTAGTTGATGTAACTATGATGAATAATTTTCTAGTCCTGAAGAAAAAGACAGGGTAATAAACTTTCCGCTCCGCGCTATTTTAAATATAAAAGGGCTTTTGAAATTTCAAAAGCCCTTTTATATTTTCTCAATTTGAATGATTCTTTATCCAGTATTTCTGTTCTAGAACAATTCACATTCCCAACATAACTAGAGTCCAAGTTTCGCTTTCACTAAGCTCATCACATCTGTTGAAGTATCATGGTACAACATTACATTCAGTCCACTTGAATCAAAAATCATTGTATAGCCACCTTCTTTACCAACTGCTTTGATTGCAGTATCAATCTTCTCAAGGATTGGTTTTAAGAGTTCATTTCTTTTGGTTCCCACTTTTTCTTGAAGGCCATATTCTTCTTCTTGAAGACCTTGTTGTCTCTTTTGTAAAGCGGCCCCTTCTTCTTGTTGTTTTACAGGGGCTAGATTAGGTGCTTTTTCTTCAAATAAAGCGACATCCTTTTGAAAATTTTCAACCTTTTTTTGAAAATCTTTAGCCAATTGACTCTGATATGTTTCCAATTCTTTATCTGCTGCCTTAGCTTCTGGAAGTAGTAAAATTAACTCTTGTGAATTGAGGTATCCAAATTTTTGATCTTGTGCAATGAGACTAGATGTTGCTCCTAATAAAAAAACCAAGAATAAAGTACTTATTTTAAATATGTTTTTCATTTTAATGTATTCTAATTAATAAATTAAGCTTCGTATCTACTTATACTACTATATGCAACAAATTTACCTCTAGTCTATGAGTTTTTCTAACTTTTAACAGAACATTATTTAAGCTCCTGCATTCGTTTTTTTAATATAAAATCCCTTGAATTGGTTGATTCTCAAAGTTTTGCAATTATTTCGAGTATATTACTAAAAAAAAATCTCTTAATTATTAGTTAAGATTTTAGCAACCTTAAGCTCTGAATTTGATAATTTCAAATCAAAATTTTGTTCCAATATGATCACAGTTAAAAATCTGACCAAAGTTTTCAAACTTTCAAAGCAACAAAGAAAAGAGTACGGTGGCCAAATCAATTCACTTACTGCGGTAAATGACATTAGTTTTACTTGCCAACCAGGGAGGATTTGCTCGCTTTTAGGGCCTAATGGTGCAGGAAAAACGACAACACTTCGAATGATCGCAACTATCTTAGAACCAACAGAAGGACAGATCGAAGTTGCTGGTTATCATGTTGATAAGCAAGCAAAAGAAGTGAGAGAAAAAATCGGTTTTCTGACAGGGAGTACAGGTTTGTATAAAAGGCTTAGCCCAAATGAGCTTGTAAAGTATTTTGCAGATTTATATCATATTCCATCTTCTATTTTCAAAGAAAGAAAAGACGCTCTTTTTACATTATTGGATATGCATGGATTTGCGAATAAAAGAATTGGTCAATTATCTACTGGCATGCAACAAAAAGTATCAATTGTCAGAACGATGATTCACGATCCTGATGTAGTAATTTTTGATGAACCTACTTCTGGCCTGGATGTAATAACCGCTGAAAACATTATTGATCTTATTTTTCAATGTAAAGAAAAAGGAAAAACGGTTATTTTCTCTTCTCATATAATGAGTGAAGTAGACTTACTTTGTGATGACCTCATTATAATTCATAATGGTCAGCTATGTTATAATGACACCATGAAAAGTTTCCGGAATCAAATGGGAGCTAATAATCTCACTGAAGAATTTATTAGAATCATCAAAACTCAAAATAATCGTGCATAAACAGGATAGTCGCTGAGATTATTTATAAGCCCTAAAAAACTAAACCTTATGGCACATCGATATGACAATTTATAGATCATTTATTTTTATATTACTGCTCTTTTAGAAACCATAGATAGATCTATAAAGTTACTTTTTACATGTATAACGAACACCTTAATATTCTTCCTGAAGTTAGCGAAGCTTTAAATCAGGGTCAACCAGTAGTCGCTCTAGAGTCTACGATCATTTCTCATGGGATGCCTTATCCACAAAATGTTGAGACAGCTTTAGAAGTAGAAAAAATTGTTAGAGAAAATGGAGCGCTTCCTGCTACAATTGCTATCATTGAAGGAAAATTGCAAGTTGGGCTGAATAAATCCCAAATAGAGCTAATTGGTAAAATTGGTCCTAGTGTAATAAAAACAAGCCGTCGGGATTTACCTTTTATTGTTTCTAGTAAAAAAAATGGTGCAACAACCGTTGCCGCCACTATGATAATAGCTCAAATGGCTGGTATTAAAATATTTGCTACAGGCGGCATAGGTGGTGTCCATAGAGGAGGAAACAAAACCATGGATATTTCCGCTGATCTTCAAGAGTTAGCCCAGACCAATGTTGCCGTAATTTGCGCCGGTGCTAAATCAATCCTTGACTTAGGATTGACACTGGAATATTTAGAAACTTATGGTGTTCCTGTGATTGGCTATCAAACAAATGAATTTCCTGCATTTTACTCTAGAAAGAGTGGCTTAGACTTACAGTACGCTGTAGATACACCTGCCGAAATTGCAAACATCCTTCGCACTAAAGAAAGTCTGAATCTTAAAGGAGGTAGTCTTATTGTAAATCCAATTCCGGTTGAATACGAAATGGAATACACAGTAATAAATAAAGCGATTGCGCAAGCTGTTCAAGAAGCTAATGACCAATTGATTACAGGCAAAGAAATCACACCTTTTTTATTAAATCGTGTGAAACAAATTACATCTGGTAAAAGCTTGGAAGCCAATATAAAATTGGTTTATAATAATGCACAATTAGCGGCTAAAATTGCTAAGACTTACTAGACAAAACAACATAAAAAACTGACAGTCAACCAATTAACACATGTTAGTAACTTATGTTAATAACTTTTACACATGTCAATTTAACAGATTTATTCTTAAGTATTGCTTAAAACCAGACCATATGAAAGCCCTCAGTACTCCTTTACTTTGCCTAATGCTTCTTATACTTTTATCTACTTGTCAAACTAATGATCAAACTAAAATATCCAATGCACATTTTTCCATTAGCTATACCCAAGAAAAAAGCACTGAGCCATTAGACGGTCGGGTCATCCTTTTATTATCTAAGCATAATGATATCGAACCTAGATTTCAATTAAATGATGGCCCAAGTACAAATATTGCTTTTGGGATTGATGTTGAGCACCTACATTCTGAGGAAAATGCGATTATCGATAATCAAGTTTTTGGCTATCCAATGAATAGCTTAGCCGAAGTTCCTAAAGGTGATTATTACGTTCAAGCGGTTTTCCATTTATATGAAACGTTTAATCGTGCAGATGGACATATCGTAAAATTACCAATGGATCGTGGAGAAGGTCAGCAATGGAATCGAGCGCCAGGTAATCTTTATAGTACGCCAAAGAAAATCCATTGGGATCCTAGTATAGAACAATCTATTTCAATTGATCTGAATCAGGTCATTCCGCCCATTGCCCCTCCAAAGGATACTAAATACATCAAACATATAAAACTCAAGAGTGACTTACTGTCAAAATTTTGGGGTAGAGATATGTTTCTCGGAGCTCATATCCTACTACCGGAAGGGTTTGATGAGCATCCGAATGTAAAGTATCCACTTGCTATTATGCATGGCCATTTCCCACATGATTTTGGTGGCTTTAGGGTTGATCCTCCTGATCCAGACCTCAAACCCGAATATAGTGAGCGCTTTAAATTGGAAGGATATAATAATATTGTACAACAGGAAAGTCATGATTTTTATAAGATGTGGACAGGTCCAGACTTCCCAAGAGTGTTAGCCATAAAGATTCAACATGCAAATCCATATTATGATGATTCTTATGCAGTAAATTCTGAAAACCTGGGGCCATATGGTGATGCCATTACTTATGAATTGATCCCTTATATTGAAGAAAAGTTTCGAGGAATTGGAGAAGGTTGGGCAAGATTTCTTTATGGAGGATCTACTGGGGGCTGGGAAGCTTTGGCTGCTCAGGTTCTTTATCCAGAAGAATATAATGGATGTTTTGCTGCTTGTCCTGATCCAATCGATTTTCGGGCTTATATGCTTATCAACCTTTATAAAGATAAAAATGCTTACTATCTGGAAAGTGATTTTAAAAAATCATTAATTCCTGCTAAAAGAGATTATTTAGGCAATGTGACTGCATCTGTACAAGATATGAATCACCGCGAATTGGTATTAGGAACAAAAAGTCGGTCTGGCAATCAGTTTGATATCTGGGAAGCAGTATATTCTCCTGTCGGTTCTGATGGATATCCGGAAAGAATCTGGAATAAAAAAACAGGAGCCATCAACCCAGAAGTTGCTTCTTTTTGGAAAGAAAATTACGACCTCACTTATATCATGAAACGAGACTGGAAAACCCTTGGTCCTAAGCTTCAAAACAAAATCAGAATCTATTGTGGTGATATGGATAATTATTACCTTAATAATGCAGTCTATCTGGCCGAAGATTTTTTGGAAAATACATCCGCACCTTATTATAACGGTCTTATAGATTATGGAGATCGCGCGGAACATTGTTGGAATGGAGATCATAACCAATCAAACGCCATTTCGAGACTTCGCTATCATAGAATGTTTATTCCAAAGTGGGTAAAAGATCTTGAGACTAATGTCCCTCAAGGGGCTGATTTGAAATCATGGAGATATTAAAAGGCAGGGCATCAGATACTCTGACGTACAAGAGTCATTTACATTTCAGCGTAAGCATACATGTTTTCTACGGTTGGAAGTGGGCTACCTCCTGGTTTTTCAAGCGTAATGACAAAACTTTCACAATCTTTGATAAATGGAATGTTATACAATTCTGACTTTTCGTCATCCATTTTCAACATACCAAGATCTATGTATTTATTATTAGTCTTTGCCCACATTTGATATTCATTACCAAAAGGACATTTCGGTAGTCCAATGACGTTGAGTAAGCATTTTCCATGTTTAGGATTGAAGAAAAGAACAGCATGTGTTTCTGTTTCGCTACCTGAACTTTTGAGGTGAATTTTTTGAGTATTCATATCTTTCAAAACTACATTCCCTTCTACAACCTGTTCATTCTTAGCCAATAATACGTTTTGGTCTGATTGAAGGTGTTTTAATTGAGTAGATAAAATCGCAATTTTGTTAAGGGCATCTTTCTGATTATTATAAAACACCCAGCTTAAGCCTCCTAAAGTAACGATCATCATTGCTGCAATACCAGCGCCCCATTTCCAGGATTGGGGCAAATGCTGAACGGTATCTTGTCCAGAACTTAAAGATGCTCCAATTCCACCTTTTTGCGAAAACATTTTCGCTTTTATATGCTTCGGTGTATTTGAACAATTTAGGTCTGCATATTCTTCCATGCAGTTTTGCATTTTACAAATATGTTTATCCACTTCAGGATATTCCTTAGCCATTTGCTCTACATGATCCATTTCTTCCTGAGATGCTAATCCAAGAACATATTTTTCAATGATACCAGAGTTTATTAATTGTTGAATATCCATTTATAATTAATCAAAATTTTGCTGAAATAGTCAAACTAAATGCTGCTTAAAGAATAATTCTTGATTATGCTATCTTATGCATTAGATTCTAACCAAACAAATGCCAAAATCGACCAGTACTTATATTTTTTAATTTTAAAGTCTGGTATGAAATTATCAGCTATAAAGAATACAATGTGGAATTTCCAGAAATCCTGCTAGTTTTGTTTTGTATACCCATTAAAATAAACTAAATCGATAATTGTTTTAGATTTCACACCTAAATTTATATTTTTTTCAGATTACAAACTAGATTTAACACGCTTAGATACTAATAATTTATGCTATTGACATGTATCAATTTTTATTTAGTCCTGCTAAAAACGTTTTCTGAAGTTATTTAATAAAATGACTGTTTTCAAACAGCTCCTCTATAAAAAAAGCACTTTAGAAATTCTAAAGTGCCTTAAATTCAATACTCTTTTTTGATAAAAGTTTAGACAAGCTCTAAGAACTTCTATCAAATTTATTTAATTATAATATTTTGAGTTTTAATCAATTGTCCATCTAGTCGAAGTAATAGCATATAGGTTCCACTACTTAGCATATTCACAGCTATTTCTTCACTATATAATCCAGCATTGATATTACCTAGTTTACTCTGCTGAGCCCTTCTACCCAAAACATCCACTAAAGTAAGGCTGACATTTCCAGAAACCGGAATATCAAAATTAACATTTAGTTGTTGGTCTACAGGATTAGGGTAAGCAGTCATTCGAACTTTTGCTAATTCCGTTTCACTAACTGAGATTGGACCTGCATTCTGAATATCATCCAGATAGAAATCTTCTCCACCTACAACACCCATATTTCCGAAATCAGCAAAAACAACTACTTGGTCATAGTTATTAGACGCATTATAATCAGGGAATGTAGACATATCAAAAGTCAAGGTCTCCCATGCATTTGCTACGGTACCAGATACCTGAACTTCTGCAAAAACTGAAGGATTCCCATTCATATCGGGAGGTGATGTAGTGTCTTCAATTTTTAATAGAAATGGAACGTCTACTCTCGGAGACCAAACTTTCATTTCCAACATATCGCCTGTTGTATTAACTATATTGTCTAAAGGTAAAGAAGCTCCTCCCCAAACCTCAGCAGTTTCTGACTTATTTAAATGAAGAACTGTTGTACTGGTATTTCCACCACTGGCATCCGGATTAGCAATTACTTCTGCAATATCAACTCCGCCAAAGCCAAAAATTTCATGATCAATAGCAGGGTCTTCAAAAGTTAAGGGAAAAATTTGAGGGTTTACTATTCCACTACAAGCATCACAACTATTAAAACATACAGCATCTACTGTAGCATCGCCATCTACTGTTAATAAACGATTCGTAAACATTCCTGATGCATCTGTGATCGTACAGGACTCGCCGCCAGCAAACTCTTCTTGAACATCCCATTCATCCAATTGGAATTTGTATTCATTTGCCCCGCTTGGCATCAGCACTGTTATTGTCCAGGTCCCATCGCCATTGTCTGTCATTGGATTATCTCCGCCAGCCCAGCCATTGAAGCTTCCACTCAAAAATACAGTTGTAAAGGCATCTGCGTATTCACTCATATCTACTGTAACCGTCACCATCCCATCTGATGCCATTCCACCACAAGCATCACAACTATTAAAACATACAGCATCTACTGTAGCATCGCCATCTACTGTTAATAAACGATTCGTAAACATTCCTGATGCATCTGTGATCGTACAGGACTCGCCGCCAGCAAACATTTCTTGATCTGCCCATTCATCCACTTGAAATTTGTATTCATTAGCCCCACTTGGCATCAGCACTGTTACTGTCCAGGTCCCATCGCCATTGTCTGTCATTGGATTATCTCCACCAGCCCAGCCATTGAAGCTTCCACTCAAAAATACCGTCGTAAAGGTACCTGCGTATTCATTCATATCTACTGTCAAGGTCACCATCCCATCTGATAGCATTCCACAAGCTTCACAATTATTAAAACATACAGCATCTAGGGTAGCATCGCCATCTACTGTTAATAAACGATTCGTAAACATTCCTGATGCATCTGTGATCGTACAGGACTCGCCGCCAGCAAACATTTCTTGATCTGCCCATTCATCCACTTGAAATTTGTATTCATTAGCCCCACTTGGCATCAGCACTGTTACTGTCCAGGTCCCATCGCCATTGTCTGTCATTGGATTATCTCCACCAGCCCAGCCATTGAAACTTCCACTCAAAAATACCGTCGTAAAGGTACCTGCGTATTCATTCATATCTACTGTCAAGGTCACCATCCCATCTGATAGCATTCCACAAGCTTCACAACTATTAAAACATACAGCATCTAGGGTAGCATCGCCATCTACTGCTAAAAAACGATTCGTAAACACTCCTGATGCATCTGTGATTGTACAGGACTCGCCGCCAACAAACTCTTCTTGATCCGCCCATTCATCCACTTGAAACTTGTATTCATTATCCCCTCCCGGCATCATCACGGTTACGGTCCATGTACCATCCGAATTGTCTGTCATTGGATTATCTCCACCAGCCCAGCCATTGAAACTTCCACTCAAATATACCGTCGTAAAGGTGCCTGCGTATTGACTCATATCTACGGTGACGGTCACCATTCCATCTGCTTGAGCATTTGCAAAATTGAACATACAAACACAAATAAAGAGTGTTATGAGTTTAGTAAAAGATTTAAGCATAAAAAATATTTTGATGTTTGAAAAAAGAATAAACAAAGTATTGTTTCAAAATCAAATTTGTTTTATTACGGTCAATTGAATTTCAAACAATTACTCAATGTATAATTAGCAATTATTATGCGTAAGCATATATTTATACCTACCACATTACCACTCATCCTTATTAAAAGGCCTCATTTAGATACACAGGTATGCTAAATATTCAATAACGAATAGAGTTTCTAATGCTTAAAACCTGATCTATGCTTTGCTGATTTTTATTTTACAATAAAAACCTTCTTGGTAGTCATCGTTTTTTCAGATTGAACATTAATCAGGTATATTCCTGCATTCAATTGCTCAGAAGGCATCCATTGGAAAGACTTCACCCCCTGGTTTACATAGCCTGAAAACACCTGATCTATTTTTTCTCCTAGAAGGTTCGAAATGTAAATTTCAAATGTTTGAGCTGTTTCATTTTCAAGCATGATATTCAAGTCGGAATCAGTTGGATTAGGAAAGGTTTTGACTTGATAATTTGGTTTAGCCACATTAAATGCTCCAGTAGTCAGGGATTCATTTTCGATGGCAATCAAAGATTCGTTAACTGAGATATTTTGAAAGGTTTCGACTAGCCCATTAGTCCATTGAATGGTCATTTGATCAATCGTTTCAATATCACCTAAACCAAAATGTAGTGTATAACTATTTTGAGAAGCATAACCACTTCCTCCTGCTACTTCATCAGTATATTTTTGCCCATTGGCTTCTAAGGTCACTTTAGAACCGATTGCAAGGCGATTGCTTATTGTTCCTATTAATTTCAATCTAAGCCAATTCCCTGTATTTGTCGTTTCATTTCGAAACAATTGATTTCCATCATCTCCATGATTCCCTACGAAAACATCAACAAGCCCGTCTCCATTTATGTCTGTACAAGCAGTACCATAAGAGCCATACATACTTGCGATAGGAGTATTTTCGGAAACTATCTCAAAGGTTTGATCTCCTTTATTTCGATAGAGGATATTAGGTAAAGGTGAAAAATAACTATCATTTACCATATAAATATCCTGAAAGCCATCATTATCATAATCGAAAAAAGTAACGCCCCAGCCCATACCTGGATCTGTAATCATCGCATCAAATGAGATATTACTAAAAGTCCCGTCACCATTGTTTAAATAAAGTGTGTTATAACTAAGATTAGTAATATAGAAATCAAGCCATCCATCATTATTAATATCTCCAAAATCCACCCCCATTCCTTGTCCTGCATAATTAGCTCCAGAAGCAACAGAAACGTCAGTAAAATTTCCAGCACCATCATTTTGGTATAAAATATTAGCTTGATTGGCATCATGAGACAAATACAAATCAGAGTCTCCATCATTATCATAATCAAAAAACATAGCGCCCATTGAAATTAGAGGGTCACTTGTACCCGACTCCATAACTACATTAGTAAAAGTCAAATCTCCGTTATTTTTATACATAGCATTTTCTTCGCCTAAATTAGCTACATATATATCTAAGAAACCATCTCGATCTATATCCGCAACTAAGGTCGTTCTGGGCTTACCCAATCCATCTACACCAGCAGTTTCTGCAATATTTACAAAAGAACCATTCCCATTATTATGATACAATACATTCGGTTCTTCTTTATTACCTAGATAAAGATCTAAGTTTCCATCATTATCAAAGTCTCCCCAAACGCTTGCATGTGTTGAACCAGAATAATCTACACCAAGGGCAGCAGCCACATCTGTATAAGTGCCATCGCCATTATTCCGATATAAAAAATTGGCCTGTCCTTCACTAGAAACATAGACATCATCATCTCCATCATTATCATAGTCTGCAATCGCAACACCACGATTACTTCCTGTATTATTAAACCCCGCTTCAATAGAAATATCTGAAAAAACTGCTTGAGCATGTAGTAGACCATTGAGGCCAATAATTAAAATAATCAATAAAAGACTTCGTCTATTTTTTGTTTTTCTAAAAGACATAATGATAAAAGTTTTATTAAGATTTGTTCAAAATTTGATCTATAACAATTTGAAGCTTTGGGGCTTGGCCTTCAAGTGTTAAAGCCTTAATATACTTTAACAACATGAGTCATTCCTTATTTTTATTTGACGCTGATTTATATGATTAATTATGGCGATTAGTGCCTTTGGCACTAATAAAAAACCAGTGTCTTTCAGCGTCAGAAATCACGTTTTATAAATTTTCAAAAATTCGGGATGATTCATGTTAATTAACATGAATTTCGAAATTATTTTAGACATAGCCAAAAGAAAAGCTCATTCTCCTTAAAATTATGTAAAGAGATGATTTGTATTTTCTAGAATTTCATTAGGAATTCGGTTAAATTGTCTTCCTTATCTAATCGAATTTTCTTTCTCAAGCGATAACGACTAGCTTCTATACCTCGAATCGTAACATTGAGTAGTGATGCCATTTCTTTAGTAGATAAATTCATCCTCAGATAAGTACACATCTTTAGATCTTTGGGCGTAAGTTCTGGATATTGGGCATTAAGTCGATTATAAAAATCTCCATGTAATTGATTAAAATGAAACATAAATTGTTCCCATCCATCATCTATGATTTCATCTTGATTCAACATGTTGATCATTTTCTGGATTTCTTTAGATAACAGTGAATCTTTATTCATCTTTTTCAAAGTGAGCAATTCTCCTTTAATCTTTCCAAGTGTTTCATTTTTCTGAACCACATGCATAGCCGTTGAAGCTAATTCTCTTTGCTTATATTCTAATTCTGCTTTTACTTTTTCCTCTTTAAGTTTTCCAATTGCTTCTTCTGAAGCTTTGATTGTTTGATCTCTATCTTCCTTTAATCCATAATATTTTTTCTGATAAGCCCTGATAATAGCACCTAACAGCCCCATAGTTAATAGGCCATAAAGCAGATAAGCTAAGCTTGAAGCATACCAAGGCGCTAGTATTCTAAAACTATAATCTGAAATAGAACTTAATGATCCATACTGATTTTTAGCTTGTACGCTAAATCTATAATTTCCTGGAGATAAATTCGTGTATTCCTTTATGTTTATACTTGACCATTCTGACCATTTCCTTTCGAATCCTTCTAAAAAATATCTATATTGAATATACTCTTTCCCTATATAATCCGTCGCTGAATAGCTAAATTGGAAAGCATTCTCATCTGCATTAAAGCTTTGAGATTGGAATTGATTACTTTTGTACCCACCAAAAATTAAACTATCTTTTTTACTTGTTAAACTCACCTTATTTATAACCACTTCGAATATACTATCTACTTGAAAATTGAATGAAGGATTATAATGAATAAAGCCTTTATCATTAGTGAAAAAGACATTTTTATCATCAAATGAATAGACCGACTCAAAACCCGGATTCAATTGATTTTTAAATTGAGGAAAAATCTTTTTATCAATCTTTTTATCAAGCCCTCTATTTTCAATCTTTAATATTCCAATATGGTCTGTTATAAACCATAGGTCATCGTTTGATGATTCAAAAAACCGACGAATTTTGTTTTTTTCTCCAAATACTTCATTGAATCGAGCATATGGCTCAAATATGTCTTTTTCGTAATCATATAGAAAAGAACCATATTCACCACAAAAGATAATTTCGTCTTTTATTTTAAATAAATGATTTTTAATTGTTGATGGAAGGCCAGATTCTACTCCATATTTTTTCACTTGTAGGTTTGTTAAACTTTCATCCAAACGGGTCTTATAAATTCCTTTATAAGGGTGTGACATCCAAATATTTCCTTGCACATCTTGTTCTAAAAACCGGCATGACTCTGACCAATTTTCAATATCATTTAAATGTGTCCAATTTTCATTTTGCTTTTTAAAAATTGAAAAACTTTTATATGTTCCTGCAATAGCATAATCCGGTCTACCTTTTAAGACCTCAAAGTTCCAGACACCTGTTCTTCCATAGATTAGTGTCGCTGTCCTGTCACGAATAGAATAAGCACCATTATTATGACCAAGTAAAAGTTCATTACCTATTATATCTAAACCCCAATTTTGACCTTTTGTATTTTTAACCAATTCGAAATCTACAGGTGTCAATGGATCGTAATGTCTTTTCCATTCCGCTGTATAAAGTCCATTGCTAGTAGAAAAATAGACTCTATTTTGGAATACTTTAACATCAAATCCCGCTCCTTCTAATTCTCCATCTGGGTAGATTCGAGTAAAAGGCGAATTTAATTCAATAAAATTTATACCGTTATCAACCCCTAACCAAAGGTTTTGGCTTTTATCAAAGTAGACACTAAATACCTTATTATTTATTAGGCTATTGCTGCGATCAAGGTGAAACCGACTTTTTCCATAACTATTGATGATTAAAACACCAGCAAAATCAGTTCCCAAAGCCAAGTCTCCATTTTCAGCAATTGCAGCAGAGGTTATATGGTTCTGTTTTAAAAAATCACTTGCATCTATTTTCCATTCTTGGATACCACCTTTACCTATTACAAATAGACCATTATTTTGGGTTGTGACTATCGAATACTGAGATTCTGGCAGTATTTCTGAGATTAGTTTATTTTTTAGAATTGCCGACCCTTTTAAATGATTAAATTTTCCATTCTCGTAATACAACAAACCTAAACTCAAATCCTGCGCAAAAACTTTTCCATTGGCTTGACCTAAAAATTCAATATTCCAATCATCATAAACGGTACATTGATTGTCTTCTATTATAAATACCTTACCATTTGCTCTAAAAAACACTTTCTGGTCATTAACAATGATATCCCAGACATCTTCAAATTCTCGATAGGCTTCAGGTATAAGACTTTTTAAGGATTGAAAAGTAAGTACTCCTTGCTCATTGGGTGAAAATTTTCCAAATTCATTTTGTCCGCCTACATATACATCACCTAAATCTGAAATCGCGACCGATCGAACAATCGTGGAATTGGGAAGTGGATAAGTCTTCCAAAGAGATCCGTCATAGTATAATAGTCCATTATTATTGGCAAAATATATTACCCCCTTCGCATTTTGAGCAACTTCCCAGCTTTGAGCACCGGATCGATAAACCTCTTTGGGGTAAGAATGAATAAAGGGCATACCTAAATTAGGTGCTTGAGCATACAAATGTCCAATCTCCCCTATTAACAGCCATAAAATAATCAATACCCTCATCATATTTTTTACAATGCTAATATAAAAATACGAAGACTAATTCAAATGAGTAGTAAAATAGTATACAATAATAATTTTTGAGTGGAATCTTCCCGACCAATTCTAATATTTAAAAAATTGTGAGTGTCTTTATGTAGTCCAACTTTTAGGGACTAGAACTAATCCTTTAATAACTTTGCTATTGTAGTTGATTAGAACAGTAAAATTTTATTTGGTTTTATTTTTACTACTATCAAAGTTCATTTTCAATTCTAAATATTTGAATGTGAGCCTATTTTTTAAACAATGAGTACTAAAAACTCTAAAATGAAAAAACGAATTCAATTTCTTTTATTACTCTTTTCTTTTTCTATTACCTCTCTTTTTGCCCAATCTCATAAGGTATCAGGCAAAGTGATTTCACAAGAAGATAATTTGGGAGTTATTGGCGCTACTGTTTTGGCGAAAGATCAAAAACTTGGCGTAGTTACCGATTTTAATGGAGATTATTCTATTACTGTTCCTTCAGAAAATGCAATCCTTGTAGTCTCTTATACTGGAATGAAAACCTTAGAAATCCCTATTGAAGGTCGTAGTTCTATTGACATTACACTTGAACCAGACATTTCAGTTCTTGAAGAAGTAGTGGTAGTAGGTTATGGTACTCAAAAACGAAGCAAGATTAGTGGGGCAGTATCAGTAGTAACATCAGAAGAGATTACGGAAACTCCCGTATTGCGAGTTGAACAAGCACTTCAAGGGCGAACTTCTGGAGTACAGATCACTCAAAACTCAGGATCACCTGGTGCTGCATTATCGGTAAGGATAAGAGGTACAGGTACAATTAATGACAGTTCACCTTTATACATTGTAGATGGTGTTCCCGCCGAAGGCTTAGACTTTTTAAATCCTAATGATATTGAATCCATTAATGTATTAAAAGATGCAGCTTCTTCCGCCATTTATGGCTCAAGAGGAGCAAATGGTGTTGTACTTATTACGACAAAAGGGGGTAAAAAAAATCAAGAAGGTAAGATCAGTTACGAATCTTACTATGGTATTCAAAGTCCATGGAAGAAATTGAATTTACTAAATGCCAGAGAGTATGCAGTTATCCAGAATGAAGCCTATATTGCTGCTGGCAGGATTCCGCGTGCTGAGTTTTCAAATCCCGATATCTTGGGGGAAGGAACCGATTGGCAAGATGCGATCTTCGAAAGTGCTCCGATTACAAGCCATCAAGTTGGCATCACAGGAGGAACAGACCGTTCGACTTATGCTATTTCTGGAAATTATTTCAACCAAGATGGTATTATCGGAGCGGACAAAGCTTCTTTTGAGCGATATACCGTCCGACTAAACTCTAGCCATGATCTCAAGAAATGGTTGACTGTTGGTAATACTTTAGGATTTACTAAGCTAAGAAGAGATGCTTTATCAGAAAACAATGAGTTTAATAGCCCATTGATTCGAGCAATCAATATAGACCCCGTCACCCCTGTGAGAAAAGGCGATGGTACTTATGCTTACTCTATTTATTCTGATACTGATATTACCAATCCTGTAAATGCTATTGAACAAACTTTTGATAGTTGGACAACCAACAGGCTTGTAGGTTCTATTTTCGGAGTAATAAAAATTTCAGAAAACATCTCTTTGCGATCTACCTACAGTTTAGATGCGACTTATGCAACACAAGACATTTTTAATCCGAGATTTGATCTTAGTAATGATCCTATTTTGAGTGATGCTCCTGCTCAAGAAAAACGACTTATAAATTCTGTGTCTTTCAATAATAACACTTGGAGAAATTGGCAATGGGAAAATGTATTGATCTGGAATAAATCAATTGGTACACAACATGATTTCTCGTTTACAGCCGGTAATACATTAAGGGAAGGTCGACATGATTTTAATGGAGGAAGTAATACGAACTTACCTTCTAATGACCCCGCAGATGCTTTTATTGGGAATACTATTGATCCAATCGCTTCACAAAGTACTTACCAAGGTGCTTCTGAGTCTTCATTGCTCTCTTATTTCGGTCGAGTCAATTATGAGCTTCGAGATAAGTATTTGTTTTCTGCAACTTTCCGAGCAGATGGTTCTTCTAGGTTTGGAGCAAATAACCGTTTTGGATACTTCCCATCTGTCTCAGCAGGTTGGATCATTAGCCAAGAAGATTTTTGGAATTTTGAAGATATTAGCTTTATCAAACTTAGAGGAAGTTGGGGTCAAAATGGTAATGATAAAATTGGAGATTATAGTTACACTTCAGTTGTACGATCTGGTCAAAACTATACCTTTGGCCCAAATGAAATCATTACAAATGGTAGTGTCGCAACCACTTCGTCTAATCCCGATATTAAATGGGAAACAATAACACAGACAGATGTTGGAATCGATTTGGAATTTTGGGATGGTCAATTGAATATTACAGCAGATTATTATATTAAAGAGACCTCGGATATGCTTTATGCTGCACCGATTCCATTTACAGCAGGGACAGCCCCTCCAATCCAAAATATTGCAAGTATGGAAAATCGAGGGTGGGAGTTCGCTACAGAATATCGAGGCAAGTCGGGAGCGCTATCTTATTCCATCGGTGCTAATATCTCTTTTATAGAAAATGAAGTCACAAGTTTAGGGACTGGCGGTGATCCAGTTTTTGCAGGGTATATTCAATCTGCAAATGCTAGTGCTTCCAGAACCGATGTTGGACAACCTGTCGCTTCTTTTTATGGTTTCGTGACTGATGGTATCTTCCAAAATCAACAAGAAATCGAAACGCATGCTATTCAGAGTGAGAATACTGCTCCTGGAGATATTCGTTTTAAAGATTTGAATAATGATGGGATGATTGATTTTGATGATCAAACATATATTGGAAATCCAATCCCAGATTTCACTTATGGTGTAAACGGTAGTCTAGAGTTTAAGGATTTTGATTTGAGCTTTTTTCTTCAAGGTGTTCAAGGAAATGATATTTATAATGGCACGGTTAGATATGATTTTACATTCGTTAATCGTCCAGCCTCAGTACTTAATCGCTGGACAGGTCCAGGAACTTCTAACTCTGAGCCAAGAGTTAATTTAAGCGATCCAAATCAAAACGTCAGAGTTTCTGATCGTTTCATTGAAGATGGTTCTTATCTGAGATTAAAGAATGTTCAAATTGGTTATAATTTACCAAGACCATTATTAACTAAAATAAAGTTTGAAAAATTCAGAATTTATTTCTCTGCTCAAAACTTAATAACCATAACGGATTACTCTGGCTTAGACCCAGAAATAGGTCAAATTGGTGGTTCTTTGGATCTCGGAATTGATCGTGGTTTTTATCCACAAGCAAGAACTTACCTTGGAGGCATTCAAGTTACTTTCTAAACCCTGATTCAAAGATTTTATTCTTTTAAAAAGATTCTTTGATCAAGCGATTTATAAAACATAGGTTTTATCAAAGAACAAAAAATAACTCAAGATGAAATTAAAAAATATTTCAGCACTATTTTTTTTACTTCTTTTTACAATTACTGCTTGTAAGGATGATTTTTTGGAAAAAGCTCCTCTTGTAGGCGTAACAGAAGAAAATTTCTATAATACAGAAGAAGATGCCATTGCTGCGGTGAATGCAGCATATGCGCCTTTACAATTTGAACTGACTCCTGCTGGTCATTTTCGATGGTTTTGGGGAGATATCATGTCAGACGATTCTGAAAAAGGAGGGTCTGGCCCGAATGATGTATTTGTATTGCTCCAATTAGAGTCTTTTGAAGGGCCTACCAATACTGATTTACTAGAAGCAGAATGGAAAGCAGATTTTCAAGGCGTCAATCGGGCAAATGTTGTCTTAGAAAGAGTACCTCCAATCGAAATGGACGAAACACTCAAAGCACGAATTTTAGGAGAAGCTAAGTTTATCCGTGCTTGGTTTTTTTACAATCTCGTAACAGTCTTTGGTGGTGTACCGCTAGTAGATCATGTTTTAGCTCCTAGTGAATTTACACTGCAACGTGCTACAGCTGATGAAATCTGGGATTTCATTATTCAAGATTTAACTGAAGCCATTTCTGTGCTACCAAAACGAAGTCAATATCGATATTGAAGATTTAGGTAGAATCACTCAAGGTGCCGCTCAAGCGCTCTTAGTCGATGCTTATCTTTGGCAAGAGAACTATAGCGCTGCACAGCAGATTGCAGAAGAGATTATTAATTCTAATGAGTATTTTCTAGAGGATGACTTTGCAAAGATATTTACACCTGATGGAGAAAATGGTCCAGGTTCAGTATTTGAAATACAGTATATGCAGAATTCTGGTGGAAATTGGGGTGAAGGTGCTGCCAATGAAGGTAGTTTCACTAATGTATTTCAAAGAGCAAGAGGCCAATTTGAAGGGTTTGGATTTAATATTCCTACACAAGATTTAGTCGATGAGTTTTTTGCAGAAGGGTTTGAAGACCCTAGATTGTCTGCCACCGTATTTAGAGAAGGTGATAATATGGGAGACCGAGGTGTTTTCACAAAAGAAGCGACTGGTTTTGAACATGATTATTATCCAAAAAAATACTTTAATAACAAAAGTGATGAAGCTTCTTTCGGTGATCCTGTTCCTAATGGAGGATCTAATAATAGAACAATTCGCTATGCCGGTGTCTTATTAATGCATGCTGAAGCAGCCTATCATAATGGTGATGAAGCAGCCGCTCGCCAATCTTTAAATATGGTACGAGCAAGAGCTAGAGGTACTAATCAAAATATTTTACCAGACGTAACTGCATCAGGTAACGACCTTCTTAATGCTATTTATCATGAGCAAAGAGTAGAATTAGCCTTAGAGAGTTACCGCTTTTTTTATTTGGTAAGAACTAAACGAGCAGCTCAGGAATTAGGCCCCTTAGGTTATACGGAAGGCATTCATAATGTATTTCCTATTCCAGCTAATCAGATACAAGCAACAAATGGTGCGCTAACACAAAATCCAGGTTATTAATTAATTTAAATTATTAGATGGGATTAATGATAAGCTATTTTTTCTTAGACCATTGTTTATGAAATTTCAGAACACTAAAATAGCTTATCATTAATTTTGTTCCGTCACTTTACAAAACTAATAATAATGAATTTTAGAAAATATTTATTTTTATTTTTTGCCTTTTCCATTCTTTCTTGTGAGCCAAAGGAAGACATGTCAATTGACATTGGTGAATTGCCTGCTCCTCCAGACTTTTCTATGGAAGCGTCCTCAGAGAATCCTAATATGATAGTTTTAAGTATTACTTCTACTGGTTTTTTTGACCTTGTCTGGGATCTTCCTGGTGCTACGCCAAATAAATCAGTTTTGGAAAGAGATACTGTTTTTTATCCATTAGCAGGAAATTATACGGTCACTTTACATGCCGCAAAAGAAGGCGGAAGCGGTACTTCCAGTGCGACTAAAACGATCACTATTGATCAGGATGCAGATATCATATGCGATCCGACTACTGCTCTACTAACAGGTGATTGTACTTCAAAATGTTGGAAGCTTTCTGAAGATCCAGGATCAATACAAGTAGGCCCAACTCCTTTTTCTGCAGAGTGGTTTAATTCCCCTGATATTGCTCCTGCCCAAGCAAGTGATCGTTGGTGTTTTGAATTTGAAGGTGGAAAACATCAGTATATGAACGGAGGGGTGACATTTTCTGCATGTCAAGGTTTTGTGGAAGATCCAAATTATACTGTACCTACTAATGTAACCTATCAAATCATTCCAAGTGGTACAACAAACTCTGAATTTAAAATAGTTTTAGATGATGGTTCTTGGATGGGTGTTGAAGATTCCGGTCCTGAATATGAAATTGTAAGTATTACGGAAAGTGAAATGGTTTTACTTTCAGCAACCTTGCCTTGTGATGGTAGTCCTAGCACAGGTTGGTTTACCTTGACTTTTGTAAAAGAATAGTAAATGACTTTAAATTCCAAATTGCTATCTTTAATTGTTTTTTCTATCATTCTTCTCTCTCTCATCTCTTGCGAAGACACAGAAACAACTAAACAAGAAGAATTAGTAATACAAACAAACGAATACCAACTTATTTGGTCAGATGAATTTGACTACGAAGGACTTCCTGATTCTACCAAATGGACTTACGATGTAGGAGATGCCTGTGATCTGCCATGTGGATGCGGTTGGGGCAATAATGAATTGCAATATTACACAAAAGGACGACTAGAGAATTCAAGGGTTAAAAATGGACAATTAACAATTGAATTGAGAAAAGAAGAAATGAAGAATAGAGCCTATACTTCTGCACGCCTCGTCACTAAGAATAAAGGAGATTGGAAGTATGGTCGATTTGAGGTTCGTGCACGTATAGAACGCAGCCTTGGCACTTGGGCTGCGATATGGATGTTACCTACTGACAATGAATATGGAACATGGCCCTATAGTGGAGAAATAGATATTATGGAAAATGTAGGATGGGCCCCAGATACTATTCTTGTTACAGCTCATACTGGTGCATATAATCCTATGATTGGAACACAACAAAGCTCTAGCCTTACAGTTACAGACATTCATACTGCTTTTCACGATTATATTCTGGAATGGGATGAACAAGAGTATAATGTTTATGTTGATAATGATTTAGTGTTTAACTTTAAAAATGAAGACAACGATCATATGACTTGGCCTTTTGATAAAAACTTCCACTTGATCTTAAATATGGCATTTGGAGGTAATCTAGGGGGAAAAGAAGGTCTTTCTCCAGAAAAACTACCTTGTAAAATGGAAATTGACTATGTTAGGGTTTATAGTAAAAATAATTTAGTCATGGGAATGAAAAATTAGAATCTGATTAAATTTAGTATTGTTTAAAAAATAGCTTTAACAATAATTCCGTTTTATAAATTACGAAGTTGTTTTAAAATAGATAAATGATTTTCTTGCATTCATTCTGATGTTTACAATCAACCTCCATTTTAAAACAACTTCTAACACAACAAAAACTGATTATTAATTTTGAATAAAAAGAAATTATGAAAAAGATACACCTACTTATTATTATAATTTTTGGTTTATTACTCATGACCAATTGTGTTGAAGATGACGATGGAATGAATAATGATGGAAAACCTGATATTAACATTAGTGATCTTGAAGTTACTGAAGGGGATACAGACAATACAATTAGTCTCAAAGTAACCTTAAGCGGTACAAATGAAGGTTCTGCTATAGTCAATTATGCAACTCTTGATCAATCTGCTACGAGTGGCGCAGATTATTCAAGCACAGATGGCACCTTAACTTTCGGCCCTGGAGAAACAGAAAAGACTATATCAATTGAAATTAAGGGCGATGAGCTAGAAGAGCCGGAAGAACGATTTGAGGTATTGCTCCTGAATCCAATTAATGCCAATACTCCTAACTCAAAAGCAGTCATTACCATTTTGGATGATGATGATCAAACAGGGGGAGGGGATCTTGTCATTCCTACTACAGGATACACCACACCACTTTCTTATCCTGGCTATACCTTGCAATGGAGCGATGAATTTCAATCTAGTACTTTAAGTGAAGACTGTTGGAACTATGAAATTGGTAATGGCGCTAGTGGTTGGGGTAATAATGAGTTGCAATATTACAAATCAGAGAATACTTTCATTGCTGACAACGAGTACCTTGTCATCGAAGCTAAAGAGGAAGTACAAAGTGGATTTAATTATACTTCTTCGAGATTAACTACTCAAGGAAAGAAAAGCTTTAAATATGGTCGGGTAGATATTCGAGCTGTACTTCCTAAAAGTCAGGGCTTATGGCCTGCATTATGGATGTTAGGAGATAATATTAGTTCTGTAGGTTGGCCTGCATGTGGTGAGATAGATGTTATGGAATTAATTGGCGGATCAGCAGTAGGAAGAGATGATACTGTTCATGGGACTATTCATTGGGATAATGCTGGTTCTCATGCTAATTTTGGAAACGGTCATTCTTTGAGTTCAGGAATTTACGCAGATGAGTTTCATGTCTTTTCAATAGTCTGGGATGAAACTCAGATAGTCTGGTATATGGACGATATTCAATATCATATTGTAGATATCACGCCTAGTGGTTTGAGTGAGTTCCATAATCCATTCTTTTTTATCTTTAATGTTGCCGTTGGTGGTAACTGGCCAGGTAGTCCTAATTCAACTTCAATATTTCCTCAGAGAATGATTGTCGATTATATTAGAGTTTTTCAATAGAAAACTCAATCTTGATAATATCCCTTTGGGTTATAAAGAGCCTGTTAATATTTTACTGCCCTAGTAATAAAATATTAGCAGGCTTTTCAATTCTATAAAAGAAAACTGAAATTGGATGATACTATTTGAAAAGGTTTACTTAATTTCTCTCTATTGTACACAGGAATCAAGTAAATCTCCAGCAAATAGAATCAAAAAATGTTAAATTTTAAAAAAAACAATATTAAATTACAATATATTATTGCGTATTTTTTTTACACGAATTTGCTATAAAGCTATCAACAGTAACAATTTATATTGATTTTTCTGATTTTACACTGTCACAAGTCTTCAAACCTCCGTATTTCATCAAACTCTAAATTCAATTTAATTGTATCTTATATTGATTAAATATCTATTTTAAAACCCAAATAAATAAAAAAAGCTTATAAGAAATCAAGAAAATAAAAAAGTACACATAAATAATTTGCATAATTTGTATTTTTTGTCTATTATTAATATGTTGTTCTGATTATTTGTGCTAGTTAGAGTTTTCCTAGAGCCAAACACAATTACTAACCTCTCAATCTATTCGTTAAGTAACTCGCTGTTGAAGATTCTTCAACTCCTAGCAATCCGCTTCAAAAAATAAAGTTTATAATTTGACATCTAGTCGTTTAATAATTAGCTATTAAATATTAATTTTAGCATTATTAACTATAGATTGTTAATTAGAGGTTATCAAAAAATTGCATTTTTGCGGCCAGAATGCTGTCTGCACCAAAGATATATAAGATTTCAACGAGAATGAGAGCGGAGGTTTGCAGCACTGGTCAAACAGCGAAAGCCGTTTGTACCAGTGTTTTTCTCCTCGCACAAATAAAAAAGGCCAGTACAAATGTACTGGCCTTTTTTATTTTGAAGTGGTCCCGTTAAAAAATTATCGCTGCAATATAATTTTTTCAGAAAACACTTTATCACCTTGATGGATAGACAAAATCAAAGCCCCTTTCGATGCCTTACTTAAATCAAGTTCTCTATCATAGTTTCCATCAAAACTATTCAAATCTTCGCTATATACCTCTTTCCCACTAATATCTGTAACTTTCACTACTGTTGCCCCTTTAGGTGCAGTAAACTTCAACCTTAGTCTACCATCAGTTGGATTTGGAAAAATATCAATGGTTTCTAAATCAAGTGTATTTTTTCCTTCAAAGGTAAATGAATTTTCTCCATCTTGATCCAATTCTATTTCTTTTATAATAACTTCTTGGCCTTCGCCATTCTTATGTTTTTTGATAATCACCTTGTGATTTTTACCTTTTGTTTGATTTCCTTCTTCATCAATAAACACCCAATTATTTCCATCTAGGTTAATGCCATTGCCATCCTCATTTGTCCATTCAAATTCTTCTTCTATTTCTTGACTTGAATGATTACCACAAGCCTTTAGCGTAGCAGTCACTTGGCTTTCTTGACCATTTCTTAAATAATCAATGTTAACCGTCTCTCCTGCATCAAAAGGAGATAAAAGATCCAAGACATCTTGAATTGAAGCCACTTCTGAGCCATTAATTTGGGTTATGATATCATCTTTCAATAATCCCGCATCAGCTGCACCACTTCCATCAATTATATTAAGCACTGGAACGCCTTCATCTGATGTACCTTCTGTCGTTGTCGTTTCTTCCCCATTAATATTTTCTACGCTTTCTTTCATTCCAATCATCACACCAAGGCAAGCTTTATTAGATGCTTGATCCATGTCAAGATGA
This sequence comes from Saprospiraceae bacterium, assembly GCA_965277415.1. Classification (GTDB taxonomy): domain Bacteria; phylum Bacteroidota; class Bacteroidia; order Chitinophagales; family Saprospiraceae; genus JAHDHW01. Next base: position 154,441 of record CBDICS010000065.1, read on the forward strand.
AAAACGTTTTTATCTCCTTTCATTTCTAGATTAATCCCTTTTTCTTCAAGCCTTTTAAGCATCTCTGCAGGAATCTCACCATCTCCAGACCATTCAATTACTTCTACGTCTTCATCTCCTTCTCCATTTTTGATTCTAATTTTGACTTGGTTTTCTCCGTCGCTATCATCTACATTCACCTCTACCCTTTTATGCATGCCATGACCTTCATCATTTTTCATTATAAAGACATCGGCATCATCTCCTTTCTTGATGATCTTCTTTGTTATTTCATTTCCATTTTCATCAACAGTTTTAGTAACAATTACCACCTTCTTTTCTTTTTTCACGTCACTCTCCTGCTGTGCGAATACAGATGTTCCTGCAAATAATAAGATACAGGTAAGAATACTAAGGTCTATTTTTAAATATTTCATTTTATAAAAATTAAAAGTTCAGAAAATATATTCAAATATACAGATTTTTACAATTCATGAAAAATCTTTAGAATAGGTTTAATTTTGACTAATGTTGATCTGATATTTTGACTTCTTTTTCAATTCACTACCAGATAATCTTTCGTAAAGTGCTTGATATTTTTTAAATACAGATGCTGCCTGTTTCTTTCCATTAACTTTAAGTTTTTTATTAGATAATGAAAAACTAAAATCATTCATATCGGTAATCAATCCATCCTTTTTTAACTCCATTGCGATACTTCTTGCAACATGATTTGGAAATTGCCTATCATCTAGAAGGGAGCCATACAAATGATTTTTCTCTAATAACCTTCGTCGATCATGCTCTAGCTTAAGTTGGTGTTCTTTCAATTCACCAAACAATTCTTTGGATTTTTTCTGTTTAAACTTCAGTTTTTCTTTATCCTTTTTCAATCTAAAAAGATGCCCTTCCAATTCTTTTTCTTGCGCTTTAAGCCCATCTTCATTTTTTCGATGAAACAGTTCCATTCTTTCGACAATCTCAGGATAAGTGTTTTTTAAGGATTCTTTTTCAAAAATATGTGCTTGCTCAATTGCTCCAAGCCTATCTCTGAATTCGAACACGCTAAGCTTATCTCCTCTCCAGGAAATAGAATCCGCTCTGAATTGAAGTCTGTCATCTCCATTGAAAAAACGAAAATTATTATGCCCCTCTGAACTATGTTTATGCTCCTCGATAATAACTGCCGTATCACCATCCTCTAGTTCGTTACCTTCAACTATAATAACATCTTCGTCTACAATTATTTCCACAGGATCAGTTCCTTCAGAATCTACGATAATAACTACTTGTCCATTTTCATTTGTCCCTTTAGTTATCGTCTGTTTCTTTTTAGAATTATCATTTTTAAATCTATATAAAGTAAGCGGCTCAGAAGTATTATTTGATTTTCTTTCCAACCAAGAAATATGTGGGCTCGGAAAACTATCTTCTCCATTGTCTTTTTTTACTTTATGATCATCTGCAAAGAAGCGCTTGTGCTTTTCATAGTCTTCTTCAGGAATCACCTCACCATCAATAATTAATTCTGTAATCTTTCCATTCTCTTGAGTGATTTCAATACTTTTTGGCTGCTCAGCTCCTTTCTTCTTATCTGGCACCGTGTCTAAATTAATCCAAACATTTGGTTGAATATATACATCACTATTCGATTCCACCTCCATTATTTCTGATATAACCTTATGCTCAGGTTTTGTAATTTTATCCGAATGATTAGCGCTAAAAGACAAGAACATAATAGCGATTAACAAAAAACATGTTGCTGTTAACTTCTCCATGATATTTGATCGATTTTGAGGTTGATTTAATATTCTTTTAATTCTGTTCATCAATTGATTTTTCTGCCCAGAAAAAGGCATCGCGAAATTAGGCACATAGCTATTCAGCTCCTGTACTCGAACCAATGCTTTTGCATAAACCAAGGAATTGCCACATACTCTTACAGCGATATCGTCGCAACAGTTTTCTCTTTCAAGCCGAATATTCCCTGAAATCCACCAAACGGCAGGATGATAATAAAAGAATACTTCAATGAAGGACAAAAAGATGTTTAACAAAAAGTCTTTTCTGAAAACATGTGCCAACTCATGAGCTATGATCGCTTCTATCTCTTTTTCATCTAATTGATTAATTGTACCTATTGGCAAAAGTATATAAGGCTTAAAGTATCCAATCACAAGTGGTACTTTTGTATAAGCAGATTCAAAAATAAGGGCAGTTTTTTTTGTTGGAATTCTTTCTGCTAACATTTTTACTTTAGCTTGCCAATACTCAGGAAGCATAGTCGATCTATGGTATTTCAACCTTTGAACGTAGGCTAGGCCTCCAAATAATCTTAAAACAAAAAATCCAACTCCGAGTAACCATATCAATACGATCACAGGAAGGTGTACATTAAAATAATCTATGCAAGACTGTCTAAACCCTTGTAAAAAACTCGCTTCAGATAACTGATCTGCTGCAGGTATTTCTCCAACTAAAATCAATTCTTGTTCGACAATTTGGCTGGCAGACTCGAAATGCCAGATAAATGTACTTACCGAACATACAAAAACAAGAAACAAGGATAAAGTCGCAATCTCATACCGAACTTTAGCTGATTTTTTGCTTAATAATTGCAAGGCAATCGCCATTACAATTGCAATTAAAAAGCCTTGCCAAAGTGAATGCATTACTGTCCAGCCTAGAGCATAGATTACTTCTTCTGATATAAAATTTTGTATGAAATCCATAATTTTTCAGCTTTAGCTATTTTTATTTTCCATTTTTTCAATTAGCGCTTTAATTTCTTCAAGCTCTTTCTCTGAAGCTTGATGATTACCTAAAGCTTGCATGACCATTTTCATTGCAGATCCACGAAATGTAGAATCCACGAATTTCTGAAGCAACTGCTTCTTAGTTGCTTCTTCATTAATGAATGCTTCATAGATATGTGTTCTGCTTTCGGTATTCCTTTCTACTAATTTCTTATCTGCCATAATCTGCATAATCTTCAAGGTAGTTGTGTAGCCAACCTCTCTTAATTCATTCAATTTATCATTTACAAATCGAACAGAGGAAGCACCATTCTCCCAAAGAATTTGAAGAATTTCCAATTCTCCCTCAGTAGGTTTTATTTTTTTTTCATTAGTCATTGGACAAAATTTCATTCTACGAATAATTTCGTATACAATTATATACGAAAGACTTCGTAAATCAAAACGAAACTACGATTGATTTCGTATTTTAAATAAATTTTAACATTTCTCTTTAGAGATTAGTATATTATTTGTCTTTCCTTTTCTCATAGTCTTTCTGTAACTTGCGAAAAAAAGATTTGAAGATGAATATTTCAATTAGAATTGTCTTTTTATTAGCTCTTTTCTTCATAGCTGCTTGTGGCGACCCTACTGCGGACACAGATAGCAATACTATTACAAATACATCAACGGCCGATTCGTCCAATAGTGATGACAATAAAACGACTAGTGATTCCGCCAAAACTGTTACAATTCCTGCTATAGTGCATAAAGATTGCGAGGTGGTAGATAAGCACCATGACAAAAACATCTTTTTAGCAAAAGATGCTGCAAAACTAATTTGTGTTGTTGCCAATCAAGAAACTTTAGACAAAGACTTAGGAGATAGTCATCGGGTATTTGAAGTATTAAGCACGCTTGATTGTTCAAGTATCTTTAAAAAAGTCATGCCGATCAATCGGAGTGCAGACTTTCCGTATTATATTATTCCTAATACTTATGAATCAACTAATCAAATTATAGCCATTCAAGGTTTTAATAGTATTTACTATTATGATGTGAAAAATAATAAACTGACTGGACCTATCGATCCTGAATTTTTAAAAGAAAGAGATGCTGTAGATGCACAGTCAGGGATGATGAAAGGCTTGACAGTATGGGGGCATTACCTTTTAGGTCGTTCTGTCGATTTCGGAAATTTTGCTTTTGATATTTCAGACAAAAATAATCCTAAACCAGTTCTTCCAGTAGCAGAATATCTAATTCCTAAAACAGAAGAATATAATAATCTTTTTATTCTTGATGCTGGCAATGGTCTTTCTCAAGCAATCTTACCGACGACTGATATTGATGCAGGTGGTAGTATGTTCGATTTGGATAAAATGTTTTCACAACCTCTAAAAGTAAATACTTCGCTTTCAAAAAATGTCCGGAACAACCGGTTTATCATCTTAAATGATAGCACTATTCCTAGTAAAGAACAAAAAGTAGTCATCGATATGTTTTCAAAAAAACGTATTGACCTTCCGAGTAATATGGCGACAAAGAAAACTGGTGAAATATTGAATTGGTTGAATAATCAATAAGGGCTTGTCCAAAATGCATGCTTTGTGCAATCTAAGACTATTTATAACTATTAAATGGTTTATAATACAATTCTAACTTAATGCTCCGTTTAAGTTTAGAACTTAGAATTAATTGTGGCCTTCAGAATCTGTCTATTTCTGTTGAATTAGACTTGTGCTAATAAAAACCTATTATTATGATCCGTACTTTCTTCCTAAGCATTTTTTTTACAATGATTTCATTAATGCTTCAAGCACAAATGAATAACATTACTATGGGCAAAATATTGGAGAATGAAGCTGTAACCGTCGAAGGTCAACTAGGTAATTGGCAATTGGTCTACGGACAACGACTCTTGTATATTATCACGGATGAAAGTGCTAACCGAATGCGAATTTTCACACCTATAATTGAAGAAAAACAATTAGAAGAAGGTCAGCTAAAAAAGATGCTAGCAGCTAATTTTCATTCAGCACTTGATGCTAAATATTGCCTATATGAAGATTTAGTCATCTCTGTCTATACTCATCCGCTCAAAGAATTACAAAGTGACCAGTTTATCGACGCCATGCAACAAGTTGTTAATCTTGCCGATACTTTTGGTGGTTCTTATTCTAGTACAGAAATGATTTTTAATCCGGGCGACACAGAAGAAGAAAAGGAAGGAAGTAAAGAAGAACGAACAAATAAAAAACCGAAAGGGAAAAAGAAAAAGGGTACTTTAAATAATCTCTAAAAACCACAACTGCCATAAAATTGCGTATCGTTGATACTAAGGATCTGATCTAAGCGAATCTTCGTATTGTCTGGCAACACAAGAAACTCTTCTTTATCTTTAGTAACCAGCGTATTAATTTTACTCTTTATCGTTTTCACAGATTTGCTCGATTCAAAAAAAACAATGGTAACCTCCTCTTTCCTCGATGCATGCAATTCCAATACATCATAAAATTGGCAGGCAATAGGTATATATTTCTCTTCCATTATTCGATCCTGTTTAGATTATGTTTTCTATTTAATTTTAAAATCAAAAACATCTGGGCGTTGATAATGTCCAGAAACATCTAAGGTCATACTTTCCCTAAGAATGGTATCCAGAACATCCAGTTCACAGTAAAAAGTACCATCAAGGTCATATTGAGGCTCCATCAAAAATTGACCGTCCGGTCCTATAATTGAACTTCCTCCATTCAGAACAACTCCTCCAGGATGATTCGCAATATGCTCAGGCAATTCTAACTCCTCAGGAAAATCTTTTCCATACATTATCTGTCCAACAGCAATCACATAGCAACGACCTTCAAATGCATATGCCCGACTTGCTATTTGTAGCATTTCATGGACTCTAGGCCAAAGGGCAATATGAATATGCTCTCCTGAATTATGCATCACCTGACGTGCCAAAGGCATCCAATGCTCCCAACAAATCAATCCTCCTATCCGGCCAACACTTGTATCCACCGCTTCTAAACCTTTTTTATCACCAAGACCATAGAGTAATTTTTCTGTATAAGTCGGCATCAGTTTTCGACGGTGATTTACGATTTGTCCTTCTTCATTTATAATGATCATTGAGTTATAGATCGTTCGATTACCAGGTCCATGAGGTACGACTTCATTGACTCCGGTAACAATAACCATTTTATGTTCTTTTGCTAATGTACACAGCGTATCTGTTTCTGCCCCTGGAATAGCAATGCTATTTTGGTACATCCTTGAGAATACAGCTTTAGTTGGTTCATGATCCCAAATAGCATAGCCATTGCAATGATCTAACCAGGCAGGATAACCACTCAACCAAGTTTCTCCAAATACAAGTAGGTCAGTAGAATCGGTTGCTGCATCTACAATAATCTCAACCATTTTTTCCATACTGGCTTTGAGATTATTATATATTGGCCCTTCTTGAACAATCCCTACTTTTATTGGTGATTTCATTTATCTTGAATTTTAGTTGAGATGCGTATATCCCGTTCAAGTGTACGATGAACAGGGCATCGATCCGCTATTTCTAATAAACGGTTCTTCTGCTCTTCTGTCAAATTCCCCTCCAATTCTATCGTTCTTTCAAAATGATCTAATTTTGATTCCTTCTTTTCACAAGTCATACAATCATCAACATAGCGTTTTCCATGATCAAGATGGACTTTTACATCTTTTAAATCCCACTGTTTTCTACGAGCATACATTTGCAAGGTCATTGCAGTACAAGCCCCCAAAGCCGCAGACAATAATTGGTAAGGAGAAGGGCCAAAGTCTTCTCCATTTACATCTTCTGGTTCATCTGAAATCAAACCATGTTTTCCTGCTATAATTTCAGTAGTAAATCCTATTTCCCCAAGTTTAGCTACAACTTGTCTGTCAGACTTTAGTACTTCCTTCTTAGGAAGAGTTAAGTAGCGCATTGCCCATGAAGCAATAAGGCTTCCTGCATAGGCCGCATCATTCTTATTAGACAGCATATGGTCTGCGCCATCCAATGTTACAAAACTTTTAGGATGGTGTGCTGCATGATAAATCTTTGCAGCATTTTCAATTTCAACAACCGTATCTTGTGGTGAATGCAATATAAGAATAGGCTTCCGAAGCTCTCTCAATAGATTATACATATTCTTGCTTCGAATATCATCCAAAAACTGTTTTTTGATCGTAAAAACCCTACCTCCTACTGATACTTTAGCAACTCCTTTTTGTTCTATGGAATCCAAGCTGTCTTGTAAAAGATGGCTTACATGTTTTGGCTCAGAAGGCGCTCCTATCGTAGCGACAGCTTGAATAGAAGACAATCTGCAAGCAGCAAAGATCGCTGCTGCTCCACCTAAGGAGTGACCTATCATAATTTTAGGCGCTTGATAATTTTCTTCTAGGAATTTAGCCGCAGCCATTAAGTCTTCAACATTAGATGTAAAATTAGTGTCAGCAAAATCTCCTTCACTATCCCCTAAACCGGTAAAGTCAAATCGTAATACACCTATACCATCTAAAGTCAATGCTCTGCTGATATGACGAGTCGCAGTAAGGTTTTTATTGCCTGTAAATACGTGAGCAAATAAAGCATAAGAGTGTGGATACTGGTCAGCCGGTAACTCTAACTTTGCTGAAAGTTTATAGCCATTAGCATTTGTAAATTCAACCTTTTTAGATTTCATTGATATGTGTGTTTTAATTCTATAGTAATTAAAATTAAAGAAATTGAAAGACTTACTTACGCTTATATCTGATCTCTTAATCCTTTTACACTAATCTGATGGTGCGAAGTAGCATAAGCAACCATTCCTTTTTTGAGAAGAATGACTTGAGGAGATTGATGCGTAACACCAAGATCTTCTGCTATTTTATTGGAAATAGGCCGAAAATTTAATAAATCCAAATAGTACAGTGTGAGCTCCTCTTTTGAAAAGTCCCATGAACTCTCCAAGCTATATTTCACACCAGCACTTATACCACAAGTAATACTATGTTTGAATAATACTACTGGTCGATTGAATGATTCATCAATCGCTGCTTGAAGCCCCAATTCGGAGTTTATGATTTTCCAATCTTGATGGATACCTGAGTCTCTCGTTTTTTTAAATTGATCTAAAAATCCCATATTCTTTTATTGACTTTGTTTAATAAATGTTTTAGACAGCTTTAGTATTATACCTTACTTCGTCTCCTACTCTTATCTCTCCTCCCTTAATCACCTTTGCCGTGATCCCTCCATGACCTCTCATTGCATTATACCCGCCAGGGCCCAGGTTGGTTTCCATTCGTGAACAGGGGTGACATAAGCCTGTGAATTCAAGAATGACTTCCTCTCCAATGGAAAATTGCTTATCCTTGAATGCTAGCAAATTAATTCCTTTTACTATGATATTTCTTCTAGTTAGCATAGGATCAACTTTACTTTTTAATATTGACCCAAGTGTATCAAGGTGCTCCGCTTGAATTAATGTAATCTGACGTTTTTTACTCTTACCTGCATAATGATCTCCAATAAGTCCAGCTTCAACATCAATTTTCGCCGCTCTTACTGATTGAAGTGCTTCTCTTTTTTGAGGACGGATACCAATCCATATAACTTCTCCTATTTGAGGCATCGTTTCAAAAAGTTCTTTCATCATAAATTCGCTTCTTTTAGTATTACATTTGCTCTTTCCACATCTTTGTTATCAACATATAATTCTAAATCACCAATAACAACATAGGCAGAATCTTGCTTATTAAGTATATAGCTTTCGATCTTATTTTCTTCTAGTTTCGATTTCATTAGTTCTATTTCAAAACTTTGATTAGATGTATAAATCTTAATTGGATTTTCCATGAGGCTGTTTTTTTTAATATTGAAGAGTCTTTTATCTCAACTCAAATTCAAAATATTTAGTCACTTTTCATTTAAATAAATACCTTTTATAGTAAATAAAGTTTTTCTGGTAAAAAAAACAAGAAAGACTTGAACAAGTTCAACATAACCTATTAGCTAAACAAGAAAAATCAGAATTAGTCAAATAAACAGATTAGTAACTAATAATTTTGTCTTTATATCGACGCTAATTTATATAAATGTATAATATTTAACATAAATAAATGTGTCTTCGATTTATTTTAGCAAATCTAAATTCTTAAATTGTGAAGGTATTAATAAAATATGGTTCTTCGATAAATCTTGTATTTAAGCCAATCTATATACGATATCTAGGCTTCATATGGCTGTTTTAATCGTATTACAGTTTGTTAACATGATTTGTCAAAGAATGAAATATTCAGTCCCTCATACTCTAAAGCTAATACATTATGAAATCAGCACCTATCGGTTCTACCTGTATTGTTCTTTTCCATTCTTTCATTTTTTATTCTAATCAAGTTCCCCTTTAGCATAGTTTTTGCTTTTAAAGCTTGATACCCCCATAATAATATAGTCTCCTACTGACTATTTAATAGTAAATGAAAATGGTTAATTATGTCAAATCAAACAATTTGGACAGGGAAGGCCAATAATCAATGGTCAAACACTGCTAATTGGACCTCTGGTATCCCCTCTTTCGGTATACATGCCTTTGTCCCCAGAATGGATGAAGAAACTTCTTATCCTGTGATTGATAAAAACCTCAAAGTCAATTTTACTTTAAAGAATGAAGGCAAGATTGTTATTGAATCCGAATTGTATATACAAAAGAATGGAATCTTCCAGAATTATGGTATAGTAAAAAATGATAATATTGGTACTGTAGTAAATGAGGGTAATATCATGAATTTTGAGGAATGGATTAATGAAGGAACATGCGATAACAAGCGTATTTTTACAAATAATCATCGTTTTTTTAATGAAGGTCTGATCGAAAACCATAATACTTTCGTTAACCTTGGAAGCCTAGTAAATACAGGTTTTATCGATAATCATATGGTTATTAATAATGCTGGTAGTCTAGAAAATTTCAATATCATTGAAAATCATGGTTCTGCTCAAGTTCTTGATGAAGGCTTTTTCCCTGAGGGGTTTAATAATAATATTTCAAAGAATAAAATGGATATAGATCTAAAAAAGCCTGTTTTTAACTATATTAGTAATAAGTAAATTCCGTAAAATAAAACATAAAAAGCCTGTTTTGTCTAGACAAAACAGGCTTTTTATGTTTTATTTGGCTACAAAATGCTCTAAAAGCATAAAATAATTGAATTCAATCTCTATTTAGACGAAAGATTATTTAAATTGTGTTAAAATCCAATCTGCCTGTTCCGAAGGAACAGACAGAATTAGGATAAAACAACTCACATTTTCTTTCCCGATGATTTTATACATCGGGATTGTTTTTTTATTTGTCGGATGATTTTCCCTAAATTTATATTAGTTAGGTCAATTCTGCACTTTTCATTAAGTTAAAATCGACAAGTCCACTAAAAAAAAGGACAAACCAAAGGTCCTAGCCATTTTATAGCTTGTTTCGTTTTAATAGAAGATGTTCAAAAATGACTATTTGTTTTAAGCAAGCTATTTTTGAACAACTTTACAGACTAGCAAATTAAACCATGTCATTTAACCGAAGAAATTTTTTATCTAAGTTAGGAACACTCGCAGGAACGGTCACAGCTGGTTCTTTAATCACGCCTACTTTTGCTTCTAATCTAAAAAATGCTTTTCACCAAGTTGAATATCTAAATCTGGATGATTGTGCTTCTAATGAAGAGTTTTGGTATCAAATCAAAATGGCATATACTGTTTCATCTGCTCTGCTCAACCTGAATAATGGTGGTGTAAGCCCTCAACCCAAGGTAGTCCAAGACGCAGTCGAACGCTATAACCAATTTGCTAATGAATCTCCATCTTATTATATGTGGAGACACCTAGATAAAGGGAAAGAAGCCATCCGTTCTAAACTAGCAGATTTGGCGGGCTGTTCACCAGAAGAAATAGCAATCAATAGAAATTCAAGCGAAGCCCTGGAAACCGTAATCTTCGGTTTACCTCTAAAGGCCGGAGACGAAGTGATTCTATGTAAACAGGATTATCCTAATATGATCAATGCATGGAAGCAAAGAGAACATAGAGATGGGATCACATTGAAATGGTTAAACTTTGAGTTTCCAATAGAAGATACAACTACAATCGTTAATACTTTCAAAAGTGCTTTCTCTGCTAAAACCAAACTTGTCCACCTCACACATATGATTAATTGGTGCGGCCAGTTAATGCCTGCTAAAGAAATCATTCAAGCTGCTCATAATCATAATATCGAAGTATTATTAGATGCTGCACATACTTTTGCTCATATCAATTATAATATTCCAGATTTAGCTTGTGATTATTTGGGTACTAGTTTACATAAATGGCTCTGTGCGCCTTTTGGAAGTGGTATGCTCTATGTAAAAAAATCAAAGATCAAAAAACTTTATCCATTATTTGCAGCGCCAGTATTAGAAGATACTGATATTCGAAAATTTGAACACCTCGGTACACGTTCCGGTGCCATTGAACATGCTATAGGTAATGCTGTTGATTTTCATCAATTGATAGGTTCCGAACGTAAACAAAAAAGGTTATTCTACCTCAAAAACTATTGGACAGAGCAACTGGCGGATATCCCTGAGGTAAAATTCCATACCCCAAAATCTGAAGCTCTTTCCGGCGCTATTTGTCTTTGTTCTATTGATGGTATCCCTTCGATCAAACTAGCTCATATCTTACATCAAAAGTATCACATTCATGTCGTGGCTATCAATTGGGAAAACCTTCATGGGATTCGAGTTACGCCTAATGTATATACTGTAACTAAGGATTTAGATCGTTTTATTTGGGCAATGCGAAAAATAGTTTCGGAAGAAATTAAAAAATAATGCAAAAAACGAGTATAAAACGGACTCTTGTGATATTCATCCTTAGGGACACGGGATATATAAAATTCGGCACTTAATTATCCAACCACGATTTAAAATCCCCTACTCGTTCACGGCTAACGATTGCTTCAAAATCTGTTCTGGGTACTAATTCTAGTTTGAGACGGCTATTAAAATAAGTATGAATCTTATGAATTGCATCAATATGAATTACAATTTTACGATTGATTCGAAAAAAATGTTTGGGATCTAGTACATCATGAAGTTGTTCTAAAGTATAATCTAAAACATGTCGACGATTCGCATTTGTCAATGCATAAACCAATCCATCATCCGAATAAAAGTAAGCAATTTCCTTAACCTGCAAGTAATTCAATTGCTGGCCAACCTTAACTAAGAACCTTTCTTTATATTCCTTTTGAGTAATTGACGATATTAGACTTTGAATAGCAGTCCTGTCATATTCTTGAGATTGCTGATGAAGGTTTTTAAATTTTTCAAAAGCACATTCCAATTCTTTGGGATCAATTGGTTTGAGTAAATAATCAACAGAATTCACTTTGAAAGCTTTGAGTGCATATTGATCATAAGCTGTTGTGAAAATAACCGGAGAGACGACTTCCGTTTGGTTAAAAATATCAAAACTCAATCCATCTGAAAGTTGAATATCCATAAAAATTAATTCTGGACATTCAAATGTATTCAACCATTGAACTGCTCCTTCCACACTATCTACTACATCCATAACTGCTGCTTCTGGGCAATGTTGAGTGATTAGATTACGAAGGCGCTTAGCCGCTGGAATTTCATCTTCTATAATAAGTACTTTCATAGTGTATGAAGTGTTTTTAGCTTATAGACAAGTTCTACTTCACTTGTACCTTCTGAGCCATCCTAAGTAAAGGCAACATTACAATAAAATACTCTGAAGTACTTAAGACTTCTACTTTTTTATTGGAAAAAAAGCTGTATCTATTTTTTATATTCTGAAGTCCAGATTTTGTAGAGTTCATCACCTGATTTTTCTTCTGAAGGTTATTACGAACAATTAACTTTCCTTTTTCTACAAAAACCTCAACGCTTAATGGTTTTAGACTAGAAATAATATTATGCTTTATTGCATTCTCTAATAATAATTGTAAAGAAAGAGGTACGACTTTATGCGTTAAGAACGCATCTGGAATCTCTACGGTAATTTGAAAATTTTCACCGAATCGTTCCTTTAGTAAAAAAATGTATGAATCTAAAAATTTTAATTCTTCCGTTAAAGGAATGAGTTTTTCATCCTTAATTTCCAAAATATACCGATAAACCTTTGACAGTTTTTGCACAAAGCCCACAGCCCTCTCCTGATCTTCTGGGATCAAATAAGTCAAAGTATTCAAACTATTAAAAAGAAAATGAGGATTAACTTGATTTTTTAATCCTTCGAGTTGAGATTTTATGTTTTCTCTTTCTAGTTGCTCCTTTTCCGTGATTGATTTTTGAAGTTTAGTATAAAAAAATACTGTTTCATAAATGGTAATAACAAAAAAAGAAACCGTCAAGGAAGCAACAATTGTCGCAGGACCATTTGGTCGTGGAATATCTAAAATAGTATGTATGTAATTCTGTAAAAACAGATCCAGTAAAAATTTAACTAAAATATAAACTATTAAAATAGTAATCACCTGATAGATGATCCTCGAAGCAGACTCTTTTAGATCAGGGTGCTTTTTTCGAAAATATATAAATAACTCTCTAAAAATCAACCAATAGATTGATACATAGACTAAGCCTATAATACTACATTTGGAGAGGTTTAGGAGGTATTGATCTTTAAACTCATGACCAAACATAAGTGCTGAGATCATAAAGCTTACGATAGGAATTCCAATCAACATTAACCAGAAATCGTTAAACCCTAAATATTTTTTTGTTCTTGTAGGCATAAACACAAAATCAAACCTGCTTTAAAAATACATTTCTAATTCACAATATTAATGTTATAAGCAATTATAAGTTTTATAGAACAAGGTGAACCGTAGATTTTATAGGTTGAAATGTAAAATAGATTCCTGACAAGTTCTAATAACCTGTTTAAATAAATATTATTCACTTATCCATTTAGTAAAACTATTAAAACTTTGTTCATTTTCATCAAACCAATTTTGAAGGATTTCGCCTTTTGATTGACTAATATAGTAGCAATATGCTTCGAGATGATCGGATTCCAGAATTTGAGTATAGAGATGTACATATACATCCCAATAAACACCAACTTTATCTTCAGAAGTCTCTTTTAGAATTGAAAAAAGGTTTTCTGTCGTTTCAACAAAGAGTTCGGCTTTAGTCTTATTGCCTTTATCCTCACTTACATTCATAGCTGCTTTTAAAGATAGCATCATATTGACTGTAGAAAAATCATCTTCCAGATCTGGTGATCCAATACTGATTTCGAAGCTATTACCTTCTTTCTTTCTAACCCTATTATACACTTGATCTTCTAACATTTTCAAGGCATCTTTGCTTCGACCTGTATCAGGTTCTAATAACAAGAAGAAATATAAAGACAATATTGAAGGAATCCTTTTCCCTTGTTCTTTATTCAATTTAGCCAATAGCAAATGGCTACTAGCATGAATAGAGTTAGCATATATTCCTTCGATCAATTCATATTCAGCAGCTTCATACGCCTTTGAACGATAGTAGGTCAAGGCTAAATTGTATCGCAACAAATGATCTTCAGGGTATTTCTTAATTCCTGCTTTATAAGTTTTTATCGCTTTTTTAGTTTTTTTCATTTCATCATAGCAACTCCCTTTCACTATGTACGCAAGGTTTTGAAATTTAGACTTTATTTTTAAGATTCTATCTATATGCATTATTGCTTTCTCATGCTCGCCCATTACAAAATAGCTATAGGCAATTTCATAATTGACCAGTGGAGAATTACTGTCTAAGGATAAAGCTTTTTCATATTCATTAACTGATTCTTGATACTTCCCCGCTTCAAAAAGCGCAATGCCTCTATTGACAATATCATCAATTGCCTCAGTTTGGCTAAATAGGAAACTATAAAACGTAAATGTCAAAATAACTGTGATAATAAAACGCATATTTTCTTTTTTAGAGCCTGCCTTGGACAACTTCTACCTATTGAATTATTCTAGAAGTATGTTCTACCCATAAAAATCGGGATTTTAATCAAATATTCACATTCTTAATTAATATTTAATAATTTCAAATATATATGAATCGCAATTTACCTGACGCTCATTCTTGATTTTTTAGATCTTGTGCATATATTTTCATCCTATTTTGTGAACAATTTCTGTTTAATAATTTAAGACAATGGAAAAACAATATCAATCACTCAAAGAATTCTATCCATACTATCTTACAGAACATAGTAATATTACAAGTCGAGCATTACATTTCTTTGGAACAGGCTTATTCATCGGACTTATCGTTTATGCCTCGGTTGAAGGACCACTTTGGTTACTAGCAATTGCCCCATTTTGTGCCTACTTTTTTGCATGGCTAGGGCATTTTGTTTTCGAAAAAAATAAACCTGCAACCTTTAAATATCCTTTCTTAAGTCTTATTTCTGATTTCATCATGTTTTACCATATCCTCACTTTCCAAATTTCAGCGCAAATGAAAAAAGCACAAACAATAATAGTACAAGACCAATAATAGGGCTATCAACAAAAAATAAAGCTAAAACAAAACTTTTCGTTCTACAATTTTTTACTTTAGATTCTATGAATCTTCAGAGAATTAAACACATTGCTATGAAAACTCATAACATCTTTTTAATCTTTCTTTGCTTTCCTTTTTTGGCAATGAGTCAAATTGATCCTCCAAAGCAAACAATCAAAGGGACTGTTATTGATAAAGATACACAGCAACCATTGATTGGTGCTACAATATCTCTTGCCCAAATTGATCCTCCGATTGGTACGACTACTGATATTGATGGTAATTTCCGTTTAGAGCATATCCCGGTTGGAAGACATAAAATAATTTGTTCTTACCTTGGTTACCAGTCTTTTATTAGTGATAACATCATTCTTAATTCTGCAAAAGAAGCAAACCTAGACATCTCTTTAGTTGAATCAGGCATCACCACAGATGAAGTTGTTATTACTGATTTTCAAAGTTCAAATGAACCACTCAATGAATTGTCAATCGTTAGTACCCGATCCTTTTCTGTAGAAGAAACCCAACGATATGCCGCCAGTGCCAATGATCCTAGTCGAATGACCATGGGATTCCCAGGTGTCCAACCATCTAGAGATAGCCGGAGTGATATTGTCATTCGCGGAAATTCTGGTATAGGATTACTATGGAGGTTAGAAGGTATCGATATTCCCAATCCCAATCACTTCGCCAGGAGAGGTTCTTCAGGAGGTGGCATTACTGTTTTTAGTGTTAGTATGCTAAGCAATTCTGATTTTTCTACTGGTGCTTTTCCAGCGGAATATGGCAATGCTTTCGCCGGTGTATTTGATATCAAGTTTAGAAAAGGAAACCGAGAAAAACGAGAATATTCATTTAGAGCAGGAATGTTAGGCTTAGACTTTTCAACAGAAGGGCCGTTTAAAAAGGGACGCGGATCCTATTTGATTAATTACCGCTACTCTACCCTTGGTTTGCTTAATCAAATGGGGATTTACCTTGTCAATCCAAGAGCAGATAATATTTTTCAAGATCTTTCTTTCAAACTTTATTTTCCTTCTAAAAATAATAAATCTACCTTATCAATTTGGGGCATTGGTGGGCTAAGTGATGAATTCCAGCGAACGATTGATACCTTAACAACAGAAAGTACATATAGTGAAAAACTAACCAGAGATTTTCAAACTGATATGGGCGCTTTAGGTGCTACACATACCTATCTCATTGACGATAAATCTTATATTAAAACTTCTATCGCTGCAATGGGGCAAAAGATTATTTTTAGAAATGATACTATCAGCCTAGAAAAAATAGCCACTACTGTCAATGATGAAGCATACACCAATGTGCGTTATGTACTTACAAGTTTTTACAACAGAAAAATCAGTACTCGTACAAGTATGAAAACAGGCTTATTTCTAAATAGCATCTCCTATGATCTTTTTCATAAAGATAAACTTACAGAAACAACGGATCAATTATGGTTGGATAAACAAGGAAGCACTTTTTTGATTCAACCTTATTTACAGTTTCGTTTTAAACCTACTGAAAGACTAAGCATTAATGCAGGTATTCATGCTATGTTTTTGACGCTAAACAATACCCATTCGATAGAGCCCAGACTAGGATTAAAATATCAACTCTCAGAAAAAAATGCTTTAAGCCTTGCTTATGGTTTACATAGCAGAATGGTACCTATTGGTTCTTATTTTACAATTATAGATAATAGAAATCCTAACTTAAACCTTGAACTGATCAAATCTCATCATTTTGTTGCTGCTTTTGATCAAGTAATAGGAAAAAAAGCAAGGTTTCATATCGAAGCATACTATCAGCGTCTATTCGATGTACCAGTCAGCGCTGAAATAGGAAATACTCATTCTATCCTCAATGATATTGATGGTTATGCTATCGAAACCTTAGTAAGTAAAGGCAAAGGGCAAAATATTGGAACGGACATCTCCGTAGAAAAAGCATTTGATGATCAGACTTTTTTCTTATTATCCGGTTCTGTTTTCAACTCTACTTATTCTGATTTAAGTGGTAATTTTTATGATACTCGCTATAATAGTAATTACTCTGCAACTTTTATGGGGGGCAAAGAAATCACTTTTAAGAATAATGCAACCTTACAAACGGGCTTAAAATTACTATACAATGGAGGAGGTCGAATCACGCCCCTTCTAGAAGGACAATCTGGTGATGGTCAAAATCCACCTTGGGATTGGAGCCAACCATTTTCGGAGCGAGTATCTCCTTATTTTCGCCCAGATCTCAGAATTGCATATAGGAAGGATAATCTAAAATCTGCCTGGACTATTTCTCTTGATGTTCAAAATTTTATCAATCGAAATAATGAAGATAGATTAGATCGAACATATGATCCAGATACCAAAACCTGGACAGGTCGAAATCAATCTGGATTGACACCACTTTTAAGTTTTCAAATTGACTGGTAAATCGTAATAAGTATGGTTCTTTGACAAAACCCGTATTTTGTCAAAGAACCATACTTATGATACTTCTCCGTGATACTTTCGGGATACTTATACTTTATCTTTGTATAAGAAGCCATAAGCATAGCTATATGTTTATGACAGCTTAATTAAAAACCTAAAAATCATTCATCGCATGAAGTTAGCCATCTTAATTTCTATCGTAATTTTCGGAGCAGGTTTAGCAAAAAAAGAAAAAGATACTAAAACATCAATTATCCCAAAAATTGTGTCTGCTACAATCACTAATAATCAACCAAAGGAACTCGGCAAAGTCAAATGGCTTCGGGATATAAAAAAAGCAACTACTCAATCGTCAAATGAAAACAAACCAATATTTTTGCTTTTTCAAGAAGTACCCGGTTGCGCAACATGTCAAAATTATGGGCGCAATGTGCTGAGTCATCCTTTAATTGTCGAAGCAATAGAAACATACTTTGTCCCGCTTGCAATCTTTAATAATAAAGGAGGAGCAGACAAAGAAGTCCTTAATTATTTTAAAGAACCTTCTTGGAATAATCCTGTTGTTAGAATCATCAATGATAAAAAAGAAAATCTAATCAACCGAATAAGCGGTAATTATTCTCCTTTAGCTGTAGTTGAATCAATCATCAAGGTTATAAAGAAACAAAAAGTTAAAGTCCCTAAATACTTACAATTATTACAAAGCGAGTTGTCTGCTGAACTAAATGGGAAAGAAACGACCTATCTTTCTATGTATTGTTTTTGGAGCGGAGAGAAACAGATAGCTGATATCGAAGGCGTCATTGAAACTCAAGCAGGCTTTATGAAAGGTAGAGAAGTTGTCAAAGTAGAATTTTCTCCCGAAGTTGTCAGCTTCAATGATTTAATCAATAAGGCAAAAACAAAAAGTTGCGCTAAACATGTATATTCTGATGACTTAGATCAGCAACTAGCAGCTGAAAGAGTTTTAGGCTCTGAGTATGTTTCTGAAAAGTCTACGTTCAGACTTGATAAAGAGACTAAATATTATCTCTATAAAAGCAGCTATAAGTATTTACCAATGACCAAACTACAGGCAGTCAAAGCAAATAGTCTAATTGGAAAAGGACAATCGCCTAATTCTGTATTTTCGCCAAGGCAATTGGAATTATTAAAAAACATCCAAATGCAGCCAAATAAAAAATGGGAAAGTGCTATCAATATGGACTTGACTGAAGCTTGGGAAAAAATTGAAACCAGTTAATTTTCTATATTAGGCACTGGTTATTATACCTGACGCGAAATGGTTTGGGATTCTCCCAAACCATTTCGCGTCAGTACAATCGCAAGATTATCAATTAAATATGGACTAAGTAAAAATAAATGATCAAAATTTTAGAAGTCTGCCAAAAGTAACTGCTCACAAGAGAAGCGATCACCAAATCACACAGTCCATAGGACTGATCACCATAACACAAGTCTAAAATATTGTTCTTGCAATCGCCATGTTGACTATTATGACCAATGTCTAATATCTCTCTACTTTCCCATTTCTCTTACTCTACTATAGATGCCTCCTGGCAACTGAACCTGATAGTTTGTTTTTAAATCTTTATCCGGTATATAATAATCTGTACTAATCACATGTGCTCCGGAAGCAATAGCCTTTTCAAATCGTTTTTTGTCATTTCTTCTGGCTTCCCAAGTTCCTGCATCTGCACGTGTTCGAACTAGATAACCTTCTTTGACTCTTTGTCTAATCAGATCAAAATCTTCAATAGGGTCATTTAAAATTAGAAAGGCTGCCTCATCTGTACCCGCTGGAGCATTCGCAAACATGATCCGACCTTTTAGTGAAGGATGTTCTTCAATATATCGATCTAAAACTTCATTATCCTGATCCAGTACGAAAATGAATTTATTCTTAGCATTTTCCAGACTTCCCCAACTATTCGATAAAATAGCTTCTTCTAAAGTAGTCCATTCTCCACGAATATCATCAGGCCTAATTAGTTGTTCGGTAGAAAAAACAGACTGGATCTCCATATCAATAGTGTCCAATGCATTTTTTGAAAAAACCAGAGGTTTTGTAAACCCTGGGCGGTCAATAAATTCTTCTTTTGTATTGATTGTAATAATAATCGGTAAATGTCCTGAGTTTTTGCTTGACCATTGATTAATCTCCTCTAAGCAAATTTTAAATGTCCCACAATTACTTCTAAAATCAAAATCATGACTATGAAGTACTTTAAGCCCTGGTGGTTTCATAATCGTACTATCAAAAGGGCTAGGAATTCCTCCCTGCATTGCAATCATTTTCAAACCAAAGGGCTCTTTAAATTTTCCGCCTTCAGGATCGTGATAAACATCAATTTCCAAAGATCGAAGACCTAAGTTTAATTGATCCGTCAAGGATATATGTCCGTAGTCCAGTTGCATTGCCTGTACAGAATCTTCTATCAGTAATCCTTGCCAAATCAATGGATCCATTTTATGTTTATAACTATTATGAGAACCAATGACCTGGATTTGATTCAACTGAGTACTAGGCTTTTCTGTTGGTGTACAAGTCAACAAAATAAAGGTTAATAAAATAAGACTAATCGTAAATATTTTTTTCATAATCTATATCAGATGATTATTTGACAAATCCAGTATTTGAGACAGCTTGTCCACAGGATTTGTCAAAGAAGGAAAACAATGAGCCATCAATATAATCAAAACTGTGAATTTCCTGTCTATACAGCTATCTTATAAACAACCATTTCAAAATTATCCATTAGTCTGAATAAAGTAAAAATGACCGATCAAAATCTTGCAAAAACACCAAAAGCATAGCCTCACAAGCGAAGCGATCACAAGACCGCAGGTCGATCACAAACGAAGTAACCACTATACTATCTTAACATTACCTTTAGGTTTCAAAGTGAAAATCCTCGTATCTTTGTTCTTACTTTTAATAAGAAGTTGTTGAAAAATGGCTGCTATTTCGAGAAATAGATATTTTGTCTCAAGACGAGGCTTTAAAATCGCTGCATAGCAGAGCTACGTGAGATTTTTATAAGGAAGTATTGGGGCAAAAGATCGTTTCGTAGTTTAGTGAGCTATTTTTGAACAACTTCTAAATTATAATCATAACCATGAACAAGGTAAACATCATTATCCTTTCGCTTTTTTTATGTACTTTTTTAAACGCTCAAAATTTTGAATGGGCCTTCACTACCAATCAATACGATCGCTGTAATGATTTTAGCGATGGATTAGCTATAGTGAAAAACGGATTTGACCGAGGCTATATTAATCGAGAAGGACATATCCACATTGAACCACAATTCAATATCATAGACGCTTTTTCAGAAGACCTAGCTTCCGCTGGTTATACCGATTTCAAAACAATGGATTCTAAAAGTGGTTTCATTAACAGAGCCGGAAAGTTTGTTATTGATGCACAATACGAAGTAACCAGTCCCTTCCAAGAAGGGTTTGCCTGCGTTCGTATCAATAAACTTTGGGGCTTTATAGATCGCAGTGGTAAAATGGTCATCCCTGCAAAATTTGAGTCTGCAAGTACTTTTTCTGATGGACTCGCTCCAGTACAAATTGATGGTAAATGGGGCGTACTTAATACAAACGGTACATTTATAATAGAACCTAAACTAGAATATCTACTTAGTGATTCCGAAGGATTATTCTGTGCTAAAATTCGAGATAAATGGGGATACATTGGTAAGAATGGGAAATTAGCGATTTCTCCTATTTATGATTATGCAAGTAGTTTTTCTGATGGACTTGCCAGAGTTGAACAAAATGGAAAATATGGCTTTATTAATAAGGAAGGACAATTCGTGATCAAACCACGATTTAATAATGTTTTTAGTTTCTCTCATAATTTAGCTCCTGTACAAATTGACGGTAAATGGGGATATATTGATATCAAAGGTAATTTTGCAATTAAACCTCAATATGATGAAGCTTTTGGTTTCTATGAAAAATTGGCAAGAGTGAAAATCAATGGTAAATGGGGATACATCCGAACAAATGGTGAAATAGCTATCGAACCCCAGTTCGATAAAGCCTATGATTTTAAAGAAGGA